>NZ_JAZEVT010000001.1:0-1977364 GCF_036668755.1 Achromobacter sp. ESBL13 | reverse complement strand
GCCCCCATCGCAGCCCCCACCGCAGTCCCCACCTCAGTCCCCACCTCAGTCCCCACCTCAGCCACGACCGTGCCGACCTCCCCACGTCGTCGCACCCGCCCCAAGCCGGTCACCAGTTGACCCTGAAGCCATCAAGGTTGTGTGTTGCGCGACCGCAACGACGCGCAAAAGCGAAAACGGGGACGAGTGAGAATGATTATCGATTTGATAATATTTGCGCCTTAAGACCTCAAGACCCCTGGGTGAACGGGCTCGGTCAGGGCCTGGTGCCAGGCTTTTGCGGTAGTGCCAGCTGATACGCCGTTTTCCGCGCGTCATTCCATCGGGATTGTGTGTTTCTCCGCGCGTCAACGCGTACTTACCGTCCCCTGACCCCGATATGAAAATTCGAACACTTGCCTGCGTAGCCGCAACGCTGCCGTGCATCAGCGCCGTCCACGCTCAAACCGCCACCCCCGTCCCCGCGCAACCCGGCGCTGCCGGTGGCTCCGTCGTGTCGATGGAAGCCATCAAGGTGGAAGCCAGCGCCGACGCCTCGGCAGGCGGTTTGGCCGTGCCCTTTGCGGGCGGGCAGGTGGCTACGGGCGGCCGCGTGGGCATCCTGGGTACGCAAGACAACATGAGCACGCCGTTCAGCATCACCAGCTACACGAACGAGCTGATCCAGGACAAGCAGGCGCGCAGCGTGGGCGATGTCTTGCAGAACGATTCCGGCGTGCGCGTGGCGCGCGGCTTCGGCAATTTCCAAGAGTCCTACTTCATTCGCGGCTTCATCCTGAGTTCGGACGACGTGGCGTACAACGGTTTGTACAGCCTGCTGCCGCGCCAGTACATCGCCACCGAATTGTTCGAACGCGTGGAAGTGCTGCGCGGTGCAACGGCTTTCCTGACGGGTGCCACGCCCGGTGGCGGCGGCATCGGCGGCGTGATCAACCTGGTGCCCAAGCGCGCACCCAACGAGCCGCTGACGCGGGTCACCACCGGCGTGGGCAGCGGCGGCCAGTTCCAGCTGTCGACCGACATCGCGCGCCGTTTCGGTCCCGACGACAGCACGGGCATCCGCCTGAATGCCGCGCAACGCAGTGGCGACACGGGGATCGACGACGAACATTCGCGCACCAGCCTGGTGTCCCTGGGTATCGACTGGCGGTCGGCGGATACCCGCTTGTCGGGCGATATCGGCTGGCAGGAAAACAAGCTGAAGCGGCCGCGTCCGAACGTGACGATGGGCTCGGCGGTGACCACCGTTCCCGACGCACCGGACGCCAGCTCGAACTATGCGCAGCCGTGGTCGTATTCCAATGAACGCGATGTGTTCGGCACCCTGCGCGCGGAACATGATTTCAGCGACAAGCTGACGGGTTGGGCAGCATACGGCTTCCGCCGCAGCGATGAGGCGAATTCGCTGGGCAACGTGACGTTGACCAATGGCAGCACGGGCGCGGGCAACTTCTACCGCTTTGACAATACGCGTGAAGACAGCGTCAATACCGGCGAACTGGGTCTGCGTGCCAAGCTGCGCACCGGCCCTGTCGGCCACGAAGTGGTGGTGTCGGCTTCCTTCTTCGATCTGAAGAAGAAGAACGCCTACATCATGGATTTCGCCAACACGTATCCGACGAACATCTACGATCCGATTTCCTACGACAAGCCGGCGTTTAGCACAGGTGCTTTGCGAGGCAACGATATCGATAACCCCGCCTTGCAAGGACGCACGCGCATGAGCAGCTACGCCCTGGGCGACACGATGTCGTTCCTGGACGACAAGGTGCTGCTGACCTTGGGCATCCGCCATCAACGCTTGTCGCAGCGCGACTACGCGTACAACACCGGCAAGGAAAACGGCGCGTATGACGCCAGCCGCAACTCGCCGGCTGCCGGTATCGTCTTCAAGGTGGCGCCCAGCGTGTCGCTGTACGCCAACTACATCGAAGCCCTGGTGGCCGGGCCGACGGCGCCGGCCAACGCCAACGGCAAGCCCGTGCCCAACGTTGGCCAGAGCCTTCAGCCGTATGTGTCCAAGCAAAAAGAAGTGGGCGTGAAGTACGAAGGCGAGGGGCTTGGCGCCGGCCTGGCCTTGTTCTCTACCGACAAGCCGCGCGCGATGTACAACGCCAGCAACGAGCTGACCACGTCCGGCAAAGACCGCCATCAAGGCGTGGAACTGACCGTCTACGGCGAACCGATCAAGAGCGTGCGCGTGCTGGGCGGCCTGACCTGGCTGGATGCCGAACAGCGCTCCACCGGCAACGCGTCGCTGGACGGCAATCGCGTGATCGGCGTGCCGCGCTTCCAGGCCAACATGGGCGTGGAATGGGACATCCCGGGCGTGCAAGGCCTGGCCGTCGACGGCCGCATGGTCTACACCGGCTCGTCCTATGCCAACGACGCCAACACCCTCAAAGTCCCCGGCTGGACCCGCTTTGACGCCGGCCTGCGCTACATGACGGACGTCGACGGCCACGTCGTGACGCTGCGTGCCCGCGTCGAGAACATCGCCAATCGCAACTACTGGTCGTCGGTCGGCGGCTACCCCGGCAACGGCTACCTGGTCCTTGGCGGCCCGCGCACGTTCCTGCTGTCGGCCAGCATGGACTTCTGATCGCCGCAGGCTAAGTCACGCAAGCGAAAAAAATCCCGGCCCAGGCCGGGATTTTTGTTTTGGACGGAAGTCTCAGCAGCCGATCACACTGCTTCCCGAATCGTCATATGCACTTGCAGGCCCGCGGTTCGTCAAGTGCCGTACCCCAAAAGGTGACGAGTTCTGGGCCTTTCATGTGGCGGTTATACAAATTTTTGTATAGAGATCAAGGCAAGCGCGGCAGTTGCTATCGGCTCACCACAACCACCCCCCACGCGTCAGGTCGCCTTCGCAACTTTTGTATTGCGACGTGAATTTCTCCGCGCGTGCCTGCACCTTTTGCGACACCGTCTTCAGCCATGCCTTGCGGTCGTAGCTGCGGTTGCGGTAGCCGGTCCAGCCTTCGTGATAGTTCAGGTACTGGCCGTAGGCGTCCCACTTCGAGATGCCGTTTATCCGTTGCGACTTGCTCATGTACCAGCCCATGAAGTCCAGCGCGTCGGCGAAGTCGTCGCGGCTTGAGCCCCAGCCGCCGGCTTCGCGTTTGTAGTCGGCCCAGGTTTCATCCTTGGCCTGGGCGTAGCCGTAGGCGGAACTGACGCGGCCCCAGGGGATGATGCCAAGGAAGTAGTAGCGGGGCGGCACGGCGTCCTGCTTGAAGGAGGACTCTTGGTACATCATCGCCATGGGCACCGGCACGGGTGCGCCCCATTTCTTCTGCACCTTCAGGGCGGCGTCGTGCCAGTCCGGCTTTTCTCGGAAGATCGCGCAAATGTTCTCGGGGTTCGATGGCGGCGCCGTGGCGCAACCGGCAAGCGCCAGCAGTAGCAGCGGCGGCAGCAAAAGCCGGGTCATTGGCGGGCTTCCTCCTGGGGGTGGGGGCGCGGTCGATGGCCGCGCCCGGGGTGTGATGGGTGTTGACGGGTGTCACAAGATACCGCGATTGTATGAAAACGTATCGCCGGAAAAGTTCCGTCCCCGAAATGGGTGGGTAAGCCTGGTTGGTCGCGGGGAAGGACGCCGGATAAGCCGCCGCCCGAAGCGAACGGCGCCGGATTGCAAACGGCCCCGGATTGCGCCGGGGCCGTTGTCTGCGTGGAAAGCCGGCACAGAGACCAGCTATCGCATAGGGCGTACACGCATAACGCGTACACGCATCAGGCTTACACCTGAAAGGCTTACACCTCGATCACGTCGGCCACGTCCTTGTAGTCGGCGATCTTGTCGAAGTTCAGGTACTGATAGATCTGGTCGCCGCTCTTGTTGATGACGCCCATGTCGGCCATGTACTCGTCCTTGGTCGGGATGCGGCCCAGCTTCGAGCAGATGGCGGCAAGTTCGGCCGAACCCAGGTACACGTTCGTGTTCTTGCCCAGGCGGTTCGGGAAGTTGCGGGTGCTGGTCGACATCACGGTTGCGCCTTCGCGCACTTGTGCCTGGTTACCCATGCACAGCGAGCAGCCCGGCATTTCCGTGCGGGCGCCGGCGGTGCCAAAGACGCCGTAGTGGCCTTCTTCGGTCAACTGCGTGGCGTCCATCTTGGTCGGCGGGGCAACCCACAGCTTGACCGGGATGTCGCGCTTGCCTTCCAGCAGCTTGGACGCCGCGCGGAAGTGGCCGATGTTGGTCATGCAGCTGCCGATGAACACTTCGTCGATCTTGGCGCCGGCAACTTCCGACAGCGTCTTGACGTCGTCCGGGTCGTTCGGGCAGGCCACGATGGGCTCGTGCACGTCCGCCAGATCGATTTCGATCACGGCGGCGTATTCGGCGTCGGCGTCCGGCTCCAGCAGCTTGGGGTCCGCCAGCCAGGCTTCCATGGCCTTGATGCGGCGGCCCAGCGTGCGTTCGTCTTCGTAGCCGTTGGCGATCATCCACTTCAACATCACGATGTTGCTGTTGATGTATTCAATGATCGGTTCCTTGTTCAGGAACACCGAGCAGCCGGCAGCCGAACGTTCAGCGGACGCGTCCGACAGTTCAAAAGCTTGCTCGACCTTAAGGTCCGGCAGGCCTTCGATTTCCAGGATACGGCCCGAGAAAATGTTCTTCTTGCCTTGCTTGGCAACCGTCAGCAGGCCTTGCTTGATGGCGTACAGCGGGATGGCGTTGACCAGGTCACGCAGGGTGACGCCGGGTTGCAGCTTGCCCTTGAAGCGAACCAGCACCGATTCCGGCATGTCCAGCGGCATCACGCCGGTGGCGGCGGCAAAGGCGACCAGGCCCGAACCGGCCGGGAACGAAATGCCGATCGGGAAGCGGGTGTGCGAATCGCCGCCGGTGCCGACGGTGTCGGGCAACAGCATGCGGTTCAGCCACGAGTGGATCACGCCGTCACCCGGGCGCAGCGACACGCCGCCACGGGTGCTGATGAATTCCGGCAGCGTGTGGTGCGTCTTGACGTCCACGGGCTTGGGGTAGGCGGCGGTGTGGCAGAACGACTGCATCACCAGGTCGGCCGAGAAGCCCAGGCAAGCCAGGTCTTTCAATTCGTCGCGGGTCATCGGGCCGGTGGTGTCCTGGCTGCCGACCGAAGTCATCTTCGGTTCGCAGTAGGTACCCGGGCGGATGCCCTGGCCGTCCGGCAGGCCGCAAGCACGGCCCACCATCTTCTGGGCCAGCGTGTAACCCTTGCCGGTGTCTACCGGGTTATTGGGCAGGCGGAACAGCGTCGACGGGGCCAGGCCCAGTGCTTCGCGAGCCTTGGCGGTCAGGCCACGGCCGATGATCAGCGGAATGCGGCCACCGGCGCGCACTTCGTCGAACAGCACGTCGGACTTCACTTCGAATTCAGCGATGACTTCGCCGTTCTTGATGGCTTTGCCGTCGTAGGGGCGCAGCTCAACGACGTCGCCCATTTCCATCTTGGACACGTCCAGTTCGATCGGCAAAGCGCCGGCGTCTTCCATCGTGTTGTAGAAGATCGGGGCAATCTTGTTGCCCAGGCACACGCCGCCAAAGCGCTTGTTCGGCACGAAGGGGATGTCTTCGCCCGTGAACCACAGCACCGAGTTGGTGGCCGACTTGCGCGACGAACCCGTGCCGACCACGTCACCCACGTAGGCGACCAGGTGGCCCTTTTCTTTCAGCGATTCAATGAACTTGACCGGGCCGCGCTTGCCGTCTTCTTCCGGTTCGAAGGCCGCGCCGTCGCGCTTGTTCTTCAGCATCGCCAGGGCGTGCATCGGGATGTCGGGGCGGGTCGTGGCGTCGGGCGCCGGCGACAGGTCGTCGGTGTTGGTTTCGCCAGGCACCTTGAAGACGGTGATGGTCAGGCTTTCCGGCAGTTCCGGACGGCTGGTGAACCATTCGGCGTCGGCCCAGCTTTGCATCACGGACTTGGCGTTGGCGTTGCCCTTGTCGGCCTTTTCCTTCACGTCATGGAAGGCGTCGAACATCAACAGGGTCTTTTTCAGCGCATCGGCGGCGATGGTGCCGATTTCCGCGTCATCCAGCAGGTCGACCAGCGGGCCAATGTTGTAGCCGCCGAGCATCGTGCCCAGCAGTTGCGTCGCCTTGGCACGGCTGATCAGCGCACAAGCTTCCTTGCCCAGCGCCACGGCGGCCAGGTAGGACGCCTTCACCTTGGCGGCATCGTCCACGCCGGCCGGCACACGGTGGGTCAACAGTTCGACCAGATTCTGCTCTTCGCCAGCGGGCGGGTTCTTCAGCAGTTCGATCAGTTCGGCGGTTTGTTTAGCCGTCAGGGGCAGCGGGGGAATCCCCAGAGCCGCGCGTTCGGCAACGTGTTGGCGGTAGTTATCCAGCATGTGAGGCCTGCTCAAAAGTCGGGTTGGAAGAAGGGTTGTCGGCCGGAATTGTAGAGGGAAGAGGGGGCGGCAAGCAAACGTCTTATATCTTATATAAGACTACGGTCCGTCCCTTGTTGTTGGGCGGCGACGCTAAAAGGCAGATGGCGCGCCGATGCGGCCCGCCTCGGCATTGGCCGGGCAGGAAAATGGCGGCTCGATGGCCGCCATTACGAAGTCAAGGCGAGACGGGCAGGCGCAATCCTAGCGTGTGGCCACGTCGTATACCACGGCAACCCGGGCAAAATTGCCACCAAATTGCTTCACGTCCATTTCGAAAGGGGCGCTGTCGCCCGGCTTCAGCTTGGGCAACCGCAATTCCTTGAACAGGGCGCCCGACAACTTGTCTTGCGCGTCGTACAGGCTGACCCAGACCCGGACGTTTTCGACGTCGACCTGATCGTCGTTGCGCACCCGGCCATGAACGGTGACGTATTTGTAACGATAGCGATAGCTGAAATTCAGCGTGCCGGTGCCTATCCCTGCTTCGGTGTTCTCGACCGTGACGGCCAGTTTGGGGCGCGGGCCGGGCAGGGCGGCGCGCTTGGCGGGCAGCCAATGGGTCTTGACCTCGGTCACCCGTTCGTAATTGCCGCCCGACAGCATCACCGGCACCCGCTCGCCCGGGTAAAGATGCGTGGGCAGGGTCCATTCCTGGCGCGGGTTCAACGGCCGTGAGCCGTCAAACACCGAAATTTCAACACGGGGCGACAGGGCGATGTCGGTGGTGCTGGTGTTGGACAGCTCCGCGAACATCACCGGCCGCTCGATTTCATCCAGCAGGCGGCGCGGCGCCGACAAGCTGAACGCCTTCGGGTCGAACAACGCGAAGTTCGGGTCCAGCAGTTCTTCGGTGGACAGACGCACGTGGTCGATAACGCGCACATTGGCCGGGCTGACGCGGTGCATGCGGCTGGTGGAAGCGGCTTCCTTGGGCGCGTCCTCCGCGGGCTTGGCCGCAGCCGTGTTCGCCGACCCGGCCGGCGTCTCATGCCCCAGCTTGTTCGCCACCCACGGTCCCACGGCGGTGTATTGGGTCAACGCCACGCCGGCCGCCGCCAGCATCAGCAGCACCAGCGCGGTCTTGGCCGGCCAGGCAAGCGGCTTGGATGGGGAACGGTCAGCTTTCACTTTGCACCATGTAGTCGTAGGAAGCGACCTTGTCGTCGCCAAGCATTTCGCAGCGCACGTCGAACGCGGTCATGGCGCCCGGCGCCAACGCGCCGGCGCTGCCATAGCCGTTGCCGGTGCCGATCAACGCACCGTCCTGGCCGTACAGCAGCACGGTGATCTGCGCGGCGCCGGCCTCTTTGGCGCCGTCGTTCTTCAGCAATCCCACCAGGCGATACGCGCCGTCGTTATTCACCAGCTGCACCTTGCTGGCGGACACATCGTTGCTCTTGCCTCGCGCCGGCGTTGGCGTGGCCACCTGTAATTCGTAGCGCGAGTACGCCTTTTCAGGGGCCGAGATCAGCACGGGCGCGTATTCGCCGGGCTCCAGCGAGCGCGGCGATGGCGTGGACAGCGTCGACGTCAGCGTCAGGTCGCCCTGAAAGAACGTCGCCGTGACACGTGGCACGTCGATCTTCTTGCCCGTTTCGTTGCGCATGATCATCACCAGCTGCTTGCGCCCGCGGATCTGAACTTCGCGCACCTCCGTCAGCTTGACCAGCGACGCATCGATCGGCGGGGTCACGGGCGTTGGGCGATACGGGGTTGACGGGCTGGACGTCAGCATCGACGCCACCAGCGGCACGACGATTGCCGCGACCACCACCAGCACGATGGCCGCCAACGCGCTGGGCTTGATCTGCGCATGCCTGGCCGGCTGCTGCATGCCCCGCAGTATCTTTTCCAGCCGCTGCGCGACGTCGTCCTCCACCAGCGTCAACGCGTGGCAGTGGTTGCAGCGGTATTCGTTGGGGGCCAGTTTGGTGAACTGCGCGCTGCCGCAAGTGGAGCAGGTCAGCGTGACCGTGTTGATCGTGGTGTGTTTTGGTGTCATGCGTTTGGCGTCATGCGTTTGGCGTCATGCGGGCGGACGTGCATGGGGGACGGACAGGGCGGCAAGGATAGCGGCAGCGCGCCGGGCGCGGGGTGCAGGTGCGCTTCTAGTTGTGACGATATGTGCCAAAAGCGACGCCCCGCAGCGTTATCGCGACAAACGAACGCTGTTCGCCCGGGTGATATCATCGCCGCGACAAAAACCCGGCCGCCCGCATGAGCATTTCCCATCACCTGCTGTTTCTGGCCTGCGTGGCGCTGGCCACCTATGCCCAGACCATGACCGGCTTCGCGTTCGGGCTGGTGCTGCTGGGCCTGTCCGGCGTGTTCCAGTTGGCCTCGGTGGCCGAAGTGGCCAACGTGGTCAGCGTGCTGTCGCTGGTCAACGCCGCCGTGACGCTGGCGCGCGCCAAGCCCCAAGTGAATTGGTCGCTGATGCGCCCGGCCATGATCGCCAGCCTGGTAGGCGTGGGCGTGGGTGTGGCCGCGTTGACGTGGATCAGCGGGTCCATGACGGTCCTGCTGCAACTGCTGCTGGGCATCACGATCCTGGCCTGCGCGGTGCTGCTGGTGGCGCGCGCCAAGCCATTGGAACGCTTGTCGTCCAAAGCGTCCTTTCTGTTCTTCGGGGGGATATCAGGCGTGTTGGGCGGCCTGTTCTCCAGCGCCGGCCCGCCGATGGTGTATCACCTGTATCGCCAGCCCTTGCCGCTGGCATCCATCCGCAACAGCCTGCTGGTGCTGTTCTCGCTCAATGCCGTGGTGCGGCTGGCGCTGGTGACGGGGCAGGGCCATTTCATGGCGTCGTCATTCTGGCTTAGCGTGCAGGCGCTGCCCGTGGTGATCGGGGTGACGTGGGTGGCGCGGCGCTACAGCACGGCAGGGTCCATGAAGACCGTGAAGCGGATGGTGTTCGTGCTGTTGCTGGCGGCCGGCCTGGGCTTGATCGTGCCGGCGGCGCGGATCCTGGCGGCGGGATAGCCGCCAGTGCGCGCGAAACAACGGCGCGGCGCGCTTACGCGTGGCCGCCGCTGATGTAGCGTTCCAGCTCGTGGATGATGAATTTCTGTTCGCTCATGATGTCCTTGACCAGATCGCCGATGGACAGCAGGCCGATGAGCTTTTCGTTGTCGATGACCGGAAGATGGCGGAAATGCCGTTCGGTCATCATGGCCATACAGTGCTCGCGCGTGTCGCCCGGGCCCACGTAATACACCGAGTCGGTCATGATGTCGCGCACCTTGGTGCTGCGCGACGAGCGGTCTTGCAAGACGACTTTGCGGGCGTAGTCGCGCTCGGACAGCATGCCCAGCACCGTATCCCCTTGCACGACCACCACTGCGCCGATGCTGCGTTCGGCCATGGTCTTGATGGCGTCGAACACCGAGGAATCCGGTGAAACCGTCACGACGGCATTGTTCGACTTTTCCCTGAGAATCTCAGCCACTGTTTTCACGATGTGCTCCCGGATCGCTGACAAGGTTCAAACGCCGACCGCGCGTCGCGCCTTGGATAACGGCCAGGGCGCCGCGGCGCGGTCATGCTCCATCCTAAGCCTGCTGGCCACCTTGCCGCAAGCGGGGCTTATTTGGCCGCCTTGGGCCGGAAGGCGTGGGCGGCCACTTCGCGCAGGTTGCGCGCGGCGCTGCGCTCGGCGCCCGGGTTCCATGCCAGCGAGATGCCGATCGACGCGTCGGCGGGAAAATCGGCCAGGGTTTTAGTGACCACATTGGGGCTGGGGTGGCGGCGGGCGCCGGCCGGCACCAGCGCCACGCCCAGGCCGCTTTCCACCAGGCTCAACAGGGTTTGCACCTGCACGGCTTCCTGCGCGATGCGGGGCGTGAAGCCGCGCAGCTGGCAGGCGTTGATCGCCGCCATGCGCAGGCCGGCCGCCTCGGTGGCGGTGTACATGATGAAGGGTTCGTCGGCCAGCTCGGCCAGCCGGATGCGGCCACGACGCGCCAGTGGATGGCTGTTGTGCACAGCCAGCACGAAATTCTCCGTGGTCAAGGGCGCCAGCCGCACGCGCGAGCCCATGGCCACCGGCACGCGCACGATGCCCACTTCCAGCGCGTCGTCGGCCAGGTCCTGCATGATGCGTATCGAGGTGGCTTCGCGCAGCACCACCGTCACGCCCGGATAGCGTTGGCGAAACAAGGGCAGCACGCGCGGCAAGATGGCGTGCGTGGCGGATCCGACGAAACCGATACGGACGGTGCCGCCTTCACCGGCCGCCCCGGCTCGCGCCGCCAGCCGGAATTGCTCGGCATGAAACAGCGCGCGGCGCGCTTCGTCCAGCGCCGCCAGCCCGGCCTCGGTCAGTTGCACGCCTTGCCGGCCGCGCACGAACAGCGGCACACCCACCATTTCTTCCAGCTTGCGGATCGACACCGACAACGGGGGTTGCGACATATGCAGCTTTTCCGCCGCGCGGTGAAAGTTCAGCGTGTCGGCAAGCACCAGGAATTGCTGCAAGTGGCGAAAGTCCATGGATAAGGTCCAGGGCGGCATGGGCTTTCGATGATACGTGCTGTGTGTCGTGCTGTGTGTCGTGCTGTGTGTGGAGGTGTGCGTCGTGGTGTGTGTCGTGTGGCGCGTCATGCGGCGTGTCGTGCGGCGCGTCAAGCGGTGGATCGCCGCCGGCATCCGGGCCGTCGCCTGCGGTATCGCCGCGTCAGGATTGGCCCTGTGATACGCGGCGGATGATGTCCAGTGCGCGGTCTTCGCCTTGCAAGGCACGGGCGCCGATGTGTGCATGCCAAAAGGATTCCGACCCCGCCGCCAACCGCCAGTCGCGCAAGCGGCGCGTGTAAAGCTGCAAGTCGAATTCGGCGGTGATGCCGATGGCGCCATGGACCGCATGGGCGATATCGGCCACGCGCGGCGCCGCCTGGCTGGCTCGCGCCTTGCCGACGGCCACCTGCATTGCGCCGGGCATCGCGTCGGCCATCGCGTCGGCCACCCCGCCGTCCTGCGTGTCCCGGCTTTGGAAGGCCAGTTGCGCGGCCATGTTCGCCGCCCACACCTCTTCGGCCATCACGCTGATCTGCTGCTGCACCGCCTGGAAGCGGCCGATGGACTTGCCGAATTGCGCCCGCGTGTTGGCGTAGTCCAGCGTCATCGCCAGCACCCGTTCCATTGCCCCGGCCATCAGGCCCGCGTAGGCCGCGGCGGCCAGCACGGTCAGGGCATCCGGCGCATCGGCCTCGCTCTGCCCATCCCGCCCATCCCGCCCATCCCCTTCATTGCTTGCTGCCCGGACAGGGCCCAGGCATTGCGCGTCCGACAACGCCCATGACGCCTCGCCATCCAGCGCCCCATGCACGCCGTTGCTCTGCACATCGGCGGCTTGCGCGGGGAGCAGCCACGCTTGTCGATCGATCTGCGCCAGCACGTGGCTGGCCACGCGTATCCAAGGCACATTCGCGCCCGCGATGCGGTCGCCGGCCATAGACAGCCCATGCGGCGCCAATGCGATCGGCCCCGGGAGGGCGGCATGTCCGTGGGCCGCCAGCCAGCCGCGCGCCAGCATCGTATGCGCGATGGGGTAGGGGCACAGGTGACGGCCTGCCGCCAGCACCACCGGCAGTGCCGCCGCCAACGTCAGCCCGGCGCCGCCCAGCGACTCGGGCACCAGCGCATCGGCGAACCCCGCGTCCTCGCACGCCCGCCATGCGGCATCGATGGGTTGCCCTTGTTCGGCGGCGCGGAGCAGCGCGGGCGTGCAGGTTTGCGCGAACAAGCGTTCGGCCGCGTCGCCCAGCAAGTTGTCGAAAAGCGTGTCGCCAGCATTGTTCATGATGTAGCCCTTGTCCATCCGTATCCAGTTAATGCGCCGCGGATCAGCATGGATGACATCAGCGGCATGACATCAGCGGCATGACATCCGCGGCATGACATCAGCGGCATGACATCCGCGGCATGACATCAGCGGCATGACATCCGCGACCTGACATCCGCGACCTGACATCCGCGACCTGACATCAGCCCCATGACACCAGCCCGCTTTTCCCCCGCCTCCGCCTCAGCGCAGCCCCAGCCCCCGCGCGATGATGCCGCGCAAAATTTCACGGGTGCCGCCGCGCAGCGAAAACGTCGGCGCGACTTGCTCCAGGTACGTCAGCGTGCGCAGCAGGGGCAATGGGGGCGGCAGGTCGGGGTGCCGGCCCAGCGCGTCGCCGATCAGGCGGGGAATTTGCTGTTCCAGTTCCGTGCCCAGGTCCTTCACCAGTGCCGCTTCGGTGGCCGGGCTGGCGCCCGCGGCCAGCTTGCCCGCCACGGCCAGCGACATTGCCCGCAACACCGCCATCTGCGACAAGATGGCGCCCAAGGCCGCGCGGTCGGCCGCATCGCCCGACAAGGCGCGGCAGTGCGTCAACCAGCATTCCAGCAGCGCAATGCTGGAATACAGCCGTTCGGGGCCGCTGCGCTCGAACGCCAATTCGGCATTGACCTGCGCCCAGCCCGCGCCTTCTTCACCGATCAACGCATCGCCCGGCAATTGCACGTTGTCGAAGAACACTTCTGAAAAATGCGCGTCCCCGGTCAGGTCTTGAATCTGCCGCACCGACACGCCGGGCAGCGACAGGTCCACGATCAGTTGCGACAGACCCTGGTGACGGTCCTGCGGGGATCCCGACGTGCGAACCAACGCAATCATGTAGTGCGAACGGTGCGCGTTGGTGGTCCAGATTTTGCTGCCGTTCAAGCACCAGCCGCCGCTTATCGGCTCTGCCCGCGTGCGGATGCTGGCCAGATCCGAGCCTGATCCCGGTTCGCTCATGCCGATGCAAAAGAACGCCTCGGCGCGGCAGATGCGAGGCAGGTAAAACGATTTTTGCGCGGGCGTGCCCACCTTCAGGATCAAGGGGGCGCTTTGGCGGTCGGCGATCCAGTGCGCCGATACGGGCGCGCCCGCGCCCAGCAATTCCTCGGACAGCACGAAACGCGCGAAATGGCCTCGCTCGGCCCCACCAAATTCGCGCGGCAACGTCAGGCCCAGCCAGCCGCGTTCGGCAAGCTGGCGACTGAAGCCCGCATCAAACCCCATCCACGACCGCGCGCGTTCATCCGGCTCCAACCCGTCCAGCGTGTCCGCCAGAAAGGCGCGGATATCCGCGCGCAGCGCTTCATCGGTGGCGGGGATGGGGGTCAGGTCCAGCGGTTCGATCATGGTCCGGGTCCGTTGCGGGGCCGCCTGGATAGGGGCGCGTCAAGCCACTATCCGGCGTGGCCGCCACCGCCGTCCAATATTATTTCTTGGCTTTTCGATACCGGAATCGTATCGCCGATGCAAAAACTAATATTGGACGCTGCCCGGCCACGCGCCTACGCTGAACGTTCTTGCCGGCGCGCGCGGCGGCGAACCAAAACCTGTAATCGGGAAAGGGCAAACATGACGGAACTCGTGCATTTTGAATTGGACGCGGACGGCGTGGCGACGCTGACGCTGGATGACCCCGCGACCCGCAACGCGCTGACCGGCAGCGATATCGTGGACCAGATGCTGGCCATCTTCGCGCGTATCGAGCGCGACCCCGACGTGCGCGTACTGATCCTGACCGCGACAGGCAAGGTGTTTTCATCGGGCGGCAACATCCACGAAATGCAGCGCCAGATCGGGCCGGACGTCGCACCGGCCGCGCTGCGCCAGGAGTATCGGCACGGCATCCAGCGCCTGCCCCTGGCCTTGCACGCGCTTGAAGTGCCCACCATTGCCGCCGTCAACGGCCCGGCGGTCGGCGCAGGTTGCGACCTGGCCTGCATGTGCGATGTGCGCATCGCGGCCGAGTCGGCCACCTTTGCCGAAAGCTTCGTCAAGCTGGGCATCATTCCCGGCGATGGTGGCGCGTGGTTTTTGCCGCGTTTGATCGGCATGGCGCGTGCCGCCGAAATGTCGTTTACCGGCGACGCCATCGGCGCGGCCACGGCGCTGGAATGGGGTCTGGTGTCGCGCGTGGTGCCGGGCCAGGAACTGCTGCCCGCCGCGCGCGCGCTGGCCGGGCGCATGGCGGCCAATTCGCCGCAGGCCGTGCGGCTGACCAAGCGCCTCTTGCGCGAAAGCCAGCATGCGCGGCTGGACGCCTTGCTGGAACTGTCGGCGGCCTATCAGGCGCTGGCCCACAAGACCGACGCGCACGCGGATGCCGTCGCCCAATTCCTTGCGGCGCGGCGGCGCTAGGCCGGCGTTATGATGGAAAACATCACAAGGAGGAAACACCATGAATGAAGTTATCGTCGCATCCGCCGTGCGCACCGCCATTGGCGATTTTGGCGGCGCGCTGAAAGACGTGCCGCCCTCCGACCTGGGCGCAACCGTTATCCGGGCGGCGCTGGAACGCGCCGCCGTCAAGGGCGACGAAGTCGGCCACGTTGCGGTGGGCCACGTCATCAACACCGAACCGCGCGACATGTACCTGTCGCGCGTGGCGGCCATGAACGCCGGCATCGCCAAGGAAACCCCCGCCTTCAACGTCAACCGCCTGTGCGGTTCGGGCTTGCAGGCCATCGTGTCGGCCGCGCAGACCATCATGCTGGGCGATGCCGATATCGCCATCGGCGCGGGCGCCGAAAGCATGAGCCGCGCCCCGTACATCGTGCCCTCGCAACGCTGGGGTGCGCGCATGGGCGACAGCGCCATGCTGGACATGATGACCGGCGCCTTGTCCGACCCCTTCGGCCGCATGCACATGGGTGTCACGGCCGAAAACGTGGCGGCCAAATTCAACATCAGCCGCCAGGACCAGGACGCGCTGGCCGCCGAATCGCATCGCCGCGCCGCCGCCGCCATTGACGCCGGCTACTTCCGCGACCAGATCGTGCCGGTGGTGCAAAAGACGCGCAAGGGCGAAGTCGTGTTCGACACCGATGAGCACGTGCGCCGCGACGTCACGGCCGACACCATGGCGGGGCTGAAGCCGGTGTTTCAGAAAGAGAATGGCACAGTCACGGCGGGCAACGCGTCGGGCCTGAACGACGGCGCGGGCGCGGTGGTGCTGATGAACGCCTCGGTAGCCGCCAAGCGCGGCATCAAGCCGCTGGCGCGCCTGGTGGCCTACGCGCACGCGGGCGTCGACCCCAACATCATGGGCATCGGCCCGGTGCCCGCCACGCAGGCCGCCTTGAAACGCGCCGGCTTGACGGTGGACCAGTTGGACGTCATCGAAGCCAACGAAGCGTTCGCCGCGCAAGCGTGCGCCGTGGCGCGTGAGTTGAAGCTGGACCCCGCCAAGGTGAACCCCAACGGCAGCGGCATCGGCCTGGGCCACCCCATCGGCGCAACGGGCGCGATCATCACCGTCAAGGCGCTGCACGAGCTGCAACGCGTGGGCGGCCGCTATGCGCTGGTGACGATGTGCATCGGTGGCGGCCAGGGCATCGCCGCGATCTTCGAACGCATTTAAGGGTTTGATGTCGGTTCGGCTGCGGTTTTGGGTGCAGCCGAACGACGCAGCCGAACGACGCAGCCGAATGACGCAGCCGAATGACGCAGCCGAATGACGCAGCCGAACGACGCAGCCGAATGATGCAGCCGAATGACGCAGCCGAATGACGCAGCCGAATGACGCAGCCGAATGACGCAGCCCAGCGCCCCGCCTCCCGGCGGGGCGCTTTTGTTTAAGCCGGGCCCAGATAACCCGCCGCCCAGGTCTGGCATTCGGCCCGCAGCAGCTCGCCCATCTTGGCGCGGCGCGGCGCATCCAGCCGGCTGCTGATGGCGCCGAAGCTGAACGCCACCCAGGTCAATTCCGACACCGGAAACGCCACGCCCACGCCCGACACGCCCGGCGTGATCGTGTCCACGATTTCAGAATGCCCCGTCGCGCGCGTCTGCTTGACGGCCTTCATCAACGCCGCGCTGGAGACGCCGATCTGCGCGTAGCCAGGTGCATGCCGCGCATACAGCGCCGCGATCTCTTCGTCGGCCAAACTGGCCATCAACGCCAGCCCGCCCGCGCCCACGCCCAGCAGCCGCCTTTCGCCCTGGTCAATGGTGAACACCTTCACCGGGAACGAGCCTGCCTCGCGCAGCAGGCACAAGGCGTAATCCCCCTGACGGATCACCAGGAACACGGTGTCGCCCGACAATCGGGCGAGCTTCTGCGCGAAGGGGCGCAGCGCATCCAGCAATGGCGTGCGTCGCAACGCCGCAAAACCCAGCTGCATGGAATCCACGCCCAGCCGATAACGCCGCGTGCGCGCGTCGCGTTCGGCGAATTGCTCTTCCAGCAGGCAGCTCAACAGGCGGTGGGCGGTGGACCGTTCCAGCCCCGTTGCGCTCATCACGCCTTGCAGGTCGATGCCGTCTTCCTGATGCTGCGCCAGCACGCGTAACAGGCCTAGCGCGCGCCGCATGCTCTGGGTGCCGCCGGTAGCCATAGACTTGTTCATATTGTGGGAAAAAGTGGTCGAATATTTTGTATTCTAGGATTCCAAGTGCGTTAATTCAATCGAATCGATCCATCGACCCGTGCCATCCGCAAGCGCGGGCGTTGCAAAAGACGAGGAGACTATGGAATACGCCACCCTGGCCGTCGAGCACCACGACTCGATCTGCCGCATCAGCCTGGCGCGCGAATCGGCGCGCAATGCCCAAAGCCAGCAGATGCTGGATGAACTGGACCACGCCCTGACCCAAGCCGAGCAAAACGACGCCGTGCGCGTGGTGGTGTTGGCCGGGCGCGGCGCGCATTTCTCGGCGGGCCACGACTTGAAAGAAGCGCAAGCCAAGCGCGCCGATTTCACCGTGGAAGAACGCTGGGAATACGAGTCGCGCCGCTACTACGGCTATTGCCTGCGCATCTGGGATTTCCCCAAACCCACCATCGCGCAGGTGCAGGGCGCCTGCGTGGCGGGCGGCTTCATGATCGCCAACATGTGCGACCTGGTCGTGTGCGCCGACACCGCCTACTTTTCGGACCCTGTCGGCCACACGCTGGCCGCCGCCGCTACCGAAGTGCTGATTCACCCCTGGGTGATGGGCCTGCGCAAAGCCAAGGAAATGCTCTACACCGGTGAAAAGGTCGACGCGGCCGAGGCGCTGCGCATCGGCATGGTGAACCGCGTGGTGCCCGAGGCCGAACTGGACGAAGCCACGCTGACGCTGGCCCGGCGCATTGCGCAGGCGCCGCCGTTCGGGCTGCGCCTGATCAAGCGCTCGTTGAACCGCACGGCCGATGCGCAAGGCTTTCGCACGGCCTTGTCGGCGCACTTCGACACCCACCAGCTGTCGCACCTTAGTGAAGAGTTCCAGGCCGTGCGCGAACGCGGGCTGGCCCAGGCGATTCAGCGCAACAAGAAGGGCGAAACGGCATGAGGGCCGCGCTGGACTGCCTGCTGGACCCGCGTTCCATTGCCATGATCGGCGCCAGCGCCAACGCCGGCCGCATCGGCGGCATGCCGCTGGAACTGCTGACGCGCTTTGGCTACGCGGGCGGCATCTACCCGGTCAACCCGAAGTACCAGGAAGTGTTCGGCATACGTTGTTGGCCCGACATAGAAGCCGTGCCGGAACCCGTGGACCTGGCCGTGCTGGCGATTGCCGCCGCCGAGGTCACGCCGATGCTGCGCCGCTGCCACGCCCATGGCGTGCGCGCGGCCATCGTGTATGCGGCGGGTTTTGCGGAAGCGGGCGGCGACGGCGCGCGCCTGCAAGCTGAACTGGAAGCGTTCGTGGCGCAAAGCGGCATGGCCGTGGCGGGCCCGAACTGCATGGGCTTTGCCAACTTGAACACGCAGGCGCACACCGCCTTTGCCTCGGTATTCAAGACGGCGCCCGCGCAATCGCGGCCCGGCATGGTCAGCCTGCTGACGCAAAGCGGCAATGTGTGCGCGGCGGTGTACGCCATCGCGCGGCGGCTGGATTTGCCGTTTTCGCACTTCATCAATACCGGCAACGAGGCCTGCCTGGATTTTTCGCAGTACCTGGAATATCTGGCGGCAGACGTGCACACCGAGATTGTGCTGGGCTACATCGAACAATTGCGCGACGGCGAGCGCTTCGTGCGGGCCTGTCAGGAACTTGAACGCCAGGGCAAGCTGCTGATTGCGCTGAAGGCCGGCAGCACGGATAAGGGCGCGGCGGCGGTGCGTTCGCATACGTCGGCGCTGGCGGGCGACAAGCGCGTCTACGCGGCGGCGTTTCGCCAATTGAACGTGATCGAAGCCACCGACTTCGCGCAGATGGCGCAACTGGCCAGCCTGGCCACGCTGCGCCATCGCAGCGCCGGCAAGCGCGTGGCGGTGCTGACGATGTCGGGCGCGCTGGGCGCCATCCTGGCGGACAAGTTCATTGGCGCGGGGCTGGAATTGCCGGACCTGCCCGCCGGCCTGCAAGCCGTGCTGCGCGGCGGCATCCCCGATTACGGCATGGTGGGCAACCCGGTGGACGTGACGGGCAACGTCGTCAACGACCCCGCCTTCGTGCGCACCGTGCTGCAAGCCCTGGCCACCACTGACGCGATTGACGCCGTGGTGGTCTACGCGCCCGGCTACATGCTGGACCGCATGGCCGATGCGCTGGCCGAGGCGTCGCGCCAGCATCAGCGCCTGTTCGTCGCCATCGACACGGGCCTGGCGCAAAGCCGCGCCGCCCTGCGCGAGGCCGAGGTGGCGGTGTTTGAAGACCTGGGGCTGGCCGTGTCCGCGCTGGCGCCGTATCTGTTGTGGTGCGAAGCACGCGGCACGCGCCGCATGGTGCCCATCGACACCACCGTAAACCTCAGCCCCCCCTGCGTGCCCGCGCTGCCCTGCAACGAAGTGGACGCGCGCGCCTACGTGGCCGCGTTCGGGCTGCCGCAGGCGCTTGCCCGCGTGGCACGCACGGCGGAAGACGCGGTGGCCCAGGCGCGCCACGCAGGCTACCCCGTGGCGCTGAAGATACTTAGCGCCGACATTGCGCACAAGACGGAAGCCGGCGGCGTAGCGTTGGGACTGGCGGACGACGCCGCCGTCAGCGCCGCCTTCGACCGGGTGCTGCGCGCGGCCTCGGCCGCGCAACCCGACGCGCGCGTCGATGGCGTGATGGTGCAGAAGATGGAACGCGGCGTCGCGGAGCTGATCGTGGGCGCCACGCGCGACCCTGTCTTTGGCCCCGTGCTGACGGTGGGGCTGGGCGGCGTGCTGACCGAGATCTACCAAGACACCAGCCACCGCTTGCTGCCCGTGGACGAAGCCATCGCCATGCACATGCTGCAAGAACTGAAGGCGTACCCCTTGCTGGACGGTTACCGGGGCAAGCCCCGCGCGGACGTCGGGGCGGCCTGCCGGGCGATTGTCGCCGTGGGCAAGGCGCTGCTGGCCGCGCCCGCGCGGGTGGCCGAAATCGAAGTCAATCCCTTGCTGATCAAAGAGGCGGGACAAGGCGTTGCCGTACTGGACGCGTTGATCCTGCCCGCAACCCCGTAGTGCAACCGCGCGATGCGCGCAACGCATTCCCCAGGAGGAGACAGGCATGAAGAAAAGACAGGTAATAAAAGGGCTGTTGGCCGGCGCGGCGCTGGCCGTGGCTGGCGCAACCACACCCGCGCTGGCGCAGGACGCGTATCCCAATCGGCCGGTGCGCATCGTGGTGCCGTTCTCGCCCGGCGGCGCGGCCGACATCATGAGCCGCCTGCTGGCCGAACGCCTGACCGCCAAGCTGGGCCAGACGGTCATCGTGGAGAACAAGCCGGGCGGCGGCACGATGATTGCGTCCGACTACGTGTCGCGCGCCGCGCCCGACGGCTACACGCTGCTGATGGCCGCGTCTTCGCTGGGCATCGCGCCCAGCATCTACGCCAAGGTCAACTACGACCCCATCAAGGACTTCACACCCGTCAGCCAGGTGGCCTCGGTGGTGCACGTGCTTGAAGTGCACCCGTCGATTCCCGCCAAGAACGTGGGCGAACTCATTGCGTATCTGAAGGCCAATCCGGGCAAGGTCAGCTACGGGTCCGTGGGCGCGGGCAGTTCCACGCACCTGGAAGCCGAACTGTTCAACAGCATGGCGGGCGTGCAGATGGCGCACATTCCGTACAAGGGCAGCGCGCCGGCGCTGAACGATCTGGTGGCCGGGCGTATCCAGGTGATGTTCGACGCCTGGGCCTCGTCCGGGCCCTTCGTCAAGGACGGCAAGCTGCGTGCGCTGGCAGTGACGACCACCAAGCCCTCGGCCTCGGTCCCCGACCTGCCGACGGTGGCGGCTTCCGGCCTGCCAGGCTATTCGGCCATGCCGTGGCTGGGGCTGGTGGCGCCGGCGAACACGCCGCAAGTGGTCGTCGACAAGCTCTATGCGAATCTGGCGCAGATCCTGCAACAGCCCGACGTGAAGGCGCAATTCGTGGGGCTGGGGCTGGATATCATCGGCAGCGACCCCAAGGCGTTCGCGGCGTTCATCCGGCAAGACGTGTCGACCTGGGCCAAGGTCGCGCGCGATTCGAATATCCGATTGGAGTGACCCGCATGGATCGACAGGACAACGCAGCCGCGCGCATCCTGGCCCAGGACGACGCCGCCTTTCGTGCGCAGTTGCGCGCGTGGCTGGCCAAGACCTATGCCGGCTTCGCACGCGGGTGGCCCGGCGGGGCGTGCCCCCGCCACCTGGACTTTCGTCGCGCCTGGGAAGACACCTTGTGTGCCCACGGCTGGTCCGGCCTGGGGTGGCCCATCGAATACGGCGGGCACGGCTTGCCGTTATCGCGCCAGGCCGTATTCCATGAAGAGCATGCGCGTTGCGGCGCGCCGCTGGGCGTGAACCTGATCGGCCATGGCATCCTGGCGCCCACGCTGCTGCACTTTGGCTCCGATGCGCAAAAGCGCCGTTTCCTGCCCGGGATTCTGTCCAACCGCGAGGTCTGGTGCCAGGGCTATTCCGAACCCGGCGCGGGGTCGGACCTGGCCTCGGTACGCACGCGCGCCGAGCCGGTGGCGGGTGGGTACCGGCTGAATGGGCACAAGATCTGGACGTCGTTCGCCGACCGCGCCCAGTGGTGCTTCGTGCTGGCGCGCACCGATGCCAACGTGCCCAAACATAAGGGCTTGAGCTTTCTGTTGGTGGACATGCGCAGCGCGGGCGTCAGGGTCGAGCCCATCCGCCAGATCACCGGCGATGCGGAATTCTGCGAAGTGTTTTTCGAAGATGTGTTCGTGCCGCAAGACCTGTTGCTGGGCGCCGAGAACCAGGGTTGGAAGGTCGCGATGGCCGCCGCCAGCTTCGAACGCGGTACCTACTTCATTCCGCGTCTGGTCCGCTTTTCGCAAGAGCTGCAAGCGGTGCGGCGGCTGGCGCTGCGCCCCGACGCGTCCGGGCTCGCGCCGGCCTCGTGCGCCGACGTGCGTCACCGATGGGCGCGGCTGGCGGCCGACAGCCACGTGCTGGCGTTGAAGTCGCGGCGCGCGCTGGAAGGCGCCATGCGCGGAGATCCGCCCGGGCCGGAAGGCTCGTCCACCAAGATTCATTGGAGCGAGGCGCACCAGCGGTTGCTGGAGCTGTCCTTGCAGATGCTGGGAGAAGGCGCGTGCCTGGAAGGGGCGGGCTACGGCGAGGGCTGCGGCGATGGAGCAGGGATGGCGGGCGCGGTCGGCAATGCGGGTATCGGTGCGCGGCGCAATGCCGGTGTTTTGGCCGATCAAGCCGGTATCGAAGCCGGTATCGAAGCCGGTATCGAAGCCGATTTCAACGCTCGGGCCCAAGCGGATTGCAACATCGATACCGACGCGGACGCGGCAACGTTGACCCACGCCTACCTGTGGTCACGGGCCGAAACCATCCTGGCCGGCACCTCCGAAATCCAACGCAACATCATCGCCGAGCAGATGCTGGGCCTGCCTAAGGCCTAAGGCCCAAAGCCCAAAGCCCAAAGCCTGATCCGAATCAACGCCGACACCATGACTTTTTCCTTGAACGAAGACCAGCGCATGCTGCAAGAATCGGCCGGGCGCTTTCTGGCGGATCGCCATCCGCCCCGCGTGGCGCGCGCCGCCGCGGCGCAGCCGGCCGCCGATCGGCTGGCGCTGTGGCAGGACCTGTGTGAACAAGGGTGGCCCGCACTGCTGGCGCCCGCTGAACAAGACGGCCTGGGCCTGGGGCTGGCCGACGCCTGGGTGGTGGCCGAAGCGGCTGGGCGTCATCTGTTGAGCCTGCCGCTGGTGGCCAACATGGTGGTGCTGCCCACCCTGTGCAAGGCGGGCTTGCCCGAGCCTGCGGCAACCTGGGCGCGCCAAATGATGCTGGGCCAGCGGTATTTCGCGGACGTGGCGCTGCGGCCGGACGGGTCTGCGTTTGTGGAAGGCGCCGGGCTAGGCGTGCCGGGCCTGACCGTGCATTGCCTGGCGCCGGGCGTGTTGCGGCTGGAACGCCACGCGCCCGTGGCGGGCAGGGCAGGGCTGGACCCGACGATGCCCGTCGCAAGCCCGGCGCGTCCCGACGTGCAGGAATCCGTGGACGTGCGGGTGGACGCCGGCCAGTGGCGGCGCTTGAAGACACGGTTGACGTTGCTGCGGTCGGCCGAGCTGCTGGGCGCGGCAAGTGCCGCGCTGGACATGGCGGCGGCGTATGCCCGCGAACGGCGCCAGTTTGACCGCGCCATCGGCGCCAACCAGGCCATCAAACACCGGCTGGCGGACGACTGGATGGCGCTGGACGATGCGCGTCTGGCCGGCCGAGCCGCCGCCGCCGCGCACGATGCCGATGCGCCCTCGGCCGAACGCGACAGCCTTTACGTGCCGCTGTTGGCGGTAGAGGCGGGCCGGCGCGCGGCCCAGAACGCCATCCAGGTGCATGGCGCCCTGGGGATCACCTGGGAATGTGACGCGCACTTGTATCTGAAGCGGGTGTTGCGGCTGGCGGCAAGCCTGCACGCCGACGTGTCGTGCGCGCAGTGGCTGGAGCGCATCTGGGAAGGCGCCGCCGAGGAAAGCGCAGACTTGCCTTGAACCCCCGTGGGCCCGGCGTCCGACCTACAATCGCCGCCATGAATAAATCGAACTTCCCCTCTGAACTGGACCAGCCGACCTTGTCCGAGCTGGATGGCGTGCGCTATCTGCACTTCAACACCCCGTGGGTCCAGGGTGCAATGCACGTCAAGCGTCCGGCTGAACTGGTGCTGGAATACACCGCGCAAATGATGGCCTGGCTGCTGTTCCTGGAACCGCCCAAGGAAGAGTCCATCGGCATGCTGGGCCTGGGCGCGGGGTCGCTGGCGCGATTTTGCGTCAAGCACACGCGTAGCCCGTTGCTGGCCGTGGAATGGAACCCGCGCGTAACCGCCGCCTGCCATATGTTCTTTCGCCTGCCGGGCTCGAACCGGCTGCTGGTCGAACATGCGGACGCGGGCCAGTGGGTGGCCGATCCTGCCAACGCCGGGCGCTGCCCGGTGCTGATGGTCGACCTGTACGACGCCTCGGCCGAAGGCCCGGTGCGCGACAGCGTGAAGTTCTACCGCGACTGTCGCCGCGTGCTGGGCGACGTTGGCGTGGTGGCCGTGAACCTGTTCGGCCGCCACGATAGCTTCGGCAAGAACATCGACAACCTGTCCAAGGCGTTCGACGACCGCGTCGTTTTGCTGCCCGAGGTGGACGCGGGCAACCAGATCGTGCTGGCCTTTTCCGGCCCCCGTCTGGAAGTCACACCCGCCGACCTGCTGGCAAGGGCGGAAGTCGTGGAATCCAAATACGGCCTGCCGGCCCGCCGCTGGGCGCGCGCGCTGACGCGCCATGCCGTGGACGGCGTTCTGCATTTCTGAATCCGTCGGCTGGCGGAACGGGTTTTCCAGGGGTTTACCTTTTTCGCCGGCCGGATTTAACATGGGCTTGTTCATAATTATGAATTACGGCGCTGCCCGCGCCGGCCCCCATGAGCCAACCCATCGTCCGTCAAGCCCTGTACCTGGAAGTCGCGGATCGCCTGCGCGGCATGATTCACGCGCGCGCCCTGGCCAACGGCGAATGGATCGACGAACTTCGGCTGGCGGGCGAAATGGGCATCTCCCGCACCCCTTTGCGCGAGGCATTGAAGGTGTTGGCCACCGAAGGGCTGGTGCGGCTGGAGCCGCGCCGCGGCTGCTTCGTCAATGAGCTGTCCACGCAAGACCTTGAAGACATCTTCCCGCTGATGGCCATGCTGGAAGGGCGCTGCGCCTTCGAAGCCGCCCGCAAGGCCACCGACGATGAACTGGCGGCCCTTGAGCCGCTGCACGCCGAGCTGGCCGGCCATGCTCGCGCCGGCCGCATCGACGCCTACTATCAAACCAATTACCTGATCCACGAAGCCGTCCAGGCGCTGGCCGGCAATCAATGGCTGTCGGACATGGTGGGCAACCTGCGCAAGGTCCTGAGCCTGTCGCGGCACCGCAGCCTGGCGCGCCCCGGGCGCATCCAGCAATCCTGCGCCGAACACCTGGCCATTTTCGATGCGCTGAAAGCGCACGACAGCGAGGCCGCCCAGGCCCTGGCGCACACCCATTTGATGCGGCAGCTGGAAGCGCTGCGCATATTGGCCAATGAAGACGCCGCCGATCCGGCGTTATCCGATCCCATCGTTATCGAGGAGCCCGCCCATGTCCGTACCCGCCAATCTCGCGCCCGCGCGGGGCGCACGCACGCCTGAGCCCGAACCCGAACTGATCGACCCCGCGGCGGCGGCCGAGGGCGCCAGCCTGATGACGCGCTTGGGCAAACTATGGGAACGCGGGCGCCTGCCCAGCGAATCCGAGGTGCGGCGCCTGTTCGAAGCCCGCCTGACCGACGTGGCGGCCAACAAGCTGGCGCGCCGCTGGTGCGAGCAATACAGCGCGGCCGACAGCAAGGACCGCCGGCTGATGCTGGCGGCGCTGGCTCAGGTGCGCGCCACGTACGCGGGCGACGGCGGCGAAGGCACGCGCCTGTTCAAACGCTTCAACGCGCTTCCGCATGGGCTGCGTTTCCTGGTGGATTTGCGCGCCGATATGCTGCGCTGGCGCAAGCAGGTCTCGGGCATCCAGGGGCTGGACAAGGAACTGGAAGGGCTGCTGTCCGCCTGGTTTGACGTGGGCCTGCTGGAATTGCGCCCGCTGACCTGGGATTCGCCCGCGTCGCTGCTGGAAAAACTGATCCTGTACGAAGCCGTGCACGAGATCACCTCGTGGGACGACCTGCGCCGCCGCGTGTCGCCGGACCGCCGCTGCTACGCCTATTTCCATCCGCAGATGCCGGGCGTGCCGCTGATTTTCGTGGAAGTGGCGTTTGCAAGCAGCATGGCCGACAACGTGCAGGTGCTGCTGGACAGCACCTTGCCGCCGCAGGATCTGGACAAGGCGCGCTGGGCCATCTTCTATTCCATTTCGAATACGCAGCCCGGCCTGAAGGGCATCAGCTTCGGCAACTTCCTGCTCAAGCGCGTGGTCGAGCAGCTGCTGGAAGAACTGCCCAAGCTGAAAAACTTTGCCACGCTGTCGCCCATCCCCGGGTTTTCGGATTGGCTGGGCAAGCTGGACGCCGACGCCGTGGAAGCCATCGTGCGCGAAGACAAATCGCGCGCCAAGGACCGCAAGCGCGAAGGGGTGCCGGACGGCCAGCGCTGGGTGTCGCGGCTGGCCAAGGCCGCCGCGCAGGGCAAGGCGTCCGACGTGATCAAACGCGCCGGCTTCCGGCTGGCCGCCACGTATTTGCAATCCATGAAAAACGGCTTGCCGCTGGACCCCGTGGCGCGCTTTCACCTGGGTAACGGCGCGCGTATCGAACGCTTGAACTGGGCGGCCGACACCTCGGTCAAGGGCATGAAGCAGTCTTGCGCGCTGATGGTCAATTACCTATATGACCTGGACGAGCTGGACACAAACCTTGCCCGCTTGGGTGAAGGTAAGCCGCAGGTAAGCCGGGGAGTCGGACGCGTGGCTTGATCGCTTTACAAAGCGGTCGATATCAATAAAAAAAGGGGCAAGGGGACATGACGCAAGACGTGACCGGCCGCGTGCGGCTGGAACGCGAGGGGCCGTTGGCCTGGGTGACGCTATCGCACCCGGGGCGGCTGAACGCGATAACGGTGGGCATGTGGGGCGAGCTTGGCGACGTATTCACGCGCCTGGCCGCCGACAACGCCGTGCGCTGCGTGATCGTGCGGGGCGAAGGCGGCAACTTTGCCGCGGGCGCCGACATCCGTGAATTTCCGGTTCAACGCGCCGACCACGCCAGCGTGCAGCGCTATCACCGCCAGATCCTGGCGCCCGCCTTGCAGGCCGTGGCCAACTGCCCGCACCCCGTCATCGCGCAGATCGAAGGTGTGTGCGTGGGCGGCGGCCTGGAAATCGCCAGCCAGTGCGACTTGCGCATCGCCGGCGCGTCGGCGCGTTTCGGCGTGCCGATCAACCGCCTGGGCTTCCCCATGGCGCCCGATGAAATGCGTGGCCTGCTGGCCCTGGTCGGGCGCGCGGCCACGCTGGCAATTTTGCTGGAAGGCCGGGTCTTCGGTGCCGACGAGGCGCACGGCCTGGGCCTGCTGACGCGCATCGTGCCCGACGAACAGGTGGCCGATGCCGCCCGCCGCAGCGCGGATCGCATCGCCCAGGGCGCGCCCTTGGCCGCCCGCATCAATAAACGCCTGTCGGCCAGGCTTGCCCAAGGGGGCGCCTTGACCGAAGACGAATATCAAGATTATTTCTCCTATGCCGAAAGCCGGGACCACAAGGAAGGCGTGCGCGCTTTCCTGGCCGGCGTAGACCCTTCCTTTTCCGGAGACTGACCAAGGTGAGCAACGCCAACCTCTATGCTGTCCTGCAAGGCGGCTTTCCCAAAGACCGCAGCAAAGTCGCGCTTGAAACGCCCGACCTGCAATACACCTGGGATGACATCGACCGTGCCACCGCGTGCCTGGCCAACCTGCTGACATCGCTGGACCTGCCGGACGGCTCGCGCGTGGCCGTGCAAGTCGAAAAATCGCCGGAAGCGCTGCTGCTGTACCTGGCCACCTTGCGCGCCGGGCTGGTGTACCTGCCGCTGAACACCGCCTACCGCGAAGCCGAGATCGAATACTTCCTGGGCAACGCCGAGCCCGCCGTGGTGGTTTGCGCCAGCAAGAACCTGGACTGGGTGCAACGCGCCGCCGACAAGTCCGGCTGCGCGCACGTCTACACGCTGGACGAAGACCGCACCGGCACGCTGCTGGAGGCGGCCGCCGGCCTGCCGCAAACGTTCAAGACCGTGCAGCGCAAGCCCGACGACCTGGCCGCCATTCTGTATACGTCCGGCACCACCGGCCGCAGCAAGGGCGCGATGCTGTCGCACGGCAACCTGGCCGCCAACGCCCAGGTGCTGCATGAATACTGGGGCTGGCGCGAAGACGACGTGCTACTGCACATGCTGCCCATCTTCCACGTGCACGGCCTGTTCGTGGCGTCGCACGGCGCCTTGCTGGCCGGCGCGAAGATGATCTGGCTGCCCAAGCTGGACGCCGACCAGGCGCTGCATTACCTGCCGCAATGCACGGTGATGATGGGCGTGCCGACGTACTACGTCCGCCTGCTGGCCGACCCGCGCTTTGACCGCGACGTGTGCGCCAACATGCGTCTGTTCATCTCTGGTTCGGCGCCGCTGTTGGCCGAAACGTTTTCCGACTTCAAGGCGCGCAGCGGGCACGCCATCCTGGAACGTTACGGCATGAGCGAAACCGTCATGCTGACGTCCAACCCCTATGATCCCGCCCAGGGCGAACGCCTGGCGGGCACCGTTGGGCGCGCCTTGCCGGGCGTTGAGGTGCGCGTGGTGGACGACGCGGGCGTGCCGCTGGCGCCGGGCGAAATTGGCAATGTGCAGGTGCGTGGCCCCAACGTGTTCTCGGGCTACTGGCGCATGCCGGAAAAAACGCGCGAGGAATTCACCGAAGACGGCTGGTTCAAGACGGGCGACGTCGGCCGCTGGGGCGGCGAATCCGCCGGGCGCGACGTACCCGCCGACACGCTGTCCATCGTCGGGCGCAGCAAGGACCTGATTATCTCGGGCGGCTTCAACGTCTATCCCAAGGAAATCGAAACGCTGATCGACGACATGCCCGGCGTGGCGGAATCGGCGGTCATCGGCGTGCCGCACGCGGACTTCGGCGAAGCCGTCGTCGCGGTGGTCGTGCCCAAGGACGGCGTTTCGCTGGACGCGGGCGCGATGCAGCTGGAGCTGAAGTCGCGCATCGCCAACTTCAAGGTGCCCAAGCGCGTGCATATCGTTGACCAGCTGCCGCGCAACACCATGGGCAAGGTGCAAAAGAACGTGCTGCGCGAGACCTACAAGGCGCTTTGACGCCATGCCAGATGCCGGCCTGCACAGGTCGGCATTTTTTTCTACACAGGAGGGCTTCCGACTCGATCCGACTACGCCTTGCAGTCCTGGCAGCATTCATTCAATAAGAATTTCAAGAGACGAGACGCACACAACCGCGCCGTCCCCGTGATGCAGCAAGAGGAGACATTATGAAAGTTCGCAAGTCCGCCGTGGCCCTATTCGCCGTGGCAGCCCTGGGTTTCGGCGGCACGGCCGCCGCGCAATGGCCAGAGCGCCCCATCACGCTGATCGTTCCGTTCCCCGCAGGCGGCGGCACGGACACCTTCGCCCGCCCGCTGGCCCAGCAACTGACCATGCAATTGGGCCAGACGGTGGTGATCGACAACAAGGGCGGCGCGGGCGGTACCGTAGGCGCGGGCGTTGCCGCCAAGGCCCGGCCCGACGGCTACACCTTCTTCATGGGCGGCGCGCACCACGCGTTGGCCCCGTCGCTGTACAAAAGCCTGAACTACAACATCCAGAAGGACTTCGTGCCGGTCGCGCTGGTGGCGCAGCCGCCGCAGGTGGTGGTGATCAACGCCGGCAAATTGCCGGTCAAGACCTTGCAGGAATTCGTCGATTACGCCAAGAAGCATCCGGGCGAAATCAACTACGGCACTGCCGGCAAGGGCAGCACGCACCATCTGGCGGGCGAGTTGTTCGCCATGCAGACCGGCATCAAGCTGGTGGACGTGCCGTACCAGGGCGCCGGCCCGATGCTGTCCGCGTTGATAGGTGGTCAGGTAGACCTGGCGTTTGATGGGCTGGGTTCGTCGTCCGGACATATACGCGCGGGCGCCATCAAACCCCTGGCCGTGGCCGCCAACGAACGGTCAGCCTCGTTGCCGAACGTGCCGACCGCCGCCGAAGCCGGCGTGCCGAACTACGTCGTGTCGACCTGGTACGCCATCTGGGCGCCGACCGGCACGCCCAAAGAGGCGGTCGACAAGATGGCGGTTGAAATCACCAAGGCGCTGAACACCCCGAAGCTGAAGGAAACCTGGGCCGGCAACGGTTCGGCGGTGCCGACGCTGACGGGCGCCGACTTCGGCAAGTTCGTCGATAGCGAAGTCGACCGCTGGGCCAAGGTGGTGAAAGATTCCGGCGTGAAGCTGGATTGACGCCTTAGCGCCACTCGCTGGCCTGGCTCAGCTTGGCCAACTGGTCATGCGTCAGCGTCAGGCTGGCGGCCTTGACCAGTTCGTCAAGCTGCGCCACCGACGTGGCGCTGACGATGGGAGAGGTGATGCCCGGCTGCGCAATCTGCCAAGCCAGCGCGGCTTGCGCGGGCGTGCAGCCGGCGTCTTCCGAGACCTCGTCCAGCGCCTTCAGGATGCGCAGGCCGCGTTCGTTCAGATAGGTGTCCACGATTTTCTGGCCGCGCGCGCTTTTGCCGGCGTCGGCCGCGCTGCGATATTTGCCGCTGAGAAAGCCGCTTGCCAGCGCGTAATAGTTGATGGTGCCCATCTGCTGCGTTTTCACCAGGCCCTGCAGCCCGGTCTCGAACGCGGCGCGGTTGTACAGGTTGTATTCGGGCTGGATGCTTTCGTAGCGCGGCAGGTCGTGGCGTTCGGCCGCGATCAGCGCTTCCGACAGGCGCACCGCCGTATAGTTTGACGCGCCGATGGCGCGCACCTTGCCCGACTCAATGTGCTTGGCGTATTCGGCCAGCGTGTCGGTCAACGGCGTATCGGGGTCGTCTTGGTGCGACTGGTACAGGTCCACATAATCCGTTTGCAGGCGCGCCAGCGAGGCATCCAGTGAACGCCGGATGTAGGCGGGCGCCAGGCCGCGCGCGTCGGGGCCCATTTCCATGCCGACCTTGGTGGCGATCATCACGCGGTCGCGCTTGCCGGATCGCTTGAGCCATTTACCGATCAGCGTTTCGGATTCGCCACCCTGGTTGCCGGGCACCCAGCGCGAATACACATCGGCCGTGTCGATGAAATTCAGGCCCGCGTCCACCATGGCGTCAAGCAGGGAATAGGCCCCGGCTTCGTCGACGGTCCAGCCGAAGACGTTGCCGCCGAAAGTCAGGGGGGGAACTTGCAGGCCGGAGCGGCCCAGAGCGCGTTTGATCATGGTGAGGCCTTTGGTTTGCGTCCGACGGGCAGCCGTCGGCATGACGATATTTAGTATATTGGCGCCGCGCGCCCCGGCGTGGGGCATGCTTGCCGGCATGCACCATTTCAGGGATTCCCCGCAAATTCTTTTGTCTGGCGGCAAGTTAGACTATATGGCTTTACGGCTGACCGACCGACGGGAAGCCGCCGGCGTAGTTGTAATAACGAACAAAAACCAAGGGTTCAAGGAGCTTACGTATGCTGATCGGAAAAAAACATTTTCTGACGGTTGGCGCCATGGCGCTGGCGATGGCTATCGCCTCACCAGTGTCGGCGCAGCAAAAGTCGGTGGCAATCACGGCCATCGTCGAGCACCCGGCGCTGGACGCCGTGCGTGACGGGGTGCAAGACGCCCTGAAGCAGGCCGGCTATGAATCCGGCAAGAACCTGAAGTGGCAATACCAAAGCGCGCAGGGCAACAACGGCACGGCCGCGCAGATCGCCCGCAAGTTCGTGGGTGATCGCCCCGACGCCATCGTCGCGATCGCCACGCCGTCGGCCCAGGCCGTTGTGGCCGCCACCAAGGACGTGCCCGTGGTGTATTCGGCCGTGACCGACCCCGTGGCAGCGCAGCTGGTCAAAAGCATGGACGCCACCGGCACCAACGTGACCGGCGTGTCGGACATGCTGGCGCTGGAAAAGCAGGTTGAACTCATCAAGAAAATCGTTCCCAACGCCAAGCGCGTGGGCATCGTCTACAACCCGGGCGAGGCCAACTCGGTCGTGGTGGTGAAGAAGTTGCAGGAAATCCTGCCCAAGTCGGGCATGAGCCTGGTCGAAGCCGCCGCCCCGCGTTCGGTTGATGTGGCCTCGGCCGCGCGCAGCCTGATCGGCAAGGTCGACGTCATCTACACCAACACCGACAACAACGTCGTGTCGGCGTATGAATCGCTGGTCAAGGTGGGTAACGACGCGAAGATCCCGCTGATCGCCTCCGACACCGACAGCGTCAAGCGCGGCGGTATCGCGGCGCTGGGCATCAACTACCACGACCTGGGCGTGCAGACGGGCAAGGTGGTCGTGCGCATTCTCAAGGGTGAAAAGCCCGGCGCCATTCCGTCGGAAGTCATCTCGAAGCTTGAGCTCTACGTGAACCCGGGCGCCGCCGCCAAGCAGGGCGTGACGCTGTCGGACGCCGTAATCAAGTCCGCCGCGGTGGTCGTGAAGTAAAGCGGCGCCCGCCAGACCCCGCCACGCCTCCCGGCGTGCGCGGGGTTTTTGTTAAGCTTTTTTCGGGTCGCGCCGCGACCGGGTCCTGCCGTTTTGCTCCCTTTCCTGGCTTTGAACGACGTCGCTTTCCGGCCGGTCCGGCAAGCGCGCGGCTGCTTTGGAACGAAACGCGAGAAAATGACGAACCGGGAAACGTTTGTTGCGAAAGCTCGGGTAAAACTGATGCCCGAACGCAAGAAATCCGACGTTTCAACTCTTTAATATGCACCTTCCTTACCCTGATTGGATTTAACCCATGTCATTGTTCTCGTTGTTAGGCGCGTTGGAGATCGGGCTGATCTTCAGCCTGGTGGCCTTGGGCGTGTTCATCTCCTTTCGCCTGCTGCGCTTCCCCGACCTGACCGTTGACGGCAGCTTTCCGTTGGGCGGCGCCGTCTGTGCCACGCTGATTGCGTCGGGCACCGACCCGTTTTCCGCCACGATCATCGCGACGTTCGCGGGCGCGGTCGCGGGTCTGATCACGGGCATGCTGAACGTGAAGCTCAAGATCATGGACCTGCTGGCCAGCATCCTGATGATGATCGCGCTGTATTCCATCAACCTGCGCATCATGGGCAAGCCCAACGTTCCGCTGATCACCGAACCCACCGTGTTCACCATCTTGCAGCCGGGCTGGATATCCGACTATGTCGCGCGCCCGCTGATCCTGATCGTGATCGTCATTCTGGCCAAGCTGGCGCTGGACTGGTTCTTTGGCACGCAGACCGGGCTGGCCGTGCGCGCCACCGGGTCCAACGGCCGCATGGCCCGCGCGCAGGGCGTCAACACCGGCCGCATGATCATGGGCGGCATGGCGCTGTCCAACGCGCTGGTGGCGCTGGCCGGCGCGCTGTTCGCGCAGACGCAGGGCGGTTCCGATATCTCGATGGGCATCGGCACCATCGTGATCGGCCTGGCCGCGGTGATTGTCGGCGAAAGCATCCTGCCGTCGCGCAAGCTGGTGCTGGCGACGCTGGCCGTCATCATCGGCGCCATCGTCTACCGCTTTTTCATCGCGCTGGCGCTCAATAGCGATTTCATCGGCCTGAAGGCACAAGACCTGAACCTTGTCACCGCGGTGCTGGTCACGATTGCCCTGGTCATCCCGATGCTCAAGCGCCGTATCGTCGGCAAGAAGGGGCGCTGATATGTTGTCCGCAAAAGATCTGAAAATTACCTTCAACGCGGGAACGCCCATCGAAACGCGCGCGCTGCGTGGGCTGTCGCTGGAAATTCCGTCTGGCCAATTCGTGACCGTCATCGGGTCCAACGGCGCCGGCAAGTCCACGTTCCTGAATGCGGTGTCGGGCGACCTGCCGATTGATTCGGGCCGCATCGACATCAACGGCGTGGACGTGACGCGTCAGCCCGTGTGGGCGCGCGCCGGCCGCGTGGCCCGCGTGTTCCAGGACCCCATGGCGGGCACCTGCGAAGACCTGACCATCGAAGAAAACATGGCGCTGGCGCAGATGCGCGGCGTGCGCCGCGGCTATAGCCGCGCGGTCAAGGCGTCGATGAAGGACGGCTTTCGTGAACGTCTGGCCACCTTGGGCCTGGGCCTGGAAAACCGGTTGACCGACCGCATCGGCCTGCTGTCCGGCGGCCAGCGCCAGGCAGTCAGCCTGCTGATGGCGGCCTTGCAGCCGTCGCGCATCCTGCTGCTGGACGAGCACACCGCCGCGCTGGACCCGCGCACCGCCGACTTCGTGCTGCAACTGACGGCGCGCATCGTTGCCGAAAGCCAGCTGACCACGATGATGGTCACGCACAGCATGCGGCAGGCGCTGGACGTGGGCGACCGCACGGTGATGCTGCATCAAGGGCAGGTGGTGCTGGACGTGTCGGGCGATGAACGCCGCGGCATGGACGTGCCGGATCTGCTGGCGATGTTCGAGCGCGTGCGGGGCGAAAAGCTGTCGGACGACGCGTTGTTGCTGGGGTGACAGCCGGCGCTTCCCAGCCCCAGGCGCGGTCCATCAACGCCCGCGCCTGGTGGTGAAAAGCCCTGAACGAAGCGGCTCTGGCCGAAGCGCTCTGGCCGAAGCGCCCTAGATGAAGCGCCCCGGCCGGAACGCTTGGTGGCGCGACGGGTCGGCATTGTCGAACATCAGTTCGCCCAATATCTTCGCCGTGCCCGGCGCCGTGCTGAAGCCTATGTGCTGATGCCCCAGCGCCAGCCATAGCCCCGGGTGCCTGGGCGCCTGCCCGATCATCGGGCGGCTGTCGGGCAGGGTGGGGCGCCGGCCCAACCAGGCGGCGGGGTCCACGCGTACACCCAGCGGGAACGCCTCGCGCGCTCGCGCTTCGGCCAGATCCAGTTGCGTCGTGCACGGCGCGGCGTCGCAGGCGTCCAGTTCCACGCCCGTGGTCAAGCGCAGCCCGCGCGCCATGGGCGACAGCACATAGCCGCCGCCGGTGTCGTACACCGGTCGCGTCACGCGGGCGCCGTCCTGGCCGCGATAGTGCATGTGATAACCGCGTTCAAACGCCATGGGCAGGTCGATGCCGGTGGTCTTGAGCAGCGCCTTGGACCACGGCCCCAACGCCACCACCAACTGATCGGCGGCCAGGGCTTCCGAGCCTTGGGCCCCTAGCACCGTCCAGCCCTGGGCGTCGCGCCGGATGCCCGTGGCCGTCATTGCCTTGACCGTGCCGCCCGCTTGCCGGAACAGGTCGGCGTATGCGCTGACCACGGCCTGCGGATCGTCAACGGAATACGAACCCTGGATCCACAGCGCACGGTGAAAGATGGGTGACAGCGCGGGTTCCAACGCGGCCAGTTCAACCGGGTCCAGTGTTTGCGTGGGCACCTGGTATTGCGCGAACGTCGTGCGCGCCAACGCGCCGGCGTTCCAGGCGGCCGGGCTGCGGTACAGGAACACCCAGCCGGTGTCGCGCAAACGATGGCGGGCGCCGGCGCCATCCAGCAGCCTCAGGTGTTCGGGGGCGGACAGCCGGATGAGTTCGTCCAGCGCGCGCGTGGTTTCCTTGAACACGGACGGCCGCGCGTTCAGCAAGAAGCGTGAGGCCCAGCCCAGGTTCCGCGCCAGATAGGACGCGCGATACCGGAACTGCACGGTGTTGTTCTTCATCAGCCGGGGCAGCTGGCCCCACAGGCCGGGGTGGTTGAACGGCATCAGCGAACTGCGCGCCAGCACGCCCGCGTTGCCCATCGATGTTTCCATGCCGGGCGCCAGCCGATCGACCAGCGTCACGCGCAAGCCGCGTCGCACCAGCTCCAGCGCGCAGCACACGCCGACGATGCCGGCGCCCAGGACGATGACGTGCTTACCCATGTGTTCTTCTTCGTAGCCCGAATGACGGGCGATTGTAGGGCAGCGGCCGCGGGCGCGTGTAGCAAAATCGCGGGTCGCCTGTCAGGCGCGCATCGCCCTGTGGCAAGGGCTCGAATCAAGCGCTTGGCGGCGCTTGCCCCAGTATCCGCCCGGCCGCCACCACGCCCCACCAGGACGCTTCCTCGAAGACGGAATACCCGGACAAGTCGGCGTGCGCGAACAGCACGGGGCCGTCCACCTCGCGCAGCGCGGCCAGCCCGGCGTTGGACAGGCTGCCGCATAGCGGCGAGGCCATGGCATGGCCGCGCACGGTGATGTCCAGCCGGCGCGCATGCCGCCAGAATTCCCGGCCGTAGGCGGCGATCAGGTCGGCGGCGGCTTCTTCGCGTAGGGCTTCGGGGCTGGCCGTGCTGAGCCACCGCCGCGCCGCGTTCGGTGTCTGCGCGCTTAAGGCGTGATAGGCCGTGAAGACGGATCGCGGCGAACGCGCCACGCGCAGCAGCTGGTGCGTGGACACCACATAACCCAGCGCGCGGCCTTGATAGACGACGTTGTCCCAGGACAGCGGCTCGCCCGGCGCTTCCCGCGGATAGCCTTCCAGCAGAAAATTGGACACCAGCCAGGGCGCATGCGATGACGCATGCACGGCGGGGTCATAGCCATAGGCGCGGATGTCGGGCAACAGCCGTTGCGCCACAAACAAAGGCATGGCGCAGACGGTGCGCCGACTTTGCAACGTGTAGGCGCCCGGCGTGGGGTCCGTGGCCAAGCAGGTGGTGAGCGGGCCGGCGGGCGTGTCAACGATGCGCACCGCCGTACCCGCCATGAGCCAGCGCGCGTGCCCCAGCTTGCTGTCGATGGCCTGGCGCATGCGGTCGGCCAGCACGCCCAGCCCGCCCGGCCACGTCAGCACCGCGCCTTCACCGGCGTTGGCGGCGTGGCCGTCGCGGCTGGCAAAGTAGTGCAGGCCGGCCCAGGCCGACACCACGTCGTAGCCCGCGCCGTAGTCGTCGCGGCAGCAGTAGTTCAGGTACCAGTGCAAGGCGGGCGACGTGTAGCCTTCGCGCTCCAGCCATTGCTTGAAAGTGATCTGATCCAGCGCGCGCCACGCCGGGTCTTGCGAGGACAGCACCAGCGGGATGCTGAACACGCGCCGCCCGTCATTGCCCAGCTGCGTGTGCAGGCGTTCGACCAGCGCCAGGAAGCGATGGTGCTGCGCCACGTCGGCGTCGGGCAGGCCCGTCATGGGCAGCAGCCCGTCTTCCCAGTGCCCGTTGCGCAGCAGGCGTTCTTGCGGCGAATGCACCAGGGTGGATTCGTCATACACCGGCCGGACATCGCCCGCGCCGTGTTCGATGATGCCGAAGTCGGCCAGCATCTGGCGCACATGGGTGGATGCCATCGAGGGCAGCGGCAGGTAATGCGCGCCCAGCGGATAGTGCAGTTCGTCCTGCCGCCCGGCAGCGGCGTTGCCGCCGAATTCCGGCCCCTGCACCACGACAAAGTCGGTGAACCCTTCGCGCGCCAGCTTCCACGCACACGACAGGCCGGCCACGCCCGCGCCCAGAATGACGGCCTGGTGCCGATGGTGCGCGGTGGCGGCGGGCAGAATGGCGCCGTCGCGCAAGGCGTGGCCCGCCTGCATGCCGGGGTAGGCCACGTTTGCCGGGGTCTCGACGATGCGCTGGCGGTAGTAGCCGGCGGTGCCCGCCACCGCCGCCGTGGCCGCGCCCAGAAGAAAGCTGCGACGGCGCATCAGCGGATGACCTTGCGCCAGTCCTCGTCGAAATAGCGCACCAGCGATTGCTCGTTCAAGCGGTTGGGCGGCATCTCCAGCGCGGGCATGTCGGCCGGGAAGTGGAACAGTTCTCGCGTGGTGGCCGGGTCCAGGTAGCGCGTGGGCACGGTGATCTTGTCGGGCGGCGTGTAGTCGCGCCGCTTGCTGGCCAGGATGAAACCCCAATCGCCAAACGACGGCACGTAGGTGTGGTACGGCCAGGTGTTCAAGCCGGCTTCCTTCAGCGTGGCGTTCACGCTCCAGAACGAACGCGGCGCGAAGTAGGGCGAGGTGGACTGGATCACCATGTAGCCGTTTTCCGCCAGGTGGCGCGCCATCAGGTGATAGACGGGCACGGAATACAGGCGGCCCAGGCCGAAGTTGGACGGGTCGGGAAAGTCCACCACGATGAAGTCGTAGACCTCGGCGTGCGTTTCCAGCCAGCGGCCGGCATCGTCATTGATGACGGTGACGCGCGGATCGTTCAGCGCGCCCTGGTTCAACGCGACCAGGGGATCGGACCGCGAAAACAACCCGGTCATCGCCGGGTCCAGGTCCACCAGCGTGATGTGTTGGATATGCTTGTACTTAAGGATTTCGCGCACCGCCAAGCCATCGCCGCCGCCCAGCACCAGGACGTTGCGCGCCCAGGGCAGCGTTTGCAGCCCCGGATGCACCAGCGATTCGTGATACCGATGTTCATCACGCGACGAGAATTGCAGGTTGTTGTTGATGTACAGGCGCAGGTCGTCATGCCAGCGCGTGACCACCAGGCGCTGGTACGGCGTGGTTTCGGCGTGCACCACGTCATCGCCGTACAAGCCCTTTTCGGCCCAGGCCGTCATCGCGGTGGAATAGATGAAGCCCAGCGCCAGAAAGCCGATCACGACGCAGGCGCGGATGGCTTTTTCGCCGGGGCGGCGCACTTCGGCGCGAAACAGCCACGTGGTCCACAAGGCCACGCTGGCGTTCAGGATGCCGAACAGGAAACTGGTGCGCAGCAGGCCTAGCTTGGGCGCCAGCAGCAGCGGAAAGATCAGCGACACCGCCAGCGCGCCCAGATAATCGAACGTCAACACGCGGCTGACGATTTCGCGGAATTCGGCCTTGCGCTGGTTGAACACGCGCATCACCAGCGGGATCTCCATCCCCACCATCAAGCCGATGACGAAGACGCCCACGTACAGCGCCGCGCGAAAAGGCGCGGACAGCCACGCAAACACCAGGAACAGCACGGCGGCCGATACGCCGCCCAGCAACGCCACCAGCAGTTCGACGTCGATAAAGCGATTCAAAACGTCTTCGTCTCTTACATATTTTGACAACCACGAACCGATGCCCATGGCGAACAAATAGCAGCCGATAACGGAGGAGAACTGAAGGATCGAATCGCCCAGTAAATAGCTGGCCAGCGCGCTGCTGATGAGCTCATAGCCCAAGCCGCAGGAAGCAACGATCAATACCGATAGGATGAGAACGCGGTCGCGCATTGGGGTGTCCGGGGCGAAAAATGCGTTCGCAGTATATCGAACGCCGCGTATATACTGCGCGCAATTAGGAGGGGGGCAATGGGAGAAGCGATGCATCCGGCGGTGACCTATCTGATCTATATCGTCTCGGCGCTGGTCATGCTGGGCGTTTTCACGGCGGTCTATACCGCCGTGACCCGCTACAAGGAATTCGACCTGATCCGGGAAGGCAATATCGCCGCCGTGCTGTCCTATGGCGGTGCGTTGGTGGGCTTCAGCTTCACCTTGTGTTCCAGCATTGCCGTGCATGCCAGCTTCGTGATGTTCCTGGTGTGGGGCGTGGCCGCCATGCTGGTGCAGATCGTCGTTTACGTCGTGGTCAACAAGGCCATTGCCGGCATGAACGAGGCCATCGAACAAAACAATATCGCCATGGGCGGCCTGATCGGTTCGATCTCGCTGGCCGCCGGTATCGTGAACGCAGCCTGCCTGACCTGAAGGCCGGCGCGCAATCCCACCTGACACGGGAGGACCTATGAGTCTCGGTTCCTTTATTCGCAAGCAGTTCATCGACATCCTGCAATGGAACGAAGATCGCGACGGCGTGCTCGCCTGGCGCCATCCGATGCAGGATTTCGAAATTCAGTACGGCGCCAGCCTGACGGTGCGTGAATCGCAGATGGCCGTGTTCGTCAATGAAGGCAAGGTGGCCGATGTGTTCGGCCCCGGCATGTACAAGCTGACGACGCAGACGCTGCCGATCCTGACGTACCTGAAGAACTGGGACAAGCTGTTCGAGTCGCCCTTCAAGTCGGACGTGATCTTTTTCAGCACGCGCCTGCAATTGGGCCGGCGCTGGGGCACGGCCCAGCCGGTGACGCTGCGTGACAGCGAGTTCGGCATGGTGCGGCTGCGCGCGTTTGGCGTGTATTCGTACCAGATCTCGGACCCGGCCAAGTTCTATCGCGAAATCAGCGGCACGCGCGACGAATACACGGTGGACGACCTGGAATTGCAGCTGCGCAATATGGTGGTGGCTGCCATGACGACGGCGCTGGGCGGCTCCAAGGTGCCGTTCCTGGATATTGCCGGCAACCAGGGCTTGATGTCGCAAAGCATCAGCGAGGCGCTGGCGCCGGTGTTCGATCGCTATGGCGTCAAGCTGGACAACTTCACGGTTGAAAACGTGTCGCTGCCCGAAGAGCTGCAAAAGGCGCTGGACACGCGTATTTCCATGGGCATGGCGGGCGACCTGGGCAAGTTCACCCAGTACCAGACGGCCACGTCCATTCCGCTGGCCGCGCAGAACGAAGGCGGCATCGCCGGCATCGGCGCGGGCCTGGCGGCCGGTGCCGCGCTGGGGCAGACAATGGCGGCGGGGCTGGGCGTGGGGCAGCCCGGACAGCCCGCGCAACCCGCGCAACCCGCGCAACCCGCACAGCCGGCTCAGCCTGCGCCCGCAGCCGCCGGCGCCGACCCGGTCGCGCGCTTGCAACAGCTGAAAGACCTGCTGGATAAAGGGCTGATCACCGCCGCCGATTACGACACGGCCAAGGCCGAAGTGCTGAAGAAACTTACCAGCTAAGGTCCCATGCAGCAGGTTCTGTGTCCGCAGTGCGGCGCCCCGGTCAAGTTCACGTCCACCGCTTCCGTCATGGCAGTCTGCGGCGCATGCCGCAGCACCTTGCTCAAAGATGCCGACTCGGTCAAGCGCATCGGCGAAATGGCCGACGTGCTGGAAGACTATTCGCCACTGTGCCTGGGCGCGGCGGGCAGCGTGGACGGCAAGCGTTTCGACGTGATCGGCCGTATCCAGCTGCGCTACGACGACGGCTTCTGGAACGAGTGGTACGTGTGGTTCGACGATGGCGCCGACGGCTGGCTGTCGGACGCGTCGGGCCAGTACGCGCTGACCCGGCGGCGCGGCGTCAAGTCGGTGCAGGGCATGCCCGCGTTTGCCGACATCTCGCCGGGCGATGAGCTCAAGCTGGATGGGCAGCGGTTCATTGCCGCGGACGTGCGCCGCGCGCGCGCCGGCGGCGCGCAGGGCGAATTGCCCTTCGTGCCCGGCGATGGCTGGGACGCCAAGGTGGCCGATTTCCGCAGCCTGGACGCGTTCCTTACGCTGGATTTTTCCGACGGCCCCGAGCCCCAGCTGTACATCGGCAAGGCCTTTGACCTGTCCGCCATGCAGGCGGCCACGTTGCGCAGCAACGAACAGGTGGAAGAGACGGCCGGCCGTTATCGCGGCCAGATCAAGGCGCTGGACTGCCCCAACTGCGGGGCGCCGATCAGCTTCGTGGCGGCCATGGCAACGACTGTGGTGTGCCCGTCTTGCGCGGCAACCGTCGACTGTTCCGGGCCCACCGCCGAAGTCATCGAGAAGGCGCGCAAGGTCAAGTCCATCAAGACCACCTTGTCGCTGGGCGCGGTGGCCAAGATCGACGGCGCCAGCTACACGCTGATCGGCCTGATGAAATGCGCCGACCGCGATCCCGAAGAGCCGTCGGACTGGATCGAATACCTGCTGTTCAATCCGGCCAAGGGCTTTATCTGGCTGGTGGAAACGGACGAAGGCTGGGAACGCGTGCAGGTGTGCGACACCTGGCCCAGCCCGAATAACGCCACCAGCGTGCGCTGGCGTTCGAAGCTGTACCAGAAACTGTACGACTACACCTCGCAAGTCGAGATGCCGCTGGGTGCGTTCAACTGGCGTGTCAAGGCGGGCGACACCACGCACATCACCGACTACAAGGCGGGCACGCTCAAGCTGACGCGTGAACGGAGCGAATCGGAATTGGGCTGGTCGGCATCGTCGCCCGTGGCGCCCGCGCAATTGGCTCAGTGGTTCGACGACCCCAAGCTGGCCGCGCAGAAAGCCCGGCCGATGGGCGGCAAGAAGGGCAGCTATGGCAAATGGGCCTGGATCGCGACCATCGGCATGGTGTTCCTGAATTTGAGCAATATCCTGGGCGGCCGCTTTGTCCCGATCCTGATCGGGCTGGCATTCTTGTGGTTACCCGCCAAGATGGCGGACAAGCTTTCCGAAGGGGACGACTAGGACCATGGGCAAGTTCCTGTATGGCGTGTACGCCTTGGTGGTGGTGCTGGCGGCGACGGGATTCAATTCCCCCGGCGTGCGCATGGTGGGCGGCGGGGGCGGCGGCAGCAGCAGTTGGGGCAGCAGTTCATCCGGTAGCTCGGGCTGGTCGTCGGGCGGGTCGCACAAGTGACCGTGCATGATCCTGCGGGCCTTCATGTGCTGGCCGACTTTCGCGGGGTGCCGGCCCATCGCCTGACCGACGCCGTGGCCCTGGAAGCGCAGCTGATCGCGGCGGCGCGAGCCGCGGGCGCGCACGTGTTAAGCGCGCATTTTCATCTTTTTGGCGAAGGTTCGGGCGTGACCGGCGTCGTCATGCTGAGCGAATCGCATATCAGCATCCATTCCTGGCCCGAGCACGAGTTCGCCGCGCTGGACATCTTCATGTGCGGCGCGGCGCAGCCCGAACTGGCGCTGGCCAGTCTGCGCGACGCGCTGGCGCCCGCCTCGGTTCACGTCACGACGGTCGCGCGCGGCTGATCCCGCTTTTTTCCTGGGTTTGATCGGGCGCAGACCGCGCGTGATGGCAAATTGACGGGCGTTATATACCTCTATATATTTCGTTTCCGGTGGGGCCCTGTTTTCGACCCCCTTTCAAGGAAGACCATGTCTTGCAAACGTCCGATGCTGGCGCTGACGCTGGCGATTTCCGCGCTGTGGGGCGCAGGCGCCCAGGCCGCCGATCTGGTCGTGTCCGCCGCGGCCAGCCTGACCAACGCGTTCAAGGATGTGGCGCAGGGCTATGAAAAGCAGCACCCCGGCACCCATGTCGTGCTGAACTTCGGCGCGTCCGATGTGCTGTTGCAGCAGATTGTGAAAGGCGCGCCCGCCGATGTGTTTGCGTCGGCGGACCAGAAGGCGATGGACAAGGCGGTAGAGGAAAAGGCCGTGCGGCGCGATTCGCGCGCGGACTTCGCCGCCAACCAGATCGTGCTGATCGTGCCGGCCGACAGCAAGGCCAACATCACATCCCTGAACGACCTGACGCGCGCGGACATCAAGCGCATCGCCTACGGCAACCCGGCTTCGGTGCCGGTGGGGCGCTACACGCAGGGCGCACTGGAAGCAGCCGGCTTGTGGACCGCCGTGCAGGCCAAGAGCGTGCTGGCGCAGAACGTGCGCCAAAGCCTGGACTATGTCTCGCGCGGCGAGGTCGATGCCGGCTTCGTGTTCGCCACCGACGCCGCCATCATGCCCGACAAGGTCAAGGTGGCGCTGCGCGTGAAGTCGCAAACCCCGGTCACCTATCCCATTGCCGTGACCGCGCGCCAGGCCGCCGCCCAGGAAGCCCAGCGCTTTGTGGCTTATGTGCTGTCGCCCGCCGGCCAGGCCATCCTGGCGCGCTACGGCTTTCAACAGCCCTGAACCGGGTTGACGGCGGCCACCGATGACTGATCCCGTCTGGGTCCCGCTGCTGCTGTCGCTGAAGGTGGCGGGCTGGGCCACGCTGCTGGCCACGCTGGCCGGCACCGCCGCGGCCTATGGCCTGTCGCGCTGGCGCTGGCCCGGTGGCGATGTGCTGGACGCGCTGCTGACCCTGCCGCTGGTGCTGCCGCCTACCGTGCTGGGCTATTACCTGCTGGTCTTGCTGGGTCGTCGCGGCATCATCGGCGAAACGCTGGCCAAGTGGAATATCGAACTGGTCTTCACCTGGCAGGGCGCGGTGATCGCCGCGTCCATCGTGGCGTTTCCGCTGGTGTTCAAGTCGGCGCGGGCAGCGTTCGACAACGTGGACGCGCAGCTTGAAAACGCGGCCCGGGTGTTGGGCGTGGGCGAAATCGGCGTGTTTTTCCGCGTGACGCTTCCCCTGGCGGCGCGCAGCATCCTGGCGGGCGTGCTGCTGGCTTTCGCCCGCGCCCTGGGCGAATTCGGCGCCACGCTGATGATCGCGGGCAATCTGCCGGGCCGTACCCAGACGCTGTCGGTGGCCATCTACGAAGCGGTGCAGGCGGGCGATGATCGTACCGCCAACCTGTTGGTGCTGGTCACGTCCATCACCTGCGTGGTGGTGCTGGTGGTGGCGGGCAAGCTGGTGCCCAAGGGCGCCCGCGCCCGCGACGGAGGCGGCCGATGAGCGTCAGCATCCACGTGCAAAAACGCATGGTGTCGGGCGACCGGCACTTTGAACTGGACGCCGCGTTTACGTCGTCGTCCAAGCGCATTGCCTTGTTCGGGCCCTCGGGCGCGGGCAAGAGCCTGACGCTGCGCGCCGTGGCGGGTCTGCTGCGTCCGGACGCCGGGCGCATCCAGATCAATGGCCGCGTGCTGTTCGATGCGCAGGCGGGCGTGTGCCTGCCTGCCCGGTCACGGCGGGTGGCCTATCTGTTTCAGGACTACGCGCTTTTTCCGCATCTGACGGTGGCGCAAAATATCGCGTTCGGGCTGCGACGCGGCTGGCGCAACCCGCCCCGGCGCGAAGTGCTGCCCGAGGCGCGGCGCTGGGTGGATGCGTTCGAACTGGGCGCCATCGTGGGCAGCTATCCCGGCGAAATTTCCGGCGGGCAAAAGCAGCGCGTGGCGCTGGCCCGGGCGCTGATGCTGCAACCGGACATCCTGCTGCTGGACGAACCCTTTTCAGCGCTGGATTCGCAACTGCGCGGCCGCATGCGCCAGGAATTGAACGCCTTGCAGCGTCAGTTGGATGTGCCGATGCTGCTGATCACGCACGACCCGGCCGATGTGGACGCGCTGGCCGACGAGGTCTTCGAAGTGCGCGAGGGCAGGGTGGGGCGCCGCCGGGATGACGTGGGCGTGTAGGGAAAACGCAGGGAAAGGGCAGGGAAAGCGGACCGCTTCAGTCCAGCACGCCCAGGATCACGCTGGAAGCCTTGAAGATGGCCACGGCCGGCGCGCCTGTTTCCAGCCCGAGCTCTTGCGCGCTGTCGTTCGTCACGATGGCCACCAGCGTGGCGCCGCCTTCCATGCCAATCAGTATTTCGCTGTTGACCGCACCGGCGCGGATGGCCGTGATGTGGCCTTGCAGCTGGTTGCGGGCCGACAGCCGCAAGCCGGGTCCCGGTGCGCCCACGATGACGGTCGATGCCTTCACAAGCGCAATCGCTTCCTTGCCAGGCGCCAGGCCAAGTTCGGCGGTGCTGTCGCGCGTGATGGTGGCGGTGATGAGGTGGCCGCCCGCGATGCGCAGTTGCACTTCATCGTTCACGGCGCCGGTGCGGATATCGGTCACGGTGCCCAGGAACTTGTTGCGTGCGCTGGTCTTCAGCATGAAGCGCCTCATCAGATCGATGTCGCCGCTGGCATCCAGGCCGGCGCGCGTCAGGTTGTCCATGAACTTCTGGTGTTCGGCCTCTAGTGCGCGAAACGTCATGATCAGGCGGCGTGCGCGGTCGGTCAGTTGCGTGCCGCCGCCGCCTTTGCCGCCCGCCGCCCGCAGCACCAGGGGTTCGCCCGCCAGGTTGTTCATGGCGTCGATGGCGTCCCAGGCGCCCTTGTAGCTCATGCCCACGGCGCGCGCGGCGGCCGTGATCGAGCCCGTGGCGTCAATTTGCGCCAGCAGGTCTATGCGGTTTTTCCCGCCCCAGGTCTGGGCGCCGGAACGAAACCAGATCGAGCCGTCAAGTTCCAACATGGGTAGCGGTACGGGTCAAGGACAAGGTCAAAAACGAGCCAAGAGTGTAATGGACGAGGTCCAGGATAGGTGGCGCGACCTGGGGATCCATAAGCCGCGGCAGGGCAGAAGGCGCCACGGGATGCGAATGAGATTCTGTTGAAAGTTTACGGGCTTCGCGGCACTATGGCGTGGCCCAGTGCTCTTGGAGACATCGACATGAAAGCGATTCAAGCGGTGAAATGGTTGGCGGCGGGTTCCATGACTGGCTTGCTCGCGGCTTGCGCCTCGGGCCCCACGATCAAAGGCGATTACGATCATCAAGCCAACTTCGCGCAGTACCAGACCTTCGGTTTCATGAGCCCCCTGGGCACCGACAAAGCCGGCTACAGCAGCTTGCTGACCGAGCGCCTGAAGGCCGCCACGCGCGGCCAGATGGAAATGCGCGGTTATACCTACACCCCGTCCAATCCCGACCTTCTGGTCAACTTCAGCGCCAAGCTCCAGCAAAAAACCCAAGTCACGCCCGCGGCTCCGCCCATGGGCCCGTACTATGGCTACCGCTCCGGCTTTTACGGCGGCTGGCCCGGCTACGGCTGGGGCGACGACGTGTACCAGTACACCGAAGGCACGCTGAACATCGACCTGGTGGACTCGCGCCGCAAGCAGCTGGTGTGGGAAGGCGTGGCCGTGGGCGAGGTGCAGAGCCCCGACAGCGTCAACACCCCGCAGAGCGTGGACAAGGCCGTGGCGCAGATCTTCGCCAAGTACCCGTTCCGCGCCGGCGTGGCCGCGCCGCAGTTGCCGGACAAAAGCAAACCCTGACCCGAGGTAGCCGCATGACCGCTCGTCGCAACGCCCCATCCCAAGACACCGGCGATACGCCACCCTATGAAACCGTCGCGTTGGTGTTGCAAGGGGGCGGTGCGTTGGGGTCCTATCAGGCCGGGGTCTACCAGGGCTTGCACGAAGCGGGCATCCGGCCCAACTGGATATCGGGCATTTCCATCGGGTCGATCAACGCGGCCATCATCGCGGGCTCTCGCGAAGATGAACGGGTGGATCGCCTGCGCGGTTTCTGGGAAGCCATCTGCCGGCCCGCCGGCTTTGCCTCGGTGCCGTGGGGTGACACGCTGGCGGGCATGTTCGAAGGCATCCCCTTCGGCTTCGGGTCGCCCGCCATGAACGGCCAGCTGTCTGCCTTCCAGGCGCTGTTCTCCGGCCAGCCCGGGTTTTTCAAACCGCGTTTTCCGCCGCCTTACTGGGCCAGCGGCCGGGGCGCGGCCTCTACCAGTTTCTACGACACCACGCCCCTGGCGGCCACGCTGCGCCAGTTCGTGGATTTTGACGTGCTGAACAGTGGCGCGGTGCGCGCCAGCTTCGGCGTGGTCAACGTGCAGTCGGGCAACTTTGCTTATTTCGACAGCCTGAAAGACACCCTGCGGCCCGAGCACATCATGGCCTCCGGCGCCTTGCCGCCGGGCTTTCCGTCGGTGGAAATCGATGGCGAACATTATTGGGATGGCGGCGTGGTGTCCAACACGCCACTGGCCCAGGTGCTGACCACCGACAACATGCGCGATACGCTGGCCTTCCAGGTAGACCTGTGGCCCGCGCGCGGGCCGCTGCCGACGTCGCTGGAAGAAGTGGCCGAACGGCAGAAAGACATCCAGTATTCAAGCCGCACGCGCCTGGTCACCGACCAGCTGCGGCGCGTGCTCAAGCTGCGCCACGGCTTGCAGCGCCTGCTTGAACGCATGCCGGAGGCCGAGCGCAATGCCCCCGAACTGGCCGACATCCGCAAGTTGTCGCATACGCCCGCCACCAACATCATCAACCTAATCTACGAATCCAAGCACCGGGAACGCTATTCCAAGGACTATGAATTCGGCACCGAGGCCATGCGCGAACACTGGGAATCCGGCTTGTCCGATATCCGTCAGACACTCGCCAAGCCCGGCATTCTGGCGCGCCCGACAGAAAATAGTTGCTTCGTGACGCACGATATCCACCGCAACGGCAAGCATCCTTCATGAGCATTTGCATAGGACTGGTCTGATATTCAGGCCTAACGCGTATCAAGAGCGCGTCATCAGGCCGTAACGCCGGTAGTCTCCCAGAACAAACAGCAACCCAGTTCCGGGAGCCGGCCGCGCCGCCGTTGGCAAGGCCGCCCCGGTGGAGACATGTGATGACTGCTTTCGATGCTCTTGCCCCCCTTGGTCCGCAACCGCCGGATGCCGCCCGACTGCCCCATGCAGACGAGGCGACGTTCTTAAGCGGCGATCGGCTCGACGGTTGGTGGAGCCTGCTTTACCGGGGGTGGACGTTGTTGGCACCCAGCGGCGTGCGTATCGACCTGACCGAAATCGAACGTGCCTGCTTTTTGTGCCTGCTGCGAAATCCCAACCGCGAGCTGCTGCGCGAAGAGTTGATGGCAACGCGTGCCAGCACCAATCTGCGCACGTTGAATGTGGCAATCTGCCGACTGCGCAGCAAAGTGCTGCGCGCGGGAATCCGGTTGCCGCTGCATACCGTGCACGGCGTGGGCTATGTATTCCTGGGCAATCTCCGAGAGCTTTCCACCCTCTGAGGCTGTTGCGGAATGTCTCTCCCGCGCATCGTTTGAGCCGTTGAAAATACGTGTAATCCCCAATAACTGAGTTACATTATTGGGCTATTCACGTGCCATGACTGACGTTAGGCATTATCTGATCGCTTTGTTGGTTCGGTTCACTACGCTACGCGGGGGTTTCAATGCGGTTTTCGCCTAAACGTGTTTCAGGTCTGGCAGTTTCCGGTGGCATCCTCGCGCTGATATTGGCAGGGTGCGGCGAGAAGCCCCAGATGAACCCGGGCATGCCCCAAGTCAGCGTCATCACCGTACAGCCGGAGCGCGCGCCCATTGTCTCGGAACTGCCCGGCCGCGTGGACGCCGTGCGCGATGCCCAGATCCGCTCCCGCGTGACCGGCATCGTGCAGAAAATCACCTTCGAGCAGGGTGGCGACGTCAAGGAAAACCAGCTGCTGTTCAAGATCGATCCGGCGCCGTACAAGGCGGCCTACGATCAGGCGACGGCGCAGTTGAAGCAGGCGCAGGCGAACCTGTTCAGCGCCAAGCTGCTGGCCGACCGCTACGCGCCGCTGGTCAAGGCCAACGCCGTCAGCAAGCAGGAATACGACAACGCCGTGGCCTCGTTCCGCCAGGCCGACGCCGCGGTCGCCGCCGCCAAGGCCGCGCAGGACAACGCCAAGATCAACCTGGGTTACACCGACGTCACCTCGCCCATCACGGGCCGCATCGGCAAGCCGCTGGTGACCGAGGGCGCGCTGGTGGAATCCACGTCTGCCACGCAGATGGCCACTGTGCAGCAGCTGGACCCGGTCTACGTGGACTTCACTCAGTCCACCGCCGAACTGGCTGCGCTGCGCCGGGCATTTGCCAGCGGCCAGTTGCAGCAGGTGGGTAAAGACACCGCGCGCGCCACGGTCGTGCTGGAAGACGGCTCGGAATACCAGCACGCCGGCAAGCTGCTGTTCACCGGCATCACCGTGGACCCGTCCACGGGCCAGGTGAACCTGCGCGCCGAAGTGCCCAACCCCGACGGCATCCTGTTGCCCGGCATGTATGTGCGGGTGCGGCTGGAGCAGGGCGTGGACGACAAGGCGCTGGTGGTGCCGCAGCAGGCGCTGCAACGCACCGCCGACGGCTCGCAAAGCCTGATGCTGGTCAAGGACAACAAGATTCAGCAGTTGCCCGTCACGACCGGCGGCGCCATCAAGAACAACTGGCTGATCACCAGCGGCCTGAAGGCCGGCGACGTGGTCGTGGTTGAAGGCTTCCAGAAAATCCGTCCGGGGGCGCCGGTGCAAGTCAGCCAATGGACCAAGAACGGGGCCGCCGCCAAAGACGGCCAGGCGCCGGCGCAACCCGGCGCCAAGCCGGCCGCACCGGCGGATCCGTCCAAGCCCGCCGAGCCCGCAACGCAGGACAAGGCCGCAGGCCAGAAATCTTAAGCGGCACGCGGCGCACAGGCGCCGCGTTCCCCTTTGGTGAGCATCGCTTTCAGAGTCAGCCCACATGCCGCAATTTTTCATTGATCGACCAATTTTTGCCTGGGTAGTTGCCCTGTTCATCTTGCTGGCCGGGGTGTTGGCCATCCCGAACATGCCGGTGGCGCAGTACCCGGACGTGGCCCCGCCGGCCATCACGATTACCGCTACCTATCCGGGCGCGTCCGCCAAGGAAGTGGCGGAATCGGTCACCAGCATCATCGAAGACAAGCTCAATGGCGCCAAGGGCCTGATCTACTACGAGTCGGTCAGCGATTCCTACGGCACCGCCACCATCACGGCCACCTTCGCCCCGGGCACCAACCCCGACCTGGCGCAGGTTGACGTGCAAAACCGCGTGTCGAACGTGATCGCGCAGTTGCCGTCGGCCGTGCAGCAGCAGGGCCTGCAATACGAGCAGACCAGTACCGGCTTTCTGATGATCGTGACGCTGTCGTCCAACGACGGCTCGCTGGATCAGACGGCGCTGGCCGACTACATCACCCGCAACGTGCAAAACCCGGTGTCGCGGGTGGCCGGCGTGGGCCAGTTCCAGCTGTTCGCCGCGCCGCGCGCCATGCGCATCTGGGTGGATCCCAACAAGCTGGTGGGCTTCAACCTGAGCATGAACGACGTCAACCAGGCGATTGCCGCGCAGAACGTGCTGATCTCCGGGGGCAGCATCGGGTCGCCGCCCAACCCGGAATCGCAACGCATTACAGCCACCGTCACGGCCAACGGGCAGCTGAGCACGGTTGAAGGTTTTGGCAAGATCGTGCTGCGCGCCAACACCGATGGCTCCAAGGTGCTGTTGCGTGACGTCGCGCGCGTGGAAGTGGGCGCCGACAACTACCAGTTTGGTGCCCGCCTGAACGGCAAGCCCACGGCGGCCTTCGCCATCGTGCTGTCGCCGGACGCCAACGCGCTGGCCACCGCCCAGGGCGTGCGCCAGCAGATGGAAGAATTGTCCAAGTACTTCCCGGGCAACATCCAGTACGCCATTCCCTACGACACGGCGCCCTACGTCAAGGTGTCGATCGAGCAGGTGCTGCACACCCTGGTCGAGGCCATGGTGCTGGTGTTCCTGGTGATGTACCTGTTCCTGCAGAACGTGCGCTACACGCTGATTCCGGCACTGGTCGTTCCCGTGGCCATGCTGGGCTCGTTCGCGGTGATGCTGGGGCTGGGCTTTTCCATCAACGTATTGACCATGTTCGCGATGGTGCTTGCCATCGGGATTCTGGTGGACGACGCCATCGTGGTGGTCGAAAACGTTGAACGGATCATGGCCACCGAAGGCCTGCCGCCCAAGGAAGCCACCAAGAAGGCCATGCCGCAGATCAGCGGCGCCATCATCGGCATCACGCTGGTGCTGGTCACGGTGTTCCTGCCGCTGGCCTTCATGAGCGGGTCGGTGGGCGTGATCTACCGGCAGTTCTCGGTGGCCATGGCCGTGTCGATCTTCTTCTCGGCCTTGCTGGCGCTGACCTTCACGCCCGCCTTGTGCGCCACCATTCTCAAGCCGGTGCCCAAGGGCCACCACAACGAGAAGAAGGGCTTTTTCGGCTGGTTCAACCGCAAGTTCGACGCCACCACGCACGGCTATCAGAACTGGGTGTCGCGCATCCTGCACAAGGGCGGCCGCATGATGCTGGCCTTCCTGGTGCTGGTGTTGCTGCTGGGCTGGTTGTACCTGCGCCTGCCGTCCTCGTTCCTGCCGGAAGAAGACCAGGGCTACGTGATCAGCAACATCGAGCTGCCCACCGGCGCCAGCGCCAACCGCACGATCGAAGTGATCGAACAGGTCGAGGAATATTTCCGCAATGTCCCGGCCGTTGAAAACATCATCACCGTGCAGGGCTACAGCTTTAACGGTAACGGCCTGAACGCCGCTATCGCGTTCACCACCTTGAAAGACTTCAAGGACCGCAAGGACAAGCAGGATTCCGCGGGCGCCATCGCGTTCAATGCCTTCCAGAAGCAGTTGATGGGCATCCACGATGCGCAGGTGTTCACGTTGGTGCCGCCGGCCATTTCGTCGTTGGGTAACGCCACCGGCTTCGACCTGCGCTTGCAGGATCGTGGGTCGGGTGGGTCCGAGGCCTTGGCCGCGGCCACCGGCCAGTTGATGGGCATGGCGATGAAGAGCCCCGTGCTGTCGCAGGTGCGCATCACCGGCCTGGCGGCCGGTACGCAGCTGACGCTGAACGTTGACCGCGACAAGGCCGCGGCCTTGGGCGTGGACTTCAACGAAGCGGCGTCGTTGATCTCGACGGCGGTGGGCTCGGCTTACCTCAGCAAGTTCCCCAACATGGGCCGGATGCAGAACATCTGGGTCCAGGCGGATGCGCCGTATCGCATGCAGCTGTCCGACGTGTTGCAACTGAACGCGCGCAACGCCCAGGGCGGCATGGTGCCGTTGTCCACCTTCGTGTCGGCCGAGTGGGTGCAAGGGCCGGTGCAGGTGGTGCGCTACAACAGCTACGAATCCATGCGTATCGGCGGCAGCGCCGCGCCGGGTTACACCACCGGCCAGGCCATGGAAGAAATGCAGAACCTGGTCGCGCAGCTGCCGCAAGGCTTTGGCTACGAATGGACCGGCTTGTCTTACCAGGAACGGCAAGCGGGCAACCAGGCGCCGATCCTGATGGGCCTGTCGCTGTTGATCGTGTTCCTGGTGCTGGCCGCGCTGTATGAAAGCTGGGCCATCCCGCTGTCGGTCATGCTGGTGGTGCCGCTGGGCATGCTGGGCGCCGTGGCGCTGGTCAGCGCGCTGGGCATGTCCAACGACGTGTACTTCCAGGTGGGCATGGTGACCGTGATCGGCTTGGCGGCCAAGAACGCCATTCTGATCGTGGAGTTCGCCAAGGACCAGTACGCGCGGGGCATGGGGCTGTATGAATCCGCCGTGGAAGCGGCCCGATTGCGGTTCCGGCCCATTCTGATGACGTCGCTGGCGTTCATTCTGGGCGTGGTGCCGCTGGCCATGGCCACCGGCGCGGGCGCTGCCAGCCAGCGCGCGGTCGGCCTGGGCGTGCTGGGCGGCATGTTGGCCGCCACGCCGTTCGCCGTGATCTTCGTGCCGACCTTCTTCGTGGTGGTGCTGGGTCTGTTCAAGACCCGCCCGCGCCTGTTGGGCGCCGAACTGAAGGCTTGGGAAGAAGAACAGGCCGCCAAGAAGGCAGCCGGCGACCCGCCCGACGCAGATGCGGGATACACCCCCGTTCAACCCAATGGTGGCCCGGAGGGCAAGGCATGAAAGCCCTGATGATCAAGCAATCCGCCCTGTCCGCGTTTGTGGCGGTGGCGTTGGCCGGCTGCTCGCTGGCGCCCGACTACAAACGTCCCGATGCCCCGGTCACGGGCGCCTGGCCCGACCAGCCCAAGGTGCAATACGGCGGCTACAACAACCCCACGTCCCTGGGTACGCAGCCGGCGTCGGCCGTTGTGCCCGAAGCCGGCATCCCGGCCGCCGACCTGGGCTGGCGCGAATTCTTCCGCGACCCCCGCCTGCAAAGCCTGATTTCGCTGGCGCTGGTGAACAACCGCGACCTGCGCGTGGCCGTGCAGCGCGTGGAAGAAGCGCGTGCCCAATACGGCGTTCAACGCGGGGCGCAATGGCCCAGCATCGGCGCCGGCATCCAGGGCCAGCGCCAGCATCTGCCCGCCAACATGCGCGCGGGTGGCCCGGATTCCAGCTCGATTTCCAGTTCGTACCAGGCGGGTATCGGCCTGACGACTTTCGAAATCGATCTGTTCGGGCGTTTGCGCAACCTGTCCGAAGCGGCGTATCAGCAGTACCTGTCGACCGAGCAGGCGCAGAAAACCGTACAGATCACGCTGGTCGGCTCCGTGGCGCAGTCGTATTTCAACTATCGAGCGGCCGAAGTCCAGCTGGATTTGACGCAGCGCACGCTGGCCTCGCGCCAGGAATCCTATGACCTGGTCAAGCGCCGTTTCGACGGCGGCGTGGCTTCGGAACTGGATCTGAATCAGTCCAAGTCCTTGCTGGACACGGCTTCGTCCGACCTGGCGCAACTGGCGCGTGCCCGTGCTCAAGCCTTGAACGCCCTGGTGCTGCTGGTGGGCGCGCCGCTGCCCGATGACCTGCCGCCGGCCGCGCCGTTCGGGCGCGACCAGTTGCTGGCCACCGTGCCGTCCGGCCTGCCGTCTGACCTGCTGGAACGCCGCCCCGACATCCTGGCCGCCGAAAACCAGCTGCTATCCGCCAACGCCAACATCGGCGCGGCGCGCGCGGCGTTCTTCCCGACCATTTCGTTGACGGGGCTGTTGGGCGTTGCCAGCCCGTCGCTGGGCGATCTGTTCAAGGGCGGGCAAGGCTACTGGAGCTTCTCGCCGTCCATCACCACGCCGCTGTTCTCGGGCGGCAGCATCCGCGAAGGGCTGAACCTGGCCAAGGCGCGCGACAATATCGCCGTGGCTCAGTACGAGCAGACCATCCAGCAGGCGTTCCGGGAAGTGTCCGACGCGCTGGCGGGCGAAGCTACGTACGGTGCACAGCTTGACGCGCAGCGCGCATTGCAGGAATCGTCCTCGCGCACGCTTGAACTGTCGAATTTGCGCTATACCAATGGCATCGACAGCTACCTGCAAGTGCAGACCGCGCAGGTGGATTTCTTCAACGCCCAGCTGTCGCTGGTGCAAACCGGGTTGGCCGCGCTGATCAACCGCGTGGAGCTCTACAAGGCGTTGGGCGGCGGCTGGGAAGAAACCACGAAAGAACCGACCAAAGTGACGACGACCGCTCAATGATAGAACTTGGTGTAAATATCGATCACGTTGCCACGTTGCGGCAACAACGCCATACGGTGTACCCGGACCCGGTGGCCGCCGCGCTGCGCGCCGAAGATGCCGGCGCCGACCTCATCACGCTGCATCTGCGTGAAGACCGGCGCCATATCCAGGACGCGGACGTCTACGCCATTCGTCCGCAGCTGCGCACGCGCATGAACCTGGAATGCGCGATTACCGCTGAAATGCTGGAAATTGCCTGCGCCGTCAAACCCAACGACGTCTGCCTGGTCCCTGAAAAACGCACCGAACTGACCACCGAAGGCGGCCTGGAAGTGGCCGGCGCGATGGGCGCGGTGACGGACGCGGTGCGCTTGCTGGCCGAGGCGGGCATCCGGGTGTCCCTGTTCATCGACGCAGACCCGGCGCAGATCGCGGCGGCGGCCAAGGCCGGCGCCACGGTGATCGAACTGCACACCGGCGCCTATGCCGAAGCCGAAGGCGATGCGCGCGCGGCGGAATTGCAACGCATCCGCGTGGCGGTCACCGAAGGCTTGCGCCATGGCCTGCGCGTGAACGCCGGCCACGGCCTGCACCTGGGCAACGTCGCCCCGGTGGCGGCCATCGATGGCATTTCCGAACTGAACATCGGCCACGCCATCGTGGCGCAGGCGGTGTTCGATGGCTGGGAAAAAGCGGTGCGCGATATGAAGGCGGTGATGGTGCAGGCCCGCCTTCAGGCCCTGCGCGGCCTGTGATCGCAGGCCGGATCGCACAATCCCGCGTGACGCTTACCCAACCGCTGTTTTCGCCGTTTTTGGTTGACGCCCATGTCTGAATCCCCCCAAGCCCCGTTGCCCGCAGGCGCCATTGCCGGCATCGGCATGGACTTGTTGCGCATCGACCGCATCGAACGCGCGCTGGAACGGCATGGCGACCGCTTCGCGGAGAAAATCCTGGGCGCCGAGGAATTACTGAAATTCCACGCGCGCCGCGCCCGCGACCCGGTGCGCGGCATCCGCTTTCTGGCCACCCGCTTTGCCGCCAAGGAAGCGTTTTCCAAGGCGATCGGGCTGGGCATGCGCATGCCCATGACCTGGCGGCGGGTGCAGACCTTGAACGCGCCGGGCGGGCGCCCGGTGCTGGTCATCGCCCCTGAATTGCTGGACTGGTATGGCCAGCGCTTCGGCGCGGCGCACGTGTCCATCACCGACGAATCCGACATGGCCGCCGCCTACGTGGTGGTCGAACGCAAGCCGTAGGCGCAAGCCCGGCCCCGGCTTGCGCCGTGGCCCCGCGCCCGCCGCTTGCCACACAGATATAAGGACAGCCTCATGGCCAAGAAAAAATCCAAGGTGGTCCTGCCTCCCGGCCCCGTGATGGTCGACGTGGCGGGCACCTCGCTTACCAAAGAAGAAAAGACGCGTCTGCGCCACCCGCTGGTGGGCGGCGTGATTCTGTTCGCGCGCAACTTCGAAAGCCGCAAGCAGCTGACCCGCCTGACGCGCCAGATCCACAAGGCCCGCAAGGAACCACTGCTGATCCTGGTGGATCACGAGGGCGGCCGGGTGCAGCGTTTCCGCGAAGACGGCTTTACCGCCTTGCCCGCCATGCGCGACCTGGGCACGCTGTGGGACCGCGACCCCTTGCAGGCCATGCGCCTGGCCACCGAAGCCGGCTATGTGCTGGCCGCCGAGCTGCGCGCCTGCGGCGTGGACATGAGCTTCACCCCCGTGCTGGACCTGGACTACGGCGTCAGCAAGGTGATCGGCAACCGCGCCTTCCATTCGGACCCGCGCGTGGTCACGATGCTGTCGCGGGCCCTGATCCAGGGCCTGTCGCTGGCCGGCATGTCCGCCTGCGGCAAGCATTTCCCCGGCCATGGGTATGTGCAAGCCGATTCGCACCACGAGATCCCCGTGGACCCCCGCAAGCTGGACGACATCCTGAACGACGACGCCGCCCCGTACGCGTGGCTGGGCGACGCTGTGCTGCCGTCCGTGATGCCCGCCCACGTGATCTACCCCAAGGTTGACAAGCATCCGGCCGGATTTTCCAAAAAGTGGGTGCAGGACATCCTGCGCAAGCGCCTGGGCTATGACGGCGTGGTGTTCTCGGACGACCTGACGATGGAAGGCGCCTCGGTGGCAGGTGATATCCTGGCCCGTGCCAACGCCGCGCTCAACGCTGGTTGCGACATGGTGTTGGTGTGCAACCGCCCGGACCTGGCCGACGACCTGCTGTCGCGCCTGACGTTCGAGCATGCGCCCGAATCGGTCGAACGCATCCGCCGCCTGATGCCGCGTTTCGATGCGCCCGACTGGGATACCTTGCAGGCCGAAAGCCGTTATCAGAATGCCCGACGACTTCAATCTCAAATCGTTCCTGGCTGACCTGCCGCACTTGCCGGGTGTCTATCGACACCTGGATGCGGCCGGTGAAGTCATGTATGTCGGCAAGGCGCGCGACCTGAAAAAACGCGTCTCGTCGTATTTCCAGAAGAACCTGTCCAGCCCGCGCATCGCCCAGATGGTGGCGAAGGTGGCGCGGCTGGAGGTCACGGTGACGCGCTCGGAAGCCGAAGCGCTGATCCTGGAAAACAACCTCATCAAGAGCCTGAAGCCGCGTTACAACATCCTCTTTCGCGACGACAAGTCCTACCCGTACCTGCTGATCACCGGCCACGAATGGCCGCGCATTGCCTACTACCGGGGCGCGACGAACAAGCGCGGCCAGTACTTCGGCCCGTTTCCCAACGCCTGGGCGGTGCGCGAAACGATCCAGATCCTGCAAAAGGTGTTCCGCCTGCGCACCTGCGAAGACACCGTCTTCGCCAACCGGTCGCGGCCCTGTCTGCTGCATCAGATCGGGCGCTGTTCGGCGCCATGCGTGGGCGCGATCGAAGCCGAGGAATACCAGCGCGACGTGCAGCGCGCCGTGCGTTTTCTGAACGGCGAAGCGAAAGACGTCATGGGCGAAATCGAAACCCGCATGCAGCAGGCGGCGGGCGAATTGCGCTTTGAAGAAGCCGCCGCCTTGCGCGACCAGATGGGATCGCTGGCGCGCGTGTTGCACCAGCAGACCATGGAGAACACCAGCGGCGAAGACACCGACATCATCGCGGTGGCGGTGGCGGGCGGCAAGGTCTGCGTGAACCTGGCGATGGTGCGCGGCGGCCGCCACCTGGGCGACAAGCCGTTCTTTCCGACGCACGCCGAAGGCGAGGCGGCGCCGCAGGTGCTGGAGGCCTTCATCGCCCAGCACTACACCGACAACGCCATGCCGCCCGTGCTGGTGTGTTCGCACGCCTTGCCCGACCCGGAACTCATCAACCTGCTGATCGAGCAGGCCGGTGGGCGCCCGTCGCGGTTGTTGACTCGGCCCCAGGGGGCGCGCCGGTCCTGGCTGGAACAGGCGGGCAAGAATGCCGAGATGGCCCTGGCGCGCGCGCTGACCGAATCCGGCGCCCGCGCCGGCCGCACACTGGCGCTGGCCGAGGCGCTGGACCTGGACACGGACGAGGCCGCGCTGGATGCGCTGCGCATTGAATGTTTCGACATCAGCCATACGGCGGGTGAGGCCACCCAGGCGTCCTGCGTGGTGTTCGAACACCACGACATGCAGCCGTCGCTGTACCGCCGTTACAACATTGCCGGCATCACCCCGGGTGACGATTACGCGGCGATGCGCCAGGTGCTGACGCGCCGGTTCGCCAAGGTGGCCGACGGCGAGGCCCCGATGCCGGGGCTGGTGCTGATTGACGGTGGCAAGGGCCAGGTCGAAGTGGCACGCAAGGTGTTCGCGGAATTGGGGCTGGATATCCAGACGCTGGTGGGCGTGGCCAAGGGGGAAGGGCGCAAGGTCGGCCTGGAAACCCTGGTGTTTGCCGACGAGCGGCCCCCCGTGGCGCTGGGCGGCGAATCCGCCGCGCTGATGCTGATCGCCCAGGTGCGAGACGAGGCGCACCGCTTTGCCATTACCGGCATGCGCGCGCGCCGCGCCAAGACGCGCAACGTGTCGCGCCTGGAAGAGATCGAGGGCGTGGGCGCCCGGCGGCGGCAGCGGCTGCTGGCCCGGTTTGGCGGGTTTTCGGGGGTGGCGTCGGCCAGCATCGAGGACCTGGCGTCGGTGGACGGTATTTCGCAGGACCTGGCGGAACGCATCTACGAGGCGTTGCGTGGGTAGCCACGGCCAACCCACGGCCATTGCGCGCCGCCGATACAGCCAGCGTCACCCGGCTGATGTAGCATACGGACACTATGCCAATTAACGTACCCATTATCCTGACATGGCTGCGCATCGCCATGATTCCGCTGGTGGTCGGGCTGTTCTACCTGCCCGAGAGCTGGATGTCGGTTCCCACCCGCGACTCTTTTGCGGCGTGGGCGTTCATCATCGCGGCACTGACCGATTGGTTTGACGGCTGGCTGGCTCGGCGTTGGAACCAGACGTCGGCGTTCGGCGCCTTCCTGGACCCCGTCGCGGACAAGTTGATGGTATGCGCCGCGCTGATCGTGCTGCTGGACCTGAGCCGAGTCGACGCCTTTATCTCGTTGATCATCATCGGCCGCGAAATCACCATTTCGGCTCTGCGTGAATGGATGGCAAAAATTGGCGCCAGCGCCAGCGTCGCGGTGCACCGGCTGGGTAAATTCAAGACGGCTGCGCAGATGGTGGCCATTCCGTGCCTGCTGTACAACCAGCCCATCTACGGCATGAACACCAAGCTGCTGGGCGACGTGCTGATCATCGTCGCGGCGGTGCTGACGGTCTGGTCGATGTTGTATTACCTGCAACGCGCCTGGCCCGCCATCCGCGAAAAGGCGCTGTAGGGCGTTGTGCATGGCGGATTTGCCGGATCCGCCGTATCGCCCGTATGTGCTGTATGCGTCCGGTCCACCGGGCAGTATCCTGAATTTCAAATCGGCGGCCCGGCTCGCGACAGGACGGCCGCCGACATAATCAAAGAGCGATGGCCGGCATGATCCGGCCCGGCCCAGCCGCCGCATTCGCCATGAACACGACGTCCGGGTTCCCCGGCCGTTGCCGGAGACAACCCGCGCATGGCTTCGCCGCCTGCGCCACGCGCCGCTGCCGCGGCTTTTTGCAATGACCACCGCCGCCCATATCCTTCCATCAGACGCCGACGTTCGTCGGCGCGACTGGAAAACCATCCTGCTGATCGGCGTTGCGCACGCCGCCTCGCACTTTTTCCAACTGGTATTGCCGCTGCTTAACGTGTCGCTGGCCACGGCCTTCGGCCTGGACTTCGCGCGCGTCGGCGCGCTGGTGGCCACGTTCTACGTCGTGTCGGGCGTGGGGCAGGCGTCGTCCGGCTTCGTCGTGGACCGCATCGGCGCACGGCCCGTGCTGTGGTTCGGCTTGGCGTGCTTCGTGCTTTCGGGCGTGTTGATCGGTTCGGCTAATGGCTACCCGATGTTGATGGCGGCGGCTATTGTCGGCGGCATCGGCAATTCCGTTTTTCACCCCGCCGATTACTCCATCATCAACCACCGCATCACGGCGTCGCGCCTGGGCCACGCGTTTTCGGCGCATGGGCTGACCGGCAACCTGGGCTGGGCGCTGACCCCGGTTTTCATGACCACGATCATCCTGCTGGCCGACTGGCGCGTGGCGGCCTACAGCGCCGCCGGGTTGGTGGCGGTGGTGTTGCTGTTGACGGTGCTGGGCGGCCACTTGCTGGGCGGCCCCTTGCCGCCGAGCGCCGACGCCATGGGCGACGACACGGGCACTAGCAACACGACGACGGCCCCGGCCAAGGCCGCGGCAACGCAGGCGCCCAAACCGCAGGAAGGCGTGCTGGCCACCTTGGCCACGTTGCTGTCCAAGCCGGCGCTGTGGGGCGCGTTCCTGTTCTTCGCCTGCACATCGATTGCTCTGTCGTCGGTGCAGAACTACACGATTCCGTTGCTGGACCAGTTGTATGGCTTGTCCAACGTGGTGGCCAGTTCGGCCTTGTCCGGGTACATGGTGGCCTCGGCCGTGGGCATGGCGGCGGGCGGTTTCCTGGTGTCGGCCAACCCGCGCACCGAGCGCACCGTCATGGTTGCGCTGCTGTTGGCGGGCTTGACGCTGGTGGTGCTGGCGCTGGGCTGGGTGCCGGCCGCGCTGGCCGCGCCGGTAGTGGGCCTGGCCGGCTTCTGCTCGGGCGTGGCCGCGCCGTCCCGCGACATGCTGATCCGCCGCGTCACGCCCAAGGGCTCGACCGGTTCGGTCTATGGGCTGGTGTATTCGGGCATGGACGTCGGGTCGGCGCTGGGTCCGCTGGCCTTCGGCATTTTGCTGGATGCCGGTTTCCGCCAGGGCCCGTGGGTGGGCGCCGGCGTGGCGTTCACGGCGGCGGCGCTGCTGGCGCAATGGATCGCGGTGCAGGCGCGCCGCGCCGATCCCGTCATGACGGCGGGCGCGGTCGCCCGGTCCTGACGCGGCCGCCGCGCCGTTTTCAGGCCGTTCTTTCGCGCAGCCGCGTGGGGCTGCCGGCATCGCCGCGCGGCTTGCCCGGCCCTAGCAGCAGCAAGCCGATCAGCCCGATCCCCACGCACACGGCTACGTAGTACACGGGCACCATCAAGTCGCCCGTGCGTTGAATCAACGCGGTGTTGATGAAAGGCGCCAGCCCGCCGAACAGCATCACGGCCAGGTTGTACGACAGGGATACGCCCGTGGACCGCAGGTTCACCGGCAGGATCTCGGTCATCAGCGCGGGCGTTGGCCCCCACATCACGCCCATGCACGCCGCCGCCGCCAACTGCGCTTGCAGCAGGGTGGCGAAGGACGGCGCTTGCAGCACGCGCGCCATCATGATCCAGGTCACCACCCCAAAGGCGAACGTGGCCGGCAGCATCAGGGCGCGGCGCGACAAACGGTCCGACAGCGCGCCGGACAGCGGGCACAGCACCAGCAGCAACACCGCCGCCAAGGCGCTGCTCAGTTGCGCGTCGCCCATCGTCAGTCCCAGTTCCGTGACGGCAAACAGGGGCAGGTACAACAGCATCACGTAGTTGGACGCCGTGCCGGTGACCACAATGCAAAACGACCCGGTCAGTTCACGCGGATAGCGCGAAAACAGCGTGCGCAGCGTGGTCTGCGCAGGCTTGACGCGCTGGTCCTGAAATTGGCGGAACTCGGGCGTTTCATCTACCTGCGTACGAAGGTAATAGCCAATGGGCCCGATCAGGATGCCGAACAGGAACGGCACGCGCCAACCCCAGCTTTCCAGGTCGGCGGTCGACAGGTTGGAGGACAGCAGATACACCACGCCCGCGCCGGCCGAGAACGCCAGCGCCTGCGAGCACATCTGGAAACTGCCGTACAGGCCGCGTCGGTTGGGCGGCGCAAACTCCACCAGCATGGCGCTGGCGCTGGCATATTCGCCGCCCACGGAAAAGCCCTGGATCAAGCGCGCCACCAGCATCAGCACGCTGGCCGCCATGCCGATGGACGCGTAGGTGGGCAGCACGCCGATCATGGCCGTGCCGCCCGCCATCATCAGGATCATCAGCGACAGCGCGCGGCGGCGTCCGTGGCGGTCGGCGTACATGCCCAGCACCAGCCCGCCAATGGGCCGCACGGCAAAGGCCACGCCAAAGGTGGCCAGCCCCAGCAGCAGCGACGTCGCGTTGTCGCCCGTGGGGAAGTACAGCCGTGATATCACGGCGGCAAACATGCCGTAGATGGCGAAGTCGAACCACTCGAAGGCGTTGCCCAGCACCGAGGCAATGACCACGCGGCGGCGCATGGCGGCGGAAACTTGATAAGCGGGGGAAGACGGAGGCGTCATCACGGACTCCTGCAAGCGCCGTACAGGCGTAAGGGAACACGGGCGCGCCGCAGCGGCGCGTCCGTGAATTCAACAGCTGGGAAAAGGGCGGATCAGCCCAGGCGGTCGCGCACGATCTCAACGAAGACGGCCGCGCCCGTGGGCAGGATGTCGTCGTCGAAGTCGTATTCCGGGTGATGGCAGAAGTGGCCGTCCTGCCCAACGAAGAAGTAGGCGCCCGGGCATTCTTGCAGCAGATACGCGAAATCTTCCCCCGCCATCAGCGGGGTGATGCGGTCGTCCACCAGGTCGGCGCCGACCACGCGCGTTGCGGCGGCCGCGACGGTGGCCGCCGGGCCGGGCGCATTGATGGTCGGGGGGCAACCCATGCCGAATTCGACGTCGATGTGCGTGGCGTTGGCAACCCCAAGGCCCTCGCACATTTCGCGCACCCGGCGCAGCGCCGTTTCGCGCGCGGCAAGGCTCATGGTGCGGATCGTGCCGCGCAGCTCGATCATGTCGGGGATGACGTTGGGCGCGGTGCCGCCGTTCATCATGCCCACGCTGACCACGCCCGATTCCAGCGGGTCCAGCGCCCGGCTGACGACGGTTTGCAGCATGCCCACCAACTGGCAGGCGATGACGACCGGGTCATTGCCCTGTTGCGGCATGCCGCCATGGCAGCCCACGCCATGCACGCGGATGACAAAACCGTCACAGGCGGCCAGCAATGCGCCTTCGCGCACAGCCACGCGGCCCTTGCCGATCATGGGGTTGTTGTGCAGGCCGTAGATTTCGTCGCACGGAAAGCGCTTAAAGAGTCCATCGGCCATCATTGCCACGCCGCCGGCCAGGGTTTCCTCGGCGGGCTGGAAGATGAAGTTGATGGTGCCGGCAAAGTCCCGGTTCTGCGACAGGTGCTGCGCCACGGCCAGCAGCGTGGCGGTGTGCCCGTCATGCCCGCAGCCGTGGAACGTGCCTTCATGGGTGGAACGGTAGGGCAGCGTGGTTTTTTCCTGCATGGGCAGCGCGTCCATGTCGGCGCGCAGGCCGATGCGGCGCTTGCCCGGGCGTGCGCCCTGCAATACGGCCACTACGCCCGTGCCACCGATGCCGGCATGCACGTCCAGGCCCCATTGCCGCAGTTTGGCCGCGACGAGCTCGGCGGTGCGGTGCTCCTGGAAACTCAACTCGGGGTGCGCATGCAGGTCCTGCCTCCATTGCGCGTACTCGGGTTGACGCTCGACAAACCAATCTCGCACTTGCATTGCCGCCTCCTTGGGGGAGTGAAATGTCTAAGGTTCGGATGTGGCGGCGGGCCGGGCGGCCCGCCTGATGCCGTGCGAACCATAATCGATATCGGTGGCGGGCAGTGTGTGTGTAACCAAGCGTGAGAATTTGCGGGCGACCGCGCGCGGCATGCGGCGCGGCGCGTCCGCGTTATTGGCGAACGGTGCGCACGTCGGCCGGCGGCGCGGCCTCGAAGTTGCTGCGCCAGGGGTTGATGTCCAGCCCGCCACGGCGCGTGTAGCGCGCGTACACGGTCAGCTGTTCGGGGGCGCAGGCCTGCATGATGTCGCTGAAGATGCGCTCGACGCAGTGTTCGTGAAATTCCGCGTGCTGGCGGAAAGACACCACGTAGCGCAGCAGCGATTCCCGGTCGATGGGCGCGCCCCGGTAGCGGATCTGCACGCTGGCCCAATCGGGCTGGCCCGTCACGGGGCAGTTGGACTTCAACAGCCGCGAGGCCAGCGTTTCCTCGACCACGTCGCCCGGCCGCGTACGCAGCACTTGCGGCGCCGGCTCGTAGGTGTCGATCTCGATATCCAGCTTGTCGATATAGATGCCGTCCATCTCGCCCATCTGCAACTCGGAGAATCGCTGCGGCAGGAAGAAGTCCAGGCCCACGGGAGCGCCGGCGGCGGCGCTCAGGTCGCGTTCCAGACGCCCGCGCAGCGCGGCGGAATTGACCAGCCGGGTCTGGTTGAACGAATTCAGATAAAGCTTGAATGACTTGGATTCGATGATGTTCGGGCTGTCGGCCGGCACCGAAAACGTAGCCATTGCCACGCGCGGCTTGCCCTTGGCGTCCAGCCAGGACAGCTCGTAGGCGTTCCACAGGTCAACGCCCCTAAAGGGCAGGTTGCCGGCGGTCAGGTTCAGCGCCGCGCGGTTGTGCGAGCGCGCGATGGGAAACAGCAGCGAAGGATCGTATTGCGAGGCGTAGGCCACGCTTTGGCCCAGGGGGCCGTGCGACAGGGTCATGGCAATTCAGGAATAACGGGGGAATAGCGGCATTGTAGGCGCTTCAAAAAGGGCCATTTTTCCGCATTGTGAAATGTAAGTCCCGTGATGTGAAAGTTCCTGCTGCTGCGCAACCAAAGCGCATTTCATAGATGACAAAAGCGTTTCGTGATGTGAAATGCCGCTTTCAACCTATTGATTTTATAGGCAAATATTTTTTGTCTTCTATAAGACACGAGCCCACCTTGCTTTGCAGCAGAGGCATAGACTTTGTCCAACGATTCACGCAATGCAGAACGCGAATCTTTGAAGCCTTCTTATCACTGACCAGGAGCATCACCATGAGCACTCGCGAAACCGAAATCCGCAATTTGCAGAAAGACTGGGCCGAGAACACCCGCTGGCAGGGCATCAAGCGCGACTACAGCGCCGAGGATGTCATCCGCCTGCGCGGCTCGATCAGCGTGCAGCACACGCTGGCCGAACGTGGCGCCACCCGTCTTTGGGAACTGCTGCATAGCGAACCCTTCGTGAATTCGCTGGGCGCCCTGACCGGCAACCAGGCCATGCAACAGGTCAAGGCCGGCCTGAAGGCCATCTACCTGTCGGGCTGGCAAGTGGCCGGCGACGCCAACCTGGCCGGCGAGATGTATCCCGACCAGTCGCTGTACCCCGCCAACTCGGTGCCGCAAGTGGTTCGCCGCATCAACAATTCGTTGGCGCGCTGCGACCAGATCCAATGGATGGAAGGCAAGAACCCGGGCGACGAAGGCTACATCGATTACTTTGCGCCCATCGTGGCCGATGCCGAAGCGGGCTTTGGCGGCGTGCTTAACGCCTTTGAACTGATGAAGGCGATGATCGACGCCGGCGCGTCGGGCGTGCACTTCGAAGACCAATTGGCGTCCGTGAAGAAGTGCGGCCACATGGGCGGCAAGGTGCTGGTGCCCACCCGCGAAGCCGTGGCCAAGCTGGTGTCGGCACGCCTGGCGGCCGACACGATGGGCACGCCCACCGTGCTGCTGGCCCGCACCGACGCCGATGCCGCCGACCTGGTGACCAGCGACGTGGACGAAAACGACCGCCCGTTCATCACCGGCGAGCGCACCGTGGAAGGCTTCTTCCGCACCAAGGCCGGCATCGATCAAGCCATTTCGCGTGGCCTGGCCTACGCGCCGTATGCCGACCTGATCTGGTGCGAAACGTCCACGCCCAACCTGGAATACGCCCGCAAATTCGCGGACGCCATCCATCGCCAATTCCCGGGCAAGCTGCTGGCGTACAACTGCTCGCCCTCGTTCAACTGGAAGAAGAACCTGGACGACGGCACCATCGCCAAGTTCCAGCGTGAGCTGGGCGCCATGGGCTACAAGTTCCAGTTCATCACGCTGGCCGGCTTCCATGCGCTGAACTACGGCATGTTCGAACTGGCCCACGGCTACGCCCGCCGCCAGATGAGCGCCTTTGTGGAATTGCAGCAGAAGGAATTCGCGGCCGCCGAAATGGGCTTCACCGCCGTGAAGCACCAGCGCGAAGTGGGCACCGGCTACTTCGACGCCGTGACGCAGACGATCGAAAACGGCCAGTCCTCGACCACGGCGCTGACGGGCTCTACGGAAGAAGCCCAGTTCGAACACGGCAAGGAACAGAAGGTGGCTTGACCGCTTGACCGCTTGAACGCAGGGTGCGTCACCCGCGCAACTGTGAGCGGGTGACGCACGGATAGATTGCTTTGCAGTTGTAGGTGCTGTTGTAGGGTGGATTCAGGGTGCCTTCGGGCACCCCTTTTTTTTCCTGGACGCAGCGCCAGCGCCTTCTTGTTATTAAGCGGCCACCGCCTCGTCGGTCAACGACGCCATGTCGATGACGAAGCGGTACTTCACGTCGTTCCGGGCCAACCGCTCATAGGCCTCGTTCACGGCCTGGATCGGCACGATCTCGACATCGCTGACAATGCCGTGTTCCGCGCAGAAGTCCATCATCTCTTGCGTTTCTTCCATGCCGCCGATGGCCGAGCCCGCGATCGACTTGCGGCCCAGGATGAGGTTCGCGCCGGGGATCGGGTCCAGCGGCGTCAGGGCGCCCACCAGCGCCATCGTGCCGTTCAGCGTCAACAACGCCAGGTACGGATTCACGTCGTGGCTGACGGGCACGGTGTTCAACAGGAAATCGAATGTGCCCGCGTGCGCGGCCATCGCCTCTGCGTCGCGCGACACCAGCACCTCGTCGGCGCCCAGGCGCCGGGCGTCGCGGCCCTTGTCGGCAGACGTCGTGATCATCACCACATGCGCGCCCATCGCATGGGCAAACTTCACGCCCATGTGGCCCAGCCCGCCCAGGCCGATCACGCCCACCTTCTGGCCGGGGCCTACCTTCCAGTGGCGCAGCGGCGAATACGTGGTGATGCCGGCGCACAGCAGCGGAGCAACGGCTTTCAAGTCCAGCTTGTCAGACACCTTCACCACAAAGTGTTCCTTGACGACAATGCGGTCGGAATAGCCGCCGAACGTCAACTGATCGCTGCCGCGTTCCTTGTCGTTATAGGTCAGCGTGGCGCCTTCTTCGCAGTACTGCTCCAGGTTCAGGCGGCAGGCCTTGCAATGCAGGCAGGAATCCACCATGCAACCCACGCCCGCGTAATCGCCCGCCTTGAACTTGGTGACGTTCTTGCCTACTTGGGCAACGCGGCCCACGATCTCGTGGCCGGGCACCATCGGGAACACGGAGTTGCCCCAGTCGCCGCGCGCCTGATGCAAGTCGGAATGGCAGATACCGCTGTAAAGAATGTCGATCAGCACGTCGTCATCGCCCGGCTCGCGGCGTGTGAAGCTGAACGGAACGAGCGGGGTGTCGGTGCTGTAAGCGGCGTAGCCACAGGCTGGGATCATGGTGAACTCGAATCAATTTGTTAAGCAGACGTTCACAATATTCCTGGGAATAAGGCCGATCAAGCTAGAATTTCCGCATGTTTTGTTGAAGGAATTTGCACAATCATGCAAGCGGATAATCTGTCGCACCTGGCGGCGTTCGCCGCCGTCGCCCGGCATTGCAGCTTTCGCCGCGCGGGCGAAGAACTGGGCCTGTCCACCTCCGCCGTCAGCTACGCCATCCGCAACCTGGAAGAAAGGCTGCGCGTGAACCTGTTCAACCGCACGACGCGCAGCGTGGCGCTGACCGACGCCGGCCAGCGCCTGGCCCAACGCCTGCTTCCCGCGCTTGCCGACCTGGGCGACGCGCTGGAAGAAATGAACCACTTTCGGGGTTCGGCGTCCGGCACGTTGCGGATCAACACGTCGCGGGCGGCCTCCCACATGCTGTTGATGCCGTTCGCCGCGCGCTTCCTGGCCGCCTATCCAGACATTCAGCTTGAAATCGCGGAGGACGACAGCTTTGTCGACATCGTGGCATCGGGCTTTGACGCGGGCGTGCGCTTACTGGAGGCCGTGCCGGAAGACATGGTGGCCGTGCAGATCGGCCCGGCCTTGCGCGCTGCGGTGGTCGCCTCGCCCGCCTACCTGGCTGGGCGCGAATTGCCCCGCCATCCGCACGACCTGTTGAACCACGCGTGCGTGCGCTACCGCTTTCCCAGCGGGCGCTACTACAAATGGGAATTCGGAAAGGATGGGGAGGCGATCGAAGTGGACGTGTCCGGCCGCATTGCGCTTAGCGACGTGCACGCGGAAGTGCGCGCGGCGGCGGACGGCATCGGCATCGGCTGCGTGCCGGAATACTACGTGCGCGACCTGCTGCAAGCCGGCCAGCTGGTGCGCATGCTGGATGACTGGTGCCCGGCAATTCCCGGCTTCATGCTGTATTACCCACGGCAACGTCGCGTATCGTCGGCATTGCGCGCCTTTATTGATATGGCCAGACAGGCGGGGCCGGGCTAAGGCCGGGCGCCTTCCAGCAGTGCCTGCACCAGCCGGTTCTCTTCATCCGCCTGCCGGCACACGAACGAAATCTGACGGTACGGGGCGTGTTTGCCCAGCGGCAGCACGCGCACGGGATGCACGTCCAGCAGGTTGCGCCCGGGCTCGGGCAGCACGCACACGCCCAAACCCGCCGACACCAATGCGGTCAATGCCGCCAGCGATTGCATTTCGATGCGGCAGCGCGCGTGCGGCGCGTGCTGCGCCACATAGCGCGCGGCCAGGCGTCCGCCGATGGTGGTCTTGTCGAAGCGGATCCATTCGTAGCGCTGGAACAATTCGGCCACGCGGGTTTCCATGGAATCGGGGGGGGCGATCAGTACCAGCGTTTCCCGAAACAGCGGCGTCCAGGCCAGGCGGCTGGACCCGCCCGTTTCCGGCTGTGTGATGATCGCGGCGTCGATTTCGCCTTTTTTCAGTTTCTCGGTCAATTCGGTGGCGCGCCCACGCACCAGCCGCACGTCCAGCAGCGGATAGCGTTCGCGCAGTTTGCGCAGCAGCGGCGGCAGCAGCGTGACTTGCAGGGGTTCGATAGTGCCCAGCCGCACGCGCCCTTCCACGGCGGGCGTGCTGCGGCGGCGCAGTTCGTCCAGCCGGGCCAGCGCGTCCTGTAGCACCGCGTCCACTTCGGCGGCAAAGGCGTTCGGCCTGACCTGCAACGCCGACCGGTCGAACAGCGGCTGGCCGAAGTATTCCTCCATCTGCTTCATCTGCAAGCTGACGGCGCTGGGCGACAAGTTCATGTCCGCCGCGCCCGCCGCGAAGCTGCCGCCGCGCAGGACGGCGTTGAGCGTACGGAAAGATTCGATCTTCATCAGAAATCCTCACGTAGTGTTTTAAGAATCCTCGCTTTATATCATCAGTGGGCGGTCCTAGTATGCGAAACGACCACAACGAAAAGCGGCTGCGGGACGGGCGTGCCACGCCCGCCGGAACAGACCGACACCGAGGAGACCTACGATGAACCTGACTTTGCACACGCTGCGCGCCGCCATACCCGCGTTGGCCATGAGCCTGACGCTGGCTGTTGCCGCGGGCGCGCCCGCGACCGCCATGGCGCAGTCCGCCTCCATACCGCCCACCATCACGATGGTGGTGCCGTTTCCGCCCGGCGGCAGCAATGACGTGTTCGCCCGCGTGCTGGCCGAAAAGCTGGGGGCGCGGCTGTCGAACACGGTCATTGTTGAAAACCGCCCCGGCGCGGGCGGGGCCATTGGCGCGGAATACGTCGCGCGCGCACCCAAGGACGGCACGGTGCTGATGCTGTCTTCGTCCACGCTGACCACCAACGCGGCCGTGCAAACCAACTTGAAATACGACGTCGTGCGCAGCTTTGCGCCCGTGGCCATGCTGGCGCGCAGCCCGATGGCCTTGGTGGTGGGCAAGGATTCCCCCTACCAATCCATGGCCGACCTGTTGGCTGCCGGCCGCAAAGAGCCGGGCAAGCTGACCTATGGCAGCGCCGGGCTGGGCTCGGTCAACCAGATGGCCAGCGAAATCCTGGCCGGGGGCGAGAAGACGGCGTTCACGCATGTGCCCTACAAGGGCATGTCGCACGCGCTGAACGACCTGGCAGGCGGCCGCGTCGATTTCGTGATCGGCAGCTTCGCGTCCACGGCATCGCTGCTCAAGGGCGGCAAGCTGCGCGTGCTGGCCGTCACGTCGCCCAAGCGGTCGCAGTTCTATCCCGACCTGCCCACCATCGGTGAAGGCCAGCCCGGCTACTCGGTGGAATTGTGGTGGGGCGTGCTGGCCCCGGCCGGCACCCCCGCGCCACTGGTCGACAAGCTGAACGCCGAGATCCGCGCCATCGTCAACGACGACAAGATGCGCGCCATGTTCGCCGAGGAAAGCGCCGTGCCGGCGGCGCTGACCGTGCCGCAGTTTGCCGATCTGGTGCAGGCCGACGCCGCCAAGTGGAAGCAGGTGGCGCGCGACCGGAACATATCCATCCAATAAGCACGACCCCGATTCAACGTCCGTCACAAGAGCGCAAGCATGAGAAGCAAACTGTTCGTTCCAGGTTCCCGTCCCGAGTTATTCGCCAAGGCATTGAGCGGCCCCGCGGACGCGTTGTCGTTCGACCTGGAGGACGCCGTGGCGCCGTCGCGCAAGGCCGAGGCGCGCGAGCATCTGGCCCGCATGCTGGCCGACCCGCGGACGGCCGCGTCGGGCAAGACGCTGATCGTGCGCGTGAACGCCTTGGACAGCGGGCACTTTCATGCGGACGTGCAGGCAGTGGTGCGGCCCGGCTTGCATCTGGTGAACCTGCCCAAGGCGGAAAGCGAGGCCGACGTGGTGGCGGCGGCCAGCGCCATCGAACAGGCGCGCGCCGCCAATGGCGTGACCGAGCCGGTGGGCTTGCTGCTGAACATTGAATCGCCGCGTGCCTTGCGGCTGGCGGCCACCCTGGCGGCCGCGCATCCGTCGGTGGCCGGCTTGCAGCTGGGGCTGGGCGACCTGTTCGAACCCGCCGGCATCAGCCGCCGCCAGAACGTCGCTGTGCAGCAGGCGATGTTTGCGCTGCGCATGGCGGCGGCCGAGGCCGGCGTGTTTGCCTATGACTCGGCCTTTGCCAATATCGAAGACGAAGCGGGCTTTCGCGCCGAAGCCGAGCTGGCGCGCAGCCTGGGCTATCTGGGCAAAAGCTGCATCCATCCCCGGCAAGTGCCGCTGGTCAACGCGGCCTTCCGCCCCTCGGATGAAGAAATCGCCCACGCTACGCGCGTGGTGCAAGCCGCCCGCGAGGCAACCGAGAAGGGCGTCGCCGCGTTTGTGGTGGATGGCCGAATGATCGACGGCCCATTCCTGCGCCGCGCCGAGGCGATACTGCGTTCGGCCCAGGCCTTGGGGCTGGACGGCACGGAGCAACAGCAATGATGGCGACCGAACACACTTCTACCGGTGGCCCGCTGGCGGGCGTACGCGTGTTGGACTTAAGCGCCTATATCGCCGGGCCGTATGGCTGCACGCTGCTGGCGGATCAGGGCGCGGATGTCATCAAGGTGGAACCGCCCACCGGCGACAACCTGCGCAAGTATCCGTCCACGCTGGACAGCGAAAGCCGCGCCTTCCTGGGCGTGAACCGGGGCAAGCGCGGGCTGGTGCTGGATCTGAAGCAACCCGAGGCGTTGGCCGTGCTGCACGACCTGGCGCGCCAGGCCGACGTGCTGGTGCACAACTTCCGGCCCAGCGTGCCGGCGCGCCTGGGCATTGCCTACGAGCAGCTGGCCGAGGTGAACCCCAGGCTGATCTATTGCGCCGTCACCGGCTATGGCGAAACGGGGCCGCTCAAGGACAAGGCGGGCTACGACCAGGTGCTGCAAACCATGACGGGCATGTGCGCGTTGCAGGGCAAGGCGGAAGGCCCGCCCGAGATCCTGTACGGCTCGGTGGTGGACTACTACGCGTCGTCCATGGTGGCCGCGGGCGTGGCATCGGCGCTGTATGAACGCGAACGCAGCGGTCGCGGGCAGTTCGTGGGCGTGTCCTTGCTGCGCAGCGCGCTGGCGCTGCAATCGGCGCGGCTGGTCTGGGCCGAGGGCGAACCGCGCGAGATCGGGCGCGACATGCGTTCGGGCGGCATCACCGGCCTGCACCCCACGGGCGGCGGCTATCTGTATATCTCTGCCAACACGCCGCACTTCTGGCAGGCGCTGTGCGAGAAGACGGGGCTGGCGGACCTGGCTGCGAACCCGCGTTACGACTCGGTGCGCAAGCGTGCCGAACATCGCGACGAGATTGTGCCGCGCCTGCACGAAGCGCTGCGCGCGCGCAGCGCCCTGGAGTGGGAAGCGTGGTTTGGCGAAGAGGTGCCTTGCGCCGCCGCGCGTGGCGTTGAAGACATGTTCGATTTTCCGCAGGTACAGGCCGAGAACATGATTTCCACATTTGCGCACCCGGTCGTCGGGAGCTACCGGGGCTTCGCGCAGGCGATCAAGTTCGGCCGCAGCCAAGCGGACACGCCGCGCGCCGCGCCCGCGTTTGCCGAACACAGCGAAGAGGTGCTGGCCGAAGCGGGAATCTCCGCCGAGCTGGTGGCCGACCTGAAAAAGCGCGGCGCATTGCGATAGCTAAGATGCCCGAAATCCCGCCTTGATCCAGATCAAGGTGCCGGCCTGCGCCGCTGGTTACCATCGGCGCATGCGAGCAAAATCGATTTTCGCCGTCCCGGTGTCCCTGTCCGACGCCGACCGCCAGCAACGCCGCCACGCCTTGGTGCGCCTGTCGCTGGCGTGGCTCGCCATGATGCAGGTCATGATGTTTGCGTGGCCCGGTTACCTGCGGCATGACAGCATGCCCGCCGACGCACTGCAAACGCTGGACTGGGCCATCGTGCTGATGAATTGGGCCAGCTTCGCCCTGACCATCCCCGTGGTGCTGTATTCGGCCTGGCCCATCTGGCGCCATGCCGGCGACAACCTGCGCCATGGCCGCGCGGGCATGGACGTGCCCGTTGCGCTGGGCATCGTGGCCGCGTTCGTTCCCAGCGTCCACGCCACCTGGACCGGGCGCGGCGAAGTCTATTTCGATTCGGTCACGATGTTCGTGGCGTTTCTGCTGACCGCGCGCTACCTGGAACTGTGCGCCCGCCAGTCCTTTGGCGATGCGGCGGGTGGCCTGCGGCATCAGCGCGTGGAAACCCAACGGCTGGAATTGGGCGCGCGCGCCGATCGGCTGGCATCGCGCTTCGTGTTGGCGCAGGTGGTGCTGGCGCTGGCCGCCGCCATCGGCTGGGCGGCCATCGACCCCGCCCACAGCCTGCCCGTGATGGTGGCGCTGCTGGTCATGAGCTGCCCCTGCGCCATGTCGATGGCGGTGCCCACCGCGATGGCGTCCGCGCATTCGGCATTGGCCGCGCACCCCTCCATGTCCGACGCCGCGCTGGACGCGCTGCTGCGCCGGGCACGCGAGAAAGCCCGCCAGAACCTGTACGGCTCGTTGATCTGGCATTTGCTGATGACGCCGCTGGCGTTGCTGGGCTGGGTGCAACCCTGGCTGGCCGCCATCACGATGCTGGTGTCGTCGCTGGCCGTGGCCTATAACTCGTGGCGCCTGTGCCGCCGCGACTGGTCGGTTGGCAGCGCACCGGTCGGCGCGCTGGAAGCCGCGCCATGACCATCCTCTATCTGCTGCTGCCCTTGTCGTTGCTTTTCGTGCTGGCCATCGGCGTATCGCTATGGTGGGCCGTGTTCAACGGCCAGTACGACGATACCGACAACGCCGGCACGGCGATCCTGCGCGACGACGACAGCGGGCGCGGCTCGCGCGGCTAAGCGCAAACCCCGCCAACCCATTCCCGACACCACGGTTTTCCGGCGCCTGAGCGCCCGCGCGCGCCGCCATTGACGCCGCGCTTGAAGCCGCGCGCCTGAGTCCGTTGCGGCATTGCCGCGTTCCCCGTCTGGCCGTTGTGTGCTTGATCCATATCAACGCCGACTTGTGTGCCTAGTCCCATCATTCAAGCCTGGAGCTATTTGTTACTTTAGGGGAAGGGTGATGAACGATTGCCCCGCAATCGCAAGCAAGGCCGATACCTTCAACTACAAGATCGTGAGGCAGTTCGCGCTCATGACGGTGGTTTGGGGCATAGTCGGCATGGCTGTGGGCGTATTTATCGCCGCGCAGCTGATTTGGCCGCAGTTGAATTTCGACACCGCATGGCTCAGCTACGGCCGCCTGCGCCCGCTGCACACCAACGCGGTGATCTTCGCCTTTGGCGGCAGCGCACTGTTCACGACGTCGTACTACGTTGTCCAGCGCACCTGTCAGGCGCGCTTGTTCTGCGACAAGCTGGCCGCCTTCACGTTCTGGGGCTGGCAGATCGTCATCGTCGCCGCCGCGATCACCTTGCCGATGGGGTTCACCAGCAGCAAGGAATACGCCGAACTGGAATGGCCCATCGACATCCTGATCACCTTGGTCTGGGTGGCCTACGCCATCGTGTTCTTCGGCACCATCATCAAGCGCCGGTCCAAGCACATCTACGTGGCCAACTGGTTCTTCGGCTCGTACATCCTGACCATCGCCATCCTGCATATCTTCAACAACATCGAAATGCCGGTGTCGATGTGGAAGTCGTACTCGGCGTACGCCGGCGTGCAGGACGCCATGGTGCAGTGGTGGTACGGCCATAACGCGGTGGGCTTTTTCCTGACCACCAGCTTCCTGGGCATGATGTATTACTTCGTGCCCAAGCAGGCCGGCCGCCCGATCTATTCCTATCGCCTGTCCATCGTCCACTTCTGGGCGCTGGCGTTCACGTACATGTGGGCGGGTCCGCACCACTTGCTGTACACGTCGCTGCCTGACTGGACGCAATCGCTGGGCATGACGTTTTCGCTGATCCTGCTGGCGCCGTCATGGGGCGGGATGATCAACGGCATCATGACGCTGCAAGGCGCCTGGTACAAGCTGCGCACCGACCCGATCCTGAAGTTCATGGTCACCGCGCTGTCGTTCTACGGCATGTCCACGTTTGAAGGGTCGATGATGTCGATCCGCACCGTCAACGCGCTGTCGCACTACACGGACTGGACCATCGGCCACGTGCACTCGGGCGCGCTGGGCTGGGTGGCGATGATTTCCTTCGGCTCGCTCTACTACCTGATCCCGCGCCTGTACGGCCGCGAAAAGATGTACAGCGTGAAAGCCATCGAACTGCACTTCTGGATCGCCACCATCGGCGTGGTGCTGTACATCGCCGCGATGTGGATCGCCGGAGTGCAGCAGGGCCTGATGTGGCGCGACACGGCCTCCGACGGCACGCTGGTCTACAGCTTTGTCGAAGAGCTGAAGACGCGGGTTCCGTACTACCTGATCCGCTTGCTGGGTGGCACGTTGTTCCTGTCGGGGGTGTTCGTGATGGCCTGGAACGTGTGGAAGACGGTGCGCGGCGCGCAGCCGGTCAACCCCGCCATTCCGCTTGACGACCCCCATGCCGCTCGCCCGTCGGTCGCCGCTCCCGCCGCGCCCGCCGTGCCGGCCACTGTTTGACGAGGACATCATGGCCAACAAAAAAACTGGCTTCTTTTCTCACCAGACGCTTGAGAAGAACATCGGCTGGATGATCATCGCCAGCATCCTGGTGGTGTCCTTCGCGGGCCTGGTGCAGATCATTCCGCTGTTCTTTCAGCACAGCACGACGCAGCCGGTGGCGGGCGTTGAACCCTACAGCCCGCTGCGCCTGATGGGCCGCGACGTGTACATCCGTGAAGGCTGCGTGGGCTGCCACTCGCAACAAGTGCGCGTGCTGGCCGCCGAGGTGCAGCGCTACGGTTCGTATTCGACGGCCGCCGAATCGGTCTTCGATCACCCGTTCCTGTGGGGCTCCAAGCGTACCGGCCCCGACCTGGCGCGCGTGGGCGAACGCTACTCCGATGACTGGCACCGCATCCACTTGCGCGACCCGCGCAAGGTGGTGCCGGAATCGAACATGCCCGCGTATCCGTGGCTGCAAAAGACAGTGATCACGGGCCAGAACGTATCCGAACGCATGCTTGCCCTGCGTAAGCTGGGGGTGCCTTACACGGACGAGCAGATCGCCGGCGCGCCCAAGGCCATCGAGGGCAAGACGGAAGAAGACGCGCTGGTCGATTACCTGCAAAGCCTGGGCGTGGGCGTGCGCCGCGCCAAGCAGGCCGAAGAGGCCAAGGCGGCCGAAGCGGCCAGGAAGGCGGCCGCGCCCGCTGCGCAGCTAGCCGTGCAACCTTCCGCGCCGTCCGCCGTACAACCCGCCGCGCAAGCGGCCACGGGAGGCTGATCGTGGTGGCCTATCTGAGCGCAATCATTACCGCCATTTCCATGGCGACCTTTTTCGGCATCGTCTGGTGGGCCTGCTCGCGCGGGCGCCAGAGCGCCAACCGCGAATCGGCCCTGTTGCCGTTCGCACTGCCCGATGAATTCGGACAGGCACAACAAGATGGAGCGAATCGGTCATGAGCGATTTCGTCAATGGCTTCTGGGGCATTTTCATTTCGGTCGTTGCCGTGGGCGGCGTGGTCTGGTGCGTGTGGCTGCTGTACACGCAGCGCCGCTGGCTGGGCGCCAAGCCGGCCGCCGGGCAGGTGGAAGACACCGGCCACGTCTGGGACGGCGACCTGACCGAGCTGAACAATCCCGTTCCCACGTGGTGGACGTGGATGTACCTGCTGGCGTGCCTGTTCGCGCTGGGCTATCTGTTCTTCATGCCGGGCCTGGGTTCGTACAAGGGCCAGCTGGGCTACAGCAGCACCGAGGAAGTGGCGCGCCAGCAGGCCAAGATGGCCGAGGCCGTGCGCCCCATCTACGCGCGTTTCGAAACGATGACCGTGCCGCAGATCGCGCAGGACACGGGCGCCCGTGAAATCGGCCAGCGCCTGTTCCTGAACAACTGCGCGCAATGCCATGGCTCGGACGCCAAGGGCGGCCCCAGCTTTCCCAACCTGACTGACGGTGATTGGCTGCACGGTGGATCGCCCGAAACCATCATGAAGACCATCAAGGAAGGGCGCCATGGCGTGATGCCGCCGTGGAAGGCTGCCATCGATGCGAAGACGGCCGGCGACATCGCGCAGTACGTGCGGTCCTTGTCGGGGCTGACAGCGGACCCGGTGCGGGTGTTTCGCGGCAAGCGCGAGTTCGGCAACTTCTGCGTCGCCTGTCACGGTGTGGACGGCAAGGGCAACCAGCTGGTGGGCGCGCCCAACCTGACGGACGACGTGTGGCTGTACGGCTCGTCGGAAGCGTCCATCGTCAAGACCATCCTGGACGGCCGCGACAACCGCATGCCGGCGCACGAACACATCCTGAACCCCGAGCAGATCAAGGTGTTGACGGCGTGGGTGTGGGGCTTGTCGAACAAGCCGGAAGCGGGCGCGCAGGCGGCGGTCGATACCGCGGCGGTCGGCACCGCGGCGGTCGGCACCGCGGCGGTCGGCGGCACCACGGCGGTCAAGTAACGCGGCCGGCGGCGCATAGGTGAAGGGACGCCCGGCGGCCCTTCACGTCATTGGACTTACAGTACGGAGCAGCATATGGATGAAGGGTCAACCGCAAGCGTCGGCACGCAGCCTGGCGGCGACCCGCCGCCCTGGCGCCCGCACACGCGTCCGCCTCGTCCCGGGGCCGAAACCCTGGAGCAGACGCTGGCGGGCGTGCGCAGCAAGATCTATCCGCGATCCGTCAGCGGCAACTTTGCCCGCTGGCGCATCGCGTTTGTGTTCATCACGCAGCTGATCTTCTACGGCTTGCCCTGGCTGCAATGGAACGGGCGCCAAGCCGTGCTGTTCGATCTGGGCGCGCGCAAGTTCTATCTGTTCGGCCTGGTGTTGTGGCCGCAAGACGTCGTGTACCTGGCCGTGCTGCTGGTCATCTCGGCGCTGGCGCTGTTCCTGTTCACCGCCGTCGCGGGCCGGCTGTTCTGCGGCTATGCCTGTCCGCAAACCGTCTACACCGAAATCTTCATGTGGATCGAGCGCAAGGTCGAAGGCGACCGCATCGCGCGCATCCGCCTTGATGAAGCGCCGTGGAGCCTGCACAAGGCACGCGTGAAAATCACCAAGCACGTGCTGTGGATCGCACTGGCCTGGTGGACGGGATCGACCTTCATCGGCTATTTCGCGCCGATCCGCGAACTGGGCCACGAACTGTTCACGCTGCAACTGGGCCCCTGGCAATGGTTCTGGATGTTGTTCTATGGCTTTGCCACCTGGGGCAACGCCGGCTTCATGCGCGAATCCGTCTGCAAGTACATGTGCCCCTACGCCCGCTTCCAAAGCGTCATGGTGGACCCGGACACGTTTGTCGTCACTTACGACAAGCGCCGGGGCGACCCGCGTGGCGGGCGCTCGCGCAAGGTCGACCACAAGGCGGCCGGCCTGGGCGACTGCGTTGATTGCAGCCTGTGCGTGCAAGTGTGCCCCACCGGCATCGACATTCGCGACGGCCTGCAATACATGTGCATCGGCTGCGGCGCCTGTATCGACGCCTGCGAGCAGGTCATGGACAAGATGCAGTACGAACCCGGCCTGATCCGCTATACGTCAGACCGCGCCATGCAGGACGGTCTTAGCGCCAAAAGCGCGCGCTCGCATCTGCTGCGCCCACGCGTACTGATCTACGGCACGCTGATCCTGATACTGGCCGTGGCCTTTGTGGCGTCGCTGGCCATGCGCAACCCCTTGCGCGTGGACGTCATTCGTGACCGGGGCGCGTTGGGCCGCGAAGTGGCCGGCGGGCAGATTGAAAACGTCTACCGCCTGCAAATCATCAACACGTCGGACACCGCCATGCGGCTGCGGCTGTCGGCGGACGGCATGCCGGGCCTGCAAGTCATGGCCGGGCGCCAGGGGTCGGACATGGTTGACGTTGAGCCGGCCGCCAACAAGCTGGTGCCCATGGTGATCCGCGCGCCCGCCGGCGTAGAGCCGGGCGCCCATCCCATCACGCTGCGCGCGCGTGGCCACGACGGCGAAAACCGGTCCATCGAGACCGACGAAGCCGCCAGTTTCTACGTACCCGATTAAGCCCGATTCGCCCGCTTCAAGGACTTTCCATGACAACCGCCTTAACCCTGCCCACGCCCAAGCCCTGGTATCGCGAGCCCTGGCCGTGGATCCTGATGGCCGGCCCGTTCGCGGCCATGATCGGATGCTTCATCACCATCTACTTTGCCTACAGCAACTTCACCCACGAGCCTATCCAGGACGGCGTGGTCAAGCGCGGCCTGGTGATCGAACAGGTCGCACCCCGGGCAAGCGAGGGCGCACGCGCCGCGCAAGCCAACCCTTAAGCAGGGAGAGCACAGATGGGCCTGCGTTCATTGATGTGGATTTTGTGGCCGTCGTTCCTGGCGGCGGCGATGGGCAGCGCGTTGATCTTCGCGCTGATCGACCCGCTGGACGTGGCCATCTTCGGGCACGTGCCCACCGGCCGCGTGGGCTTTTATACAGTGTCGTTCTTCGTGCTGTGGGTGATGGCAGGGCTATCCAGCCTGCTGACCGCCTACCTGATGCCCAAGCCGGTTGAAGACGACGACCTTTGACAGAACGCTGCCCCGCGCCGTGCGCGGGGCAGTGCGACAGGCGCAACCGGACGCTAGACCTTCTTCACGAATTCCGACTTCAGGCTCATCTGGCCAAAGCCATCGATCTTGCAATCGATGTCGTGGTCGCTATCGACCAGGCGGATGCCCTTGACCTTGGTGCCCATCTTGACCACGCCGCCCGAGCCCTTGAGCTTCAGGTCCTTGATGACGGTGATGGTGTCGCCGTCTTGCAGCACGTTGCCGGCGGAATCGCGGTAGACGCGGGCTTCGTCGGCGGCGGCGGTGTCATCGCCAGCCGCAGAGGACCATTCATGCGCGCACTCCGGGCAGATGTAGTTGCCGCCGTCTTCGTAGGTGTATTCGGATTGGCATTCAGGACAGGCGGGCAGGGCGCTCACGGAGAAAACCTCGGACAAAAACGCGCGCGTGGCGCAATCGGCGATTGTACTTCCCTGGAAGGGCGGAATTCGCCTAACACGCGGGCATCATCGTTGAATATCGTGCAGCAGGTCCACAAAATGCTGGCCCGCCGCGCTTAATGGGCGGTCACGCGGGACGATGCTGCCGAACTCGGTCAGCGACTGGCGGATCTGGTAGGGCAGAATGGCCAGCAACCCGTGCGCCGCATACCGGCTGGCCACCGATTCCGGAATCACGCCCAGCATGTGCGACTTCATCGCCAGGTTGGTGGTGGTCAAAATGGACGCGGACTCGATCAGCCCAGGCGGCGTCGCCACGTTATGCGAGCGGAATTCCTGCTCGATCACGTCGCGCATCGGGCTGCCGTGCGGCTGCAAGATCCAGGGATACGCCAGCATGGCGTCAAAGGCCAGGCGCTTTTGCGCGGCCAGCGGATGATCCACCGCCGCGATCACCGACAGCGCCTCGTCGCCGATAGGCCGGAACACGTAGTTGCGGTCCGATAGGGTCAGCATGCGGCCGATCACCACATCCAGCTTGCCTTCGTTCAGCTGCGCGATCAGCAGGTCGCTGGTGCCCGTGGCAATTTCCACGGCCAGCAGCGGATAGGTCTGCTTCAGGCGCAGCAAGGCATCGGTCAGATGGCCCGGCGAGGCCGCCATGATGCTGCCGATGAAAAGCTTGCCCGCGCTGCCCAACCGCAATTCGTCCAGCTCGCGCGCTAGCGACGACATGGTGCCGCGCATGCCGCGAAAGTAACCCATCACGCATACGCCGGCGGGCGTCAGCGCCAGCCCGCGACCCACTCGTTCAAACAGAGGCTGCCCCAGCGCCAATTCCAGTTCGTGCAGCATTTTGCTGGCGGCCGACTGCGTCATGTTCAGCTGCGCCGCCGCCGCGCGCAGCGTGCCGCGTTCGTCGATAGCCAGCAGCAGAACGATCTGCCGCATCCGCAGCCGTGACAGCAGGGCGGGGACATTCAAGTTGCGTTCCATGATTGATCGCCTGAGGTGAACGGTTGGTGCAAAAGTTTCATTTTACGGAAACAGGCGTTGTTTCTAAGATGACTGCACAACAACTCGCCCATGCGGCGAAGAAACAGCAAGGAGACAACCATGAAGATCCGCCTATTGGGGGCGATGGCCGCAATGGCCGCCGGTGCGCTGTGCCTGTCGGCATCGGCGTCTGCCCAGACGCCGCGCGCCGACTGGCCGGCCAAGCCGCTGCGCCTGCTGGTGGGCTCCGCTCCCGGCGGTGGCACGGACGCCATGGCGCGCGCCGTGGCCGACCGCTTGGGGCCCATGCTGGGCCAGACCGTCGTCGTCGAAAACAAGCCCGGCGCATCCAACACGCTGGCCGCCGATCTGGCTTCCAAGTCCGCCGACAACCACACGATGGTGATGGGCGTGTCCACCGCCCACGCCATTGCCCCGCATCTGCTGAAGCTGGCCTACGACAACGACCGCGACCTGACGCCCGTGGTCTTCGTGGGCGCGGTGCCGAACGTCCTGGTGGTCAACAACCAGGTGCCGGCAGACTCGGTGCAGGCGTTGATTGCGCTGCTGAAGCGTCGCCCGGGCGAATTGAACTTTGCCAGCAGCGGCTCGGGCAGCACGCAGCACATTGCGGCCGAGCTGTTCAAGGACGCCACGGGCGTGCAGATGACGCACATTCCGTATCGCGGCAGCGGGCCGGCCATGGTGGACCTGATGGGCGGACAGGTGCAGATCGCTTTCGAAACCGCGTCGTCGGTCATCCCTCATATCAAGAGCGGCAAGGTGCGCGCGCTGGCCGTGCTGAGCGCGCGGCGCAACCCGCAGCTCCCCGACGTGCCGACGATGGCCGAAGCCGGCGTGCCCGGCGTCGAAATGAGCGCCTGGTACGGCATCTACATGCCCACCGCCACGCCGGCGGCCATCCAGACACGCATCCACGACGACGTGAACCGCATTTTGGCCATGCCCGAAACACAGGCCCGGCTGTTGGCGATTGGCGCGGACATCACCCCGATGAGCCAGGCGCAGTTCGCGCAGTTCCACAACGCCGAAAACCAGCGCTACGCCGGCATCATCAAAAAGAACCACATTTCTGTGGAGTGAGGCTTGTATGCACGCGCAGCAAAGGATCGATATGCAGCAAAAACCCGTGGTGGCCTTGACGCTGGGTGACCCGGCCGGCATCGGCGCCGAACTGATCGCGCGCTTGCTGGCGCAAGCCGAGGCCTGCCAACGCGCCAACATCGTGCTGGTGGGCGATGCCTGGTTGTGGCGCGAAGGCCTGCGCGTGGCCGGCGTGGACGTGCCCACCGAAGCGGTGACCAGCGTGGCGGCAGTGCGGACCCGCGCCGACACAAGCCGGCCCGCGTGGCTGGCCATGGACACCGTGCGCCCCGAGCAGGTGACGGTGGGGCAGGCCGGTGCGGCGGGCGGCGCGTCGGTATTGCGCGTGCTGAACGCCTGCATGGACGCGGCGCGCGACGGGCATATCGACGCCATCTGCTTTGCGCCCTTGAACAAGTTCGCCATGAAGCAGGGCGGCTTGAAGCACGACGACGAACTGCATCACTTTGCGCAGTACCTGGGCGTGACCGGCACCTTCTGTGAATTCAATACGTTGGGCGACTTGTGGACGTCGCGCGTGTCGTCGCACATTCCGTTAAAGGACGCCGCCGCCGCGTTAAGCGTGGACCGCATCAAGGCCGCAACGCGCCTGATCTACCGGTCGTTGCAGGCCAACGGCATCGCCCAGCCGCGCGTGGCGGTCGCGGCGTTCAACCCCCACGGCGGCGACGGCGGCACGTGCGGGCGCGAAGAAATCGACATCATCGAACCCGCCGTGCGGCAGCTGAACCAGGAAGGCCTGCCCATTGCCGGACCGTTTCCCGCCGACACGATTTTCCTGAAGGCGCAGGCGGGCGAGTTCCAGGCGATTGTCACGATGTACCACGACCAGGGGCAGATCGCGATCAAGCTGCTGGGATTTTCGCGCGGGGTCACCGTGCAGGGTGGCCTGCCCATTCCCATCACCACGCCCGCGCACGGCACCGCGTACGACATCGCCGGCCAGGGCCGCGCCAACGTGGACGCCACCTGGCAGGCATTTTTGATTGCGTGCCGCATGGGCGCGTCCATGGGCGCGTCGCACCGAGCTTCTCTAGTTTGAACAGGAACACACCATGAAAATCAAATCCGTCCGCGCCCGCGTTTTCGAATGGACCGGCAAGACCGTGCCGCCGCAAGGCAACTTCTGCTCTAACGCCATGGACCTGGTGCCATCGCGCGAAGAAACCATGAGCACCTTCCGCTTTCACGGCTGGACAGTGGTGGAAGTGGAAACGGACGATGGCATCGTCGGGCTGGGCAACGTGGCGCTGGCGCCGCGCGTGGCCAAGGCCATCATCGACCAGTACCTGGCGCCGCTGGTGGTGGGACAAGACCCCTGGGACTATGAATTTCTGTGGCAGCGCATGTACCGCGCCACGCACGCGTGGGGTCGCAAGGGCGTGACGATGGCGGCGATTTCGGGCGTGGACCTGGCCATCTGGGACATCCTGGGCAAGTCCGTGGGCAAGCCCGTGTTCAAGCTGCTGGGCGGGCGTACCAAGGAGAAGATTCCGGTCTATTACTCCAAGCTGTACCGCACCGATCTGAAAGCGATGCAAGACGAAGCGCAGACCTATCTGGACCAGGGGTTCACAGCCTTCAAGATGCGTTTTGGCTACGGCCCGGCGCACTTGCAAAAGGGCGTGGTTGAAAACCTGAAGTCGGTTCAAGCCATTCGTGAAGTGATTGGCTACGACACCGACCTGATGCTGGAATGCTATATGGGCTGGACGCTGGAATACGCCAAGCGCATCCTGCCCAAGCTTGAAAAATTCGAACCGCGCTGGCTGGAAGAGCCCGTCATTGCCGACGATATCGACGGCTACGCCGAACTGAATCGGCTGAGCTCAATTCCGATCTCGGGCGGTGAGCACGAATTTTCGCTGTACGGATTCAAGCAGTTGCTGGACAGGAAGGCGGTGTCGGTGGTGCAGTACGACACCAACCGCGTGGGCGGCATCACGGCGGCGCACAAGATCAATGCGCTGTGCGAAGCGTATAGCGTGCCGGTCATTCCGCACGCCGGCCAGATGCACAACTATCACCTGACGATGAGCACGCTGGCCTCGCCCATGAGCGAGTACTTCCCGATGTTTGATGTGGAAGTCGGCAATGAACTGTTCTACTACATCTTCGACGGCGAGCCCGTCGCCAAGGAAGGCTTCATCGACCTGGACGACAACAAGCCGGGCCTGGGGCTGACCTTGAAAACCGAATACCTCAACGATTTCAACATCATCGAGTAGGCCGCCATGACTCCGACATTCCAGGCGCCGCGCTATCGCGGCATCTTCCCGGTAGTCCCCACCACGTTCACGGAATCGGGTGAGCTGGACTTGCCCAGCCAGAAGCGCGCGGTGGATTTCATGATCGATTCCGGCGTGGACGGCCTGTGCATCCTGGCCAATTTCTCGGAGCAGTTCGTGTTGTCGGACGACGAACGCGAGGTGCTGACACGAACCCTGCTTGAACACGTGGCGGGCCGCGTGCCGGTGATCGTCACAACCACACACTTCGGCTCGCGCGTGTGCGCGGCGCGCAGCCGCCGGGCGCAAGAGCAGGGCGCGGCCATGCTGATGATCATGCCGCCGTATCACGGCGCCACGATCCGGGTGCCCGAGGCGCAAATCGAAGGGTTTTTCCAGCAGGTGTCCGACGCGGTGGACATACCCATCATGATCCAGGACGCGCCGGTCGCGGGCACACCGCTGTCCGCCGCGCTGCTGGCCAGGATGGCGCGGGAAATCGAACAGGTGTCGTACTTCAAGATCGAAACGGCGGGCGCGGCCTCGAAGCTGCGCGACCTGATTGCGCTGGGCGGCGCGGCGGTGGAAGGCCCCTGGGATGGCGAAGAAGCCATCACGCTGCTGCCGGACCTGGACGCGGGCGCCACGGGCTCGATGACGGGCGGCGGCTTTGCCGACGGCATCCGCCCCATCATCGAGGCGCACCGGGATGGCCGGCGGGACGAGGCCTACCGGCTGTACGAGCGCTGGCTGCCGCTGATCAACTACGAAAACCGCCAGGGCGGCATCCTGACGGCCAAGGCGCTGATGAAGGCGGGCGGGGTGATCGATTGCGACGCGCCCCGGCATCCCTTCCCACCCATGCGCGACGAAGTGCGCCAGGGCCTGCTGGAAACAGCGCGTCGGCTGGAGCCGCTGGTGTTGCGCTGGGGGCGCTAGGGCCAGGCTTGGGAAGGCGGCAGGGCCGGCCGCGCGGTCATCGCGCGCGGCGGCGGGCACTGCCCGTTGCCGCCGGCCAAACACAGCGTTCCACCACGTCGACCAAGCGGCGCGGGGGTAACGAGTAAAATCCCCGGCTATCGATCACGTTGGGGGCTCGTGTGCAGCCGGTTATATCAGTTCAAGGTTTATCCAAGCGATACGCCTCGGGATTCCAGGCGCTCAAGGGCGTCAACCTGGAAATCCAGCGCGGCGAGATCTTCGCCTTGCTCGGGCCTAACGGCGCGGGCAAGACGACGCTGATCAGCATCATCTGTGGCATCGTCAACCCGTCCGACGGGCGGGTGCTGGCCGATGGCCATGACATCGTGTCGGACTTTCGCGCCGCGCGATCCAAGATCGGGCTGGTGCCCCAGGAAATTTCCACCGACGCGTTTGAAAGCGTCTGGAACACGGTCACCTTCAGCCGGGGTCTGTTCGGCAAGCCGGCCAACCCGGCCTATATCGAAAAGGTATTGCGCGACCTGTCGCTGTGGGACAAGAAGGACAGCCGCATCATGGCCTTGTCCGGCGGCATGAAGCGCCGCGTGATGATCGCCAAGGCCTTGTCGCACGAGCCGGCCATCCTGTTCCTGGACGAGCCCACGGCGGGCGTGGACGTGGAGCTGCGCCGTGGCATGTGGGAAATGGTGCGGCGGCTGCGTGAAAGCGGCGTGACCATCATTCTGACCACGCACTACATCGAAGAAGCCCAGGAAATGGCCGACCGCATCGGCGTGATCCGCAAGGGCGAGATCATTCTGGTGGAAGAAAAGAACGCGCTGATGGCCAAGCTGGGCAAACGCCAGCTGACGCTGACGTTGACGGCGCCGCTGCCGGGCATCCCGACGGCGCTGGACGCCTATCAGCTGGACCTGTCCGCCGATGGCTATCAACTGGTCTACACCTACGACAACCAGGGCGGCGGGCAGATTTCGCAGCTGCTGCAGGACCTGAGCCGGCTCCAGATTGAATTCACCGACCTGAATTCATCGGAAAGCTCGCTTGAGGATATCTTTGTCAGCCTGGTACACGGTCAATCATGAACTTCTACGCCATTCGCGCTATCTACCTGTTTGAAATGGCCCGCGCCTGGCGCACGCTGATGCAAAGCGTGCTGTCGCCCGTGATCTCGACATCGCTGTATTTCGTGGTGTTCGGGTCGGCCATCGGTTCGCACATGGTCGAGATCGACGGGGTCAGCTACGGCGCCTTCATCGTGCCGGGCATGATCATGCTGTCGCTCTTGACGCAAAGCATCGCCAACGCGTCCTTCGGCATCTATATGCCGCGCTTTTCCGGCACCATCTACGAAATTCATTCGGCGCCCATCTCGTACGTGGAAATCGTCATGGGGTACGTGGGGGCGGCCGCCAGCAAATCCATCATCCTGGGCCTGATCATGCTGGCCACGGCGCGCCTGTTCGTGGCGTTCGACATCGCGCACCCCATCTGGATGCTGGGCTTTCTGGTGTTGACGGCAGTGACGTTCAGCCTGTTCGGCTTCATCATCGGCGTGTGGGCCGATGGGTTCGAAAAGCTGCAAATCATTCCGCTGATGATCATCACGCCGCTGACGTTCCTGGGCGGTACCTTTTATTCCATCAAGATGCTGCCGCCGTTCTGGCAGACGGCCACGTTGTTCAACCCGGTGGTCTATCTGGTCAGCGGCTTTCGCTGGGCGTTCTACGGCGTGTCCGACGTCAGCGTCGGCGTCAGCGTGGGCATGACGCTGGTGTTCCTGCTGGCCTGCCTGATCGGCGTGCGTTGGATCTTCAAGACGGGCTATCGATTGAAGACGTGATCGAATGGTCGGGGATCATCGTGGCCGGCAGATGCCGGCCCGACCGTCCCGACCGATCAGCCGGCCCGATCAGCCGGCCCGATCAGCCGGCGACGGCCGGCGCACGGCGCGCCAGGCCATCGAAGGCGTCCAGCAACCGCTCGCGCCAGGCGTACACCGGGTCATCGGCCTCCAGCAGCACCAGCGCGCTGGTGCAGCGTGCCCACATGAACATCCCGAACACCGCATAGTCGGCATAGCCGTGCTGCTCGCCGGACAGAAAAGGTTGCCGGCCCAAAGTGTGGCGCAAGGGCAGCAGCGCTGCCCGCAGCGCGCCGATCTGCCCGTCGTATCCCGCCGGCAGGTCTTCCAGACGGCCAAAGCGCTTTTCACGCGAGGCGCGGAAATAGTCCTTGTCTTTCTCGTGGATCAGCCCGTGGATGGCCGGCAGCAGCAAGCGCGCCAGCACGGGCACCAAGGTGGTGTCGGCCCAGGAATTCGCGAACAGGCTGACCGCGCGGCCGCCCGCGCCGTTGAACAGCGAGGGCCGCTCGGGGAAGGTGTCTTCCAGATAGCACGCAATGCGCCATGAATCGCTGACCACGCGGTCACCATGCACCAGCACGGGCACCAGCTTCTGGCCGGAAAAATCGATGGCTTCCTTTTCGGTGAAACGCCAGGGCACGGTCTTGGCCGTCAGCCCTTTGTGCGCCAGCGCCATGTGCGTTTTCCAGCAGTGCGGGCTGAAGCGCAGCGACTCGTCCGCGCCAGCCAGGTCATACAGGGTGATTTCCGGGGTCAAGATGCCGTGCTCCTTGCAGAGGGGGTCGAATGCAAACCGGCTGCCAGGATACTGCTTTGCGCGCGTGAAGGGACGCCCGCCGCGGGACGCGGCTGACGGTGCGCGCCAATGAAAAGCGCCACGCGCCCAGGGAACGCGTGGCGCAGGCCGGACAATCCCCGGTCCAGCCTTGCCCTACTTTGTTGGACTAGTCGGCTGCCTTACTTGGGCGCGCCTTTGCTCATGCTCATCACCCGCTGCTTGAGCTGCGGATTCTGCTGCACGGCCTGGCCGATCCCGTTGAATTCTTCCACCGTCAAGCCGTCGGCGCGTACCAGTTGCACCATCTTGGCGTCGGCTTCCTGCACGACCTTCTGCTTGGCGTCATCCGTTTTGGCGGCGTCGACCTTCGGGCGGTATTCGTCGACCACGCCCGACACCTTTTGCGATGCCGATGCAAAGCGCTGCAATTGCTGGTCGGTGGGTTGCGTAATGGCGGGGGCCATCTGCGGTTGCGCGGGCGGCTGGCTGGCGTTTTGGGCCATGGCCGCTGCACCGGACAGCGCCGTCGACAGGATGGCGGCGGATAGGAATGCGTATTTGGAACGCTGCATGAAACCTCCGTGTTCCGGTTAATGTCCGACCATGATGACGAGCGCAACCGCCATGGGACAAGTTTCGCGATGTGTTTTCCTGTGTCGGCAGGACACGAGGGCGGGCTGCCGGCCAGGAGGGCTGCCGGGGGAGCGCGCCGGAAACGTTTTGCGTGGTTTCGTAGTCGCTGCTGGCCGCGATGTTTCCGCAGGTATGCGGGCTTGGCGAACACGCCGCCGTTACATCAGCAGCATGGCCAGCATCACCAACACCAGCAACGCGATGTAGACGCGCGCATGCAGGCGGTCGGGCAAGCGCGGAATCAACGGCGCCGCCAATCGGATGCCCAGCAGCGCGCCCAGCGCCAGCACGGCGAAGGCCAGCAGGTCGACATAGCCGAGGATCCACGGCGCAAGCGGCGCGGGCAGATCGCGCGCCGCCGCCATGTAGGCCACGGTGCCGACAATGGCGACGGGTATCGTCAACGGGTTGGCCATGGCCGCCGCCTTGGCCATCGGCAGGCCGCGCCGACGCAGCAAGGGCACCGTCATCACGCTCCCGCCCACGCCCAGGAATGTGGCGACGACACCGATCACCACACCGCCGCCTACCATCACGCCCCGGCTCAACGGCACCGCGTCGGCGCCATCGGCTTGCGCCAAAAACCCCTGGCGCAACAGGCAGTCCAGAATCGTCGCCGCCAGATAGGCCACAAAGGCCCAGCGCACCAGCGTGCCGCTGGCGTGCGTGGCGGCCAGCGCACCCACCAGGGCGCCCACGGCGATATACGCCGCCAGAGGCCGGATATAGGCCCGAACGAGGTCGCCCGCGAGGTTACCCGCGCGCTGCTGGCGGCGGGTGGCGGCGATGGCGTTCACGACCATCACGCAGGTCGAGGTGGCCACTGCAATGTGCATGGCCGACGCGCCGATGGCGTCGTCCGCCCCGTGCGCGGCGGTCAACACGCCGTACAACACCGGCACCACGACAAAGCCGCCGCCAAAGCCGAACAGCACGGTGGTGACGCCGCTGGCGCAGCCAAAGAAAGCAAGGATCAGGTAGAGCATCGGACGGTCCCAAGAAGGAATGTCGTCACGATACGGAAGAGCGACGTGGCCGGCTTTCGTGCTTTGGACAATAATGTTTGCATTTCGGCCAAGCCGAGTGCCGGGGTGCACATTTCCCGGCCCGCACGGCCGCCCCGCACTTCCACCCTACGTCTCCCGCCATGCGCAATACGCACATTGATCAACACGATCACCTGGACCGCGCCGTGCTTGCCATTGGCAATGACTATCCGACCGGCCATGTGCTGCCCGCGCATTCGCACCGGCGCGCGCAACTGCTGTACGGGGCGACCGGAGTCATGCAGGTCTCTACGCGCGACGGCAACTGGGTGGTGCCGCCCCAGCGCGCGGTGTGGATCCCCGCCGGGGTGACGCATCAGGTACGCATGCTGGAGGTCAGCACGCGTAGCGCGTATATCGAGCCCGATGCGGCGCGGGCAGGGCGCAATGCCTGCGAGGTAATCGAGGTATCGCCGCTGCTGCGGCAGTTGTTGCTGGAAGCGGTGGACATGCCCGCCGCATATGCACCGGACGGGCGCGATGGCGCGCTGGCCGTCTTGCTGCTGCATGAAATCGACCGTGCGCCGGTGCTGCCGCTGCACATTCCGCTACCCCGCGACAAAAAGCTGGCGCCGCTGTGCCGCGCTTTTATCGCGGCGCCGGATGCGCGCACGCCGCCGGACGCATGGGCCGCGCGCCTGCACATGAGCCCGCGCACCTTCAGCCGCTATTTCCGCCGCCAAACGGGCATGACGTTTTCAGAATGGCGGCAACGCGCGTGCGTGGTGTTGGCGCTGGCAAGGCTGGCGGCGGGCGGCGCCGTTACCGCCATTGCACTGGACTTCGGCTACCAAAGCCCCGCGGCGTTTTCAACGATGTTCCGGCGCGTGCTGGGCCAATCGCCCACGGAATACTTGCGCGGCGGGTAGTGGCCTGCCCGTCACGCCGCGTACCAGAGCACCGCGAAGAAATGGCACACGGTGCCCGCCAGCACGAACAGATGCCAGATGAAGTGACCGTAGCGCCAACGGTTGTCGAACACGAAGAACACGACGCCGCCGGTGTACGCCAGCCCGCCCGCCACCAACCATCCCAGCCCGCCCGTGGGCACGCTTTCGATCAGCGGCTTGATGGCGATGACCACCAGCCAGCCCATCGCCAGGTACAGCCCCGTGGACAGCGCCGGCCGGTTCAAGCGTTTGCTGGCTTTCAGGCCGACGCCCAGCAAGGCCATGGCCCAGACCAGGCCGAACAGCGTCCAGCCCCATGGCCCCCGCAGCGCGCCCAGGGCAAACGGCGTGTAGGTACCGGCGATCAGCAGGTAGATGGCCGAATGGTCCAGCACGTTGAAAATCTGTTTGGCGCGGCACAGCGGCAGCGCGTGATAGATGGTGGACGCCAGGTACAACAGGCACATCGACGCCGCGAACACGGCCGCCGCCGCGATGAAGGCGGCGTCGCCCTGGCGTACGGCGGCCACAATCAAGATGGGCGCGGCGGCCAAAGCGCCAACGGCGCCGATCCCGTGGCTGATGGTGTTAGCGATTTCCTCGCCTAGGGTCTGGGGTCTGTCGTTCGGAAACATGTGCGTCTGGTGAATGCGTGGTGCGGGTTGCAAGATCATCACCTTAAGCGCTTTGCGCGGCGGGCTCAACGGGACGGGGCTGGCCACCGCAGCGGAAACGCGCGCCGCTTGATTTTCAGCAAGAGGCGCCGCCACGCGCAGGACAAAAGGGTGGGAACGCTGGTTACCCTGTGATACATTTCCTGCGGCTGTTTTACCGACACCGGTTGACTGAGTTCTACCGCCCGCAGAGGTGGGCTACGTTCTTTTTTCTGGGCTCGCACCCGCGTTCGCGCAGTCGCGCAGGACGCAACGGATATCCTTACCGATCTGACCATCGCCGTCGCGCTGGTGGCCTGTGCGCCATGCGCGGCAGGCGGCCCCGGCCCGGCCGGGAAGGTTCAAGCAGGTTTACTGGCCGAGGCCTACCAATGGCGCGCAGTTTCTCCAATCTGTTTTTCAAAGCCGCAAAGAAGATCAGCAAGCTACAGCGCACGGCGCTGCGCATGGCATCGCCCAAGCCCGCCAGAAAGCGCGCCACCCCACCACGCAAAACCGCGACCAAGACGGCATCCCCCGCCACCGCCGCCCGTCAGCCCGCGACCCCATCGTTGGGCAACGGGCGCTGGGAAGGCACCCGCCAATTTTCCGATGGCAAGGGCCGCCAGCTGACGTTTGCGCGGTACACCCCGGCCGGTGCCACGCCGGGCCATCTGCCGGTCGTGGTCATGCTGCACGGTTGTCGGCAGACCGCACTGGCTTTCGCGCGCGGTACGCGCATGAACCAGTGGGCAGACGCCGGCGGCTTCATGGTGCTGTACCCGCAGCAATCCATGACGCGCCAGGTGCAGCGCTGCTGGCGCTGGTTCCAACCCGATGACGCCCATGGCGGCGCAGAGGCCGACCTGATCGCGGCGTTGATCCAATCGGAAGTGGCGCGGCATGGGCTGGACCCCGAACGCGTGTATGTAGCCGGCTTGTCCGCAGGCGCGGGCATGGCGGCGCTGGTGGCGTTGCGGCACCCGTCGTTGGTCGCCGCCGTGGCCATGCATTCCGGGCCGGTAGTGGGCGACGCCCATAGCGCCGCCGCCGGCATCGGCACCATGCGGCGCGGCTCGCTCAAGCCATTGGCGTCGCTGGTGCGTGACGTGGCTGACCCCGCCGTGTTCGAACTGGGCATGCCCGCGCTGATACTGCACGGCCAGTTGGACCCGGCCGTGGCCCCGCGCAACGCCAAGCAATTGTTCGAGCAGTTTCGCGCTTTGAACGACCCGCGCCCCGAGGACGTGCCCGTCGAGCGTGTCTTGGGTTTGGGGTCCGAGAAGGCGTATCGCCGCGTTGACCTTATGCGGGGACGCAAGACGGTGCTGCGCCTGTGCGAGATCACGCGCTTGGAACACGCCTGGAGCGGCGGCGATCCGTCGGTGAAATATCACGCGCGTAACGGCCCGGATGCGTCGGCGTTGGTGTGGCGGTTTTTCCAGGGACTGCGGCGCGCGGGCGCGGGCGGACCCGGCTCCGGAGACTGACGCCGACCCCGACCCCGACCCCGACCCCGACCCCGACCCTGACCCCGGCCCCAACCCCGAGCCCGCTACCAATTGTTCGCCGATTGGGAATGGATATGTCGGCCCGTCGCATCATGGCGCCGGCCCTGCGCGGCGGTAACATCGCCGCATCCCCGGTTGGCGCTGCATTGACGCAGCCGCCGGCCAGGACTCAACTGGAACTTCTGCCATGACTCTTTCTGTTTATCAGGCTTCCGTGCCTGTGTTCATCCGCGGCATGACCGTGCTGGCATCGCTGCTTGAAAAGGCGGCCGCGCATGCCCAGGCTCAAGGCATCGACCCCGCCGAACTCGTCAATGCCCGCCTGGCGCCCGATATGTACCCGCTGTCGGGTCAGATCCAACGCGCCAGCGACGCCGCCAAATTCGCGGTGCAGCGCCTGTCGCAAGGTCAGGCGCCCAAGTTTGCCGACGAAGAAAAGACCTTTGAAGAATTGCAGCAGCGCATCGCCAACACCATCGCCTACCTGCAAAGCGTGACGGCCGAACAGGTGGAAGGCGCCGCAGACCGGCAGATCGTCGTCAACTTTGGCGACTTCAAGCCGGAATTCCGAGGCGACACCTACCTGCTGACCTTCGCGCTGCCCAACTTCTACTTCCACGTGACGACCGCTTACGACATCCTGCGCCACGCGGGCGTGAAGATCGGCAAGCTGGACTTCCTGGGTCCGTATTCGCAGTAAGCGGATTCTGACGTTGCCAGGAAGGGCGGGGCGCTCAGCGGGTCAGTCGGCGTTGCCGCAGCCTGACATCTCGCCCATCTTGGCCATGTTCTGCTGGATTTCTTCGGGCGTGTAATCGAATTGGTGCGTGGCAATCGACCAGCGGTGGCCGAACGGGTCGATCACCTGGCCGTAGCGGTCGCCCCAGAACATGTCGGCCACCGGCATCGCAACCGTGGCGCCGGCATCCAGCGCCTGTTTGAACGAGGCGTCCACGTCCTTGACGTACAGGTGCAGCGTCACCGGCGAGCCCTTCAGCCCCTTCGGGCCCAGGCTGCCCCACTGAGGAAAATCGTCCATCAGCATCAGCACCGAATCGCCGATACGAATGGCCGCGTGCATGACCTTGCCTTCCGGCCCGGGCAGGCGCGCCAGTTCTTCCGCGCCGAAGGCTTTTTTGTAGAAGGCGATGGCGTCGGACGCGCCCTCGCAAACGATGTGCGCGGTCAGCGTGTGCATGCCGGCGGGAATGGGCGTGGTTGCGGGCGTAGCCATGATGCGTCTCCAAAATCGGTGTTGGGTTGGCGGGACAAGCTGTAGGCCCTGTCCCTGCCTATACGACGAACGGGCAGCGCCGATATCGACACGCCCCACGGTTTTTATTTTGCTACCAGCGTGCTGAATCCGCCCCAGCACATGCGTTTGAAATCAAATACGCCTTCGCAGCACGTGTTGGCCAGGCGCGGATCGGCCATCACCAGCGCATTGATTCGGTCGCGTTCGGCCTTGCTGGCGTAGACGATCCAGGCAAACACCACGGTTTCGTCGTCCTTGGCGCTGGCCGCTTCCCTGAACGACCGAAAGGTTTCGCTGGCCAGGTCATCGGCCACGCATTCGCGGTAATCCAGCGCGCCGTGCTCCAGCCAGACCGCCTTGGCCTGGTCCGCCATCTTCTGGTAGGCCGGCACGTTCGCCTTGGGCACCGGCAGCACGAAACCATCTATGTATTCCTGCATCGCACACTCCTTGGGTTGCTGTTGTTGTGTTGAAGGCGGCATGCCCGCTGGCCACACCCCCTCCACCCGGCACGAGGGGCCGGTAGACGCCACTTTATCGGGATCGCCGGCGCTTTCAGATAGGGGATTGCGACATTCTTGCGGGTGGATTGCGACAGCGCTCGGGCGTATGCTTACCGACATGAAAAACGTCGCTTTCCTACTGCCGACGGGCACCAATATTGCGTCCCTGGAAACGGCGCGCCACGGCTTCCAGGTGGCCAACGCCTACCTGGTCGCGCAAGGCCGCGAACCGCAATTCCACGTGTGCACGCTGGCGTTGACGCGCGAGGTCAGCCTGGACGACGGGCGTATCAAGGTGCTGGCGGATCAGGTGCTGGCCGACGCGCCGCGCATCGATATCTGCATCGCGCCGCCCCTGCTGGGCGCGGTGCCCGACGTGGTGCTGTCCAACCGCGAACTGATCGATTGGCTGGCAAGCCACCATCGCGCCGGCGGCGAAGTGGCCAGCCTGTGCATGGGGGCCGCCTTGCTGGCGGCGGGCGGCGTGTTGGACGGGCAGCAGGCCGTGGTGCATTGGGTGGCGCAAAATCTGTACGCCACCCTGTTTCCCAATGTCCACTGGATCAGCGATCGCGTGGTGATGGCCGAGAACGGCGTCTACACCAGCGGCGGGGCGTTTTCCGCCGCCCATCTGGTGCTGCACCTGATCGAAAAATACACCGATCGCGATACCGCCATCTGGTGCGCCAAATATTTCCAGCTGGACTGGAGCCGTCAGAGCCAACTGCCGTTCGCCGTGTTCATGGGCCAGAAGGCGCATGCCGACGAGGTCGTGCGCGCGGTGCAAAGCTACATCGAACGTTGCTACACGGAAAAGATCACCGTCGAGTCCCTGGCCGAGCGCCACGCGATGGGACGGCGCACGCTGGAACGGCGCTTTCGCCAGGCCACCGGCAACAGCATCGTGCAGTACCTGCAACGCGTGCGGGTGGAGGCCGCCAAGAAACGGCTGGAAACGTCGCGCATAAGCGTGGCCGAAGTCATGTATGAAGTGGGCTACAACGACACGAAGGCGTTTCGCGACATCTTCAGCAAGCACTGCGGGATGTCGCCGGTCGGGTATCGGGACCGATATCAATAGGACGTCGAAGAAGTCGCTATGGCACTCGCAAAAGTGCTAGCCGAACTCCCCCTGAAAATAGGATATCTACTACAGCTATTGGCGCGCCACCGGCCTATCCTTGACACGTCGCGGCCTGACCCCAGGCCCGGAGGGCGAGTCAAGATGAGCATCAGCGTGACGCCAGGCGATCCCCGCTACAAGACCTTGAAAAAGGGCTTCAACCTGCGTTGGCCGGCGCGGCCCAGCCATGCGGCCACGCGTATCGAACTATGCGAAACGCCGGAGCAGGCGGCGGCGGCACTAAGTCGTATCGTGGCCGAGGGCAAGCGCCCCACGATACGCAGCGGCGGCCATTGCTATGAAGACTTCGTCTCCAACAATCCGGGCGGCGTCATCCTGGACCTCAGCCTGCTGGACCGCGTGCCGTCCTCAGAGGGCCTGCTGCGGGTGGCGGCCGGTTCGCAAAACTGGAATGGCGATCAAGACCTCTACAAGCGTCACGGCGTGTCGCTACCCGGCGGGTCCTGCTATTCGGTGGGCGCGGGCGGCCATATCAGCGGCGGCGGGTATGGGCTGCTGTCACGCCTGCAAGGGCTGGCGTGCGACTGGCTAAGCGCGGTCGACATCCTGACCGTGGACGCCCACGGCAGTGTCGTGCCACGCACCGCCAGCGCCACGCAAGACGCCGCTCTGTTCCGCGCATGCCGGGGGGGTGGCGGCGGCAATTTCGGCGTGATCACCAGCTATGGCTTTGCCGCGCTACCGCGTGCCCCGCGCGAAGTGGCCATCGCCACCGTCGCGTTCGACTGGGCGGGCATGACGCCCAGCCGCTTCGCGCAGTTGCTGGATATTTACGGCGGCTACTGGAACACGCGCGGCCGCGACGCCGACACCTGGGGCATGTTCTCGTTGCTGAAACTGACACATCGCTCTGCCGGGCAGATCGTCATGATCGTGCAATTTTGCAACCCCGACGGCACCTGCCAGGACCTGTCCGTGCTGCAAGATTTCCTGGATCGCTTCCGCCCCTGCGCACCGGTGGCCGCGCGCGCCACCACGCCGGGGCTGCCGCGTCCACGCGCAGGCGGCGACCTGCTGTGCAGCGAACCGCACACGGTCATCCGCCATGACTTTCTGGTGGCCACGCAAGCGCTTAACGGCTCGGGGCCGAATCAACGCGGCAAATACAAATCCGCCTACATGAAGCGCAATTTCACGGCCCACGAAGCGGCGCGCATCCACGCCCACCTGACGCGCGACGTCCCTGGCGCCGACCTGCGCCAGTCGCTGTTGCAGGTGGATTCGTACGGGGGCGCCGTCAACCAGCCGGACCGCCTGCGCGACACCGCCGTGCACCAGCGCGCGTCCACCATGAAGCTGCAATACCAAACGTACTGGAACCACGCCGACCACGACCCCCTGCACGTACGCTGGATGGCGGATTTCTATCGCGATGTATATACCGACCCGGCGGCCCGGCCCGAACACGCCGGCACGCCGTATCCCGGCGACCGCTACGAAGGGTGCTACATCAATTACCCCGACAGCGACATGCTGGCGTACCCGTTCTGGCCACGGTTGTACTACGGCGACGGCGGGCTTTATCCTTTCCTGCAAGAGGTCAAGCGCCGCTACGATCCCAACAACGTCTTTCACCACGCGATGTCGGTGCGCCCGTCATGACGCGCCGCCCGCCTTGCCGGATTTCGCCATGAATTCCCTATCCAGTGCTCCCCGCAGATCCTTCATCCAGTTCGCCGGAGGCTTGTCGGCGGCCAGCGCGGCGGGGCCCTGGCTGTCGGCCATGGGCGCCACGACCGCCCGCGCCGATGCCCGCTACGCCTATGTGGGTACCTATACCCGCGACGCGCCCGGCGGCACTGCCGGCGGGCCGCCATCGCGCGGCATACATGCCTATGCGCTGCGCCCGCAGGGTGGCTGGCATCTGATCCAGGTGATGGAAAGCGACAATCCGTCCTACCTGGCCGTACACCCCACGCAACGCTTTCTTTACGCCATCAACGAGATCGATCAATGGGAAGGCCTGGCCCGAGGCACGGCCGAATCCTATGCGATCGACCCGGCTGACGGCAGCCTGCGCTTTTTGAACCGGCAGCCCTTGTCGCTATCCAGCACCGCGCCTGCGTACCTCGCCGCATCCCCGGATGGCCGCTACCTTGTCACCGCGCAATACGGGGGTGGCACCTACAACGTGCTGCCCATCCAGGCCGACGGCGCGTTGGGTGAAGTGTCGGGCATCGTCAAGGAAACCGGCTCGGGTCCGCGCCCCGAACAACAATCCGCGCACCCGCACATGGTGCTGTTCGACTCCACCGGCCAGCGCGTCCTGGCTACCGACCTGGGCAGCGATCGCATCAACCTGTTCACGTTCAAGGACGGCAAGCTGGCGCTGTCCGAACGCACGACGCTGCCCGCGGGCAGCGGGCCACGCCATCTTGCGCTGCATCCCGATGGCGCGCTGTTATATGTCTTGAACGAGCTTGACGCCTCTATCGCATGCTTTGGCTACGACGCCCGCGCCGGCCGCGTGCTGGCGCAGCGCCACCACGTAGCTGCCACACCACCCGGATTCACCGGCGCGGGCAACGCGGCGGCATTGCTCATCCACCCCTCTGGGCGCTTCCTGTACGCATCCACCCGCCGCGTCGATAACGACCACCCGCAAGCCGACAGCATCGCCGTCTTTGCCGTCGCCAAAGACGGCGCATTAAGCCGCGTGCAAACCTGGACTGACGGGCTGCGCTTCCCCCGCGCACTCACCCTGGCGCCAGACGGGGGCAGCTTGTACGCGCTGAACCAAAAGGGCGATTCCATCCTGCGCTTGCGCATCGATGCGGCAACCGGGCATTTAAGCGACATGCAGGTGGCGGCGCAGGCACCGACACCGGTTTGCCTGATGTTCGTCTAGAAGGCTACGGCACGCGATATTGACTGCCGGCGGGACAGCCCCTCGGGAACCCCTCGGCATACCCGCCGTCGAACCTTGCATGACCGTTGATCCTGTATTGCGCTTCCTTCGCCGCCTTGTCGTCCTGGGCTTATTGATCTGGCTTGCTGCCTGGGCATGGCCGCGCCTGCCCGACGCCGCGCGCGCACCCTGGCATATGGCCCGGCTGGCCTGGCAGCAAGCGCCGACGTCCTTGCCCGTGCCGGTACAGGGCGTGTCCGCCAGACGGTTGGCCGACACCTGGGGCGCGGCCCGGGCGGGCGGCCGCCAACACGAGGGCATCGACATCTTCGCCGCGCGGGGCACGCCTGTGCTGTCCACCACGGAAGGCGTGGTCATGCAGGTGGGCACGAACAACCTGGGCGGTCAGGTCGTGTGGGTGCTGGGCCCCGGACGCCAGCGGCATTACTACGCGCACCTGGATGGCTACGCCGATATTCAACGGGGGCAACTGGTGGCGCCCGGAGACGTACTGGGCTACGTCGGCAACACCGGCAACGCGCAAGGCACGCCGCCGCATTTGCATTACGGCATCTACGACGGCGGCGCCATCAACCCCTATACGTTGCTGGTGGCGCCGGCAGCACCGCCCTGACGCTTTGCGCCAGCACCTGCGCCGTCGCGGCTGACAACGTCCACCCCAGATGCCCGTGCCCGGTGTTGTAGAACACCCCCGGACGCTTGCCCGGCCCCACGCGCGGCATCATGTTGGGGGTCATGGGGCGCAGGCCGCACCACGGCACGACGCGCGTGGTATTGATATTGGGAAAGTGCTTGCGCGTCCAGTCGATCAGCGGCTGCACGCGCTCGGCTCGGATGTCCATGTTGAAGCCGTTGAATTCGGCCGTGCCCGCCACGCGGAAGCGGTCCCCCAGGCGGCTGGTGACGATCTTCGCGGCTTCATCCAGCAGGCTGACGCGCGGCGCGGCGCCCTGGCTGTCGGCGTCGTCCAGGTGCACGCTGATCGAATAGCCCTTGACCGGATAGATGTTGATCGAATCGCCCAGCAGGCGGGCAAATTTCCTGCTGGCCGCGCCTGCGCACACGACGATGGCGTCCGCCTCGTGTCGATCGCGCTGCGTGCCGCCGTCGCGACGGATGTCCAGCACGTAAGGGCGGTCGTGGCGTTGGATGTTGTCGATGTCGGCATCGTGCACGAACGTGACGCCACGGCGCTGGCATGCCCGGGCCAGGCCGCGCGTGAACTTGTGGATGTCGCCGGTGGCGTCCGACGGGGTGTAGAAACCGCCGTGGCATCCGGCTTGCATGGCGGGTTCGATAGCGCGCGCTTCGTCGGCGGTGACTGCATAGCGGTCCAGGCCGCCGGCTTGCAGCAGCGCGTTGGCGCGGTGCGCGGCCTTGAAGCTGTCGGCGTCATGGTAGATGTGCAGGATGCCCCGGCGCTCCAGGTCGAAGTCGATGCCTTCGGCCTCGGCCATGTCGAACAGATGCTGGCGCGCTTCGATGGCCATCCGCGTGGTGGCGATGGTGTTGTCACGGTAGTGCGGAATCTGCGCCATGAACTGCGCCAGCCACGAATACTTGTGCCAGCTGAAGCGGGGGTTCAGCAACAGCGGCGCGTCTTTGCGCAACATCCAACGCAGGCCCTTGATGATGGTGGCCGTACTGTTCCAGACTTCGGCGTTGCTGGCGGACAACTGGCCGCCGTTGGCATACGACGTTTCCATGGCGGGATAGCGCTGGCGGTCGTAGACGGTGACCGCGTATCCCAGCTTCGACAGGGCATAGGCGGACGTGACGCCGGTGATACCGGCGCCAATGATGGCGATGCGGGGCATGGTGGCTCCAGGCAAGGTGGCCGCGACCAATGTGGACGCGGCACCCCATCTGTCTTTGGTACCTGAGAGTTTCACCCGCGCGGGCGGCGGGTTCCCCTTCGGTGGGCGCGCACGGCGCCTCTCTCCAGATTGTCTACACGCGCGCAGTCCTGTTGCCTGAGAGTTTCCGGGGCGGTTGCTCCGTCGGCGCCGGCCGCAAGGGCCGGTCTCTTCTGCGCGGTTTTGAATCGACGGCGTACAGAATAGCTAAGTTCATGTCGCATTTGCTTCAGGGTTAGTACTATGTCGCCTGCGCCGTTGGGCTGGCGTGAATTGAAATAGGACGATAGGAATGAGCTTTCACGCCGCGCGACGCGCTGTTTTGCAAGCCCTGGCCGTGATGGCCGGCGGCGCCGTGTTTTCGTTGGCCGCAGCCGAACCCGTGGCCCCCGGCGCCGACATCAACGACGCCGTGCATGCGCTGATGCGCGAGTACGACGTGGCGGGCCTGGCCATTGCCGTTACGCGTGAAGGGCGACACGAATTCCGCAGCTATGGCGTGGCCTCTTTGCAAACGCAGGCGCCTGTCAGCCGTGACACGCTGTTTGAGGTGGGCTCGATCAGCAAGACGTTTACCGCCACGTTGGCGACTTATGCCCAGGCGTTGGGCAAGCTGTCGCTGACCGACAGCCCGGCGCGCTTTGTGCCCGCCCTGCAAGGCACGGAGTTCGCCAAGCTGAACCTGATCCACCTGGGCACGCACACGGCTGGCGGCTTCCCGCTGCAAGTGCCCGACGCGGTGCGGGACAACGCCCAGTTGATGGCCTACCTGTGCGCGTGGACCCCGCGCTACGCCCCGGGCACGTACCGCACCTATGCCAACCCCAGCATCGGCATGTTGGGCGTGGTGGCGGCCAAGAGCCTGGGCCAGCCTTATGCGCAGGCCATGGAGAAGACGCTGTTGCCCAGGCTGGGCCTGGCCGACACCTATATTCACGTGCCGGCCGCCAGGATGGGCGACTACGCACAGGGCTACAACAAACAGAACGCGCCGGTGCGCGTGAACCCGGGCGTGCTGGCCGACGAAGCCTACGGCGTCAAGACCAGCGCCAGCGACCTGATCCGCTTTGTGGACGCGAACATGGGCGTGGCGTCAGCGCCCGCGCAATTCAGCGCCAAGGCCGCCCGCGATGCGAAGATCGCCAAGGCCGTCATCGCCGACCCCGTAGTGTCCAAGGCCTTGGCCGATACGCATGTGGGCTACTACGACGTGGGCGGAATGACGCAGGACCTGGCCTGGGAACAACTGGCGTATCCGGTGACGCTGAACGCGCTGTTGGCAGCGAACGCCGGCACGTTGAACAGCCAGAACCACCCGGCCAAGGCCTTGACCCCGCCGCAGCCGCCGCGTGCTGATGCGTGGATAAACAAGACGGGTTCCACCAACGGCTTTGGCGCCTACGTGGCATTTGTGCCGTCCAGGAAAATCGGCGTGGTGATCCTGGCGAATCGAAATATTCCGAACGAAGCCCGCGTGCGTCTGGCGTATCGCATTCTTGAAGAGGAAACGGCGGCGGAGACGGAACCGGGATCGCAACCGGGATCGCAACCCGACGCCCCCGCGCAAGCGAACTGAGAAGGGCAAGCGGCGTACCCGGCCCCCTTGCTGGCCTCTTGCTGGCCTCTTGCTGGCCTCTTGCTAGCCCTTGCCGCCCTCAGCCGTCAGCGCCCGGCAACGTGCGCGCCCCGTCAAAGCGCGGCAATAACCCCATCACCTCCAGCCTTTTGCACAGCTGGCCCAGGCGCTGCATCTTGTAGGCGTCCACGTCCCTGTCGGCGTAGTCGTAAAAGCCCTTGCCATCGCGCAGGCCGTTGCGGTTTTGCTCCATGTTTTGGGCAATGACAGCAGGCGATGCAAAGCGCGGGCCGATCTCGGCTTCCAGGTAGCGCGATGCGTAGTACAGGATGTCGCCGCCGCCCCAGTCGATGAACTCCAACAGGCCCAACACCGAAAACCGCAGCCCGAATCCCAGGCGCACGGCAGTGTCGATATCTTCGGCGCTGGCCACGCCTTCCTCGACCATGCGCGCGGCCTCGTTCATGGCAAGCGCCTGGATGCGCGGCACGATGTAGCCGGCTGTGGGCGCGCATTGCACGGGCGTCTTGCCGGCTTGGCGCAGCACGGCAAGCAACGCTTGCAGGGCGGCATCGGCGGTGCGAGGCCCGGCGCTGACTTCAACCAGAGGAATCAGATAGGCGGGGTTGAGCCAGTGCGCATTCAAAAAACGCTCGGCGCCCGGCATCAGTTCGGCCAGCTCGGTCACCAGAAACGTGGACGTGGTTGACGCTATGACGGTGTCTGCCGCGCACACCCGGCCCAGCCAGGCGAAGGTGTCGCGCTTGGCGTCCAGGCGTTCCGGCACGGCTTCGAAGACGATGCGCGCGCGTTGCAGGTCGGCCTGGGCTTCGTCGCGTCCGCACAGGCGAACGCGCTGCATGGCGGTGTCGGCTTGCTGGGCATCCAGCAGGCCAAGCCGGCTTAGCGTGGCCAGTTCCCGCCGCAGGTTCGCCAGCACGCGCGCGTGGTGGTCGGCTTGTTCTGTCGGGGATCGGGGTTTGATGTCGACCAGCGTCACGGCGCGTCCCGCGTGGGTGTATGACAGCGCGATGCCTTCCCCCATGCGCCCGGCGCCGATCACGCAGATTCTTTCTTCCATGGTCAGCATCCTTGTTCCAGCAATTCAGCCATGCCGGCGCGCGACAGGCGATCCAGCCCCAGGCGTTCCAGCGTGCGGCCCTCGGCGTACAGATCGCGGCCCGTGATGGCGCTGGCGATGCCAAGCAGGCCTTGCGCCACCGGCGTTGGCACGCCTGCCCAGCTTCCCGTGGACACCAGGAAGGAAAGACCCAGCCGCGTGTCCTCAAGCATGTAGCGGTGCGTGTGCAGGTCGATGGTTTCGCGCCAGTCGCCACTGTCGGTCAGCTTGCCGTGTGCGCCGCGACCGTACATCCATTCATCGCCTTCGGTGGCGTAGTGGTCTGCCAGTGGAAAGTGCGGCGCGGCATAGCCCAGCGCCTCGCGGATGGCGATGCGTTCGGCGTCCAGCGCGTCGGTGACGCGGCGGATCGACGGCTGCGTGCCTTCGTTGTGAATGTCCCACTTGTCGAAATGCTCCAGGGGGCCGGCGTTCATCATGATGAGCGGCGGATGAATGATGGGGCCGGCGTTCATCAAGGCGCCCGCTAATCCGTCTTCAATGGGCTCGATGCTGGGGTAGACCTGGCCCAGCAACGCCAGCGCGTCGTCGGTCAGCCGGCTGGGGAACACGCCGGTGGGCAAGCGCGTGGCGTAGCCGCTGATGACGACCGTGTTGCCGTGCTTGCGCGCCAGATAGGGCAGGGTGCCGGTCTCGGCAAACGCCACGCGGGCGGTGTTGCCGGCGTCCCGCTGCGCGCGGGCAAACAGGTAGCAGCCAAACGTGCCGGGCGGCAGGAACACCACCTGCCCGTCCTGCAACAGCGGGGCCAGCATGGGCGCAAGCGCGTCGTGAGTGGTCGAGGGCAGGGGAATGACGACGACCCGCGCGTCGGCCAGCGCGGCCTCCAGCGAGGCTTGCAGCGCCAACTGCCCGGGGCCCTGGCCCAGCGGGACCTGGCGCGTGCCGCGGTAGTCTGTGACGGTCAGCGCACCGGCCTTGCGCAAGCCGTCGAACGCGTCGTCATCCCGGCGCCACCAGCTCACCTCGTGTCCTTTTTCGGCAAGTTCGGCCGCGGCCGCGTAGCAGCCGTGGCCGCCGCCAATTACGCTGATTCGCATGATCAAGCTCCTTCTTTGAAGGCTTGATCCTAGCGGCGGCGCGGCGCGTGGGCTGCGCCAAATGCGCAAGCGCCGTTCCGATCCGGCAAGGGATTGCGACGGGGCGGGCGCGGGATTTCGATGGCGCGGGCGATGGCCGACGACATCGCGCTAGGGCCGATGCCGACGCAGCGTGTCCGACGGCAGGCAGCCGTAGCGCTTGCGGTAATGCGTGGCGAAATGGCCAAAGCTGCTGACGCCGTGGCGCAGCAGGATGTCGGTCACGCTATCGCCGCCGCGCGCCTGTTCCAGCGCGGCGTGCACCAGGGCCAGGCGGTGGTTGCGCACGTAGTCGCTGGGGCTTTGCTTGAGGAACTGCGTAAAGCCGTTTTGCAGCGTCCGCACCGACACGCCGCAGTGCGCCGCCAGATCCGCCAGCGAAATCGCTTCGTCGACATGGCTTTCGATGTAGTCGCGCGCGGCGCGCACATGTTGGGGCAGGGGCTGGCGGTGGTCGGCGCGCAAGGCGTCGGAATAGTTGTGCGGCAGCTGGGTCAACAGCAGCGCCAGCAGGTAGTCGGAAAAGCCGGCCGCGAGCGTCTGCGTGACGCCGTCGATGGCGGGGTGCTGGTATAGGCGACACAGGTAGTCCAGCGTTTCGCGCACGGCGGCCAGGCCGGGGCAATCCGGCGGCGCTTCCAGGTCGAACACCAGCGCGTGCTTGATGGGGCGGTCCAGCAGGCGCTGCAATTGATGTTCCAGCGCCTGCCGCTCGACACGCAGGATCAGGTTGCGGCAGTCGCGGCCGATGCTGATCACGCTGGGTTCGGACGGCGATGAAATCGTCAGGCTGCCCGCTTGCATGGACGCGCTGCGTTTGCCCAGCGTGACCAGACCCGACCCTTGCAGCGTGATGCGGATCAGGTAATAGCTGGAGATGTCGCCCGCGTCGATTTCGACTTCGGCGCCGTAGTGCAGATCGAACAGCGCCGCGTTGCCGAAGAACACGCCATACAGCCGCGATTGCAAGGGTTTGCCCTGGGCCACGCACATGCGGTGCGACCACAGGTGTTGGCTGACCTGGTCTTTGACCTCGGCGGCGTTGCCCGAGTCCAGCAAGCAATGGCGGTTCAGCGGATAGGTGTCGTTGAACATGCTTTCCTGCGCGGTGGGAACAGTCGTTGCGCGCCGCGTATAGAGGCCGGCTGCGCAAAGACCTACAAACGATGGACAAGACTAAGCAAAACAAGGGAAAAACATGACTGACGCGACGCTGCCGCCACTGACGAAACGAAGCTACGCCTACGAGTGGTACGTCGTCGTGATATGCATGCTAGCGTACATATTTTCCTTCGTCGACAGACAGATCCTGGCGCTGATGATCGAACCGATCAAGCACGATCTGCGACTGTCCGACACGCAATTCAGCCTGCTGCACGGCTTGGCATTCTCGCTGTTCTACGCCGTCATGGGCATCCCCATCGCCTTGCTGGCCGACCGCTATTCGCGCCCGAGGATCATCGCCATCGGCGTGGCGTTCTGGAGCCTGGCAACCGCCGCCTGCGGCCTGTCGCGCAGCTTTGCGCACATGTTCCTGGCGCGCATCGGCGTGGGGGTGGGCGAGGCCGCCTTGTCGCCCGCCACCTATTCCATGCTTAGCGATATGTTCCCGCGCGACAAGCTGGGCCGCGCCGTCGGCATCTATTCGATCGGCTCGTTTATTGGTGGCGGCATGGCGTTCCTGATCGGCGGCTATGTCATCAACCTGCTCAAAAGCGTGGACAGCGTGGTGGTGCCGTTGGTCGGCGCGATGCGACCGTGGCAGGTCACGTTTTTCATCGTGGGCTTGCCGGGTCTGCTGGTGGCGCTGCTGATCCTGCTGACGGTGCGCGATCCGCGGCGCTTGGGCTTGCGCCGCAACGCAGACGGCCACGCGCCCAAGCCCACGGTGGCCGACACGTTTCGTTTTCTGGGCCGTCATCGCCGCACATTCTTTTGTCACTACCTGGGCTTTTCGTTCTATGCCATGGTGCTGTTTGCCTTGCTGGGCTGGACGCCCGCCTTCTACATGCGCAAGTTCGGCATGTCGCCGGTGGATGTGGGGTACATGCTGGGTGTGGTGGTGCTGGTGGCCAATACGGCGGGCGTTTTTTGCGGCGGCTGGCTGATGGACGGGCTGGCCCGACGCGGCTATCGCGATGCGCCGATGCGGGCGGGCGTGATCGGCGCGGTAGGCATGGCGCTACCGGCCGTGGCGTTCACCCAGGTGGACAGCTTGGCGGCGTCGGTGGCGCTGTTGCTGCCGGCAATGTTCTTTGCGTCCTTTCCCATGCCCACGTCCACGGCGGCGATGCAGATTCTGCCGCCCAACCAGATCCGCGCGCAGGTGTCGGCGCTGTTCCTGCTGATCTCCAATTTGACCGGCCTGGGGTTGGGGACGACGGCGGTGGCGTTGTTGACCGATCGCTTGTTCAAAAGCCCGGCGGCGGTGGGGCAGTCGTTGTCGTTGCTGATCGGCGTTGCCACCGTGCTGTGCGTGCTGCTGCTGGCGGCGGGATGCGCCAGTTATCGGCGCAGCCTGGGGCAAGAGGAATCGCGCGGGGAAAACGGGGTCAGTTCCGCATTTGCTCCCCGACCCCGTTAAAACTGTTTCAAGGGATCACGGTGGGCGGGGGGCGATTCGCCACCGGCCCATTCCTGGCCGATAATGCCCGCTTTACGCCAAAAGCCGGACCCCTCATGCCCAGCGTTACCCGTCGTCTGCCCGTTTCCTTGTTTGTCTGCCTGACGGCGATCCTTGCGGGATGCAGTTCGCCCAAGCCGGCTTACGAAAGAGAAGACTTCGCGCAAAACGATGTGTTCTCGCGCACCTTCCCCTCGGCCAGCACCACCGCCTGCGATGCGGGCCGGCGTGCCCTGCTCAGCCAGGGCTACAACATCGACCGCTTCGACCCGGCCCGCGTGTCCGGGCACAAGAACTTCCAGGGCGAGGACGGGCTGCACACGCAGATCAATTTCAATATCGACTGCGCCTCGGACGGCAGCGCCAACCAGCGCGCCACGGTGTTTGCCAACGCGGTGCAAGACCGCTATTCAATCAAGCGCACTTCCAGTTCGGCCAGCGTGGGCGTCAGCGTGCTGGGTCAGGTGTCGATGCCGTTCGGCTCCAGCGACGACTCGCTGGTCAAAACGGCCAGCCAGACCGTGTCGCGTCCGAAATTCTACGAAGGCTTTTTCCAGCTGTTGCAGCGCTTCCTGCCCGACGCGGAAGCCGCCGCCGCCCCGCATGTGCCGCCAAGCCCCCGCGCCCGCGCGTCGCAAGCCAAGCCGCCCGCGCCGCCTGCCGATCCGGTCGTGTCCCCGGACGCGCCCGCCGACACCTTGAATCCCGCTGCGGCGAACGGGCCGTCGGGGCCAGGCGCCGGCAGTGACAAGGCCGGTGACAAGGCCGGTGACACGACCACGCAAAAGCCCGCCGTGGACACGCCCCACGCCGCGCCGGCATCCACACCGGGCAATACTCCAACCGGCACGCCGCCCGCCGCGGCCGCCACGTCTCCGGCGTTGCCGGGGCCGGGCGCGTCGATCTCGACTCCGTCAGCGGTCAGCCCGTCCGCTGCACCGACCGGTGCGACCTCCAGCGCTACGACCAGCGCCACGGCCGGCGCCACGACCAGCGCCACGACCAGCGCCACGGCCGGCGCCACGGCCGGCGCCGGGGGCCCAGCCACGGCTGCGACCGCCGGTACCACGACGGGCTCCACCTTCACTGTCAGCGGCGCCGCTGCCGGCCCCGCAGCGTCCGTGTCCTCCACCGGCAACTGAGCCCTGACGCGCACGCCGGACCCGGCGTGCACGCCGGCGCGCTCTCCGGCATGTCATCTGGCCTGTCATCCGCCGCGACCGACATGCCGCCGCGGCCGACTACTGCCCGCCGCTGCATCCGGCGATAATGCCGGCCATGACTTATCAACTGCTGAAAATGGCCCACGTGGCCGCCGTGGTGGCCTGGCTGGGGGGCTCGCTATTTGTTTCGCTGTTCCTGCTGTCGTCAGCGCCGCAAGAGGGCGATGAAGCGCCCAAGGAACGCAAGATGCTTGGCGCGCTGCGTCGTTGGACCTTATGGGTGACCACGCCCGCGATGGTCGTGTCGTGGCTGATCGGCCTGCATCTGGCGATGACATTCGGCTGGTTCGCCATGAACTGGATCTGGGTCAAGGCAGGTTTCGCCTTGGCGCTGTCGGCGCTGCTTGGCATCCAGAGCGCGTCGTTGCGTCGCATGGCCAACGGTACGCTCAAGCGCCCGCCGATGGTGGACTTCTACGCGCCGTTCACCGTCATTGCCTGCGGCGTCATCGTGACGCTGGTGCTGGTGAAGCCGTTCTGACGGTGGCGCGCAATATCGACCCCGGCTTGTAATAAGGATTCAACCAAGTCGTCGTTGGCGCACGGCTGCCGGCTGCCTAGAATCGTCTGTCCTGTCCGCGCACGCTTTCCATTGCACGGACGTATCCGCGCAAGACCGCGAAGGCGATTCGATCATGACAACCCGCACTGTCCAGACCGACGCGGGCCGGGAAGACGGCAACGCGTCGCCACGCAAGCCCAGCCACCGAAGCTGGCTCCGGGCGCTGCTTGGCGCCGCGCTGGATGCGGCGTCGATGTTTCATGGGCCGGATTTTCCGGCGGACCCCAGCGCTTTCAACAACAAGCGTCCGCGCCAAGCTTCCCGCCACTGACGGGCGGCTGCGCGCCGGCAGCGCCAGGTGGCGCTACGGCAGCACCGCTGCAACACCAAGGCAACACCAAGGCAACACCAAGGCAACACCACGGCAACACCACGGCAACACCAAGGCAACACCAAGGCAACACCACGGCACCGCTATGGCAGCGCCGAGAACAAATTGGCCAACTGTTGCTTGCCCAGCTTTTCCTGTTCGGTCGCCATGGTGTTGATGGCCGCCATATGCGCGTAAAAGCGCTTCAGGTCATCGTCGCGTTCAAACATCAGTTCGTCGTGATCCGCGTACCAATACTGGCGGTTGTCGTCCAGCAGCGTGATCATCTGGCCAAACTCTTGCAGGATGCGCGTTTCCAGCAGCCACACCTTGCCCAGGCTGTCGCTGCGGCGCGCCAGCGTAGAGGTCAGCGTCGCCATCATTTTCTGTTTTTCGGGTTCCCGAATGGCCAGCGACCGGATCAGCTCCGGCATGTCTTTCAACACCTGCATGCTTTGATCGCGGTATTTCGGCACCAGCCGTTCGGCAAGCTCAAGAATCATGCGGCTTTCCACCAGCCCCGTGTCCAGCGCCAGCCGATGCGCGTCCAGCAGCCGGGGCATGCCGATGTCTTTCAGCTCATTCAGATAGGCCTTGTGCTGCGCGACGCGCTCGCTGGCCACGGTTTTGATCGCGCGTTCCAGCTCGCCGTAAAAGCCTTTCGCCTTGGGGGTGGGGTCGATGGAGGGCAGGTTGTCCGGCACGCCGTCGCCGCCCGTCACCATCTGGTTAAGCGTGTCGGCCACCTTGCGGATTTCAGCGGTAGCGACTTTTTCTTCCGCGCGTTCGCCCATCCGGTTCCAACCCACGGCCAAGCCCAGCGCCAGCAGAATCAGCGCGGCCCCCGTTAGCAAGCGCCGGCTGTCACGACGCACGCGCAAGCGCCTGAAAAGCGTAAGGGTGTCTTCCTGCGGAGTCATGGCGCACCAAGATTGGGGTCATAGGGCATGAATGTAGTGAGCGGGCCAGCACGCGTCAACGCGCGCCGGTAGCGGTAACGGTCTGGCGAGGGTCAACGGCCGGTCCGCGGCCGCTCTACGGCGGGTCTACGGCCGGTCCAGCGCCGGTCTACCGCAAGTGCCGTGCCGGCCTCGCCCGCCGGGCGTTATGACGCGGCGGCATCGCGCCGCCACGCCGCCCATTCGCCTTCGCCTTCAAAGTGGCGGGGGCCGCGCGCCGCGGTGGCCAGCCCCTCTTGCAGCACGCCCATGTCCAGCCCCGGCAGGTTGCGGAGCAGTGCGGGCGGCAAGTTCCTGGCGTCAAGCAGGCGCTCGTCCAGAATCACCCGCATCATGTCGCCGTCGTCACAGCGCACCCATAGGTACCAAAGGCTTTCCATGTAGTCGCCGGACCAGGGGTCGGGGTATATCGCGGGGCGAAACGAGAAGCCGAATTCGTGCACGTCCGCCCAGGCCCAGTGCTCTTGCAGGCCTATCGCGCGCGCCAGTTCGCAGTGCCGGGTGAAGCCGGTGTCGTCAAAGCTGACCGACTGCCGGAATGGGTCTTCCACGGGGGGCGGACCGGACAGAAAGCGCTTGATGCGTGACCACATGGGATAGGGGATGGGAATCGGGGAAGGAAATCGGGGAAGGAAATCGGGGAAGGAAATCGGGGAAGGAAATCTGGGGAAGGGAATCGGAGAAGAAACTCGGGCGCGCGCGGGCTGGCCGTGCCAGGGACGTTTACGGGAGTGTAGCGGGCGCACACTCATGTAATAAATGTTACAACGTTTGATTCTCGTCAATCCCATGCGGTCTACAAGCGGGTAGGGTGGCGCCTTGCCTCTTGGGGCGTCCCGTAACGGGGCGACACCGGCGTGGGGCAGACGACCAGCGCAGCCAGGACAGGATCGATGACAGACAAGACACCGCAAGCAGCCTCCAAGCAAGACATTGCCGTGACACCGCGCAAGCGCGGCACCGCGTCGCCCGGCGCCAAGCGAAGCGCCGCAATCGCCAAGGCGGCGGGGGCCGGCCCGGCGACGAAGACGGCTTCCAAGGCGCGTTCCAAAGCAACTTCCAAAGCGACCTCCAAAGCGACCTCCAAAGCGACCTCTGAGACGGCTTCCCGCCCCGCCATCAAGCAGCCTTCCGAGCACACTCTGCTGGCGCGCAAGAAAGTCGTGGCGCGTGAAGACGCTGCTCGCCAGGAAGCGGTGTCGGTGCTGGCTGACATTGCGCGGCGCTACAACGTGGTGCCACAGGCGCAAGCCCACGAGGCGCTGCGGTCCGTTATTGAAGAACTGTCGCCCGATGACGCACGCGCCGTGCATCGCGCCTTGCTGGAGGCAAACGCGCAGGCCCCGGCCGTGCGCCGCAACCCCGACGAAGAGCTGGCGACGGACTGGCGCGACGGCATCTATCCGTATCGCAACCGCATGCTGCGCCGCAACTACGAAAAGCAGAAATACCAATTGCAGGTCGAACTGTTGAAGCTGCAAGCCTGGGTAAAAGCGACGGGCCAGCGCGTGGTGATCCTGTTTGAAGGCCGCGACGCGGCGGGCAAGGGCGGCACCATCAAACGCATGATGGAACATTTGAACCCGCGCGGCGCGCGCGTGGTGGCCCTGGAAAAGCCGTCGGACACGGAAAAAGGCCAGTGGTATTTCCAGCGCTACGTGCAGCATCTGCCCACCGCCGGCGAGATCGTGATGTTCGATCGGTCCTGGTACAACCGCGCGGGTGTTGAGCGCGTGATGGGCTTTTGCACGCAGCAGGAATATTTGGACTTTCTGCGTCAGGTGCCCGACTTTGAACGGCACCTGGTGTCCAGCGGCATCCACCTGGTGAAGTTCTGGTTTTCGGTCAGCCAGGAAGAACAGCGCCGCCGCTTCCTGCAACGCAAGGTGCACCCGCTGAAGCAGTGGAAATTAAGCCCCGTGGACCTGGCGTCGCTGGACAAATGGGACGATTACACGCGCGCCAAAGAGGCGATGTTCGCGCATACCGATACCGCGGACGCGCCGTGGATCGTGGTCAAGTCGGACTGCAAGAAGCGCGCGCGGCTGAACGCCATGCGCTATGTCTTGAGCCGCCTGCCGTACGAAGGCAAAAGCGCCGAACCCGGCCTGGCGCTGGACCCCTTGATCGTGGGCCGCGCGCTGTAAGCGCTTAGCCGCCCAGCGCGGCCAGGTTCAACGTGTGGCTATGCCCGATCCACACCGCGCAATCGCGGTGGTCGCGCAGCGAATCGCCCGTGTTCGGATGCATGAATACGTCCAGCGCGCCGTGGTTCAACGTCAACCACGTGGCGATCTCGGCCAAGTGCGTGGGGCCGAAGGCAATCTGATAGCTCCATTGCGGGTGCGGGCCGACGGGGCGCTCATGGAAGCGCCCCATTTCCATCTTGCCGTCGAAGTGCACCACCACGCGTTCGCGTAACGCAAACGCGGCATCGCGGCTGGCCGCGTCGAAGTACACATGGGCGTGCCAGCTGGTCACGCCGCTTACTGCCAGATCGTTCATGGTTGTCTCGTTGATTCAGCCGCCGGCGCGCTTGGCGCGATGGCCGCTGGTAGTCAGCACTTCGATGATGCGTGCGCAGTGGTCGCCCTGCACTTCGATCACCCCGTCCTTGACCGTGCCGCCCGACCCGCAGGCCGTGCGCAATTGCTTGCCCAGCACGGCCAGCGCCATCGGGTCCAGCGCCAGGCCCCGCACCACGGTCACGCTTTTGCCACCCCGGCCCTTGGTCTCGCGTGACACGCGGGCAACGCCGTCGCCCGCCGGTGCGCCGCGCGCCGCCGCCTGGCATTGGCATTGCGCCAGTGGCTGGCGGCATTGCGGGCACATGCGGCCGCTTTCGGTGGAATAGACCAGCCCGCCGGTGGTTGCGCGCTTCATCACTTGCCCCGCATCAGGTCGATCAGGCGGCGGTCACGCTTGGTGGGCCGGCCGGTTTCGATGCCCAGCGCGGGCTCTGGCGCCAGCCGCCGCATTTCCGCCGCGCGTTCGCGGGCGGCGATGCTGTCCGGCGTTTCCTCATACAGCAGGCGTGCCACCGGCGCGGGGCCGCGCACGCCGCTGACCGCAACCACCTTCACCTGTAGCGCCGGGTCTTCCTTGCGGATGGTGATGCGGTCGCCGGGCGCGACCTCGCGCGACGGTTTGGCGGCCTGGTCGTTCACGAAGACGCGACCCTTGCCGATCTCTTGCACGGCCAGGCTGCGCGTCTTGTAAAAGCGCGCGGCCCATAGCCATTTGTCGAGTCGAATCTTGTCCATGTTGCTGCTCTTTGCGTGGGTTCTAGCCAAGCCGCAATCATAGCGCCGGGATGCAGGCACAAAAAAAGCGCCCTTTGGGGCGCTGGGGTGCTGCGGTGTAGCGGTGCTGGGTTGCAATGCTGTGTTGCTGGGTTGCAGTGCTGTGTTGCTGTGTTGCTGTGTTGCTGTGTTGCTATGTTGCTATGTTGCTATGTTGCTGCGTTGCGATGTAGCGGTGCAGCGATGTAGCGGGCCAGATGGCCCGCCCCGCTTTTAATCCAGTTTCAGATTGGCTTCGTTCACCACGCGCTGCCATTTGGCAATTTCGGCGCGGCGGAACGTGTCCAATTCGGCCGGCGTCGAACCGATGGGCTCCGCGCCGATACCCGCAAGCTGCTCGGCGATGGCCGGATCGCGCAGCACCTTGGCCAGCGCTTGCGACACCTTGTCCACAATGGCCGGCGGCGTGCCGGCGGGGGCGAACACGGCGTTCCATTCGTACGTCTCGTAGCCCGGCACGCCGGATTCCGCGATGGTGGGCAAGTCGGGCGCCGTCTTGGACCGTTCCAGCCCGCCGACCGCCACCGCGCGCAGCTTGCCGTTCTTCACGTGTTGCCAGGCCGAGCCCATGCTGGCGAACATGACGGGCACCTGGCCCGACATGACGTCGATCATGGCCGGGCCGCCGCCCTTGTAGGCCACGTGCTGCAAATGCGTCTTGGCCAGCAGGTTGAACAATTCCCCGGCCAGGTGCTGGGCCGACCCCGGGCCTGCCGACGCGAAGTACACCTGCTCTTTCTGTCCGGGCTGGCCCAGCCTGATCAGGTCGGCCACCGACTTCACTTCGTACGACGGCGTGACGACCAGCACGTTGGGCACGCGCAACAGCAGCGACACGGGCGCGAAAGCGCTCAGCGTATCGAACTGCATCTTGGAATGCAGCGCGGGATTCTGCGCGTGGTTGGACGCGTCCAGCATCAGCGTGTAGCCGTCGGGCTGCGCCTTGGCGACAACCGCGCCGCCGATCATGCCGCCCGCGCCGCCGCGGTTTTCGATGACCACGGGCTGGCCAAGTTCGGCGGCCAGCTTGGGGCCGATCAGGCGCGCCACCACGTCTACCGTGCCGCCCGGCGGGTATGTCACGACCAGCGTGACGGCGCGTTCGGGGTAGGCGGCGGACGCGGTAGCGCCCGCACCCGCCAGCAGGCCGGCGGCGGCCAGCATCGCGCTGTTACGCGCCAGACGTTTGATGAAGGGGGTCATGATTTGTCTCCTGGGAGGTGGATCTGGTTTTGGTTTTGGGTTTCGCCTTGGGACTGGCCTTGGGTCTGGGCCTGGGTCTGGCTTTGGGTCTGGCTTTGGGTCCGGTCTTGGATCTTGAATAGCTGCATCGGCGTGTCCGCCAGCACGATGCGTCGCTGCGTGGCGTCGTCGATCCACGCGTCCAGCCACTGCGTCGCAGCGGGGTAGGACGCCAGGTGGCGGTGTTCGGTGTGGGGCCAGTCGCTACCCCACAGCAACCGCTTGGCCGTATAGGCGGCCAGCAGCAGCTGGGCAGCCTGACGGCCGGCAACGCCGTAATCGGGGATGCCCGGGCGAAGGGCGAGGCCGGTGAGCGCGGACGGGGCGGTGGGCGCGTTGGCATCGGCGCGGTCGGCACTGTCCGCTACCGGCCAATTGCGGTAGGGCGCCGACAGCTTCACCCATACCTGCCCGCTTTTGGCCTGTTGCAGCAGGTAGGCAAAGCCCGGGTCCGACACGCCCAGCGCCGGGTCAGGCCGACCGAAGTGATCGACAACCACGCGGCAGCCCGCTGCCAGCAACGCGGGCAACACGTCGCCGAGCCGGCCCGCTTGCACGTGCACCTCAATATGCCAGCCCAGCCCGTTTACGCGCGCCAGCAAAGCCTGCCAGTGTGGGGTTTGCAGCTCGGGCGTGGGCAGGCCGATCAGGTTCAGCCGTATGCCCACGACACCGGCGTTGGCCAACGCCTGCAACTGCGCGTCGCTGGCTTCAGGGGACACGACGGCCACACCGCGCAGGCGCTGCGGGGCCGCGCGCAACGCTTGCACCAGGTGGCTGTTGTCGGTACCCAGGAAGCTGGGCTGCACCAGTACGCCGTGGCTCATTCCATAGGCGTCCAGCAACGCCAGGTACTGCTCCAGCGTGGCGTCGTAATCGGGGGTATGGCGGCGGGTGTCCGCCAGCGCCAGGCCTTGCCGGAAAACATGGGCATGGGTGTCGACGGCAACGCCAAGGGGGGGCGGGGGCAACGCGGTCTCCTGTCTTATGCGCCGGCGTGGCCGCGCGCTGTTCTATGAGGCGGATTCTAGGCAGCGCGGGTATAGTTTTCTATTGGCTAAAGCCGCTTTTTATATATCGGAACAATATGGAAACCCGGCATTTGCGGTATTTTCTGGCGGTGGTGGACCATGGCAGCGTCAGCCGCGCGTCGGAATGGCTGGGCATCGCACAACCCGCGCTGAGCCAGGCCCTGGGCCGCATGGAAAAGGACCTGGGCGTGCGTCTCTTCGACCGCTCGCGCCAAGGCGCCGCGCCCACGCCCGCCGCGCTGGCCATCCTGGAAGACGTGCGCATCAGCGTGGCCCGCATCGACGCGGCGGCCCATCGCGCGCGCGAGATCGGGCGCGGCAGCGCGGGGCAGTTGACCGTGGGGCTGGTGTCGTCCGCGCTGTTCGACACGCTGCCGCGCGCGTTACGCGAAATGCGTCGGCAGGCGCCGGGCGTGCGGGTGATCCTGCGCGAGATGAGCAACGCCGAGCAGGCGGATGCGCTGCAAACCGGCGAAATCGATATCGGCCTGATGCACACGCCTGTCGCAGTGGGCGGACGCATGCGCGAACGTCAGCTGCTGCGCGACCGGCTGGTGGCGGCGGTGCCGGACGAGTTCGATGTGGCGGCCGATGGCACGGTAACGATGGCGCAAATTGCACAAGCCGGCCTGGTGATGTATCCGCAAGCGCAATTGCCGGCGTTCTATGCCGGCATCATGGACGCGATGCGCAAGGGCGGCCATGCGGTGCAGGTCGCGCAAGAGGCCAACCGCACGCTGACCGTGTTGTCGTGCGTGGCCGGCGGTTGCGGCGTGGCGCTGTTGCCCAGCTGGATCCGTACGATGAATTTTGGCGGCGTCCGTTTTTGCGAAGTGCGCGATGGACAGGCGCTGCCCAGTTTCGACCTGAGCGCCATCTGGCCCGCCCGATCCGTGCCCACGCTGGCCGACGTCTTCGCCAATCTGGACCTGGGCAGAGGCTGATTTCCGCCCATCTTTCAATGCGCCTTCAGTTGCCCCGCCAGAACGCTTAAGCGACGCTTAAAGCGGCAGTTTTCGTGGAACCCGGCGCACGCCTCCCGTCTAACCAGAAACGGTTTCGAATGGGGTGCGCCAATGGATCTGAACTGGCAGCAGCAGTTGATGGAAAGCGCCATCTGGCTGGCGCAAGCGTTTGGCATCACGGCCGTCGTGCTGGTGGCCGTGGCTGTCGTGCTGGCACGCACGACGGATTGGGGGCAAAAATTTTGGCGCCTGGCGTGGCCGTATCTGACGCCCCGGCGCAGTTGGCGGCCGCTGCTGATGCTGGCGTTGTTGCTGCTGTTGGCGATGGCCGCCGTGCGCATGACGGTGCTGTTTTCGTTTTGGTACAACGGCTTCTACAGCGCGTTGCAAGCGCTGGACCAAAGCGCGTTCTGGCGCTTCCTGGGCATCTTTTCGGTATTGGCCTGTGTGCATGTGGTGCGCTCGCTGGCGGACAGCTACGCGGGCCAGGCCTTCGACATACACTGGCGCGTCTGGCTGAACGACCGCCTGACGCACGACTGGCTGGGCGCGGGCGCGTACTACCGAGGCCACTTTGTTGAAGAACCGGTCGACAACCCCGATCAGCGTATCGAGCAAGACATCGCCATGTTCGTGACGGGCTCGCGCACGTTGGCCATCGGCGCGTTAAGCGCGATGGTGTCGCTGGTGGCGTTCACGGGCATCCTGTGGGGGCTGTCCGGGCCGCTGACCGTGGCAGGTGTCGAAATTCCCCGCGCGATGGTCTTCGTCGTGTTCCTGTACGTAATCGTCGCGACCTGGTTTGCCTTCAAGATCGGCCGACCGCTGATCCGCCTGAATTTTCTGTCTGAACGATTGACGGCCAATTTCCGCTATGCGCTGGTGCGGCTGCGCGAGAACGCCGAAAACGTCGCGTTCTATCAAGGCGAAGCCGTAGAAAGCCGGAACCTGTTGCAGCGGTTTTCCGCCTACATCGTCAACCTGTGGGCACGCGTGTACCGGGGCTTGAAGTTCGACGGTTTCAACTTGTCGGTCAGCCAGGTGGCCGTGGTGTTCCCGTTCATCTTGCAGGCCCCACGCTTCTTCAGTGGCGCCATCAAGCTGGGTGACGTGATTCAAACGTCGCAGGCGTTCGGGCAGGTGCAGGATGCGCTGTCATTCTTTCGCACGTCGTACGACACCTTTGCGCAGTACCGCGCCACGCTGGACCGTCTGAACGGTTTTTTGGATGCCAACGAAGCGGCGCGCGCGTTGCCGACGGTGCATACCGAACCCTTGCCCAACGGCCTGGACATTGACGGCGTCACGGTCAGGCGGCCTGACGGCAGCACCTTGCTGCGCGAGTTGACGCTGCGCCTGCGGCCGGGCCAGACCCTGCTGATCAAGGGGCCGTCGGGCAGCGGCAAGACGACGTTGCTGCGTGCGCTGGCGGGCTTGTGGCCGTATGCACAGGGCCGGGTGCGGCGGCCGGAAGGAGCGCTGGCGTTGTTCCTGTCGCAGCGGCCGTATCTGCCGCTGGGCGACCTGCGCAGTGCCGTGGCGTATCCCGGACACGCACAGCCGCAAGACGATGCGCGCCTGGCGCAGGCGTTGCATCAGGTCAACCTGGGCCACTTGAGCCAACGCCTGGACGAGGCCGCGGATTGGTCGCGCATCTTGTCGATTGGCGAGCAGCAGCGCGTGGCCTTTGCCCGCGTGCTGTTCAACCGACCGGCCATCGTGTTCCTGGACGAAGCAACATCCGCTACCGACGAAGGCCTGGAACATTCGCTATACAGCCTGCTGCGCAGCGCCTTGCCCGATTGCATGCTGGTCAGCGTGGGCCATCGCAGCACGCTGGACCCGTTTCACACGCACCGGCTGCAACTGGACGGCGCGGGCGGCTGGACGATGGGACCGATCGGACCGATGGACCCGTATGGCCCGCCGCAGGCGGCGGCGCTGCGCGAGGCGGCGTGATGCTTAAGTGCCCACGCGCAGCGGGCCGGTCAGCTTGCGCAACGCGGCAACGACGCTTTGCGCGGTGATGCGGCCGGTCTTGGGATTGGCGGAGGGGATGTTCTGTATTTCCATCGAGAAATTTGCCGAGTCGGACACGACTTCCACGCGGTGCACGTTACGTTCCAGCGACGGGTCGGCCCAGATTTCCAGCGTGGTGCGATCCGGCCCGATGCCGGCCAGCGACACACTGACCGCCACATTCAGGTTGGCGGGAAAACCCGTGGCGGCATCGCGCGGCGAGCCTCGGAAAATCAGGCGGGGTTCGGTGACGTCGTCAAGGCTGATGTTGTTGTCCGTCAGGTAGGGCGCGCCCAACAGCCCGCGCGGGGGCTTGCGGGTGATCATCGTGACCGAATGGATGACGCCTTCGGCGGCGGCCGTGATCGCATCCAGCCCCAGGATGGCGCCGGACGGCACCAGGATCTGCCCGTGATGCTGGCGCGCCACTTCGATCAGGTCTTCATTGGCCAGCAAGGCGCCGGAACTGAGCACCACCAGCTTCTTGCCGGCGCGCAGCACAGGTTCGGCAATGCTGCGAAACACGGCGGCGGGTGCGCATTCAACAACGACGTCGCAATGTTCGTGCAGGGCGTCCAGCGTGGTGAATTTGGGGGCCGCCTGGGTCCAGGCGAAGTCGGGCGCGGCCTTGGGGTCGCGCACAGCAACGGCGGCCAGCGCCAGGCCGGGCAGCCCGGCGTCCAGGGATTGCGCCACGGCCTGGCCGATGGCGCCGAAGCCGGCGATGCCGACGCGGTAGCTGTTCATGGTGAATCCGGAAGGTAGGGCCGCGGCGGACCGCAAGCCGGGCTAAGAAAAAAGAACGCCATCGATACCGATGGCGCAAGATTGCCAGCCACTTTATCCAGCGCCCGGGCGGGCGTCAATGCGTAGCGACCGCAGGCTACCGGCTCAGCCGCCCGACTGTTGTTGCGCGCGCGCCATGTAGTCCACCGTCAGGTTCGACAACGCGCGCACCCCGTTGATCAGGCCGGATTCATCCACGTAAAAGCGCGGCGAGTGGTTCGGCGCGGCCTTGTCCACGTCGGTGCCCTTGGGGGTGACACCCAGGTAGAAGAACATGCCCGGCACCTTCTCTTGATAGAACGAGAAGTCCTCGGACGCGGTGGACTTGGGCTGCAAGCCATAGTTGCCTTCGCCTGCCACGCGCCGCAAGGTCGGGCCCATCTTCTCGGTCAACGCCGGGTTGTTGACGGTGGCGTTGTAGAGTTCCACCACGCGCACATCGGCCTTGGCGCCCGCGCTTTGGGCAATCATGTCGGCGGTGCGCGCGATACGCTGGTGAATGTCCTTCTTCATGCCCTCGTCGTAAGTGCGGATCGTGCCCGTCATGGCCACGCTATCCGGCACGATGTTCATGCGGTTGCCGCCGTGGATGGCGCCCACCGTGATGACGGCCGGCTCCAGCATGCTGTTGATCTGGCGGCTGGGAATGGTCTGCAAACCCAGAATGATCTGCGAGCTGACGACGATAGGGTCGATGCCCGACCACGGGCGCGCGCCATGCGTCTGCTTGCCGGTGACGTCGATCCAGAACTGATCGGCGGCGGCCATGGCCGGACCGCTGCGCCACGACAACCAGCCGGCCGGATACGCGCTGGACACGTGCAAGCCGAAGATGGCGTCCACCTTGGGATTTTCCAGCACGCCTTCCTGCACCATCATCTTGGCGCCCCAGATCTTCTTGCCGTCGGGCTCGAAGTCGGCGGGGCTTTCCTCGGCGGGCTGGAAGATGAATTTCACGCTGCCGGGCAACTGGTCTTTCATGCCGGCCAGCACTTCGGCCGTGGCCATCAGGATGGCGGTGTGGGTGTCGTGGCCGCAGGCGTGCATCACATCCACTTCCTTGCCCAGGTACGTGCCCTTGGCCTTTGATGCAAACGGCACGTCAACTTGTTCCTTGACGGGCAACGCGTCCATGTCGGCGCGCAGCGCGACCACGGGGCCCGGCTTGCCACCCTTGAGCACCGCGACAACGCCCGTGCCCGCCACGCCCGTCTTCACGTCCATGCCTAGCGCGCGCAGGTGGTCCGCCACCAGCTTGGACGTGCGCGTTTCCTGATTGCCCAGTTCGGGGTGCTGATGAATGTCGCGCCGCCACGCGATGAGCTTGTCTTCGATGGCGCGGGCGCGCGTGTCGATCTGTTCGGACAGCGCGGCGTTGGGGGCGGGCGCAAGCGGCCCCTGCGTGCCGGGGGCGCTTTGCGCGGCTGCCGGGCCGCTGATCAGCAGATGGGCGGCCAGGGCCAGCGGCGCCAGCCGGAATCGCATGTTGCGAGACTGCATGGGTGTTCTCCTCGTGGTTGTTAACCTGTTATTGGACAAGGATCTTACCCAAGCGCCACACCGCCGGCGTGTTTGTTACGGATGCTTAAATTCCGGCTGGTTTGATTCCGAAAGGTGAAATTTTCTCCGTGGAGTTTCTGCATTGACGTGTCTACTGCAACTTGATGCCCAGCTCCTTGATCAGCGGCTCCATGTCCGCTCGGTCCGCCTTGATGGTGGCCGCCAGTTCTTCCGGCGTGCTGCCGATTGGGATCATGCCCAGCGTTTCCATCTGCGCGCGCATCGCCGGTTCTTTCAGAATGTCCGCCACCGATTTCTGAATCAGCGCCACACGGTCTTGCGGCACACCGGCGGGCGCCATCAAGCCGATCCAGGGTTGCGGGGCGTAGTCTTTCAAGCCCGACTCCTTCAACGTGGGCGTATCGGGCAGGCCGCCAAAGCGTTCCGGACTGGTGATCGCCAACGCGCGCAAGCGGCCACTGTCGATCAAGCCCTTGGAGCTGGACGGCGCGTCCAGGCCCACGTCCAATTGACCACCTATCAGATCGTTCTGCGTTTTGCCCGACGAGGACGACGGCACGTACAAGGCGCGGATGCCGGCGCGTCGCGCGGTTTGTTCCCAGACCAGATGAAACGCGGTGCCGATGGAAAACGAGCCCACGCCAAGGCTGCGCGTCTTGCTTTCGCGCACGAAGTCGTCCCAGGTCTTAAGCGGACTGTCCTTGGGCACGATGAAGATGAATGGCGTGCGCGCCACCAGCGAAATTGGTTGCAGGTCTTTTTGCGTGTCAAAGGGCAGGCTGTCGACCGCGAAGGGCACGATGGTGACGGACGACGCCACCACCATGCCCAGCGTATAGCCGTCGGGCGCGGACTTGATCAGCGCGCCGGTGCTGATGATGCCGGACGCGCCGGGGCGGTTTTCGACGACGACGGGCTGGCCCCACGCCGCGCCCAGCTTGCTGGCCAGCACGCGCAGCATCACGTCCACCGGGCCGCCGGGCGGGTTGGACACGATGATCTTGACCGGCTTGTCGGGATAGGCGGCTTGCGCGGCCAGCGGCGTCAGCAACGTGAGCATTAGCATCAGTGCCAACGTGCGCATCGGCGCAATGTTCTTAATCATGGAATTCCCCTTGTGTTGTAGGTGTGTACAGAATGTTCGCCGTCAAAGGTCAGGCTTTGGCGTCCGGCATGTGCCATCCGGCGTGTGCCATCCGGCGTGTGACATTTGGCATGTACCCTCCGGCAGTGACATCTGGCACGTGGCGTCGGGCATGTCACATCCGGCAGGTGACATCCGGCAGGTGACATCCGGCAGGTGACATCCGCCGCCCCAAGTCAGCGGTCAGGCAAAGACGTGCAGGTGCGGCGCCATCGGCCAATCGGGTGCGTCGCCGCGTATGAACGCGATCCATGCCTGCTGCGTCTGCGCGGTCAGGCGCTGGGCGTGGGCCGCGTCCAATCCGGCCAGCATCGGCGCGTCGCCGAACGCGGATACCGTGTCGAACACGAAGGGCAGTTCAATGCAGTGGCACGCCATGAAGCGCGCGGTCGGAGCAACGTCGAAACGCGCCAGCCAGGCTTGACGGCCCTGCGTGGCCGCCGCCCGCGCCCACGCGCGTGACGGTGCGCCGAACACTTGATCGCCGATGGGGTCGCCAAAGGCGGCGACGACGTGGTCAGCGTGGCCGATGTGGTCGACGTGGCCAGGCTTGACGTGGTCGAGGTGGCTGGGGTCGACTTGGGCGCAGGCGTGGTCATCCTTCGCCGCCTGCCCTTCGGCCTTTGTTGCAATCGCCACGTACCCGGGAAAGGCCGCCATTTCATTGCGCGTGTACGCCACCAGCACGTCGGCGCGGGACACGGCCCGCTGTAGCGCTGGCGCGATGTCCTCGGGCAGCACGTGCCCGTCCAATACCGGGCAGAACTGGCTGCGGCTGCTGCCTTCGGCCCGCAACACCTCTGCGACCGCAGGCGATTGCTGCGCGGCCAGCAAAGCGGAAACGGGAAGCGCGCGCGCGGCGTCCAGCGACGCTACACCGGCCGCTTCCAGAAAGGCCTGGCCTAACGCCTGCGCCTGTGCCGCCGACCGAAACCCCCGGCCCAGCGCGGCGCTTTGCAAGATAGCGCGCGAGAAGCGCGGCTTGCGCGCCAGCATTGCGCAGATCGACGACGCGCCGGCCGACTGTCCCATCACTGTGACGCGTTCGGGGTCGCCGCCCAGGCCCGTGATGTTGTCAAACACCCAATCGATGGCGGCCTCTTGGTCCAACAGGCCCACGTTCGCGGTCTGACCCGGCACGTACAGCCAGCCCAGCGCGGCCAGCCGGTAGTTGACGGCCACCACCACCAGGTCGCCACGCGCGGCCAGGGCGGACCCGTCATACCAGTCCAGCGCGCCGCCGCCGCTTTGCCAGGCGCCGCCATGCAGCCACACGACGACCGGCCGACGCGCGCCGTCCGCGGCCGGCGTCCATACCGTCAGATGCAAACAGTCTTCGGATTGCGGCGCGTTGAAGTCGCCCATGGCATCGCGCAGGCGCGACGGCAGTTGCGGCGCCACGGGGCCGGGCCGTGTGGCGTTCAGTTCCCCTTGCCAGGTCGCGGTTTCAGGTGGCGCAAAACGCAGCTTGCCCACCGGCGGCCGCGCATAGGGAATGGCGCTGAAGCGGCACACGCCGCCGCGTTCCTGCACACCGGTCAGCGTGCCTGCCGGCAGCGTCGCCTGGACGGTTTGATTCATCGTTGCCCCTGTCTTTTCGTGGTGGCTGTTCATATGGCGCCAAGCTGCCGGCGTCGGGATAGCAGGCCTATGGTAGGGACGAAAGCGGCGCGGCGGACATGCCGGTTTTGAACGAGGCCATGCGAAACCCGCATGGCCGGCCGGGAGGCAAGGGCGGCGTAAAAGGGGCGGCGTGAAAGGGCATGCCGGACCAAAGTCGCCCACCGTCGCGCGGGCCAGAATTGACTCGACCGGGCCAATTCTGGCCCAGTGAACCTCCTTAGGAATCAGGCACTTGCAAAGCTCCGGGCCAGATCTGGCCTGATTTATTGCAGAACAAGCCGGTTTTCGCGAGGAATCCCTGTGTTTTCACGGGGTTTGGCGCGTTTGGCGATAACCAGGTCCATTTCTTCGCCGTTTACCCTGCACCCGAAATCCTAAGTCGCTGAAAGCATTGGGTTTAACCGGACGCCGTGAAAGTTGGCATGGATGTTGCATAGCTGTGGGGACTTATTCCAGGATCCCCATGGCCCATTCATCCGACCTGCGTTTTACCTTCGTGCCCGCCGCCCGTGGCGTGGCGTTCGACGTTATTGAATTCACGCTGGACGAGGCCCTGTCCGAGACCTATCGGCTGGAGCTTGATTTATCCAGCTTCGACCCCGCCATCGACTTTGGCGCGCTGCTGGATCAAACAGCGCTGTTCACGCTATGGCGGCGCGATGTGCCCGTGCGCCACGTGCACGGCATCGTCACCGCCTTCGAGCAAGGCGACACCGGCTTTCGGCGCACGCGCTACCGCGCCGTGGTCGAACCGTCGCTGGCGCGCGCGGCGCTGTGTTCGGACTGGCGCATCTACCAGCAACTGTCCGTGCCGGAAATCCTGGCCGATGTGTTCAAGCGCCATGGCATTACCGACTACGAACAGGTCACCACCCACAACCACCTGGTGCGCGAATACTGCGTGCAGGCCGGCGAAACCGATCTGGATTTCGTGGTGCGCCTGGCCGCTGAAGAAGGCTACTTCCACCGCTACGCCCATACCGAAAATTCCCACCGCCTGATTCACGGCGATCGCATCTACATCCATGGCGAGATCGCAGGCGGGCCGGTCATCTACCACCCCACGCCGGGCGGCGATCAACACCAGCCCGCATTGCATCGTTTCATCTACACCGAACAACTACGCACCGCCCGCCAGACGCAACGCGACTACACCTACACACACCCGCAGTACGACCAGGAACACACGCACGTTGCCACCGACCTGCAACATCAGGACACCCGCTACGAACGCTACGACTATCCCGGCCGCTACAAGCGCGACGAGGCAGGCAAACCCTTCACGCAAAGCCGTCTGCTGGGCCTGCGCCGCGACGCGCGCATGGCACAGGTGCACGGCGACGACGCGCGCCTGATTCCCGGCGTGGCGTTCGACCTGACCGGCCACCCGCGTGATGACTGGAACCACGGTTGGCGCCCGGTGCGCATGCGCCACCATGGCATCCAGCACACCAGCCAGGAAGAAGACGGCGCGGGCGCTGAACAAGGCACGCGCTATGGCTATACCGCCGACATCGTGCCCGACAAGGTCGATTGGAAACCCGAGCCCAGCCGAAAGCCGCTAGTGGACGGCCCGCAGATCGCTAGCGTGGTCGGCCCGCCCAATGAAGAAATCTACTGCGACGAATTCGGCCGCATCAAGGTGCAATTTCCGTGGGACCGGCTTGGCCAGAACAACGAGCACAGCTCGTGCTGGATTCGCGTGTCGCAGAATTGGGCCGGCGCGGGCTGGGGCCACATGGCCATCCCGCGCATTGGCCAGGAAGTCATCGTCAGCTTTCTGGACGGCGATAGCTCGCAGCCGATCGTCACGGGCAGAACGCACCGATCGATCAACCCGCCGCCGTACGAGCTGCCGCGCCACAAAACGCGCATGACCATCAAAAGCCAGACACACAAGGGCGATGGCTATAACGAGCTGCGCTTTGAAGACGAACGGGACCAGGAAGAGATATACGTCCACGCGCAAAAAGACCAGAACATCCACGTCAATCACAACGAGACCACCTTCGTCGGCAACGACCGCAGCGAACAGGTCGAGCATGACGAAACCATCACCATCGGCCACGACCGCGGTGAATCGGTGGGCAGCGATGAACAGGTCCACATCGGCCAGGATCGCCGCCACACCATCGGCCAGGACGACTTCCTGACCATCGACCGCAACCACACCATCGCCACTGGCCGCGACCGCACGGAAGACGTGGGCAACAACCGGCGCGACAAGACGGTGGCCAATCACTGGATTGAAACGGGCGGCCATGTGGAACATAAGGTGCAGGGGCATTTCCAGGTGCATGCAGGCGAGCGGATCGAGGGCAAGACGGTGACGCTGGAGTTGCAGGCCGCGCAAAGCGTGGTGATCAAGGGGCCGGGCGGCACGATCACGATCAACGGCTCCGGCATCACATTGGAAGCGCTTGCCATCAACCTCAAAGGCCCGGTCGCGCAGGCGGGCGGCGGCGGTAATTCTCTGTCGATGTCGGGCGATGTGGTCGAAGGCTTGCTGGACGACTGCATGGAACGCGCCCGGTGACGGTGCGCACGGTGACGTCAGGCAATATGACGGCGGCTACGACGGGGGCAGTCCAGCCTGCGGCACGCATGGTGCCGACAGACCCGGCGACGTCAGGCACGATGGCCGCCCTGCTCGCAGAGCGCCGCGCAGCGGATGACAGCGTCTACCTGTTGTTGAATCCCCTGGCGGACTGCGCGCCGGAGCACGCGTTAAGTCTTGCGTCGTTGACGAAGGCGTCGGGCGCCGATGCGCTAACGACCGTCGCGCGCCCCGACCTGGCACACTCGCCGGAGGCATGCCCGGTGCTGGTCCAACTGGCCGGATGCGGCAACGCGCCCAAGCTCGAACTTTTGGAGCGCGTCGAGCAGCTTGCGCGGGCCGACGCTGCCCGCCGCCGTCGCTACGTGTGCGGCTGCCTGCTCAGTCCCTTGGACGGGCACGCGTTAGCCGTTCACGTGGCCGCGCGCTGCATCGACTTTTCGGCGGATGCCCCGCGCGGAATGTCTCCATGGTTCGAACCGTTGCGGCTGGAACTGCTGGCCGCGTCCATCCACGCTGAAACGCTGGGGCCGCTGATGTGGCCGATACGCACGTGGTTGCTGCCTACCAGTTGGGGATCGCTTGCGATGGTGAGTGGTTTCCAGCGCAGTAAGGGGAATGGTGTGGAAAGTGGCCCGGGGCGCATTGGTGCCGGCATTGGGGTCGGGATTGGAACAACAAGCGCGACGATGACCGGGCCAGCGGCCGGCACCGCCCTTCAGCCGTCCATCCCGCTCCCCGCGCTTGCCAAACAGACTCAACGGGACGCGCCGCTAATTGCACAACTGCTGTCGGCCTGGCGTCGATCGCTGCAATTGCCGTTGTCGTACGCACCGCGTCGCTGGCAAGGTCCCTCGCTATTGCCCCCTCAGGCCGCCGCACAAGCCTTCCGCTGGATACGCCAAGCCCGGCAAGCGGGGCTGACCGATACCCGGGACATCACCGTGCTGGCGTTGCACCAAGCGGCAATACACCCGCGCTTACTCGATTACGAACCGCTGCGACTCGCACTTGCCAGTGCAGCGCCCGGCGGTGCTTCCACCGTGCTGGCCGCCTATGGCGACCATGCCTGGCACCGCATTGCCGCCCATCTTGACCAAGCAGGTTTGCCCACATGACCACCAGCAGCCAATTAGCCATCGCCGCCCAAGAGACGTCGCCCCTGCCGTTGGGCAGCTGCCCCGCCTGCCGGCGCACAGGCATCCCTATCCTGTTGCTGCGCCCCGCCGTCATACCCAAGACGGGGTCGTTGCACGGGCACGGCGCAATCAAGCACCCCGACCTGCAACAGTCGCTGCGCTTGCTGCGTACTGGCTACGTCTACGTGCTGTTGGACCATGAGGTCTGGCAGGCGTACGAAGTCACCGACGCCGGTCACCTGCGTCAATTCGACCCTTACGAGATGGCTAAGGGCCCACCCGCGCTCTTGTCCGAACGCTGCGTCCAGAGCGCGCACGATCTGCCGGCGTCTTTTATCGGTATCGACGTCGATACGTACACGACAGCCTGGGTCGCGTACGCGCAAGACCCGTGGCCCGTGGCTGTGCTGGACGGGTACAAGGCCGGCGCGGGTGCCGCGAAGGCGGCGAGGGCGTCACAGCCGGCAGCGGGCGCCTCACACGGGACGGCACGCGCGGCACATCCAGTCGCTGCTGCCCAACAGGCGACAGCGAACTCGGACCACGCACTGCGCTTTGTCATCCTGGACCTATCCAAGCTGCGTGAAGAGCCCACGGCGGGAGGCGCGGCGCTGGCGCTGGAACACGCCCACCGCATCGATCGACACATAGCAGAGTACAGCCACGGCGTCCGTGATTTTGGCAGCGTCCATGGCTGGCATTCGCGGGTATTGCAGGCTACGGGCATGCGCAATTATCTGAGGCTGATGGAGCTTCAGCACGATCTGGCCAAGGGCGTGCCCGGGCTGATCCTGCCCGACCCGGTGGGCCTGGCGCAGGAACTGAACAACTTCCGTTTGGCCGCCTACACGCAAAAGCGCATGTGGGCGGAAGAGCCGCAGCGGCGCTATGCGTATCTGACCTCGCAATGTCTGCTGGGCATTGAGCAGCTTTACGCCGCCCAGGCCGATGCCGATATACCGGACAGCCCCACCTACATGCTGGACACGATGCCCAGCGAATCCGGCATGGCGCCGATCTTCCGGGATCCGGCCTTGGAGCGCCGCGAACGCATCGCCTACAAGACCGCGCAGCGGATGGATCGGCTGAAGGAACGCTATTGGGAATCTGACCCGCCCTCCGAGCTAGGCCGCAAGGGCCGCGCCAGTTTTCAAGCGAGCTATGACAAGGAGTCCAAACGGCTGGAGGCAATCATCGATGCCTATGGCGAAGACTGGGCACAGGTTGTGCGCGGCGCCGCCTGGAAGCGGGTGGTAGAGCTGGATTACAGCGACACCGATGAACGCTCGCGCCGCCTGCGCCTGCTGATGGTCAGCGCGTGCCTGGACGGCGGCATTACCGATGCGGTGCCTGTGCCGCTTGTCGTTGCGGGTAGCGGCGCTTCGTCGGGCGCCGCCAGCTCGGCTGCGACGGCGAATCAGGCGACTGCCGGACATTCGGGGGCTGCTGCCGATCCCGCCCGCACCGACAATCCGGGCCCCACATCGCAAGCTTGGAAGGAGCTATTGTCCGACCCCCACAGCGCCGTCTATCTGGCGTTGAACGGCCAAGGCGGTGATCTGCAATCCAGCTTTCTGCCCCTGTTCAGTGCAGGCGCTGGGGGCGGGGCCAACGACGCCGCGAAGAAATACTTCGACGCCGTCAAAAACCTGGTCAGCAGCAAAGAGATCGGCGCCTGGCGCGAAGGCTTGGCGGCGGACGCCGCGGACCAACTGCTGGCCGCCGTGCACGGCGCCAGCAGCCGCCTTCACGCCCAGTTAAACGACGCCACGCGCGCGGCCGTCAACGCCGTGCACGTCGGCGGCGCCTGGCTGTACCGTGGCGCGCAAATGACGCAGGTCGTGATCCAACTGACGGTCAGCGAGCTCCTCGCCATTTACGCCGACGAACTGCAACGCGTCGGCGATTCCCTGAACCAAAACACCGGCCGCCGAGTACGCGCTTTCATCTTCGCCGGCCTGATCAGCATTCCGGACCCCGCGTTGCACAAGATACTGGTCAACGTGACGATCTGGATGGAAGGCAGCGCGGAGGATATCGCCCAGAGAATAAAAACAATGAGGACCGGCGCGGCGGACGTGTCCGACGCAGCGCGAGACGCCGCGCACAGCATGCAAGCGGCCATTGATGACGTCACGCACAGTACGCGCGCCATGGCGGGCAGCCTGATGCGAAGACTGTCGATTGGCGTCCATCGCCTGGAAGCCCCGGTAGCCGACCTGCTGATCGGTCTGGAACTGACCGCCGAACAAGCCCGAGAATTCGCCAAGAACGGCTTCATCAGCTTGAAGCGTCTGTCGGTAGGCTCGGGCTACGGCGCGCTATCGCTCGTCAGCCTCTACTTTCTGCACGACAGCGTACAAGCCAGCCTGCAATCCGCTCGAAACGCGGTGGGCGCGGAGCATGCCGAGGCGATGGCTGCGTTGTACGGAGCGGGCATCGGCATGCTAGGCGCGGGTGTCGAGGCGGGCGGGTTGGCGGTCAGTGTGGCAGGCGAGGCGGTCCAGCCGTTTATGCGGAGGATTGCGAATGCGGAGCTGGGGGTGGTCGCGAAGGCGATTGGGTTGGGGAAGGGGTTGGTGAAGGCGGGTGGGGCGATAGCGGCGTTGGGGGGAGTGGCGGATGGGGTTGGGAGCTTTAGGGCTGCGGGGCGTGCCGGTGCGGTGGGGGACGGCGATGCAAGCACGACATACACCATCGCTGGATCGGTCTCATTTGCTGGAGCTGTCTTTAGCTTTATTGGGGCCGCGACTGGGGCCGTATTGTTGGGGCCCCTAGGGATCGGGATTGCGGCCGGGCTTTTGGCATTCACTCTGTTGCAGGCTGCAAAAGCTCAAGAGTCAGACGCCCTGGAGTTATGGGCTCGTCGTTCGTATTTCGGTCAGGCAGAAGCCAACTTCCGATGGCTGAAGGCAGACCAAATGGATGCCGCCATCTCGGAGCTGAATGCCGCACTTATCGGTATGGAGGCGATCCTCGGCTTTCGTTCGATCAAGCGGCCAATGGATGTCGATTCGCTCCTGAAGACCGACATATTGCATATCCAGGCAACGGGCGGCATGGAATCGAGCTCGGAGCTCGGCTATCGAATCGTCCTGCCGGGCTTCGATCCGGAGGTGTCACGCTATGAATTCAAGCTTCTTGTAGAGTGCTTCGGGGTAAACAAAGTCGGACGACATACTCCGGCGACGGTAGAAGGCGTTCTTGAGTCCGTCCATCACAACAGCGTCCTAAGTGCTCTCACTCTCGATGAATTCCGGTGGTTGACGCCTAGAGGCCAGGTGTTGCCGACTAAGGAAGCGCCAATGCTAGCGTGCAATTACTCGCTCGAGCCTTTGCACGGAATCAAGAGTGCCACGGTCAGCATCATCTATTGGTGTGACAAGGACGATCTTTCCGGTTATGCCAGCATCACTCGGACGGAGGTGGCGTGATGGCGCGATCCAAACTCATTCCTTCGTGTGCGGGATGGCAGCGCGATTTGTCGGGCCCAAATGAAAAGCCCGTTGTGACGCCAAGCATCAGGACGGATGCCCCCAATCACGTTGACGACATCTACTTGGAATTATCCAGACGTTCATCCACCATCCGGGGGCTATTGCTGTTCGCGGCGGTCTTAACAGGTTATTGCGCCATCGTTGAGTCGCCAATCGTCCTTTTTAGGGTGATTTTGCGCGCGCTTTCCACTTTTAGTGCATTCCATCTGCTTATGGTTTTAGCCGCGTTGCTCGCCATGGCGTTATGCATCTGGGTCACCGTGCTTGTTTATCGAATCGAGGTGACGCAACCCCGCGACCTCCCCATCCGCTTCAACCGTCTCCGCCGAAAAATCTACGTCTACGGTTTCCACATGGTCTGGTGGAAGCCTTTCTCCCACTGGTACGTCACCACCGCCAGCTACGACTGGGACGACGTTCGCGCGGAAGTCTGGGAGCAATGGGGCGCGTCATCCAGCGGCACGCTGATGATCAAGTGGGGCGTCTCAATCGCCATCGTCAAACCCGGCACGAACGAAGTTATCGAACGTTTCCACCTCAGCACCTACAACCAAGACCTGGACAATCTCTGGGCCTATGTCTGCACCTACATGCAGCAAGGCCCTGACGCCTTGCCGCCGTGCGAGATCGAACCACGCGATGCCAATGACGTGCCGGCATACAACCTGGCGCTGCGTTGGGCGCCGTTGGTTGAATGGCCGGAGGCAATGGATATCGAATCGCGGAGTGCGCCGTGATGGGCGATACCAGATTGAATCAAGCTCGCGAAATAGCCAGGGGCTGATCCCTCCGCTGCTTTACATCTGGCCACGGCCGCACCGCCTTCCTCCACGCCTCACTTCGCGATGCGCGCATCCAGACTGTTATCCGCCAGCGCCTTCGCCTGATCCTGCGTCATGCCCAAATGTTCATGCAGCGCCTGAAAATTCTCGGTCACATACCCGCCGAAATAAGCCGGATCATCCGAATTCACGGTGACCTTCACGCCCGCGTCCAGCAGCGTCAGGATGTTGTGGTCGCGCATGTGTTCGAAGACGCGTAGCCGGGTGTTGGATAGCGGACAGACGGTCAAGGGGATCTGTTCGTCGATCAGCCGCGCGATCAGGTTTGGGTCTTCGGCAGCGCGCACGCCGTGGTCCACGCGCAGCACCTTCAACAGGTCCAGCGCTTCCCAGATGTACTCGGGCGGGCCTTCTTCGCCCGCATGCGCCACGGCGGGCAGCCCTTCGGCGCGCGCGCGGTCGAAGACGCGCTGGAACAAACGGGGCGGGAAACCTTTTTCGCTGCTGTCCAGGCCGACGGCGATGAATGCGTCACGAAAGGGCAGGGCCTGGTCCAGCGTGCGCATGGCTTGCTCTTCGGGCAGGTGGCGCAGGAAGCTCAGGATGAGCCCGCTGGATACGCCCAGCTGCTTGCGGCCGTCTTCCAGTGCGCGGCTGATGCCATCCAGCACGACCTGGAACGGAATGCCGCGATCGGTGTGCGTTTGCGGATCGAAGAAGGGTTCGGTGTGCACCACGTTCTGCTCGCGGCACTTCAACAGGTAGGCCCAGGTCAGGTCGTAGAAGTCCTGCTCGGTGCGCAGCACGTCCGCGCCCATGTAATACAGGTTCAGAAATTCCTGAAGGTTGCCGTAGTTGTAGGCGCCGCGCAGCGCATCGATGTCGGGCCAGGGCAGCGCAACACCGTTGCGTTGCGCCAGCTGGAACAGCAGCTCGGGTTCCAGCGAGCCTTCCAGGTGCAGGTGCAGTTCCGCCTTGGGCAGTGCGTTGAGCCAGTCGTACATGGGTGCTCCGAAAAAAAGGGGCGTGTTCAGAAAATGGGAATCAGCGAAAAGTGCCGGCGTTATAACGAACGATCACGCGGCCAGCGCGATCTCGTCCGCTTCGATGGCCTGCGCCAAATGCGCCGCGAAAGCGCGGGCCTGTCGGGTGCTGGGGCGGTCGCGCCGCCAGATCGCGGCAAGCGGGGACTTCTTGATCGCGGGGCGCGCGGGCAGGACGACCAGTTCGCCGCGTGCCTGGCGCACCGTGGCCACGCTGCCGGGCAGCATCCACAGATAGTGGCCGTCTAGCAGCATTTCGCGGCCAAACTCCAGGGACAGGGCGCCGATCATATCCGGAATCGCCAAACCGGCCTGGCGCAGGGACATTTCCAGCTCGCCTCGGATACGGCTGCCGGGCAACGCGGTGATCCAGGGGTAGGCCACATAGTCAGCCAGCGTCGTGCCTGCCACCCCGGCCAACGGATGGTGCGTGGCGCAACCGAGCACGACGGCGTCTTCCAGCAAGGTGGTGGAACGATAGATCTGCGGGTTGACGGTGGACGAGAATCGGCTGATCAACACGTCCAGCGCGCCCGCGTCCAGGTCTTCGATCAGGCGTTCATGCGTGCCGATCTCGATGGTCAGCGTGATGCGCGGATACGCTTGCCGAAACGAGCGCGCCGCCTGCGCCACCGGCCAGCCGGCAAACATCGAGAAGCAGCCGACGGTCAGGCTGCCTTCGTCGCCGCGCGACACGGCGGCCAGGTCGATCTCTGCCTTGCGAAAATCCGTCAGCAGCAGGCGGGCGTGGCGGCACATCGCCTCGCCCAGCGGCGTGCAAGTGGTGCCCTTGGCCGTGCGCTCGAACAGGCGCGCGCCCACCAGCTCTTCGATCTCGGCGATAGCGCGCGACAAGCCGGATTGCGTGCTGTGCAGCTGCGCCGCCGCTTTGGACAGGTTGCCCAGCTCGGAGACGGTCAGCACGATTTCCAGGTGCCGGATGCGAAGTTTGCCTCGGAACGGTGTCATGGTGCGTGGCCGGTGGAGATGTGCCGATTATTCTCCGCCGCGCACCGCTTGGCAACGGCGGGGCGGGTTTCAGATATAGTTCAGCGCCGATCCCGGCTGGACGCGCGCCAACAATGAATCCATCCATATTTTCCGCCCAACCGCTTGCTGCGCCCTGCGCGAGCCGCGTGCCTTCGCTTGTCCGCATGGGGGCGACAGGCCTGTTGACGTTGACCTTGGCCGCTTGCGGCGTGTCGCGCGTGGATGAAGTGGCCGTCACGTGGCCGTCGTTCAAAAGCGGCGAGCCGGTGGTGCTGGCTTCGGACCCTGTGCAATGCCCAAAACTGGCGGGCACGTATCGCGCCCAGGGCGAATTGCGCGCGGGCGAAGAGAACGGGGCGTTAAAGGACCTGCGTACCTTCTTCCTGTATCCGCTGGACTTGCCCGGCATGCGCGAATCGCTGCTGCCGGAATGGCGGTCGACGGATCAGGCCACCGTGTCACTGGTGGCCGAAGCCCGGGGCTGGAGCGTGCTGGCGCTGGACGGGCAGGGCGCGCACTCCGTCGCTCGGCTGCCGATGCAGGACGGCACGCAGGACATGACGGCCATGCCGGGCGATGCGCGTTTGAACATGCCCGACGGCATTCGGCGCTACACCGGTTGCACCCAGGGCAGGCTATGGGTCAGCGTGCGGCACGATTGGCGCCAGCATGAAGCCATGGGTGTGCGACGCCACGTGGCAATGTTTCGGCCCCAGGACGGCGGCCTGCTGGTGACGGTGCAGCGCGAGTCTGACAGCATCGGCTTGCTGCCGTGGTACTCGAACGAAAGCAGAGTGTCGCAATATTGGTTCGCGCCGGTCCAGCCCTGATTTTCATCCCGTATTCCATGCCCCCATGACCCGTAAAAGCCTGCTTATCTCCGCCTTGGTCTTCATCGCCTTCATCCTGCTGACCGCGTTGTTCTGGCGGCAGCAGTTTGCGCATAACCCGCTTTCGCTGCGCAGCATGATCGAAGACCCGGTGGGCAATGACGCGCATGTGTATGGCGAGTCGCCGCGTCAGGACGCCTTGGCGCAGCGCGCCTTGCTGGCCGATGCCCAGCGCGGCAATCCCGACGCGCAATACGTGCAGGCGATGATCCTGGAACAGACGGATATGAAAGCCGCACTGCACTGGTACGAAGCGGCCGCCGCGCAAGGCCTGGAGGCGGCCATCGAACGCTTGCAGCAGCTGCGCGGCGACGCGGCGCCTCGGTAGATAGCAGTGGATACGCCCCGCGCGACGCGACCTGAAGCCGCATCCACCAGCGTGGGGCATGAGGCGGGCGTAGACGACCACGCAGCCGTCGGCGCGGGCCAGTCAGCGTATCCCCAGGCTGACGTCTCGCGCGCCCGCTTCATAGCGGGGCCGCTCGGGCCGCATGTGCTTGAAATGGTGTTGACCGGCTGGGCCAGCATGCTGGCCGTCTTCGCTGTGGAATTCCTGTCGCTGTTGTATCTGGGCACCTTGCACGACGAAGCGGTAATGGGCGCGGTGGGCTTTGGATCGATGACGCAGTTCACGATCACGTCCGTGTGCATCGGCGTCACCGTGGGCGGCGCCGCGCTGGTGTCGCGCGCACTGGGCGCGGGCAATGCGCCGCGCGCGCGCACGTTGGCCGGTGCGTCGCTCATCTTGATGGCAGGGTCCGCGCTGGCGGCCGGTGTCCTCTTTTTGGCGGCAATCGGCCCGTTCACGGCGGCGATCAAGCTGGCGCCCGACATGCGCGAACACCTGTTGTCCTACGTGCTGATCACGACGCCGTTCGCAGTGGTGATGGGCATCGGCATGATGTTGTCCAACCTGCTGCGCGCATCGGGGCGCGGCAGGCAGTCCATGTGGGTGCTGTTGGCGGGGACGACGACGGTGGCGGTGCTGGATCCCATCGTCATCTTCGTGCTGGATGGCGGCATGCAAGGCATTGCGTGGGCGGGCGGGGTGGGGCGCATGGCCACCGTGGCGTTGGGCGGCTGGTTGGTGTTCGGCAAGCATCGCCTGGTGGCGTGGCCTGTACGGGCCGCACTGCTTGGCGACCTGGCCGCCATAGGCAGGATCGCGCTGCCGGCCGCATTGACCGCGCTGGCGACGCCAGCGGCCGTGATCTTCACCGTGTCGACCTACGCCACGTTCGGCCCCAGCGTCATGGCGGGGGCGACGGTGGTCGACCGCGTGCTGCAACTGGCTTATTCGCTTTACTTCGTGCTGCCCGGCGCGATAGGCCCCATTCTTGGACAGAACCTGGGCGCGTGCCAATGGGACCGTGTCAGGCAGGCGGTAAGCCTGACGTCGCGCTGGGCTGTGTTGTATGGCCTGGGTGCGGCGACCTTGCTGGCGCTGGCCGCGCCGTGGGTGGCCGACCTGTTCCGCATGACGGGGCCGGGGCGTGACCTGGTGATTTTCTTTTGCCGCTACGGCAGCTTCGCCTGGGCAGTAAACAGCCTGTTCTTCGTGGCGGTCGCCGTGTTCAACAACCTGGGGTACGCCACGTATTCGACGATGATCGGTTGGCTGCGGTCCACGGTAGGCACGATGCCGTTTGTGTGGCTGGGCGCGCACTATGGTGGCGCCGAGGGCGTGCTGCTGGGACAGACGCTGGGCTTTGCGGTGTTCAGCCTGATTGCGATGGCGGTCTGCCTGCGCGTGTTGCGCGCGCCGCCGGTTGACCAGAATCAGTCGCGCGCGGCCTGACGTCAGGCGGGGCGGCAAGGCGACGCAAAAACATCACTGCGCCGCGTTCGATTTCGGCGGCCGGTCGCGGTACGATCCGGGCTGACTTGGATTTTTCAGGAATACCATGCGTCTGCGTTCTTCACGCCCTCGAATCGATTCCCCTGGCCTGTCGCGCCTGGTGTTGGCAGCCGCCATCATCGCCGCCGTGGGCACCGCCCACGCGCAATCGCCCGCATCCGCCACGGGCTCGCGCGCGCAGAGTGCACCCGCGCCCGCCCAGCCGCAGCCCACGCTGACGCCCAAGCGCAGCTTTGACGACGTTGTTGCCGAGCAGGAAGCCGCAAAGGCAGGCACCGCAACGCCCGCGCCGGCCGCCGCGTCGTCGTCGGCGCCCGCTGCCGCTCCGACTGCCGCTGCTGCCCCAGCCGCTGCTGCCCCAGCCGCCGCGGCTCCGGCCGCTGCTGCCCCAGCCGCCGCTGCTGCTCCAGCCGCTACCGGCACACCCGCCACCACTGCCACGCCTGCGGGCGCCGCCGCCGCGCCGACGGTCATCATTCCGACCGAGCTGGACACGAAGGCGTGTATCGCCAAGTTGCGCAAGGGTGCCACCGCCAATGGCCTGACCGTGGCGGATTGGGATAAATACACAGCCAGCGCCAAGCTCCTGCCCACTACCGTTGCGTCCGCCAAGGGCCAGCCCGAAGGGCGCGAAAGCTGGTGGGACTACATCGCCAAGACCGTGGACGACGAGCGCGTCAATGACGGCCTGGCGGTGATGAAGAAAGTGGGCCCGCAACTGGGCACCATCAGCCAGCAATACCAGGTGGACCCCGCCACGCTGGTGGCGATTTTTGGTATTGAAACCAACTACGGCCGGCAGATTGGCAAGACCGACGTGCTGAATGCCTGGTTGACGCGTGCCTGCACGGAAAACAAAACGCTGTGGGAAAAAAACGCCTACGCCTCGGTGCGCCTGCTGCGTGACGGCACGGTTCCGGCGGACAGCTTCGTGGGTTCCTGGAGCGGCGCTTTCGGCATGACGCAGTTCATTCCGACGTCCTTCTACGAACTGGCCGCCGATGGCGATGGCGACGGCCGCATCGATCTTTACAATTCGCTGCCTGACGCGCTGGCGTCTACCGCCAACCACCTGCGCAAGCGCCGCGCCAAGTGGACGCATGGGCTGCCGGCCGTGGTAGAAGTGCGCGTGCCGGCCGAATTGGCCGCCGCCATCCCGCCCGAACCGGACGCGGAATACGTGGGCTCGCAAGACCGCCGCACGATTGCCCAGTGGGCGCAGGCCGGCTTGAAGCAGGGTGATGGGTCGGTGCTGAAGCTGCCGTCGGGCAATGACGAGCAAGCCTATCTGTTCGCGCCCACCGGCGCCAAGGGGCCGGTGTTTCTGGCTACGGTGAACTTTGACGCCATCCTGCATTACAACCAGTCGCGCCGTTATGGGTTGGCGGTGTCGTTGCTGCTGAACCGCTTGCAGGGCCGCCCGGGCATCATCGCGGCGTGGCCGACGGATGACCCCGGCCTGTCGCGCGCCGAGATCAAGCAGTTGCAGGAAGAGCTGTACGGCCGTGGCTACGACGTGGGCGAGGCGGACGGCATACCCGGCGCCAAGACCCGCGACGCGGTGCGCGCCGAACAGGAACGCCGCAACCTGCCGCAAGATGGCCGGGTGGGCAAACGCATTCTGGATGCGCTGAAGGCTGACAAGCCCGACGCCCTGCGCGCGCGGCCGGCGAAGTAAGCCCGCCGTACCGGGGCGGCTACTGTCATGCGTCGCCTTGCGCCGCTATGATGTAGCCGCCCCGTTTTCTTTTCGACCGTCATGCCGCATGCCGCATTTCCTGACGTTTTCCTGACACCTCGCTTGCGCGCCGAGCGCATGCGTCAGTCGCACCTGCCGTTCATCACGCAGATGCATGCCAATGCGGACGTGATGGCCACAATGGGCGGTACGCGCGACGCCGCCGCCAGCCGGTTGTACTTGGCGCAAAACGTGGCCCATTGGCTGGACCATGGCTACGGCATGTATGTGCTGCAAACGCGGGAGCATGGCGCGTTGGCAGGGCGCGCCGGCCTGAAGTTCACGGTTACCGATGAAGGCGGCGCCATTGAGCTTGCCTATGCGTTCGACCCGGATTGCTGGGGCCGGGGTTACGCCGTCGAGATCTCAACGGCGCTGGTCGGGTTGGGTTTCAGGCTGCTGCCGGTGGACACGTTGTGCGCGGCCGCGATCCGATCCAACACGGCATCGCGCCGGGTGTTGGAGAAGATCGGCATGCGCCTGCTTGGCGATGTGGAGGCGGCAGCTGACAACGCCAACGCCAACAACGCCAACAACGCCAACAACGCCAACAACGCCAACAACGCCAACAACGCCAACAACGCCAACAACGCCAACAACGCCAACGCCAACAAGGCCGACAACGCCGTCGCCAACGCCAAGCCCGACTCCAACGCCAAGGTCCGCTACGAGATTCACCGCGGGCAATGGCGCGACCAGCAAGACGTGGCCGACGCGAATGCAGCGTTGCCGTCGCGTTAACATCCGGCCATGAGCCCCCGCCTACCGACCCCTCCCGACGACGATCCTATCCCTGTCCCGCCGGAACCGCCCGCGCCGGATGAATGCTGCAACAGCGGCTGCATCCCCTGCGTGTACGACCGGTATGACGAAGCCATGGACAACTATCGCCAGGCCCTGAAAGCCTGGCGTAGCCGTCATGAGGCGCTCAGCCCGCCAGCTTCATGTGAATGATGGGGAAGGGGCGGCCGGCGTCATCGTGCGCCGAGCGCCCGGTGTCGACGAAGCCGTAGTGCTTGTAGAAGCCATGCGCCTGCGGGTTTTGTTCATTGACGTCCACCAGCAGCGTGCCGTGCAGCGAGCGGGCAAAGTTCAGCAGGCGGCGGCCCGCGCCCTTGCCGCGCTTGCTGGCATCCACGAACAGCATGTCGACCTTGTTGCCCGTCAGCCCCATGAAGCCGGCGATGTCGCCGTCTTCATCTTCGCAGACCCACACCCGCACTGACGGGAGGTAAGTGTTGAGGATCTGCGGGTACATCCCCTGGATTTCTTTTTCGGTCAGGAAGGAATGCGTGGCGCGCACCGAACGGAGCCAGATGTCCGCCAGGGCCAGGTCGTCGCCGTGATTGCGTTCTCGGATATTCATTTCTTATTGGTCTTTACAGCCCTGAGCGGTACAGCTCGGTCGCAGCCAGGACGGTTTCCATTTGCACAGTATGCGCGAAGATAAAGCGGTCGCCGTAGACGGTTTCATCCGGAAACTCGGAAATCAGCGCCAGCGGCAGTTCTTCGCGGTCGGTCTCGGTGATCTGTACGGGAATGCCGTTCATGACATCGAACCCTGTTTCGAGTGCATGCGCATGAAACAGTTCCAATTGCCGCGCATTGAATTCCACCAGCCCCGGCACGTTGCGGGCCAGGCGCGCGGTAACGCCTTCTATCAGGCGGTGCGCGCGCTCGCCCCAACCCGGGTGATGGCGCAGCACCAGGAAGAAGCCCTTGGGGATCGTCCACAGTTCAAAGTTGCGGGGCAGGTAGCCCGATAGCGGCCGGGTCCATTCGTGCGCGGGGTAGCCGTGCAGGTTGATGTGCAATTGCGCGCCGCTGATGGCATGCGCCTGATGGCGGCCGTCGCGTTCGAAGAATGGAGCATGCTCGCGGTAGGCGATATCGTCGCCCAGCGCGCTGTAGCGCGAGGCGTGCAGCATGTGGCGCGGGTGGTGTTCGCGCAGGCGGTTGAACAGCGCGTAGCCGTCGGGGTTTTCCGAGGCAATCAGCGCGAAGTGCGCGTCGCCGCGTTCGGCCAGCGCCTGGGTGGCGCGCAACGCGCCGACGACGCCCGAGGTTTCATTGGCATGCTGCGCGCCCGAAATGAAGACGGCGGGGCCCGGGCCACGGACATACGTCCCCAGCACGGGTCTGCCTTGGCGCGATACCGCCTGGAACGTGTCGCCGCCAAAAGCCGCCATACAGCCGGCGATCTGGCCCGCCGTCAGCGGCTCGCGGCATTGCGCCAAGGGGGCGTCGGTCAGCACGGGCGTGACGGCTGCAACATGCGCGAACGGCTCTAGCGAAATCTGCACGCGTGCCGCGCCGTCGTGGCGGCGGATGTCGGGAATGATCTGGCCCGGTTGCAGACCGCGGTCGCCGGACGGGCGGCCCGAATGATGTTGAAAATGTTCCAGCAACGTGAAGTAAACGTCCTCGTGCAACGCCTCGAACGTGCTGACGATTTCTTCATCCACCGGCAGCGCGAAGTCCATGCCGGGCAGGTCCACGCGGATTTCCAGGCGGTCGAAATACGGTTCATGCGCGCCCCAGGGGTGGTTGCGCACCGTGTCCACGATGCTGCGGAACACCTGCTGGTATTCAGTCGATTGCGCGCCATTGGTTTGCACCACGCCGTCGGCGTCCTGCACGCGCAGCCAGCCGGTAGGCGAGAGTTCGGGCGTGCCATCCTGGGCCGCGCCCACGACGTTGGGGGCGAACACGCGTGCGTCGACCTGGCGGCCGTCGGCGTAGGTCAGGGTGACGTCGTAATGCAAGTCGTTGGCGCCGGCCTGCATGACGACGCGCACGCCGTCCAGCAGCGCAACAAGCGGATACGCTTCCAGCGTGAAGCGCTTGGCCTGCGCGTGTTCGTGCAGCGGGTAGCGCACCAGCGCGGACACCAGGCCCTCGCGCTGGACGTCTTCCAGAAAGAAATGCAGCAGCGGTTTGTACGCGCTGCGAAAGCGCGCGGTGACGCCGGCCTGCGCCAGCCGGGCCTGCGCCGCGCGGCGGGCTTCCACGCCTTCGAAGAGCCAGCCTTCCACGACCGCGCCGCGCCAGGCGGGCGCCAGGTAGGCATGGGTCCAGGCGTCCAGCGTGCGGTCAAATGTTTTATCAAGCAAAGACATGCTTTGTGTTCCTTCGGGGTTCTGGCGGCATCCTGCAAATTCACAAATGCCCCTTGCGGGGCATTTGGTCTTTTACACCTTTCCGGTCGGGTCCAGGCGGTCGCGCAGCCAATCGCCCAGGAGGTTCAGGCCCAACACGGTCAGCATGATCGCCACCCCGGGAAAGACGCTGACCCACCACGCCGTCTGCATATACGTGCGGCCATCGGCCAGCATGCCGCCCCAGCTGGGAATCATCGGGTCCACGCCCAAGCCCAGGAAGGTCAGGCTGCTTTCCAGCAGGATGTTGTTGGCCACGTTCAAGGTCATCAGGATCACCAGCGGGCCCAGCAGGTTGGGCACGATGTGGTGGCGGATCATGGCCAGGTCACGTACGCCGAACGCGCGGGCGGCCAACACGAATTCGCGTTCACGCAGCGCCAGCACCTGGGCGCGCACCAGCCGCGCATACTGCACCCACTGCGACACGATCATGAAAAAGATCACGTTGAACAGGCCGCCGCCCAGGATGGCGATGAACGTGATGGCCACCAGGATGAACGGCAGCGCCAATTGCACGTCGGCAAAGCGCATGACGATCATGTCCCAGAAGCCGCGGTAATAACCGGCGATCAGGCCCATGACGATGCCCAGCAACGCGCCGCCGATCACGGACGCAAAGCCCACCATCAGCGAGATCTTGCCGCCGACGATGACACGCGCCAGCACGTCGCGGCCCAGCGGGTCGGTGCCGAAGGGATGCGCGGCCGACGTGAAGGGCGCCATCAGGCGGGCGGCCAGGTCCATGGATTCGCCGCCATCGGGAAACAGCCAGCCCGACGTCAGCACCAACAGGATCATCACGCCGGTCAGCAACGCGCCCAGCACGAATTCCAGCGAACGATAGCGGCTGCGCGGCTTGATGGGGGCGGGCGCGGCGGCGGTGGAGGAGGTTGTCTGCATAAGGCTCAGCGCGTGCGGATACGGGGGTCGACGATGCCGTAGGCGATGTCGACGATCAGGTTGACCAGGACAATGACGGCAGCCAGCACGGTGACCGTGCCTTGCAGCACCGGGTAGTCGCGGCCTGAAATGGCGTCGAACGCCAGCGTGCCCAGGCCCGGCCAATTGAAGACCATTTCAATGACGACGATGCCGCCGATCAGGCCGCCAAATTGCAGCCCCAGATACGTAATGAGCGGAATCGCGCAATTGCGCAGCGCATGCTTGTACAGCACCACGCGTTCCTTCAGGCCCTTGCTGCGCGCCACCATGATGTATTGCGCCGACAGCGTTTCAAGCATGGTCGTGCGCACCAGGCGGATGTTGGTGGCGCTAAGGATGATGGCCATCGTCAGCGACGGCAGCACCAGGCTGGCCGGCCCGCTCCAGCCCGAAGGCGGCAACAGCGGAAAGGTTATCGACAGCAGCAGCACCAGCATCAGCGCCAGCCAGAAGTTCGGAAACGACAGGCCCACCAGCGACAGGATGCGGATGGCTTGGTCCGTGGCCTTGCCGCGTTTGATGGCCGCCTGGATGCCCAGCGGCAGCGAGATCAGAATCGACACGATCAACGACGTAAACGCCAGCATCAGCGTGGCGGGCAGGGCGTCGCCGATCAGCTTGGCGACAGACGTGCCGCCCATGAAGCTGCGGCCGAAATCGCCATGCAGCAGCCCTTGCATGTAAGACAGGTATTGTTCGTGGAAGGGGCGGTTCAGGCCCAGCGCCTGGCGGATGTTGGCCAGGTCTTGTTCGGTGACGCTGCCCGAGCCCTGGCTGAGCATCAGCGCGGGGTCGCCGGTCAGGCGTACGGCATAGGAAACCAGCAATGTCACGGCGACGATCACGAAGACCGCCTGCAACACGCGCTTAATAAGAAATCCGGTCATGAGGCGCCGCCCCGGTTTTCACCGGGGCGGATCAGTGAGTTGATGCTACGAGTCCTGCTTTGGCCTGCCGGCGGGATGCCGCCGGGGCGAAGCGCCTGGCGCTTCGGAGCCGTTACTCCACGCTGGTCTGAAGGAAGCGGAAGCGAATATCGCCGGGCACTTCCAGGTTCTTCACGCGCTTGTTCACGCCCACGATCGTGTTCAGGCTGTACAGCGGCATTTCCAGCGCCTGATCGGCGACGTACGCAGCGATTTCCTGCAACATGGCTTCGCGCTTCTTCACGTCATAGACGGTGCGTTGCGCTTCCAGCATGCCGTTCAGCTTGGCGTCATTGTCGTACGGGTTCCATTTCTGGCCCGTGTGATACATCAGGTATGCGGTGTTGTCGTAGTCGTACGTCCAGCCGCCCCATTGGTTCTGCCACATCTCGCCCGTCTTGCCGCCCGGGATGATGTCGTTAAGCAGCACGCCGGTTTCATACGGCTTGATGGTGGCGCGCACGCCCACGCCTTGCAGGTAGCCGGACACGGCCTGGGCCACTTCGCGGAAGTTCGAATCGCTGCCGCGCACGTCGATCTGCACGGTGGCGCCCGGCTTCACGCCGGCTGCGGCCAGCAGCTTCTTGGCTTCGGCGGGGTTGAAGGGCAGCGGCTTTTGCTCGGGGTTGTAGCCGAACGATTGCGGGCCCTGGAAGCTGGCAATGACCTTGGCCTGGCCCAGCAGCAGCTGCTTGACGATGGCCTCGCGGTCCACCGCCATGATCAGGGCGCGGCGCACGTCACGGTTCTGCGTGATGCCGCCGGTGGTCTTGTAGCGCAGGGCAAAGGCAACCGGGCCGCCCGTCGAGATAACGTCGGCGTTGCCCGACTTCTTCACCGTTTCGATCAGGCCCAGCGGGATCAGCGTGGCGATGTCGATGCGGCCGGCTTGCAGTTCGGCCACTTGCGTGCCGGGTTCGCTGATGAAGCGGTACACGACCTTGTCCAGCTTGGGCTTGCCGCCCCAGTAGTCGTCGTTGCGCGCCAAGGTCACGTTGACCTTGGGCTGATAGCTTTCAAACTTGAACGGGCCGGTGCCGACCGGGTTCGTGTTGAAGTAGTCCTCGCCCTTTTCCTTGATGTACTTGGGCGGCACGATCATGGCGCCGTAGCCGGCCAGCTTGGTCAAGAGCACGGGGTCCGGCTGCTTCAGGATGAAGTCGACGGTGTAGTCGTCCACCACCTTGATTTCACCGATGGAATCGTAGTTGGACTTTTGCGGGCCCTTGGCGCCTTCCGCGCCCAGCAGGCGTTCAAACGTGAACTTCACGGCTTCGGCGTTGAAGGGTTCGCCGTTATGGAACTTGACGCCTTCGCGCAGCTTGAAGCGCAGGCGCTTGTTGTCGTCCAGGTATTCCCAGCTGGTGGCCAGGCCCGGTTGCAGTTTCAGGTCGGCGCCGCGCATGGTCAGGCCGTCGTACAGGTTGCCGCCCACCGAGCCCCAGAACGTCACGAAGGTGTCGATGGGATCCCAGCTGCCCGGGTCCTGGTTGATGGCTACGCTGAGCGTGCCGGCGGCATGCGCGGTCGAGAAGACGGCGGGCATCGCGCCGCCCAACGCCAGGGTCAGGGCGGTGGCGGTGAAGGTGGTGCGTAGGAATTGCATGTTCGCTCCAGGGACGGGAACTCGGATCACACCGAGGAAAAAAAGGGGGGCTGAGGCTAGGCCGCGCGGGCCACCTGGTGGCCGGGCGCGAATTCAGTCAGCGGAATAATGGCCGGTTCGTCGCCGACGCGGCGTACCGGGCTGGGGATTTCACCTTCAATCAGCGACGTGTCGATGTGGCGGCCGGGTTCGGCCACCGGCACGGCGGCCAGCAGCTTGCGGGTGTACGCGTGCTGCGGCGATTCAAAGATCTGCCGGCGCGTGCCTAGTTCCACTATCTGGCCCAGGTACAGCACCGCGACGCGATGGCTGACTTTTTCCACCACCGCCATGTCGTGCGTGATGAACAGGTACGACAGGCCGCGGTCCTTTTGCAGATCCATCAGCAGGTTCAGGATCTGCGCCTGGATGGACACGTCCAGCGCCGACACGGATTCGTCGGCAATGATCAGCTTGGGGTTGCTGGCCAGGGCGCGCGCGATGCACACGCGCTGACGCTGGCCGCCCGAGAATTCATGCGGATAGCGCTTGGCGTGCTCGGGCTTCAAGCCCACCTGTTCCAGCAGTTCGCCCACGCGCCGCGCGATGGCGTCTTCGCCATGCAGCAGCCCGTGCGTGCGGATGGGTTCGGCAATGCTGAAGGCCACCGTCTTGCGCGGGTCCAGCGATGCGTAGGGGTCCTGGAAGATGTACTGGATTTCCTGGCGCAGACGCTGGCGGCCGGCGGCGTCCATCGAAAAAATGTCCTGGCCGTTGTAGCGCACCGCGCCCGAGGTGGGCGCCACCAGCTGCTGCAAGGTCTTGCCGATGGTGGATTTGCCGCTGCCGGACTCGCCCACCAGCGCCAGCGTTTCGCCGGGATAGACGTCAAAGCTGACCTCTTCCACGGCATGCACGCGGTGTGTCACGCGGCCGAACAGATCGTGGCCGACGTCAAAACGCGTCGTCAGCTTTTCCACGCGCAGCACGGGTGCGTCGTACGTGGCGGTGTCTTGTTCGCGGGTTTCGCCCACTTCGCGCAGGCTGTCGCCTTCCAGCACGGTTTGCGGCGTGCGCAGGGGCAGGTCGCGGCCCGTCAGGCTGCCCAGGCGCGGCACGGCGGCCAGCAGCGCGCGCGTGTACGGGTGCTTGGGTGCGTTGAAGATCCGGTCGACGGTGCCTTGCTCGACCTTCTTGCCGCGCAGCATCACGACCACGTCGTCGGCCATCTCGGCCACCACGCCCATGTCGTGCGTGATGAAGATGACGGCGGTGCCCAGGTCGCGCTGCAATTCGCGGATGGTGTTCAGGATCTGCGCCTGGATGGTGACATCCAGCGCGGTGGTGGGCTCGTCGGCGATCAGCAGGCGTGGCTGGCACGACAGCGCCATGGCGATCATCACGCGCTGGCGCATGCCACCCGACAGTTGGTGGGGATAACGGTCGAGCAGCTGCTCGGCATCCGGTAGGCGCACCTTGTCCAGCAGCTTGCGCGCGGACGCGCGCGCGGCCGAGCGCGACAACTGCTGGTGCAGCATGATGGCTTCAACGATCTGGTCGCCGATGGTGAACACGGGGTTCAACGATGTCATCGGTTCCTGGAAGATCATCGCGATGTCGTTGCCGCGAATGGCGCGCATCTGCTCGTCCGTGGCGCGGGTCAGATCGGTCTCGCGGCCGTTGTCGTCGCGAAACAGGATCTGGCCGGTGGCGATGCGCCCGTTCGAGTAGTCCGTCAGCCGCATGATGGCCATGGACGTCACGGACTTGCCCGAACCGGACTCACCGACAATCGCCAGCGTGCGGCCGGGCTGGACGTCAAAGTCCAGGCCATCGACGGCGCGAAACACGCCGTTGTCGGTATTGAAGTCAACCGATACGCCGCGCACGGACAGCAGCGGGGCGGATGAAGATGCGGTGGTGCTAGACAACGTGGATTCTCACAGCGAGGTGGCGGCGCGGGCGGCCTGGTCGTACAGGCCCGACAGGGCGCGCAGGGTGTTGGCCAACTGGTGGCTGGCCTCGTTTGCCGCGGGCGAGTCGATGAAGGACTTGACCAGGCACTGCTCGCGCACTTCGGCGTAGCGCGCAATGGCGGCGGCGCCGGCGTCGGTGGTGGTGTAGATCACTTCCTTGCCGGTCTTGGCGCTTTGCACGACACCCAGCCGCTCAAGTTTCTTTAGCGAATAGTTCACCAGATGCGTGTCTTCGACGTTCAAGGTGAAGCAAATGTCGGCCAGCTTCTTGCCGCGTCCACGGTGATACACGTGGTTCAGCACCAGGATGTCCAGCGAAGTCAGATCAGGCAGGCCGGCGCAGGCCATGCAGCGCACCATCCAGCGGTTGAACGCGTGCGACGCGATGATCAAGCCGAACTCCACCTCGGATAACTGCGGGGCGGACGTGGCCAGATGAGCGGAAGAAACGATGGCGTCCCGGATGGAAGCAGACATGGCAGGTGTAAAGGGACGGATCGATGACAAAACGTTGGCGAATTATTGACGATTTGTTGTTATGCAGGCATTCGGGATAACCCTGGGTAATAAGGGACGCCTTTCGTGTGGGCCTGCGCTTCGCGGTTGCCCTGGCGTAGCGTCCAGCCGCCATCGTCGGCGCACGATAAATAGTGCGTGGGGTTGAGCCGGTCCAGAAACACCGCATCGTGCGAGACCACGACCAGCGCGCCCGGGTAATGCGTCAACGCGTCCTCCAGCGCCTGCGCGGACGCCATGTCCAGGTGGTTCGTGGGTTCGTCCAGCAGCAGCAATTGCGCGGGCTGCCTGCGCCACAACGCGCAGGCCAGCGCGGCCTTGATGCGTTCGCCGCCGCTTAAAGTGGCTGCGGGCGCCTGGACCTGCGCTGCGCCCAGGCCGAGCAGGGCCAGCCGGCTGCGCAATTCGCCCGGTGACAGCGGCGTGCCCTGCGCTTCCAGGGTTTGCAATAGCGACGCGTTCGCGGGCAGTGCATTCGCGCGCAATGCGTGTGCAGGCGATGCGTGTGCAGGCAATGCGTTGGCAGCCTGGTCCAGCATCGCGGTGGGCACCCGCACATCGCAGCGGCCGGCACGTGCCGTAAGCACACCGGCCAGCATCGCCAGCAGCGTGCTTTTGCCACAGCCGTTGGGGCCTTGGATGGCCAGCCGGAACGGGCCGTCCAAGGTCAAGCTAAGCGGTTTGGCGTGGGACGGCCAAGGCGGCAGGGCGGCCTCCAGATGGAGAACGCGCCGCCCGGCCGGCACCGTGGTGTCGGGCAAGGCCAGCGCAATGTCCGCTGCCGTGGGCGCCCGGGATACGGCCTGTCTGACGGCGTCGTCCAAGGCGGCGGCGGCTTCTTGACGGCGCAGGCGGTCACGTCCGGCGTGCGCTTGTGCGCTGGCCTTTTTGCCGCCCAGCAGCACGGCGGCCTGATTGGTTTCGCGGGCGTTGCGGCTGTTGCGCGCGGTGCGTTGTTGCTGGGCATCGTGCTGTTGCCGGAGCGCACGCAGGCCCGTGGCCCTTTCATGGCGGGCATGCGCCAGGGCGGCGAGCGCGGCGGCGTCCTGCCTGTCGCGTTGCGCGCGCCAGGCGCTGTAGTTGCCGGTGTGGCCGCGAAGGGCCGCGTTGTCCAGTTCGACGATGCTGTCCATGGCGTCCAGCAGGCGGCGGTCGTGGCTGACCACGATCAGCGCACCCCGCCAGGCATGGATTTTTTTTGTCAGCCAATCGCGCGCGCGGGCATCCAGGTGGTTGGTGGGTTCGTCCAGCAACAGGCCGTCGGCGCCTTGCAGGAAAGCGCCCGCCAACGCCACGCGGGTCAACTCGCCGCCACTTGCCGCGCGGGCGGGATGCGCAGGCTGCCAGTCCGGCAGGGCGGCGTCGGCAAGCATGCGCGCCCAGTCTTGATGGATCAGCCAATGGCCGTCGGCCAAGTCAAAGTCTGCCCGGTCGGTGCTGCCCGCTTCGATATTGGCCAAGGCGCGAAACACCGGGCCCAGGCCCGCAACATCCGCCAGCGTGGCGTTATCGGGCCAGGCTGGCGTCTGAGCAACATAGGCCAGCCGCCCGTGGCGCACAATGCGGCCGGACTGCGGCGGCAGGGCGCCCAACATGACGCGCAGCAGCACCGATTTGCCCGCGCCATTGCGCCCGATGACGCCATGACGGACGGACGCGAAGTCGTAATTAACGTCGTTCAGCAGCACGCGGCCGTCGGGCAGGGCGATGCTGACATGTTGCAAGCCAAGGAACAGGGACGCGGAATGCGGCAAGGGTTGCGCCGGGGGCGGCGCGCTGGATGACCGGGCCATGGATAGCTCTCCGAAATAATGAACGCTTTGCGCGGCAGCGGCCATAGGGCACGGACTGCTGAGCAAAGGGAAATCAAAGGGAGTGCTTAAAGAATCATGGCCTTGCGGGTCTCCGGGATAGTGCGAGCGGCACTGGCGTTCGAACCGCATCGTACGCGAAAGTTCCCGCCGAAGCCCACTGACGTAGCCCCCGTCAGGTCTCCAACAGCCGCAGGTCCGGCGGTCGGTTTTCAATGATGGCTTCCATGCTGAAGAAGCCTGTCACGGTGGACAGTTCAAAGTCCGTGATCAGCTTTTGGTAGAAGCGGTCGTAGCCCGCCATGCCGCGGCAAACCACTTTGATCAGGTAGTCCCAATCGCCACCGATGCGATAGAACTCGGTCACTTCCGGAAGGCGTTCGACGTGTTGGCGAAAACCGTCGGCCCAGGCCTTGGCGTGGTGGCTGGTTCGGATCATGACGAATACCGTCAGGTCCAGCCCCAGGGCAACCAGGCTGACCTCTGCGCGGGTGCCCCGAATGATGCCGCAGGCGTTCAAGCGCTGTAGCCGGCGCCAGCACGCGTTCTGCGACAGGCCGACCCGGTCGGCCAGCTCGCGCTGGGACAGGGAGCCGTCTTTTTGCAGGCAAGCAATGATGCTGAGATCAAGCTTGTCTATTTTCCCAATTGGTTCGTTCATATGACCCAATATCCATCCATTTATGCAAAATAACGGTGATGTTTGTTGTTGGCTTCCATCGTATGATATTTCGCATAAATTGGAAGACTCATCATGACAACGCTTAACGCCACGGCCACGGCCGGGGCCATAAACACCGAAAGCCCCTTGCAGCAGTTTCAAGACAGCCTGGCATTCCCAGACATCGCGGCCCGGCTTGCCGATGGGCTGATCGGCAAAGACGCGTTCATTGACGGCCCGTTCGGCCGCAAGCCCCTGGTCTATGCCGACTACGTGGCGTCGGGACGCGCGCTGATGCAGGTCGAGCGCTTCGTCATGGAACAAGTGCTTCCGTATTACGCCAATTCACACACCGAAGCCTCGTATTGCGGCGGCTTCATTACCCGCTTGCGCCGCGAGGCCCGCGCCGCCATCGCGCGTTGCTGCGGCGCGACCGAGGCCCATGCCGTGATCTTTGCCGGGTCCGGCGCCACGGCGGGCATCAACCGGCTGGTGCATTTGTTTGGCGTGCACGCGGCGGTGGCGGCAGGCAAGCCGGTCCGGGTCATCATCGGCCCGTACGAACATCATTCCAACATCTTGCCGTGGCGCGAATGCGGCGCGCAGATCGTGGAAGTTGCCGAGGCCGCCGAGGGCGGGCCTGACCTGACCGCGCTGGACGCGGCGCTAGACGCGCCCGACGGCACGTTGTTGATCTGCGCGTTGTCGGCCGCGTCGAACGTGACCGGCATCGTGACGGATGTGGCCGGCATCACCCGGCGCGTCAAGCAGGCAGGCGCCAAGCTGTTGTGGGACTACGCGGGCGGCGCGCCCTACCTGCCTATCCGTATATCGCCGGCGCCGGACGCGCACATCGACGCCATCGTGTTCTCGCCGCATAAGTTCATTGGCGGGCCGGGCGCCTCCGGCGTGCTGATCGTTCGCCGCGATGCGGTGATCGACGCCAAACCGACCTGGCCGGGCGGCGGCACCGTCAAGTTCGTGTCGCCCGAAGGCCATGACTACAGCGCCAGCCTGGAATCGCGCGAAGAAGCGGGCACGCCGAACGTGGTGGGCGACATCCGCGCCGCGTTGGTGCTGCTGGTCAAGGAAGCGCTGGGCGCCGACTTCATGCGCGAGCGCAACGCGCATTTCGTGCAGCGCGCACTTGCCGCCTGGCAAGGCGCCGAACAACTGGAACTATTGGGTTCGCTGACGGCCGAGCGCTTGCCGATCTTCTCGTTCCGCGTACGCGACGGCAAGGGCGGCTATGTGCACCAGCAATTGGTGACGCGCATGTTAAGCGACCGTTTCGGCATCCAGGCGCGCGGCGGTTGCGCCTGCGCGGGGCCGTACGTGCATCGGCTGCTTGATATCGGGCCTGCGCAGTCGCGGCAGATGCGGCAAGCCATCCTGGATGGCCGCGAAATTGAAAAGCCCGGCTTCATCCGCCTGAACTTCAGCGTGTTGCTGCCCGACGCCAAAGCGGACTTCATCCTGGATTCCGTGCTGGCCCTGGCCGCCGACGCCACGCAGTTCGAATCGCGTTACGGCTTTGATCCCAGCCGCGCGATCTTCTACCCGCAAAGCGTCGAAATGGAAATGACGATCTGAGCGACCGGCAAGGCGGTGGGGGCAATGAGAACAACGGGTCAATGGGCCTATCGCCAACCGGTTGGCCCCGGGGCCCCCGCTTGCGGTCAGTCCTTCATCTGGCGGCCGCAGGTACGGACCCAGGCCGCCTTGGCGTCGGCCAACTCGTCCGACGCGCGAGTCAGGTCGCGCGCGACCGCCTCTGAGAATGTGGTGCCGTTGCGGCGGCACGCTTCGAAATCATCAACCAGCGCATAGCGCGCATCCAGCAAGTCCAGCCGACCCTGGCATAGCTCGCGGTTCAATTGCAGGTTGTCGGCGGCCTCGCGCGTGCGCTGCACATCCTGCGCGCGCTTGATCGTACGCAGCTGCTCGTCGACGCGCGACACGCACGCGTCGTCCGCGTGCGCGGACCAGGCAGCGCATGCCGTCATGATGAAAAAAACGGCCAGGGGCCGGCGGTGGTTTGCTGCCATGCGAAAAGCCTTCGTGTGGTGTGCATCATAACTGGTGCGAAAAAGCCCTGCGGCATGGTGCGCCGCACGCCTGCCACTGCATGGAAAACCAGTATGGTGAATCGGCCGAACGCGTCTACCATCAATCACCGCATCACTGACCGTTCATGTTTTCAAAATGACCCGACCCGCAACGGGATCGGGCGCCTTCTTGGCTGCTGTTCTGTTTTATCAACACGTACGTTGGAGATGAAAGAGAATGACGACACCCCTCATCACGGTCGACCTGGACCAGTCCCCTTACGAAAACAAGCAGATCCATAACCGGTGGCACCCCGATATCCCCATGGCTGTCTGGGTCAAGCCGGGCGATGACTTCGTGCTGGAAACCTATGACTGGACTGGCGGAGCCATCAAGAACGATGACAGCGCCGACGACGTGCGCGATGTGGACCTGTCCACCGTGCACTTTCTGTCGGGGCCAGTGGGCGTCGAAGGCGCGCAGCCCGGTGACCTGCTGGTGGTTGACCTGCTGGATATCGGCGCCAAGCCCGACAGTCTGTGGGGGTTCAACGGTTTTTTCAGTCGCAATAACGGCGGCGGTTTCCTGACCGAGCATTTCCCGCACGCGCAAAAATCCATCTGGGATTTTCACGGCATGTTCACGTCGTCGCGCCATATTCCCGGCGTGAATTTCGCCGGCCTGATCCATCCCGGACTGATCGGTTGCCTGCCCGACAAGAAGCTGCTGCAAACGTGGAACCGGCGCGAACAGGCGCTGATCGACACCAACCCCAACCGCGTACCGCCGCTGGCCAATCCGCCCGCGCCCAAGACGGCCCACATGGGCGCCTTGCAAGGAGCCGACCGGGAGCGCGCGGCAGCCGAAGGCGCACGCACGGTGCCGCCTCGCGAGCACGGCGGCAACTGCGACATCAAGGATCTGTCGCGCGGCGCGCGCGTGTTCTTTCCGGTGTACGTTGACGGCGGCGGCTTGTCGGTCGGCGATCTGCATTTTTCGCAAGGCGATGGCGAAATTACGTTTTGCGGCGCAATCGAAATGGCGGGCTGGGTGCACATGCGCGTGTCGCTCATCAAGGGCGGCATGGAAAAGTACGCCATCAAGAATCCCATCTTCAAGCCCAGCCCCATCACGCCCGCGTACAAGGACTACCTGATCTTCGAAGGCATCTCGGTGGACGAAGAGGGCAAGCAGCACTACCTGGACGTAAACGTGGCGTATCGGCAGGCGTGCCTGAACGCCATCGAATACCTGAAGAAATTTGGCTATTCCGGCGCCCAGGCCTATTCGATTCTGGGCTGCGCGCCCGTGCAAGGCCACATCAGCGGCGTGGTCGACATCCCCAATTCCTGCGCCACGCTGTGGCTGCCCACCGAGATCTTTGACTTCGATATCCAGCCGTCGGCATCCGGGCCGATCAAACATATAAAAGGCGGGGTGGACATGCCGCTGTCACGCGATCGCTAGGAGAACCGCCATGCCCATGTATGACTATTCCTGCGGCGGATGCGGCGACTTTGCCGCGTTGCGGCCGCTGGCGCAATGGCGCGAACCGGCCGCCTGCCCGCAGTGCGGCACCTTGTCCGCGCGCATCATCGGCGGCGCGCCTGCCATCTCGGCCTTGTCGTCAGCCGTGAACCGGGCGCGCGCGGTCAATGAACGCAGCGCCAACGAGCCGCGCAGCTCGCGCGCGGGCCATGGCATGAACTGCGGCTGTTGCTCGGGCGGACGCGCGTCCGGCAAGACGCGCACCAGCAGCGCCGACGGGGCAAAATCATTCGCGGGCGCCAGGCCCTGGATGATCAGCCACTAGCCTACCGGGCGAGGTCAGGGCGCGTCGTCCTGCGGCGCGTCCTTGTCCATGCCCTGCATGTTTTCCAGCAGCTTCAGCAGATAGTGCAGGGTGTGGCTCAGATCGCCGACCGAGAAGTCGGCCAGCGCGTCTTCGTAGTAATCATGGATGCGCGGAATGGCGTCGTGCACCCACACTTTGCGACCGGATTGCGTCATCGTGACCAAGCGCGAGCGCCGGTCGCGCCCATCCGGTGCACTGCCGATATGGCCGTCGCGCTCCATCCGGCCAAGCAAACCCGACAGGCTCTGGCGACTGACCATCAGGTAGCGCGCCAAGTCGCCCACGCTCATGCCGTCGGCCGCTTCCGGCCGCGATAACGCGCCCAATACGGCCCATTGCTGCGTGGTCAGCCCCAGATGTTCAACGGCGCGGCTGCCCGTTTTGTGCAGCATGTTGGCGCATTGGTAAAGCCGAAAAAACAAGCGATTGGCTAACTCCATTCGGGCTATTTCTGTGTTTTTGTTAGGGTTTTTCATAAGCTTGGTACCGTGTTTCGCAACTTGATGCGGCGTCGCCAAGCCTCTAATATACGTCAACATGTTTACGTATATGGGCTTGGCCTGATTCGTTGGCAAGGATACCAAGCCTGCAATCCACGCAGAGGAAATCATGCAAAGACTGGCAGGCAAGACGGCCGTGGTGACAGGCGGCGGTGGGGGTATAGGGGACGCGACCTGCGCGCGTTTCGCCAGGGAAGGCGCCGCCGTGGCCGTGCTGGACTTGAACGAAGAGCATGCGCGGCGGGTAGCCGAAAAAATCGAAGCGGCCGGTGGGCGCGCGTTGGCCATCGCTTGTGACATTACTCAGCGCCACGAGGTGGACGCGGCCATTGCCGAAACGGAAACCGTGCTGGGCCCCATCGACATCCTGGTCAACAACGCCGGGTGGGACGTGTTCAAGCCATTCACCAAGACGGAACCCGCGCAATGGGAGCGGCTGATCGCCATCAACCTGGTGGGCGCCTTGCATCTGCACCACGCCGTGCTGCCCGGCATGGCGGCGCGCAAGGCCGGGCGCATCGTCAACATCGCGTCGGACGCGGCGCGTGTCGGCTCTTCGGGCGAAGCGGTGTACGCGGCGTGCAAGGGCGGTCTGGTGGCGTTTTCCAAGACCATCGCCCGCGAGCACGCGCGGCATGGCATCACGGTCAATGTGGTGTGCCCGGGTCCGACCGACACCGCGCTGTTCGCTGATTACAAGGAAGGCGCCGGCAATCCCGAAAAATTGCTGGAGGCCTTTACCCGCGCCATCCCCCTGGGGCGAATCGGCCAGCCGGACGACCTGCCCGGTGCGATCCTGTTCTTTGCCAGCGACGATGCCGCCTACATCACCGGGCAGGTGTTGAGCGTGTCGGGCGGTTTGACGATGAACGGCTGAAGGCCGGCGACACCGCTTTCGCATGCCCCTTAAGGACCCAGAATGAACTACGAAGATATTCTCTACGACGTGCGCGATGGCGCCGCCTGGATCACGATCAACCGGCCCGAAAAGATGAACGCGTTTCGCGGCCGCACTTGCGACGAACTCATTCACGCCATCAACCGCGCCGGCTACGCGCCCGACATCGGCGTCATCGTGCTGGCGGGCGCGGGGGACAAGGCCTTCTGCACCGGCGGCGATCAATCCGCGCATGCCGGGCAATACGACGGCCGGGGCACCATCGGCCTGCCCATGGAAGAACTGCACAGCGCCATCCGCGACGTGCCCAAGCCGGTGATCGCGCGCGTCCAGGGCTACGCCATCGGGGGCGGCAACGTGCTGTGCACCATTTGCGACTTCACCATCGCGTCCGATAAAGCCGTGTTCGGCCAGGTGGGGCCCAAGGTCGGGTCGGTGGACCCGGGGTACGGCACCGCGTACCTGGCGCGCGTCGTGGGCGAAAAGAAGGCGCGCGAGATCTGGTACCTGTGCCGCCGCTATCCGGCGGTGGAAGCCTTGGCCATGGGCCTGGTCAACGCCGTCGTACCGCACGAGCAACTGGACGACGAAGTGGCCAGCTGGTGCGCCGAGATCATGGAGAAAAGCCCCACGGCCATCGCCATCGCCAAGCGCTCGTTCAATATGGACACCGCGCACCAGGCCGGCATCGCCGGCATGGGCATGTACGCGTTGAAACTCTATTACGACACCGAGGAATCCCGCGAAGGCGTGCGCGCGTTCCAGGAAAAGCGCAAACCGGATTTCCGCCGCTACGCGAAATAACCGAGACTGCGCCGCAACGATCGGCGCGCCGGAGGAGACAACATGAATCCGTACATCGACGAAGACCTGACCGTCTTGGCCGAGCACGCGGGGCGATTTGCAGCCGGGCGCGTGGCGCCGGGCTACCTGGAGCGCGACCGGACCCGTGTGCTGGATCGCGCCCTGATGCGCGAAATGGGGCAGCTGGGATTCATCGCGCCCGAGTTGCCCGAGGACTGCGGCGGACAGGGCCTGGGTTGCATGGCGGCCGGCGTCATCCATGAGCAGATCGCTCGCGCCGACTTGAGCTTTTCCTACGTCAATCTGCTTGCCTCGTTGAATGGGCAGATCCTGGCGCAACATGGTCAACGCGAGGTCGCCGCGCCGTGGCTGAGCCGGCTGACGCAGGGCGACGCGCTGCTGTCCATTGCCTTGACCGAGCCGCGCGGCGGTTCGGACGCGGCCAACCTGCGGCTGCGGGTCGAGCGCGTGGACGGGCACTACGTGCTTAACGGTGAAAAAACCTCCATATCCGCCGCCGATCAAGCCGACGCCGCCATCGTGTTTGGCCGCAGCGGCACCGTGGAATCGGGCGCGCATGGCGTGACGGCCTTGCTGGTGCCGATGGACTTGCCCGGCATCACGCGCAACCGCTTCGACTGCCACGGGCAGCGCGCCATCGGACGGGGCTCGCTATTCTTCGAGAACGTGCGGGTGCCGGCGGATCATCGGCTGGGGCAAGAGGGCCACGGCTTTGTCCAGGTCATGCAGGGCTTTGATTATTCGCGCGCACTGATCGGGCTTCAGGTGCTGGCGGTGGCGCGCGCGGCGCTGGACGAGGCGTGGGCGTATGCGGCCCAGCGCGAGGCGTTCGGCAAGCCGTTGACCGCATTCCAGGGCGTGTCGCATCCGCTGGCCGAGGCTGAAACCCAGCTTGAGGCTGCGCGCCTGCTGTGCCTGCAGACGTTGTGGCTGAAGGACCGCAACCTGCCGCATGGCACGCAAGCCGCCATGTGCAAATGGTGGGCGCCCAAGCTGGCGTACGACGTGGTCCATCAATGCCTGCTGACGTTCGGCCATGGCGGTTACGACCACGGCTTGATGGAGCAACGGCTGCGCGATGTGCTGGGATTCCAGATCGGCGACGGCACCGCGCAAATCATGAAGATCATCATCGCTCGCGAGCGCGCGGGTCGACGCGCCGTTCCCGCTTGAGACGGCATCGCTTTCTTTGCAACCCTTCTGGGAGAGGCATCCATGGAATTTGACGCCGTATTGATCGCGCCGCGCCGGGCGTTGAGTATCGCCAGCGGTTGGTGGCCGGACGTGACCATCAACGACCTGCTGGACCAGCGCGTGGCGGCGCATCCCGACAAGATTGCATTGACGGCCGTGCAGTCCGACGCCGGCACGCAGCGCGCGTTCTCGTATCGCGAGCTGGCTGCGCTGGCGGACCGGGCGGCCGTGGGGCTGGCGCGTCTGGGCGTGGGGCGTGGCGATGTGGTGGCGTGCCAGTTACCCAACGGCTGGGAATTCGTCGTCACGTATCTGGCGTGCTCGCGCATTGGCGCGGTGATGAATCCGCTGATGCATATTTTTCGGCAACGCGAACTGTCGTTCATGCTGCGCCATGGCGAAGCCCGCGTGTTGATCGTGCCGCATCGGTTTCGGGGCTTTGACTACCCGGACATGGTGGCCGGCTTGCGGGCGGATCTGCCCGCGTTAAAGCATGTGATCGTGGCGGGTAGCGACGGGCCCCAGGGTTTCCACACGCTGCTCGTGGGCCCCGAATGGGAACGCGAGCCGGATGCGCACCGCATCCTGACCCAAACCCGCCCCGGCCCGGACGACGTCACCCAGCTGATGTACACGTCTGGCACCACGGGCGAGCCCAAGGGCGTCATGCACACCGCCAACACCTGCCTGTCCAACATCGCCGCCTACGCCGAACGGCTGCGCCTGGGGGCCGATGACGTGGTGCTGATGGGCTCGCCCATGGCGCACCAGACCGGCTTCATGTATGGCCTGATGATGCCGTTCTATCTGGGCGCCAGCGCCGTCACGCTGGATATCTGGAATGCCGAGAAGGCCGTCGCGCTGATGCGCGAAATGGGCGTCACGTTCAGCATGGCATCGACGCCCTTCCTGACGGATATCGCGCGCCAGGTGGCGCAGTCGGGCTTGACGGTGCCCACGCTGCGCGTCTTTCTTTGCGCGGGCGCGCCGATCCCCGGCCCGCTTGTCGAACAGGCGACTCGCGCGCTCGGCGCGAAAATCATCTCGGCCTGGGGGATGACGGAAAACGGCGCGGTGACGTTGACGTTGCTGGACGATGACGACACGCGCGCGTGCACCACCGACGGCAAGCCCCTGCCCGGCGTTGAAATCAAAGTAACGGACACCTCGGGCGCGACCTTGCCCGCCTGCGTCGAAGGCCAGCTTTGGCTTCGGTCATGTTCCAATTTCGGCGGCTACTTGAAGCGGCCGCGGTTGAACGCGACGGATGCCGACGGGTGGTTCGATACGGGCGACATGGCCCGCATCGACGCCGACGGCTATCTGCGCATTACGGGGCGCAGCAAGGACGTCATCATCCGAGGCGGCGAGAACATCCCGGTGGTTGAGATCGAGTCGCTGCTGTATCGGCATCCCGCCGTGGAAATGGCCGCCATCGCGGCGTATCCCGATGCCCGCCTGGGTGAACGCGCGTGCGCGGTGGTAACGCTAAAGCCCGGGCAGGCGTTGACCTTGCCGGACCTGGTGCAGTTTCTGACGGGCTTCGGCGTGACCAGGCAATACATACCCGAGCGGCTTGAGGTGCTGGATCAACTGCCCGCCACGCCCACGGGCAAGGTCCAGAAATTCAAGCTGCGCGAGATGCTGCGCGCAAACCTGGGCGAGGGGCAGGACGGGACGCCGGGGTAGGCGGACGTCGGATATCAGGTCTGATATCACATGGGGGCGGGGCGTACTGGCCGAAACAACCCGGCTCAGGCTGGCGCGGCTTCCAGCGGCGCCACCGCCGCGCCCTGGATCTTGTGGCGCGCCAGCGCGTCGGCCACAAACCCGGCCTTCTTCATCGCTTCCACGTAGGCCGCCAGATAAGCACTGGCCTTGTCGCCCCGGCTTTTGGGCACGCCCATGGCTTGGCGGATCAACATGAAATGGCCGTCCAGCAGCCGCAGGCCACCCAGGCGCGCGGCGTCGGCTTGCAACTGCTGCTTGACGCCTGCGGCCACTTCCAGGTTTTCCTTCATGAAGGTATCGACGACGGCGGGCGAGGTCGGCGCGCGGAAGATCTCGGCGTGCTTCAGTTCGCGCGTCAGGTACAGGTCGTAGGCGCTGCCTTTGCCCACCACCACGCGCACGCCCTGGCTGTCGACCTGGTCCATCGCGGTAACCGGCGAATCGTCGCGCACCAGGTAGGCGCCTTCGATCACGACGTAGGGGGCGGTAAAGGCGATTTGCGCGCCGCGCAACGGGTCGATGGCGAAAAATCCCACGTCCGCCTGTTCAGCCGCCACGGCGTTGACCGATTCGCCGGCCGATTTGAACACCACCAAATCCAGCTTGACGTCCAGGCGGCGCGCCAGTTCCGTGGCCAGGTCCACCGACACGCCGACCGGCTGGCCGGTGGCCGGGTCGGTGTTGGCCAGTATGGGATTGCCCAGGTTGATGGACGCGCGCAGCGTACCGGTGGGGGCGAATGCGGAAAGCAGCTCGTGGTCGGTCTTCATGGCTTCCTTGATCGGTATGCGCCGCGCCGTCAGGGTGCGGCGGTTCGCCCTCAAGAATAGCTGGATCGGCGGCGCCTGTGCGCGGCCGGGTCGGCGCCGGCATGAAGCCCGAGCCGCGCTTTATTGTGCGCGGCGCAGCACGTAGTGCGGGGCTAGCGGGCCGGTGGGGCGGGTGCCGTCGCGGTACAGCATCGTCACCTGGTTCTCGGCGACGAAGTAGCGTTGGCTGTCGCCGGCGGCGTCCAGGCGGATGGTGCTACCGTCCGACTCCCAACTGAATGTGCCGGTCACGATTTCGGGTTGCGGCTCGCGATCCAGGTACTGGGTCTGGCGTTCGTAGCGGTCGCCCTTGAGTAGCGTCAAGCGCGTCTTGATGCCGGGGCAATCCGCGCAGGGCAGGGTGCCTTCGTAGCTGCCCGGCCAGTCCAGGGCATTGCGGGCGGTGTGGTTATCGGCGGGCGTATCGCGCGCGTCGTGCGACTTGAACGGCGCGCAGCCGGCAAGCAAGGCCAGGCTCAGGGTGCAGGTCAGGGTGGTCTTCATCATGGCGAGCTCCTGTGGGTAAGTGGTTTGCCGAAAGTCTTGCTGGGAAGTGTCTGGCTTGAAGTGTCTTGCGGGAAGCGTCGTGCTGGATCCACGATACGGACAGTAACGGGAGGGTGCTGAAACGGGATGTAAAGTGCCGCAATCCGTTGCGGGAAAGGCGCATTGCAAGCCTGAACGGCTGGAGTAGACTGCCGGCATCAATCTCCTGACGCGCCATGGATCCTGAACTGCTCAACCTGCTGGTGACCCGCGATATGCCGTTTGGCAAATACAAAGGGCGACTCATCGCTGACCTGCCCGGTCCTTACCTGGCATGGTTTGCGCGCAAGGGTTTTCCGCCTGGCGAGCTTGGGCGCCTGCTGGCACTCATGCATGAGCTGGATCACAACGGCTTGTCGTCGCTGCTGGCGCCGCTGCGTCCTGCGCGGGCCGGGTCTGGGCCCAGAGCGTAGCCCTGGATGTAGCTCAGAACGGCGCCAGAACCGAGCCCGGAGTGGCACAAGGGCCGGCCCCAGAGGTGGCCGCTGGAGGCCCACACAATGCCCGACCGCATGGCCCGGTCGGAAACGGCGCGAAACAACTGTGGGGGCGCTTGTAGCGGTTTGGCACGACGACGGCGCGCACCGGGCGCTACGATAAGCCGGCGCGCCCCGGGCGGCCGCGCATCCGCCATCCGGTCGCCAAGGGCGCTTGCCCATTAAAGAAGAGGTCCCCATGAAGAAATTCTCCGTTCCGGCCGCCATGTTTGCCGCGCTTTGCACGTTGGGCGCCGCCAGCGTGGCGCATGCTCAGTCCATGCAAAGCCCCGCGCCCGCTTCCCAGGAAATGCAGTTTCCCAGCATGCCTTCCAAGGACGGCAGCCAGTCGCCGCCGTCAACCTTGCGCATGACCGTCACGCCCGACCCAAGCGCACTCCCGCCGGTCATGCGCGACACCGAGGAAAGCCGGGCGCAGTACGTGCGTTGCCGCGAAGTGTCCGACCGCGCGGCGGTGTCGAACGCCCAGATGCAGGCCGGCGTTGCCCAGTGCCTGAAAGAACTGGAGCAGCGCCGCCAGCAGCAGTAGGCCGCGGGCAGGGCGCGCTGGCCCCGCTCGGTTTGAACTGCCCGCTGGGAACCGCCACTGAAGCCACTGACGCCCGTCCCTGATATACCGCCTTGGCAACCGCCGCGCAGGCGTTCCCATCGTTCATCAGCGCAGCGCTGCATCATTGATGGCCAGCTTGGGCGACGCGGCGCTTGCCTTGGGTGGCGAACGCGGCGGGCCTTTGGGCGTAGTCGCTTTCGGATTGGCGCCGGGCGTGAAGACGGGTGCGGGCGGCGCCGGCGCCGATTTGGATGCCTCGGCCAACAGGGTTTGCGGCAAGACAAACCCATCAAAACTCGCCTGCGTGAACGGGTTGTTCGACTTCTCGGCCGTGATGCGATAGCGCATGGCGCCGTCGTTGGCCGAAAAGCTCAGGTCCACGCTATTGGCCGTTGCGCTGTCCAGGCGCGCCTGGCTCAACAGGCGGAACATCGACCACGACCCGCGATACACCAGCCCGCTGCTGGTGCCCGCCGCGCTGACCAGCGTGATGCGGCTTTCAGTGGAATCGCCCAGATTGTTTGGCCAGATCAGGCCGACGCTATTGCTCGGGCCGTGGCTGTAGGCAATCAGCTGCCCTTCGACGCTTAGCACGCTGCTGCGGCGGCTGGACGTCAGCCCCAGCGGCTCGATGCTGAACTGCACGCCCAGCGCTCCACGGCTGTTGAAGAAGGCGTCGCGGATTCGGTCGGCCGCCTCAAGCTGCTTTAGCACGTCCATGCGCACCAGGTAGCCGCCACGGCGTTCCGAATACAAGGCTTCAAGGTTGTCATCAAAGAACAGTTTCAGGTATTGCTCCTTGAACTGCGCCAGCCTGCCTAGCGGGCCGAACAGCGCCGTGAAGTCCTCAAGCGAGGCATCCACGCGGCTGTTCGGGTTGAACGGGTAGCGCCCGGCCAGCCGTTCCTGGTAGTAGCGGTAGACGTCGGTGTCCCAGCGCCGTTCCAGTTCCTTCAGCGCCTCGATCAGCAACACCTGCGAGGATTCGTCGGCCAGTTTTTTCACCTGCCGGTTCAGCGGTTCGGGCAGGCCCACCGCCACGCGTTGCAGGTTGCCGATGGGGTCGGCGCCCTTGAGCGCAAAGCGGTCCAGCACGACGGCCAGCGCCGCCTTGCCGGGTTCTGGGCTGTCATGCACGCTTTTCAGGGTGTCGTGGACGCGGCCGATGGCGCCCATGCTTTCATCCAGGTAGGAAGGCTTGTCGCCCTTGGACAGCAGCAGTTCGGACAGGGGCGCAAACGGCCGCGCTATGACCGCCACCTGCGGAACGTTCGCGCCCGTGATGGCGTTGGCGGTTACCGGCTCGACCTTGTCAGAAGGCTGGCCGGGCGTGGCGACGCCGGGCGAGGGCGGGCTCAACACCGTGTTGTCGCGCACCGTTTCGACCAGGCGGCGCAGCGGCGCAGCCGGGCTGGTGACGTTGCCCAGCACCGTTACCGCCTGGCCCAGGTCGTTGAAATCCACGACTTCAAGCTGGTTCAGGTTGCGTTGCCAGGTGTCGATGTAGTCGCTGCTGTACAGCGCGCGCACGCGTTCGGCCAGCACCTGCTTATCGGCCTCTGAATAGTCGATGCGTTGGCGTTCGCCCAGGGTCCAGCGGTCGATCATGGCCAGGTCGGTAAAGTCCTTGCCGTGCGCAGCAAAGTAGCCGTGATAACCCGCCGCCGTCAGCAGCGGATCGATGCGGGTGGTGGCGCCCGCGGTGCTGCCCGGCGCGGCGGGATCTTTGTAGAGGATGTCGAAGGCGGGGCCGACTTCATGGCGCAGGTCCAGAGGCGAATGCAGGAGCTTGCCGGCCTGTTCGCGCATCGTCATGTAGACGCGCTGCGGCATGGGCAACTGCCGCAGGCGCTGCTGGACGTCGGCGATGCGTGCCTGGTTTTGTGGCAGATCGGCGTCGGCATATTTCATGGCGTAGTCCAGGTGTCGCATCAGGCCGTTCTGCACCGAGCCCTGGCCCGGGTAGGCCGCCTGCCATTGCTGCGTCATCCAATCTTCGACGATGGGCGCGCGGCGGTTGTCGCGGTCTTCGATCATGCGATAGACGCGCAGCGCGGCCAGTTGCTGGTTGCTGCCCGACGGCGCGCTGTTAATGGCGTGCATGACACCGCCGGCCAACTCGGGCAGGAAACGCTTTGACAGCAGTTGCAAATAAGCCTCGTCGACCTTAGGCCCGATCTTGCGGCCCTGGTACAGACCCAGCTCGGACACCACCGGCCAGGCACCGCGGTAATCGCCCACGACCGCGACGGCGCTGCGGATCCGGTCCAGCGGCTGCAACAGGTTGCGCCCCGTGGGGTCGCTGCTGCCGTCGATCTTGTGCACGCTGAATTCCCGGCTTTTCTCCAGTACGGACATCGCCATCTGGCGGTTGACTCCGTGGTAGTGGTACCAGCCGCCGGCCATCAGCAGGCAGCCCAGCCCGGCCACGCCAAACCCCACCAGCAGGGTGCGGCGCTTGTCGGCCATGACCTTCAGGTTGTCGCCGGCCAGCCCGGCTTCGGGGTAGATGATGCGCTGGAACACCTGCTGCGCAAAATACACCACCGAGCGCCCGCTGGGCTTGGCATGCACGGCCGCCTCTTCAAGGCCATACGATTGCGACGCGGCATTGATGAACGCGTCGCACAGCAGCCCTTGTTGATAGACGGATGAAAAGTACACGCCGCGCGGCAAGGCGGGCGTGATGTATCGATCACTGCCCAGCACGTCTTCCAAAAAGCCCAGCAGCACCGGCCGCATGCCGGCCAATTGCCGCACCAGTGAAAACAGCGCCTCGCGCGCTTCCATCGTGGCGGCCTGGCCCAGCGCGTCGAATATCTGTTCGTTCAAGCGTTGGATGAAGCCGTCATAGCGGCCGGCCAGCTCATCCAGCCACGCGTCGTAGTCGTGCACCGAGTCCAGCGTGAAGGTGAAGCCGAAGATGTCTTCGCGCACGGCGCGCGGCAAGCGGGCAAAGAAGGGTTCAAAACCATTGAGCAGGTCGAACTTGCTCAAGACGACATACAGCGGCGGGCGCGTGCCCAGGTGGCGGCTCAGTTCGGCCAGGCGCGTGCGCAGCAGAATCGCCAACGCCTTGCGGTCGCTGGCCTTTTGATTCAGCAGCGTCACCAGGTCAACCATCAACACCACGCCGTTCAGCGGACGCCGGCTGCGGTTGCGGCCCAGCCAGTCCAACAGCCCGGCCCACAGACGGGCGTGCGCGCCGGGCGGCAACAAGACCTGCCCCGGGGAACGCGAAGAGGGGACAGCCTGTGGGGGGGATGGTGGGGTGGACCGTGTGCCGGCAAGGGCGGGACTGTCGCCCAGGGGCGCGGCTTGCGCGGCGGCCTGAGCAGCGGCCGTGGCCCCGTCGCCAGCCGCGCCGGCATCGGCTACCCGGTCCACGAGTTCCGGCGCCGGCGCGGCCTCTGTCTGGCTGACAAGTTCGCCGGGTGGGTCGATCAGCACCGCCTCATCGCCCATCCACCAATCGATTTCGTACGCCAGGTCCGGGTCCGCATACGCGCGGCGCACGCCGGCCTTGACCTCGTTGCTTAGTGAAAAGCTCTGGCTGGATCGGTTGATGAAGCTGGTCTTGCCGGAGTTTTCCTGACCCAGCACCAGATACCACGGCAGCTCGTAGATCGCGTTGCGGCCCTTCAGGTTGGCACGCAGCACGTCAAGGCTTTGATCCAGCGCGCGCTCTTGCGCCTGGACGAAGCGCAGCGCCGGGTCGTCCTCGCGCCGCGCCAAAGCGCCGCGCTCGGCCTCTAGCCGGCGATTGCGTCGGCGCAACGCCCACAGCCATCCCAGCGCGGGCGCCATCAGGATCAGCAGCGTGCAAAGGATGCGCAGCGTCAAGTCAGCCAATGGCTGCTGGCCACGCCAGGTCCAGAACGGGCCCAGCCACCACAGGCCGATCAGCAGGAACGCGATGGCGATCAGCACCAGGATCGGCATGGCGCTTTTGAATTGACTGGCGACCGGCACGCCGTAGCGCTTGATCATCGACCACACATTCTTCATCGCAGGACTCCTTGGCTCTTGCTGTCCGCGTCGTTGGCGGGGCGCGCGGGCAGATTTGGGTTCAATTGTTCGGCCAGCTCGGGCTCCCATTCGTGGGCGGGCATCGCGCGCAGCGTGACGGCCACATTCGTGTAGAGGTTCTGAGCCAGCCATGACAGGCCGCGAGCGGCAAGCAGGTCCGCCGCGATGACGGTGGCGTACGCGCGCTGGCGTGGCGATTCCGAATTGCCCTGTAGTTCTTGCAGCCGATGCAGCACGGTTTCGACCCCGTCGCTGTCCAACTGCGCAATCAGTTCTTCGCGCAGGGCGGAAAATTCCGGGTGAGGGCCGACGCTGCCGTCGTGGCCATCCGCGCCGCTGATCCAGGCCAGTGTTTCGCTATCCACAAAGGCGCGGCCGTCGCTGAAGCTCAAGTCCACCAAGGCGGGAATGCGGCGCACGAAGCGTTCCGTGGCAAGCCGGATTGCGGCGGCGGCATCCTTCATTTCAAGGCGCGCGGCGATACCGGCCGCCAGAAAGCTGCCGCGTATCCAGTAGGGCGACGCGACGACGCTTTTTTCCACGCGTTGCAGCAGCGCCGGGTTGACGGCGTTGCCGGCCAGGGCTTCGCCGTAGCCGTCCACGATGTCGGTGGGCACCGCCATCAATTCCGTCCGCATGCCCTGACGCGTGTTGGGCGCGGCGTGCAGATGCGCCCACAGCGCGAAGCGGCGCAGCTGGTAACCAGTGGGGTCGTAGGCGTCCTGCTGGTTGATGAATTCGGCCACGCTCAACAGGGAACGGCGGTTCTCGCGCTCGTCGCCGGCGCTGAGCGAGGCAGTGGGCGCGGCGCCGGAGAACGTGCCGGAAGATCCCCCGGCGGACCCACCGCCAAACCCGCCACCAGAACCGCCACCAGAACCGCCGGGTCCGCCGAAGAAGCTCTCGCTGATGGCCTGACCGCCTTGTTGGCCGGCGCCTCTTTTGGGGGAGGCGGATGTGGCTGCGTCGGGATACCGGGCCTGTTCGACGCGGCGGGAAAAATGCGCTTCCAACCGGGTCAGCACCGCCTGGTCCAGCTTGGCCTCGGGCGCACTGGCCTGAAGCCGGTCCAGCGCCTGCTGCGCGCGGGCCTGATCCGCCGGGTTGAAACCCGCCGCCGGCAACGTTTCCAGCGCGTCGCGCAGGCGGTCGGCCAGTAGCGACACCAGACGGCGCTTGCCCAGATAGCCGGTGGGTCCGGGCTTGGGGTGCCCGGTTTCCCAGTAGTGCTGGACCATGCCCGCCAGCACATCGGCCGCCTCGGCCCAGCGGCGCCACGAGCCCGCCTTGATGCGCGCCGAAATCAAATGACCCGCGACGCGAAAGTGCTTGCACTGTGATGCCAGGTACTGGCGGGCGGCCTCGTCTACGTACAGCCAGTCCAGCCGCGCCTCTTGCAGACCGCCCAGCTTGATCATCTCGTGGTCGATCCCCTGGAAGGTTTCGTCTTCTTCGTCGAAGTGGCCGGCGGGCTGGCGCGCATCCAGCGGCGCCAGCAAGGCATCCATGTCAAGAGCGGCGTAGTGCGTCACCAGTGACACGCCTCGCGCTGGCGCGACAACAGGGCTTGCAGACCCGTGGCGTCAAACGTCAGGCCGTTGACGGGCGCATAGTCGCTTTCCACGCGCAGCCGCGCGCCCGCGACGAAAGGCCGCAGCTGCTCGATGGCAACCAGCCCCCGGCCGGCGTCCGCCACGTTGCCTTCGTCCAGCACGCGCCACGGCCGCGCGGGCGACAGCGGGCGATCGTCCATATACAGCCGCACCGACATCTGATGCCGTTCGAAGGGCCGGTCGGCCAATAGCTGCAGCCGCGAGATATTGGACAGGCAGGTGATGGCCAGATAGATGGGTGGGCGCATGTTCAACGCGGGCGCGGAAATCACCACGCGCTGCTGGCCGGCGGGCGGCTCGTTCGAGTCGCTTATCAAAAACGACCTGTCGCCCTCGGGGCGCGTCGATTCGTTCTGCCTGACGATGTCGTACGCCCGGGCGGATGGCGGCAGCAGCGCGGCCGACGCGTCGGGGGCGGGGGTGGGCTCGGCGGTCCACGGGTTGCCTGCGGCTGGGTCCAGCGCAACCGTGTGCCGATGGCCGCTCAGCGGCGTGGAGAGCGCGGGCGGCGTGCCCGCCGCCGCATCAAAGCAGGCCAGCCGTTCAACGCCGGACACGATCTGCGTGCAGTCGCGCGCGGGCGCGTCAAGGTCGTTGGCCGCCTGGCCCGCAGGCGCGGCCAGCATCAGCACAACCAAGCTAGGGGCAAGTTTCATGAGGTGTGGTCCTCCCGATCCAGATTCCACGCCTGACAGCGGCGCGCCAGCGTACGTTTGGGGATGCCGAGGCTTTGGGCAGCCCGGCTACGAGATCCATTGACTTGCCGCAGGCGCGCACGGATGACCAGGCTTTGAAAGGCGTCCAGCGCCTGCGGCAGGTTGTCGGTGTGCAGCAGGCCATGCAGCAGATCCGTGCCAGCGGTGTGGCCCGGCAACGGCGGCACGTCGCCTTGCGACAGTTCAAGCGTGTCGGCGCGGATGGCATGTCCCGGCGCCGTTCTTTCGGAGGCCACCAGGATCAGGCTGCGAAGCTGGCGCACGTTGCCGGGCAGGGCATGCGCCGCCAGCACCGCCAGCGCGTCGGGCGCGATACCGGTCACGCGAGTCTGGCGCTCGCGATTGTGTTGCAGCACGGTGTGGTGGGCCAATGCAGGGATATCTTCCGGCCGCTCGCGCAGCGGCGGCAGCGCCAGCGTCAGCTGCCGGATGCGAAAGTACAGGTCTTCGCGAAAACGGCCATCGCGGATCAACTGCGGCAATGGCCGGTGGGTGGCGCAGATCAAGCGGAAGTCCGAGCCGTGCTCGCGCGTGGCGCCCAGCGGCCGGAACTTCTTTTCATTCAGCAGGCGCAGCAGCGTGCCCTGCAACGCCATGGGCATGTCGCCGATTTCATCCAGGAAAAGCGTGCCGCCGTCGGCTTCGGCAACCAGGCCGGTACGCGCCTGCACGGCGCCGGTATACGCGCCGCGCACGTTGCCGAACAGCTCGGCTTCGATCAGGTCTTGGGGAATGGCCGCGCAGTTGACGGGCACGAACTTGCCGTTGCGCGACGAGGCCTGGTGTATCAACCAGGCGGCGTGGTCCTTGCCTGTGCCGGTTTCGCCGGTAAGCAGCACAGCTAGCGCCGAATCCGCGAAGCGCAGCATCGCTTCCCGCGCCGCTTTTGCCGCCGCGCTGATGCCGATGAATTCGGCCGCCAGCAAGCGGGCGGCGCGCTGCTTGCCTGCGTCGGCCGCCGGGGTCTGGCGCAGCGCCCGTTGGTAGCGCGCGTCGTCGGCGGCATGCGCCTGGGCGTGCAGCCGCATGAACAGCGCTTCGTGCGTTGCCTGCAGGGCGCGCCAGACGGGGTGGTCGCGCCACGTGGACAAGGTCAGCGAGGGCCCCGCCAGAATCAGCACGGCCAACGATTGCCGGCGCGCATCGTGCAGGGGCACGGCCAGCAAGCCGTGCCCCGCGCCCAGGCGTTCACGCAATCGTTCAAAGCCCGCGCCCACGCCCACCAGGGCGGACATCCGCTCTACCAGGCAGGGCTTGCCGCTGGTCATTGCGTAGACCAAGGGGTCATCCAGCGCGTCCATGCTGATGTCGTGCAGGTCGGCGCCGGGAGACCCGGCCGACGCCAACGGCACCAGCGTGTCGCCCGTGGCGTTGCGGGCGTACAGGCAGGCGGCCGAGACGGCGGGCGCTGCCGCGCAGGCGGCGACGAACACTTGCGCCAGCGCGTCGGGCCGGCTGGCGCTTGCCATGTCGCGGGCTACGTTGGCCACGCTTTGCGCGTCCATGTCGGGCCTCAATGCAACTGGGCGGTGAATGCGCCCTCGGCCCAATGCAGATGCGCGCCGCCAATGGCCTCGCCGGTAGCCAGCCGCCGCAGCACGGCTAATGACAGCGGCGGCAGCAGTTCGCCGTCGATGCCGGCGTCGAGCAGGCGCGCGCCGTTTTCGTGGCGGATGCAGCGTCCGCGCAGTTCGTCACGGGCGCTGTCCGTAATGTGCAGGGTGGCATCGTAGCGGGTGGCAAACTGAACGCGCAGACGCTCAAGCCGGCTGTGGATGATCTGGTCCAGCACGTCTTCGCCCAGGTACTGGTAGGGAACCAGCTGCATCCGCGCAAGCAGAGCGGGCTTGAAGAAGGCGCCCAAGCGGGCGCGCAACGCGTCTTCGGACAGGTCGGCAAGCTGCCCGTCCTGTTGGTCGAAGCCCAGGTTCGAAGTCAGGAAGAACAACACGTTCTTGCAGTCGATCTGGCGGCCTTCGCCGTCGGCAAGCTCGCCTTTGTCGAAGGCCTGGTAGAACAGGCTCATGACTTCCGGGTGGGCTTTTTCCACTTCGTCCAGCAGCACGATGGAATAGGGCTGGCGTCGGATCGCTTCGGTCAACACGCCGCCTTCGCCATACCCGACATAGCCGGGCGGCGCGCCCAGCAGCCGCGACACGGTGTGCCGTTCCTGGAATTCCGACATATTGATCGTCGTCAGGAACTGCCTGCCGCCAAAGAGCGCGTCGGCCAGCGCCAGCGCGGTTTCGGTCTTGCCCACCCCGCTGGGGCCGGCCAGCAGGAACGCGCCCAACGGCGTGCCGGGCCGGCGCAGGTCGGCCATGGCGGTCAAGAGGTGTTTGTGTATGCGGTCGATGGCCGCGTCCTGGCCCTTGATGCGTTCGCGCAGCGCGTCGGGTAATTGCGTCAGCCGTTCCATCTGGCCGCGGCTGATGGTGGTGGCGGGTATGCCGGTCCAGTCGGCGATCACTTGTGCGATCTGTTCGTGGCCGACGTCGGCGTGCAGCAGCGCGCCGCCCCGTTGCAGGTCGTGGAGTTCGGCAACGGTTGTGGCCAGCACGTCGGCAGTAAGCGCCGCACCACTGTGCGCGAGGCGGTCATTCACAACCGCGCCATCCGCGACCTGTTCATCCACGACCTGTTCATCCGCGACCTGTTCATCCGACAGCAGCGCGGCGCGCAAGCCCAGAATCTTATCCACAAGCGCCTTTTGGCGTTCCCATGCCTGTTGCAGCGCCAGCATGCGGTCGGCCACGCCCGCGCCGTCCGCCTCAAGCTGCGCAATGCGACGCGGGTCGGGCGTTCGGCCCGCGCGCGAGTCGCGCCGCAACTGGGTCAGTTCCGCCGTGATCTGCATTTGCTCGTGTTCCAGCGCGGTCAAGCGGCGCGGAGGCTCGCCCAGCGCGGTCGCGACGCGTGCGCTGGCGGTGTCCAGTACATCGATTGCCTTGTCGGGAAGTTGCCGGCCGGACAGGTACCGCGCAGAGAGGCTGACGGCGGCGCGCAAGGCGTCATCGCCGATGTAGACCCGATGCGCCTGTTCGTAGGTGGCCCGCAAGCCGCGAAGTATGTGCACCGCTTGTTCCTGGGTGGGTTCGTCCAGCTTCACCAGTTGAAAGCGGCGCGTCAGCGCGGGGTCTTTTTCAAAGTACTTTTTGTATTCCGACCACGTGGTGGCTGCAATGGTGCGTAGCTCACCGCGCGCCAGGGCGGGCTTGAGCAGGTTGGCGGCATCGCTGCCCCCGGCCGCGTTGCCCGCGCCGATCAGGGTATGCGCTTCGTCGATGAACAGGACGATGCGGCCCGCCGATGCCTTGACCTGATCAATGACGCTTTTCAAGCGCTTTTCGAATTCGCCCTTGACGGACGCGCCCGCCTGCAACGCGCCCAGGTCCAGGCCCCAAAGGGAAACGTGATGCAACGGTTCGGGTACACGTTGCTGCACGATGCGCAGCGCCAAGCCTTCCACGACCGCGCTTTTGCCCACGCCCGCATCGCCGACCACGATGGGGTTGTTTTTGCGGCGCCGGGAAAGGATGTCGATCATCAAGTCGATTTCGGCGTCGCGGCACAGCACCGGGTCTACCGCGCCCGCGCGGGCCTGCGCGGTGAAGTCGTGCCCGTATCTGGCCAGCGCCGTGTCGTCGCCATCGACGCGTGCAGCGGGTGCGTGCGCCGCGGGATCGGGCGATTCGGCCGACTGCGCGAACAGCGTGTTGAACGTTTTGCGCAACGCTTCGCGGTTGACGTGTTCGAACAGGGTGATGGCGGCCAACGGCAGGTAGCGACCCGCGTTCAATAACGCGGCCAGCGCCAGGCTGCCGCCGCGCAGCTTGGTCTGTGCAAGCTCAAGCGAGGCCAACAGCCAGGCCTCTTGCAGCCATTCGATCAGCAGCGGAGAGAAGGTGGGGTATTGGCCCGGCGTGGCCTCGTGATAAGGGGTGCCGTTCGCCAGTGCCTGCCGCACGGAATCGGCGTCTAGACCCGCGTGCTGGATCAGCACGCGCATGTCGGACAGCGGCTGATCCACCAGCTTGGTCAGCACATGCGCGACGGTGATTTCGGCGCAATGCTGGCTGATGCACAGGCTGGCGGCTTCTTCGACCGCCTGGCGGCAAACGGGGTTCAAGCGATCGATGAGGGACGAGAGATCAATTCTGATCATGACTCACACACTTTCGAACAAAGAAGTAATCCGCAACGACAACATGCCGCGATTTTTATTTCCATAGGAGGAATCAGAAAGAGATAAATATCGCGGTTACTACTAAGCGAAATTGCGCGTGATTGCGAAGTTCCGGCGTTTTCTTATTCGTCCTATTGCCGCTTCGTATCCCGCGCTCTTAGCATCCCAGCACTACTTATCGCGGTAGCCCCGAGTGTTTTTTTTGTGATTCACAACAGGAGCTTTCATGTCGAAGAAATCGGTCTCCGTCGCCCCGCCGGAACGGATCAACATCAAGTACGTGCCCGCCACCGGCGACCAGCAAGCCGAAGTGGAATTGCCGCTGAAGATGTTGATCACCGGCGACTTCAAAGGCCACGGTGAAGAGACGGCGTTGGAAGAGCGGCAGGCCGTTCGCATCGATAAGGACAACTTCGACGACGTGATGGGCGAAGCCGGCCTGGCGCTGACGATGCAGGTGCCCTCGCGGCTGGGCGAACCCGGTCAGGAAGACGACACGCTGAACGTGTCGCTGAACTTCAAGCGCATGAAGGACTTTGCGCCTGACGCCATCGCCCGCCAGGTGCCGGAGCTGAACAAGCTGTTGGACCTGCGCGAAGCGCTCGTGGCGCTTAAGGGCCCGCTGGGCAACGTGCCGGCGTTTCGCAAGCAGTTGCAGACGCTATTGGCCGATGACAAGGCGCGCACGGCGCTGGCCAAGGAACTGAACCTTGTGTTGGACAAGCCGGCTGCGTAAGCCGCCATTCCTGTCGCAATGCCAAACCGCAATCAAAGGATATGAGCATGAAGGCCCAAGCCGCCGCCAAGTTGGAAGATAAGCCGTCGATCGGGTTGCTGGAGCAGATCATGGCCCAGACCCGCATCGAACCCAGTCACGAAGGCTATGCCGTGGCCGAACGCGGGGTTGCCGCGTTCATCTCGGAAATTCTACGAACGCAAGAACCGCAACAACAGGTCAACAAGCAGTTGGTCGACCAGATGATTGCGCAGATCGATCGCAAGCTCGGTCTGCAAATGGACGCCATCCTGCACCAGCCGCCGCTGCAAGAGCTGGAGTCCGCCTGGCGCGGCCTGAAGCTGCTGGTGGACCGCACCGATTTTCGCGAGAACATCAAGATCGAAGTCCTGCACGTCACCAAAGATGAAATGCTGGAAGACTTTGAAAGCGCCGGCGACATCACGCGCAGCGGCCTGTACAAGCAGGTCTACACGGCGGGCTACGGCCAGTTCGGCGGCGAGCCCGTGGCCACCATCGTCAGCAACTACACGTTCGGCCCGTCATCGCCCGACATCAAGTTGCTTGCCTATGTGGCGTCCGTGGGTGCGATGTCGCACGCCCCGTTCCTGGCCGCGGCCGGGGCAGAATTCCTGAACATCAAGAGCTTCCAGGAACTGCCCAACCTGAAGGAGGTGCGAGACATCTTCGAAGGCCCGCGCTTTACCAAGTGGCGCGGCCTGCGCGAATCCGAAGACGCGCGCTACCTGGGCCTGACGATGCCGCGCTTCCTGCTCCGGCAACCGTACGACCCGTTGGAAAATCCCGTCAACAGCTTTAACTACCGCGAAACCATCGACGGCGCCCACGAGAACTACCTGTGGGGCAACACGTCGTACCTGCTGGCCAGCCGCATCACCGACAGCTTTGCCAAGTACCGCTGGTGCCCCAACATCATCGGCCCCCTGTCGGGCGGCGCGGTGGACGACCTGCCGGTGCACCTGTACGAGTCGCTGGGTCAGTTGCAGGCGAAGATCCCGACCGAAGTGCTGATCTCGGACCGGAAGGAATTCGAGTTGGCCGAAGAGGGCTTCATCGCGCTGACGATGCGCAAGGACAGCGACAACGCCGCGTTCTTCTCCGCTAACTCTGTGCAAAAGCCCAAGCTGTTCCAGAAGACGCCGGAAGGCCAGGCCGCGCAGACCAACTTCAAGCTGGGCACGCAGCTGCCGTACATGTTCATCGTCAACCGCCTGGCTCACTACATCAAGGTGTTGCAGCGCGAGCAGATCGGCAGCTGGAAAGAACGCCAGGATCTGGAACGCGAACTGAACACGTGGCTGCGGCAGTACATCGCGGATCAGGAAAGCCCGTCATCCGATGTGCGCAGCCGCCGCCCGTTGCGTGCCGCCAAGGTCCTGGTGCAGGACATCGATGGCAATCCCGGTTGGTACCAGGTGTCGCTGGCGGTGCGCCCGCACTTCAAGTACATGGGCGCCAACTTCGAACTGTCGCTGGTTGGCAGGCTGGACAAGGAATAAGGGGCAGGCGGATGCCCAGGTCGCGGGGGCAGGGCAGTTTGTTCGAACGGCTGGTGCCGGACGCCCAGCCCCGGCGCACCCGGTCGCGGCAGGAGCTGGCGGCCGAGCGCATCCACGCCATCAAACGCCACCTGGAACGCATCCTGAACAGCCCCGAGCTGGGGCTGCATGACTTCAACGACGCCGCGATGGGCAGTGCCGACTTGCTGGCGCACGTCAGCCAGGACATACGCGCGTCGGTGCTGGCGTTTGAACCGCGCATCAAGGTCCTGCATGTGCATTCGCGGCCGGACCCGGCCCAACCCCTTAGCTTGAACTTCAGGCTGGAATGCCTGGTGCCGGTCATGAACCACGAAGAACAGGTCGAGATCGATCTGGTGATTCACCATCAGGACCGGTACGCCCGGGTTGTTTGAGCGCGGTGCCACGGAGGCGGGACGACATGCCGTTGCGAGGAAAATTTCGCGAAGAGATCGATTACCTGCGGCGGCTTGGACGCGAGTTTGCGCGTGACAACCCGCAGCTGTCGCAGTTTTTAGGGGATGAGGCCGCTGACCCCGACGTGGAACGGCTGCTTGAAGGCTTTGCATTCCTGACGGCCAAGCTGCGCCTGAAGATCGAAGACGATCTTCCGGAACTTACCCATTCGCTGTTGCAACTGCTTTGGCCGAATTACCTGCGGCCCTTGCCCAGCGCGACCATCATGCGGTTCACCCCGGTTGAACGCGCGATCACGACGCGCCAGGTGATTCCCAAGGGCACACGCGTGCTGTCCCGGCCGGTTGACGGCACCCGCTGCCAGTTTCGTACCAGCACGGATGTGGTGATTTATCCGCTGGAAATCGTCGAGGTCAGCGACGCGCACACGCGCGAGAAATCCATCATGCGCGTCGATCTGGCGCCGCTGGCGGGAAACGCCATCGATACCTTCGATTGCGACAAGCTGGATTTCCATCTGTCAGGCGACGACACGACCGCCATGACGCTGTACCTGTGGCTGTCTTGCTACCTGGGCGAAATCCGCCTGGAAGCCGGTGGGCAAACGCGCATGATCGCGCCCCGGCAAGTGACGTTTCCCGGTTTTGCGCCTGAAGAATCGTTGCTGCCGTATCCCAGGAATGTGTTCGATGGCTATCGCATCCTTCAGGAGTACTTCATTTTTCCGCGACGCTTCCTGTTCTTCAGCCTGAATGCGCTGCGTTCGTTGTGGCCCGAGGGCACGACCGAGCGCGTGCGGCTTGAATTCCATTTCACGCGGCCGATGCCCGCCGACATCCGCCTGCGCATCGGCGATCTGGCCTTGTATTGCGCGCCGGCGGTGAACCTGTTTGAGCAAGATGCCGAGCCGATCAACCTGAATGGGCGCGCGGTTGACCAGCGGCTGCTGCCGGGCGGCCACCGCGCCGACGCCTGCGAGATCTTCAGCATCGACGAAGTCACCGGCTGGCAGAGAATCGCCGAAGGCAAGCGCGGCCGCTACCTGCGCACGTTTCATCCCTTTGAATCGCTGCAACACGAGATCGAGCACGCGCGCGGCCGCCACGCGCTGTACTACCGCAGCCGGATCGAAAACGCGGTCGGCGAACAGGGCGTCGCGCATCGCATTGCGTTTATCCGTGGTGACGAAACCGACTACATCGACGAAGACGAGACCGTCTCGCTGGCGCTGACCTGCACTAACCGCGACTTGCCGCTGGCGTTGGGCGTGGGCGATATCTGCGTGCAGACGCAGACAACGCCCACATTCGCCCCCTACAGCAATATCGTGCGTCCCACCCCGCCATACCGGCCGGTATTGGACGGCGCGTTGCAGTGGACGCTGATTTCAAACCTGTCGCTCAATTATCTGTCACTGCTGTCCACCGAACCGCTTAAAGCCGTCTTGCGCGCCTATGACTTCGCGGCCTTGCATGACATTCAGCATGCGCGCGCCGGCAGCAAGCGGCTGGACGGAATCGGCGACGCCGTCACGCAACCCACCGATCTGCTCATGAAGGGCTTGCCGATACGCGGGCTGAAAACGCGGCTCACGCTGGATCCCGCCGCGTTTCTCTGCGAGGGCGACCTGTATTTGTTCGGCACGGTGTTAAGCCATTTCTTTGCCTTGTACGCCAGCATCAATTCCTTCCACCTGCTGGAAGCCGCCAACACCGGTAACAACGAGCTCTACGAATGGCCGATGCAAACAGGAAGACAACCGCTGATCTAGCGGACCATTTGCTGGCCGATGCGAAGAACTACGACTTCTTCCGGTTGCTGGAGCAACTGCACGGCCTGCATGACGATGACCTGGAATCCCGGGACAGCCACGAGCCCGAGCGCCAGCGTGTGCGCCTGAGCAGCTACGCCGGGCTGGGGTTTCCGGCGTCGGACGTGGCGCTGGCCGAGCGCATGCCTGCCGGCGCGCGCACCGACTACCACGTGCAGGCGACGTTCTTTGGCCTGCATGGGCCTGACTCGCCGTTGCCGGGCCACTACCTGGACCGGCTGGCCTACGAATACGGCCAAGGCGTCGGCATCCGCCCGGCGTTTCTGGATTTCTTCAATCACCGGCTGCTGACGCTGCTGCACCAGGCGTGGCGCAAATACCGCTATTACGTCAGGTTTCGGCGAGAAGCGCGGGATAGGTTTTCGCGCTATGTGTTTGCCATGGTTGGCCTGGGCGACGTCGAACTGCGGGGCGCCACGCCCATCCCCTGGAGCCGGCTGCTGAGTTTTGCCGGCGTGATCGCCAGCCGCAGCCGTTCGCCGCAGGTGGTGTCGGGCATCGTCGCGCATTGCTTTGACCTGAAGCACGTGCGCGTGCGCGAGTTCGAGCAGCGCTACATGCATGTGGCGGACAGCCAGCGCCTGCGGCTTGGGCGCCGCAACGGGGTGCTGGGGGACAGCTTTGTCGTCGGCGGGCGGGTGCGCACGCGCTACAGCAAGTTCTCCATTGTGATCGGCAATCTGGATCAGGCGCGGTTCCGCGAATTCCTGCCCAGCGGCGAGAACTTCGAACGGCTGCGCAAACTGATCGATTTCCTGTTGCGCGACCCCGCCGCCTATGACCTGGAACTGGGTTTGCGGCATGACCAGGTGCCGCCCTTCAACCTGGGACGCGACACCGGCGCCCACCTGGGCTGGACCAGCTTTGTCCAGCACACGGCGGTGCGCCGGCCGTTCACTGTTCGTATCAAGGCCCGTCTATGACCTCTACCGCAACCTCGCCCAAGGCGTTGGCGCTTGTTGTCGCCAACCCTGGATCCCTGACCCATGGCAGCAAGCCGCATCACAGCTTTGACGCCGCCGGCGGCACGATCGGCGGACGGGGCGCCGATTGGACGCTGCCGGACAAAGCCGGACGCGTCGACCCGATTCATAGTGAAATCGTCTACCGCGATGCCGCCTTTTGCGTGGTGGACCGCAGCGGCCACACCCGTGTGAACGATGCCGATGCGCCGCTGGGCAAGATGGTCGGCGCCAAGCTGCGTGACGGCGACGTCCTGCACATAGGCCCGTACGACATCACCGTGCACCTGAACCATCCGCACCAGGAACTGCTGGACCCGGCGCGGCACCTGGCGCAGTACGGGGTGGGCGAGATCCTGGAAGGCGAGTCCAGCGGCCATGACGACCTGCCTGCCGGTTCCTACGTGTTTGAACAGGACGCCGCGCCGCCGCCTGCGGACGCCGACTTCTTGGCGCTGAGCACCCCGTTTGACGCGCGCGCCGACAGCGACCCCCTGCGGGCGCTGGATGCGGCCGAGCGCGCCGCCGCTCTGCCTGCCGTGGTGATGGAACCCTGGGATGTGCGGCGCGGCGGTTCGGCCGCGCCGACCCAGGCGGACCTGGCCACAACGCGATTCGAAGCCGTGACGGGGTCGCCCGTTACCGGTTCTCCCTTGCCATTTCCCGGAGAAGTCCCCATGCCGAAGTCCCTGCACAAACCGTCGCCCCAGCCTTATCGCCTGAACAACCGGCAGGCCATGGTGGGCGACCCGACCGAGGCGGCCGAGCTGTTGATGCAAGGGCTGGAAGTGCCGTTGGGACCGCTGGACGCGCAGGCCGGACAGGCGCTGTTGCACGAAGCCGGGCAGGCGCTCAATGCCGCCATTCGTGGCATCGCCCAGGTCTATGCCGCGCAGGCGGACGACACGCAGCCACGGCGGCTGTTGGGCCGCAGCCTGCAACCGATTGAAGACAACCCCTTGCGGCTGGGCCTGAGCTATCCCGACACGGTGCGCGCCATGTTCGCCACCGATCGCAGCGTGGTGCACCTGTCGCCCAAGGCGGCGGTGGATGAAAGCCTGGCGCAGTTGCACGCCCACCATGGCGCGGTCACGCAGGCCATCCAGGCCGGGCTGGACGCGGTGTTGCGCAGCTTGGCGCCGGCGCTGTTGCTGCAACGCTTTAACCGTTACCGCCCCGACCAGGCATCGGCAGCGGGTGGCGGCGATGACTGGGCCTGGGGCATGTACACGCACTACTACGACGAGCTGGCCTCCACGCGCCAACGTGGCTTTGAAAAACTGTTCTGGGACGTGTTCGAGCAGGCGTACGACCGCGTGTTGCGGGCGGAGGCCGAATGAAGCGGCTTGCGTCCGTTGTCGTGCTGACGACGCTGTTGACCGCCTGCGGTACGGTGGGCGATGTCCTGTCCAAGACGGGGCAGATCCTGATGGATCCGTCCATCCCCATCGGGCCGCCTGACGAGCAGCCTTCCCTGGTGGGCCTGAGCCTGTACGCCGCCGCCGACGTCAACCCCAACCCCGCCAGCATGCCGGACGACAGCGCCGACACCGGGCCGGACCCGGCGTCCAACCGTGAAGAAGGGCCGCTTGAGGTCAAGCTGAAAAGCGGCGACCGCCAGGAACTGACCGAGAGCCTGCGCAGCCTGCTGGAAGAGCTGGAAGAAGGGCGCCCGTCCTTGCATCCCTTGCGGCGCGTGGATACCGGGTCGTCGAAATTATGGCGGGGTCCGGTGGATGTGGGCGCGGTGGAGGATGTGGAAGACGTGGATGGCGTGGTGGGCGTGGATGGCGTGATTGGCCTGGCGCGCCAGGCCACAGCCAAGCCCGTGCCTGCGCCGGGTTCGTCGCTGAATGCCGTCGTCACGCGCGAGCTGTTGCCGCCGCCAGGGATTTCGCCGCATTACCTGCCGGGGCGGCAATTCGGTTCCGGGCGGCACGTGTTGGAGCAGGGGTTTTCGGGCGTGCCCTTGCCGGTGGGCGGTGGCTTGGCCAGCGCGCCGGCGACCGAGGCGCCCGACGCGATGCCGCGGACAGGCGAAGGCGACCTCGGCTCCAGTTCGGGCGGGGACACGGGCGCAGACACGGGCATGGGTGCCGGCAGCGGCCTGGGCCTGGGCCTGGGCCAATACAGCCGGGGGGCCAGCCTGCCACCGGCTGATCCCGCCCCGCCGCCGCGCGGCGCCGCGACGCCCATCGCCTTCAAGGTGCTGCAACTGAAAGACGATTCGCTGTTGCTTAACGTGGACCCGGAACAATTGGCCAAGGATCTGAAAAAGGCGCTGGGCAGCACCTATATCACCCAGGACGACTACGTCTTGCAGCCGGGCCAGTTCAAGTTCATCGACTTTGCCCGGATCGATAAAGACACCCGTTACGTCGCCATCGTGGCCGACTTCCACGATCAGAATGGCGCGGTATGGAAGCAGGCTTTCCGACTGGAACCCAATGGCCGCCGCTACGCGCTCTTGATGACGTTGCACGGCAACCGCGTCGGTATCGTCGATGAGAGCTTTCGCGCGTCGCAACCGAGATCCCAACCATGACTACACGCAACCCCGTCATCTGGAACGAAGGGCTGTTCGTCAAGCCCCAGCACTTTCAGCAGCAGGCCCGCGCCCTGGAACACCACGCAAACCAACGCATCGGCGGGGTCAGCGAACACCTTTATGGCCTGAGCGAACTGGAGCTGAATCAGGAATACCTCAGCTTTGGCAAGATCGCCATCGTGCGGGCCCGGGGCGTGATGCCGGACGGTACGGTGTTCGACATTCCGAACGACCAGCCCCCGCCCGTGCCGCTGGCCATCACCGATACGTCGTCCGTCAATCAGACCGTTTACCTGACCCTGCCGCTGCGTTCGGACGGCGTGCTTGAAGTGCAATGGCCGGACACCTACGCCAAGGCGCGCTACGTGACGCGCAGCGAAGAGGTGCGCGATACGCACAGCCAGGAAGGCGATTACGTGGCGATGGACCTGGCCGCGCCCAACCTTCAGCTGACGCTTGAACGCGAGGACCGCAGCGCATTCACGGGCGTGGCGCTGTGCCGCCTGCTGGACCGGCGCCCGGACGGCAGCTTGTTATTGGACGATGCGTTCTACCCCACCGGCATGTCGCTGAACGCCATCCCGCCGCTCAAGCGTTACCTGGGCGAGATCGCCGGCCTGATGCGCGAACGCGCCAAGAACATCGCGCAGCGCATCGGCTCGCCCGGGCAGGCTGGCGTGGCGGACGTCACCGACTTCAACCTGCTGCTGGTGTTGAACCGTCTGCACCCTTTGTTTTTGCACCTGTCCCGCTTGCGCCACGTGCACCCTGAACAGCTGTACGTGGCCTTCAGTCAGGCGTGTGGCGAGCTGGTTACGTTTACCGACGAAGGGCGCTTGCCGCAAGAGTTTCCGGCCTATCAGCACGACGACCCCCGACAATCGTTCCGGATGCTGGAAGACACGCTGCGACGCGCGCTCAGCACGGTATTGCAGCCACGCGCCGTGTCGCTGCCGATCGAGCGCCAGCAATACGGCGTGCTGACGGCCGCCGTGCACGACCGCGCGCTGTATGCCGATGCCGACTTCATCCTGGCAGTGCGCGCGCGCATGCCGCTGGACCGGTTGCGCCAGCAGTTCATGCAGCAGACCAAGGTGGCGTCAATGGAAAAGCTGGGCGAACTGGTCAGCCTGCAACTGCCGGGCATCCCTTTGCAGCCGCTACCGGTCGCGCCGCGCCATTTGCCGTTCCACGCGGGATTCACCTATTTCCAGTTCGACCGCAGCCACCCTTCGTGGCAGATGCTTCGGGATACCGCGGGCTTCGGCCTGCACATCGCCGGCGACTACCCCGAGATGGAATTGCAACTGTGGGCCATCAGGAGCCAATGACATGACCACCCCCGCCACCGCCGAGCGTGCCAGCGGCAATTTCCTGCGCACGTCCGCCACGCCCGAAGTCAACGACAAAGCGCGCATCGGCTATGACACCATCGGCCATATCGACCGCGACGAAGACCTGGGCTTTCAGCTGCGCGGGCATGGCTACAACCCCTTGGTGGACGGCGCGCTGCCGCTATTCGGCCTGGTGATCCGCCTGCGCAAACTGAGCGAATACGACAACATCCAGAACCTGTACGCCACCGTGCGCGACCAGATATCCGCGCTGGACGAAGAAATCCGCCAACACGGCTACGACGGCGCGACGCAGCTGGCATACCGCTACGCGCTATGCACCTTCATCGACGAAGCCGTGATGGGCACGCCCTGGGGCGCGCATTCAACATGGGCGGAACGCTCGCTGCTAAGCGTGAACCACAGCGAGACCTGGGGCGGCGAGAAATTCTTCACCGTGCTGTCGCGCATGATGATGGACCCGGCACGCTATCGCGACGTGCTGGAATTCAAGTACCTGTGCCTGTGCCTGGGCTTCAAGGGCAAGTACGGCTTGCAGCACAACCAGAACGAGGCGCTGCAAACCATCATCGTCAAGCTGCACCGCGCCTTGCGCGAACTGCGCGGCGAGACCCCGGAAGCGCTGACAGACGCCAGCACCAACATCGCCTCCCGCCGCTATCGCGTCGGCCGCCAGTGGCGATGGTGGACGCCCTGGCTCAGCGCCGCGGTGCTGCTGGCCGGCCTTTACGCCGCATTTGCGCTTAGCCTGGGCAGCACGACCGACATCGTGCTGCATTCGCTGGACGGGATATTGAAAAACTAGGCAGATGAAAGCGGCGCCCGGGCGTGTGGGCGCGGCGTCTAGAGTCCCATGTCGCACGCTTCCGATTTTCGGTTTGAGTTTTCGGTTCAGTTCGGCCCTGCCTCACACAAGTAGCCGAATGGCGCATTTGGGGGACGGATTATGGCCGCCCCTGCCCGGGGAAGCGAGTACACTTGTCCGCCGTTTTGCTTTCAGCCCCAGAATTCTCCATGATCTCCACCGCATGCGGCGTCGACTTCGGTACGTCTAACTCCACCGTCGGCTGGAGCCGCCCCGACCAGCGCGCGCTTCTCGCCCTGGAAGACGGCAAGACCACCTTGCCGTCGGCCATTTTCTTCCATGACGAAGATGCCGAGGTCAGCTACGGCCGGGCGGCGATTTCCGATTATCTGGCGGGTTACGACGGGCGCTTGATGCGCTCGATGAAAAGCCTGCTGGGCAGTTCGCTGATCGATGGGTCCACGGAAGTCCAGGGGCGTTCCATTCCGTTCCGCGTGCTGTTGACGCGCTTTATTGCCGAACTGAAACGGCGCGCCGAAACGGCCGCCGGTCGTGACTTCACGCGGGCCGTGCTGGGCCGGCCGGTGTTCTTCGTGGATGACAACACCGCCGCGGACCAGACCGCCCAAGACACGCTGGGCGAGATTGCGCGCAGCGTCGGCTTTACCGATATCGAGTTCCAATTCGAGCCGCTGGCCGCCGCGTTCGATTACGAGTCGCAGATTGACCGCGAGGAATTGGTGCTGGTCATCGACATCGGCGGTGGTACGTCCGACTTTTCCTTGATCCGCCTGGGACCGGGCAGGGCCGCCAAGGCCGACCGGCGCGAAGATATCCTGGCGTACGGCGGCGTGCATATCGGCGGGGTGGATTTCGATAAGCAGCTGAGTCTGGCGCACGTCATGCCCCTGCTGGGGCTGGGCAGCCAGTTGCGCAGCGGCAAGGATGTGCCGTCGACCCAATACGGCAACCTGGCCTGCTGGCACACCATCAACCAGGCCTACACGCGCAAGGCGGCAGAGCATTTTGCGTACATCCGTGCCGAAGCGGGCGACCGTGACAAGATCGACTTGCTGTTGAACCTGGTGAAGCAGCGCGCCGGCCACTGGGTGGCGGTACAGGTGGAAGAGGCCAAGATCTCGCTGTCTGAGAATCCGGCGGCGCGCATCGATTTGTCGCGCGTGGCGCCTGACCTGGGCGTGGATGTCACGCGCGCGTCGTTCGATGCCTGCGTCAGCCGCCTGATTGAAAAAGTGGAAACTACCGTTGGTGCCTTGCTGCGCGACGCGGGCGTGGCCACGGCAGATGTGGATACGGTGTTTTTTACCGGCGGCTCCAGCCGCGTGCCGCGCTTGCGCGAGACGGTATCGGCGCTGGTGCCGGGCGCGCGCAGCGTGGAAGGCGACCTGTTCGGCAGTATCGGCGCCGGCCTGGCGCTGGATGCCAAGCGCAAGTTCGATTAAGCCGCTAGCAGTTGCTAAAGGCCCGGGGCAGGGCTGTGCCCGACTGCTGTCCGGCGCTGGACGTCTGAGACAAGTGTGTTCAGGCCCGGGCACAGTGCGCCCAAGCCGCGGGCGTAGCCCGTCAACGCGCCGCGCCCGGCGGCGATGGTAAGCTGCAAAGCTTGCCCGGGGCGGCCCGCCGCCCGCTTGTTTCAACAGACCCAGTTGCCGTCATGACCCGCCCATCTTCCGTTAGCGATACGCATCTTGTCGAAACGCTGGTGACCAGCGAAGCGCCGTTTGAAGGCAGCTTTTTGAAGGTTCGCCGCGATACCGTCAGCCTGCCCAACGGCCACACCGCCACGCGCGAATACATCGTGCATCCGGGCGCGGTCGTGGTGATTCCCTTGCTGGACGATGGCCGGGTGTTGCTTGAACGCCAGTTCCGCTACCCGATCGGTCGCGTCATGACCGAATTCCCGGCCGGTAAGCTGGACCCGGGCGAAGACCCGCTGGTGTGCGGAAAACGCGAATTGCTTGAAGAAACCGGCTATACCGCCGACCAATGGGCGCATGCCGGCGCGCTGCATCTGGCGATTGCCTATTCCACCGAAATCATCCACATCTTTTTTGCGCGCGGTCTGCGTGCCGGCGACAGACAGTTGGACCAGGACGAGTTCCTTGACGTGATCAGCGCCGACCCCGCCGAACTTCTGGCTGCATGCAGCCGTGGCGAAGTCACCGACGCCAAGACGTTGACCTGCGTGTTGTGGATGCAAAACGTCCTGTCGGGCGCCTGGAAGCTGGACTGGCAAGACAACGCCGCCTAGGCGCCACGGGGACCTGAGCCGCCATGGCCGCATTTCCTGTTCTGATCCAGCCGTCCGGCCTGGGGTTTGACGCCGACGCGGACAGCTCGGTGCTGCTGGCCGCCCAGGCGGCCGGCATCAAGCTGCCCAGTTCGTGCCGCAACGGCACTTGCCGGGCCTGCATGTGTTTGATGCTGGAAGGCTCGGTGACGTACTCGGTCCAATGGCCCGGGTTGTCGCGGGACGAAAAGGAAGAGGGCTGGATTCTGCCGTGCGTGGCCAGGGCGACGTCGGCGCTTGAGATCCAGGCCCCGCATGCCGAGCCGATCGCGCCCGCGCCGCCGGCCGCGCGCCCGTTGACGGGGGCTCGGCGCTGAAGGCAGCCCGTGGGCGCCCTAAGCGCCTCTGAGTGCGTCCTAAGCCTATCTCTCTGCGCGCCCCAAGCCCGTCTCTGCGCGCCCTAAGCCCATCTCTGCGCGCCCCAAGCTCGTCTCTGCGCACCCTAAGCCCGTCGCAGCGCGGCCAAAGGCAACACGGCGACCGCCATGCCTGCCGCCATGCCAAGCACCAAGCCGATAAAGGGCGACGCGCCCGCGGATAGCGCCATCCCCACGCCCAGCCGTGCGCCCACCACCATGCCGGCAGCCATCAGCGCGGCGCACAATGCGCGCGCGGCGGCCGACGGCGCGCCGGGCCAGGGGGCCAGCGCCGCCAATGCCATCGCGACGCTGGTGGCAGGCATCAGGGCGGCATGCCGCCACGCCAGCTGCCACCAGGTGCCCGGCGCGCCGCATTCGCTGGCGAGCAATGGCGCGGGCGTCTGGCGGGCGTCGATCGCCAGCCCGATCAGCATGGCCGCCACGCAAGCCAGCCATAACCACGTCATGGCGCGCGCCGCCCGGGCCGCGCTAGCCGCACGCGTGGCAGGCCGACGGGGCGTTGTCGTACCGGTCATGGTGGCGCACCCAGTCGCCCAGGTTGAACTGCGGGCCGGATTCGTTGCGGCCCAGCGGCGCGAATTCCAGGTAGTTGTAGGCGCCCGCCAGGCGTTCCACGCCGCGTTCGAACGTCGAATAGGTGTGAAAGATTTCGCCGTCCGGGTCACGGAAAAATGCGCTGATACCCGATCGCTCTTCAACGCGGTCGTCAGCCTGGGCGACCGAGGCCTGCATGTCGAAATTGAAGTCGCAACCTTCGGACGATACCCACGGAAACTGCCAGCCCATGCGCTGCTTGAACGCTTGCAGCTTGGCCAACGGCGCGCGCGATACGCCGACCACCGACACATCGTGATGGCGCAGATGCAGCAACGCCGCGTCCAGATGGTCGACCAGGAACGAGCAGCCTACGCAGCCTTCATCCCAATCCGGTCCATACATAAAGTGGTAGACCAGCAACTGGCTGTTGCCGGCGAACAGATCGGTCAGGCCCAACGGCCCGTGCTCGCCTTGAAACTGGTAGCGTTTGTCCACCTGCACCCAGGGCAGCTCAAGGCGTTCGCGTGCCAGCGCGTCCTGGTTGCGGGTCAGTGCTTTTTCGCGGGCCAGCAGCGCCAGGCGCGCGGCTTCCCATTCGGGACGTGATACGACGGCGTGATTTGTCTGCATGATGCGGCTCCTGATGGCGGACCGGTCCGGCCCGCGGGCGGCAAGGCAACTCAGACGATGCTTGCCAGGTGATCCGCCAGTCGGTCCATGGCGCCCGCCCAGCCGGTCTCGTGGCCGTCTCGGGTTGCCTGGTCGACAAACGGGGTTTGCAGGAAGGCCAGTTCGGTGCCGCCCTGCGCGGGGGTGAATTCAAGGGTGATCAATGAGGTTTCGTCGGGCGTGTCGCGCCACGCCCAGGTGAACACCAGGCGGCGCTGCGGCTCGACTTCCTGGTACACGCCGCTGGCGTAATGGGCCTGGCCGTCGTCCGTGACGAAGCCAACTTCATAGGCGCCGCCCACGCGCACGTCGGTGTCGGCCTGCAACACGCGCTGCGTGCCGGCGGGGCCGAACCATTGCATCAGCGCTTGCGGGTCGGTCCACGCGCGCCAGAGGCGCTCGGCCGACGCGGTGAAACGTCGGGTGAGTCGGAGTTCAAGCGGGGCGCGGGCGCTGGCGTCGCTGCCGGCGCCGCGGCTTGGGTCGCGGCCGGAAATGGCGGCGGCGTTGTCGCCGGGCTTGTTTGGGATGGGTTCGGTGGGCATGGGTGGATCTCCTCGTCGTGATACAGGTATCGGGCCAGTGAATCCAGTTGCCCGGTCCAGAACTTCTCGTAGCGCGCCAGCCAGTCGGACGCGGCCCGCATCGGCTCGGGCGACAACGTGCAGCTGACCACGCGTCCATCCTTGGCCCGTGCGATCAGCCCCGCGTCTTCCAGCACCCGCAAGTGTTTCAGGAAGGCGGGCAAGGACATCGCGTGCGGGCGCGCCAGTTCGCTGACGGACGCGGTGCCGTTTTCCAGATCGGCCAGCACCCGGCGCCGCGTGCCGTCGGCCAGGGCGGAAAAGACGCTGTCTAGCGTGTCATCGTTTAAGTTAACCATAAGGTTAAGTATCCGCCCGGAAAAAAGCCGGCGTCAAGCCGGCGGTGATTGGGAATTTCCCTGACGTCAATCGTGGCGGTGCATGGCGGATTGATGCTTGGTGTCTCGCATCGTGGCATACACCAGCAGCGACACGAAAATCACGCCGGCCAGGTAGTAATAGAACCATTGCTCGTGGCCTTGCTGCTTGAAGAACAGCGCGATGGCCGGCGCCGTGCCCCCGAAGATCGACACGGTGATGGCGTAAGGCACGGCCACGCCGGTGGCGCGGATGTTGGTGGGAAACAATTCCGCTTTCACGACGGCGTTGATCGATGTGTAGCCCGCCGTGAAGACCCACGCGCCGCAGATCAGCAGAAACGCGATGAAAGGGGATCGCGTGTGCGACAGGGTCATCAAAATGGGCACGGTCAGCGCCGCGCCCGCCACGCCGAAGAAGATCAGCAGCGGCTTGCGTCCTACCTTGTCGGACAGCGCGCCATACAGCGGCTGAAGGATCAAGGCAAAGATCAGCGAGCCGGCGATGATGTAGGTGGTGGTGATGTCGGTAAAGCCCGCCGTCTGGCGGACAAAGGTCTGCATATACGTGGTGAAGGTGTAGAAGGCGGCCGTGCCGCCGGCGGTCAGGCCGACCACGATGGCGACCTCGCGCGGGTACTTCGTCAAGCCGCGCAGCGAACTCGTTCTGGGCTTGGCTTTCTGCGCCTCTTGCGCCGCTTTATACGAATCGGTTTCTGGCATGTCGCGCCGCATCAGCGCCGTCACGATGGCCAGCAATGCGCCGATCACGAACGGAATGCGCCAACCCCATTGCACCAGTTCTTCATGCGTCAGGAACACGTTCTGCAGCAGCAGCAACACCAGGATGGCGCAAAGCTGGCCGCCGATCAGCGTGACGTATTGGAAGCTGGAATAAAAGCCACGATGTTCGGGGTCGGCAATTTCGGTCAGGTAGGTGGCGCTGGCGCCATATTCGCCGCCCAGGCTCAGGCCTTCGACCACGCGCGCCAGCGCCAGCAGCGCGGGCGCGGCAAAGCCGATCGTGGCGTAGGTGGGCGTCAGCGCGATGATCAGCGAGCCCACGCACATCATCCCCACCGATACCATCAGCGACAGGCGTCGCCCGTGCCGGTCCGCAAGGTGGCCGAACAGCCAGCCGCCCAATGGCCGCACGATGAAGCCGGCCGCGAACAGCGTGGCGGCATTCAGTTGCTGGACGACGGGATCGTGCGAAGGAAAAAAGGCGGGCGCGAAATACAGGGCAAAGGCGGTGTAGGCGTAGAAGTCGTACCACTCGACCAGGTTGCCCATGGACCCGATGAAAATCGCCTTGATGCGGCGTTTGGCGTCGGGCATGGCCAGATACGTTTGCGTCATGACTGTTCTCAAGGTGAGCTTGTCGGGGAGTCGCCGGACACGCGAGCGCGCCTTGTCCTCGCCCGTCAAGATCGCAAGGTCAGCCGCGAAATGGAACACGCACGGGCAATATCTTGCGCCTGCCGGCCGCGAAATGCACGCGTCGGCAAGGGCTCTTCTTTCAGGTTTTGGTCAGGTATGGCGCTTGCGACCGTGGCCCGCTGGGCCGCGCATTGCCCGCATTGCCGCGCGTCGCAAAGCGGGGCCGTAAGCCCGTTATTTGCCTGCTGTTTGCGGCCTGTTCGTCGCCTGTTCGCCGGCCAGTTGCCCGCTATTTACCGCGCGGCTTGATGATGTCGCAGGCAGCGGCGCGGTCGTCCGTCTGGGCATCGCTGCCCAGCAACGCCTGGGCGCCGCAAACCGAAGTGAACATGCCTTTGTTGTCATGCCCGACGCCGCCCACCTCGAAGCTGCTGCGATGCAGCGGGACGGGTTTCGAACCACGGCCGGCCAGCACATATTCGTATTGGATGTATCCCGTGCCTCGCGCCAGGCGGGTGGCGCCCTGCGCTTCGGCGCCGCAGGTTTTGTCCAGCAGCCGGTGTTCGGGATTGTTGTCGGCGCCGCCCAACAGGTAGGTCACGTCGCGCGCCGCGTAGCGCACGAACAGCCGGGTGTCGTCGGTTTCGCGGGCGTAGGCGGGCAGCTTGTCGGTGCCGTACTTGTACTGGTTGTAGGTGGGGCAGATGCCGCGTTCGTAAGGCGCGTAGCCCTTGCCGTCGGCGCGGGGGCGCTCGTTGGTCAGGTACAGGTAGGACGACGGGTTGGCGATGACGTAGCGCAACGCCAGGCCGTCGCGCCGCAGCGCGCCGTCAACGTTGTTCAGGATGGCGTAGCGTTGCACCAGCTGCGCGCCGGCGGAATGGCCGGCCAGCACGATGCCGGCCAACGCGGGCAGGCGCTTGCGGTCGTCCAGGCTGCGCAGCAGATCGTCCAGCACCTGGAACGAGGCTACCGGCGCGGGGCGGCCACTGGCCTGAATGCTCTCTTCGCCGTCTTCCCAGCTGGATTTGCGCCACGCGGCCATGCCGCCAAAGCCCGAGTCGATCGACCCCGAAAACCGGGGCGCCAGAATCAAGGTGTCTCGGGCACGGTCGGGATTGTGCGACAGCAGTTGCGCGGCGGTGTCGTAGTAGCGGTCGGCGTCGCGCTTGACGCCATGCACCACGATCAACACCTGCTTGATGTCGCGCAGGTCGTCTTTGCTCAGGTTGCGGTTGGCGTAGACGGGAATTTTGTAGCGATGCCCCGGCTTGCCCAGCTCAACGGGCTGCCAACGCAAGGGCGTGGCGCGCTTGGGCGCGGGCACCGTTTCGTCGTAGTCGTAGGGGTCGGGCAGGGGCGTTTGCGCGGGTGCCGGCCGGGGTGCAAGCACGGCAGCCAGGGCCAGCGACACCCCCAGCGCTACGCCAACCGCCCGCCAAGCGGCGGGACGCGGGGTGGAGCGGGCGGTGGCATGAGCGGCGGTTGCGCGCATGACGTGGGCAGCAGAAGTTGTTGCAGCAGAAGCTGTTGCAACAGAAGGGGCAGGCGCGCGTCGCATGGCGCGGCGGGCGTTCAGCAGGCCTCGTGGCCCAGCAGTTGCTTCAGGGCGGGCAGGTCCAGGATGCGGACCTCGCGCTGGTTGATCTTGATCAGGCCTTCGCGCGCGAATCGGGAGAACAATCGGCTGACGGTTTCCAAGGTCAAGCCCAGGAAGTTGCCGATTTCTTCGCGGCTCATGCGCAGCACGAACTCGGTCGACGAATAGCCCAGCGAGGCATAGCGTTGCGACAGATTCAACAGGAAGGCGGCCAGGCGCTGCTCGGAACGCATCGACCCCAACGAGGCCAGCATCTGGTGCGACCGCGTGATCTCGCGGCTCATCAGGCGGCGAAACTGCTGTTGCAGCGAGGGCAGGTGCGCGGCCACGCGATCCACTTCGTTCAGGCGGATGACGCAGACTTCAGAGTCTTCCAGCGCGACGGCGGCGGACACATGCTTGCCTTCCAGCATGCCGTCCATGCCGACGATTTCGCCGGGCAGGTGAAAACCGGTGATCTGGATCTGGCCGGTGGCGTCTTCCAGCTGCGTCTTGATGCTGCCAAAGCGCACGCCATACACGGCGTCAAGCGGGTGATCCAGCGAGTACAGCATCTTGCCTTTCTCAAGGCGTACGCGTTCTTGCACCAGCTCGTCCAGCTTTTCCACTTCGGCGGCTGCCATGCCCACGGGCACACACACGTGACCCAACATACACGTGGAACAGTGGGCGGCATCCGGGGCGACGGGAACCCGTTTTTGCATACGATGACCTTTATAGTGCCCGTCGCGCCGGGAATGGCGCGTACGGGTGTACAAGCGTGAAGACAAAAAGCATTGTAGTCGGTTGTTACTACGGGCGTCTTACGTGCCGTTGGTTGCCGGACGCGACTTCCGGTAAGCGATCCAGTCGTCTGTCGGGATATCCACGGCCAACGCCCGTAGCGACGGATCTATTGGATAGTACTGGCAGTGCACGTCGCGCCCGCCGTTCAGGGGCGCTTCCAGGCGCGCGATGGTTTCCCGGCGCACGAAACAGCAGGTTTGCCCGGGTACGTATTCCTCGATCTCGTCCATCAGCGCGATCAGCGCAGGTTCGACTTGATACACATCGCCGCGCACCCGCCGCCCGTCGTCCACGGGGATCAAGCCGGGCCATGCACCGAAGTCGACCAGCATGCCGGGCACCGTGGCCGGGCCCGCCCAGCGGGCCTCGGGCAGGCCACGCCGGGCGGCTGCCTGGGCCAGGTCATTGATTTCGCCCGTGCGTAGGGTGCCGTAGACGAAAACGTATATGCTCATAAATCGGTTTATCTCGCACGTCGAAGCAATGAAGTGGGCGGCTGGGTGTTGAAATTTTGTCATCCGGCCACATATTCAGGGTATCGAGCCAGCCGGCACGTATCGGTCAGGCTCTCCAACAAGCCAAACGACCATTATGCGATTCGACAAACTAACCACCAAGTTCCAGCAAGCCCTGGCCGACGCCCAAAGTCTGGCCGCGCGCAACGACCACCCCTACATCGAGCCCGTGCACGTGCTGTCGGCGCTGCTATCCGACCCGGACAGCGGCGCGGGCAGCCTGCTGGCGCGAGCGGGCGTGGCGGTTAATCGCCTGACCCCCGCGCTGGAGGCCGCGATGAAGTCGCTGCCGCAAGTGCAAGGCGACGACAACGTGCAAGTGGGCCGCGATCTGAACGCGGTGCTGACCCGCACCGACAAGGAAGCCGCGCGCCGTGGCGACACCTATATTGCCAGCGAGCTGTTCCTGCTGGCGCTGGCCGAAGACAAGGGCGAGGCCGGCCGCATCCTGCGTGAAGCGGGGTTGCAGAAGAAAGCTCTGGAAGCCGCCGTCGACGCCGTGCGCGGTGGCGAAAACGTGTCTGGCGCCGAAGGCGAATCCAACCGTGAAGCCCTGTCCAAGTACACCCAGGACCTGACCGAGCGCGCCCGCCAGGGCAAGCTGGATCCGGTGATCGGCCGCGATGATGAAATCCGCCGCACCATCCAGATCCTGCAACGTCGCACCAAGAACAACCCCGTGCTGATCGGCGAACCCGGCGTGGGCAAGACCGCCATCGTCGAAGGGCTGGCGCAGCGCATCGTCAACGACGAAGTGCCCGAAAGCCTGCGCGGCAAGCGCGTGCTGTCGCTGGACCTGGCGGCGCTTTTGGCCGGCGCCAAGTTCCGTGGCGAATTCGAAGAACGCCTGAAGGCCGTGCTCAAGGAATTGGGCCAGGACGACGGCAGCAACATCGTCTTCATCGACGAGCTGCACACCATGGTCGGCGCGGGCAAGGCCGAAGGCGCGATGGACGCGGGCAACATGCTCAAGCCCGCGCTGGCACGCGGCGAGCTGCACTGCATCGGCGCGACCACGCTGGACGAATACCGCAAGTACATCGAAAAGGATGCCGCGCTTGAGCGCCGCTTCCAGAAGGTGCTGGTGGACGAGCCCGACGTGGAATCCACCATCGCCATCCTGCGCGGCCTGCAAGAGCGCTACGAGATTCACCACGGTGTTGAAATCACCGACCCGGCCATCGTCGCGGCGGCCGAGCTGTCGCACCGCTACATCACCGACCGCTTCCTGCCCGACAAGGCCATCGACCTGATCGACGAGGCCGGCGCGCGCATCCGCATGGAAATCGATTCCAAGCCGGAAGTGATGGACAAGCTGGATCGCCGCATCATCCAGCTGAAGATCGAGCGCGAAGCCGTCAAGAAGGAAACCGATGACGCCTCCAAGCGCCGCCTGGGCGTCATCGAAGATGAGCTGGAAAAGCTGCAACGCGAATACAACGACTTCGAGGAAATCTGGAAGGCCGAGAAGGCCGCCGTGCAAGGCACGCAGGCTATCAAGGAAGAGATCGACAGCGTGCGCGCCGAAATGGCCGAGCTGCAACGCAAGGGCCAGTTCGACAAGTTGGCCGAACTGCAATACGGCAAGCTGCCCGATCTGGAGTCGCGCCTGAAGGCCGCCGAAGTGGGCGCCGCGCAGGCCGCGGAAAACGCCGAGGGCGACGATAGCCGTCCGCGTCTGTTGCGCACCCGTGTGGGCGCGGAAGAGATCGCCGAGGTCGTGTCGCGCGCCACTGGTATTCCGGTGTCCAAGATGATGCAGGGCGAACGCGAAAAGCTGCTGCACATGGAAGAGTTCCTGCACAAGCGCGTGGTCGGCCAGGACGAGGCCGTGCGCCTGGTGTCGGACGCCATCCGCCGTTCGCGTGCGGGCTTGGCGGACCCGGCTCGGCCGTATGGGTCGTTCCTGTTCCTGGGCCCCACCGGTGTGGGCAAGACCGAACTCACGCGGGCGCTGGCCGAGTTCATGTTCGACTCTGAAGAGCACCTGATCCGCATCGACATGAGCGAGTTCATGGAGAAGCATTCGGTGGCGCGGCTGATCGGTGCGCCGCCCGGATATGTCGGCTACGAAGAGGGCGGTTACCTGACCGAAGCCGTGCGTCGCAAGCCGTACAGCGTGGTGCTGCTGGATGAAGTTGAAAAGGCGCATCCGGACGTGTTCAACGTGCTGCTGCAAGTGCTGGACGACGGTCGCCTGACCGATGGCCAGGGCCGCACGGTGGACTTCCGCAACACGGTGATCGTGATGACGTCGAACCTGGGTTCGCATCACATCCAGAGCCTGGCGGGCCAGCCGTACGACGTGGTCAAGGAAGTGGTGTGGGGCGAGCTCAAGCAAACCCTGCGTCCTGAATTCCTGAACCGTATCGACGAAGTGGTGGTGTTCCATGGGCTGGAAGCGCAGCACATCGAGTCCATCGCCCGGATCCAGTTGCGTCGCCTGGGCGCCCGACTGGAAAAGCAGGAGATGCGGCTGGAAGTCACCGAGGCCGCGCTGGCGGAACTGGCGCGGTCTGGGTTCGATCCGGTGTTTGGCGCACGCCCCTTGAAGCGTGCCATCCAGCAGCAGATCGAAAACCCGGTCGCGCGCCTGATCCTGGAAGGCAAGTTCGGGCCGCGCGATGTCGTGCCGGTGGATTGGCGCGACGGGGAATTCGTGTTCACCCGTACGTTGCAGTAAGCAAGTCGCTTTGCGGTAAACAAAAAGCCTGGCATTGAAAAATGCCAGGCTTTTTATATGCTCCTTGCGGGACTTACTGTGCAACCGTCACGAACACCGGGTTCGAATAGAACCACAGGTCGTTGTAGTTGCGCGCGTTGATGGCGTTAAAGCGCGCCACATTGTCGGCCAGGTCCACCTTGGCGTCGGGCAGCGGTTCACCGGCCGCGGTCTCGCCGGCAACGTCAACGCCAAGATTGGTGCCGCGCAGACGCAGGTACTGGCTCTTGTCCGCCGTGATCGTGGTCTTGATGACGTTGTAGCCGTCGGCGTCCACCGTCCAGTCGGCGCGTGTGTACCGGGCCAGCACGCGCGTGGACGGGTTGGTGTCGGCGTCATATCCCGGCGTGCCGGCGGCGGCGCGTGCACCGACGTCGCCCACGATCAGGTCCACGTGGTTGACGGTGGGCTTGACGTAAGTGGGGTTGCCGCTTTCGATCGGGTATTCGTAATGGTTGCTGTCCGGGCTGCGAAAGCGGATGGTGACCTCCACCTTTTCGCCCTTCGTCGCTTGCAATTCACCGCCCATGTGCACGACGCCGGCCGCGCCTTGCGCCTGGAAGTCCAGCGCATCGATCAGGTCGCCGAACACGCCGAAGACCCGGCCGCTTTTCAAGCCGGCCACCACCGCCTTCATGTCGTCGCCGTCCTTCCATACATGCGTCTTGGCGTATTCGCCCGGCGCGTAGCCCGAGCTGTACAGCCCTGAGGCGGTGCGGAAGTGGAAGTCGGAATCGGCCACCGTCCAGATGCGTCGGCCTTCGCCCAGCAGCGCGTCCCAGGTTCCGCCCAGGTGCGCCACCAGATAGTCCACGCCGCCATACGTGCGGTTGGGCAGGAAGGCGTTGGTATAGGCCGTGGCGTAGCCGCCGCGATCCGGTTCCATCTGGTTGCCGACCATGCCTTCGATGGCGAAGAAGATGCCGGGCGCCAGGTCGTTCATTTCGCGCAACTGCGCGGCGGTGTACTTGCCCGCGTACCGCGACGGGTGGTTCAGCAGCATGTAGCTGTCGGGATGCTTGCCGCGCAGCCACGTCAGCGCCGCCAGCGAATCGGCATGCGTGGTGTAGGCACGGGTCTGGCCCGACAGGCGCGACACCAGCAGGGGGTCGAACAGCGCGGGGGCCCGGTTGGTGAACAGGTATTCGAACTCCGCCACGGCTTGCAGTGACTTGGCCGACAGGGGGTCGTCGGTGCCGATGCCGATGTTCACGTGGTCATGCGTCGGCATGTCCCATTCGAACGACGAGAAGATAATCTTGTCGGCATAACGGCCGGCGGCCTGCGCGGTCTTGATGAAGGGCACTTCATACTGCGCCATGCCGGTGGAAAACGGGATGGCGCCGCCCGCCAGCGTGGTGCCGGTATGGTCGCGTCCCGATAGCCGCAGATGGTTTGAAATGGCCGCCCAATCCAGCTTGTAGCGGTCAAAGGCCTGGTCCAGCGCGCTTTCCAGGCTGACCTGTGCGTCGTCGGACTGATAGGTGTGCACGTGCAGGTCGCCCGTGGACCAGGCGCCGGTTTCGACGGGCTTGGCGGGTTCTACCGGCGGGGCCGGCTCGGTGATCGCGGGCGGGGTGGGCGGCGCGACGGGTTCTTCGTCGTCGTCGCTACCGCCGCAGGCGCTCAACAAGGTGACGCAAGCCAGCGACAAGGGCAAAATGGCCCGCCGCACGCGGGATACTTCGAACTGCATGGACACACTCCAACGTCTGGCGACCCGCAACGGCGGGCCGCAAAACGCGGAACTATGCCCACGACGAGTGACGCGGGCATGACAGCAGGCAGCCCCGATACGACGCGCGCGCTTATTTCTTGGCCTTGCTGCCGCCCTTGCCCACGCCCGTGCCCCCGCCGGTGCCCGCGCCCGCACCCGCGCCCGCACCCGCGCCCGCGCCCGCGCCCGCACCCGCCTCGGCCAGCGCCTGCGTGATGATGGCGTTGGCCGTCCAGCGCACCACGTCCGTGACGGCGGGCAGGTCCAATTGCCAGATGTCTTTCAACACCAGGAACACTTCGGTGCCATACACCAGCGACAGCGCTTGCGCCACGCGGTCCTGGTGCGCGGGCGTCAATGTCTGCGCCAGCGGCGCGATCGCCCGCTTGAGGATGTCGACGCGATGGCCGCGTACCAGTCGGGGCTCGGCCGCGTCCTTGCCGGCGTTGGCTTGTGCATGCTGCTGTAGCGACACCATGATGGCCGCGCGCAACGGCGCCTCATGGGACGCCAGCCGGGGGTAGGCAAAGCGCAGCAGTTCGTCGACACGGGCGGCTGCGTCGGACGAGTCGGAATCCCAGGCCAGGATGGGGCCCAGGCTTTCGTCCACCACCGCCGCGATCATTGCGCTTTGGCTGGGAAAGTAGCGGTACGCAGTCGCGCGCGACACCTTGGCGTGTTCCGCCAATTCCGCCACCGATGGGGTGATGCCCTGAGCCATCAGCTGTTGCGCCGCGTCCAGCAAGGTCTTGCGCATGCGCGCGCGCGGCCCGTGCGGCGGTTCGCCGCTGGCTTCGGCTTGGCGGCTGGCGGGGGCGATCAGCCGGGCCGTGCCGCTGGTGGCCGAACGGCTTTCCGGTACGGCGGGAGTTTGACGTGAGACAGGCGTCTCAGTATGATTCTTTCGTCTCATTTCTTGATTCTACACAGGCCTTCAGGGCCTCACATATCGAGGCGCGCACCGAGTGTAGCCGCCCGCGGAGGAGCCATGACGCATTCGAACCGGCGGGTATTTGTTGCCGCCACCTATGACACCAAGGGCCAGGAAGCCGAGTACGTCGTTGACCTGCTGCGCCGCGACGGCGTGGACGTGGTGTCGGTGGACGTGTCCACCACGGGCGCGCCCAGCGCAGCGCGGATCCAGGCGCGCGACGTCGCCGCCAGCCACCCGGGCGGGGCGGAAGCGGTGTTCACCGGTGATCGCGGCACGGCCATCGCGGCCATGGCGCTGGCGTTCGAGCGCTACGTGGCCGGCCATGCCGGCATTGGCGCGCTGTTGGGGCTGGGCGGTTCCGGCGGCACGGCGCTGATCGCGCCGGCCATGCGCGCGCTGCCCATCGGCACGCCCAAGGTAATGGTGTCCACGATGGCATCGGGTAACGTCGCGCCCTATGTCGGCCCGTCCGATATCGCGATGATGTATTCCGTGACGGACGTGGCGGGGCTTAACCGCATTTCGCGCCGCGTGCTGGCCAATGCGGCCGGCGCCATTGCGGGCGCGCACCGCATGGCCGCTGCCAGCGCCACCGACAATGACGGCCGCCCCGCCGTGGGCATCACCATGTTCGGCGTCACGACGGCATGCGTGCAGCAGGTGACCCCGCTGCTGGAATCGCGCTATGACTGCCTGGTGTTCCACGCCACCGGCACGGGCGGGCAATCGATGGAAAAGCTGTTGGACAGCGGCTTGCTGGCCGGCGTGCTGGACCTGACGACCACCGAAGTCTGCGACTTTCTCTTTGGCGGCGTGCTTGCCTGCACGGGAGACCGCTTCGGCGCCGTGGCTCGCACGGGCGCGCCCTATGTGGGGTCTTGCGGCGCGTTGGATATGGTCAATTTCGGTGGCATGGATACCGTTCCTGCACGCTATCAGGGCCGCCAGTTCTATCCGCATAATCCGCAGGTGACGCTGATGCGCACCACGGTCGAGGAAAACCGACAACAGGGCGAGTGGATCGCCGCGAAGTTGAACCAATGCAATGGCCCCGTGCGCTTCTTGATACCGGAAGGCGGCGTGTCGGCGCTGGATGCACCGGGCCAGGCGTTCTGGAACCCCGAGGCCGACGCCGCCTTGTTCGCGGCGCTGGAGGCCAATGTGGTCCAGACCGCCGACCGCCGCCTGGTGCGCGTACCCTGCCATATCAACGACCCGCTGTTCGCCAGCACGGCGGTGGACCAATTTCTTGCCATCGCCACCCATTGAATTCGCTACCCATTAAGGAAGGCCCCCATGCCGCGTTTTGACCGTAACGAACTGCTGGACAAGTTCCGCGCCATGGTGCGCGCCCGTACGCCGATTGTGGGCGGTGGCGCCGGCACGGGCTTGTCGGCCAAGTGCGAGGAAGCGGGTGGCATCGACCTGATCGTCATCTATAACTCGGGGCGCTATCGCATGGCGGGACGCGGGTCGCTGGCCGGCTTGCTGGCCTACGGCAACGCCAACGAGATCGTGGTCGACATGGGGCGCGAAGTGCTGCCGGTGGTCAAGAAGACGCCCGTGCTGGCCGGCGTGAACGGCACCGACCCGTTCTGCGATTTCGATGTGTTCCTGGACGACCTGAAACGCCAGGGCTTTGCCGGCGTGCAGAACTTTCCCACCGTTGGCCTGATCGACGGCACGTTTCGCGCCAATCTTGAAGAAACCGGCATGGGCTACGCGCTGGAAGTCGACATGATCCGCCTGGCCCACCAAAAGGGCATGCTGACCACGCCGTACGTTTTCAACGAGGACGACGCCGTGGCCATGTCGAAAGCGGGCGCGGACATCATCGTCGCGCACATGGGCCTGACGACGGGCGGCTCCATCGGCGCGGAAACGTCGCAGACACTGGACGATTGCGTCGCCGCCATCGACCGCATTGCCGATGCCGCGCTGGCGGTGCGCCCGGATATCATCGTGCTATGCCACGGCGGGCCTATCGCCACCCCGGAGGACGCGGCCTACGTGCTGCGCCACTGCAAGCAATGCCATGGTTTCTACGGCGCCAGCTCGATGGAACGCCTGCCCACGGAACTGGCCTTGACCGCCGCCACCCGCGAATTCAAAAACCTGACCTTCTGAGGTTCTCATGTCGCATACCGTCTTTGTCAGTGCCGTTATCCACGCACCGCTTGAAAAGGCGTGGCCGTGCTTTCGCGATTTCGACGGCTTGGCCGCCTGGCATCCGGGCGTGGCGCAAAGCCGCCTGGAAGCGGACGGGCGCCATGACGCGGTCGGCAGCGTGCGGTATCTGACTCTTGAGCCATCAGGCTTTGTGCGCGAGCAGTTGTTGATGCTGGACGATCCCAACGCGGCACTGCGCTATTCGATCATTGAAACCGACCTGCCCATGCGCGACTACACGGCGGGGGTGTCCTTGCATCGCATCACGGAGTCTGGGCAGGCATCGGGCGAACACACGCTGGTGCAATGGTGGGCGGACTTCCGTGTCGAAGGCGCCGAGCTTGCCGATGTGGCCCGCGCCGTGGGGCAGAATGTATTCGCGGCGGGGCTGGCGGCGCTGGACGAAAAGCTGCGCACCGGCCAGGCATAGCGCATCGCGCAATCGCCGCCGCTACGTCAGCGGCAACTCGGTCAACGTCTTGCGGCTTGCCGGCACGCGCTTGCACCCGGCGGGTAGCGCCGCGCTGCGCAGGTAATCGTGGATCGCGCGGATCAGCGCCTGCGCAGCCGGGCTGGTCGGGTATTCCTTGTGGCGGATGACGCATACGGTTCGCACCACCGTCGGGCGAGCCAGCAGCGCATAGGCCAAGCCGGGTTCCTGTACCCGGGCGGCGGCCAGTGCCGGCAACAGCGCCACGCCCAGGCCGGCCTTGACCAGCGCCGCCTGCGACGTGGTGCTGGACGCTTCGTAGAAAGGGGCGCCGGCTTCGATGGGCAGGTCGGCGCGGGCGCGCAGCAGCGCCATGATGCCGGTTTCGTCCACCACCCCCACCAATTTGCGCCCCGCCAGATCCGACCACCGCATCGTGCCGTCCCGCCCCGGCGTCAGATGCGGGTCATCGGCCCGATACAACACGCCGAAGCGGTCTTCCAGCAAGGGCTCAAAGTGCAGCCCGGGCGCATCGGCCCACCGGCTGGTCAGGCCGAAGTCCACCTCGCGCGCGGCCACCTTGCGCTGGATGCGGCCGGAATTATCGTCGCTTAGATATAGCCGCACGGCGGGATATTGCGCCGCGAATGCCGCCGCCGCCGGCGCAATGATTTCGGTGATGGCCGACGGTGCGGCCGCCACGCCCACGCGCCCGCGCTCCAGCGCGCCATAGCGCACCACGTCTTCGATCACGCCATCAAAATCGGCCAGCAAGCGCATCACGCGCGGCAAGAATTCTTCACCTGCCGCGGTCAGCAACACGCGCCGGCTGGTGCGTGCGAACAGCTGCGTGGCCAGCGCGTCTTCCAGCTGCCGCACCAGGCTTGTCACGGACGATTGGGTCTGGAACAGCCGCTTGGCGGCGTGCGTGAAGCTGGATTCCTGGGCCACCGCGACAAACGCGGTCAGGTGCTTCAACGTGACATGCTTGGGCAGGCGATTCATTTCAAACCACGATAGATGGATCAATAAAAACAATTTTTCCAGATTGATCCCCCGGACGATACTAGGGGCTTCATCCAGGCAGGGCACACATGGACCACGGAAAATTGGATCTGATCATTGAAGGCGGCTGGGTCATCGATGGCCTGGGCGGCCCGCGACGGCTGGCGGACATAGGCGTGAAGGACGAACGCGTGGTGGCCATCGGCAGTCTGGCCCATGCCCAGGCCACGCGCCGCCTCGACGCGCGCGGCAAGATCGTGGCGCCCGGCTTCATCGACTCGCACGGTCACGATGACTTGATGTTCGTGGAAAAGCCCGGCTTGCCGTGGAAGACCAGCCAGGGCATTACATCGGTGGTGGTGGGCAATTGCGGCGTCAGTGGCGCGCCCGCGCCCTTGCCGGGCAACACCGCGGCGGCCTTGGCGCTGCTGGGCGAAACGCCGCTGTTTGCCGACATGCACGCGTACTTCGATACGCTGCGCGCGCAGCAACCCATGATCAACGTCGCGGCGCTGGTCGGCCACGCCAACCTGCGCCTGGCCGCCATGCGCGACCCGACCGCCACGCCAAGCCCGGACGAGCAGGACACCATGCAGCGCATGCTGGACGATGCGTTGACGGCCGGCGCGGTGGGTTTCAGCACAGGGTTGGCCTACCAGCCGGGCGGCGTTGCACAACAGCACGAACTGGACGGCTTGGCCCGCGTGGCGGCCGCGCACGGCGCGCTGCACACCAGCCACATCCGCAACGAAGGCGACGAGGTGGAAGCCGCCGTGGACGAGGTGCTGTCCGTGGGCCGCAACACGGGCTGCGCCACGGTGCTGTCGCACCACAAGTGCATGATGCCGCGCAACTGGGGCAAAAGCCGGGCCACGCTGGCCAACATCGACCGCGCGCGCGCCGAAGGCATCGACGTGGCGCTGGACATCTACCCGTATCCCGGCAGCTCGACGATCCTGATTCCCGAACGCGCCGACAGCATCGACGACATCCGCATCACCTGGTCGGTGCCGCATCCCGAATGCAGCGGCGAATCGTTGTCCGACATTGCCGCGCGCTGGGGCTGCGACAAGATGCAGGCCGCACAGCGGCTGTGCCCGGCCGGCGCCATTTACTTCGCCATGGACGAGGCCGAAGTGCAGCGCATCTTTCAACACGAATGCTGCATGGTCGGGTCGGATGGCCTGCCCAATGACGCGCACCCGCATCCGCGCCTGTGGGGCAGCTTTACCCGGGTGCTGGGCCGCTATGTGCGCGAGGCCGAATTGCTGACGCTTGAAGCCGCCGTGGCCAAGATGACGGCATTGCCCGCGCGCGTGTTCGGGCTGTCCGGGCGAGGCCAGCTCAGCGTGGGCGCCTGGGCGGACATCGTGGTGTTCGACGCGGACACCGTGGCCGACCGCGCCACCTGGGACGCGCCGACGCTGCCATCCATTGGCGTTGAACACGTGCTGGTCAATGGCCAACAGGTATTCCCCGAAACCCCGGGCATGAACCGCCCCGGCAAGATCTTGCGGCGCGAAGCCCCTGACAAAACCCCCAAGGAGACAAACCCATCATGATGCAGAAGACATTGATTGCCCTGGCGCTGGCGGCGCTGCTGCCCACTGCCCACGCCGCGTTCCCGGACCATCCCATCACGCTGATCGTGCCGTTCCCGGCGGGCGGGCCCACCGACATTGTCGGCCGGGTGGCAGCGGCCAAGGCGGGCGAAATTCTGGGCCAGCAGATCGTGGTGGAAAACCGTACGGGCGCATCCGGCACCATCGGCATGGCGGCCACGGCGCGCGCCAAGCCCGACGGCTACACCGTAGGGCTGGCCACCGTCAGCACGCACGGCACCGCGCCGCACCTGTTCCCGAATCTGGCGTACGACCCGGTCAAGGATTTCACGCCGATCAGCAATCTGGTCACCAGCCCCAATATTCTTAGCGTCAACCCGAGCTATCCGGCACGCACGCTGGCCGATTTTGTGGCGCATGTGCGCGCCAATCCGAACAAGGACGGCTACGCCAACGCGGGCGCGGGCGGGGTGAACGATCTGGGCATGATCTGGTTCTTGCAGATCATCGGCGGCAAGATGAACAGCATTTCGTACCGGGGCTCGGCGCCGGCGCTAACCGATACGGTGGGCGGCGTGGTGCCCGTCATCTTCGATAATTTCCCGTCGTCGTTGCCGTATGTGAAAAGCAAGCATCTGCACCCGCTGGCCATCACGGGCACCGAGCGCAACCCGCGCCTGCCCGATGTGCCGACGTTCGCCGAGCAGGGCTACAAGGATTACGACGTCACGGCCTGGTATGGCGTGGTGGGCCCGGCCGGCATGCCCGCGGAGGTGCGTGACAAGCTGGCCAAGGCGTTTGCGCAAGCGGTGCGCGACCCGGCCACGGCCGCCAAGATGGAGGAAACGGGCGCCTTTGCATTGGGCAATACGCCGGCGGAATTCGCGGAACAGATTCGCACGGAACGCGATCGCTGGAAAACGGTGATCGACCGCGCGCAGATCAAGCTGCAATGAGAGCTGGCTGTGAGGAGAGCCGGCTGTGATGCGATCAAGCTGCGATGAGATCAAGCTGCGATCAGATCGATCTGCGCGAGATCAAGCCGCAATCAGCAATTGGGGCCGGGCTGCGGCAGGCCCCGGCTGCGATGGCATCGTGCGCAGCGCCGTAGCCTTAGTACACGTCGCGCCGGTAACGGCCGGCGTGCAGCAACGCCTGCAAGGCGTCGTCGCCCAGCACGTCTTGCAGTGCCGTGTCTACCCCGGACGCCATGCCTTGCAGGCTGCCGCAGACGTAGATGGCGGCGCCGTCCGCTACCCAGGCGCGTAACGCATCGGCTTGCTCGCGCAGCACGTCTTGCACGTAGCGGCGCCGGGATTGGTCGCGCGAATAAACGGTGTCCACGCGTTCCAGCGTGCCGTCCGCTTTCCAGACGTCGATGTCGGCGCGGCAAAACGCATCGTGCGCGGCGTTGCGTTCGCCGAAGATCAGCCAGTTGCGTCGATGCCCTGCCGCGCGTCGTGCCTTGATCAGCGCGCGCAGCCCGGCCAGCCCGGTGCCGTTACCCACCAATATCATCGGGCGGCCATCGTCCGGCGCATGGAAGTTGCGATTGGTGCGTACGCGCAGATCGATCTGATCGCCCACCTGCGCCACCTGTGTCAGCCAGCCGCTACCCACGCCCAGTCCACCGTCTGCCCCGGGCATCTGGCGCACCAGCAGGTCGATGGCGCCGTCTTCCGGCAGCGATGCAATGGAATATTCGCGGTGCGTTTGCAGCGGCCCGTCGCGCTGTAGCCGGGGCCCGATTTCCGCGATGTCACCGGCAAGCCATTCCGGCTTGCCGTGGGCGGGGGGCGTCAACGTCAACAGGTAGCAAGGGCCGCCAGCGCTGCCGGGGTTCTGCAATGTGCGCGCCGCGAGCCGCCACGGTTCGTAATCCGGCGCCTGCCAGTCCGGCAGGTCGCTGCGGCCGGTCAACAGGCCCAGGTGATGTTGCCAGTGACGCAGCGCAGCGGGGTCGCCGTTGTCCACTTCCACCATGTCGAACAAGGGCGTGGCGCCCTGGGCGTGCAGCCAGTCGTTCAGCTGATGCCCAAAACCGCAGAACCGCGTGTATTCGCTATCGCCCAGCGCCAGCACCGCGACCTGTACGCCGGCCAATGCGCGCGAGGGCGCGCCCTGCATCTGGCTGGCGAAGGCGGCAGCGGCGTCGGGCGGATCGCCTTCACCATAGGTGCTGACCACGAACAGCACGCGGCGGTAGGCGGGCGATTGCCCCGACAAGCGCGCCACATCCAGCTGCCCCAGCGACGCCACATGCACCGTCAGGCCGCCCGCGCGCAGTGATTGCGCGGTTTGTTCGGCCAGGGCCTCCGCATAGCCCGTCTGGCTGGCATACGCGATCAGCAAGGCATTGGATGCAGTACCCCCGTGGGCGTTCAGGCTCAAGGCGGCCAGCGCCCGCGCCTGGCTGGCCTGATGCCGCCGCGCTCGCCGCCATGCCCACAGGCATAGCAACAGCCACACTGCCACCACGCACGCTGCGGCGAACAATCGGGTGGCGCTCATCGGGTCAGCAAGCTTGAGCCAGCGCCTGAAACGCCGGGGTGGCGACGACGCGGTATTCGCGCGCGTCGCGCAGAATGAACAGGGCCGCCAGGTCGTGGCGGCGGGCGTAGGCCAGGCCGTCGGCTTCGCCCAGCACCGTCAACACCGTGGCCAGGGCATCGGCCTGCATGCACTCGGCGTGCAGCACGGACACGGACGCGACGTTGTTGCGCACCGGCTGCCCGCTACGCGGATCGATGGTGTGGGCATAGCGCGCGTCGCCGCTGCCGGCGTGCCGTCGATAGTCGCCCGATGTGGCGATGCAAAGGTCTTGCAGTGGCAAGGCCAGCGCGTGGTTGTCGCTGGCATCCGGCACCTCGATCGCAACGCGCCAGGCCTGGCCATCGGGCCGCTTGCCGCGCGCGCGCAGTTCGCCGCCTACTTCCACCAGGTATTGCGATACACCCAGCGCGTCCAGCGCCAACGCGGCGCGGTCCACGCCATGGCCCTTGGCGATGGAAGACAAATCCAGGTACGTGCCGCCAGGCTGCATCGCGGCTTGTCGCGCGACGTCCAGCGGCACGCGGCGCCAACCGCAACGGGCGCGCGCCGTGTCGATGGCGGCAGGCGAGGGCGGTTCAAAGGCGCGCTGATGCGGGCCGAATCCCCAGGCATTGACCAGCGGCCCCACCGTGGGGTCATACGCGCCGCCGCTGTCCTCGGCCAAGGCCAGCGCATGGCGCAACACGTAGAAAAAGCCGTCGGGCAGCACCTGCCAGCCTGGCAGGGCCCGGTTGAACCGCGTGATGTCGGAGGCCGATTCCCAGGTACTCATCTGCGCCACGACGTCGTCTAGCGCCGCCTGGATAGCGCGGCGGGCGGCGTCACTGTCCATGCCGGCTGGCAGCGCCATTCGCGCGGACCACGTCGTGCCCATGGTCGCGCCCGCCAACGCCGCCGGCTCAGGCAGTGCGGGCGGGGCAGCCAGCGCGGCCGGCGCGGACGACGTGGCCACGGCGGGCGACGCTGACAGGGCTGGCGATGCTGACAAGGCTGGCGATGCTGACAAGGCGGGCGACGCTGACAACGCTGGTGATGCGGGACGCGCCGCCGGCATGGCGCCATAGCTCACGCGCACGGCGGGAGCCGCCGTGCCGCGAGGCGCATAGGACCGGGCAGCCGACACGCGCGGCGCCTTAGGGTTGCAGCACTTCGACGGTGCCGGCGTAGGACAGGCGGCGCTTGGTGGCCTTCGGCACGCTGACCTTGGCGTCTTCCATGCCCGCTTCAATCCAGTACAGGCCAGGCTGCGGCCACTTGACCGAGAACTTGCCGTCCTTGTCCGTGGTCAGCTTGATCTCGCCGACCTTGTCGCGATAGCGGCTGCCGCCGGGCACCACGTTCACTTCCAGGTTGGCGGCGGGCTGGCCGTCCAGCAGCATCTGGAAGGTGGCCGCTTCGTCCGTGAACAAATCGTTGGGGTGCGTGACCGGCGCCAGTTCCAGGCCACGGCCCACCGGCTTGACGGTCGACGGCTTGCCCGCCGTGACGAACGTTTCCACTCGGCCCAGGCTTTGGGACACTTCCAGCTCTTGCGCGTGTGCCGGCACGGCCTGCTCCATGCCTTCGACCTTGCCGAAGTAGCGCTTGTTCTTGCCGTCTTCCTTCCAGCGCGCAAACACGCCGTCGTTGACCACGGCCACGCGATAGGTGCCGCTTTGCTTCAGTTGCAGGTCGAACGTGCTGCGCAGCTTGCCACGGTTCAGGTTTTCGGCGTCGGCCGGCTTGCCGTCCGGCGCGATGACGGCCAGGCCGTCCAGGCGCATCGGCGCATGGTTGAAATAGAACTTGTCGTTGCCGACGGCGGCGTCAACGGTGATCCAGCTGTCGGTGCCCGACAGCACGGTGGACGACGGCACGATCCACACGTCATGCGCGTGGGCGGCAAAGGGCAGGCACAGCGCCAGGGCGGCGGCCAGTTTGGCGGCGGTTTTCATGGTTGCGGTCCTTGAAGGCATGCGGGGGGCATCAGGGTTTGAGGTTGAGCGCGATGGCGCCCAGTTCGTGTTCGCCTTGCGCGGTCAGCTGTTCGGCCTTTTGCGGAGGCCACTGGAACGGAATGCGCAGTAATTCACGGCCGCCGACTTCGCGCGCCGCTTCCACCACGACCGCGTACTGGCCGGGCTTGAGCGATGCCAAGGGCTTGGAAGCCGCGTCGAAGCTCAGCGCGTGCTTGCCCACGGGCTTGGTCGCGCCGCTGACGCCGTCCACCGGAAACTGCTGGTTGCGGCCGCTGCGGCGCCACCATTGGCGCATGTCCTTGAGCCACTCGGTGCCTTCGTTGTTCTTCTTGGCCACGTCGTACCAGACGGCCAGGTCGGCGGCCACGCTCTGGTCGGGGTTTTCGATCCAGATCGCGACGTACGGGCGGTGGTATTCGGCCACATCCAGGCGCGGCACCTCGATGGACAGGCCGATGTCGGCCGCATTGGCCGTTCGGGCGATCGCGCCGGCCAAGAGGGCCGACAACAACAGTTTGCGCATGGAAATCTCCAGGGGCGGATCGAAGGAATCAGTGGATGAAAATCAGTGAATGAAGAGCAGCGCGAGGACGACGGGAATCACAACGCCAAGCCCCACCATGGGCCAGGTGGCGCCGCGGTTGCCGGCGTGCATTTTCAGCAGCACCAGCCCGGTCAACGAAAAGACCAGACAGGCGAGGGCGAAGATGTCCAGGAACCAGCTCCAGGCCAGTCCGGTGTTGCGGCCCTTGTGCAAATCGTTCAGGTAAGACACCCAGCCGCGATCGGTGCGCTCGTATTCGACATCGCCGCTGGCGCGGTCGATGGACAGCCAGGCGTCGCCGCCCGCGCGGGGCAACGACAGGTAGACTTCGTCGGCGGACCATTCGGCGGCCTTGCCCGCCGCGCCGGCATCCAGGGTGTCATCCAGCCACTTTGCGACAGGAGCCGGTAGCGGCGCTTTTTTCTGGCCGGGCGGGGCGGTCAATTGCTTGAGCTCGGGGGCAGGAAGTTGCGCTTGCCGGCTGGTCACCACCGCACGGGATTCAATGTGCGACGCGTTGTTCAGCGTGAGGCCGGTGACGGCAAACAGCAGCATGCCCAGCAGGCATAGCGCCGAGCTGATCCAATGCCATTGATGCAGCGTCTTGAGCCAGTAGGCCCGGCGCCGTGGAGTGGGTTGACTGTCCATGCGGGATTCGGTTTGAAGCGGCGGATTCTAACATTTAATGAGAATTACTCGTATAAAAGGCAGGGCCCGCGGGACACGCTGATTTCAATCGATTTCGAACGCGTGCCGCCGCAAAATCGCCGGGTTTGCCGCGCAGCCGTGATCCCCTTGTTCGGCCCGGCTTCGGGGGCGGCGCGTTATGCTGCTGCTGGCCTTTTTCTTGCGCCTTGTCCCCGCCTGGCGCCCCGACACTTATGACTGCCTATCAAACCCTGATCCCGTTGAATTTCCTGGCCGTGGGCCTGGGCGCCGTACTGGGCGCCTGGACGCGGTGGCTGGTCAGCCTGTGGCTGAACGTGGAGTCCTGGCCATGGGGCACGTTCGCGGTGAATCTGGCGGGCGGTTATTTCGTGGGCGTGGCGCTGGCGCTGGTAGCCGGGCATCCGGAATGGCCGACGTGGGTCCGGTTGGGCGCCATCACCGGGTTCATGGGCGGCTTGACGACGTTTTCCACCTTCTCGGCGGAAACCGTATCGATGCTTGAACGCGGCGCGTATGGCACGGCGCTGGGCTATGCGGGCGTGAGCCTGGTGGGATCGTTGGCGCTGACGGCGGCGGGCATCGCCACGGTGCACTGGCTGCGGTAGGCGCCAGGGGCAAAGAGCAGGGCGTTTGGCGGTGGGTGTTATGCGCCCTAGCCGCCGGGGCTGGCGACGGGCTGTCGCCCGCCGCATTCACCCATCAATCGGCGCGGGGGTTCAACACGCGAGCGGCTTGCAGGCCGCTGCGCACCGCGCCTTCCAGCACGCCGGGGTAGCCCGTGTCGGTCCAGTCGCCCGCCAGCGCCAGGGTGCGCCATGGCGTGGTGTTCAGCGGACGCGTCAGGCCGGGCAGCGCCGCGAAAGTGGCGCGCTTTTCAATCAGCAGTTCGGCCGCCGTCACTTCCGGCATGGCGGGTAAACGCGCGGGATGGCGCGCCGCCTGTTCGGCGACCTGGTCGATCAGCGCTTCGATCACCTGGCGCCGGTTGCGTTCGGCAATGCTGGTGGCCGCGCTGGCCACCACGGCAAGCTCGCCCGCCTTGGTGTCGCCCGCCAATTGCGCGCGGTCGAACACCCATTGCCCCACATGCCCGCGCGCGGCTTCTTCGCGCAGCATCATCATGGGTTCCGGCAGCCGCCAGGGTTCGGCCAGCCGCACGTTCAGGGTGGCGATCGGCAGATAGTCGAACGCCTTCAGCGCTTCCAGCAGGCCGGTCGCGCCGGCCAGGCGCAAGGGCGCGTCCAGCAAGCGGGCCGCATAGGTCGGCGGTACGGCCAGCACGGCGGCGTCAAAGCGTTCCTGGTTGACCACAATGCCGTCGTCCGACGGATGCAGTTGGCGCACCGTGTTGCCATAGCGCATGGTGACCTGGCGCGCCGCTGCGTCGGGCCACAGCGCCGACAGGTCGGTGCAGGGCAGCAGCAGATCGCTGTCTTCGCGCGTGCCCGCCAGGCTGTCGCGCAATACGCGCGCAAACAGTGTGGCGCTGGCGGTGGCGCACGGCGTGTTCAGCGCGGCCAGGCACAGCGGTTCCCAAATTTGCCGGATCAGCGCGTCGGATTGCGCGTGATAGTGCAGCAGATGCAGCACGGTCCAGTCGCGCGGCGGCGACCAGGACATGGCCTTCAAGCCGCGCATCAGGCGCAGCGACGCATAGCGGTCGGCCCAGCTCAGCCCGCGCGCAAACAGCAAGGCGGCGGCCATGTGCAAGGGCGCAGGCAGCCGGGGCGCGGACAGGCGAAAGCGCCCGTCCAGGCTGGCCAGCCGCAGCGGCCGGCGCATCAGCAGCGCATCGGGGTTGCGGCCCACGCGGCGCATCAGCGCAAGCGTATGCCGGTAGGCGCCCGACAAAATGTGCTGGCCATTGTCCAGCGGCGCCTCGAACGATTCATGAAAGACGCGGCGCGCGCGCCCGCCGGGCGTGTGCCCGGCTTCAAATACCGTGACCTTGGCGCCGGCTTCGCGCAGCGCGATGCTGGCCGCCAAGCCGGCCCAGCCCGCGCCAATTACCGCCGCCTTCACCGCGCCAGCCGGCGGACCAGTCCGCGTCCGCCGCCCACCCAGGTTTTCCAGGCCAGCCACAGCTTGCGCAGTGGCGTCAGCGAGATGCGCTGGTGCAGCACCTGCCAGTTGTCGCGCTCGATTTCATCAAGCAGCGCGTAGTAGATGGCGGCCATCATCAAGCCCGGCCGCTGCGAACGGCGGTCGACCTCGGGCAGGTTGCTCATGGCTTCGCGATAGAGTTCGCGGGCGCGATCGGCCTGGAACTTCATCAGCGCGCTGAAGCGCTCGGAGTATTCGCCATTCAGGATGTCCGAAGCCTTGACCTCGAACTGCTGCATGTCGTTGACCGGGATGTAGATGCGGCCACGGCGCGCGTCGTCGCCGACGTCGCGGATGATGTTCGTCATCTGGAACGCCAGACCCAGCTTTTCGGCGTAGACCAGCGTCTTGGGATCGCTATAGCCGAACACGCCGGCAGACAATTCGCCCACCACGCCGGCCGCGTGCCAGCAGTATTTGCGCAGGCCGGGCCAGTCCAGGTAGCGCGTCTGGTCCAGGTCCATTTCCATGCCGTCCACCACCGCCAGCAGGCGCTCGCGGGTGATGGAACAGGTTTCCAGGTGCGGTTGCAGCGCGCGCGTCACGGGGTGATCGGGCTTGCCGTCGAACATCTGGTCAACCTGCGTGCGCCACCAGGCCAGCTTGATGCGGGCCAGCGACGGGTCGGTGCATTCGTCGACCACGTCGTCCACTTCGCGGCAGTAGGCGTAAAGCGCCGTGATCGCGCGGCGGCGTTCGGGCGGCAGGAACAGGAATGAGTAGTAGAAGCTGGAACCGCTTTTGGCGGCTTTCTCCTGGCAATATTCGTCAGGGGTCATAGATAGGCAGGGCCTGTTACTTGATAGAGCGCCACAGCATGATGGCCCAGTCTTTGGCGCCCAATTCGGGGCGGTTCATGAATACATCGTAGCCGCTGGCTTCGATACGCTCCAGCACGCGCAGCCCGCCTTGCACCACCAGGCGCAACTCCAGGCCGATGCGGCCGGGCAGGCGGCGCGCCAGCGGAGCGCCGAAGTGTAGCAGCGCGCGCGTGCGTTCAACCTCAAAGGCCATCAGCTCGCGCCATTGCGCGGTCAGCCGGCATGCGGCCAGGTCTTCTTCGGTGACGCCATGGCGGCGCAGGTCTTCCTGCGGCAGATAGACGCGCTGCTTGTGCCAATCGACCCGCACATCCTGCCAGAAGTTCACCAGTTGCAAGCCGGTGCAGATGGCGTCGCTTTCGGCCACGTCTTGCGGGCTGGACGCGTCGAACAGATGCAGCATCAGGCGGCCCACCGGGTTGGCCGAACGCGTGCAGTAGTCGGCTAGCGTGGCGTAGTCTTCGTAGCGCTTGACGGCAATGTCCTGCTCGAAGGCGGACAGCAGGTCGTAGAACGGCGTGATGGGCAGTTGATGGCGCGCGATGGTCTGGGCCAGCGGCGTGAAGATGTCGGCCAGTGGCGGCAAGCCTGGCGCGGGCGTCACGCCCGGTTCGGCGCCAATGCGGTGAAGTTCGGTGCGAAAGGCCGCCAGCTGCGCCAGCCGCTCTTCGTCGGACGCGCTGCCTTCATCGGCAATATCGTCCGCCGCGCGGGCAAACCGGTAGATATCGGTCACGGCGCCGCGCAGCCTGCGCGGCAACAGCAGCGAGGCGACGGGAAAGTTCTCGTAGTGATCGATGGACATGGATAACGGGTACAGGGGGCGGTCCCGGGACGGGATCGCACCATTTTAGAGTAGTCGCCTTTGGGGGCGTGATGCCATCAGTGATGTCATTGCAGAGGCCCTCCCTCTCGGGCGGCGATCAGTTAGACTTAAGCGCCACAGGATCTCACACCATGCCGCGCCCCATATCCGCCACTGTCTCCGTCTCCGCGCTTGCGCACAATCTTGCCACCGTGCGCCAGCATCTTGAGCAAACCGCCGCCGCCGCGGCCGGGCTGCCGCCGTCCATCTGGGCGGTCATCAAGGCCAACGCCTACGGCCACGGCATTGAGCAGGCGGTGACGGGGTTTTCCAAGGCGCAGGGCCTGGCCATGCTGGATCTGGACGAAGCCGTGCGCTGCCGCGAGGCCGGTTGGGGCGGCCCGATCCTGCTGCTGGAAGGGTTCTTCAAACCCGCCGACCTGGATCTGGTCGACCGCTATCACCTGAGCACCACCGTACACAACCGCGAACAGCTGGACATGCTGTCGCGCGCCCGCTTTACCCGGCGCGTGGACGTCATGCTCAAGCTGAATAGCGGCATGAACCGGCTGGGCTTCAGCCCGGCGTCTTATCCCGCCGCGCATGAGCGCGCCATGTTGCTACAGCAGCAGGGCACGTTGGGGTCGGTGGGCAAGATGACGCACTTTGCCTGCGCCGACGGCCCCCAGGGTGTGACCGAGCAGCTGGCCCTGTTTAATTCGGTGACGCATAAGATGCCCGGCACGGTCAGCGTATGCAACTCGGCCGCCACGCTGCGCTTTGCCGACATCGCGGTCAGCTCGCCCACGCAGACGCATTGGGTGCGCCCGGGCATCTGCCTGTACGGCGCGTCGCCGTTCGCCGATGCCGAAGCCGCGTCGTTCGGCTTGAAGCCGGCCATGACGCTAAGTTCCGAAATCATCGCCGTGCAGGAACTCAAGGCGGGCGATTCCGTAGGCTACGGCGCAATCTTCCGCGCCGAACGCGCCATGCGGATCGGCATCGTCGCCTGCGGCTACGCCGACGGCTACCCGCGCCACGCCACCACCGGCACGCCCGTGGTCGTGGCGGGCATCCGCACGCAGCTGGTCGGCCGCGTGTCAATGGACATGCTGATCGTCGACCTGGACCCGATTCCTGCCGCGGGTGTCGGCGCGCCCGTGGTGTTGTGGGGCGAAGATGGCCCGTCGGTGGACGAAGTGGCACAGGCCGCCGGCACCATCGGCTACGAATTGCTGTGCGCCCTGGCGCCGCGCGTGCCGGTCAGCCGCGACGCCTGAGCGATCCGCCGCCTGGTCTGGCCGATTTTGGCCGGGTGTCCGGTGCGCAGAAATTGCTACGCAATTTACAAGACAGCCATCTCCGGATGGTGTCTACTTGGAACACCGGGCGCCCAAGCGCCCGTTTTTGACCCAGCAATCTGACGACGAGGTTTCAATCCATGAAGGACAAATGCGTGCTCATTACGGGCGCCACCAAGGGCATAGGCTGGGCGCTGACGCAGCGTCTGTCCGACATGGGCTGTCATGTGGTCGGCATTGCGCGGAACACCACCGATGTGGACTTTCCCGGCTATCTGTACGCCTGTGACCTGGCTGACGCCGGCCGCACCGAGGAAGTGCTGCGCGAAATCCGCGAGAAGTTTCCCGTGGACGCCGTGGTCAACAACGTGGGCATCGCGTCGCCGCAGCCCTTGGGCGAGATCGACCTGGCCACGCTGTACAACGTGCTGGACCTGAACGTGCGCGTGGCGGTGCAGGTCACCCAGGCGTTTATCGAATCCATGAAGGTGCGTCGCGCCGGCCGTATCGTTAACGTGGTCAGCCGCGCCATCCATGGCGGGTTGGACCGTACGGCGTACTCGGCCGCCAAGAGCGCGCTGGTGGGCTGCACCCGCACGTGGGCGCTTGAACTGGCCGAATACGGCGTGACCGCCAACGCGGTGGCGCCCGGCCCGATCGAAACGGAAATGTTCCGCGCCACCCGTCCGGCGGGTAGCGATGGCGAAAAACGCGCGCTGGCCTCCGTGCCCATGAAGCGCCTGGGCACGCCGGCCGAAGTGGCGGCGGCCATTGCCTTCCTGCTGTCCGATGACGCCGGTTTTATTACCGGCCAGGTGCTGGGCGTGGACGGCGGCGGCAGCGTGGCGGGCCGATCCTGATCACGGTCTGGCCCAAACTAAAAGCGCACCGGAATGAGTCGGTGCGCTTTTTTTCTGCCGTTTGATGCGTCGTAGATTCAGTAGGGGCCTTTGCCCGCCGCCACCGGCCGCACGTCCTTGAATTCGGCGGCCAGTTTTTCCGCCGCGCGCGCCAGCAGCACGGCGTCCACGCCCACGGCCACGAAGGTCGCGCCCAAGGACAGGTAGTGCTTGGCCTGTGCCACTCCGCTGTGCAGGATGCCGGCGGCCTTGCCCGACCGCACAATGCGCGCAATGGCCTGGTCGATGGTCGCCAACACCTCGGGGTGATCCGGCTGGCCCAAAAAGCCCATGCCTGCCGACAGGTCGGCCGGGCCGATGAAGGCCCCATCCACCCCGTCCACCGCCAGGATGTCGTCCAGCGCGTCGATGCCGGCCGGCGTTTCAATCTGCACCAGCACGCACATCTGATCGTTGGCGCGTTCCAGGTAGTTGGGGATGCGGTTCCAGCGCGAGGAACGCGCCAGCGCGCTGCCCACGCCCCGGATGCCTGCCGGCGGATAGCGCACGGCGGCCACGGCCGCGCGCGCTTCGTCGGCGGACTGGATCATCGGCACCAGCAAGGTCTGCGCGCCGGTGTCCAGGATCTGCTTGATCTGTACCGGGTCGTTCCACGCCGGGCGCACCACGGGCGCCACCGGGTAGGCGGCCACCGACTGCAATTGCGACAAGGTGGTCTGCAAGGTGTTCGGCGCATGTTCGCCGTCGATCAGCAGCCAGTCGAAGCCGGCGCCCGCGATGATTTCCGATGTGTAGGCGCTGGCCAGGCCGGCCCACAGGCCAATCTGGGGTTGGCGGTCGCGCAAGGCTTGCTTGAAGGTATTGGTCAGGATGTCCATGGACGGCGTGCCGTGTTAGTTGAAATGACAGTTGACGGAACCCAGCGCGCCGTAATCGACGTGGAAGGTGTCGCCCGGCCGCGCGGCCACGGGGCGGGTGAACGAGCCCGACAGAATGATCTCGCCCGCTTCAAGCGCCACGTCGTGGGCGGCCAGCTTGTTAGCCAGCCATACTACGCCATTGGCCGGGTGATTCAAGACGCCCGCGGCCACGCCGGTTTCTTCGATCACCGCGTTGCGTGACAAAATCGCGCCGACCCAGCGCAGGTCGAAATCGCCCATCTTCACAGGCCGCCCGCCCATCACCACGCCTGCGTTCGCCGCGTTGTCGGCAATGGTGTCGAACACCCTGCGCGGGCGCTTGGTGTCGGGGTCGATGCCGTGCGAGCGCGCGTCAATGATCTCCAGCGCGGGGATCACGTAGTCAACCGCGTCATATACCTGGAACAGCGTCACCCGGGGGCCTTGCAGCCGCTTGCCCAGCACGAAGGCCAACTCGACTTCCAGGCGCGGCAGGATGAAGCGGCCGGCGGGAATGGTACCGCCGTCCTCGAAGAACATGTCGTCCAGCAGCATGCCGAAATCGGGCTCGTCGATCTGCGATGACTGCTGCATCGCGCGGGACGTCAGGCCGATCTTGTGGCCGCGCTTGACGCGGCCTTCGGCCAGCTTGATGTCCATCCAGGCGCGCTGCACGGCGTAGGCGTCAGCGATATCGATGTCGGGATGGTCGAGCGAAATCTGGCGGATCTGCGTTCGCGTTCGTTCCGCTTCATGCAGGCGCGCGGCGATGCTGCGTACGGTTTGGGTGTCTAGCATAGAGAGTCCGGTTAAAGGTTAAGACGGGAAGGGCGCCAGCGTGTTGACCAGCCTTCCGACGCCTTCGATTTCGGTCACGACCTAGTCGCCGGGCATGACGTTGACGATGCCGTCCGGCGTGCCGGTCAGGATCAGGTCGCCGGGGGACAAGGTCATGAAGCTGCTGAAGTATTCAATCAGCGCGGGCACGTCGAACACCATGTCGCGCGTGTTGCCCAGCTGGGTCTGAACGCCGTTGACCGTGGTACGCAGGGTCAGGTTCATGGGGTCGGGCACGTCGTCGCGGTCCACCAGCCAGGGGCCTAGCGGCGTGCACGTGTCGCGGTTTTTCACGCGCAGGTTCGGGCGATACCAATTTTCCAGGTAGTCGCGCAGCGCATAGTCGTTGGCCACGGTGTAGCCCGCTACATAGTCGTAGGCTTGCCCGCGCGGGACGTTGCGCGCCGTCTTGCCGATGACCACGGCCAGCTCGCACTCGTAGTGCATGAAGGCTACGTCGGCCGGGCGCAGCGTATGCGCACGATGACCCACGAAGGTGTTCGCGGCTTTCAGAAAGCCCAGGGGCTCGTCGGGCGCCTTGAACGCGAGTTCCTTGGCGTGGTCCGCGTAGTTGATGGCCAGCGTGAAGGTCGTGCGCGGTTCGATGGGCGGCAACCACGTCACGGCGTCTTCCGCCAGGACGCGCCCGTCTGGCAGCAGGACGCTGCCCGGCGCGCTGTCCGCTTCGGTCACGGTGTGAATGGCGCCTTCGTAGGCGATGCGTGCGTGTTTCATGGCGATGTCCTCAGGATGCGGCCAACGTGTTGCCCAGCGTGCCGACCTGAGCGATGCGGATGTCAAAGCGTTGCCCGGCACGCACGCGTGGCGCGTCGTGCGGCGTGCCCACCAGCAGGATGTCGCCGGCGTCAAAGCTCATGAAGTCGGTTACGTCGGCGATCAGGCGCGCAACGGGGCGGATCAGGTCGGCGGTGCTGGCGCGTTGCCTGACGACGCCATCCACCAGCACTTCGATGGCCAGCGCATCCGGGTCGATTGCCGGCGATGCCGGCGCCAGCGCATCGCCGATGGGGCAGAAGCCATCGCGGCACTGTTGTTTAAGGGCGGGCCGGAAGTAGCTGTCGTGCGGCACGGACAGGTCCGCCACCACGCGATAGCCCGCCACGTAGTCCAGCGCATCCGCCTGGCTGACTCGGCTGGCGCGGCGCGCGAACACCACGCCCAGGCAAGCGCCCACCTGCACCTCTTGCACATCGGCGGGCAGCGTGATGGTGGCGCCATCGCGTGCATAGGTGTTGGCGGGCTTGATGTACAGCACGGGCGCGCGCGGCGCGGCCTTGTAGGGCGGCGCGTTGACGGCGTCGCCCAGCGCGTCCAGAGACTGGCGCGTGTTGAGCGCCACGCCAACCACGGTGCGCGGCGGCTGCGCCAAGGCCGCGCTGGCCGCTTCGGCGCGCTGCGCAAGATAGTGGCGGTAGTTATTGTGCTTGTAGTTCAGCACCGGGTCCGCTTCTTCGATCTGCATCGAAATGCCCAAGGGCCGCATGGCCAGATGCGGCGCCAGCGCGGTGTTCAGCGCCTGGAACACCCGCTCGCCCAACGCCGCCTTTTGCGCGTCGGTGCGGCCGTGGCCGATGCGCAGCACGACGTGCACGAAGGCGTTGTGGGGGTGGCCGTCCACGATCAGGCAGTCGTCCACGCGTAGCGCCCGGGTGCGGGCGCCGGCCAGCGGAAACAGGCTGCCGTCGCCAATGGCGGCGCCTTGCACCGCGCGCATCAGCGCGCGGGTATCCAGGGCAAGGTTGCCTGAATACTCGATCCAGATATGGGGCATGGTGTCTCCGCCATAATAGTTAGCATGTTAATTAGAATAGCGGGAAAGTCGGTTGGCGGCAATGCGCCGGACGCGCGATGCGGCGCGGGAATCCCGCCGTTGACAGCGCCACGTCAGGCAGCATAAAGTTAACGTGTTAATTAAATGGGGCGGCGCATCGCGCCGCGATAAGAACAAGGAGCCGCACGTGAGCATCAAGCATTGGATCAACGGCCAGCAAGTCGATAGCGCTGACCGCTTCGTCACCTACAACCCGGCCACGGGCGAGGCCATCGCCGAAGTGGCGGCGGGCGGGCAGAAAGAAATCGACGCGGCCGTGGCGGCGGCGGCGGATGCGTTTCCCAAGTGGGCCAACACGCCCGCCAAGGAGCGCGCGCGGTTGATGCGCCGCCTGGGCGAACTCATCGACGCCAACGTGCCGCACCTGGCCGAACTTGAAACGCAGGACACGGGCCTGCCCATTTCGCAAACGCGCAAGCAGCTGATTCCCCGCGCGTCCGAGAACTTCAATTTCTTTGCCGAAGTCTGCACCCGCATGAACGGCCACACGTATCCCGTGGACGACCAAATGCTGAACTACACGCTGTATCAGCCGGTGGGCGTGTGTGCGTTGGTGTCGCCCTGGAACGTGCCCTTCATGACGGCCACCTGGAAGACGGCGCCGTGCCTGGCGCTGGGCAATACCGCCGTGCTGAAGATGTCAGAATTGTCCCCGTTGACGGCCGACCAGCTGGGCCGGCTGGCGCTTGAAGCCGGCATCCCCGCCGGCGTGCTGAACGTGGTGCAGGGCTATGGCGCAGATGCCGGCGATGCGCTGGTGCGGCATCCTGGCGTGCGCGCCATCTCATTCACGGGCGGCACGGTCACCGGCAAGAAAATCATGGCCAGCGCGGGCGGCATCAAGAAATACTCGATGGAGCTGGGCGGCAAATCGCCCGTGCTGATTTTTGACGACGCCGATGTAGACCGCGCGCTGGACGCGGCGCTGTTCACGATCTTTTCGCTGAACGGCGAACGCTGCACCGCGGGCTCGCGCATCTTCGTGCAGCAATCCATCTACGACGATTTCGTGCGCAAGTTCGCCGCGCGCGCCCAGCGCCTGGCGGTGGGCGACCCCACTGATGAGGCTACCCACGTGGGCGCGATGATCACGCGTCAGCACTGGGAAAAGGTCACCGGCTACATCCAGCTGGCCGAACAGGAAGGGGCGCGTATCCTTGCGGGCGGCGCGGGCAAGCCGGACGGGCTGCCGGCCCATCTGGCGGGCGGCAACTTTGTGCGGCCCACGGTGCTGGCGGACGTGGACAACCGCATGCGTTGCGCGCAGGAAGAAATTTTTGGGCCCGTCGCCTGCCTGATCCCGTTCAAGGACGAAGCCCACGGGCTGGCGCTGGCCAACGACGTCAAATATGGCCTGGCCTCGTACATCTGGACTAGCGACATCGGCCGCGCGCATCGCTTGGCGCGCGGCATCGAAGCAGGCATGGTGTTCATCAACAGCCAAAACGTGCGCGATCTGCGCCAGCCGTTCGGCGGCACCAAGGAATCCGGCACGGGACGCGAAGGCGGGGAATACAGCTACGAGGTGTTCGCCGAAATCAAGAACGTGTGCGTGTCGATGGGCAGCCACCACATCCCCAGATGGGGCGTGTGAATGCAACAAGGAGACAACCATCATGGGTAAGCTTGCACTGGCCGCCAAGGTGACCCACGTGCCGTCGATGTACTTGTCGGAGCTTCCGGGCAAGCATCACGGTTGCCGAGAGGCCGCCATCGAAGGCCACCGCATCATCGGCCAACGCTGCCGCGAGCGGGACGTGGACACGATCGTGGTGCTGGACGTGCATTGGCTGGTGAACGCGGGGTATCACGTCAACGCCAACCGCGCCTTCAAGGGCTGCTACACCAGCAACGAACTGCCGCATTTCATCAAGGACATGCGCTACGCGTACGATGGCAACCCCGATCTGGGTCGCCGCATCGCCGAAAGCGCCAACGCAGCGGGTGTGGGTACGCGCAGCCACGAAATCGACAGCCTGGAACTGGAATACGGCACGCTGGTGCCCATGCGCTACATGAACGGCGATGGCCGCTTCAAGGTGGTCTCGGTGGCGGCGTGGTGCGCCTGGCATACCCTGGACGACAGCCGGCGTTTCGGCGCGGCGCTGCGTCAGGCCATCGATGCCGGCGACAGCCGTGTTGCCGTGCTGGCCAGCGGGTCGTTGTCGCACCGCTTCAACGACAACAACAGTCCCGAAGCCGCCATGCACCAGATCAGCCGCGAATTCTTCAAACAGGTGGATCTGCGTGTCGTCGATCTTTGGCGCCAGGGCGACTGGAAGACGTTCTGCGCCATGCTGCCCGAATACGCCGACCTGTGCGTGGGCGAGGGCGGCATGCACGACACCGCCATGCTGCTGGGCCTGTTGGGGTGGGACGGGTACGACAAGCCAGTGGAAATCGTCACCGACTACTTCACCAGTTCGGGCACGGGGCAGATCAACGCGATCTTTCCGGTGCCGGACTAAGTCGCGGCAGGCGGCCGGCAGGCGCGGCTACGCGTCGGCCGTGTCCTTGGCGGTGGCCGGGGGCGGGTCACGGCGTATCAGCTCGACCATCGTGTCAACGTCCTGGTACAGGCGGTCGAGCAATTCCTTGCCGATCTTGGCCTCGATTTCCTGATACTTCGCGTCCACGTGCGGGCGCATGCGGTCGATCAGTTTGTGGCTCTTGGGAGTCAGGGATATTTCCTGGCGACGCTGGTCCGCGCTGGACCGGGCGCGTTTGATCAGGCCCTGTTCTTCCATGCCGGCCAGCATCCGCGTCAGGCTGGGGCTGAGGATCTGGCAACTACGCGCAATCTGATTGGGCTCCATCGCGCCCGTTTCGCTAAGGGTGCGCAACACCCGCCATTGTTGTTCGGTGACGCCGGCCGCGTGCAGCACGGGGCGGAAATGCGCCATCAGGGTTTCGCGCGCGTATAGCAGCAGGTGGGGAAGATTGCGGTGGTGGAAGCTCGGACTCATGGCGGCTATGTTAGCAAGAAGCCGCCCAATTTTTGACCACAAATTTTGATGCGTCATGCACGCAACACCGCCGCCCGCGGCGCCTGAAGGGCGGGGCGGCGGCGGTGCGGCCAAGCCCGTACGGGGGTGCTATGTCCGCCCGTCAGGCCGGATTCTGCTGAGCCAATTCCTGCAAGTCGTCGGGCAAGGTCAGGTCGGGCGCGCCTTGTTGCAGCTCGTGCAAGGCCTGCACGGCATCGGCTTGCTGGTCGTCTTGCACCAACTGCCGGATGTGCGCCACGCGGGCCTCGATATCGGCTTCGCTGAACGCCACGACCTCGGTGGCCGTCGCGTCACCCTCTTGAGCAACGCCCGCGGGGGCGGCTTGCGCCTGAGGTTCGGCGGTGGCCGCCGGTAGCGGCGGGGCGGCGGCAGGTTCGTTTTGGGGGGCAGAGACGCGCTGGGCCACGGCGGCCGACTTGCCCGCCAGTGCTTCCGTCAAGGCAATGGGGGACGGGCTGCGGTCGGTGCTGCTGTCATGGGAGGCGGTCAGCGGCGCGTTCTGATCTTGCATGTCCGCGGCTTCGCGCATGTCCGTCCAGGCGAACAGGCCGGCGACCATGGCCGCGCAGGCGGCGGCGGCCCAGCCGGGGTGCCAACTGTGGCCGGGGTGCCAGGCGCGACGTACCGCCGCGTCCAGTTCGGGACTGCTGCCGGGTCCGGGCTTGCGGTACAGGGCGCGCAGATCCCGTTCATCGTCTTCGTCGAAGGGGGGCCGATAGGTAATGCTCATGCGCGTACTCCTCGCGGCGGCGTCTGGTGGCGGGACGCCTACGCGTTTGACCTTTGCTGGGCGCTGCGCCGGTGGGCCGGCGGTCTCGTCGTGGCTAGGGTCGTGTTCCGGTTTATGCGGCCAGGGCCGCAGGGCGAATGCGCCGCGATTCCCGTTGCTGCGCCCTGACGGGCGTTCGGCGCCGGGTATGCCGCCCTGGGCTGGGCGGTTCGACAATGCGCTGCACTCGACGATTATGCGCGATTTGCGCGATTCCGGGAGGGGTTTTCTTGCATGCCGACGATGTTATTTTGGCCCGGCCCTGTTATTGAAAGCAGATTGAAATCTTGCGCTTGCCGGTACACTTTCGCGCATGGCCAAATCCCGAACCGTATATGTGTGCGCCGACTGCGGCGGCACCACCCCGAAGTGGCAGGGTAAATGCCCGCATTGCAACGCCTGGAACACGCTGGAAGAAACCGTCGAGTCCTCGACGCCCGCCGCCGCCGCGCACCGTTACGCGCCGCTGGCGTCCGCCAGCCCGGTGCGCAGCCTGTCTGAAATCGAAGCCCGCGAAACACCACGCCAGCCGACCGGGCTGGACGAATTCGACCGCGTGCTGGGCGGCGGCCTGGTCGCCGGCGCCGTCGTGCTGATCGGCGGCGATCCGGGCATCGGCAAGTCCACGCTGTTGTTGCAGGCGCTGGCCTCGCTGTCCGAAACCACCAACGTGCTGTATGTGACGGGCGAGGAATCGGCCGAACAGGTCGCCTTGCGCGCGCGCCGGCTGGACTTGCAGACGGGCAATGTGAACCTGCTGGCCGAGATCCGCCTGGAAGCCATCCAGGCCGCCGTGTCCGAGCAGAAGCCCACCGTGGCCGTCATCGATTCCATTCAGACGCTGTACAGCGGTGAACTCAGCGCCGCGCCGGGTTCGGTGTCGCAGGTGCGCGAATGTGCGGCGCAACTGACGCGCCTGGCCAAGCAGACCGGCATCGCGATCGTCATGATCGGCCACGTCACCAAAGACGGTGCGCTGGCCGGACCGCGCGTGCTGGAACACATCGTGGACACCGTGCTGTATTTCGAAGGCGACACGCATTCCTCGTTCCGGTTGGTGCGCGCGTTCAAGAACCGCTTTGGCGCCGTCAACGAGCTGGGCGTTTTCGCGATGACCGACCGTGGCCTGCGCGGCGTGGCCAACCCGTCGGCCCTGTTCCTGTCCCAGCACGAGCAGCAGGTGGCCGGTTCCTGCGTGATGGCCACGCAAGAGGGCACGCGCCCGCTGCTGGTTGAAATCCAGGCCCTGGTCGATAGTTCGCATTCGCCCAACCCGCGCCGCCTGACGGTGGGGCTTGAAGGCAACCGGCTGGCCATGTTGCTGGCGGTGATGCACCGGCACGCGGGCGTCACCACGTTTGACCAGGACGTGTTCGTGAACGCGGTGGGCGGCGTGCGCATCACCGAGCCGGCCGCCGACTTGCCGGTGCTGCTGGCCATCATGTCTTCGTTGCGCGACAAGCCCTTGCCGCGCGGCCTGATCGCGTTCGGCGAAGTTGGCCTGGCCGGCGAGATCCGTCCCGCGCCGCGCGGTCAGGAACGCTTGCGCGAAGCCGCCAAGCTGGGTTTTTCAATTGCGCTCATCCCCAAGGCCAACGCCCCGCGCCAACCCATTGAAGGGTTGGAGATCTGGGCCGTGGACCGGCTGGACGCCGCGTTGGACAAGTTGCGCTGACGCGCTGTTTTCCCCTTGCCGCGCAGGCAAGGGCTGTTGGAGCAAGACGTGAGTCTGTTAGTGATTGCCGCGTGCCTGGCCGCGGGTAGCCTGATCGGTTTCATGGGCGGCGTGCTGGGCATCGGGGGCGGGCTCATCGCCATTCCGGCGCTGGTGCTGTTGATGGGCATGTCGCAGCAGTTGGCGCAGGGCACCGCGCTGATCATGGTGCTGCCCGCCATCACCATGGCGGTGCGGAAATACAACCAGCAAACGCGCATCGATAAACGGGTGGCGGCTGCCGGGGCGGCCGGCGCGGTGGTGTTCACGTGGGTGGGCGCGCGGCTGGCGCTGGGCATTGATTCCAGCCTGCTGCGTCGAAGCTTCGCGGTGTTCCTGTTCTTTATCGCGCTGTTCTACGTCTGGCAGACCTGGCGTGCCGGCCGCCTTGCCGCACGCCGTGCAGCGGGGCAAGCGCCGACCAGCGCGCAAGCGGACAAGAGGCCCGCACCGGCTTTCACGCCGCGCCGCGCCAGCGTGCTGGGCATGCTGTGCGGCACTTTGGGCGGCTTCTTCGGCGTGGGCGGCGCGGTGCTGGCCGTGCCCATCATCACCACGCTGTTCCGCTTGCCGCAGACCGTGGCACAGGCGCTGGCGTTAAGCATGGTGATCCCCGGTTCGACCATCGCGCTGATTACGTATGGATGGGCGGGCCAGGCGGACTGGATGGTGGGTGTACCCCTGGCCATCGGCAGCCTGTTGTTCGTGCCAGTGGGTGTGCGCCTGGCCTACAAGCTGCCTGAACGCAAACTGAGAGCCTGCTTCGCGTTGATGCTGTTCGCCACCGTGGCGTTGCTGGCGTTTGAATCATAGGCATCACTTCGGACCATATTTCCAAGCGTTAGCAGCCGAAATTTTCTGGTTCCGCGTTGAACCTTCGCGGCGCGTGAACTTCAAACGGAGTACGGGGTAAGCGGCGATGTTGCCGCCCCGTGTCGGTTAGGCTTCGGCCTTGCACATTCAGGAGTTCATGTAATGACGACTCACTCCCGTATCGCTGCGTTTTTATCCACCTCGGCCTTGTGCCTCGGTCTTGCTGCTGCGCCTTCGGCGTTCGCGGCGGGCGCCGATGCCACGGCCAAGGCGGGTGATACCAAGACCCACGCGCAGCACAAGCATCACAAGTCTGACAAAACGTCCGCCAAACCGGCGGCCGCGAAATCAGGCGCAACAAAGATGGACCATTCCGGCGCCACGACGCCGGCGAAGTAGGCAGGGGGCTGAAAAGCCCAACGTAGTTCCTTTGCAGGAAGACTACCGACCTCTTGGGGCCGGAAAGTCGAAAGCCTCTCGGTATGGGCACCGAGAGGCTTTTTCATTTTGGTTTCTGCTATCTGCCTTGCCGCGCCAACGCGCGGCGGCGTTCATTCCACCGGCGTGATCACGCGGCCCGTGTCGAAGTACGCCTTCAGGTTGTCCAGCATCAGGTTTTCCATGGCCAGGCGCGTCTCCAGCGTGGCGCTGCCGATGTGCGGCAGCACGACGGCGTTGTCGCCGGTCTTCAGCGCGTCCGGCACCTTGGGTTCGTGCTCGAACACGTCCAACGCGGCGCAACCCAGCTTGCCCGCTTCCAAGGCGGCCACCAGCGCGGCCTCGTCAATGACCGGGCCACGCGCGATGTTGACGATGATGCCCTTGGGGCCCAACGCTTCCAGCACGGCCTGGTTGACCAGGTGGCGCGTGCTGGGCCCGCCCACCGTTGCGACCACCAGGAAGTCGGCCCACGCGGCCAGATCCACCAGCGATGCTTCATAGCCGTACGAGATGTCGTCGCGCTTTCTGCGGTTGTGATAGCGCACGTCCATGTCGAAACCCGTGCCCCGCTTGGCGATGGCTTCTCCAATGCGGCCCAGGCCCACGATGCCCAGCTTCTTGCCGCTGACGCGCTGGCCCAGCGGGATGCTGCCATGCACCTGGCCCCATTGGCCGGCGCGCACAAAGCGTTCGCCTTGGCCCATGCGGCGCGCGCCCGCGATCAACAAGCCCCAGGCCAGGTCCGCGACGCAGTCCGTCAGCACGTCCGGCGTGTTGCTGACCTGCACGCCGCGTTTTTTGGCGGCGTCCACATCGATGGTTTCATAGCCCACGCCCCAGCTGCAAATGGCTTTCAGGTCGGGCAGCGCGTTGATCAGTTCAGCGTCCGCGCCAAAGTTGGCTGACGTGACGACAGCGGTGATGCCCGTGCCATGCTCGGCCAAAGCCGCCTTGCGGTCAGGAAATTTCCATAGCTCCACGACGTCATAGCGGTCGGCTAGGTTCTTGTTGGCGGAGGGCGAGCCGGCCAGCGAGCCGACCTGGATGATGCGATGCTTGGTGGTCATGTTGTCGTACGGATGGGTGGCAAAACGGTCATGCTACTTGATTCGACCTTGAAAACCGCTGAGGGGATGCCCGTAGGCATCCCCGCAGGGGTTGCTTGGCCCTGGCGCGGCGGCGTTTTACTCCAGCTGGATGTTCGCCTTCTGGATGACGTCCTTCCACCGTTTGACTTCGCCTTGCTGGAACGCGGTGAACTGCTGCGGAGTATTGGCCACGACTTCAAAGCCCAGGCCTTGCAGCGTCTGCTCGGTCTTCGGGTCGCGCAGCGCGGTCTGCAAGGCCTTGGACAGCTGTTCAACCACCGCCGGCGGCGTGCCCTTGGGCACGGCGAACCCTTGCCACGAATACACCACCATGTCCTTGATGCCGGCTTCGGCCAAGGTCGGCACGTTGGGCAGATCGGTGGCGCGCGCATCGCCCGTGATGGCCAGCGCCTTGAGCTTGCCGGCCTTGATGTGGTTTTGCACCGCGCCCAGGTTCTGGAACGACACGTTCACCTGTCCGCCAATCAAGTCCGCGATGGCGGCGCCGCCGCCCTTGTAGGGCACGTCCACGCCCGTGCTGTCCGTGCGCTGGCGAAACAGCACCGCCGACAGGTGGTCGGACGACCCCGTGCCGGACGACGCGTACGACACGCTGCCCGGATTCTTCTTGGCATAGGCCACCAGTTCCGCCACCGTGCTGGCGGGGAAGTTGGGGGACGCGACCAGCACATTGGGGTTGCGCACCGCCTGCGTCAGGTAGGCAAAGTCTTTGCTGGGGTTGTAGGCCAGGTTCTTGTACAGCGCCTCGTTGATGGCGAAGGTGCCGATCGAGCCCACCATCATCGTGTAGCCATCCGGCGTGCTGCGGGCCAGCGCCTGCGCGCCGATGGCGCTGTTGGCGCCTGGCTTGTTCTCGACCACGAAGGTCTGGCCCAGGATCTTGGTCAGCGCCGGCGTGACCGAGCGCGCGGTGATGTCGGACGAGCCGCCCGGCACGAACGGCACGATCATCGTGACGGGTTTTTCCGGATAGCCGGCAGCCTGCGCCGTCGGCCCCGCAAGTAGAACGGCGCCCGCCGCGGCAGCCGCGCAGAACAGTTTATTCATGTTGTCTCCTGGTTCGCGTGGTGATGAAAAGCCCGGCGCTCACGCGTTGCGCACGGGCCTGAATCTACGTGGTTCAGTCGACTTTCGCGCCCGAGGCTTTCACCACCTCGGCCCACTTGACGGTCTCTTGCGCCATGAACTGTTTGAACTGCGAAGGCGTGTTGCCCGACGGCGTGGCCCCTTGCGCCTGCAACTGCGCGCGCACCGGCTCTTGCTGCAGGGCGGCGGCGACGTCGCGCTGGATTTTTTCGACAATGGCCGGGGGCGTGCCGGCAGGCGCCAACAGGCCGAACCAGCTGGACGCCTCGTAGCCCTTCACGCCGGCTTCGGCCATCGTGGGCACGTCGGGCAGCGCGGGCGAGCGCGCCGCCGTGGTGACGGCCAGCGGGCGCAGCTTGCCGCCCTTGATGTAGCCCATGGACGAGGGCAGGTTGTCAAAGATCAGGTCGGCCGAGCCGCCCATCACGTCGGTCAGCGCGGGGCTGCTGCCCTTGTAGGGCACGTGCGTCATGCGCGTGCCCGTCATTGTCTGGAACAGTTCGCCCGACAAATGGGTGGACGTGCCGTTGCCGGTGGACGCCATGTTGACGCTGTCGGGATGGGCCTTCAGGTACTTGATCAGGTCCGCCACCGTGCGGATGCCGTGCTTGTCCGCGAACTTCGGATTCAGCTCAAGAATGTTCGGCACCGGGATGACCAGCGTGACCGGTACAAAGTCCTTTACCGGGTCGTACGGCAGTTTGCTGTAGACGGACTGGTTGATGGCGTGCGTGCTGACGGTGCCCATCAACAAGGTGTAGCCGTCGGCCGTGGCGCGCGCGGCTTCGGCCGTGCCCACATTGCCGCCCGCGCCGGCCTTGTTGTCGACCACCACCGACTTGTTCCAGCTTTTGCCCAGCTCCGCGGCCACTACGCGCGCGGCGATGTCGGCGGTGCCGCCGGCAGGGAAGGGCACGATGATCTTCACGTCGCGTTCGGGATAGTCGGCGTGGGCCTGCGCGGCGGGCAAGGCCAAGGCAATGGCCGTGAGGCTGGCGGCAGCAAGCAGCCGGCGTCGCGCGAATAGGGCATGCATGGTGTTGTCTCCTCGGTGTGCGCGTGGCCGCGCATCGTTTGTGGGATGTTGTGGTGATGCCGTTTCACTTGTCAAACAAATATAGGTATTGAGAATATGCTTGTCAACCAAGTATACTTTTTTCACCTTACTTATCTGACAACTGGATCAGCCAGGAGCCCCGTCCATGAAAACTTCCCCGGTCACCGCGCAGGACTTGCAACGCTCGGTCATTGCCGTGCCGCCGCTGGCGCGCCACGACGATCTTTCGCTGAACGAAGCCGCCAACAAGGCCCTGCTTGGCCATCTGGAAGCGGGCGGCGTGCGCAACGTCATGTACGGCGGCAATGCCAATTTCTACAACGTGGGCGTCAGCGAATACGCGCGCATCGTCGACATGCTGGCGGGTCTGGCCGGCGCGGACACGTGGATCCTGCCGTCGGTAGGCCCCGACTACGGCAAGATGATGGACCAGGCCGCCATCCTGCGCTCGCGCGCGTTTCCCACCGCCATGCTGTTGCCCATGTCGTTCCCGTACACGGACGCCGGTCTGGCCGACGGCGTGCGCCGCTTTACCGATGCGCTGGGCAAGCCGGCCGTCGTCTACATCAAGTCGGCCGACTACCTGGCCCCCGAGACCGCCGCGCGCCTGATCGAGGAAGGCCGCATCGCCGCGTTCAAGTACGCCGTGGTGCGCGATGAACCCGCCAAGGACGCGTACCTGTCGTCCATGCTGGAAGCGGTGGACGCGCGCTGGATCGTCAGCGGCATCGGCGAACGTCCCGCCATCGTGCACTACCGTGATTTCGGCTTGAAGAGCTTCACGTCGGGCTCGGTCTGCATCGCCCCGCGCGGGTCCATGCGCTTGCTGCACCTGTTGCGCGATGGCCGCTACGACGAAGCCGAATCCGTGCGCCAACATTATCTGGGCCTGGAAGACTGCCGCGACGGGATCAGCCCGATCCGCGTGCTGCACGACGCGGTGACCTTGTCCGGCGTGGCGGACATGGGTCCCATGTTGCCGCTGCTGACCGGTATTTCCAGCGCCGAGCGCGAACGCGTGGCGCCGGTCGCGCGCAAATTGGCGGCTTGGGACCGGGAAGCCGTGGCGGCCTGAACGTGAGGGGCACGGCCACGCATCGCCCGTCTCACCGCCCGTTGGCGGTACGATGGGCGCTGTCCGCGTAATGGCGGGCAGGCCTTACGCATTCAGGAGGTTTCGTGGCCCGATCCAAAGCAACAACATCATCCGAACCGCAAGCACCGGCCGAGACCGAAGCGGCCGGTTCCCATGTGCTTGAACGGGGACACCGGGTGCGGCTGGCGGACCAGGTCTACGGGCAGATCTTCGAACAGATCGTATCGGGCGGGCTGAATGTCGGCGACAAGCTGCCGTCCGAAAATGAAATTTCCGAACGCTTCGGGGTCTCGCGGCCGGTGGTGCGTGAAGCGCTGCTGCGCCTGCGTGCCGATGGCCTGATCACCGCGCATCAAGGGCTGGGCACCTTCGTCAGCCACCAGCCCGCGCCACGCCTGAAAACGTTCAACGATGTGCAGAACGTCAGCGCGTACCTGCGCGCACAAGAAGTCCGCGTGGCGCTGGAAGGCGATGCGGCGCGGCTGGCGGCGCTGCGCCGCACCGACGAACAGCTCAAGAAGATCACCGACGCGCACGCGGCCTTTGCCGACAGCCTGACGCATGGCCAGGTTTCGCCCGAGGCGGACCTGGCTTTTCACGCCAGCATTGCCGAAGCCAGCGGCAATGACTTTTACCTGGGCGTGCTGGAAAGCATTCACGAATCCATCAACGGTTTCATGCGTCTGACGTTGAGCCTGACCCGCACCGGCTCGCGCCAGCGCGCGCAGCGCGTTGTGGACGAACACGCCACCATCCTGGACGCCATCCGCGAACAGGACAGCGAACGCGCCCGCGTCGCCATGCAGTTTCACTTGGGGCAGGCGCGCCATCGGCTGGTGGACCGCGAACGCGATTGACCCCCACGCGTGGCGCGCCGCCGCCCTTCATCACATCAAACGGAGACAACCCGTGCAAGGCAATGGAGCAACAGCGAGAAACGTGCCGGTAGAGCAGGTGCTTGAACAGATATTGCAGGTACTGCAAGCGTGGGGCATGGACGAAGACCTGGCCCACACCACCGCCAGCCTGATGGCGCGGACGGACCTGTTGGGAATTGATTCGCATGGCATTTCGATGCTGCCCTCGTACGAGGAAAAGTGGCGCGCCGGGTCGTTGCGGCTGGATGCCCGCGCGCGCGTGGTGCGCGACAGCGGCGCCAGTGCGCTGATCGACGGCATGGGCGGGCTGGGCTACCCGGTGGCGGCGCAGGCCATGCATCTGGCCGTGGACAAGGCGCTGGAACACGGGGTGGGCGCAGTATCCGTCTGCAATTCGCATCACTTCGGCGCGGCCGGCGTCTACGCGCGCATCGCGGTGGAACGCGGCGTGGTCGGTCTGGTGACCAGCAGCGCCAATGGCATCATCATGGTGCCCACGCGCGGCGCCATGCCCATGCTGGGCACCAACCCCATCGCGTTCGGCGCCCCGGCCGCGCACAACGAAGCTTTCGTTCTGGACATGGCCACCACGACGGTGGCCGCGAACAAGGTCAAGGTCTATGACTTTCTGGGCAAGCCCTTGCCGCCCGGATGGGCGGTGGACGGGCAGGGCGCGGCGGTCACCGATGCCGACGCGGCGATGCAGTACATCTTCAAGCAGCCCGAAGGCGGGCTGACGCCATTGGGCGGCACGCCCGCAATGAGCAGCCATAAAGGCTACGGCCTGGCGATGATGGCGCAGATCCTGGGCGGCACGCTTAGCGGCAGCGCGTTTGCCGCGCGCCGCGCACCTACGCGCAAGGCCGGTGAACCGGATGACGTGGGTCACTTCTTTCTGGCGCTTAACCCCGATGCGTTCCGTGCGGCGGGCTCGTTCGAAGCCGATATGGACGACATGATCGACGCGTTGCACGACACGCCGCCCGCCGACCCCGACGAACCCGTGCTGGTGGCGGGCGAGCCCGAAGCGGCCGAGCGCGCACGTCGGCTGCGTGCGGGCATCCCCATTTCGGCAGCCTTGGCCGAACGCTTGCGCGGCATCTGCGAACGCGCCGGCACGCCTTATCTGCTGGACGATATCTGAGCGCACGGCGCTTGTTGCACTGACTTTGTTGTACCCATAACAGCAGACCCGGCCACCGGGCTCATTCCCCAAGAAAAACCATACGGAAGAGACAACCATGCAACAACCCAAACCTTCGGCGCGCAGACGCCTTGCCGTGCTCGCGGCGGCCACGCTTGGCGCCCTGACGCTATTGCCCGGGGCGGCAATGGCGCAGGCCGCCTGGCCAGCCAAACCGGTCAAGCTGATCGTGCCTTTCCCGGCCGGCGGCAGCACCGATTCGGTCGGCCGCCTGCTTGCGGCCGAGCTGTCCAAAGAGCTGGGCCAAAGCGTCATCGTCGAGAACAAGGGCGGCGCCAACGGCAACATCGGATCGGACGTCGTGGCCAAGGCAGAGCCTGACGGCTATACCTTGCTGCTATCGGGCGTGGGCTCCAACGCCATCAGCTACGCCGTCTACCAAAACATGCCGTATCGCAACAGCGACTTCGCGCATATCTCCTTGCTGGCCACCGGCCCCAATGTGCTGGTGGCCAACATGGAATTCCCCGGCAAGACGTTTGCCGACTTCATCAAGTTGGCGCGCGAGAACCCCGGCAAATACACGCATGCCAGTTCGGGCAGCGGGTCGTCGGGCCATCTGGCCATGGAGATGCTGAAGCAAGACGCCAAGATCGATCTGGTGCATGTGCCCTACAAGGGCGGCGCGGCCGCGATTACCGACATGATCGGCGGGCGGGTGTCGGTGATGTTCCTGAATCAGGACACGCTGCTGCCGCAGGTCACGTCGGGCAAGCTGCGCGCGTTGGCGGTGGCCAGCGCCAAGCGCAACCCCGCATATCCCGACACGCCGACGGTGGCGGAATCGGGCTATCCCGGCTTTTCGGCTGAATCGTGGTTCGGCTTGTCGGCGCCCGCCAAGACGCCGCCCGCGGTGATCCAGCGTTTGAACCAGGCGACGGTAAAGGCGTTGGCGTCGCCCGAGATCCGGCAAAAGCTGGAAAGCGTGGGCTTTGTGGTGGTGGGCGACGACCCGAAGTCGTTCTCGGCGTTTGTCGACAACGAAATCGCCAAGTGGGGCAAGGCAGCCAAGGCGTCGGGCGCGCGCATGGATTGATACGGGCGCGCCGGGCTTCGGTCCCGGCGCGTGCTCTCTGATTTTTATTTTGCGATATTGAAGGTGGCAATGAACTCACCCTTACCCAACCGTTTCCGCCAACGCATCCTGGCGCGCGAGCGGCTCATCGGCTTTTGGATGTGCATGTCCAGCCACATCACGGCCGAACTGGTCGGCCTGGCGGATTTTGACTGGCTGCTTCTGGATGGCGAACATTCGCCCAACGAAGTGCCGATGTTCCTGCAGCAGCTGCAGGCGTTGCAGGGCAGCGCCAGCGCGGCCGTGGGCCGACCGTCGTGGAACGATCCGGTGCAGATCAAGCGCTTGCTGGATATCGGCTTCTACAACCTGCTGATCCCGTTCATTGAATCGGAAGCGGACGCGCGCCTGGCGGTAGCCGCCACCCGTTATCCGCCCGAGGGCATACGCGGCGTGGCCGGCGCGCAGCGCAGCAACCGTTACGGCACGGTGCCCGACTACCTGCAAACCATCAACGACAACATCTGCGTGCTGCTGCAAATTGAAAGCCGTCCGGGCATCGATGCAGTGGACGAGATCGCGGCGGTGGAAGGCGTGGACGGCGTGTTCATCGGCCCGTCGGATCTGGCTGCCGCGTTAGGCCACATCGGCAACCCGAGCCATCCCGAAGTGCAAGAGGTCATTCGCCATCTGCACGAGCGCGTGTCGGCTCAGGGCAAGGCCGTGGGAATCCTGGCACCCGTGCAGGCGGACGCGCGCCGCTATCTGGACATGGGCATGCAGTTTGTGGCGGTGGGTACGGACCTGGGCGTGTTCAAACAGGCCACGTTTGCCTTGCGGGAAACGTTTCCCAGCTGATTGCGGCCGCTGGTGTTGGCATGCAAAACGCCCCGCGACGATGCGGGGCGTTTTGTGTTTTGCGTTTTGCGTTTTGTGCTTTGCGTTTTGTGTTTTGCGCGCTGTTTGCAGTGCTTGGTTTGCAGTGCTGGGTTGCTGGCGCCTTGTTGGTGGTGCATTGGGCGTTGTGCCCGCTTTGGTGTTGCCCGGCGTCAGTCTTCCAGCGCCAGCAGTTCGCCGACTGTTTGGCGACGGCGGATCAGCCGCGCCTGGCCGTTGTCCAGCAACACTTCCGGCGCCAGCGGCCGACTGTTGTAGTTCGATGACATCGACGAACCGTACGCGCCCGCGTTGTGCAAAACCATGAAGTCGCCGATGCGCGGCTGCGGCAGCAGCTGGTCCGACATCACGCCGCCTTCTTCCTGCGTGAACACGTCACCCGATTCGCACAGCGGCCCGGCCACCGCGATGCGCGTCTGCGGGACGCCCTGCGGGTCGGAACCGTCCGGCGCATGCACGGAAATGCGGTGGTAGCTGCCGTACATGGCCGGGCGCATCAAATCGTTGAAACCCGCATCCACCAGCGCGAAGTCGCGCTCGGGGCGGTGGTTGATGGCGTGCACTTCGGTCACCAGCGCACCGGCTTCGGCAACCAGGAAGCGTCCAGGTTCGATCTCCAGGCGGATCGGGTGTTGCAGAAACTGTTCGATGCGCTTGCGGGCCGCGTCCCACTGTTCGAAATAATGGTCGCAGTCGATGCGGGGCTCGCCATCGCGGTAGGGAATCGACAGGCCGCCGCCTGCCGAGATCGCTTCGATGTCGTGGTCCAGCGAGCGCACCACGTCGACCATGGCGTCGCAAACGCTGGACAGGTGGCCGTAGTCCACGCCCGATCCGATATGCATATGGATGCCAACCAGCTTCAGGCCGTGGCGGCGCACGATGGACACGGCGCGGGCCACGTCGTCGATCCAGATGCCGTGCTTGCTTTGCGGGCCGCCGGTGTTGGTCTTGTTGCTGTGGCCATGGCCGAAGCCGGGGTTGATGCGCAGCCAGACGCGGTGGCCGCGCGAGGCTTGGCCCACGCGGTCCAGCATGTCCAGCGAACCGGCGTTCACGGTGATGCCATGGCGCAGGACGGTGGCCAGCGTGGCGTGGTCGATTAAATCGGCCGTGAAGACCATGCCTTCCGGCTCGCCCTTAGGATCAAATCCGGCGGCCAGGCCGCGTTCGATCTCGCCCAGCGAAACGGCGTCGACCACCGCGCCTTCCTCGCGCATCAGGCGCAGGATGTGCAGGTTCGAGCACGCTTTCTGCGCGTAGCGGATGGTGTCGAAGCGGCGCAGCTGCGCAATGCGTTCGCGGATGACGCCGGCGTCGTACACCCACAGCGGCGTGCCATGTTGCGTGGCGAGTTCGGTAAGTTGGCGCGGATCAAAAACCATGACGCATGAACCTTGAAGAATGAGAGGAAACCAGGCGGCATGATGCCGGGTTCGCGTCATCCAGTAAAATGCTTATATGTTCAAGAGTCATTCATTCCTGATATGGAGTGCGCCGTGTTGACGCATCGCCATATCGAAGTATTCTGCGCGGTGATGATCGCGGGCAGCGTGACGCGCGCAGCGCAGCTCCTGAACACGTCGCAACCGACCATCAGCCGTGAATTGGCGCGGATGGAGCAGAGCATCGGCTTTGCATTGTTCGAGCGCGTGCACGGGCGTTTGCGGCCCACCATGCCGGCTTTGGCGCTGTACGACGAGATCCGGCAATCGTATGCGGGGCTGGAAAGGGTCGTGTCGGCGGCGGCCCGTTTGCGAGAGTTCCGGGGTGGGCAGCTGTCCGTGATTGCGTTGCCGGCGTTTTCGCATTCAATTTTGCCTGACGCGTTTCGGCGCTTTCACGGTCGGCATCCCGGCGTCAGCCTGTCGGTGGAAACGCAGGAATCGCCGTTTCTGGAAGAGTGGCTGACGGCTCAACGCTACGACCTGGGCTTGACCGAGCGGGATGCCGCGCCGGCCGGCACGCGCTTGCAGCTGTTGTTGCAAGTGGACGAGGTCTGCGTGTTGCCCGACGGGCATGCGCTCTTGGCACGTAAGGAAATCGATCTTGCGGATTTCGAAGGGCATGCCTTTGTCAGCCTGTCCGCCCACGATCCCTACCGGGTACAGATCGACGAAGCCTTCGCTGAAGTCGGCGTGCTGCGCCGGTCGATCGTGGAAACGCCTACCGCCGTGTCTGTTTGCACATTCGTGCGTCAGGGCCTGGGCCTGGCGATCGTGAACCCGCTGACCGCGCTGGACTTTGTCGGCAGGGGCCTGCATATCCGGCCGTTGCGGCGTTCGTTGCCGTTCAGTGTTTACGCAGTGTTCCCCGAACATCGCCCGGCCAATCCCTTGGTCAACGAGTTCATGGCCTCGTTATCCGAGGCGGCTGACGCAATCAAGGTCCGCTTGGCCAAGCCCTAGCCGCGCGTTGGCCTGGTAGTTGTGCCCGAACCGATCAGGCAACAAAAAAGGATGCCCAAGGGCATCCTTCTTCATTTGCCGTATTCATGACGCCCCAGAAAGCGGGGCGGCAGAATCTTAGGCCAGCGCCTTGATAGCGGCAGCCAGGCGGCTCTTGTGGCGAGCAGCCTTGTTCTTGTGGATGATGTTCTTGTCAGCCACGCGATCGATCACGCTCGAGGCCTTCTGGAACACGTCGCCAGCCGCAGCTTTGTCGCCAGCGGCGATAGATTGGCGAACGCGCTTGATGGCGGTGCGCAGCATCGAGCGCAGGCTGGAATTGTGCTTGTTGCGCTCAACGGATTGGCGAGCGCGCTTGCGGGCTTGGGCGGTATTGGCCATGTTGCTATATAAGTTGAATTCGGCAAAGTCGAACATTGTAGCAAGTCCCGATGGGATTGCAAGCTTTTAATGTCAGATCTGTCGATGGAGCGCCCGTCAACCGGGCGGGGGGCGCTGGGGGGAAAAAGTTCCTGGGCTAAAGAGTCCTAGCTAGAGAACCCTTTCGGAAGATTCCCTGCCAAAGCCTGGAATACAGCCTTGAGGAAAACCCGCGGCGCCTACTGGATAAAAACACGGTGCTCAGTATACAACGAAGCGGGCGCCAGGCACAGGTGCGCCGCATAGCGTTGTCAGGTCGCGACGCTGATCGAAACAAACCACGGGGTGAAGCGGCGGACATGGATGGGCATCATCTCTTGCAGCGTGTCCAGCGCGGCGTTGGTGTCGTCCAACGGGAAATGCCCCGAAACGGGCAGGCCGCCGGCCGCCATCGACACGCGCAGGGCACCCGTGCGATAGGGGCGCAGCGCGGCGATTACCTCGGCCAGCGGGCGCCCCCGGGCATCGACCCAGCCGGATTCCCATGCGGCTTCCGCCATCAGCTCGGCGCGCGGGATGTCCATGCGAGACACATCGAACCGCGCGCCCGTTCCGGCGCGGACGGTGCCATGCGCGCCGGCCATGGTTTCCACTTCAACCTCGTGCTCATGCACCACGACCACGGTACGTTGCGCTTGCTGGCGCACCATGTAGCGGGTGCCCAGCGCGCGCACGGTGCCCTCGGCGGTCTGTACCAGGAAAGGGCGGCGCGCGTCGGGCGCCACGGAGACCGTGACGGCGCCATCCAGCAGGCGAACCTGCCGATAAGCGGGGGTGAAGTCCAGATTGACGCGGCTACGGGCGTCCAGCAGCAATTGGCTGCCGTCGGACAGCAGGTAGCGGCGGCGTTCGCCGGTGGCCGTGGCGGCATCGGCGGCTACGTTGTTCAGCGGATAGAAGGCGTTGCCGACATACGCGGCGCCGGCTGCCGTACTGGCGAGCGCCAGCGAACCGGCCAGAAAACGGCGGCGTGGCGGCACGATGGCCGGGGGCGGAGGGATCAGCGGCTGCGACGTGGGGGCGGCTCCGGCGGCGTACCCGGCTGCGGGATAAGCATCGCCTAGTCGTCCAAACGTCGAACCTGCCAATGAGCCCGTCAGCTGTTGCCAGGCGTTCTCATGGACAGGGTCAGCCGCACGCCACGCCAGGAAGTCGTTGTAGTCCTGCGCTGTCGCTTTACCCGAGCGCAGCAGTAGCAACCAATTGATCACCTGGTCCGCCATGGGTTGTCCTTGGGCGTACTTCACTTCGTGTTCCCGCCAGTGAATCGGCGGGGGTTCCTCTTGATGGCAATTTGTAAATAATAAAGGTTTTTTACCAAAGATTACGGGGCTGTTGGCATTTCTTGACGAATCTAGTGCAAAAAGCCGGCAGGAAGCCGGCTTTTTGGTGGGTTTGTCAGCGCAGCGGTCGAAATCAGGCTTTTGGCCGACGTCCAAAGTCCTTGAGCCGGAAGCCAAAGAGTAACAACGTTCCGAAGTACACCACCCCGCTTGCCACCAAAACGCCACCCAGCAAGCCGGCGCGCTGTCCCGCATGGGCCTGCATGCCGAGCCAGTCGATTTTGCCGTCGGCGTACCACAGCAATGCCGCCAACGCCGCCAGGGCGGGCAGCAGGCGCAGCACGAACACGGTCCAGCCCGGCCCCGGCTGGTACACGCCCCGGCGGCGCAAGCCGATCAGAAGCGCCAAGGCGTTCAGGCAGGCGCCCAGGCCAATGGCCAGTGCCAGACCGGCATGCGCCATGAAAGGTACCAGCACCAGGTTTAGCAACTGTGTCAAAACCAGCACGCCGATGGCGATCTTGACGGGCGTGCGGATGTCTTGCTTGGCATAGAAACCCGGGGCAAGGATCTTGACGGCCAACAGGCCGATCAAGCCGGCGGAATACGACATCACTGCCAGACGGGTTTGCAGCACATCCTGCGCGGCGAAGGCGCCATAGTGGAACAGCGTGGCCACCAGGCCGTCTGATAGCAGCGCCATGCCCACGGCGGCGGGCAGGCCCAGCAGCAGCACCAGCCGCAGGCCCCAGTCCAGCAGGCCGCTGTAGCCGCCATGGTCGTCGCGAGCGTGGGCCGCGGACAGGCTGGGCAACAGCACGGTGCCAAGCGCCACGCCCAGCAAGGCGGTCGGAAATTCCATCAAGCGGTCGGCGAAAGACAGCCACGTGACGCTGCCCGGTGTAAGCCAGGTGGCGATATTGGTGTTGATCAACAGGGAAATCTGCGCCACCGACACGCCCAGGGTGGCGGGCGCCATTTGCTTGAGGATGCGCTGGACCGTCGGGTCGGCCCACGCTTCGCGAAAGCGCAGCGAAAAGCGCGGCGTCAGGCCCAGGCGGGCCAGCGCCACCCACTGCACGGCCAGTTGCGCTACGCCGCCGATCATCACGCCGACGGCCAGAGCGTAGACGGGCACATCCATGCGCGGCGCCAGCCAGATGCAGGCGGCAATCATCGACAGGTTCAGCAGTACGGGCGTGAAGGCCGGCACGGCGAATCGGCGCCAGGTGTTCAGCACGCCGGAGGCGAACGCAATCAGAGACATGCAGAAGATGTAGGGAAACATCATCCGCGTCATCCAGACGGCGGCGCCAAATTCGGTATCGCGGGCAGCGCCACGCAGGCCGCTGGCCATGGCCGACACCACCCAGGGCGCGGCGACGATGCCGATCAACGTGATCAGCATCAGCGTGGCCGTCAACAGCAGCGCCACGCGGTCCAGCAGTGTGCGCACTTCTTCTTCCGACCGCTTGTTGCGCGCAGCGCCGAGTATGGGCACGAACGCCTGGGCAAACGCGCCCTCGGCGAACAGGCGGCGCAGCAGGTTGGGAATGCGGAAGGCGACCCAGAAGGCGTCGGTGATGGGACCGGCGCCAAAGGCGCGCGCGACCAGGATGTCGCGGATCAGGCCGGAAATGCGGGACAGCAGGGTGAAGCTGCTGACGGTGGCCGCCGAACGAAACAGGCTCATGGATGGGACTACGAAAAATTGGGGCAGACTGGCCCCGTAAACACAACGCCTGTTGAAAGGACCGGCGCGCTCCCCGCCCACGCACTACGCAAGAATGCCCTTTCCCCGCCGGGCCGCCCCAAGGGGAAAGACGCCCCCCCGGGGGTCAGCAAGCGTGCGCAGCACGCGCGGCGTGGGGGCCGCATGCCGCCGCCGGGCCGCCCCAAGGGGAAAGACGCCCCCCCGGGGGGCAGCAAGCGTGCGCAGCACGCGCGGCGTGGGGGCCGCATGCCGCCGCCGGGCCGCCCCAAGGGGAAAGACGCCCCCCCGGGGGGGCAGCAAGCGTGCGCGGCGTGGAAGCATTATTACTTCGGCGGCATGCGGATGGCGCCGTCCAGGCGGATGGTTTCGCCGTTCAGCATGTCGTTCGTGACGATGCTGTAGACCAGTTTGGCGTAGTCTTCCGGGCGGCCCAGGCGGGCGGGGAAGGGGATGCTGGCGGCCAGCGAATCCTGCACTTCCTGCGGCATGCCGAAGATCATCGGGGTGCCGAAAATGCCCGGGGCGATGGTCATGCAGCGGATGCCGGTCTTGGCCAGATCGCGGGCGATCGGCAGGGTCATGCCCGCCACGCCGGCCTTCGATGCCGCGTAGGCAGCCTGGCCGATCTGGCCGTCGAAAGCAGCAACCGATGCCGTGTTGATCATGACACCGCGTTCACCGGTGGGTTCCGGGGTGTTGGCGCTCATGGCCTCGGCCGCCAGGCGCATCATGTTGAAGCTGCCGATCAGGTTGATCGACACGACCTTCTGGAACAGTTCCAGCGGGTGCGCGCCGTTCTTGCCGACGATCTTCGCGGCGGGCGCAACGCCCGCGCAGTTCACCAGGCCAAACAATGCACCCAGTTCCAGCGCGGCCGCCACGGCGCTTTTGCCGTCGGCTTCCTGCGTGACGTCGCAATGCACATAACGCTGGCCCAATTCCTTGGCCAGGGCCTGGCCCGGTTCGTCCTGCACGTCGGCAATGACGACCTTGGCGCCATTTTCCACCAGCATGCGCACGGTGCCCGCGCCCAGTCCGGACGCGCCACCCGTAACGATGAATACCTTGTTCGCGATTTCCATGTCTCTACCAGTTCAATTCAAAGGTGATGAAAGCGGCGCGGCAGGCGCCGAATGCGACAAGGCCTTCGGGCCGATGCCGGAGCGCAGTGCGTCCAGCCGGCGCCGAAGGCCTTTGGGCCAACCAAGCGCCTATCAGCTATTGACAGCCTCGAACAGGCGCGACTTGATTTCGTCGACGGCGCCCACGCCCGAGATCTTTCGGTACTTCGGGGCTTCGGCGGCGTTTTGCTGCGCCCAGGTCGAGTAGTAATCAACCAGCGGACGGGTTTGTTCGCGGTACACGGACAGGCGGTGGCGCACCGTTTCCTCGCGATCGTCGTCGCGCTGGATCAGTTCTTCGCCGGTGAGGTCGTCGCGGCCTTCAACCTTGGGCGGGTTGAAGCGCACGTGGTAGCTGCGGCCGCTGGGCTGGTGCACGCGGCGCCCGCTCATGCGTTCGATGATGTCCTCTTCGGGCACTTCGATTTCCACCACGTAGTCCAGCTTGACGCCGGCGCTTTTCAGCGCGTCGGCTTGCGGGATGGTGCGGGGGAAACCGTCGAACAGGTAGCCGCCGGCGCAGTCGGGCTGCTTCAGGCGGTCCTGGACCAGGCCGATGATGATCTCGTCGGAAACCAGACCGCCGGCATCCATGACCTTTTTGGCTTCAATACCCAAGGGCGTGCCTGCCTTCACCGCGGCTCGCAGCATGTCGCCGGTGGAGATCTGGGGAATGCCGAAGTGTTGGGTGAGAAACGCGGCCTGGGTGCCTTTGCCGGCGCCGGGAGGTCCGAGCAAGATGAGACGCATGAGTGCTCCTGATGGGGTTTATTTTTTGTGATCCGGGGGATTATGCCGCAACGCAGCAGCCAATGCGGGGCTGCGCCATGGGAAATAACCCTTACATCTGTTTGCTGTAGACCAAGCGCACGCGTTCCAGGTCCGCCGGGGTATCTACGCCCGCTGCGGGAGGGTTGAGCGTGCGGTGTACGACGATTTGATGGCCATGTTCCATGGCGCGTAGCTGTTCCAGTGCTTCGAACCGTTCCAGCATGCCTTGCGGCAGCGTCGGGAAGCGGCGCAGGAACGACACGCGGTAGGCGTACAGGCCGATGTGATGCCAGGCGGGCAGCCCGTCGGCCAGCACACGTTCGCCGCCGGCCAGCGCATCGCGCGCCCAGGGAATCGGGGCGCGCGAAAAATACATGGCGCGATCGTCGGCGGTGCACACGACTTTCACGACGTTCGGGTTGAACAGCGCCTCGGCGTCGGCCAGCGGGCAGGCGGCGGTGGCGATATCGGCGTGGGGGCAAGCTTGCAGCTTGGCCGCCACGGCGTCGATCAGTTCGGGTTCGATCAGCGGTTCATCGCCTTGCACGTTCACCACGATGGCGTCGTCCGGCAACCCCAGTTGCTGGACGGCTTCGGCCAGGCGGTCCGTGCCCGTGGGGTGGTCGCCGCGCGTCATCAGGGCGGTCAGGCCATGGGCCTGCACGGCCGCCTGCACGCGCGCGTCGTCCGTGGCGATGTACAGCCGGGATGCGCCCGATAGCGCGGCACGGTCGGCCGTGCGCACGACCATCGGCTTGCCGGCGATATCGGCAAGGGGCTTGTCGGGCAGGCGGGTCGAGGCGGCGCGCGCCGGAATCAATGCGATGAAACTCACGGTGCGGCGGTCAGGTGGGGGCGGTTTCGTCCAGCACCCGGGCTTCCGACTCCAGCATGACGGGGATGCCGTCGCGGATCGGGAAAGCCAGGCGGTCGGCGCGGCAAACGAGTTCGGCGTGCTGCCGGTCGTTTTCGAGGCGGCCCTTGCACAGGGGGCAGACGAGGATGTCGAGAAGTCGGGATTCCATGACCGGGATTCTAAAACAGTTTGCGGCGGGCAAGGCTGCGGCGGGCAGGGCGAAAGTCCGATTTTCGCCGCGGCAAGTGCACGGCCGGGCTCGGGTGAGGGGTGAACGGCACGGTGCAACGCGCCGATGGGCACAGCGCTAGGCGGGAGCCCGGTCGCGCAGCGCCTGCGCCAGCCAATCGAACAACCCCGGGTCGGAAAACGCCGCTTGCACCGGCACTTCCCACAGGCGCGCGTCGTGCAGCGCGGCGCATTTGATGGCGTCCTTGGACGTCACCAGGATCGCGTCGGCCGTCAGGCCCCGGAACGGCGAGTCGGCGTAGTCGTGATGGTCGGGTAAGGGCAGGGTCGCGTCCGGTTCGATTCCCGCGGCGCGCAGCGTCGAGAAGAAGCGGTCCGGGTTGCCGATGCCCGCGGCGGCCGCCACGCGAGGCTGGCCCGCAAAGGCGGAAAGCGCCCGCGTCGCGCCGTCTTCGATGTGACGGGCATCGCCCGGTTCCAGCCACATCCGCACCGGGCGCGGGCGGAGGGGGGGGGTGGCGTCGGCGTTGGCCGGTTCACCGGCGCCGTCAGCCGTACCGATGTTGGTGATGAGCACATCCACGTCTTGCAAGCGCTGCGCGGGTTCGCGCAGCGGGCCGGCGGGCAGCAACCGGCCGTTGCCCACGCCGCGCGCGTCCTGCACCACGATTTCGACGTCCCGCGCCAGCGCCAGGTGTTGCAGGCCGTCGTCCGAGACGATCACGTCCACGTCCGGATGCGCCCGGAGCAGCGCACGGGCGGCCAATGCGCGTTTCGGGTGTACGGACACCGGGGCGCCCGTGGCGCGCGCGATCAAGGCGGGTTCGTCGCCAAAGCGATCCGCCGCCAATGCGCCCACTCCGACCCGGGCTTGCGGGCCGACTTTCACGCCATAGCCTCGGCTGACCACGCCGGGCGTGAAGCCGCGCGCGCGCAATCCTTGGACCGTGGCGATCACCATGGGGGTCTTGCCCGTGCCACCGACGTAGATGTTGCCCACCACCACCACCGGTACCGGCGCGCGGTAGCTGGGCTTGGCGCCACTGAGGTAGGCGGCGCGCTTTCTGGCCACCGCCCATTCGGTCAGCGCGGCCAGCGGTGACAGCAGGGTCGACAGCCAGCCGCCATGCTGCCACTGGCGGGCCAGCAGCGATGGGGACGAACGCGGGGTGCTCACCGTGACGTCTGGGCGGCGAAATTGACGCGGCCGATGCCCGCCAGGCGGGCGGCTTCCATGATGTTGATCACGGATTGATGGGTGGCTTGGGCGTCGGCGTTGATGATGACCAGCGGCTCGGTCTTGCCGGCCGCCGCCTGACGCAGCACGTCGGCGATTTCAGGAGGCGTGGACACGTCGATCAGCGTGCCGTTCAGCGCGTAGCGCCCGTCCTGGCTGACGGCCACCTCTAGCGCGGGCGGCGTGTCTTGCTCGGACGATGCCTGCGGCAGGGTCACCTTCAATTGCGTGAATCGGGTGAACGACGTGGTGGCGGCCAGGAAGATCAGGATGACCAGCAAGACGTCGATCAGCGGGATCAGGTTGATGTCCAGCTCGTCGCGATCGCCCCGGGAACCGCGGAAATTCATGAACGCCCCTCGCGCGCGGGGTAGGCGGAAGGGGCGGGCGGCACGGGCGACACGGCGCGTACCAGCCGCGAGGCGGATTGCTCCATGGCGCTGAGATAGCCGTCGACCCGACCGCGCAGGTAGCGATGCGCAATCATGGCGGGAATGGCAATCAGGATGCCGAAGCCGGTGTTGTACAGCGCGATGGAAATGCCGCGTGCCAGTTGGGCGGGGTCGCCGCCGCCGGGTGTGTACGACCCGAAGATCTCGATCATGCCGACCACGGTGCCGAACAGCCCCATCAGGGGCGCGACGACGGCGATGGTGCCGATGGCGGGGATGTAGCGGCTGAGGTCATGAGCGACGGCCCGGCCGGTGTCTTCGACCACGTTGCGCAGTTCTTCGCGGGGCAAATGGCGGTGACGCATCACTTCGGCCAGCACCCGGCCCAGCGGCGAATTTCGTTCCAGGCGGTTGATGGCTTCGGGGGTGTCCTGGCGGTTGCGCAGCATGTCCACGACCTGTTCGTTCAGGCCACGGGGCAGGATAAGGCTGCGGCGCAGGGAGAGGAAGCGCTCGAAAATCAGCGCCAGTCCCAGCACGGATGTCGCCAGCAGGGGCCAGATGGGCCAGCCGGCCTCGCGCAAAATGGAAAGCAAAGCGTTCAACTCCCGGGGGCCATAGGGCGGCAACAGTACGTGCGCCGTGGCATCAGATCAAGCCGAAACTGTAACGGCGCGGCGGGTTTGTGGCAAGGCGGGAAGGCCCCCGATTTATCCACAGAAATTGTGGATAATTCTGTGCAAAACTTCGCCGGAACGCTTGTGGGCACAGGGCTTGCGCTTGTTTGCTTCAAATTAGCGCAATTGAGTTTTTATAATTTGTCTATAAAAATCAACGGCTTGCACGGAGTTTGCTGGCTTTCGGGCCTGCCGCTGCAAAAATCTGTGGACGCGGTATCATTGCGCCCCGCTACGTATGCCCTGTGGACAGGTACGCATCGGAAAGCCTCATGACAATTGAATTTGCAGTCACAAACAACGCATTCACGCGGGATATCCTGACAGTTGCCCAGCTAAACCAAGCAGTGGGGCAGTTGTTGGAGCGCAGCATCCCGGCTTTATGGGTGCGCGGAGAGATTTCGAACTTCACGCAGGCGGCATCCGGGCATTGGTACTTCACGCTCAAGGACAGCCGGGCCTCGGTGCGGGCTGTTATGTTCCGAAGCCGCGCCAGCGCGGTGGGTTTTGTACCCAAAGCGGGGGACCAGGTCGAAATCCGTGCGCGGGTGTCCCTGTACGAGCCGCGCGGCGACTACCAGTTGCAGGCCGACGCCATGCGCCGGGCCGGTCTGGGCAATCTGTATGAAGCGTTTTTGCGCCTGAAAGAGCAATTGGCCTCGGAAGGTCTGTTCGACCCGGCCCGCAAGCGCGAACCCGCCCGTTTGCCGCGCGCAATCGGGGTCATTACGTCGCTGCATGCAGCGGCGCTGCGCGATGTGTTGTCGGCGCTTGCCCGGCGCGCGCCGCAAGTGCCCGTCATCATCTATCCGGCTCCGGTTCAGGGCGCCGATGCCGCCCACCGCCTGGCTGCCCAGGTGCGGCTGGCCAACGCGCGCGCCGAGGTTGACACTTTGTTGCTGGTGCGCGGCGGGGGCAGCATCGAAGATCTGTGGAGCTTCAACGACGAAGACCTGGCGCGCCAGGTCGCGGTCAGCGAAATCCCGGTGATCAGCGGCGTGGGGCATGAAACCGACTTCACCATCGTGGACTTTGTGGCCGACGTGCGCGCGCCCACGCCCACCGCCGCCGCCGAATTGGCCTGCGTACCGCGTTCCGAATTGATCGGCCGCGTCATGCAGTCGGCCCAAGCCATGGTCCGCGGTCAGCAACGGCGGCTGGAACGCGCCGCGCAACGCCTGGACCGTGCGTCCGGGCAGTTGGTGTCGCCCTCGCAACGGCTTGAGCATCAGCAAGAACGCTTGAACAGCCTGCGCTTCCGGCTGGCGTCGGCGTGGTCGGGCCCGCAAGCCCGGCGCACTGCGCGCGTCAATCTGCTGACGCAACGCCTGGCGCATCGCGTGCCCGATACCGGACGCGCCGCCGACCGCCTGGCAGGCGCCGTGCGCCAGCTGGGCCAGGCGCATGCGCGTCTGCTGGTGCAGGGCCGCAATCGGCTGGCGGCCGCCACGGCGCAGCTGCGCGCGCTGGACCCGGGCAATACCTTGTCGCGCGGCTACGCCATTGCACGGGATGCCGACGGCCGCATCGTGCGGGATGCGGCAAGCCTGGCTACCGGGCAGGCGCTGGACCTGAGCTTTGCGCAGGGTGGCGCACAGGTTCAGGTGCAGCAAACCCGCAAGAACCGCGACGCCGGTTAAGCAAAAACGATCCGCCGGCCGGCCACGCCCACGCATTCGGCGCGGCGTCGGCACGGTGGCGTGGGACAGGTCGACGCACTCTGAGGCGATGCAATGCGGCACAACGAAAGCATGGGTTGGATGGCCGGTGTGTTGGCCGGAACGGTCATGGCACTTGGGCATGTAGCGCTAGTACAAGCGGCAGAGGCAAGCGCGGTGCAGGTAACCACCGAGGTGACGCCGCCCATATCAGCTGGGGTATCGGCGCAGGTTTCCGCTGATGTGTCCGCTGATGTGTCCACTGAGGTCACAGCGCCGGCAACCGTTCAGCCGGCAAGCCAGCCCCCCGCCGCCAACTGCGATTGCCAGTCTCCGTACCGTGCCTATAAAGAGGCCGATACCCCCGCCACCCAGGCACTGTTTGCCGCCGTACGCAACAACGATCCCGACGCCTTTGTCTCTGCACTGGCGCAGGTCCAGCAGCCAGGCGACTACGCGCTGGACGGCGTGCCGCTGCTGCATGCGCTGCTCATGCCGCCGCGTGAACTGCGCGCCCAAAACGTGTACTGGGGCATTTCAACCGAAGACGCCGACCGCATACGCCAGACTTTGCAGGCCACGCTGCCTGCGCGCACGCGCATGCTGGCCGCGCTGCTGGCCACCCGGCCACCGCTGAACGACGTCACGTACGAATCGCGTCGTCCGCCGCTGCATCTGGCGCTGCTGTATGGCACGCCCGACTTCATGGACATGTTGCTGGCGGCGGGCGCCGACGCCAACCAGCGGGGCGATGAACACCGCACCCCGCTTGAATTCCTGTTGAATCGCGATTTTGAATTCGCGGTGCGCATGACCTATCTGCCGCGTCTGGTCGATCGGCCATCGATGACGCGCATGGTGCTGGCCCTGTTCAAGGCCGGCGCTGGCAAGCCCTTTGCCGATGCGGGCCCCGATGTGGCGGATTACCTGGCGTGGTCGCCGCTGGTGGAACTGACCGAGGGCGCGGCGCCCTTGCAGGCGCTGGCCGCCACCGGTACCAAGCCGGCGTATGAAGATGGGCTGACCGCCTTGGCGCTGGCCGCCTACCCGGGCAACGCCGGCGCGGTGCCCGTGTTGAAGGAACTGGGGCCGCGCCACATTCCCGCCACCGGCTACGGCCAGACCGGTCAGCACGATGTCTGGCTGGATGCGTCCCAGGCGGCGGTGCAGGGCGGGCATCCCGATATTGCGGCGTTGCTGCTGCAAAAAGACATGCCTTTTGCGCAACGCGGCCCACAAACCGGTTCCAGCGCAGCGCTGTTCACCAAAGTGGAATCCGACGCCCAACCCATCATGAATCTGGCGGCGCGCCGTGGCGACGTGCAAACGCTGCACCGCCTGCTGGCGCTGGGCGCGCCGGTTGATGGCGACCCGCAAGATAAAAATGGCAACACGCCGCTTGCCGATGCGGTGCTGGCCCGCAAACCGGAAGCCATCAAGCTGCTGTTAGCCGCGGGCGCCGACCCCCGCGCCAAGCGCGAAGGCTATGACCTGAAATCGCCTGTCGATGTCGCGGTGCAATCGGGCGATGCCGCAACGCTGCGCCTGTTTGCCGATGCGGGCTTTGACTTGCAGGCGTTGGGCACCGGCGCGATCCGGCGCGCGCTGGAAAACCGCGATACGTCATTGGCGATGATGCTGATCGAAGCCGGCGTGCCCATCGAAGTGAAGGCGGGGGACGCGGATAGCGGCGACGGCGCGCCGCTGTTGTTGCTGGCCGCAGCGTCGGGGCAAGTGCCGGTCGTTGACGCCTTGCTGGCCAAGGGCGCGGACCCTGTCGGCCTGGCGCCCGATGGCGAAAGCGCGCTGTATTGGCTGGTCGGCAGGCAAGACACCGCGATGCTGGAACGGCTGCTGCGCGCGGGCGCCAAGCTGGACGATCCGCGACTGCCGCGCGCCCCGGCCTCGTACGCGCTATTGAACGCGGCGGTGGCCTCGGGCGACATCGCGCTGGTGCGCCGCGTCAGCAAGGCCACCGGCCAACCCGTGGCGCAAGCCTGCATGCCCGAACGCGGCGAAGCCAGCTTGACCCAATCGCCAGGCTATGTTGCGGCATTGCAGGCGGCGGGTTTTACCGGCAAGCCCGCGGCCTGCGCGCCCGACGCCGCACCGCTGTCGCGACGCATCGTCGTGCAGTTGCTTCATAGCCGCCAGTGGTACGTGGCCCGGCAGGGCGAGCTTGTGCAGCTGCTGCGGTTTGTAAACGCCACCGGGGGTTCGCTGGACGCCGCCCTGGATGATGGCGCAACGCCCTTGAACACTGCAATCCAGCTGGGTCGCGAGGATCTGGCCCGCGCCATGCTTACGGCCGGCGCGCGTCCCGACCAGGCCGATGCCATGGGCCGTGGGCCGGCGTGGGTCGCCTTGCAGACCGGTCAGCCCGCCATGCTGTCATTGCTGGCGCGCCACGGCGCGCGTTTTGACAAGGTGGCCGCACCGCCTGGCCAGTCCTTCGCCCACACGCTGGCATGCCAGTCCGCACCCGAGTTCCGGCGTGTCGTCCAAGCGGCCGGTGCATCCCCGCTGCCCACTTGCCCGTCTCCCGCGCCGTCCAGGCGAGGGGCCGCCAAGGTTGCCAGCAAATCCGCCGACTCCGCAGGCCTGGCGGGCCTGTATGTGCTGAACGGTGTGCGCGAAGTGGGTAGTCAATTGCTGCTGTCGCCGGACGGCAGCTTTGACTACATGCTGAGCTACGGCGCCGTCGACATCGCGGCGCATGGCGCCTGGCGCAGCGACGGCAGGCAGGTGTTTCTGGACACGCCGCCGATCCAGCCGTATTCGCCCATCCAGGACGTGCGCGCCGACACTCGGCCCGCCCAGCCCGGCTTTGTGTCCGTACGCGTTTTCTACCGCGATCGCCCGGTGAAAGTCGACGTGGCGATGTCGTCCGCGGATGCCGATCACGGGGGCGGCCCGCGCCCGTCCGAAGGCGACGACGCCATCAGCGCGCCCATCGAGCCGGGCGCCTTGAAAACACTGGCCGTGTTTGTGCCGCTGCCTTCCGGCGCGCGTTGGCATCAGGTGGATATCAGCAAACTGGACGCGGGCACGCGTGCGATACGCGTGGACCTGTACGTACCCGAAGAAGCCGCCGGCGCACCGCTGCACAAGACGTTCACCGTGCACAAAGACGGCGCGCTGGTTGAGTCGGAAGCGGGCAGGGAACTGCGATACGAGAAAGAGTAGCGTTTGCAAACAGCCAGGTCGACGCGCCGTGGGTCGGCGTGAACGCGCCTATCATGCGCGCCGTTAACCCCGCGCGGACGCGGGGTTAACGCGGTATCCTCATTAGTTGCCGATACAATTGACCGGCTTGATCGTGCACTCAACAGAAGGAACCAACACATGGCACATACTCTTCCCCCCCTGCCTTACGAACTCGACGCCCTGGCCCCGCACATTTCCAAGGAAACGCTGGAGTTCCACTACGGCAAGCATCACCAGACTTACGTCACGAACCTGAACAACCTGATCCCGGGTACGGAATTCGAAACGCTGTCGCTGGAAGACATCGTGAAGAAGTCCTCGGGTGGCATTTTCAACAACGCCGCTCAAGTCTGGAACCACACGTTCTACTGGAACAGCCTGGCCCCCAAGGCCGGCGGCGCACCCACCGGCAAGCTGGCTGACGCCATCAACGCCAAGTGGGGCAGCTTCGACGCTTTCAAGGAAGCGTTCAACAAGTCGGCAGCCGGCAACTTCGGTTCGGGCTGGACCTGGCTGGTCAAGAAGGCTGACGGTTCGGTTGACATCGTCAACACCAGCAACGCCGCCACGCCGCTGACCACCGCCGACAAGCCGCTGTTGACCTGTGATGTCTGGGAACACGCGTACTACATCGACTACCGGAACGCGCGTCCCAAGTACCTGGAAAATTTCTGGGCGCTGGCCAACTGGGATTTCGCCGCCAAGAACTTTGCCTGATCGGTAACGACGGGTCGGGCCGCGTAAGTGGCCCGCAAGTAAAAAGCCCCTGGTGCCTTGCACAGGGGCTTTTTTATTCCCGTTCAGGAAAAATTCAGCTGACATAACCCTGTCGATTGTCGATTTCATTCCAGGGAAATGACAAAGAAACAACCTTTTCTTTAGGGTTATCCCTAGGATTCCCGGCCGCTATTGTTGCCAGTGGTCAGGGCTGAACCACGGGGCCAACGGATCGCGGCATGCCCGCTTACAACCGGGGTAACTACAGGGAAGGGAAGCATGTTTCGCTTATTTTCAGGCTTGCGCATTGGGGCGCGCCTGTCGGGCGCGTTTTTGCTCGTGGCGGTAATCGGCGGTGCCATCGGGGCATTTGGAGTGTGGGGGCTGTCGCGCATCAACGAATTGAATGACCGGCTGTATGACACCGAGCTGCGTGGCATCTCGGATTTGAAAGAATCCAATCTGAATCTGATCTACGCGGGCCGCGCCCGCAGCGGCTACCTGGCCGCCAGCACCGATCAGGATCGCCAGGCGTTGAAGAAGCAGTTTGACGACGCCGTCAAGAACATGGACGTGCTACGCGATAAAGCCGCGAAGAACTTTCACGAAGAAGAGGGCAAGCGCCTGCTGGCGCAGTTTGTCGAAACCGAACAGGTGTGGAAGCGGGAGTCGGAAGCGTTCTTCACGGCGGCCAGGTCGCAGTCGTTGACGCAAACCGATCCGCGTGTGGCCGAGATCGAAAAGCGCGTCATCGCCTCGTCGCAAAAGCTTGACGACCTGATGACCAACCTGGCCGTGGGCAAGGAAAAAGCCACGGCGCAATCCGTGGACGAAGCCACCGACCTGTACGACACCGTGCGCGCCGTGATGATCATTCTGGCCGTGGCCGGCGTGGTGATCGGCATGCTGTTGGGCTGGCTGGTCACGCGCGGGATCGTGCGGCCGCTGGAGCAAGCCGTGAAGGCCGCGCGCCAGGTTGCCGCGGGCGATCTGACCACCGACATCCAGGTGGCCACGCGTGATGAAACGGGCGACTTGATGACGGCACTGAAGGCCATGAACGAAAGCCTGGCGCGCATTGTCGCGGACGTGCGCGACGGCTGTGAAAGCATCGCGTCGGCTTCCTCGCAGATCGCGCAAGGTAACTCTGACCTGTCGCAACGCACCGAAGAACAGGCGTCGTCACTGGAGCAGACTGCCGCGTCAATGGAAGAGCTGACCAGCACCGTGCAGCAAAACGCCAACAACGCCAGCGAGGCCGATCGTCTCGTGACGCAGGCGTCCACCGTGGCAGTGCGCGGGGGCGAAGTGGTGGAGGGCGTTGTGCAGACCATGAGCGCCATTTCGGACAGCTCGCGCCGCATCGCCGATATCACGGGCGTGATCGACGGTATTGCATTCCAGACCAACATCCTGGCGCTGAACGCCGCGGTGGAAGCGGCGCGCGCGGGCGAGCAGGGCCGTGGCTTTGCCGTGGTGGCGGGTGAAGTGCGCACCTTGGCGCAACGCTCGGCGGTGGCCGCCAAGGAAATCAAGGCGCTGATCGACGAATCCGCCGCGCGTGTGCAGGGCGGTACGCGCCAAGTGGACGAGGCCGGTCGCACCATGCGCGAAGTGGTTGACAGCGTGCGTCAGGTGGCCACGCTGGTGCGCGAAATTGCCAGCGCGTCGGAAGAGCAATCGTCCGGCATCGGCCAGGTCAACCAGGCCGTGGCGCAGATGGATACCGTGACGCAGCAGAACGCCGCGCTGGTCGAAGAAGCCGCCGCCGCGGCCGCCAGCATGCAGGAGCAGGCCGGCCGCCTGGCCCAGGAAGTGCGCCGCTTCAAGGTGGACGCCGCCGCGGGTTCGGGGCGTGGCGCCGAGGCACGCTTGATTACGCCAAGCGCCGCGTCCCTGGCCGCCGCGCGCAAGCCGGCAGCGACCGTGGCGCGCGCCAGCCAGGCGCGGCCGGCGCTGGCGCACGCGTCGGACGACGACTGGTCCTCGTTCTAAGCAGTCGCGGGCGCTGCCGCGCGGGCTTGCGCGGTAGCGCCCGGGCGGTAAGTCTGTGGACGGGAGGTTCGTGGCCCGCGAAGTTGTGGCCCGCAAAGTTGTGGCCCGCAAAGTTGTGGCCCGCGAAGTCGTGGTCTGTGAATTTGTGGGCTGTGAGTCAGGTGGGAATGTTAAGGTTAGCGACTTTCCGCCGCATGCCAGCAGCCCATGAGCCTGACTGAACCTTTCCGCCGGACCTCCGCCGCCACACGTCGCCTGATGCGCCGCAAAGTGCGTCAGATCAACCGCCTGTCACGCAAGAGCCTGCAAATGGCGCTGCTGCTGGGCGGTGCGGGCCTGGTTGCGCTGATGTCGCTGGGTTTTGCGTATCTGGCCGACAAGGCGCTGGACTGGAACCGCGAATGGGTCGGCCACAACGGTTGGCTTGCCTTGCTGGTGCTGCCGTTCAGCCTGGCCGGCCTGCGCTGGCTGACAATGCGCTTCGCGCCCAACGCCGCGGGCAGCGGCATTCCCCAGGTCATCGGCGCGCTGTCATTGCCGCCCGGCCCCAGCCAATCCAGCCTGGTGTCCCTGGCGCAAACTCTCTGGAAAATTCCCCTGGCGTTCTTCGGCATGCTGGCCGGCGCGTCGATCGGGCGCGAAGGCCCGTCGGTGCAGGTGGGTGCAGCGCTCATGCTGGCGTGGGGAGATTTCTGGAAGCGGCGCGGCGTGCAGCTGCGGGGCTTTCACGCCAATGAACTGATCGCGGCCGGTGCGGCCGGCGGCCTTGCCGCCGCCTTTAACGCGCCGCTTGCCGGCGTGATTTTCGCCATCGAAGAACTGGGCCGGGGCACGGTGCTGCGCTGGCAACGGCTGGTGCTGATCGGCGTGCTGGCAGCGGGCTTTCTCGTGGTCGCGGTGCAAGGCAACAACCCGTATTTCGGCGTGTTCGGCGGTGCGCCGCTGGCCCACGGCATGGTGATGTGGATCATTATCTGCGGCGCAATCAACGGCGCGTTGGGCGGTATTTTTGCGCGGCTGCTGGGCAAGGGCGCGGCAGGCGCGGCGCCCGCGGCGTGGCGCGCCTGGATCCGCGCGCATCCCATCTGGACGGCTTTCATCATGGGGCTGGTGCTGGCCGTGATCGGCTTGTGCACGGCGGGCAGCGTGTACGGCACGGGCTATGGCGTGGCCGCCGATCTGTTGTCGGGCCACGACACCGCGCCGGTCGGCTTCGGGCTGGCCAAGCTGGCCGCTACCGTCGCTTCGTATTGGGCCGGCATCCCGGGCGGTATCTTCACCCCCGCGCTGACCACGGGCGCAGGCATCGGCCAACACATCTGGGAACTGGCGGGCGAGGGCGTGGACCAGCGCGTGCTGGTGCTGGTGTCGATGGCCGCCTTTCTGGCCGCCGCCACGCAGGCGCCGTTGACCGCCAGCGTGGTCGTCATGGAAATGACGGGCAGCCAGCCGATGTTGTTCTGGCTGCTGGTGGGGTCGCTGCTGGCCTCGGGCGTGTCGCGGCAGTTCTGCCCGCAGCCGTTCTATCACCTTGCGGCGGGGCGCTTTCGCCGGCAAGCCATTGTCGAGGCGGGCCGCGCCGCGCAATCCGAGGCGGGCGCGGCAACGGTGCCGTCCAAGCCTGCGTCACCCTGAAGCCGTGCGGCCCGCTTTGATGATCAGGGTGAACACCTACCGGACACTGTCCATGTGACGGACATCGCGGGCGTGCACCAAGTTGGCGCGAAAAGCGGTGCGCTAAGATCGTCCGATCCCGAATTTTTCACTTCACTCCGAGCTTCCCATGACCGTGAATGCCTTTATTTGTGATGCGATCCGTACTCCCTTCGGCCGCTACGGCGGTGCGCTGGCCAGCGTGCGTCCTGATGACCTCGCCGCCGTCGCCATCAAGGCGCTGGTAGCGCGCAACCCCGGCGTGCGCTGGGAAGAACTGGACGACGCCATCATGGGCTGCGCCAACCAGGCGGGTGAAGACAACCGCAACGTGGCACGCATGGCCACGCTGCTGGCCGGCCTGCCCATCGAAGTCCCTGGTGCCACGGTCAACCGTCTGTGCGGTTCGGGCCTGGACGCCATCGGCACCGCCGCCCGCGCCATCCGCGCCGGCGAAGCCGGGCTGATGCTGGCCGGCGGCGTTGAAAGCATGAGCCGCGCGCCCTTTGTCATGGGCAAGGCCGACAGCGCGTTCTCGCGCAATGCCGCCATTTTCGACACCACCATCGGCTGGCGCTTCGTCAACAAGCTGATGAAGGCCCAATACGGCGTCGATTCGATGCCCGAAACGGCCGAGAACGTCGCTGATGACTTCAACATCAGCCGCGAAGACCAAGACCTGTTCGCGCTGGCCAGCCAGCAAAAGACGGCTCGCGCGCAGAAAGAAGGCGTCTTCGATGCCGAAATCGTGCCGGTGTCGATTGCTCAGAAAAAGGGCGATGCCATCGTCGTCTCCAAGGACGAGCATCCGCGTGAAACCAGCCTGGAATCGTTGGCCAAGCTCAAGGGTGTGGTCCGCGAAGGCGGCAGCGTCACGGCCGGCAACGCGTCGGGCGTGAACGACGGTGCCGCCGCGCTGTTGTTGGCTGACGAAAAGGCCGCCGCCCGCCACGGATTGACGCCGCGCGCTCGTGTGGTCGGCATGGCTACGGCCGGCGTTGCGCCGCGCATCATGGGTATCGGCCCCGCTCCGGCCACGCTGAAGGTGCTGGCCCAGACCGGCCTGACGCTGGATCAGATGGACGTCATCGAACTGAACGAAGCCTTTGCCGCGCAGGGCCTGGCCGTGCTGCGTCAACTGGGCATCGCCGACAACGACCCGCGCGTGAACCCCAACGGCGGCGCCATCGCCCTGGGTCACCCGCTGGGTGCGTCGGGCGCCCGCCTGGCTACCACCGCGATCAACCAGCTGCACCGCACCGGCGGCCGCTATGCGCTGTGCACGATGTGCATCGGCGTGGGCCAGGGCATCGCGCTCATCATCGAACGCGTCTGAGCCGAACTCTGAGCTCGACGCCTGAAGCCTGAAGTGTTGTTTTTTCCGCCGCGTGTTTCGCGGCGGAATCAAAAAAGGGAGCCTCTGGGGCTCCCTTCTCGCATCTGACCGGCGCGCTGACGCCCTGTGGCCCCCGGGTCAGGGCAGCCCGTCGATTTTCCGGCCTGCCTTGATGCCATGTTGGTCGAACCAGCCTTGGGCCATTTCCAGGGCGTAGCGCACGGGCTTGCGCGCGCAATGCGGATCTTCGGTCTGCGGGGCCATGTCGTCGATATTGACGATCGTGCCGTCGTCGGCGATAAAGGCTATCGAGAGCGGCAAAAGCGTGTTGCGCATCCAGAAGCACTGCACGTCGGGCTGCTCGAAGACAAACAGCATGCCGTCGTTGCCGGGCAGTTCTTTGCGGAACATCAGGCCGGCTTGGCGCGTGGCGTCGGTGTTGGCAACTTCGGCGCGGATAATATGGATGCCTGCCGATAGTTGAGTGGTGGGCAAGGACGGTTGCGGACCGGTTTGCGCCTGGGCGCCCGCGCCCAGCATCAATGCCGCGCTGGCCAATGCCGCCGATACGGCTTTAAGGAATGCGGGTTTCAAGAACGCCGTCGTGAACAACGTAGGAGTGACAGGTAATAACTTCGCATTCTTCAGCATGACTGGCGCAGTAAAAAGAAAATAACAAGGCGGGGCCCGAAAGCCCCGCCTGGATAATGGTGCAACCTTACCGCTGCACTTTATAGGGTAATTTAGGCGGCCGTGATATTAAGCGCCTGCTTGCCCTTAGGCCCCTGGATGATTTCGAAAGCCACTTTCTGGCCTTCCTTCAGGGTTTTAAAACCATTCATCTGTATGGACGAGAAGTGGGCGAACAGATCTTCACCGCCGTCGTCGGGCGTAATGAAGCCAAACCCCTTTGCATCGTTGAACCACTTGACGGTACCCGTCGATTTGGGATTGTCCCCTTGGACGGCGGTTGCGGTCGTATCAGACATGCGGACTGCCTCATTGAATCGTATGTTGACAGAAGGGCATCGCGGTCTAGACCTCTGTCCCCCCCTCCGGCTTCCTGGCAGATTTTCGATGAGTTGAAAACCCCAGAATGCGCTGATAATGCGCCGCTTTTCTTCGTGTCGTCAAGTATGGAAACTACGTATTTCCGCGTGTAATTTTAAGTAAGTTGCACGTTAGGCGTCCCCAGTTTAAATAGAATAGCCGCCCTATGAGTTCTACCTTGGATACCCAGCATGATTTGGCCGTCGAGAAGGCACCGGCACGCGCCGCGCCGCCTCCGATGTATCAGGTTCTGCTGTTGAACGATGACTACACGCCGATGGAATTCGTCGTGAAAGTCCTGCAAAAATTCTTCAATAAAAATCATGAAGAGGCCACGCGGATCATGTTGCAAGTGCATCACGAAGGGCGCGGAGTTTGCGGGGTGTATCCCCGTGATCTCGCCGCCACCCGCATCGCCCAGGTAGGACAGTACGCGCGGGCGCGCCAGCACCCGCTGCAATGCGTGATGGAACCCGTTTAATACCAAGAATGAAGACGCCGCCCTCGAAGGCGGCGTTCTGCTGTGCGCCAACGGCACGGCAATGTCCGCGTTTGGGGAAGCGCGCGGATCCGGATGGTCGGCAGCTCCGCCGCTAAGGAGCGTTGTATTCGAGTAGGCGGAGGGGTTTGCCGTGAGTGGAAAGGTTAGTAAGACCTGGCTGGCGGTTGCCGGCGTTGTAGTGTTGGCCGGCGCCATAGGCGTGGGCTGGTGGATGGGCAAGGACAAGCAGGCGCCGGCTCCGGTGGCGGCCCCGGCGGCGTCCGCCCCGGCTCAAACCCCTGCGGCGGCCCCGCCGGGCGAAGTAAAACCCGCCCTGGGCGCCAGCGCCACGGTCGGCTCGCCCGACCCGTTCGCGGCGCTGACCTGCCAACCGCGCCAATATAACGACGCGCTGTCCCTGTCTGTCACCTTCACCCAACCGGTGGATGCCAAGGCCAAGCTGGATGACTTCCTTCAGGTCACCGATCTGGGCGCGTCGTCGGGCAAAGCCGACCAGGACAGCGAAACGGCCTCCAATGCCGGCGACCAGCCCGCCTCGGTGAAGCCGGGCGACTCCGCCCCGCAAGGCAAGATCGTGAAAGGCAGCTGGATCGTGGGTGACAACCCGCGCATGGTGTATTTCCCGTACATCCAGCCGCAACGCAAGTACGCCATTACCGTGCGCTCCGGTTTGCCGGGCGTGGGTGACAAGGTTGTGCTGACGCAGTCGTCCAACTGCGAAGTGAACACGCAGGCAATGCCGCCGTCGTTCTATTTCGCCAGCCGTGGCGTGGTGTTGCCGGCCGGCCAGAACGGCGGTTTGCCCGTGGCCACCGTGAACGTGCCCGAAGTGGACGTGCAGTTCCTGCGCGTCGCGCCCGACCGCGTGCCGGAACTGTTTGAAACGGTGCTGGGCATTGGCCGCAATACCGCCCAGGCATCGGATGACGAAGAAGAGGGCGGCTACAACGAAGAAGACAGTTGGCGCTATTCCGACAACCGCGGCCTGAAGGGTTCGGTCAGCAACTGGGATCTGGACCGCCTGAATTCGCTGACCACCAGCGTCTATCAAGGCCGCTTCATCACCGACGACAAGCCGAACCGCCGCCACGTGACCTTCCTGCCCGTGGAAGGCGTAAAGGAACTGCAAGAGCCCGGCATCTATATCGCGGTGATGAGCCAGCCCGGCCGTTTCCGCTACGAATACCAGGTCACGTACTTCTACGTCAGCGATATCGGCCTGCACGCGCGCCGCTACAGCGACCGCGTGGAAGCCTATTCCGTATCGCTGAAGTCTGGCCAGGCCATCTCCGGCGCGGTCTTTGAATTGGTTGACGGCGCCGGCAAGACGCTGGCCAAGGCCGCCGCCGATGGGCAAGGCCATGTGCGATTTGACGGCAGCTTCACCAACGCGCGCGTCATCCGTGCATCGCGCGACAAGGAAATGACGGTATTGGCGTTGGCCGAGCCGGCGCTGGACCTGTCGGAGTTCGATACGGGCGGCCATGTATCGCGCCCGAACAACCTGTTCGTTTACGCCGGCCGCAACCTGTATCGCCCCGGCGAAACGTTCAACGTGTCGGTGCTGCCGCGCGATCTGGACGGCCGCATGCTGACGCCCGCACCGTTGACGGCGACGATCAAGCGTCCCGATGGCCGCGTCGTGCAAAACACGCTGTGGCAGCCCAAGAAGGATCTGGTCGGCTATGTCGAGCGCGCAATCGAATTGCCTCTGGACGCGCAGACCGGCTCGTGGCTGCTGGAACTGCGCGTAGACCCGGCCTCGCGCGCACCGGATGCGTCGTGGAAGTTCCAGGTCGAGGAATTCCTGCCCGAGCGCATGAAGATGGCGCTGACCTCTGATCAAGAGGTGCTGTCGCCGGACGAGGAACTGATTGTTGACGTGCAGGGCGACTACCTTTACGGCTCGCCCGCCGCCGGCAACCGCCTGCTGTCCACCTTCCAGGTCAAGCGCGACCGTTTCGCGCAGGCCCAGAAATGGCCCGGATTCATCTTCGGCGACGTCGCCGATGACACGCGCCGTACGTTTGGCGAACTGCCCGAAGAGGCGCTGGACGAGAAGGGCGCAGCACAGATCAGCGTCAACCCCAACGCGGCAGGCACGCATTCCCCCATGAAGGTGCGCGTGTCGGCCAGCCTGCTGGAATCGGGCGGCCGCCCGGTCGTGCGTTCCATTGAACGCAGCGTCTGGCCCGCCGACAAACTGATCGCCGTGCGTCCCCAGTTCGATAGCGACGTGGCGCGCGAGAGCGCACCCGCCGGATTCGAAGTGATCCGCGTCAACGCCCAGGGCGAGATCCAGCCCCTGGCCCAGGCCCAGATGCGTTTGTTCCGCGAAGAACGCCAATACTATTGGCGCTTTGACGATCAGCGCGGCTGGAACAGCGGCTATACCGAAACCGAAGAATTGATCGATTCGCGCGAAGTGGCGTTGAACGATCGCGCCCAGCTGACCGTGCCGGTCAAGTGGGGCCGTTACCGCCTTGAAATTGCCGACCCGGAAACGGGTGAGACGATGCGCTACCGCTTCTATGCGGGCTGGAACGCGCAGGACGCCGACGCGATGGGCAACCGCCCCGATCGCGTGCAGATGAAGCTGGAAGGCGTGCCGGCCAAGCCGGGCGACACCGTCAAGGTCACCTTGACGCCGCCGCACGACGGTCAGGCGTTGGTCACCGTCGAAGGCGACCGCATGCTGTGGTCCACCTGGGTGGCCGTGAAAGCCACGGGCACCGTGGTCGAAATCCCGGTCAGCAAGGACTGGAAGCGCCACGATCTGTACGTGGCCGCCGCCGTGTTCCGCCCGGGTAGCGAAGGCGACCGCGTGACCCCGGCCCGCGCGCTGGGCCTGGCGTTCCTGCCGATTGCCAGCACCGACCGCAAGCTGGATGTGAAGCTGACGGCCGCGCCCAAGGCCGTGCCCGAGACCAAGACGACGGTGCGCGTCAAGGTTGACGGGGCACAGGGCAAGCAAGCCACGGTCACGCTGTCCGCGGTGGACGTGGGCATCTTGAACATCAACCAGTACGCCACGCCCGACCCGCTGGATTATTTCTTCGGCAAGCACCGCTACGCGCCCGAACTGCTGGACATGTACGGCAAGCTGATCGAAAAAATGGACGGCACCAAGGGCAAGCTGAAGTGGGGCGGTGACGCCGCCATGCGCGGCGACAGCAAGAGCCTGCCCAAGAAGGTCAAGCTGGTAGACCTGTTCTCGGGTCCGGTCACGCTGAACGCGCAAGGCGAAGCGGACATCCCGCTGGACCTGCCCGACTTCAACGGCACCTTGCGCCTGATGGCGGTGGCCTTCACGGCCGACAACTACGGCAGCACCGACACCGAAATGGTGGTGGCCGCGCCGATCGTCGCTGAACTGAACACGCCGCGCTTCATCACGCCGGGCGACCAGGCCGCCATCGCGCTGGACTTGACCAACCTGAGCGGCGCCGAGCAAAAGATCAGCATCAAGCTGGAAGCGCTGGACCCGCTGGCCATTACCGATGGCGTACGCACGGTGACGCTGAAAGACAAGCAGCGCACCACCTTGCGCTTTAACGCCACCACGACCGGTTCGTATGGCCTGGGCCTGATGCGCCTGACGATCGACGGGCAGGGCGGCGCCAAGCCCGTGCACCTCGTGCGCGAATCGGTGTTGCAGGTGCAGCCGGCCTACGCGGGCGAACGCCAGGTGCGTCGCCTGCGCCTGAATCCGGGTGAAACCAATGTGGCGCAGGCCTCGTGGGTGTCGTCCTACTATCCGGATTCCGCGCTGGTCAGCCTGACCGTGTCGAATCGCCCGCCGTTCAACGTGAACAAGCTGGTCGAAGGTTTGCTGGCGTATCCGTATGGCTGCGCCGAACAGACCATCAGCCGTGCCTTGCCATGGGTGTTGATCAATGACGCCGTCGCCAAGCAGTTCGGCCTGAAGCCGCATTCGCAGGTGGAACGCGCCGCGCAGGTGTCAGGCGCCATCGGCCGCCTGTCCGGCATGCGCAACGCGGTGGGTTCGTACAACCTCTGGAGCGGTTCCAGCTCGCGCGATGTATGGCTGACGGCCTATGCCGTCGGCTTCCTGCAAGACGCGCGCGACCAGGGCTTTGAAGTGCCCGAAGCCACGCTGGACCGTTCGCGCCAATGGCTGCTGGAGCAAGTGCAGCAGACGTCGAACACCTTCGGCACATGGTCGGTGAACCTGCGCCGCAACGTTGAAGCCGGCCGCATCGACGGCAGCGATGCCAACATCCTGCGCGAAGACCACCGCCGTTTTGCCGGCTTGTCGACCGCCGTGCTGGCGTTGGCTCGCGACAAGAAGGCGCCGCTGTCCACGGTGCGCCAACTGTTCGACAACTACCAAGAGCGCGCGCGTTCGCCGTTGCCCCTGATCCAGTTGGCGGCCGCGTTCAAGCTGATGGGCGACGAAGGGCGCATGAAGTCCGCGCTGGACGCCGCCATGACGCGCGAATACGGTTTCCCGCGACGCAATTACAACGGCTACTACGACGAATGGCTGGGCGACTACGGCAGCAGCGTGCGCGATTACGCCATGTCGTACGCGCTGGCCAACCAGTACGGCCTGAAGCACGAGCGCCTGGAAAACCTGCTGACGCAACTGACTTCGCGCCTGGGCAACCGTTCGTACCTGTCCACGCAGGAACGCATGGCGCTGTTGATGGCGGCACGCGCCATCGGTGGCGACAAGGGCACGCCGTGGGAAGCCGCGTTGACCGTCAATGGCGTGCGCAAGCCGCTGGACGGCGGCAAGACCGACCAGACGGTCGGCCTGACGGCGGCCGATCTGGCCAACACGCAAATCCTCAACACGGGTGCGCAGTCGCTGTTCCTGGAATACGACATCCAGGGCAGCCCGACGGTTGCGCCCAAGCCGCGCAACGACGTGATCCAGCTCAAGCGTGGCTGGTATCGCCCGGACGGCAAGCCTTGGGATGGCGGCACGCTGCAAAGCGGCGACATGCTGGTGGTGTGGGTGCAGGCCAGCGCCAACCAGAACATTCCGGATGCGCTGATCGAGGACCGTGTGCCGGCGGGTTTTGAAGTCGAAAACCTGAACCTGTCGCAAAGCCCCGAGATGCAGGAATGGACGATAGGCGGGCGCCGCGTGGCCGAAGCCATGGCCGATTCCAACATCAAGCATCGTGAGTTCCGCGATGACCGATACGTGGCCGCCGTGTCCCTGGGGCGTGGAAAGGTCGACGTGTTCTACCTGGTGCGCGTCGTGACGCCGGGCCGCTATGCGGTGCCCTCGACCGTGGCGGAAGATATGTATCGCCCGGAAATCCGCGGCGTGGGTGAGCAATGGAGCACGGTCGAAATCCGCGATCGCGGCGCCAAGCGTCCTTGACCGCCGCCGCCACCCCCACGGCGGGCGCCTTGCGCGCTCGCCGCTGGCGGCGGCGCGGCATCATCGCGGCCAGCGTGTTGTTTACGCTGGCCGCGTTGTTATTCGTGCTTGACCGCCTTTACCCGCTGCCGCCTGTCGATTCCGGCGGCGCCGCCGTGGTCGTGGCCGCCGATGGCACGCCGCTGCGCAACTACCCCAGCCGCGATGGCATCTGGCGCTATCCGGTCACGCCGGACCAGGTGTCCCCGCGCTACCTGGAAACGCTGCTTACGTACGAGGACCGCTGGTTCTACTGGCATCCCGGCGTCAACCCGGTGGCGTTCGCGCGGGCCGGCTGGCAGTGGGCCACGAACCGCCGCATCGTTTCGGGTGGATCAACCCTGACGATGCAGGTCGCCCGCTTGATCGACCCTCAATTGGCCGGCAAGCCGTCGCGTTCCATGTCGGCCAAATTGCGACAGGCGTGGCGCGCGGTGCAACTGGAAATGCACTACAGCAAGGATGAAATTCTGTCCTTGTACCTGACCCACGCGCCCATGGGCGGCATCGTGGAAGGCGTGGAAATGGGCTCGCGGTTGTGGCTGGGCAAGGCCGCCCGCGACCTGGGGCCTGCCGAGGCCGCGATGCTGACCGCCTTGCCGCAAGCGCCTTCCCGGCTGCGGCCCGACCGCCGCCCCGAGGCCGCGCAGGCCGCGCGCGACAAGGTGCTGGACCGCATGGCCGAACTGGGCCGCTGGACGCCGGCGGAAGTGGCGGATGCCAAGATCGAAAACGTCGTCGCGCCGCCGCTGCGCGCACGCTGGCTGGCGCCCTTGGCCGCGCAGCGCCTGTTGCAGGAAGCCGGTACCAAGACCACCGCAAGGCGGCCGGGCCAACGCCCGCCGCTGGTGTCGTCGACGCTGGATGCCGACATGCAGGCATCGGTGGAACGAATGTTGCTGGATCGGGTCGATAGCTTGCCGCCCAAGGTTTCCATGGCGGTGCTGGTGATGGATAACGATACGTTGGAGGTCAAGGCTTACGCGGGGTCCGCCGATTTTTCCGACGATACCCGTTATGCCCACGTGGATATGGTGCGTGGCGTGCGGTCGCCGGGTTCTACTCTTAAACCGTTCCTGTATGCGCAGGCGCTCGATGAAGGGCTGATCCATTCGGAAAGCCTGCTGATCGATGCGCCGATGTCATTCGGGGGCTACGCACCCGGCAATTTCCAGGCCGCTTTTTCGGGCCCGGTCAGTGTGGCGCAGGCGTTGCAGCGGTCGTTGAATGTGCCCGCCGTGGACTTGCTGGACCGTGTCGGCCCCGCCAGTTTCGCGTCGGTTATGCTGACCGGCGGCGTACGGTTACGAATGCCGGCGGGGGCCGCCCCAAATTTAAGCTTGATTTTGGGCGGGGGTGGCACCACATTGGAAGAACTGGTCGGCGCTTACCGGGCTTTGGCCCGCGATGGCGTCTCGGGGCGGCCCCGTCTTCGGACAGAGCAGCCTCGAATCGAGTCCCGTATGATGAGCCCTGGAGCCGCCTGGATTGTTCGCGATATCCTCGAAGGCGGCGGGCATCCCGACCGGCCTTTCTACCAGTCGGGCAGCCCGACCCGGCGGCTGGCCTGGAAGACCGGAACCAGCTTTGGTTTCCGGGACGCCTGGGCAATTGGGGTGACCGACAGATGGACGTTAGGCGTCTGGGTCGGTCGTCCGGATGGCACGCCAAACCCCGGTTTCTTTGGGGCGAATGTGGCGGCGCCGTTACTGCAAGATATTGTGGCCGCGTTGCCGGAAGGCACGCAGCAGGTCCGTAGCCGGCCCGAAACGGTGCAGGCGGCGGTCACATGTTGGCCACTGGGTTATCGGTTGGGCAGCGTGCCCTCGGGGCAATGTCCCGAACAGCGCGCCGCGTGGCTGTTGAACGACACGGCGCCGCCGTCATTTGCCGGTTACGCCGACGCTACCCAAGGGCCGTTGCGCGTGGGTGGCGTGGCCAGCGGTTCGGTCCTTCGGCCCGTGCCGGGCAGCCGGCAGGTGGCGCTGGATGTGGATGTTCAAGGCGCCGAAGGAGAAGTATGGTGGATGCTTGATGGGCGCGTGGTGAATCACGGCGCGTCGAGTCATCCGTTTAAATTAGTGCTGGCGCAAGACGGCCGGTATACGCTAACCGTCATGGACACGCTAGGCCGCCACGATAGAGTGGTTTTTGAAATCGCTGGCGTTACGCCATGATCGGCATAGAATATGAATCGTGTATTTGACCGCTTCGATGCAATACGGAGGAAGCGTGATTTCTCAAGAGCTTGAAGTCAGCCTGCATATGGCTTTCGTCGAGGCCCGTTCGGCCCGGCACGAATTTATTACCGTCGAGCACCTGCTGCTGTCGCTGCTCGACAACGCTTCGGCAGTCGAGGTTCTGCGCGCTTGCGCGGCCAACCTCGACGACTTGCGCCGCAACCTCCGTCAGTTCGTTTCGGAAAACACTCCGGTGATTCCAAGCGGCGCCGAGGTCGACACGCAGCCGACGCTGGGCTTTCAGCGCGTGATCCAACGCGCAATCATGCATGTTTCCGCAGGCGGCACCGGCAAGAAACCGGTGACGGGCGCAAACGTGCTGGTGGCCATTTTTGGGGAAAAGGACTCGCATGCCGTGTACTACCTGCAACAGCAGGGCGTCACGCGGCTGGACGTCGTCAATTTCCTGTCGCATGGCATTACCAAACAGCCCCAGGTGGAGTCCGCCGCCGTGCAGAAAGAGCAGCAGACCAACGGTGAAGAGCAGGGCGAATCGCGTCAGTCGCCGCTTGATCAATACGCCACGGACCTGAACGCCGCCGCGCTGGCGGGCCGCATCGATCCCCTGATCGGACGCGAGCACGAAGTCGAGCGCGTCATTCAGGTGTTGTGCCGACGCCGCAAAAACAATCCGCTGCTGGTCGGCGAGGCCGGCGTGGGCAAGACCGCCATCGCCGAAGGCCTGGCCTGGCGTATCACGCGCGGCGAAGTCCCCGAAATCTTGCAAGCCGCCCAGGTCTTTTCCCTGGATATGGGCGCGCTGCTGGCGGGTACCAAGTACCGCGGTGATTTCGAACAGCGCCTGAAGGGCGTGCTCAAGCAGATTCGCGGCAACCCCGATGCGATCTTGTTCATCGATGAAATCCATACGCTGATCGGCGCCGGTTCGGCCTCGGGCGGCACGCTGGACGCGTCCAATCTGCTCAAGCCGGCCCTGTCTTCGGGCCAGCTCAAGTGCATCGGCGCCACCACGTATACCGAATATCGCGGCGTCTTTGAAAAGGACCACGCGCTGTCGCGTCGCTTCCAGAAGATTGACGTGCCCGAACCCAGCGTCGAGCAAACCGTGCAGATCCTGCGCGGCTTGAAGAGCCGTTTTGAAGAACACCACAGCGTGCGCTATTCCGCTGCCGCGCTGTCGGCGGCTGCTGAATTGTCTGCCCGCTTCATCAATGACCGCCATCTGCCCGACAAGGCGATTGACGTTATCGACGAAGCCGGCGCCGCCCAGCGTCTGCTGCCGCGTTCGCGCCAAAAGAAGGTCATCGGCAAGGTGGATATCGAGAACATCGTGTCCAAGATTGCCCGCATTCCGCCGCAGTCGGTCTCCAACGACGACCGCAGCAAGCTGGCCACGCTGGACCGCGATCTGAAAACCGTGGTGTTCGGCCAGGACGGCGCCATCGATGCCTTGTCCGCCGCCATCAAGATGGCGCGCTCGGGCCTGGGCAAGCCGGAAAAGCCCATCGGCGCTTTCCTGTTGTCCGGTCCCACGGGCGTGGGCAAGACCGAAGTAGCGCGCCAACTGGCGTTCACGCTGGGCGTGGAACTGCTGCGTTTCGATATGTCGGAATACATGGAACGCCATGCGGTGTCGCGATTGATCGGCGCGCCGCCGGGATACGTCGGGTTCGACCAGGGCGGCCTATTGACTGAAGCCATCACCAAGCAGCCGCATTGCGTACTGTTGCTGGACGAAATCGAAAAGGCCCACCCGGATGTGTTCAACATCCTGCTGCAGGTCATGGACCACGGCACGCTGACCGACAACAACGGCCGCAAGGCGGACTTCCGCAACGTCATCCTCATCATGACGACGAACGCGGGCGCCGAAACCTTGAACCGTCCGTCGATCGGGTTTGCCAATTCGCGGATGCTGGGCGACGAAATGGCGGAAATCCGCCGCATGTTCACGCCCGAATTCCGCAACCGCCTTGACGCTATCATCCCGTTCGCCGCGCTGGACCGCGAGGTCATCCTGCGGGTGGTGGACAAGTTCCTCATGCAGCTGGAAGATCAGTTGCACGAGCGCCGCGTGGAAGCCGTGTTCACCACGAAACTGCGCGAACACCTTGCCAAGGAGGGGTTCGACCCACTGATGGGCGCGCGTCCCATGCAACGTCTTATCCAGGACACCATCCGCCGCGCACTGGCCGACGAGCTGCTGTTCGGCAAGTTGGTGGACGGCGGTTCGGTCACGGTGGACCTGGACGACACGGGCAAGGTCACGCTGGACTTCGACGACAACGGGAAACCGCCGTCTTCGGACGCGCCGGACAAGCAGGAAGTTGAACTGATCGATTGATGACCGCGGACAGCCAGCCGCTGATCGAGTGCGAACATTGCGCAAGCGTATATCGCCGACATCAGCTTGAACCTGGTGAGACTGCCAATTGCGCCCGCTGCGGGGCCACGTTGTGGCGCTACAGCGGGCTTACTTTGTCCAATTGGCTGGCGCTTGCCATCACTGCCCTGATTGTGTTCGGGGTGGCTAACGCCTACCCGGTCGCTTCCATGTCCGTGCAGGGCATGGTGCAAGAGGCGTCCCTGCTGGACGCCATTTCCATTACGTGGCGCCAAGGCCACTGGGTGGTCGCCGTGATGACGGGCCTGGCCGGCTTTGCCTTGCCGCTGCTGCAACTGACGGTATTGCTGTGGGTGCTGGGCCCCTTGTCGCGGGGCCATGAGCCCGTCGGGTTCCGGGGCACCATGCGTCTGCTGGGCTTTCTCGGGCCGTGGTGCATGGTGCCGGTGTTTCTGCTGGGCGTGCTGGTCGCGGTGGTCAAGCTGGCGGGCATGGCGGCGGTGCAACCCGGTATCGGGCTAGGTGCCTTCGGCTTGCTGACCGTTTTTCTGACGATGCTGGGGCGCTTGTCGCCGCACGTGCTGTGGCGTTACGCCGAAACGGTGGGAGTGGCCCCGGTGCACATTCCCGAAAGCGGTCCGGACTCCGTCCTGGCCGGATGCCATGTCTGTGGGCAGGTACAAGCCCTGCCACGCGATGCCGACCCCGAAGAAGATCATCACTGCGTGCGTTGCGATGCCATCGTGCATTACCGCAAGCCGGACCACGTGGCGCGCACCTGGGCGCTGCTGCTTGCCGCGGTTGTGTTCTATATCCCGGCAAACGTCCTGCCTGTCATGCAGGTCAGTTCAGTGCTGGGTGACAGCGCCCATACCATTCTGGGCGGCGTCGTCGAGCTCTGGCAGATGGGGTCGTGGGATATTGCCCTGATCGTGTTCATCGCCAGCGTGGCCGTGCCGCTGACCAAGCTGTTGGCGTTGATCCTCTTGCTGCTGACCGAGCAATGGCGCAGCACCACCAATCTGCGGCCACGTACCCGCTTGTATCAGATGGTCGAGTTCATAGGCCAATGGTCGATGCTGGACGTTTTTGTCGTTATATTGCTGGCGGCGCTGGCCGATTTTCAGGGGCTGATGGAGATCAGCGCCGGTGCGGGGGCGGCGGCGTTCGGTGTCGTCGTGATTCTGACCATGCTGGCGGCCATGAGCTTTGATCTGCGCCGCAGCTGGGATCTTGAAGGCGAAGTCGATGTCGACTTCGACGCGCCCGAGATCGAGGGCCGGGCGCATTCGGCCCAGGCGGCGCATCACGCGCCGTCCGTGACAAGCAGGGAAGTGGGTTAGCAACAACCGTGGTTCCCGCTCAAGAAGAAAAAGGAAAGTAGATGTCCGACCAAGCACCCGGTGCCGGTGAAGAGAAGTTCAAATCGCCGACCATCTCGCGCAAGCAGAAGCGCCGGATTTCATGGATTTGGCTCGTGCCCATCGTGGCTGCGCTGATGGGCATGTCGCTTGTCATACGCACCTGGATGCAGGCCGGCCCGGATATCTCGATTGCCTTCAATACGGCCGAAGGGCTGGAAGTGGGCAAGACGCAGCTGCGTTACAAAGACGTGAACATCGGCACGGTGAAGTCCATCGGCTTCAATTCCGACCGCAGCAAAGTGGTGGTGAAGGCTGAGCTGGCCAAGGAAGTGTCGGACCTGGCGCGCGAAGGCACCAACTTCTGGGTGGTGCGGCCGCGTCTGGACGTCAGCGGCGTGTCGGGCCTGGGCACCTTGCTGTCCGGTGCCTACATCGGCGTGGACGCGGTAGAGGGCAAGAACGGCGACGAAAAGGCCACCAAGTTCAGCTTCGAAGGGCTGGAAATCCCGCCTGCCGTCACGCATGACCGCGCCGGCAAGCGCTTCAAGCTCAAGGCGTCGGATCTGGGCTCCCTGGACATCGGTTCGCCGGTGTATTTCCGCCGCATCAATGTGGGCCGCGTCATCGGCTACGAGCTCGACAAGACCGGCACGGCCGTCAACGTCGAAGTGTTTGTCGATGCGCCCAACGACAAGTTCGTCACCAACGGCACGCGCTTCTGGAACGCCAGTGGCGTGGACTTCAGCGTCAATGCCGATGGATTGAAGGTGCGCACGCAGTCGCTGGTCTCGATGGCGGTGGGCGGCGTGGCATTCGAATCGGTGCAAAGCGTGCGCGATGGCAGCGCTGCCGCGCCCGCCGACGCCAATTTCGACCTGTATCCGACCGAAGCGGCCGCCAAGGCCAACCCCGACGGCGAAGCCTTCCCGATCCGCATGCGGTTTGACCAGTCCATCCGTGGCCTGACCGTCGGCGCGCCCATCGACTTCAGCGGCATCACGCTGGGCAACGTTACGCAGATCAACCTGGACTTCGACCCCGCCACCAAGCGCTTCTATTCCATCGTGGACGCCACGCTGTACCCGGAACGCCTGGGCCGCGTGTACGAAGAAGTGCGCGAACGCGCGGTCAAGGATGGCGATGTGGCCGGCAACCGCCTGCTGGGCGTGATGATCAAGTATGGCCTGCGCGCGCAGCTGCGCACGTCGAATCTGCTGACGGGCCAGCTGTACGTGGTGCTGGACAACTTCCCGAACGCCAAGCCGGTGGAATTCACCCCGTCTGACCCCGCCGTGATTCCCACCATCCCGGGCAACCTGGATCAGTTGCAGCAGCAGGTCAGCAACATCGTTGCCAAGATCGAGAAGATTCCGTTCGACAAGATCGGCGAAGATCTGCGCACCACCTTGGCCAGCACGTCCAAGCTGATGAACCGGCTGGACAAGCAGGTGGCGCCAGAGGCGCAGAGCATGCTCAAGCAGGCTCGCGAATCCATGGCCAGCATCAATTCGATGCTGGCGTCGGATGCATCCCTGCCGGTCAATACCGAAAAGGCGATGCAGGAATTGAGCCGCGCCGCGCGCTCGCTGCGTGCATTGGCCGATTTCCTGCAATCGAACCCCGAAGCCTTGCTGCGCGGCCGTGGCAAAGACCCGATTCCCGGCTCCGGCCCTGTCAGGAACTAAAGAACATGACTTTATCTTCCCTGCGTCCTGTCCTGTCCTTGCTGGTGCTGGGCGCCGCCCTGGCCGGCTGCGGCTCGTCGCCGCCCGTGCATTACTACACGCTGCAAGGCCCCACCGCACCGTTCCCGGCCGCGCCCGCCGGTTCCGCCGACTTTTTGATCGAGGTGCAACCGGTCAGCCTGTCCACACAAGCCGACCAGCCCCAGTTGATGGTGCGCACCGGCGACGGCAGCGTGTCGGCGCTGTATTCCGAGCGCTGGAGTTCCCCGCTGGGCGACGAGCTGCGCGGGGCCTTGTCCGATGCGCTGAAGGGCCAGCTGGGCGCGCTGGATGTGCAGATGGTCAAGCCCGGCCCGACGGCCCCCGTCTGGCGGGTCCAGACCGACGTTCAGCGTTTTGAATTGGTGTCGGGCAGCATGGCGCAGCTTGACGCTACCTGGCGCGTGCGGCCCGTCAATGCCAAGGGCACCGGTCTGCTTTGCCGCAGCGTGGTGACGGAAAAAGTGTCAGAGGCGGGCATACCCGCTTTGATCGCCGCCCAGCAACGCGCGGTGACCGGGCTGGCCGAGGCGATGGCGTCTGCCATTCGCGGCCAGAGCCCATCCGGTTCCGCTTCCGTGCAAATGCTGGGATGCTCGCCGCTCAAGGACTGAATAGGCGTTCCGGTTAAACCGCGTTAACTCAATCGGTTAACCCGCGATCAACCTAGGGTTAACCTTAATACAAGCCGGGTTGCAACCTGTTTAGCATACGGTCCTACTCATACTGGGTTTCGTTCGAGCTCAGTATCACCTTTGCCATGCGACAGGAAGCAATCTCTTATGGCCAGCACGACCCTCGGCGTCAAAGTTGATGACGCACTGCGCGACCGCCTGAAGGCAGCCGCGAACAAGCTCAACTGCACCCCCCACTGGCTGCATAAGCAGGCAATTCTCTCTTATCTGGACAAGATCGAGCGCGGCCATCTGCCCGCCGAAATGTCCCACCTGGGCGTGGACCCGGGCACGGAAGACGACACGGGCGATGCGCCCGCCGCGCCCACCCCGCCGTTCTACGAATTTGGGCAGGACGTGCAACCGCAGTCCGTGCTGCGCGCCGCGATTACCGCTGCGTATCGCCGCCCCGAGCCCGAATGCGTGCCGCTGTTGCTGGGCCAGGCCCGCGTGCCCAATCTTGAAAAGGTGCACGCGATGGCGTCCGACCTGGTCAAGAAGCTGCGCGGCAAGCGCAGTGGCGGCGGTGTGGAAGGGTTGATCCAGGAATTTTCGCTGTCCAGCCAGGAAGGCGTGGCGCTGATGTGCCTGGCCGAAGCGCTGCTGCGCATTCCCGACCGCGCCACGCGCGACGCGCTGATCCGTGACAAGGTCGCCCGTGGCGACTGGAAGTCGCACATGGGCGGCTCGCAATCGCTGTTCGTCAACGCCGCCACCTGGGGCTTGATGATTACCGGCAAGCTGGTGGCCGTCAGCAGCGAACAGTCGCTGTCCAAGGCGCTGACCCGCCTGATCGGCAAGGGCGGCGAGCCCCTGGTACGCAAGGGCGTGAACATGGCCATGCGCATGATGGGCGAACAATTCGTCTCGGGCCAGACCATCTCTGAAGCCCTGGCCAACAACCGCAAGATGGAAGCCCGCGGCTTCCGCTATTCCTACGACATGCTGGGCGAAGCGGCCACCACGGCCGAAGACGCCGAGCGCTATTACGCATCGTATGAACAGGCCATCCACGCCATCGGCAAGGCCGCCGCCGGCCGTGGCATCTACGAAGGCCCGGGCATCTCGATCAAGCTGTCCGCGCTGCATCCGCGCTATTCGCGCAGCCAGCGCGAACGCGTCATCGCCGAACTGCTGCCGCGCGTGAAGGCGCTGACGGCGCTGGCCCGCAGCTACGACATCGGCCTGAACATCGACGCCGAAGAAGCCGACCGCCTGGAAATCTCGCTGGATCTGCTGGAAGCGCTTTGCTTTGCGCCGGAACTCGAAGGCTGGAACGGCATCGGTTTCGTCATCCAGGCTTATCAAAAGCGCGCGCCGTTCGTGATCGACTACGTGATCGACCTGGCCCGCCGCAGCCGCCATCGCGTCATGGTGCGCCTGGTCAAGGGCGCCTACTGGGACAGCGAAATCAAGCGCGCCCAGGTCGACGGCCTGGAAGGCTATCCCGTCTACACCCGCAAGCTGTACACCGACGTGGCCTACTTGGCCTGCGCGCGCAAGCTGCTGGGCGCGCCCGAAGCGGTGTACCCGCAATTTGCCACGCACAACGCGTACACGCTTGCCGCCATCTACCAATTGGCCGGCCAGAACTACTACCCCGGCCAATACGAATTCCAGTGCCTGCACGGCATGGGCGAGCCCCTCTACGACGAAGTGGTCGGCCCGCTGGCGCAAGGCAAGTTGAACCGTCCTTGCCGCATCTATGCGCCGGTCGGCACGCACGAAACGCTGCTGGCTTACCTGGTGCGCCGCCTGCTGGAAAACGGCGCCAACACCTCGTTCGTGAACCTGATCGGCGACGACAGCATTCCGGTGGAAACGCTGGTGGCCGACCCGGTGGACGCGGCGTCGCGCATTGTGCCGCTGGGTGCTCCGCACGAGAAGATTCCGTTGCCGCGCGAGCTTTACGGCAATCTGCAACAAGGGGCACGCGCCAATTCGGCCGGCCTGGACCTTACCAACGAACACCGTTTGGGCTCGTTGTCGGCCGCGCTGCTGGCCAGCGCCGGAACGCCGTGGCGCGCCGGCCCCATGTTGGGCGAAGGCGAACAGGCTTGGGACGCGGCGCGCGCGATTGAAGTGCGCAACCCGTCCAACCTGCGCGATGTCGTCGGCCATGTAATCGAGGCGCAAGCGGACGAGGCCGACGCCGCGTTGCGCGCCGCCGCCAACACGGCGCCCATCTGGCAGTCCACACCCGTGGCGGAACGCGCCCAGTGCCTGCGCCGCGCCGCCCAATTGCTGGAAGAGCAGATGCAGATGCTGCTGGGCCTGATCGTGCGCGAGGCCGGCAAATCGCTGCCCAACGCCATCGCCGAAGTGCGCGAAGCGGTGGACTTCCTGCGCTACTACGCGGACCAGGCCGAACGCGAATTCAGCAATGACACGCACCGCCCGCTGGGCACCGTGTTGTGCATCAGCCCGTGGAATTTCCCGCTGGCCATCTTTACCGGCCAGGTCGCGGCCGCGCTGGCCGCCGGCAACACTGTCGTGGCCAAGCCAGCCGAACAAACGCCCTTGATCGCGGCGCAGGCCGTGGCCATTCTGCGCGCCGCCGGCGTGCCCGCCGGCGCCGTGCAGTTGCTGCCGGGCCGTGGCGAAACCGTGGGCGCGCAACTCGTGGCCAGCCCCGCCGTGCGCGGCGTGATGTTCACCGGGTCGACCGACGTGGCGCGCATCATCGCGCGCACGCTGGCCGACCGCCTGGACGACGATGGCCACACCATTCCGCTGATCGCCGAAACCGGCGGCCAGAACGCCATGGTGGTGGATTCGTCCGCGCTGTCCGAACAAGTGGTGTTCGACGTGTTGAGCTCGGCCTTCGATTCGGCGGGCCAACGTTGTTCGGCGCTGCGCGTGCTGTGCGTGCAGGAAGACAACGCCGACCATGTGCTGACGATGCTGCGCGGCGCGATGCGCGAGCTGTCCGTGGGCAACCCTGACCGCCTGTCGGTGGATGTGGGCCCGGTGATTGATACCGACGCCCGCAACGGCATCCAGCGCCACATCGAAACGATGCGCACGGCCGGCCATCGCGTGGACCAGGTCGAGCTGAACGGCGAATGCCGCCACGGCACTTTTGTTCCGCCCACCATCATCGAGATCGACCACATCAGCGAATTAACGCGTGAAGTGTTCGGGCCGGTGCTGCACGTGGTGCGCTACAAGCGCGACGAGCTGGACGCCCTGCTGGACGCCATCAACGGCACCGGCTATGGCCTGACGTTCGGCGTGCACACCCGCATCGACGAAACCATTGCGCACGTGACGGGGCAGGTGCACGCCGGCAATGTCTACGTCAACCGCAACATCGTGGGCGCGGTCGTGGGCGTGCAGCCGTTTGGCGGCGAGTGCCTGTCGGGTACCGGCCCCAAGGCCGGCGGCCCGCTGTATATGTACCGCCTGCTGGGCACGCGCCCGGCCGGCCTGCCGCCGTCGCTGGACGCCGCCGCGCCGCTGCCGCAGCGCATCGCGCTGCCCGGCCCCACGGGCGAGACCAACACCTATATGGTCGAGCCGCGTGGCGCTGTGTATTGCGTGGCCGCCACCGAAGCCGGCGCGCGGGCGCAGTGGTCGGTTGCCCGTCTGACCGGCAACCATGCCTGGTTCGCGGACACGCCCGCTGCCCAGGCGCTGCTGGCCACGCTGGATGCCGAACAACAAGGGCAGGCCGGCATCCTGGCTGACGATGAGGTGGATCAGGCCGACTACCAGGCGGTTCTGTTCGAAGGCGATGGCGACGCGCTGCAAGCGCTGAACCAGCGCATCGCGCAGCGCCCCGGCGCCATCCTGTCCGTGCATGGCCTGACGTCCGACGCCTTGGCGGCAGGCGCCAGCTATGTGCCGGAACGGCTCTTGACCGAGCGTTCCATCAGCGTGAACACGGCCGCCGCCGGGGGCAACGCCAGCCTCATGACGATCGGTTGAAGGTGACCGAGGGGTAACCCTCGATGACCGAGGGTTATCTCCAATATCGGGCAGGTTGCACTGGAACGAAAATCCGGTCGCACCTCAAGTCCGGATGTCGCAACCCGACATCCGGACTTTGCAGAAAATGCATACGCGGGACCGGGCCACAGCCCGGCTCGCGGTAGTAGAAAAAACCAAAAGCCTGGCTAAAAGCTCAGGTATAACAAGGCCTTAAGACCAAGGCCAAATGTCCCGATACCCGGAGGGTTTTCCCATGAAGTTCCGCACCACTTTGAAGCTTCTCGCCGCCAGCATCGCCGCTGTGGGCATGACGGCCGCCGCCCAGGCCGCCGACATCAAGCTGGGCTTTGCCGCCCCCCTGACCGGCCCGCAATCGCACTATGGCGAAGACATGCAGAACGGGCTGAACCTGGCTTTGGAAGAAGCCAACAAGAAGGGCATCAAGGTCGACGGCCAGCCCGCCAAGTTCGTGCTGGTGTCGCGTGATGACCAGGCCGACCCGCGCGTGGGCGTGCAGGTGGCGCAGCAGTTGGTTGATCAGGACGTCGTGGGCATCCTGGGCCACTTCAATTCGGGCACCACCATTCCCGCATCGCGCGTCTACCATGAAGCCGGTCTGCCGCAGATCGCCATGGCGACGTCGCCGGAATACACCAAGCAGGGCTACGAAACCACGTTCCGCATGATGACCAGCGACACCCAGCAGGGCGCCGCGGTCGGCAAGTTCATGGTGCAGAACCTGAAGGCCAAGAAGGTCGCCATCATCGACGACCGCACGGCTTACGGCCAGGGCCTGGCCGACGAAGTGGAAAAGGCCGTCAAGGCCGCTGGTGGCGAAGTGGTCCGCCGCGAATACACCACCGACAAGGCCAACGACTTCACCGCCATCCTGACCAACATCAAGGGCGCGGCGCCCGACGCCATTTTCTACGGCGGCCTGGATGCGCAGTCCGGTCCCATGAAGCGCCAACTGGCTACGCTGGGCCTGAAGGCGCCGCTGGTCTCGGGTGAAATGACCCGCAGCGACACGTTCATCAAGCTGGCCGGCGACGCCGCCAATGGCACCTTCGCCTCGCTGGCCGGCGTGCCGCTGGACAAGATGACCGCGGGCAAGGACTTCGAACAGCGCTATCAGGCGCGCTTCAAGAAGGCCCCGGGCGTGTACGCCCCGTATGCCTATGACGGCGCCTGGAACATGATCACGGCCATTGAACAGGCCGGCTCGTCCAAGCCCGAGAAGTATCTGCCGGTGCTGGCCAAGCTTGACCGCAAGGGCGCTACCAGCGAGCACATTTCCTACGACGCCAAGGGCGATCTGAAGGAAATCTCGGTCACCATCTACGAAGTCAAGAACGGCAAGTGGGAGATGGTTGAAACGATGGTCAGCCAAGCCAACTAAGGCCGGCTGACCCGTAGGGCGGACGTGCCGGCGCTGCCGGCGTCCGCCAACGCTTTGCGCACACGCCGCTCGGCGTGTCGCCGCGAGCGCCGCGTTCCATGCATCATGGCGCGGGCCGCTGCAGCGCGATTTTTCCAGGCTTATTTTCGCGGCCCCTATGGATATCTTCATTCAACAACTGATTAACGGCGTCACGCTAGGCAGCGTGTACGCCCTGGTCGCCCTTGGCTACACCATGGTGTACGGCATCATCGGGCTGATCAACTTCGCGCATGGCGACGTCGTCATGATCGGCGCCATGGCGGCCACCACGATCGCCATTTCGCTGGTGGGCGGTGACCCTGGCGTGTCCGCTTTCGTGGTGCTGGGCGCGGGCCTGCTGGTGTCCGTGCCGCTGTGCATGGCGGTGGGCTGGACGGCCGAACGCGTTGCCTACCGGCCGCTGCGCCGCGCGCCCCGCCTGGCCGCATTGATCACCGCCATCGGCGTGTCCATCATTTTGCAGAACGTGGCCATGATGGCCTGGGGCCGCAACTACCTGAACTTTCCGCAGGTGCTGTCGCCGCGCGTGTTCGAGTTTGCCGGCGCCCGCATGAGCACGCTACAGATCGCCATCGTGGTGATCGCGGCGCTGATCATGGGCGGTCTGCTGGCCATCGTGCACAAGACTCGCCTGGGCACGGCGATGCGCGCCACCGCGCAGAACCGCGAGGTGGCGGGGCTGATGGGCGTGAATATCAATACCGTGATTTCGGCCGCGTTCCTGATCGGCTCGGCGCTGGCCGCCGTGGCGGGCATGATGGTCGCCACCTATTACGGCGTGTCGCAATACACCATGGGCTTCATGCTGGGCCTGAAGGCGTTCACCGCCGCGGTGCTGGGCGGGATCGGCAGCATGGTGGGCGCGATGGTCGGTGGCCTGTTGCTGGGCGTGATCGAATCGCTGGGCGCGGGATACATCGGCGACATCACGGGCGGCTTCCTGGGCAGCCATTATCAGGACGTGTTCGCGTTCTTCGTGTTGGTGCTGGTGCTGATCTTCCGCCCCTCGGGCCTCTTGGGCGAACGCGTGGGAGACCGGGCATGAACGCATCCCTGAAACACAGCGGGCTGTCGACCCGCAACCTGATCGGCATTGCGCTGATCGGTATCGTGCTGGCGGTGCTGCCCTTTGTGATCGGCATGGCCGGCCAAAGCTGGGTGCGCATCCTGAACTTTGCGTTGCTGTACGTGATGCTGTCGCTGGGCCTGAACATCGTGGTGGGCTTCGCGGGGCTGCTGGACCTGGGCTATATCGCGTTCTACGCAGTGGGCGCCTATACGTGGGCGCTGCTGGCGTCGCCACATTTCGGGCTGCACCTGCCGTTCTGGGCGATCTTGCCGATCGCGTTGGCGGTGGCCTGCCTGTTCGGCGTTTTGCTGGGGGCGCCCACGCTGAAGTTGCGGGGCGATTACCTGGCCATCGTGACGCTGGGCTTTGGCGAGATCATCCGCATTTTCCTGAACAATCTGAATGCGCCGGTCAACATCACGAACGGGCCGCAAGGCATCAACCGCATCGATCCGTTCAAGGTTGGCGAGTTTACGTTCGGGCGCACCGAGACGTTGATGGGCATCCGCTTCACCGGGCCGGAAAAGTACTACTACCTGCTGCTGGCGCTGACGCTGATCATCATCGTGGTGTGTGTGCGTTTGCAGAATTCGCGTATCGGCCGTGCCTGGGAAGCCATCCGCGAAGACGAAATCGCGGCCAAGGCTATGGGCATCAACACGCGCAACATCAAGCTGCTGGCGTTTGCGATGGGGGCGTCGTTTGGCGGTGTGGCCGGCGCCTTGTTCGCGTCGATGCAAGGCTTTGTCAGCCCCGAAAGCTTCTCGCTGATGGAGTCGATTTCGATTCTTTGCATGGTGGTGCTGGGCGGCATGGGGCATATCCCGGGCGTGATCCTGGGCGCGCTGATCCTGGCGGCCTTGCCGGAATTCCTGCGGGCCGTGGTCGAACCGTTCCAGCACATGGTGTTCGGCGCGGTGGTGCTGGACCCCGAAGGCATCCGCATGCTGCTGTTCGGTCTGGCGATGGTGTGCGTCATGCTGTTCCGCCCGGCCGGCCTGTGGCCGTCGGCGGTGCGCAAGCGTGAACTATCCACCAAGACGCAAGGGGGCCCGGCATGAGCAAACTACTGCAAGCCCAGGGGCTGGGCAAACGCTTTGGCGGACTGCAAGCGCTGTCCGACGTCAGCTTCGATATCGAGCAGGGCGAAATCTATGGCCTGATTGGCCCGAACGGCGCGGGCAAGACCACGCTGTTCAACGTGCTGACCGGCCTGTACATCCCGGAGGACGGCAGCTGCACGTTCAACGGCCAGCCGATGTCGGGCAAGAAGCCGCACGAGGTGGCCCATGCGGGCCTGGCGCGCACGTTCCAGAACATCCGGCTGTTCGCGAATTTGTCGGCGATTGAAAACGTGATGATCGGCCGGCACCTGCGCACGAAGGCGGGTGTGTTCGGCGCGGTGCTGCGCACACGCCGCACGCGCGCTGAAGAAGCGGCCATCGAGGCGCGGGCGCAGGAACTGCTGGACTACGTGGGCATCGGCCATCGCGCCAACGACGTTGCGCGTTCGCTGCCGTATGGCGATCAGCGCCGTCTGGAAATCGCCCGCGCGCTGGCCACGGACCCGAAGCTGCTGGCCCTGGACGAACCGGCGGCGGGCATGAACGCGTCGGAAACGGTGGTGCTGCGCAAGCTGGTCGAAAAGATCCGCAACGACGGCGTCACGGTGCTGCTGATCGAGCACGACATGAAGCTGGTGATGGGCCTGTGCGACCGTGTGCTGGTGCTGGAATACGGCAAGGTGCTGGCCATGGGCAAGCCTGCCCAGGTGCAGCGCGACCCCAAGGTCATCGAAGCGTATCTGGGCGCGGGCGCCGCGCAAGACCCGCTGATTCACAAGGAGAGCCCGGCATCATGACGGCATCCCAACCCTTATTGGAATTGCGCGGCCTGCAAGTCGCGTATGGCGGCATCCGCGCCGTGCGCGGCATCGACCTGCGCGTGGACGCCGGCGAGCTCGTGTGCCTGATCGGGGCCAACGGCGCGGGCAAGAGCACGACGCTGCGCGCCATCTGCGGCCTGGTGCCGCTGGCGGGCGGCGAAATCGTCTACGACGGGCAGTCCATCGGCGGCCAGAAGTCGCACGAACTGGTGCGCCGCGGGCTGGTCATGGTGCCCGAAGGGCGGGGCATCTTCGGCCAATTGACCATTGAAGAAAACCTGGCCATGGGCGCCTACATTCGCCGCGACGCCGCGCAGATCCGGCAAGACACCGACCGCGTGTTCACGCTGTTCCCGCGTCTTGCCGAACGCCGCAAGCAGGCGGCCGGCACCTTGTCGGGCGGTGAGCAACAGATGGTGGCCATGGGCCGCGCCATGATCGCGCGTCCCAAGCTATTGCTGCTGGACGAGCCGTCGATGGGCCTGGCGCCGTTGATGGTCGAAAAGGTGTTCGAAGTGGTGCGCACCATCGCCAGCGAAGGCGTCACAATTCTGCTGATCGAGCAGAACGCGCGCCTGGCGCTGGAAAACAGCCATCGCGGCTATGTGATGGAATCGGGCGAGATCATTCTGTCTGGCCCGGCTACGCAGATGCTGCACGATCCCAAGGTCAGGGCGGCGTATCTGGGCGAAGTCGAAGACGCTCCGGCCTGACGGTTGCACGTGCTTCGATATGCGCCATAAAAAAGCCCGGCATGTGTATGCCGGGCTTTTTCTTGCGCAGGCGAATTGACGCGTTCAAGCAGGCACAGGCACCACCTGCTTCTTGCCGATCCGCAGTGCAATCACCGCGGCGATCAAGCCCGTGGCGCCGGAAATCAAAAAGGCCATCATGTAGCTGCCCTGGGCTTCGCGGATCGCGCCGGCCATCCACGCCGCGCTGGCCGCGCCCAGCTGGTGGCCCGCGACAATCCATCCGAACACGATGCCGGCGTCCCGTTCGCCGAAGGCTTCGGTCGTCAGGCGCAAGGTAGGTGGCACGGTGGCGATCCAGTCCAGGCCGAAGAAGATGGCGAAGATCGACAGGCTGTAGAACGAGAAATCGGAATAGGGCAGGTAGATCAGCGACAGGCCGCGCAGGGCGTAATAAACGAACAGCAGCTTGCGCGGATCGTAGCGGTCGGTCAGCCACCCCGATGCCGTGGTGCCGACCAGGTCGAACACGCCCATCAGCGCCAGCAGGCCGGCGGCTTGCACTTCCAGCATGCCGTGGTCGCCGCACAGCGCAATCAAATGCGTGCCCACCAAGCCGTTGGTGGTGAACCCGCAGATAAAGAACGTGGCGAACAAGAACCAGAAGGTGGTGGTCTTGGACGCGCGCGCCAAGGCACCGAAGGTGGCGGCCAGCATCCCCGTGCGCGGGGCGACGGGGGCGGGCGGCGCGTCGGGGTCGCTGCCGAACGGCGTCAGGCCGACGTTGGCCGGGCGGTCGGGCACCAACCACCATGCCAGCGGCACCATGGCGGCAGCGGCTGCCGCTACGGTCCAGACCACGCGCGTCCAATCTCCGGACGAGGCCAGCGTGGCAAGAATGGGCAGGAAGACCAGCGTGCCGCTAGCGGTGCTGGCGGTCAGCAAGCCCATCACCAGTCCGCGATGCTTGGTGAACCACCGGTTCACAATCGTGGCGCCCAGCACCGAGGCCACTGCCCCCGAACTCAGGCCCGAGAACACGCCCCAGGTCATCAGCAGGTGCCAGGGCTGGGTCATGTAGGCGCTGACGGCGCTGGAGGCCGACATCAGGATCAGGGCGGTGATCAAGACGCGGCGCAGCCCGAAGCGCTCCATCGCGGCGGCCGCGAAGGGGCCCACCAGGCCATACAAAAAGATGCCGGCCGCGGCCGCGAACGAGATCGAACTTCGGCTCCAGCCAAAGGCTTCCTCCAGCGGCACCAACAGCACGCTGGGGGTAGAGCGCAAACCGGCGGAAACCAGCAAGGCCAGGAAAATGACGGCGACGACGACAAAGGCGTACTTCTGTCCGGCGCGCTGAAAGGGGAGCGGAGGTTGGGTTATACTCATGTTACTGACCGGTACGTATCAGGTTTGCGATGTGCGAATAGTACGTACCGGTCAGTAACATCGTCAAGTAGTTTTTCGGCGATTTGTTTTTTGAAGGCGCGGCTACCCGCTGGTGTGGTGGAGGTTGCCATCCGCCTTCCGTTTCAGGAGTCCAGCATGGCCAGCAAGCCTTCCAATGCCTCAGGCGCCACGGCAAAAACCGGCACCAAGCCGCTATTGGCGGCAGACCGCATCCGCAAGACGGCGCGCGAAATGTTCTACCGCGACGGCATCCGCGCCGTGGGGGTTGACGCCATCGTCAATCAAGCCGGCGTGACCAAACCCAGCCTGTACCGCAGCTTTTCATCGAAGGATGAATTGGCGGCGGCCTATCTGCGCGACTACGACGCCGAATTCTGGGCCCGCTTCGACGCCGCCTGCGCGGCCCATCCCGGCGATCCGCGCGCGCAGCTGCTGGACTATCTGTCGGGCTTGGCCCAGCGGGCCGTGGTGAACGGGTATCGCGGCTGCGGGCTGACCAATGCCGCGGTTGAGTACCCCGAACCCGAGCATCCCGCCCGCGCGGTGGCCGTCGAGCACAAGCTGGAATTGCGCCGCCGCTTGAACGAGATGGCGTCGGGCATGGGCGTCCAAGACCCCGCCGCCCTGGCCGATGGCCTGCTTTTGTTGATTGAAGGCGCGTTCGTGTCCAGCCAGCTGTTTGGTGAAGGCGGCCCGGCCGCGCGAGTTGCCGACATGGCCGACAAGCTGATTCAGGCGCATCGGGCCGCCGGAATGGCGCAGGGCGCTGCACAAGACTAGTGCTTAATGTGGTGCCGCATGCACCGTAATGGTGGTGTTTGTCCCCATTGCGCAACGATTAAAAAAATGGTTGAAGTTTTTATTGCGACGCAACAAACGCGGATCTAACATGAAGTTGTGTTGTTCCACATCGCGCTTTCTCAAGGAGAGAATCATGAGCGATACCGCGTTGAAAAATGCCCGTATGTCGGATGCGCTGGAGCGGTCCTTGATCCGCGAGGCCGTCAAAGCGGAAACCTTGTCCGGTCCCTTCAATCGCGGTCTGTGGTTGCGCCTGAAAGTGCGCATGGCCTCGTTGGGCGGCGCCGTCGGCGAAATCCTGCACGACATGGACGCCGGTCGACAGCAGCATCCGGTCATCTCCGCCCGCCACTAAGGCGCCCGGGGCCAGCCAAAAAAACGCCAGCATATGCTGGCGTTTTTTTTGGGGCGGGTCCGGTTCAAGCCACCATGTCGATCAGCAGATAGCCGTCGAGGATGACGATGCCGGCGGTGGCGCCGACAGCGGCCCATGCCCAGGCGCCGCGCAGCGCGTATGCGCCCATTACCTGTTTGCGGCAGGCCAGCACCACCAGCGGGCCCAACGCGAAGGGCAGGGCCAGGCTCAGGATGACCTGGCTCAAGACCAGCAATTCGTCGGGGTCCTTGCCACCCGTGTAGACCAAGAGGCCGACGGCCGCCGCGCCCGCGATCAAACGCGTGGCCAGCGCGCGCCGCCGGTCCGACCAGTTGCTGCGAATCTGAAACCCCTTGGACAGGATGCGCCCGGCCAGCACGCCGGTGATCGTCGAACTCTGACCCGCCGCATACAAGGCAACGGCAAAGACCACGGCGGCCCCCACGCCCAGCGTGTGGCCGATGACGGCATGCGCGTCGTCCAGGCTGGACACGATCTGGCCCGATCCCGACAGCGATGCGGCCGCCACGATCATGATGGCCGAGTTGATCAACATGGCCACCCCTAGCGACACAATGGTGTCGTTGCGCGCCACGCGCATGGCCATATCGCGCGCGGAAGCGGGCAGCGATTGCGCGCGTTCGGCCAACGAGCCGGAATGCAGATACAGGTTATGCGGCATCAAGGTGGCGCCCAGGATGCCCAGCGCGATCAAGAACCCCTGGGGGTCGCGCAAGGCTCGACCGGTCTCGGTCACGCCGTGGGCCACGGCCGTCCACGCGGGGTTCGCCTTGAACAGCAGGAACACGAACGACGCGGCCACCACGCCCAGCAACACCGCGATCACGCGTTCATGGCGGTCGGCGTTGCCGCGGGTCAGTGCCAGCACGGCGAAGGTGCCCACGCCGGTCACCGCCACGCCCGCGATCAGGGGCAGGCCGAACAGCAAGCGCAGCGCGATGGCCCCGCCGATCAGTTCCGCCAGGGCGGTGGCCAGGATGGCGGCCTCGCCGGCCAGCCAGGCCGCCTTGGACCAGCGGGCCGACAGGTGGCGGGCCGTCAGCGTGGCCAGGTCTTGCCCCGTGGCCAGCGCCAGGCGCGATACCAGAATCTGAAAGCCCAGCGCCAGGAATGCGGAGCAGATGACGACCATCAACAGGCCGTAGCCAAAGCCGCTGCCGCCCGCGATGTCGGTGGCCCAGTTGCCGGGATCGATGTAGCCGACAGCCACGAGGATGCCCGAGCCGACCATGCGCCGCAGGTTGGCCGACACGCGCGCGTCCTGAGCCAAGACGGCCTTGCCGCCAGAAATTGCGTAGATGAATCCGGTCATGCGGCACTCCTGAGAATGGTTCTCATTTTCTGGAAGCGCTGGCAGACCGTCAAATTGATTTTGCCCAAGCCCGGGATAGGGCCGACCAATGGCGCGACCCGGGACAGGACGCGCCATTGGCCGGGCGGGAGCTTAGGACTTGAGCTTGGCGTCCATCGAGATCTTGGCGTTCAAGACCTTGGACACCGGGCAGCCTTTTTCGGCCTTGCGGGCGGCCTCTTCAAAGGCCTGCGCGGTGGCGCCGGGGATCACGGCTTCCACGGTCAGGTGCACGGCGGTGATGGAAAAGCCGTCGTCGACTTTGTCCAGCGTCACTTCCGCCTTGGTGTCCAAACTGGTGGCCACCAGGCCGGACTCGGACAGGATGTTGGACAAGGCCATCGTGAAGCAGCCTGCGTGCGCCGCGCCCAGCAGCTCTTCGGGGTTGGTGCCCGGCGTGTCGCCAAAGCGTGTATTGAAGCCATAGGGCTGGGCCTTGAGCGCGCCGCTTTGCGTGGAGATCGTGCCCTTGCCCGTCTTCAAGTCGCCTGACCAGGCGGCGGATGCGGTTTTCTTCATAGTGACTCCTGTAGAGGGGGCGCGCGCGCGCTGGCGCGGCCGGTGCAAAAAACGACCGCCGGTGAGGGCGGTGTGCGTTGCCTTGCAAGGCATGAACGATGATACGGCGATGCCGGGGGGCGGGCGCGGAATCCACCGGTGCGCAACGGCAAGCCGATGTAACGGCTTACGGGCATCAGGCAAAATAGCGGCATCCGTTTCAACCGTCCCAAGAGCTGCTGTCATGTCTCGCACTTTTTTACGCTATGCCTGCGCCGTTGCGCTGGCGCTGGCGCTGCCCGCCTTGTCCGCCCAAGCCGAAATCGTGATTGGCGTGGATGTGTCCACGACCGGCCCCGCCGCCGCCATCGGCATCCAGACCAATAACGCCATCCGCCTGTGGCCCCAGACGCTGGGCGGCGAGCCGGCGCGCTACGTCGTGCTGGACGATGGCACCGACGTCAGCCGCGCGGTGAAGAACATGCGCAAGCTGACGTCTGAAGACAAGGTCGACGCCATCGTCGGCCCCAACACCACGGCGGCTGCCCTGGCCGCGCTGGACGTGCTGGCTGAAACCAAGACGCCCATGATTGCACTGGCCGCCTCCAGCGTCATCGTGGAGCCGTTGTCCGACCCCAAGCGAGCCTGGGCGTTCAAGATGCCTCAGAACGATTCGTTGATGGCCACCGTGCTGGTCGAAGATATGAAGAAAAAGGGCTTCAAGAACGTGGCCTTCATCGGCTTCGCGGATTCTTACGGCGACAGTTGGTGGAAGGAATTCACCGCCGCGGCCGGCACCGACCTGAAGATCGTGGCGCAGGAACGCTTCCAGCGCACGGACGCGTCCGTGGTGGGCCAGGCGTTGAAGGTGATCGCCGCCAAACCCGACGCGGTGCTGATCGCAGGCGCCGGCACGCCGTCGGCCCTGCCGCAGAAGACGCTGCTGGAACGCGGCTACACCGGCACCATTTACCAGACGCACGGCATCGGCACGCTGGAATTCCTGCAAGTGGGCGGTCGCGATGTGGAAGGCACCTTGTTCCCGACCGGCCCCGGCGTCGTGGCGCGCGAGCTGCCCGACAGCAACCCGGTCAAGAAGGTGGCCGTGGAATTTGCCGACAAGTACGAAGGCCAGTACGGCGCCAATACCCTGACGCAATTCGCGGGCGACGCCTATGGCGCCTGGATGCTGCTGGATTCGGCAGTGGGACGGGCATTGAAAACGGGCGCCAAGCCCGGCACGCCGGAGTTCCGCGGCGCCTTGCGCGACGCCCTGGAAAACACCCGCGACCTGATCGTGCCCAATGGCGTCCTGAACATTTCGAAGGACAACCATCAGGGATTCGATGAGCGCGCCCGGGTTATGGGCGTGGTCAAGAATGGCCGCTTCTCATACGCGCAATAGCCGCTGCCATGGTTTCCTACCGACCGTAACGTTTGTTTACGCTCCATAGGGCAACGGACGCTAAAAGCAGGCTTAGGCCTGCTTTTTTACGCCTATATGATTAGTGTAGAAATCATTTAATAGCGTATTATTTTTAGCGAAGCCATGCACCTAGAAATAGATTCGGGAGAAATCATTCATGACCTTGCTGCAATCCAAACGCTTGCTGTTGGCCCTGGGCCTCGGCGTGTTGGCCGCGTGTTCGGACTCGGGCGGAGACAAGCCCGCGCCCGCCGCCGGCGGCGCGCCGGCCACCGCGACCAGCACGCTGGACGCCGCCAAGGCCGCCGGCAAGATCCGTGTCGGCTATGCCAACGAGGCGCCGTTTGCGTACATGGACAGCAAAGAAGCCAAAGTCACCGGCGAATCGGTCGAGATTGCGCGCGTGGTGCTCAAGCGCATGGGCATCAATGAAGTGGAAGGCGTGCTGACGGAATTCGGCTCGTTGATTCCCGGCCTGGCCGCCAAGCGCTTCGACATCATTGCCGCCGGCATGTACGTCACTCCTGAACGCTGCCAGCAGGTCGCGTTTTCCGACCCGACCTACGGCGTGGGCGAGGCCTTCCTGGTGAAAGAGGGCAACCCCAAGAAGCTGCACAGCTATGAAGACGTGGTGAAGAACCCGGACGCCAAACTGGGCGTTGTCGTGGGCGCCATCCAAGGCGAGTACGCCGAAAAAGTGAAGGTGCCCGCCGGTCAGGTGGTGGTCTTTCCCGACGCCGTCAGCGCCTTGTCCGGCGTGCAGGCGGGGCGCGCGGACGCCTATGCGGCCACGGCGCTGACCATCAACGACCTGATGGGCAAGACGCAAGCCGGCAGCGGCCTGGAGAAGGCAGAGCCCTTCACCGACCCGGTGATCGACGGCAAGGGCGTGCGCGGCTACGGCGCGTATGCCTTCCGCACCGACGACAAGGCGTTTGCGGATGCCTTCAACGCCGAACTGGCCAAATTCATCGGCACCGACGAGCACAAGAAACTGGTGGCGCCATTTGGTTTTACCGACCAGGAACTGCCGCAAGGCGCGACGGCCGCCAAGCTCTGCGCCGGCCAGTAAGGAGCGCCGATGCAAGTCGTTTCCGAACACATCGCGACGCTTGTGCCGCCCTTGCTTGAGGGCCTGGCCGTAACGCTGCAAATCATGGGGGGCGCCGTCGTATTGGCGGTGCCGCTGGCGCTGGCATCGGGAATCGGGCGCTTGTCGCCCGTGCGGCCATTACGGTGGCTGGCGTCCGTGTACGTCGAAGTCTTCCGGGGCACGTCGGCTTTGGTGCAGCTGTTCTGGTTCTATTTCGTGCTGCCGCTTTTTGGCGTGCAATTGCCGGCCATGCTGGTGGGCATCGTGGTGCTGGCCCTGAACGCGGGCGCCTACGGCGCTGAAGTGGTGCGCGGCGCCATTCGCGCCGTGCCGCCCGGCCAGCGCGAGGCGGGCGTGGCGCTGAACCTGACGCGCGCACAGATCATGCGGCGCATCGTGGTGCCGCAAGCGATTCCGGCCATGCTGCCGCCCGCCGGCAACCTGCTGATCGAACTGATGAAGAACACCGCGCTGGTCTCGCTCATCACCATCACTGACCTGACCTTCCGCGGCCAGCTGTTGCGCAGCGAAACCCTGCGCACAACCGAGATCTTTGCCCTGATGCTGCTGATGTACTTTGCCGTCGCCCTGGTGATCACGGCCGGCGTGCGGGCCCTTGAGCGGAGGGTCCGAGTCCGATGACACCGATATTCGATTGGGCTTTCGCACTGAAAATCCTGCCTACGCTGGGCTCCGCGCTCATCATCACGATCGAGGCGACGGTGCTGGGCATGCTGGTGGCCGTCACCCTGGGCCTGGTCCTGGCCATGATGCGGCGTTCCCGCTTGCGCATTGTGTCGCTGCCCACCGCCTTCGTGATCGAGTTCATCCGCAGCACGCCGCTGCTGGTGCAGATGTATTTCCTGTTCTATGTGCTGCCGCTGACCGGGGCCCAGATGTCGCCGCTGGCCACCGGCATCGTGGCGCTGGGGCTGCATTACGCCACGTACTGCGCCGAGGTCTACCGCGCCGGCATCGAAGCGGTGCCGCGCGGGCAGTGGGAAGCGGCCACGGCGCTGAACATGTCGCGCTGGCGCACGGCGGTGGGCGTGGTGTTGCCGCAGGCGATTCCGCCCGTGGTGCCAGCGCTGGGCAACTACCTGGTGGCCATGTTCAAGGACACGCCGCTGCTGTCGGCCATCACGGTGGTTGAACTGCTGCAACAAAGCAAAATGATCGGGTCGGCCACGTTCCGATACACCGAACCGCTGACCCTGGTGGGCGTGCTGTTCCTGGCGTTGAGCCTGGTGGCGGCGTGGGGTGTGCGCGGCCTGGAGGCCCGCCTGCAACGATATGGAGGAAAGCGATGAGCGCCAGCTTGACCATCAAGAATCTGCACAAGCGTTACGGAGAGCTGGAGGTGCTGCGCGGCATCAACCTGGAAATTCCGGCGGGCCAGACGGTGGCCGTGATCGGGCCGTCGGGCTCCGGAAAATCCACGTTGCTGCGTGTGTTGATGACGCTGGACCAACCCACCAGCGGCGACATCGAAATCGACGGGCAGCCGATGTGGACCGATGAACACGGCCGGCCGGTGGGCGTCAATTCCGAATACCTGCGGCGTGTGCGCGGCAAGATCGGCATGGTGTTCCAGCACTTCAATCTGTTTCCGCACATGACGGCGTTGGGCAACACGATGGAAGCGCCGGTGCATGTGCTGGGCATGACGAAGGACCAGGCCCGCGAACGCGCGGTCGAATACCTGGACATGGTGGGGCTGGGCGACAAGCTGGACGTTTACCCAGCGCAGTTGTCAGGCGGCCAGAAGCAGCGCGTGGGCATCGCCCGCGCGCTGGCAATGTGCCCGGAAATCATGCTGTTTGACGAAGTGACCTCGGCGCTGGACCCGGAGCTGGTCGGCGGCATCCTGGAGATCCTGCGCAAGCTGTCGGCCCGCCGCAGCATGACGATGATCATCGTGACCCACCAGATGAAGTTCGCCGAACGCAGCTCGGATCGCACGCTGTTCTTCGACCAGGGCAACATCGTCGAGGACGCCGAATCTTCCGTGCTGTTCAGCCAGCCGCAAGAAGCGCGCACGCGCCAGTTCCTGGATTCGGTGATCGAAGGGCAATAGGGCCAAGCACCCCGGATTTAACCCTGACAGGGGCGATGGGATTGCGCCCGGCGTCATGGCCGGGCGCTATGCTTTCGCATCCCATGCCCGGAGGCCTACATGAGTCACCTGTTCAGTCCCACGTCGGTTGGCAACGTCCAGCTGTCCAATCGCATCGTCATCGCGCCCATGTGCGAATACTCGGCCGAAAACGGCTGTGCCAACGACTGGCACATGATCCATCTGGGTCACCTGGCCCTGTCCGGCGCGGCGCTGCTGTTCACGGAAGCCACCGCCGTCGAGCCCGACGGCCGGATTTCGCCGGGGGATCTGGGCCTGTGGTCTGACGAGACCGAAGTGGCACTGGGCCGCGTCGTGGCGGCGGTGCGGCGCTATTCGCCCATCAAGCTGGGCATCCAGCTGGGCCACGCGGGTCGCAAGGCGTCCAGCGATGCGCCCTGGAACGGCGGGCAGCTGGTGCCGCCGTCGGAAGGCGGCTGGCAAGGCTGGGCGCCGTCGGCCATTGCGCACAAGGATTCCGAACCGCCGCCCCATGCGCTGGACGAAGCCGGCCTGGCGCGCGTGCGCAACGCCTTTGTGGACAGCGCGCGGCGCGCCATCAGGCTGGGCTTTGACGCCATCGAGCTGCATGCCGCGCACGGCTACCTGCTGCATCAATTTTTGTCGCCGATCGCCAACCAGCGCGACGATGCCTATGGCGGTTCGCTTGAAAACCGCATGCGCTTTCCGCTGGAAGTCTTCCAGGCGCTGCGTGAAGTCGTGCCGGCGTCGATGGCTTTGGGCGTGCGCGTGTCGGCCACCGACTGGGTCGAGGGCGGCTGGGACCTGGACCAGACCATTGCATTCGCGCATCGGCTGAAGGCGCTGGGATGCGAATTCATCGACGTGTCCAGCGGCGGCGTGTCGTCGCGGCAGCAAATTCCGGTGGCGCCGAATTACCAGGTGCCGTTCGCGGCCGAGGTCAAGCGCCAGGTGGGCATGCCGACGATCACGGTGGGCCTGATTACCGAGGCGCAGCAGGCTGAAGCCATCCTGGCGCAAGAGCAGGCCGACATGGTCGCGCTGGCACGCGGCATTCTGTACGACCCGCGTTGGCCCTGGCATGCGGCCGCGCAACTGGGCGGCCAGGTAGCGGCGCCGCATCAGTACTGGCGCTCGCAGCCGCGTGAATTCAAGGAACTGTTCGGCGAAACGCGCTTCGGGCAACGCTGAAACGCCGGGGTCCTGGACACAAAAAAATCGCCGCGTATCGCGGCGATTTTTCCTTACCGGGCCGACGATGGCTCGGGTTCGATCATTTCAGGCGTGCGTAAGCCTGCTCCAGTTCGCGTGCCATCGCGTCGGCGAAATCGGCGCTGGTGGGGTCCAGCTGCGACAGCAGGCGCGCCAGCACCACGTTGTCTTCTTCGCCGTTCCAGATCTTGATGTAGGTGCCTTCCTTGTAGCCATGTTGCTGGCGGAAGATGTTCAGCACGTTCTTGGACACGTACTGCGTGTAGGCGTCGTTCCAGCTCATTTCGCACGCCGTCATCGTCTGTTCCAGCACCTTGTAGCTGGCGCGGCCGCAAACAGCCAGGCCGCCGAGCAGCTCCAGCAGTTCCGGCACGGGCAGGGCGTCCAGCGCGTAGGCTCGGCCGTCAAGCGTCACGGAGGCTGGCGTGGCCAGATCCGACATCAGCGCGCGCGCCGCGTCGGCCGGCTGGCCGCCGGCCTGGACGATGGTGTGCGACAGATAAAAATGCAGGATGTCGACCAGTTCCATTTGCACCTGGGGCAGGTCGATGGTCTGCTTTTTCCACCATTTCCAGCCGTAGTGCTCAAGCGCCTCGGCCGATTCGACGAAGGCGGCGCGCAGGAAGCGTGAACCGCCGTTGACCCAGTCAGGATTGATCATGCTGTTCAAGTGGTCTTGCAACTTCAGCATCGTGGCCGCCTGGGCCTGGTTCAATCCGACAACGTTATTCACTTTCACTCCGTAATTCTTCAAGGGTCTTTGCGACAGCGGCGGAAATGTTAGCACCATTGCCGCGGCTGCCCGGACGGCGTCAGCTGTCCTTGCGATACGAAGACGTCTTCAAGGGCGGCAGCTTGCCCAGCGACGTGCCGCGCGGCTTGCGCGCGCTGCCCGCCGCCTTGAGCAGCATGAAGGCGAAAAACGCCAGGAACACGGCGGGCATCAGCTGGTCAAGCTCGAAATGCGAAGAGCGCAGGGCGCGGAATGCGATGTTGACCGCCGCCCAACCGGCCAACACGCCGCCAATGGTCAGGATGATGCCGACCTTGCGCTGCCGCGCTTGCCGCGCCAGTGAGATATCGGCCGCGTCCGACGGGGCGGTGGCGCCCGGCGCGCCGGCGGACGAGCGCGGCGATGCGGTATTGCCCCAGGGGGCGGTGGACAGAGAATCGCCCGTGGCGGGCGCGGGCACGGCTACCGTGGCTGTCGCCTGATGGGACGCGCGGCGCTTTTCGGGAACCTTGCCTGGCGTGACCCCGCCGGCCCGCGACAGGTTTTCGATGTAGCGCGCGAAATCGCCGTCTTTGGGCTCAAGGTCTATCGCCATGCCAATTCTCCGATCAGTTGCTGCGCCGTTGCCGCGCCGGCTGGCGGCGCTTGCGCACCATGGCCAGCAGAAGCCCGCATCCTAGCAGCACTGAGAGGCCCGCGCCGATCATCATGGCGATCTGCTGCGCGTTTTCCGCCGTGCCCAGGCTACGCGCGGTGATGTAGCCCGGCGCCAGCATCAGCGGCATCCACAGCAGGGCCGACATGACATTGGCCAATTGGAAGCGGTGATGGGCCATGCCCATCACGCCGGCGACCGTGGGTATGGTCGAGCGGATCGGCCCAAGAAAACGGCCGATCAGCACCGAGGCAAACCCATAGCGGTAAAAAAACAACCGCGCGCGCGCCACGCCGGTGCGCTGCTGCTTGAGCGGCCAGCGGCGCAACACGCCCGGCCCCGCCCAGCGGCCCAGCCAATAGGAAATCGCGTCGCCCACAATGGCGCCCGCGATGCCCCACGCAATGACGCCCCAGGGGTCCAGCGTGCCGGCGCCGATCAAGCCCCCGGTCAGCAGCATCAAGGCCGTGGCAGGAATGAACAGGCCCACCAGTACCAACGATTCCCCCAGGGTCAGCAGGAAGGTGATCGGGCCGGCCCATACCTGGTTGGCCTCGATGAACAGCCCGATTTTGTCGATATATTGATCCATGAAGGCGAAGTCTGAAAATTAGCTGAAAGCAATCGGGTATCTTAACGCCTACCTGGATGGCCAAATGTTATCTAGGCTGTCTGATTGATGCGGTGCGACTGACGGGGTTGATTGGGAAACTATGGATTCGGTAACACAGGCGGTGCTGGGAGCGGGCATACAGGGCGTCATGCTGGGGCGGTTTCAGGGGCGTCGGGCCTTGGTGTACGGGGCGGCGCTGGCAACGGTGCCCGACCTGGACGTGCTGATGCGCTATCCCGACCCGGTCTCGCTGATGACCTACCACCGGGGCTTTTCCCATTCGATATTCGTGCTGACCGGGCTGGCGCTGCTGCTTGCCTGGCTGATACGCAAATATTGGCCGCGGGCGCCGTATAGCGGCAGGCGGCTGTTCCTGACTTTATGGCTGGTGCTGGTGACGCACCCGGTGCTGGACGCGTTCACCGTGTATGGCACGCAATTGTTCTGGCCGATGACACCCGTTCCGGAAAGCTGGTCGGCAATCTTCATTATTGACCCGGTCTATACCGTGCCCTTGCTGTTGGCGGTGTTCTTCGCCATTGCCGTCGGCATGACGGACCGCGCGCGGCGCCTGATGGCCGGCGCGCTGCTCTTCAGCACGGCCTACCTGGGTTTCGGCCTGGCCAGCCGCATGGTCGCGGAAGACCGCGTACGGGATGCCATGCAGCAAGAGGGCATTGCCGTGACCGAGCTGCGGGCGGTGTCGATGCCGTTCACCACCCTGGTGTGGCGGGTCATCGCCAAGACGGCGGACGGCAATTACTACGAAGCCGTCAGCAGCCTGTTCGACCGGGGCAAGCCGGAATGGCTGCGCCAACCGCTGCACCTGGAGCTGGCCCGGGCGCTGGACGATGTGCCGTTGCACCAACGTCTGCGCTGGTTCACCGACGATTGGCTGCGCTATGACGCCATCGGCGACGCCTTGGTCGTCAGCGACCTGCGCATGGGCATGGCCGGCCATTACACCTTCCGTTTCAAGATGGCCCAGCGTGCGCCCGGCGGCGGCTGGACGCCGGTGACGCCGTCCACGTGGCCCAGCGAGCGGGGCGGTTGGGCGGAATTGAAGCTGGTGCTGGCGCGCATCCTGCATGCGCAGCCGCCGTTGCCGCTGGCGCAATGGTCCACGCTTGCCGACCGGTAATTACCCACGCTGAATCAGGCGGTCCCGGCCCTGTGCCCCCAAGCCCTGTGCCCCCAAGCCCTGTGTCTCAGCCCTGTGTCTCAGCCCTGTGTCTCAGCCCTGAGCCCCCGGAGCCCCGGGGGATTTTTTTTGCGGCAACGATCTGTATTGACCGCGTTCCCGGGTCGCATTATTCTTGTTCTCTATTAAGGAACTATGGTTCCGATTTATGGAACAAGCATGAGTATTCTCGATGGAGTCCAGCGCGTCCTGTCGCTCTACGCGGACGGCGCCATGGAGCTGAGCTTTACCGATGTCGCGGCGCGCCTGGCCATGCCAAAAAGCACGGCATCGCGCCTGCTGAACCACATGCAGCGTTACGGCATGCTGGACCAGGACCCCGCCACGCGCCGCTATCGGCCTGGCGCCTTGCTGGCGCAGGCGGTCCGTGCCGGCATGGCTGCCACGCCGTTGGACGAGGCTTGCCGCGATGTGCTGGTACGGCTGTCCGAAGACAGCGGGCTGACCGCGTACCTATCCACCTTGAACCAGCGCGAAACCGTGGTGCTGCAACGCTTGAACGGGTCACATCCCGTGCAGGTGCTATCGCCGCCCGGTTCCCGCCGCAATGCGTCGGGCACCGCCATGGGCCGTGCGCTGCTGTCGCGCTTGAGCGACGCCGAATTCCAGACGCTATATGGCGCCGACCCCGCGCAACCGCTGCCCATGGAAGGCCGCGATTGCCCAGCCACCGTGGGCGACCTGGCGCGGCTGGTCGAGCAGACGCGCGCCGATCACTACGGCGTCGCCATCGACCAGGCCATGCCCGGCATCGGTGCCGTGGCCGCCGCCGTGCGCGACCCGGCCACCGGCGAACTGCGCGGCCTGTGCCTGTCGTTCGTGTCATTCCAGGCCGACGCCGAGCGTGTGGCGCGCTTGCGCGAATTGGTCCTGACGCAAGTGGCCGGGCTGGGGCGCAAGTTGAGCGACCCCTACTGGCTGACCTGAATTCTTCCCTTTGCCTAGTTGATGGAACCTTCCCCATGAACCTTTTGCTACTCAGCAATTCCAGCAGCGACGCCGGCTACCTGGTGCACGCCATGCCGGACATCCGCGAGCTGATCGAATCCCTGCCGCAAGGCGCGCCCGCCGTGTTCGTGCCGTTCGCCGGCGTCACGCGCGATTGGGACGACTACACCGCGCTGGTGCAATCCGCGCTGGCGGACACCGGCCTTGCCATCGAAGGCCTGCACCGCGCACAAGACCCGGTGGCGGCGCTGGAAAAGGCCGCCGTCATCATCGTGGGAGGCGGCAACACCTTCAATCTGCTGGGCCAACTGCGGCGCCAAGGGCTGCTGGACGTGGTCAAGCGCCGCGTCCGCGAGGGCGCGGCGTATCTGGGCTGGAGCGCGGGCTCGAACCTGACGTGCCCCACTATCTGCACCACCAACGACATGCCCATTACCGACCCGGGCGGTTTCGACGGCCTGAACCTGATCAGATTCCAGATCAACCCGCACTACACCAACGCGCATCCCCCCGGGCACCGTGGCGAAACGCGCGCCCAGCGTCTGGCCGAGTTCTGCACCCTGAATCCCGACATGCCCGTGCTGGGGCTGCCCGAAGGCGCGGGGCTGCGCGTGCGCGGCGCCAAGGTGGCGCTGGTGGGTCCGCATGATGCGCCGCTGTTCCTGGGTCACAACGAGCCGCGCGTATTCCGCCCCGGCCCGCTGGAGATCGCGGCATGAAGCAGGTGATAGACACCATCGAACTTCTGTCCTCGGCGCACATCACCGGCGAGGCAGTGGCGCGGGTGCTGCGCGACGCGGGCGATTGCGAGGTGGAAGTCACGCGCCTGGAACGCGACGGCGCCGCGACCGATTTTTTGTCCATCGTCATTCCCGGCCTGGATGCATCCGCGCCGCAGCTGGGCATAGTCGGCCGCCTGGGCGGCATCGGCGCCCGGCCCGCCGTGACGGGCCTGGTGTCCGATAGCGACGGGGCGGTGGTGGCGATTGCCGCGGCGCTCAAGCTGATGGCCATGGCGCGCCAGGGCGACGTGATGCCGGGCACCGTGCGCATCCGCACGCACATCTGCCCGCGCGCCGGCACGCGCCCGCATCATCCCGTGCCGATGATGCGTTCGCCTTTTCCGATGCGCGAAATGATGTCGCACGAGGTGGACCCGCGCATGGACGCCATCCTGTCGGTGGACACCACGCGCGGCAACCGCCTGGTGAACAAGCGCGGCGTGGCGCTGACGCCGGTGGCCAAGCAGGGCTATCTGCTGCGCATTCCCGAAACGATGCTGGACGTGATGGGCTGGGTCAGCGGAGAACTTCCGGTGACGCTGCCCCTGACGACGCAAGACATCACGCCCTACGAAAACGGCCTGTGGCACGTGAACTCGCTGATGCAACCCGCGATTGTCACCAACGCGCCCGTGGTCGGTGTGGCCTTGACGGCGCAAACCACCGTGCCCGGTTGCGCCACCGGCGTGACCAACGCGGTGGACGCCGACGTGGCGATGCGCTTCTGCATCGAAATTGCCAAGCTGTATGGCCAGCGCACGATGACGTTCTTCGATGATGCGGAATGGCGCGCGCTGCAATCGCGATACGGGTCCATGGCGCACTTGCAAACCGTTGGGCATGACGATGGCGGTGCCGCATGAGCGCCGCCGTGACACGCCGCGTGGCGTTCTTCACCATCGGCCAATCGCCGCGCAGCGACGTCGTGCCCGAGATGGCACGCCTGCTGGGCGACGCCGTACACATCGATGAATTTGGGGCGTTGGACGGCTTGGACGCGACCGCGCTGGCCGCGATGGCGCCGCGTGACGGCGAATATCGTTTTGCCACGCGCATGCGCGACGGCACGCAGATCGAGCTGGACGCCGCTGCCGCCGAAGCCCGGCTGGCCCAGGTGATGCGCCAGGCGGACGACGCCGGTTACGACGCGCTGGTACCGCTGTGCACAGGCACCGCCATCGCGCCCATGCGCACGTTGGTGGTTGAGCCGCAGCAGGTGGTCGACCATCTGGTCGCGGGCCTGTCGCAGCATTGCCGCAATGTGGGGCTGGTGGTGCCCCTGGCCGAACAGGTCGACTTCTTTCACCTGGCGGTGCCGCTGGCCTGCGGCACGCAGATCGTGCATGCGTCGCCTTACGAGGCCGACGCGGAATTGGCCGCGCGCAACTTCGCGCAGGCGGGGCAAGCCCTGGCATCGTGCGACCTGATCGTCATGCATTGCATGGGCTACGGGCAGCGCATGCGCGACGCGGTCGCCCAGGCCTCGGGCCGGCCGGTGCTGTTGTCCAACCGCATCGTGGCGCAGGCCTTGTCGGAATTATTGGAATAAAGCCGCCGATGTTTCAGCACGGCGTGGCGCCGGCGTTTTCATGTCGCCGCCATGCCGGATGAGCGGCATGGGGAGACGAAGCTGTCTTCGTCAATTTATTGTTGGGAGTTTTTTCATGTTCAGCCGTACCTTGCACCGCGCCGTTGGCGCCTTGTCCGCCGTTACTGCCTTGACGGTCTTGCCCGCGCTGCTGGCGCCCGCCCACGCCGCCGACGCGTGGAAGCCCACCAAGCCCGTGCGGCTGCTGGTGGGTTTTGCGCCCGGCGGCTCGGCCGACACCTTGGCGCGCCTGCTTGCCGATCCGCTGTCCAAGCGCCTGGGTCAGTCCGTTGTGGTTGAAAACCTGGCCGGCGCCGGCGGCAACATCATGGCGTACCGCTTATCGCAATCGCCTGCCGACGGCTACACCATCGGCATCGCGGCCGCCGGTTCCATGGCCATCACACATGTCTTGAATCCCAAGGGCACCAACTACAAGCCGTCGGACTTCACGCCCATCACGCTGGCCGCCGTGCAGCCCAACGTGGTCATCGTCAACAAGGACGTGCCGGCCAACAACCTGGCGGAGTTGAAAGAGTATTTCCAGAAGACGCCAGCCGCCACCTACGGTACGGCGGGCGTGGGCATTTCCAACCACCTGATCGCCGAGACCATGCTGTACAAGATGGGCGTGAAGGTTCCGCACGCGGCTTATCGTGGCGCGGCGCCGGTCATCACGGACTTGCTCGGCGGGCACATCGCCATGACGATGGACAACATCTCGACCGCCGCGCCGCTGGCCTCGCAAGGCAAGGTCAAGGCGATTGCCGTGGCCTCGCTCAAGCGCGCGCCGCAGTTGCCCAACGTGCCGACGCTGGACGAGCAGGGCCTGAAGGGCTTTGACATGCCGACGTGGCAGGGCGTGTTTGCGCCCGCGGGCTTGCCGGCCGACGTGCTGGCCGCCTATTACGCCGCGCTGCAAGACGTGCTGAAAGACCCGGCGTTGGTTGAAAAGATGGCAGGGCTGGGTTCCGAGCCGGTCACGGAAATGACGCCGGAGAAGACGGCGCAGTTTCTGGAAAAAGATCGGCAGCAATGGGCCGATATCGTGAAGGCCGCGAACATCAGCCTGGAGCAGTAAAGCAGAAGGGCCCGCAAGGGCCCTTCTTTTTTGCCTGGGAATATCCGGTCGGAAAGATCAGGCTGAAACGAATGAGGCAGAAAAAAAAACCTAGTCCGGTACGCGCGCCGCGATTTCGGCGATCAGGCGGCGGGCCGCTTCCAGCTTGTCGCCCGCCGGCAGCGGGTGCGCGCCTTGCTCGTCGAACAGCACCAGTTCGGTGGTGTCGGCGTCCATGACCTTGTGCGCCAGGTTGCCCACCAGCAGCGGGATGCCCTTGCGCTGGCGCTTGGCTTCGGCGTGTTCGGCCAGCTTTTCGGTCTCGGCCGCAAACCCCACGCACCACGGGCCGTTTTCCAGCTTGGCCACTTCGGCCAGGATGTCCGGATTCGGTTCAAATTCCATCACCGGCGCGCCGCCGCCTTCGCTCGTCTTTTTCAGCTTTTGCGTGCTGACGTTTTTCACGCGCCAATCGGCGACTGCGGCCACGGCGATGAAGATGTCGGCATCCGCCGCGCTGGCCATGACCGCGTCGTGCATCTGGCGCGCCGTCATGACCGACAGCGCCGTCACGCCGCGCGGCACGGGCAGGAAGGTGGCGCCCGTAATCAAGGTCACGCGCGCGCCTGCTTCACGCGCGGCGCGGGCCAGCGCGTAGCCGGTCTTGCCCGACGAACGGTTGCTAAGCACGCGCACCGGGTCCACGGGTTCGGACGTGGGCCCGGCAGTCAGCAGCACGTGGCGTCCCGCCAGCAGCTTGGGCTGAAAGAAAGCGATCAGGTCTGTCAGAAGCTCGTGTGCTTCCAGCATGCGGCCGTCGCCTGTTTCGCCACAAGCCTGCTCGCCGGCCGACGGACCCAACACGCTGATGCCATCCGCGCGCAGTTGCTGCACATTGCGCTGCGTGGCCGGGTTGGCCCACATCTCGCGGTTCATGGCGGGCGCCACCAGTAACGGACAGGCGCGCGCCAGGCATAGCATGGACAGCAGGTCGTCGGCCATGCCGTGCGCCAGCTTGGCCATGAAGTCGGCGCTGGCGGGCGCGATCAGCACGGCGTCCGCGCCGCGCGTCAGGTCGATGTGCGCCATGTTGTTCGGCACGCGCGCGTCCCAGGCGTCCACAAAAACCGGGCGGCCCGACAGGGCCTGCATCGTCACGGGCGTGATGAAGTGCGTGGCCGCCTCGGTCATTACCACGTCGACGGTGGCGCCTTGTTCGGTCATGCGCCGCACCAGCTCGGCGATTTTGTAGCAGGCGATGCCCCCGGTCAGACCGAGGACGATGCGTTTGCGGGCGAGATCGAGCATGAGGGCGTGGCGGCGGGTTCAGCGCCGTGAAATCGAGGAATGGAGGGTGATTTTATTCTGCATTGCGGCATTGCGCCGTTCGTCATGCATTCAGGGGGTATCAAGCGAGGCAAAAGCCAGGTGGGGCAGGGGCGGCCGGGGCAGAACGCCCCGGCGCGAAGGCGTCAGGCCTGAGGCTTTTTACGGGCGCGGAGCAACTCGTCCAGCACCAGCAGCACGGCGCCGCAGCTGATTCCCACGTCGGCCAGGTTGAAGGCCGGAAAGTAGGACTCGTTCCAGTAGAACAGCAGAAAGTCCACCACGTGGCCATAGGCAACGCGGTCAATGACGTTGCCGATGGCGCCGCCCAGGATCAGCGTCAGCGCCAGGCTGAAGCGCGGCTGCCCATGGGTGCGGCGCAAGATGATCGTGATGACCACGGCGGCCACGCAGCCCAGGCCGGTGAACAACCAGCGCTGCCAGCCTTCCTCGGACGCCAGGAAGCTGAACGCGGCGCCGCGGTTGTACATCAGCGTGAAGTCGAACACCGGCAGCACGTTGACGCGTTCGCCATACTGGAACGAGGTGTTGAAGTACACCTTGGTCAGTTGGTCCAGCACGATGATCAGCAGCGCCAGCGCCAGCCAGCCCCCCACGCGCGCGGGCGCGGCGCGCGTGGCGGGGGCGCCCGAGGCTCCGGTGTCGGAGGGGCGGGCCATGTTCATGCCTTGTCGCGGGCTTCGCCCGAACCGAACAGGTTCGACACGCAACGGCCGCAGATCTCGGGATGATCCGCGTCCTGGCCCACGTCCAGGCGCCAATGCCAGCAGCGTTCGCACTTCTTGTGCGCCGACGGCGTGACATCGATGCGAGTTTCGCCGTCGCCCGGGTGCACGGTGGCGCGCGACACGATCAGCACAAAGCGCAGGTCGTCGCCCAGGCTGGCCAGCAGTTGCTGGTCGTCGCCGTTGGCGTAAAGGTCCACTTCGGCCTGCAACGACGAACCGATCTCGCCCGCCGTGCGCACCTCTTCCAGCTTGCGCTGGACTTCAGCACGGATGGCGCGCAGGCGCGACCACTTGGCGGACAGCGCTTCGGCGTCGGCAAACGGCGGCAACGCGTGGTAGACCTCGGTGAAGATGGTCGTGCGCGCGGCGTCGGCCTGATGCTTGAGGGCGGAGCCGACCAGTTCCTTCCAGGCCTCTTCGGCAGTAAAGGACAGAACCGGGGCCATCAGCTTGAGCAGCGTCTGGGTGATGTCCAGCAGCGCCGTCTGGGCCGAGCGGCGCGCCACGCTGCCCGGTGCCGACGTGTACAGGCGGTCTTTCAGGATGTCCAGGTAGAACGCGCCCAGGTCTTCCGAGCAGAACGTCTGCAAGCGCGAGACCGCCGGGTGGAAGTCGTAGCGTTCATAGTTGGCCTGCACTTCGGCCTGCATCTGCGCCGTCATGGTCAGCGCGTAGCGGTCGATTTCGAACAGGTCGCCGTAGGGCACGGCTTGCGACACGGCGTCAAAGTCGGCCACGTTGGCCAGCAGGAAACGCAGCGTGTTGCGGATGCGGCGGTAGCCTTCGACCACGCGCTTCAGGATTTCGTCCGAGATGGACAGTTCGCCTGAATAGTCGGTGGAGGCCACCCACAAGCGCAGGATTTCCGCGCCCAGCGAATCCGATACCTTTTGCGGGGCGATCACGTTGCCCACCGACTTGCTCATCTTGCGGCCCTGGCCGTCAACGACGAAGCCGTGCGTCAGCAGCGCCTTGTAGGGCGGTTGGCCGTACAGCATGCAACCGGTCAGCAGCGACGAGTGAAACCAGCCGCGATGCTGGTCCGAACCTTCCAGGTACAGGTCGGCCGGCCAGCCCAGTTCGGCGCCGTGCGAGCCGGCGAAGTCGCCGTCCTTGCCGCCCAGCACCGTGGCGTGCGTGCTGCCGGAATCGAACCAGACATCAAGTGTGTCGCGGTTTTTTTCGTATTGGTCGGCTTCGTCGCCAAGCAGGTCGCGCGGTTCAAGCGCTTGCCAGGCTTCAATGCCGCCTTGCTCGACGCGCTGCGCCACCTGTTCCAGCAATTCGGTCGTGCGCGGATGCAGTTCGCCGGTTTCCTTGTGCACGAAGAACGCCATCGGCACGCCCCACTGGCGCTGACGCGACAGCGTCCAGTCCGGGCGGTTCGCGATCATGGCGTGCAGGCGGGCGCGGCCCCAGGCCGGGTAGAAGGCCGTGGCGTCGATGCCGGCCAGCGCCGATTCGCGCAAGGTCGGGCCGCCGTCTTTCGGGGCCACGTCCATGCCGGCGAACCATTGGCTGGTGGCGCGGTAGATGATCGGCGTCTTGTGGCGCCAGCAGTGCATGTAGCTGTGCTTGTGCTTTTCGACGTGCATCAGCGCGCCCGCTTCGGTCAGCGCCTCGACAATCTTGGGGTTGGCGTCCCAGATGGACAAGCCGCCGAACAGCGCCAGGCTGTCCACGTACTTGCCGTCGCCCATGACGGGGCTGATGAAGTCGGTGTCTTTCATGCCGTGCGCCTTGCACGACACAAAGTCCTCAATACCGTAGGCCGGGGCCGAGTGCACGACGCCCGTGCCCGAGTCGGCCGTGACGTAGTCGCCCAGGTAGACGGGGGCGCGGCGGTCGTAGGCCGGGTTGAACTGCGCCAACGGATGGCGGAATTCGATTTCGGACAGCGCTTCGCCGGGCGCCGTCGCGATGATCTCGCCTTCCAGGTTCCACGATTTCAGGCAGGCTTCAACGCGGTCTTTAGCCACCAGCAGCAGCGGGCCGAACTTGGGCGCGGGCGACACGCGCACCAGCGCGTATTCGAGTTCCGGATGTACGTTCAGCGCCTGGTTGGACGGGATGGTCCAGGGCGTGGTCGTCCAGATGACGATGGCGCCGTTGTCCACCGATTCCAGCCCGAAAGCCGCCGCCAGCTTGGCCGGTTCAGCGAACGGGAAGGCCACGTCAACGGCGGGGTCGACGCGGTCGGCGTATTCGACTTCGGCTTCGGCCAGTGCCGAACCGCAGTCAAAACACCAGTTCACGGGCTTCAGGCCACGGAACACATAGCCCTTGTCCAGGATGCGGCCCAACGCACGGATTTCGTCGGCTTCATTGCTGAAGTTCATCGTCATGTACGGGCGATCCCATTCGCCCAGCACGCCCAGACGCTTGAAATCCTTGCGCTGGCGGTCGATCTGCTCAAGCGCGTAGGCGCGAGCCTTCGACTGCACTTCGGCCACGGGCAGGTGCTTGCCGTATTTCTTTTCGATCTGGATTTCGATCGGCATGCCGTGGCAATCCCAGCCAGGCACATAGTGCGCGTCGTAGCCGGCCATGTTGCGGCTCTTGACAATGATGTCCTTCAGGATCTTGTTGACCGCGTGGCCGATGTGAATGTCGCCGTTCGCATAGGGCGGGCCGTCGTGCAGCACGAAGCGCGGCCGGCCGCGGCTGGCCGCACGGATCGCCTGGTAGACGTGGTTTTCCTCCCACTGCGAAATCCAGGCGGGCTCGCGCTTGGCAAGGTCGCCCCGCATGGGGAAGGGGGTATCGGGCAGGTTGAGGGTCTTTTTATAGTCCATGAACGGCAAAATAGGCGCGCGCGTTTCGCGCGTCTTCGGCGATGGCGGCAGTCAGGGAAGGGAGGTCAGGAAATTTTTCTTCGTCCCGCAGCTTGTGCAGGAATTCGACGCGTACGAGTTTACCGTAAGCATTGATGGTGTCGTCGAGCAGGTGTGACTCAAGTAGCACCCGGCCACGATCTTCAACAGTTGGGCGCACGCCCAGGCTGGCCACGGCGGGCAAGGGCCGGTCGGCCAGGCCATAAACCTGCACTACATAGATGCCCGAGCGCGCGGCGCAGCGTTCCGCCACGCGCAGGTTCATCGTGGGGTAGCCCAGCGTGCGGCCCAATTTCTGGCCGTGGATGACATGGCCGCTGATATGGTACGGATGCCCCAGCAGATGGCGGGCGCGGTCCAGATCGCCCACGGCCAAGGCCGTGCGGACTTCGGAACTGGAAATGCGATGGCCTTGCTGGTCGGTTACGTCGGCCAGCGTCTGCACCTCGAACCCGTGGTGCATGCCGGCTTCACGCAGCAGGTCGATGTCGCCGCTGCGTTTATGGCCAAAGCGGAAGTCTTCGCCCACCAGCAGCCACTTGGTTTGCAGGCCCTGCACCAGCAGGTTTTCAATGAAGGCGTTGGCCGACATCTCGGCCAGTCTGGCGTTGAAGCGCTGCACCACAACTTGGGAAACGCCGTAACGCGCCAGCGCCGACAGCTTGTCGCGCAACCCGGACACCCGGGTCGGCGCCAGTTCGGGGCGTTGGTTCAGGGTGGCGAAGTACTCCCGAGGATGCGGTTCGAACGTCATCACGGAAGGGGTAAGCCCGCGCTCGCGGGCGGCTTCGCAGACGCGCGCCAGCATGGCTTGATGCCCGCGATGGACGCCGTCGAAATTGCCGATCGTCAGCGCGCAAGGAGCGCGCCGGTCGGGCGGAGGCAGGGATCGGTAGATACGCAGCGATGGTTTCACGAGCGAGAGTTTACAATTTTGGATTCCGGGTTTGTTCCAATCCCCCCAATCGTTCACGCGCCGACCGGTTTTCATGGCGCGGGAAGAGGGCGGACAAGCCCGTTGCGCCAAGCGAACCGCGTCCCAGCCGGGCGCGTTGGGGGTCATCATTGGATTCTTTATCTTGCCGGAAACACAACTTTCTAAGCGCCGCCTTGTCATCCTGATTTCAGGGCGGGGCAGCAACATGCAGGCGCTGGCCGAGGCCTGCCGAAATGAGGGCTGGCCAGCTGACATCGCCGCCGTCATCGCCAGCCGTCCTGACGCGGGCGGCCTGGAGTGGGCGGCTGCCCAGGGCATTCCCACCGCGGCCCTGTATCACAAGGACTACGCCAGCCGGGATGCTTTCGATGCCGCGCTGGCCGCGGAAATCGACCGCTATGCGCCCGATTACGTCATCCTGGCCGGCTTCATGCGCGTGCTGACGCCGGGTTTCGTCAACCATTACGCCGGGCGGCTGGTCAATATTCACCCGTCGTTGCTTCCGGCGTTTCCCGGCCTGCATACTCACGCCCAAGCGCTGGCGACGGGCGTGCGCGTGCACGGCTGCACCGTGCATTTCGTGACTCCGGTCCTGGACCACGGCCCGATCATTGCGCAGGGCTGTGTGCCGGTTCTGGCCGGTGATACGCCCGACCTGCTGGCCAACCGCGTACTGGCAGTGGAACATCAGGCTTTTCCGGCTGCCGTGCGTTGGTTGGCGGAAGGCCGGGTTACCCTGACAACCGACCATCGAGTGGACGTGCAGGGGGACCCCGCACGCCTTTTCACCTGGTCGCCGGCCGCCTGAGCGGCCCCGAATCGCATTTACCGGGCGGAACTCCTTCGCCCCACTGGAACACACCATGACTAAACCCCAATCTCCGCGTTCTCGTCCGGCAGGCTCCCCGAGGGCCGCTTCCGAAGGGCGCGACGGTCGGTCCTTTTTCTCGCGTCCCAAGGGCGAAGCCCGCGAGGCGCCGGCCCGCGAGCAGCGTACCGAGCGTGGGCGCGATGAGCGTCCTGCCCGCGACGCGGGACGCCCGGCGCCGCGCCCGTCGTTTGAGGCCCAGCGTGGCGAAGGCCGCGCGGGGGCGCGCGGCGAGCGTGGCGATCGCGGCTCGTTCGGGGGCGACCGCCGGGAAGGGCAGGGCCAGGGTCGCCCGGCCCCCCGCCCGTCTTACGACGCTCCGCGCGGCGAAAACCGGGGCGGTGAGCGCGGTTCCTATGGCGCGGAGCGCCGTGGCGGCCAGGGACAAGGCCAAGGCCGCGCGGATTCGCGTCCGTCCTATGGCAACGGCCCGCGCGGCGAGAATCGTGGCGGCGAACGTGCTTCCTATGGTTCGGAACGTCGTGGTGAACACGGGCAAGGCCAAGGCCGCGCGGATTCGCGTCCGTCCTATGGCAACGGCCCGCGCGGCGAGAATCGTGGCGGCGAACGTGCCTCCTATGGTTCGGAACGTCGTGGTGAACAGGGTCAAGGCCAAGGCCGCCAGGATTCGCGTCCGTCCTACGGCAACGGCCCGCGTGGCGAGAATCGTGGCGGCGAGCGTGCTTCCTATGGTTCGGACCGTCGTGGTGAACACGGGCAAGGCCAGGGCCGCGCGGATTCGCGTCCGTCCTACGGCAACGGCCCGCGTGGCGAGAATCGTGGCGGCGAACGTGCTTCCTATGGTTCGGAACGTCGTGGTGAACACGGGCAAGGCCAGGGCCGCCCGGATTCCCGTCCGTCCTACGGCAACGGCCCGCGTGGCGAGAATCGTGGCGGCGAACGTGCTTCCTATGGTTCGGACCGTCGTGGTGAACATGGGCAAGGCCAGGGCCGCCCGGATTCCCGCCCGTCCTACGGCAACGGCCCGCGCGGAGAAAGCCGTGGTGAGCACCGTGGCGGCGAGCGTGGTTCGTATGGCGCCGAGCGCCACGAAGGTCAGCCGCGCTCGTCGTACGACGGCCCCCGTGGCGATGATCGCGGCGAACGCGGCGAACGCGGCGAACGCGGCGAACGCGGCGAACGGGGCGAACGCGGCCAGTATGCCGGGTCGCGCGGTGGTGAAGCCGGGCAGGGCAATCGCGACCAGACGTCGCAAAAGCCGCAGTTCAACCGTCCGCGCCAATCGTACGCGGCCATCCGCATCGACCAGGTCCAGCGCGTGCTGGGCGAAATCCTGCAATGGACCTATCCGGCCGACGCCGCGCTGTCGCACTGGCTGCGCCACCACCCGAACCTGGGCGCGCGCGATCGGTCCGAGGTCGCCGAAGCCGTCTACGACGTGCTGCGACACCTGCGCCGCTACCGCCAATTCGGCGAAAGCGGCGTGGGCCCCGCGTCGCGTCGCCTGGCCATTCTTGGCCTGAACGCCACCCTGGGCGCCGAAGCGCTGGAAGAGGGCCTGGACGCCGCCGAAGCCGAATGGCTCAAGCGTGTGTCGCAGATCGATTTGTCCACCTTGCCGCGCGCCGTGCGGGGAAGCATCCCTGATTGGCTCGACGAGCGCTTGGCGCTGATGGACAGCCCGGACACGCTGGTCGAAGCGCTGAACCGCCAGGCCAGCCTGGATCTGCGCGTCAACCCCCTTAAGGTCGAACGCGATGCCATGCTGGCGGAGCTGCAACAAAGTGCAGGCCGCTACGAGCCCGTCGCCATGCCGTTTTCGCCGTGGGGCATCCGCATGGAAGGGCGTCCGGCGATCAATCGCTGGCCGCAATTTGAAAACGGCAGCATCGAAGTCCAGGACGAAGGCAGCCAGCTGCTTGCCCTGTTGGTCGCGCCGCGCCGTGGCGAAATGATCATCGATTTTTGCGCCGGCGCCGGCGGCAAGACGCTGCTGCTGGGCGCGCTGATGCGCTCTACCGGCCGCCTCTACGCGTTTGACGTGTCGGCCGCGCGCCTGGCCCGTGCCAAGCCGCGCTTTGCGCGCAGCGGTCTGTCGAACGTGGTGCCTGTTGTGATCGACAGCGAGAACGACGCCCGCGTGAAGCGCCTGGCCGGCAAGGCGCAGCGCGTGCTGGTGGACGCACCGTGCAGCGGTATTGGCACCTTGCGCCGCAATCCCGACCTGAAGTGGCGCCAGCACCCGCAGGCGCTGGCCGAACTGGGCCAGCTGCAGGAACGCATCCTGAACAGCGCTGCGCGATGCGTGGCGCCGGGCGGACGTCTGGTCTACGCCACGTGCAGCCTGCTGGCAGAGGAAAACGAAGTGCAGGCCGAGCGCTTCCTGGCCAGCCATCCCGACTTTGAACGCGTGGACGCGGCCGAGATTCTGGCTTCGCGATGCGAAAGCCTGAAGCTTGAAGGCCCGTATCTGCAACTGCGTCCTGACGTGCACGGCACGGACGGCTTCTTCGCGGCGGTGTTCGAGCGCAAAAAGAAGGGCGCGGCGACCGATACGGTGGCGGATGCGGAGGCGATTGCGGGGGCGGATGTGGCTGCCGAAGCCGTCGACGCCGATCTGCTGGAAGACGGCACCCTTGATGAGAAATCGGATCGGGTACCTGAAACGGCGATCGCGACGGCAGCCGATGATTCAGAGGTTGGGGACGATGCCGAGTTGATTCCTGAGCCGGCAGCATCTGAGGCGGTATCCGAGCCGGTCACTGACACGGGTAAGCAGGACAAACCCGCCTGACGCTTTGGTCAATCGGCTACACCGGTTGGTAGGCGGGTCTTGCGATCTTCGGATCGCTTCCCGCTTGCCGGGCCCAGCTTGCCGGGCCCAGCTTACCGAGCCCAGCTTACCGGGCGGGGGCGACGCCCACGGTGGCGCTATAGCGCCGCGTGCCCAGCGTCTTGTTCTGGTATTTCACTTCCCAGGCCAGTGTGTCGGCACCCGGCTGATCCGCGGCGTACACCACCTGCGACACCGGCACGGCCTTGTAAGCGCACCGGCCGCTGTCACTGGACTGGCCCCGCGTCTGCACGATGCTGGCCTTGCCCAGCGTCGGGTTTTGCGTAATCACCACTCGGGGCGCCCGCAGCGCCAGGCAGTCGGATCCCCGTATCTCGTAATACGACGCCAGCACGGTCACATCGCCGGACTTCAAGTTCTGCGCCAGCGCGGGTGCGTGGACGGCCAGCACCGTCACCGCCAGGGTCGAAAACAATAAGGGACAGGTTTTTCTGGACAGCATGAGTGGGGCAAAAGAGACAGTTTTGAATCCCATCAAGCGCAACAGACGGGGGCTTGCATGGCGCCTCGTCGGGGGGCACGCCGTTTGCTGACAGGAACTTTAGTACCGGAATGTAGCCAAAACCTGGTGTCTTGGCGAATACCCCCCACATAGAAGGGGTAGCCGGCCCAAAGCGCCGTCTACGCGCTGGACTGGCCTCGCGATCTGCCTGAAGCGGTCGCGAGTGAGGTTTTTTGTGCGCAGAAATCGGGGCTTAGTCCTTGATTTCGCTCAAAAACTATTTTGAAACTACCTTGTCATAAGTCGGCAAAGGTAAGCTAAACTTCAGGCACTTAACAAGCGAGGCTCATAACAGCTTTATGGATTACATCCTCTCCTTCATTGCCGGTGGTCTGACCCAAGCCTCTTGGTGGCAGATCGTCGTATTCACCTTGGTCGTGACGCACATCACGATTGTTGCGGTCACCGTCTTTCTCCATCGCAGCCAAGCGCACCGCGGTCTGGATCTCCATCCTGCCGTCATGCATTTCTTCCGCTTCTGGCTCTGGATGACGACCGGTATGGTCACCAAGGAATGGGTTGCCATTCACCGCAAGCACCACGCCAAGTGCGAAAAGGAAGGCGATCCTCACTCGCCCATGCTGTTCGGCATCTGGAAGGTGCTGTTCCGCGGCGCGGAGCTGTATCGCGAAGAATCGAACAACAAGGAAACCATGGCCAAATTCGGTCACGGTACGCCTGACGACTGGCTCGAACGCAACGTCTACAGCAAGCACAGCTTGTGGGGCGTGTTGTCCATGCTCGCCATCGACGTCGCCCTGTTCGGCGCGGTCGGCGTGACGGTGTGGGCGGTTCAGATGGCCTGGATTCCCTTCTGGGCAGCCGGCGTCGTCAACGGTATCGGCCACTATTGGGGCTACCGCAACTACAACAGCCCGGACACCAGCACCAACGTGTTCCCGTGGGGCATCGTGATTGGCGGCGAAGAGCTGCACAACAACCACCACGCTCACGGCACGTCGGCCAAGTTCTCGGCCAAGTGGTACGAATTCGACATCGGCTGGTGCTACATCAACATCCTGAAGTTCTTCGGCCTGGCCAAGATCAAGAAGGTTGCACCCAAGCTCAAGCTGGATGACAGCCGTACCGGCATCGACCTGCGCACGTTGCAAGGCGTGATCACCCACCGCTACGAAGTCATGGCCCGCTACGCGGACGTGATCAAGAGCGCCGCTCGCGAAGAGATGAACAAGCTGAAGGCCTCGCGCCAGGAAGGCAACGCAGATTGCGACTACACCAAGTTGCGTCAGGTGCGTCGTGCCATCCACCGCAACGAGGAAATCCTCCAGCCTGAACAGCTTGCCGCCGTGGATAACGCCATTGCCAAAAACAAGTCGTTGTCGACTCTGGTGCAGATGCGTCGTGAACTCGGCCGCATCTGGGAAAGCTCCAGCGCCAGCAGCGAACAGCTTCTTCATGACCTGCAGGCCTGGTGCCAGCGCGCCCAGCAAAGCGGCATCGCCGGGCTCGAGCAATTCGCTCAACATCTGCGCCGCTACGCGGCATGATGCTAGAGAAGCTCAACCCTGAACAACGCGCCGCAGTAACGTTAGAACCGCAGCACGCCCTGGTCTTGGCCGGGGCGGGCAGCGGCAAGACCCGGGTACTGACTACCCGCATGGCCTGGCTGATTCAAACCGGCCAGGCTTCGCCTTTTGGGCTTCTGGCGGTCACGTTCACCAATAAGGCCGCGCGCGAAATGCTGGCGCGTATGTCGGCAATCTTGCCGATCGATACGCGCGGCTTGTGGATCGGCACCTTTCACGGCCTTTGCAACCGCATGCTGCGTGCGCACCACCGCGACGCCGGCTTGCCGCAAAGCTTCCAGATTCTGGATGTGACGGATCAGCTTGCCGCCATCAAGCGCCTGATGAAGGCCAATGGCGTCGACGACGAAAAGTACCCGCCCCGGGATGTGCAGCGCTTTATCAACGGCGCCAAGGAAGAAGGCCTTCGTCCGCAAGACGTCGAGGCCTATGACGCCCATCGCCGCCGCCTGATCGAAATCTATCAGCTGTACGAAGCCCAGTGCCAACGCGAAGGCGTGGTCGATTTCGCTGAGCTGCTGCTGCGCGCCTACGAACTGCTGTCGCGCAATGCCCCGGTACGCGAGCACTACCAGCGCCGCTTCCGCCATATTTTGGTCGACGAGTTCCAAGACACCAACACGCTGCAATACAAGTGGCTGCGCCTGCTGGCCGGCGGTGGCGCGGCCATTTTTGCCGTGGGCGACGACGACCAATCCATCTATGCGTTCCGGGGCGCGAACGTCGGCAATATGTCCGACTTCGAGCGCGACTACGCGCACGGCACCGTCATACGCCTTGAGCAGAATTACCGCTCGTTCGGGCATATCCTGGATTCCGCCAATGCGCTCATCGGTCACAACAGCGGCCGCCTGGGCAAGAATCTTTGGACGGATCAGGGCGAAGGTGAACCGGTGCGCGTCATCGAACAGCCGTCCGACGGCATGGAAGCCCAATGGATCGTGGACGAAATCCGTTCGCTGATCCACGACGGCAGCCTGCGCCGCGAGATCGCCGTGCTGTATCGCAGCAACGCCCAGTCGCGCGTGATCGAGCACGCCATCTTCTCGGCCGGTATTCCGTACAAGGTCTACGGCGGCCTGCGCTTCTTTGAACGCCAGGAAATCAAGCACGCGCTGGCGTACTTGCGCCTGATGGCCAATCCGCATGACGACACGTCGTGGATGCGGGTCGTCAATTTCCCGACGCGCGGCATCGGCGCGCGCACGCTCGAGCAACTGGCCGATGCGGCCCGCGCGCACGACACCAGCCTGTACGGCGCGGTGGCCCTGGTCGCCGGCAAGGGCGGTTCCAACCTCGCGCAGTTCGCCCAGCTGATCCATCGCCTGATCGAAGAAACGCGCGATCTGCCGCTGCCCGAAATGGTCGAGCACATGCTCGAAACCAGTGGTCTGAACGCCCACTACAAGGCAGAGCGCGAAGGCGCCGAGCGGCTTGAAAACTTGAACGAATTGATCACGGCGGCAGCCGTGTTCGCGTCAGAAGAAAATTACGACGGCATGCCTGCCGGCGTGGTGCCCGATCAGGCCACGTCGTCCACGCTGATGCCCGGCGTGGTCGATGCGCCCATCGTGGCCTCTGACGGCCTGACGCCGTTGGCGGCGTTCCTGTCGCATGCTGCGCTTGAGGCCGGCGATAACCAGGCCCAACAAGGCCAGGACGCCGTCCAGCTCATGACGGTGCACGCCGCCAAAGGACTGGAGTTTGACGCCGTCTTCATCACCGGCCTTGAAGAAGGCCTGTTCCCGCACGAGAACAGCATTCTTGAGCAATCCGGGCTGGAAGAAGAGCGGCGCCTGATGTACGTGGCGATCACGCGTGCACGGCAGCGTTTGTACATCAGCCTGGCGCAAAGCCGGATGCTGCATGGCCAGACGCGCTACGCGATGCGTTCACGCTTTCTGGACGAGATTCCCGAAGAGCATCTGAAGTGGTTGTCACCCAAGGCCGGCTTGGCGCCGGTCAGCAGCACGGGCGCCGGCTGGGGCGGCGGCAATCGGGGCGATGCCTTCGGCCGCAAAGCCACCAATACCATTGCGCCGCGTCAACCTCGGGGCATCGCAAGCGGTGTCACGGTGGGCGACAAGCAGTATCGTGTGGGTCAGGGCGTGCATCACGCGCGGTTTGGCGATGGCACGATTATTGGCTTGAGCGGCGCTGGACAGGACGCCCAGGCAGAAATCCAGTTTCGCGACGTGGGCGCCAAGACCTTGGCGCTGGGTATCGCGAAGCTTGATATTGTTCAGGGTTAAACATGGCCAACAACGAGTCTCCGAAAGCCGAGCTGGCGTCCCTGCGCGCCGAGGTCGATGAAATCGACCAGCAGATCATGCTGCTGTTGGGCGTGCGGTTTCGCTGCACGGACATGATTGGTGAATTGAAAACCAATCACGGAATGGACCTGGTGGACCCGCAACGGGAAAGCCAACAAGTCGAACGCATTCGTCGCCTGGCGGAAGAGGCCGGCGTGCCGCCCGCGTTGGCCGAGTCCATCCTGCGCGAGGTAATCGACACCGTGATCGATCACCACACCCGCTTGCGCGAACGTCCGTACTCGTAGTGATAAAACGGGGGCCAGTCGGCCCCCGTTTTCCATCCTTGATCTCAGCGGTTTGGGCAGTTTGGACTGTGCCGCTGTCGCGGGCTTTGCAGCCGTTTCAGCCCTGCGGTCATGCCTCGCTTTGATCGATCTCTTCCAGGGACCCCTGGATTTCCAGCCATTGTTCTTCCAGTTCGTCCATGCGCTTGCCGTGTTCGCCGTGCTCGGCCATGACCTTCTGGCGTTCGGCGCGGCGGGCGTCCGAATACAAATCTGCGTCGGCAATGACGGCGTCCAGCGCGTGCAATTTGACGCGCAGCTTTTCCATCTCGGCCTCGACCTTGGCCAACTTTGACTCCAGCGGTTTGCGCAGCGCGGATAGGCGTTGGCGTTGTTCGGCTTCAGCGCGGCGTTGCGCCTTGCGGTCCACGACGGGTTCGCCGCCCTCGGCATTTTCGCGCGCGGCTTCGGCGCGTTCGCCGGCGTTGCGGGCAGCCAGCCAGTCGCGGTAGTCCTCCAGGTCGCCATCAAATTCACGTACGGCGCCGTCCGCGACGATCCAGAAGCTGTCCACGGTGGTGCGCAGCAGATGCCGGTCGTGCGACACCAGCAGCATGCTGCCGCCGAAGTCGGCAAGTGCGGCCGCAAGGGCTTCGCGCGTTTCGACATCCAAGTGGTTGCTGGGTTCGTCAAGCAGCAGCAGATTGGGCTTTTGCCAGACGATCAAGGACAGCGCCAGGCGCGCCTTTTCCCCGCCTGACATCGGGCCGACTTTGCTGGTGACGGTGTCGCCGGAAAAACCGAAGCCGCCCAGGTAATTGCGTAGCTCTTGTTCGCGCGTTTCCGGCGCCAGCCGCGCCAGATGGGCGATGGGGGTGCTGTCCACGTCCAGCATATCCAGCTGGTGCTGATGAAAGTAGCCAATCGCCAAGCCACGGGACGCGCGCCGTTCGCCGGCTTGCACGGGGATCTCTTCAGCCAGCGTCTTGATCAGGGTACTTTTGCCGGCGCCGTTGGCGCCTAGCACGCCGACACGGCTGCCCGCGCGCACCATCAAGGTCACATCGCGCAGAATCGGAATGGCGTTGCCTGCCGCGTCCGTATACCCGGCCGACAGGTGTTCCAGCGTCAACAGCGGGTCCGGCACCTGATCGGGCGAGGGGATGCGGATGTCGATGCCGGCTTCGGCATGCAGCGGCGCCAGCACCTGCATGCGGGCCAGCGCCTTGACGCGGCTTTGCGCCTGCTTGGCCTTGGAGGCCTTGGCCTTGAAGCGGTCGATAAAGCCTTGCAGGCGGGCCGTCTCGCGCGTCTGGCGTTCGTAGGCGATGTTTGTCTGGCGCAGGCGCTCGGCGCGTTGCGTCAGGAAATCACCGTAGCCACCGCGATACCGCACCAGTTTGGCGTGGTCGAAATGCAGGATGGACTTGGCCACCGCGTCCAGGAATTCCGTGTCGTGGGAAATCAGCATGACGGTGCCCGGATAGGCCCCCAGCCATTTCTCCAGCCACAGCATGGCGTCCAAATCCAGGTGGTTGGTGGGTTCGTCCAGCAGCAGCAATTCGGAAGGGGCCATCAGCGCGCTGGCCAGTGCCAGGCGCATGCGCCAGCCGCCCGAGAAGCTTTCGACCGGCAGCATCCATTCGTTGGGCTTGAAGCCCAGGCCGGCCAGCAACTGCTCGGCGCGCGAGGCGGCGCTCCAGGCGCCGGCTTCGATCAGCGCCGCTTCCACTTCGGCGATTTGCGTGCCTTGGTCGTCCGTCAGTTCGGCGCGGCGCGCCTGCAATTCGCGCAGATGCGTGTCGCCGTCGATGACAAATTCGCGGGCAGGGCGGTCGTCGGCGTCCAACTCTTGCTTGACGCTGGCAATGCGCCAGCCCGCCGGCAGGTTCACGGTGCCGGCGTCCAGGTCCAGCGCGCCGGTCAGCAGCGCGAACAGCGAGGACTTGCCCGCGCCGTTCTTGCCCACGATGCCGACGCGCTCGCCGGGGTGTACGACGAATTCAGCGCCGTCCAACAGCACTTTCGTGCCGCGGCGCAGGGTTAATCCAGTGGCGCGTATCACAGGCTGAGTTGCTCTCGGGTAAGCAGCAGGATCTGGTCCGACGCTTCTTCCGTGTCCAGCCAGACGGGCGACAGCTGCGGGAAGGCGGCTTCGAAGAAGTCGCGCTCGTGACCGATCTCAAGCACGATCACGCCTTCAGGTGCCAGGTACTGTGGCGCCGACGCCAGGATGCGCCGCACCAGGTCCATGCCGTCGTCGCCACCAGCCAAGGCCAGCTGCGGCTCATGACGGTATTCCTGCGGCAGCACGTCCATCGAACCGCTGTTCACATAAGGCGGATTGCAGATGATGACGTCGTACTGGCAAGCCGGCAGATTGTCGAAGAGGTTGCTGGCATGCAGGTCCAGACGGTCGGCCAAGCCGTAGTCGTCGACGTTGCGCCGGGCAACTTCCAACGCATCGGCCGACACGTCCACCGCGTCAATGTGGGCGTTGGGGAAGGCCATGGCCGACAGGATGGCCAGGCAACCCGACCCGGTGCACATGTCCAGCACATTTTCCACGGCGTAAGGGTCCTGGACCCACGGCGACAGCCCCGCGTCCAGCAGTTCGGCAATGGGCGAACGCGGCACGATGACGCGCTGGTCCACGTAGAAGCGGTGGCCGCGTAGCCAGGCTTCGTTGGTCAGGTAGGCCGCCGGCACGCGCTCGGTCACGCGGCGTTCCAGCAGGTCCAGCACGCGGTCGCGTTCTTCACGGACCACGCGCGCGTCCAGGAACGGTTCAAGCGTGTCCAGCGGCAGGTGCAGGGCGTGCAGCGTCAGATAGACGGCTTCGTCCCAAGCGTTATCGCTGCCGTGTCCCAGCGCCACCTGGGCGCTATTCAGGCGCGACACGCCATAGCGGATAAGGTCGCGCAGCGTCAGCAATTCTTGGCGGGCGGATTGATACATAACAGGCCTTATATCCCCCGTCCAGCATGCCGAACCGGGAAAAACGCGCCCCCTGGGAAGGGGGCAGAGCGCTTGCGCGGCGAGCGCAGCGCGGGGACTTTTTATTTCAGCAGAAGATTTTCCAGCGTCCGCCGATAGATATTCTTCAGCGGCTCCAGCGAAGCCACTTCGACGCGCTCATTCACTTTGTGGATCGTGGCGTTGCCAGGACCGAACTCGATCACCTGCGGGCAGATCTTGGCGATGAAGCGACCGTCCGATGTGCCACCCGTGGTGGACAGCTCGGCGGTCACGCCGGTTTCGCTGAGAATTGCCTGCACCAGCGCGTCGGTCAACGAGCCGCGCGGGGTCAGGAAGGGCTCGCCGCCCAAGTCCCAGTCCAGCTCGTATTCCAGACCGTGCCTGTCCAGCACGGCGTGCACGCGCGTCTTCAGGCTTTCGGGCGTGCTGGCCGTGGAGAAACGGAAGTTGAACAGCGCAACCGCTTCGCCGGGGACTACGTTGGTGGCGCCGGTGCCCGAGTTCAGATTCGACACCTGGAACGTCGTGGGCGGAAAATACTCGTTGCCCTGGTCCCATTCAATCGAGACGATTTCGGCCAACGCGGGCGACAACTGGTGCACGGGGTTGCGCGCCAGATGCGGGTAGGCGACGTGGCCCTGGATGCCCTTGACCGTCAACTTGCCCGACAGCGAGCCGCGGCGACCATTCTTGCAAGTGTCGCCCAGTACGTCGCCCGAGGTTGGTTCGCCGACGATGCAGTAATCCAGCTTTTCGCCGCGCGCCTTCAATGCGTCGCAGACGATGGCGGTGCCGTCGATGGACGGGCCTTCTTCGTCGGACGTGATCAGCAGCGCGATCGAACCGTCATGCTGCGGGTGGGCCGCCACGAATTCCTCGGCCGCCACCACAAAGGCAGCAATCGAGCTTTTCATGTCGGCCGCCCCACGGCCGTACAGCCAGCCGTCGCGTTCAGTGGGCACGAAAGGGTCGCTATCCCACTTTTCGCGCGGACCCGGAGGCACCACATCGGTGTGACCGGCGAACACGGTCAACGGCGCGGCGCTGCCGCGACGGGCCCACAGATTGGTGACGCCGCCCTGTGCGATGGTTTCGCACGTGAAGCCGATGCGCTCGAGCCGGGCGGCCAACGCCGCCTGGCAGTCTTCATCCGCCGGCGTGACCGACGGGCGGGCGATCAGGTCCTTGACCAGATCCAGTACGGCTGACGTGCTCATTACGCCCTCAGCAGATCATTGATGCTGGTCTTGGCGCGCGTTTGCGCGTCGACACGCTTGACGATGACGGCGCAAGCCAGGCTGTGCGAGCCGTCCGCCGACGGCAGCGAGCCCGGCACCACGACGGAACCGGACGGCACGCGGCCGTAGGTGATCTTGCCCGTAGCGCGATCAAAAATCTTGGTGCTTTGCGACAGGAACACGCCCATGGCCAAAACCGAGTTTTCTTCGACGATCACGCCTTCGACGACTTCCGAACGGGCGCCGATGAAGCAGTTGTCTTCGATGATGGTGGGGTTGGCTTGCAGGGGTTCCAGCACGCCGCCGATGCCCACGCCACCCGACAGGTGCACGTTCTTGCCGATCTGCGCGCACGAGCCGACGGTGGCCCAGGTGTCAACCATGGTGCCTTCGTCAACGTAGGCACCAATGTTCACGTAGGAGGGCATCAGCACGACGTTGCGGCCAATGAACGCGCCACGGCGGGCAACGGCGGGCGGCACCACGCGGTAGCCGCCTTGCTTGAAGGCGTTGTCGCCGTATTCCGAAAACTTGAGCGGCACCTTGTCGTAGAACTGCAGCGGTGCCTGGCCCATGATGGCGTTTTCGTTCAGGCGGAACGACAGCAGCACGGCCTTTTTGATCCACTGGTGCACGACCCAGTCGTCGTTGATTTTCTCAGCCACGCGCAGGCGGCCCAGATCCAGCCCGTCGATGGTGTGTTCCACCGCTTCGCGCACTTCGGCGCTGGCGTCGGAGGGAGTCAGGTTGGTCCGGTCGTCCCAGGCTTTTTCGATGGTGGTCTGCAGGTCGAGAGTCATAGCGGCTCAGCTTTTAAAGGTTGATCAAACAGAAGTATGTACAAAATGGGCGATGCGTTCGGCTGCTTGCACGCAATCAGCCAAAGGCGCCACCAACGCAATACGGATGCGGCCGTGGCCGGGATTCACGCCATGCGCTTCCCGCGCCAGGAAACTGCCCGGCAGAACGGTAACACCGGTACGGCCATAAAGGTCGCGCACAAACGCCGTATCCGAGCCCGGCGTGGCCGCCCATAGGTAGAAAGAGGCTTTCGGGCGTGACACATCCAGCACGTTTTCGAGTATGGGGACGACCGCGTCGAATTTTTCGCGATACAGGCGGCGGTTGTCTTTCACGTGCGCCTCGTCGGCCCAGGCCGCGATGCTGGCCGCCGACACCAGGGGGCTCATGGCACTGCCATGATACGTGCGATACAACAGGAAGCGGCCGATCAGCGCGGCGTCGCCCGCCACAAAACCCGACCGCAAACCCGGCACGTTGGACCGCTTGGACAAGCTGGAAAACGCCACCAGATTGCGGTAGTCGTCCCGGCCCAGGCGGCGCGCCGCCTGCAGGCTGCCCAGGGGCGCATCACCTTCGTCCAGATAAATCTCGGAATAGCATTCATCCGATGCAATCACAAAGCCGTAACGGTCGGACAGCTTGAAGAGGACTTCCCATTCGTCCAGCGACATGACGTTACCGGCCGGGTTGCCCGGCGAGCACACGAACACCAGCCGGGTCTTCTTCCACACGGCATCCGGCACCTGGTTCCAGTCGCTGGAAAAATTGCGCAACGGGTCGGCGTTGACGAAGTAGGGCGTGGCGCCGGCCAGCAGCGTCGCACCTTCGTAAATCTGATAGAACGGGTTGGGGCAGATCACAACCGACGCAGCGGACGGGTCAATCACGGTCTGGGTAAAAGCGAACAGGGCTTCGCGCGAACCCAGCGCCGGCAGGACCTGCGTGTCGGCGTCAGGGGCGGGAATGCTGTAACGGCGCGCCAGCCAAGCGGAAATCGCCTGGCGCAGCGCCGGATCGCCCTTGGTTGACGGGTACACGGAAAGCCCACCCATCTGTCCGCGAATTGCCTGCGCCACGCACTCGGGTGCGGCGTGCTTGGGCTCGCCAATCGACAAGTTGATAGGCGTCAGGCCGTTCTGCTGCGCGTCGGCGGAAGCCAGCAACGCACGCAGTTTTTCGAACGGGTAGGGGTGTAAAGCATCGAGGCGCGGATTCATGACGCAAGATTTTAACAAGCAAGCTACAATAGCGGGCTTGACCTTTAGCGAAGGTGGCGAAATTGGTAGACGCACCAGGTTTAGGTCCTGACGCCGTAACAGGTGTAGGGGTTCGAGTCCCCTCCTTCGCACCATACAACTGAAAGCCGTTGCCGGCCTCCCGGGCCACATTGATGGCATCCAGGGCCACGTTGTTGGCCCACAAGGGCTTTTGCATCAACGGCTTAGTGGGAAAGAGAAAGAGAAAGAGAAAGCGAAAAGGTAAGCGAAAAGGAAACTGAAAGCGAAAGGTAGGCGCCGGCTGACTGCCGATAATAATTAGAATTTGCAGTCTTTCAGCCCCATCTTGGCCCCATCCTTTGCACGCTTTGCATGGCCACGCGCCAGCGCCGTTGATACCCCGGTTAGTTAGCTAACTGGCTGCACCAACGGCGGCGTTCAATCAGCTATCAGTTCTTGACCTTGATACGGTCGCGACGCTTTTCGGTTCTGGGTTCGACATCGCGGCCCAGTTCTACGTCCATCAGGATGGCGGCATGGACTTTGGCGCGGCTGGCTTCAATGCGTGGCACGCATGCCCAGCCACGGTCGGCGGCTACCAACAATTTCTTGTCCAGTTCCTGATGGCGCCGACGCTTGTTTTCCGTCGACATATTGCTGAGTTCTTGGTCGGTGATTAAGCGCATGGGTTTCTCCTTGGTGAAACGATGTTGCGAGGGACGTGGGTGTTGGGCAAAGACCTGCGCCTGCGTGGTGGAGCACGCGTGCGCCCGCATGGCGCGTGTGTATGCCACGTTGCGCCATGATGTGTTTTTGTTATTCGGGAATGGAGCGCGGCCGGGAATCGTTCGGCCCGCAGGGTGACGCCAAGATCAAAGAGCGGGCGTAGTTTGACAGCTTATATATTTATTGCAAGTCATTGAAAAATAAGAAGAAAAAGATATAAAAACCCCGCGTTCCATATACTTTCCGGCCGCTTTGGATACTTTCTATGCACCTGCATCAAGCAAAGCCGATATGCCGCGCGGAACAGGGTTTATCCTGATGCCCGCAAGGCTTGACACCCCTTTGCCCAGCCCATAAAGTCACCGCACAGATTTAGATAAAAGACCATCTGTAGGGTGGTCTTTTATTGCGCGCAGTTTGCGTCGACCTCTTACAGAAATAATTCCAAGAGGAGACGACTGTGCAATCATCGACCGTAAAAATACGTGGCATCGACGATGTCATCGCTTTTATCGATTCACGGCCCGGTATCACCGGGCGGGCAGGCCTGATCTGGTGGCTGGCCCTGGGTGGACTGTTCCTGGATGCGTTTGCCAACTCCGCGCTAAGCGCGGGCCTGGGTCCCATGACGCGCGACCTGGGCCTTGCGGCCGGTCAAGTCGCCCTGATGACCTCGTTTGCCGCGTGGGTGGCCATTGCGTTCAATCCCATCGGCGGCTGGATGGCGGATCGTTGGGGCCGGATCCGGCCCTTGGTCATCGCAAAATTCCTGGCTGTCATCGGCGCGTTGCTGGTGATGTTTGCGCCCAGCTTCGAAGTCATTCTGGTCGGCCGGTTTTTCGTAGGTGCTGCCTACGGGATCGACTTCGCCATCGCGATGGCCGTCCTGGCCGAATTCACCCCGCTTAAATTCAAAAGCCGCCTCAATACCTGGCAGGGCATGTGGTACACGGCCGTGTGCACGAACCTGCTGCTGGCCCTGTTGTTTTTCTCGTGGGATGTGGGCGATTCGATCTGGCGTTACTCGGTCGCGGCCACCGCCGTCTTCGCGGTCGTGATCCTGCTGCTGCAAATGCGCTATATGGTCGAAAGCCCGATCTGGCTGGCCCGCAAAGAGCGTGTCGAGCAGGCGGCGCGCGCCATGACGCGCATCTACGGGCAGCCCTTCGCGGCGGCGCCGATGCACGAGCGTGTGCCGGTGGTCAACCAGGCCAAGCGCGGCATTGCCAACGTGTTGTTGATCTTTCGCGGCGTTTACCTGCCGCGCACGATCCTGGCGGCAACGGTCCAGATCGGCCAGTCGATCCAGTACTTCGCCGTGGGCTGGTACCTGCCCTTGATCAGCGCCGCGCTGTTTGGCAAGGACTTTGTCTTCGCCACCATCGGCGCGTTGGTGTTCAACGTGTTCGGCATTTTCGGCGGGTTTCTGTCGCCGTACATCGGCCGCAAGCTGGGCCTGCGCCGCGCATCGGCATTCGGCTTTGCCGCGGTGTTTCTGATGCTGCTGATCCTTGGTACCTTCCACGGCAAGATGCCGCTGTGGCTGGCCGTCGTGGTGCCGTCGCTGTTCATCCTGTTCCATTCGGGCGGACCGGGTGCCAACGGCAAGAGCCTGTCGTCGCTGTCGTTCCGTAGTGAACTGCGCGCGGGCGCCAACGGCATCATCGGCGCGCTCGGTTCCACGGGCGCCGCGATCGGACTGCTGGTGTTTCCGCTGTTCCGCGAAAACTATGGCCTTGAAAAGACCTTCCTGATTCTCTCGATAGTGCCGCTGATCGCCAGCATCATCTGCTTCGTGATCAAGTGGGACCCCACCCGCACCACCATCAATCCGGACAACGAAGCCGACGCGCCCCAGTTCAAGGACGACGCCGTGCTGCCTGCCCTGGACCCCGCCATTGGGAAAGCCTCGCGATGACGAACAACAAAGTGATTCTGGCCATAGACGAGGGCACGTCCGGCACGCGGGCGGCCACGGTGTCACGGGACGGCCATGTGTCTTGCCTGCAATACGTGGCGCTGCATGTTGACTCGCCCCGGCCAGGTGTTGTGGAGCAGGACGCCAACGATATCCTCGACCGCACCGTCCAGGTCTGCCGGGATGCCATCGCCCAAGCGATCGCCGAGGGGCAGGAGATCGTTGCGCTGGCGCTGGCCACACAACGTGCCACGGCGGTGCTGTGGGACACGCAGACAGGGCGCGCGCTGGTGCCGGCCATGGTCTGGCAGGACACGCGCTTCGTCGACGAACTGGACCAATTGGCGCCGGAATGGGACGCCCGGCTGCGAGAGCGCGTGGGTCGGCCGGTGGGGGTGCGCTCGTTGTATCTATGGGCGGCGCGCCATCTGCGCGATTCGCCGCTTGTTGCCCAGGCTTGCCAAGAGAAGCGCTTGGCGTTCGGCACCGTGGACACGTGGTTGCTGTGGCATTTTTCACAGCGGCGCGAATGCGTGACTACGCCCACGAACGCCACCTCCGCCGGCGCCTATGTGCTTGCGGACCATCGCTACTACCTGGAATGGGTGCAGGAGCTTGGCTTTCCGCACGAGCTGCTGCCGACCCTGCGTCAGGACGCGGATGATTTCGGACGGACGCGCCCGGCGCTTTTGGGTATCGACGTGCCGATCCTGGCGTCTGCCGGCGACCAGCACGCGGGCGCCATCGGCCTGGGTTGCCTGGACCGGGGGCAAGCCATGTGCGTGCATGGCACGGGCAGCTTCGTGGACCTGGTCATCGGCACCGAAACTCCCTTGGAAGCCGGCATGTCCGACGGGTCGTTGACGATGACGGCCCGGCGGCAGTCAGGCGTGTCGCACTTCGCGGTCGAGACTTTTGTGGCAACGACCGGATCGGCATTGAACTGGGTGTGCGAAAAGCTCAAGTGGTTCAAGGACGCGCACGAGATCAGCGCGTTGGCCGAAACGGTGAACGCGTCGAACGGCGTGACCTTCGTGCCGGCCTTGACCGGGCTGCGCGTGCCCCGGATGGAAGCCGCGGCCCGCGCGTCGTTGACGGGCGTATCGATGGCCACGACGCAGGCCGAAGTGGCCTACGCCATTCTGGAAGGCATTGCGCATTCCGTCGCCAGCTGCATCGAAGCGGACGAGCAGGCGTCCGGCGTGCGCGTGTCCGAACTGGTCGTGGGCGGTGGCCTGTCGCGCAGCGACCCCTTGTTGCAGATTCAAGCGGACTTGATCGGCATTCCCATACGCCGCATGCAGGAGGCCGACCGCGCCAGCCTGCGCGGCATCGCGTACCTGGCGGGCTCGTCCGGCCTGTTGTGGCCTTCATTGCACGAGGCGTGCAAAACCATCGTGACCGACGCCGTGTTTCAGCCTGCCGTTGACGCCGACGAACGCCGCCGCCGCCGCGCCCTGTGGCACGCCCGAGTGGGCTCGGAATTGGGCCACGTCAAACAGTTCAAGCAAGACAACCAGGAGGCATTGCACAAATGATCGGGTGGCTATCCAGAAAGCCCAGGAAGGACCGGGCCGACATGACCAGCACCGAACCCCTGCGCCTGAACCGGCACGAACAGCTGGATCGCTTGGGCAGCGAGCAGTTCGACATCCTGATCGTGGGGGGCGGCATCACCGGCGCCTATGCCGCGCTGGACGCCGCCTTGCGCGGCTATCGCGTGGCGTTGATCGAAAAGGATGATTTTGCTTCGGGCACCTCGTCCAAATCCTCGAAGATGGTGCATGGGGGCTTGCGCTATATCGAACAGGGCAACCTGGGTTTGGTGCGGCATTCCCTGCATGAACGCCAACGGCTGCGGCGCAACGCGCGGCATCTGGTGCAGCGGCTGCCGTTTCTTTTTCCCATCCTGGAACGCGACGGGGTTTTCGACAAGCGCTTGTCCAAGGCGTTTGAAAGCCTGCTGTGGACGTATGACGTGGCCGGCGGATGGCGCGAAGGCATCCTGCACCAGAAGCTGACGGCGGCCGAAGTGCTGTCGCATTGCCCCACGTTCAAGGAAGACGGCCTGCTGGGTGGTTTCCTGTATTACGACGCCCGCGTTGACGATGCGCGCCTGACGCTGACGGTGGCGCGCACCGCCGCCTTTCACGGCGCGGCGGTGGCCAATCATGCCAAGGCGGTCGAGGTCACGCGTGACACGCACGGCAAGGTAGATGGCGCGATCATCCACGCGGATAACAAAGAAATCCGCGCGCGCGCCCGAGTCGTCATCATGGCGACGGGCGTTTGGCTACGCGACTGGACCGGCGCGAAAAAGGGCGATGAACCCGTCCTGCACGTGCGCCCGGCCAAGGGTGTGCACGTGGCGGTGCCCTGGATAAAGGTCCGCAACGACTGCACGGTGACCATTCCCGTGCCGGGTCGCAGCCGTCGCGCCACGATCACGCGCTGGGGCGACGTGTCATACCTGGGTACCACCGACGAAGACTACGAAGGAAACCTCGACGACGTGTACTGCACGCGGCGCGAACTGGACTTCCTGCTGGAAGGCGCGCGCTCGGCGCTCAAAACCGATCTGCAAGCCGAAGACGTGGTGGGCAGCATCGCCGGCTGTCGCCCGCTGGTGGCGCCGCCCGGGGGCAAAACGCTGGAGATCAAGCGCAACCACGAAATTCGCGTGTCCGGCGACGGGCTGGTGACGATCGTGGGCGGCAAACTGACCACGTCGCGGCATATGGCGGAACAGACCATTGACGCCGCGCAACAGGTGCTGGGGCAGCGCAATGCCTGCCAGACCAAGAAGGCCTATCTGCTGGGCGCCGCCGGCTACGACCCGCAAGCCATCGTGGCCTCTGGCGGCCTGTCGGCGCATCTGGGTGAACGCTATGGCACCGAGGCGCGTTTTGTCAGCGACTTGATGCAGGCGTCGCCGGCTTTGGTGACGCCGATTGTCGACGGCTTGCCCTATACCGAAGCCGAGGTGCTTTACGCGGTGCGTCACGAAATGGCCGGCACCGTTGAAGACGTGTTGGCCAGGCGCATGCGCACGCGCCTGATGGCGCGCGACGCGTCCGCGCTTGCCGCCGGCCGTGTCGGACAGATCTTGCAGGCGGAACTCGGTTTGCCGCCCGCCACCATCGCGCAGCAGGTGAACGACTACCTGGCTGCCATCAAGCACGAAAAATCCATACTCATGGGAGACGAACAATGATCAGCAAAGAAGCCATCAAGCGCGGCTACAACCGTGGTAATTACGTCGTGGGCGCACACACGCCGCCTGCCTATGCCGCCACCTTGACGGACGCAGGCGCCGGCACCGAACCCGGCCTGCAAAGCGACCCCGTGCGCGTCACCGAAGCGCAGGTCGATGCCCTGCGGCATGTCGCCGACAACGTCATGACGGCCACGGCCGACGTCGTGGCCTGGACGCGCGATTGGTGGGCGGGGTCCATGGTGTCCGAAACCGGCGGCAAGCCCGCGACGCCGCAGGCGGTGATCGTGACGGTGTCGTCGGTGCAGCAGGTGCAGGCGGTCATGCGTTACGCCAACGCCGAGGCCATCCCGGTCACGGTGTCGGCGGGGCGCAGCAATGTCACGGGGGCCGCCTTGCCCGTGCGCGGGGGCATCGTGCTGGACGTATGCCAGTTGAACAAGCTGATCGGCGTGGACCGCGAAAGCCAGATCGTGGAAGTCGAAGCGGGCATGTTCGGCGACGTCTTTGAACAGACCATCCAGAATGAATACGGGCTGACGATGGGCCATTGGCCGTCGTCGTTCGGCATCAGCACGGTGGGAGGCTGGGCGGCTTGCCGGGGGGCAGGGCAGCTGTCCACGCGCTACGGCAAGATCGAAGACATGGTGTTCGGCATGGACGTCGTGCTGGCCGACGGCAGCCTGATCACGGTGGGCGGCTATTCCCGCGCGGCGGTGGGCTCGGACCTGCAGCAGCTTTTCATCGGCTCTGAAGGCACGCTGGGCGTAATCGTGCGGTTGCGACTCAAGCTGCATCGCTTGCCTGACTATGGCCGCGCCATCGCGTACGGTTTCAAAACGTTTGCCATCGGCCTGGACGCGTGCCGCGAGATCATGCAGCGCGGCGCCAACCCTGCCGCCTTGCGCCTGTATGACGAGCTGGAAAGCGGGGTGCAGTTCAATCGACCCGACCTGAACGTGCTGCTGGTGGCAGACGAGGGCGCGCGCCAGATCGTGGACGCCGTCATGCAGATCAGCGAAGGCGTCTGCGTAGAACTGGGCGAAAAGCTGGACGGCGATGCCATCTTTGAACGCTGGCTGGAAACGCGCTATCTGACCGGCAAAAGCGCCGAGGGCTTCAAGCGCAGCCCGGGCTTCGTGGCGGACACGCTTGAGATGTCGGGCCGCTGGAGCGACCTGTCCGCCATTTACAGCGAGGTGGTGGCGGCGGTGAACGCGGTGCCCGGCACGCTGGCGGGCTCCGCGCACCAGTCGCATGCTTACGTCGACGGGGCCTGCCTGTATTTTTCGCTGCGTGGCGACGTCGAGGTGGAGCGGCGCGCCCAGTGGTATCGCGCCGCATGGGATGCGGCCAACGCCGTGCTGATTAAATACAATGCGGCGCTCAGCCATCATCACGGCGTGGGCCTGCTGCGGGCGCCTTACATGCAGGAATCGTTGGGTAGCGCTTTCAACGTGCTGCTTGCGGTCAAGCGCCAGCTGGACCCGCAGAACATACTTAATCCCGGCAAGCTGGGCTTGAGCGATCAACGCCATTACGGTCAGGAAAGTCGATAACCATGGATAGGTCATTTGGGGCATGCCTGGCGCGTCATCCGGTCATTGCGACGCTTTATGGGCTTGAGCAAATCAACACGTTCGTGGGCAGCGTGGCCGAGATCGGCATCGTGGCCAACGTTGAATTGCGCAAGCTGGCGCCGGTCATCGCCACCTTGAACCGCGCGGGCAAATTCGCAATCGTCAATATCGACAGTTGCGAAGGCCTGTCGCAGGACAAGGGCGGGGTGGAATACCTGGCCGACATCGGTGTGGCCAGCCTGGTTTCAACCCGCGTGGCTACCATTCAGCGCGCCAACCGGGCGGGTATGGTCACGATGCAAAAGGTGTTCGTGACCGACCGTTCCACCTGGCCGCGCAGCGTCAAGGCGCTGGAACAAAGCGACCCCAACCTGGTGCAATTGATGCCTGCGCCGATGCTGGCGCACATGGCCGCCCAAGACCTCAAAGCCCTGCCGCCCATCGTGGCGTCGGGCTTTGTCTGCAACCAGGCGGATATCGCGTCGGCGATGAAGCATGGCGCGGTAGGGGTGTCGACCAGCGATCCACAGTTGTGGAGCCTGGAGGGCCGGCAGCTCAAGAGCTGAAAAAGCGGGTCATGCACCCTACCGACCCTACGGCACTTCGTCCAGCTGCGCGATTTGCGCGTCTTCCGGGAAGCCCTGCGTGCGGTAGCGCGCCGGGTAGCCCTCTTCACGCGCCAGCAGCGGTTCCAGCAGGTGCGCGGCCTGTTCCCATGACACGACGCGCACGTCGCCCATGTTGTCCTCGGCGTCCGGGCGCACCAGCGCAAGGCGGTCTACCTTGGGCAGCGACGTATCCACGCCGCGCGTCCACGACGCCAGCGAAAACGACATGACAGGCTCGTCGTCGCTGGTGAACAGGTTGTAGTTCGCCACGAAAATGTCCTTGCCCTGTTCTTCGTGGATATGGTCCAGCGCCGCCTTCTGCGCGTCGTATTCGGCTTTGTCCAGCAGGCGCTCAAGGTGCTCCAGACGTTGCGCCAGCGCGGCGTCGGTCGGCACGTATCGCAGGGCTTGTCGGTCTTCGTAGTGGTACATGTGCGCGCTGACCGATCGGCCTTGCATGAGCGCCTGATGAGCCAGTTCCACCATGTTTGACAAGCCGACTTCGTCGTTGTCGCCGGCCACCAGCAGCACGTCGCGTGTGGGCACCATGAATACCGGCCGGCCCCGCACCGGCACGCGTTCAATCATGTCGGGCAGCAGCGCGCGGCTGATGTCGTAGCCGTCTGCCCAGGCGCCCCGATAGACGCCGGCAGCAGTCTCGACAAAGTCGTCGGGCGCGTCGCGCAGGTTGTCGATGGCAACCGCCAGGGCCTGGTCGAACGTTAATTGCCACGCGGCCTCGGGGCCGTTGGTCAGAGTGGAAATGGCGTCCGGGTGGTCCAGCGCCAACAGCACCACGCAATCCTCGCCAAAGGGCAGGTAGGCAGGATGGAACGCGGAATCGTCGCCTTCGGTGCGCACATGGTGCAGGCGTACGTCTTCCAGGGCGGTGCGGCTGCGGATAACGGCCCGCAGCATGGGGCGCGCCACCGTAGCCTGTTGCGGCGTCGACTGCTTGCTGCTGGCCAGGGCCGAGACAAAACCCTGCAACGCTCGCTGCTGCTGCGCGCCCCGGGTGTTGTAGTAAACGTGATAAGCGTTGTGCAGGTTGAAGAACGAACCTTCGCCCAGCAGCAGGCGGAATTCATCGGCCTTGTAGGTCAGGTCGCCCTCGAAGCCTTGCTTGCGAGCCGCCGCCACGAACAGTTTGGCGAATTGATCCGGCGTAGGCCTGCGCCGGAACAGCGTGTCTAAAAAACCCATGTGCCCGCCCTGAGTCAGATGCCGGACGACGCTTTAGCCGTCCACGACGGGTCATTGTGGCCACGGTTCCGGGTTGCGTCCAGTGATAACGCTGCATCGTGGGGCGTGCATGCTCAGGACACCGTAAGTCGGAAGTCAATACGCTCGCGGGTTACCTTCAGACTCAAATCCCTACGATGACGACGTCCCCCTTGCAGGCGAATTACTCCGGCCGATCTCACTATGACCGCACCTCGATCGCATTGCATTGGCTGACGGCGTTGCTGGTCGTGGGCCTGTTCGCGCTGGCCGAGATCTGGAGCTTTCTGCCGCGCGGCACCCCGACCCGTCGCCTGCTGCAATCGCTGCACCTATCGTTCGGCTTGCTGTTTACCGCCGTATTCGTGCTACGTGTGGTGTGGCGTTCGACCGGCGGCCGGCGCCTGGCGCCCGCTGCCACCGGCTTGATGGGCCTGGCTAGTACAGGCGTACACGGGCTGTTGTACCTGTTGATGGCGGCGCAGATCGTGCTGGGCTTTCTGTTCCGTTGGGCACAGGGCGAACCGTTTGCTTTCTTTGGATTGTTCGACGTGCCCCGGTGGATTGCGATCGACCGCGATCAGCGCCACTTCATCGGGGGGCTGCACGACACGGTAGCGTGGACGATCATCGTGTTGGCCTTGGTGCATGCGCTGGCGGCGTTGGTTCACCATTACGCCTTGCATGACGGGGTGTTGCGCCGGATGCTGCGCAGCCGCTGAGCGCGGCGGGAAAAAACGGGCGGTCAGGTGAAATCGAGGCGGGGCAGGTTGTACATTACGCACTGTCACCTGCCTTATTTCTACAGGATTTTCCCATCATGACCGCCCCAGAAGTCGTAATTTCCTCGTCGATCCACTGCGCCAATGACCGCCCCTTTGTGCTGTTTGGCGGCATCAACGTGCTGGAATCCCTGGATCTGGCGCTGCGCGCGTGCGAAGAATATCAACGCGTGACCCAAAAGCTGGGCATACCGTACGTGTTCAAAGCGTCATTCGACAAGGCCAACCGGTCTTCCATCCATTCCTACCGGGGCCCCGGCCTGGAAGAGGGCATGAAGATCTTCGAAGCCGTCAAGAAAGAGTTCGGCGTGCCGGTCATTACCGACGTGCACGAACCCTGGCAGGCGGCGCCCGTTGCTGAAGTGGCGGACATCCTGCAATTGCCGGCCTTCCTGGCGCGGCAGACGGATCTGGTGGTTGCCCTGGCCAAGACGCAACGCATCGTCAATATCAAGAAGCCGCAGTTTCTCAGCCCGACCCAGATGCTGAACATTGTTGAAAAGTTCACGGAAGCGGGTAACGACAAGCTGATCCTGTGCGATCGCGGCACCAGCTTCGGCTACGACAACCTGGTGGTCGACATGCTGGGTTTCGGGGTGATGAAAAAAGTGTCGGGCAATCGCCCCTTGATTTTCGATGTGACGCATGCGTTGCAGCAGCGCTCCGCGCTGGATGCCGCATCGGGCGGGCGCCGGGAGCAGGTGGCCGAACTGGCGCGCGCCGGCATGGCGGTCGGCCTGGCCGGGCTATTCCTGGAAGCGCACCCCGACCCGAAAAACGCCAAATGCGATGGTCCCAGCGCGTTGCCGCTGGACAAGCTTGAACCCTTCCTGACCCAGCTCAAGCAGCTGGACGATCTGGTGAAATCCTTTGCGGACATCGACATCGAACCCTGACGTGGGCGGGCATGCCGTCAACGCCAACTTGCTATACGATCCTGGCCACACCATTTCAGGGAGGCCCGGATGTCTTTTTACGTAATCGTCGCTGTTCGAAAAGAGCCCATCAGCGGGCACATCGCCTATGTGCGCTGGGGCCAGGCTGAACGCGGCGTGCCGGGCTGGGTCACCGAGCCGGTCACGGCGTCGGCGTCCGAGGTGATCGACGTGATCAAGGATGGGGCGGACGTGGAAACCGCCTTCAGCGTGGACGGCACCAGCGTTGCGCTGCGCCCCGTCCGAGTGCTGACCACCGACGACGGCCATGAGCTGCTGGCGTCCGTGCCGGTGCCCAGTTCCACCCTGCACACGCTGTTCGACCTGCCTGAGTTCTAGGCGGGCTGGCGCCGGCCTTCGGCGAAGCTTTTCAGCGCGTCGTCCGTCAGGCGGTAACGCACCCACTCATCCAGCGGCACCGCGCCGATCGATACATAAAAGTCGATCGCGGGCTTGTTCCAGTCCAGCACGCTCCATTCCAGCCGCCCACACCCGTTGGCCACCGCTTCTTGCGCCAGGTGACGCAGCAGGTCGCGCCCGGCGCCGATGCCGCGATGTTCAGGGGTGATGTACAGGTCTTCCAAGTAAATACCGTTCTTGCCGAGCCAGGTGGAATAGCTGTAGAAATAGACCGCGTACCCGATCGGTTTACCGTCCGCCAGGCACATCAGCGCCTTGGCGGGCGCCTGCGGGGCAAAAAGGGTACGGGCGACGTCGTCCGCGCTGGCAATCACTTCGTGCGCGGCGCGTTCGTACACGGCCAGTTCAGTGATGAAGGCATAGATCTGGGCCGCGTCCGAGGGCATGGCGGGGCGGATGGCGATATTCACGTTGACTTCCTCCAAATAGGAGGGCCATGCTACCCGCTATTCCAGGCGCTTGCTGACGGGCGATCGGGTCTGACGCGTACACGAAGGAGACATCCTCGATGGCTGAGTCTGGTTCTGCCGCAGCTAGCACGCCGCCGCGCAAGGGGCGCCGCGTTTCCTGGATCTGGCTGGTTCCGGTGGTGGCCGTCATCGGCGGATTGCTGCTGGTGGTGCAGGCCTGGTTGAATGCGGGGCCTACGGCTACCGTCCACTTCCAGACCGCCGAAGGACTGGAAGCGGGCAAGACGCAGGTCCGATACAAGGAAGTCAACGTCGGCCTGGTTGAACGCGTCAACCTGAACGAGGACCGCACGGGCGTAGTGGTCACGATTCGCGTGGACAAGGACGCCGCCAACCTGTTGCGCGACGGCACGGTGTTCTGGGTGGTGCGCCCGCGGCTGACGCTTAGCGGGGTGTCGGGCCTGGGGACGCTGTTGTCCGGCTCGTATATTGGCCTGGACCCGGCCGGCGGCCACGGCAAGGACGGCGCGCGCGGCGAGCGTAAAAGCGAATTCACCGGCCTGGAAGTGCCGCCCGAGGTCGCGCAGGACCGGGCGGGAAAGCGCTTCACGCTGCACGCGAACGACCTGGGCTCGCTGGATGTCGGCTCACCCGTGTACTACCGCCGAATCGCCGTGGGGCAGGTGGTGAATTACCGGCTGGCCAAGAACGGCGATGGGGTCGATGTGCAGGTGTTCGTCGACGCGCCGAACGATGCCTACGTCAATGAGAGCACGCGCTTCTGGAATGCCAGCGGCGTCGACTTCAGTGTGGACGCGCGTGGTTTGCAGATGCGGTCGCAATCGCTGGTGTCGGTGATTATCGGTGGCGTGGCGTTCGATACATTGGACCAACAGGTACGCCAACCCGCATCGGCGGGGGCCGCCTTTCCACTGTTCTCAAGCGAGGAGTCGGCCCGCGCGCAGCCCGATGGCGCGCCGCTGCGCGTACGGATGCGTTTCGATCAGTCCGTGCGCGGCCTGGTGGTGGGGGCGCCGATCGACGCGTATGGCGTCACGGTGGGCAAGGTGGACGCCATCGACCTGGACTTCGATCAGACGGCCAAGCAGTTCTACGCGCTGGTCTCCGCCACGCTGTACCCCGAGCGCCTTGGCGCGGAGACATTCCATCAGATCAAGAATTTTGCCGGTCCAGACGTGGAACATCCCAGCGGCAGATTGATGACCGCCCTGGTGGCCCGAGGCACGCGGGCGCAGCTGCGCATCGGCAATCTTCTGACCGGCCAGTTATATGTCGCGCTGGCGGAATTTCCTGATGCGCCCCAAGCCACATTCAAGATGGAGGATCGACCCTTCATCCCCACCGTGCCCAACAATCTTGACCAGCTGCAACAGCAGTTGAACAGCATCCTGACCAAAGTCGAAAAGGTGCCGTTTGACGCCATCGGCGCGGAATTGGCTGGAGCGCTTCGGGGGGCGTCGCGGCTGGTCAAAAGGTTGGATACGCATCTGGCCCCAGAGGCGCAGGCCGTGCTGCGTCAGGCAAACCAGTCGCTCGCGGCGGTAGGCGCGTTGCTGGCCCCCGAATCCGCCTTGCCGGTAAATACCGACACAGCGCTGCGCGAGTTGGGCCGCGCGGCGCGTTCGCTGCGGCAGTTGGCGGATTATCTTCAGGCCCATCCCGACGCGCTGCTGCACGGCAGGGCGCCGGATGCGCCGCCCCGTCGGTAGTCAGGACACCGGCGCGGCCTGGCCGTTGGGCATGACACTTGCTGGGGGTCTTGCACGAACGGTTGCAGCATTGCAGCCGTCGGTGCGGTATCCGAGGGGGGACCACCGAATGGATCATAGTGAAATGATGGCCCGCATGATTTCTCAGCCGGTAGCGCCGGACCAGCTGGACGGCTGGGACGGCGTCTTGTCCGCGTATGCGGACTGCCTGTTGCGGGTGCAGGCCAAGCTGACCGACGCGGACGTCAGCCGCTTTCTGGATGTGGGCGCCTTGGTTTTTCGTTCGTGTTGCCAGGACGATGCACGCCTGCGGTGGACGGCCGAGGAATTAGCTTCGTTTCACCGCAAGCCGGAATGCGGCGCGTAGGCCCTGACACCAAAGCGCTGACACCACAGCGCTGACAATCAAGCGCTGAAATCGAACGCTAGGCACAACGCGTTCAGTACAAGCATTGGCTAAGCGCGAATTTACGTCCAAATGCGTGGACTTCGTCACCGTCCACCGACGCCGCCACATCCCAGTGGCCGCCGCGCGTCACCAGAAACGACTGCCCAGTCAGCGCATGCCGTAATGCAAAGCGCCAGAAGGCGGGTTCAGACCCGATAGGTTCCAGGTCATGGGGCCCTATCATCAGCCGGGTGGGTCGGGGGGTGGCGCCCAGCGACCACCGCACCGCAATCGCCAGGAAGGCGAACCGCGCGGACATCGACGACGGTTGAACGCAAAGGACTCGAATCTTGTTGCTCATGGGCGCCACCTTCTGCAGGTGCTTGTGAGCGTAGCAAAGACGCGCGTGACCTTCCATACCGCCTTTGCTGTATTTCGGCTGCAATAGTCCGATGAATGGCGGCATCGCGCGTGTGTGCGTGATGCCGCTGACCCGCCTGCGTCAGGCCGGCGCAGGCGCTGCCTGCCGAGTCACCCGGGGCAGCAGGACCAGCGCCAGGGCGGGCATCAACGCAAACGCCGCGAACAGCCAGCGGGCGGCATGCCGAGCCCCTTCGACACCGCCTGGGTCGGCAAGCCCCGCGCTATTGACAACCACCCCGGCCAGCGCCGCCGTTACCGCCGCCGCGTACAGCTGCACGGTGGTAATCGACGAAGACGTCAGCGTCTCTTCGCCTTTGGGCGCCGCGTTGAAGACTTTGGTCAGCAGATGCGGCCAGGCCAGCCCAATGCCGAATCCCACCCCGGCCAGCGCAACGATGTACGCGCCCAGCCCAACGGGGGACGCCAGCAGCGCCGGCTGCGGCGTCATGATTCCCAGGCCGATCAACGACGCCAGGATCACGATAGGGCTGATGCGGATCAGCCTGTCGGCGGCGCGACCCGCCCGGGTGGCGCTGGGCATGGCGGCCAGCGTCCAGCCGGCGCCCATGGCAGCGGTCAGGTAGCCCGCCTTTAACGGCGACATGCCGTGGATGACCTGCAGGAAGTAGGGCACGAATATCTCGGTGGCGATGGCGGCCACCACCAGGCACATCGTCGCGTACAACGCGCCAAGCGGCGCACGCAAGCTATAAGCGCCGGTGGGAAGCAGCCGATAACGCGCGCGGGCGTCGACGCGGGCGATCAGCAGGGCGACGATGAGCCCCGCCGCAATGCCCGCCACGTTCCACCCAAGCTGCGTCGACAAGCTGGCCAGCGTGACGGCGATCACCGATACGACCAGCAACGCCAGCGTACGCAGCGGCAGCGCCGAGCGCGGCGCGGGAGGTACCGACGCCCGCCCGCCGACCTTGAATGCGACGATCAACGCCAGCAGCGCGGCAACCGGCAACAGCGCCCAGAACGCCAGGCGCCAATTCCCGGCCTGCGCGAATATTCCGCCGATGGCAGGCCCGGACAGCGTGGCAACCCCCCACATGCAAGACACCAGGGCCATGGCGCGCGACCACAGCGGTGCGTCGAACACCAAACGGATCAATGCGTAGCTCAACGCGAAAAGAACGCCGCCGCCCAGCCCCTGCACGCTGCGTCCGGCCAGCAGTACCGGCATGTCGGAAGCCGTTGCGCAGATGACGGCCCCGGCGCTGAACACGGCCACGGCAAACAGGTAGGCGCTACGCGGCCCCAGCGTTTCGATCAGCTTGGCCGACAGCGCGGATCCGATGATGGACGTCACCACGAACAGCGTCGTGTTCCATGCGTAGTACTCCAACCCGCCGATGTCCCGGATCACCGTGGGCAGGATCGTGGTGACGATATAGACGTTGATCGCGTGCAGCGCGACGCCTCCCGCCAGGGCAATCGACCGCAGGGCATTGGCGCCTTGCAACAGATCGGCCCACGAAGCGCTGGGCGCGGCGGGCTCAGGGGTAGGGCGGGTGGGCACAGGTGTTCCGATATATAAACAAGTAAAGGCTTTGATAATACGTGTGTGGCGAGAAAGGCACAACGCGAAACCGGCGCATCCTTGCCGCCTGTGCAGGCGCGGAGCCGAAGCCTGGCCGTATCAACGACGCCGGGGCAAACCGCGCAGGATCAAGTCCAGGGTGTGAAGCGCGTCGTCAAGGCGGTTCGATTCGCCGGCCGCACCGGCGATCCATAACGCGCTGTCGGTCAGTCCGCCATTAATGAAGTTAGCCAAGGCCCAGGGGTCGGCGTGCTCGATCAGACCGTCGTCAATCAGTTGCTGAAGCAACGCCGCCATCGACGCAATGCACTGCGATTGCGCCGCGTTCGGCCCCGCGCCCAGCACCGCCGGGGCGTCTTGCAACACTATCCGCCGAATGGCCGGTTCAGTTGCCATCCGCAGATATGCGCGGCAACGCTCGCGCAGCGCTGTCCATGCGTCGGCGGCCTGACCCGAAATATCGTTCAAGCGGCGGTCCATATCGTCATCAATCTGTTGGACCACCGCTGCAAGCAAACCCTGTTTGTCGTTGAAATGGTGATACAAGGCTCCTCGCGTCAATCCCACCCGGGCGGTCAGATCGTCCATGGACGTTGCGGCATAACCCACGTGTTCAAACGCGTGGCGGGCGGTGGCAAGCAGCTTGGCGCGAGTCGCCTCGATCATTTCCGCGCGGGTGCGGGGCATGTGCGTCTCCCATGACATACGGTGCGCAGGTTAATTGACATACGGAATGTATGTGAATAGCATCCGCCTGTCCACCCAATCAGCAAAAGGTCTTCGGTGTCCAATCCGTATCGTGAGTTATTCAACGCGCCAGGCGCCCTGGGTTTCGTGCTGGCCGGCGCTATCGCCCGCCTGCCTTTGCCGATGATCGGCATCGGCATCATCACGATGCTGTCGGAAGTGCGGGGCGCTTACGGCATGGCGGGCGCCGTTGCCGCCACCTTTGCGTTGGCGACCGCATTGCTGGCCCCGCGCATTTCGCGGCTGGTGGATCGCCATGGGCAAGGGCGTGTGCTGCCGGTTGCAGCGGGCGTATGCGTTGCCGCATTGATTGGATTGTCTGCCTGCGTGCAGTGGAACGCGCCGGATTGGACGCTGTTCCTGTTTGCCGCGCTGGCGGGCTCGTTGCCCAGCATGCCGGCGATGATTCGTGCCCGTTGGACCGAGATCTTTCGCGACCAGCCGCAACTGCGCACCGCCTATGCGCTGGAGTCGGTGGCCGACGAGGTCAGCTTCATCCTGGGCCCGCCCTTGGCCGTGGGCCTTAGCGTGGCCTTGTTTCCGCAAGCGGGGCCGCTGGTGGCCGCGTTGCTGTTGGCGGTGGGAGTGACGGCATTCGTCTTGCAGCGCGCCACGGCGCCCAGCGTGCAGGCCGTCCCGGCGGGGCGGCAGGCCTCGGTATTGCGCATGCCGTCCATGTGGGCGCTGGTGGCCATGATGGCGGCGATGGGCGTCATCGTGGGCACCATCGACGTCCTGAGCGTTGCCTTTGCCCGCGCTCAGGGCGTGCCGGCGGGCGCGAGCCTTGTGCTGTCCGCCTATGCGCTGGGTTCGTGCGTGGCGGGGCTGGTGTTTGGTGTCATGAAATTTCAGATGCCGCTGGCCCGCCTGCTGTCGATCGCGGCGGCCGTGACGGCATTCACAACGTTGCCGTTGCTGCTGGTGAACGACCTTGTGACCTTGGCGCTGGGCGTGTTGCTGGCCGGGCTGTCGTTTGCCCCCACCATGATCATCGCGATGGCGCTGGTGGAAAGCAGCGTGCCGGGCCAACGTCTGACGGAAGGGCTGACCTGGCTGGTCACCGGGCTGGGGGCCGGGGTCGCGGCGGGTGCGGCGATAGCGGGCTGGGTCGTGGATCACCACGGGGTGCAAGCCGGGTTCTGGACGGCTACGGTGGCAGGCGCGATCGTATTGCTTGTGGCATTGCCTGGCGGTCGCCGGCCAGTTGTGGCGGATGTCGCGCTGTAAACCGACGCAAACCGACGCATCGCTAGAATTGGGGCTCCGGTGCGCTGTGGGGGCGCGCCGTTCACAGGAGCACGCATGTCCAGAACCGTTGTTAATCCCGATACCGTTTTCAACACCGTCCAGTACGGATTCAGCCAGGCGGTCATCGTGACCGGGCAACGCAGAATGCTGTTGTCGGGCCAGGTCGGCGTAGACATTAACGAGCGCACCGTCGGCCCCGGGCTGCAAGAACAAACTGAAGCCGCGCTGGACAATATCGAACGTGTGCTGGCCGCCGCGGGCGCCACCCTGGCGCAGGTCATCATGCTGCGCATCTACATCTGCGAAACCGCGCGAGAGGATCAGGAAGTGATCGCCCAGGCGCTGCGCGACCGTTTTCCGAAAGACCCGCCGCCGTCCTCATGGGTCATCGTCAGCGGGCTGTCGCTGCCGGAATGGCTGGTGGAGATCGAAGCGGAAGCCATGCTGGATTGACGTGGGCCGCGGCTAGGGCTTGTCGCGCCAGGGCGTCGCAGCGAAGGCTACGCGCAGATGCGCCAGGAACGCGGCAGTACGAGCAGACTGCTCATGGCGCGACTTGACCAACGCCACGACATTGGCGTCCGGCAAGCTCCAGCCCGCCAGCAGGGGCACCAGCGTACGCGCCTTCAGGTGTTCCGCCACATCCCATTCCGAACGCGCAACGATGCCGTGCCCGGCCAATGCCCACTGCACGGCGGCCGCGCCGGTGTTGCTGGACAGCACGGGCGATACGCGCACGCCCACGGCGGGGCCTCTGCCGCGCTTGAATCGCCATAAGGTCACGTCTTCGTCGTTTTCACGCAGCGCGATGCAGTCATGGTCGCGCAGGTCCTCGGGTTTGGCTGGCGCGCCATGGCGCGCCAGATACGCGGGCGACGCGCACAGGATGCGGCGGTTGGGCGCCAGGGGGTAGGCCACCAGCGTCGAGTCGCGCAGCTCACCGATGTGGATCATGACGTCCCAGTTATCGGCTGCCAGACGCGGAGGGCCGTCAGACAGCGTCAGGCTTGCGGTGATGTTGTCGCTGGTTTTTCGAAATTCAGCCACCAGCGCGGCAACGTAGCGCTGCCCAAAGCCCAGCGGCGCCACAACGCGCAAATGCCCCGCCACCACGCCCCGGCGGCCGGCCAACTCATCGGCCAGATCGCCGAGTTCGCCGCAGATTTGTCCTGCGCGCAACGCCAATAAACGACCTTCGTCGGTCAGTGCGGTGCCTTTGCCGGATCGGTTTACCAGCCGGACGCCCAGACGCTTTTCCAATGCATGCAACCGTTGCGTTACGGCCGGGGGCGTCACGTCCAGCGCCCGGGCGGCCTGCGCAAGCGAGGGCGTGGCCGCAAGGCTCATGAAAAATCGTAAGTCGTCCGTCGTGATCATTCAGTCTCGGCTTAATGAAAAATTAAGCTGTCATTAAACACGCGCGGGCCGGGTCGCGCCATACTCGGTCGACCGATTCAGAATATTCCGGATCGACTACGCCTTTTTCGAGACCCGCTCATGACACCCGCCAGCCTTCCCGTTACCCTCGACAGCCTTGAAACCCCGTGCCTGCTGTTGGATGAAACGCGCATGACGCGCAACATCCAACGGCTGGCCGCGTTGATGGCCAGCCACGGCGTGCGACTGCGCCCACACCTGAAAACGCCCAAGTCCATCGAAGTGGCGCGTCGGGTGATGAGCGGCCCCCACGGGCCGGCCGCTGTCTCGACCTTGCAGGAGGCAGAGCAGTTTGCGGCGGCCGGTGTCACCGATCTGCTCTACGCGGTAGGCGTGTCGCCGGGCAAGCTGCCGCGCGTGCTGGCGCTGCGCCAGCGCGGCGTGGACCTGACGGTGGTTGTCGACAGCCTGGATGCGGCGCGCGCGGTAGCGGCGCAGGCGCAAGCCAGCGGCAGCGGGATACCGGCGTTGATCGAAATCGATTGCGACGGCCACCGGGCTGGGGTGCAGCCCGGCAACGCCGAGCAACTGCTAGCGATTGCGCGGGTGCTGCACGCGGCGGACAGCCTGCGCGGCGTCATGACCCACGCCGGCGAATCCTATGGCTGCCGCAGCGTCGACGCCATCGCTGACATGGCCGAGCAAGAGCGCGCCGCCGCGGTGGGCTGCGCCCGGACGATCCGTGAGGCAGGGCTGCCGTGCCCGGTCGTCAGCGTGGGATCGACGCCCACCGCCCATTTCGCGCGCAACTTGGACGGCGTGACGGAAGTGCGCGCGGGCGTGTATGTGTTTTTCGATCTGGTGATGGCGGGCTTGGGCGTCTGTTCAATGGACGACATCGCCGCATCGGTGCTGACCACGGTGATCGGACACCAGCCCGACAAGGGCTGGATATTGGTCGACGCCGGGTGGATGGCCATGTCGCGCGACCGCGGCACCGCCAAGCAGGCCGTCGACCAGTTGTACGGCGTGGTCTGCGACGTAAACGGAAACGTCTACCCCGATCTGCTGTTGGCCGAAACCAACCAGGAGCAGGGCATCATCAAGTTGCGCACGGCAAGCGATGCCCGCCTGCCGGATCTGCCGCTGGGTACCAAGCTGCGCATCCTGCCTAACCACGCCTGCGCGACATGCGCCCAGCACGACGCCTACGAAGTCGTCCGGCCCGGCGAGCCCGGCGTGGTGGCGCACTGGGAACGGTTTCGCGGCTGGTGAATCGGGGTCCCGGCAGGTGAATCGGCGTCCTATAAGGGGCCGCCTATAATGCGCACGCCTCAACGACTACGGGGGAGACGTTCGCATGCAGTACGAATATTTGTTCTGGTCCATGGCCGCGATGGTGGCGGCCGCGCTGATCGGCGGTTCGCTTTGCGGCCGCCTGCGTTCGGTCAAGCAAGTGCTGCTGGGCGTGCTTGCCCTGGCCTTGGCCATTTGCGTTGCCGTTGTGCTGCTATCGCACCACGGCGGCTTTGGCGACTTGTCGGCGATGCTGTCCATCGCCGCCTTCATGTTCAGCCTGGTGATCGGCACCGCGGCATCCCTGCTCACGCGGCGCATCCTGCAACGCCGCTGAGCCTTTATCTGTAGTCTTTACTTCACTCTTCGGCGTCGAATTCCTCGGCGTCGTCTTCGTCGTCCTCATCCTGCTCCAGCGCGTCGTATCCCTTCCAGGTAATACGCCAGCGCGCGGCACCGGCATTGGCGGCGGTTTCGCTCACTTGCTTGACCAGGCCGGCATCGGCCAACAGGTCCAGGTGATGCGCAATGACTTGCAAGCCCTGTTCTTCAGGGTGCGGCGCCAAGGCGGCATTCTTGATGTCGTGCGTGCTCAAGTTGGGGCCGGGCGCGTCGCGCAGGGCGCCCAGGATCGTGACGACCAAGTCGAAATCGCGTTGCATGATGTTCACCGTAAGAAAAATAGTAGGCTGACAATAGCAGAGTTCCGTGGCGTGGATGCGACGGTGCGCAAGGCCGGGTTACAGTCGATGGTTCTCGACAACCGACACTTACCTACAGAACTTTATGAAGAAACCCGCTGAACGCGATTGCCTTGCGGTGATCCCCGGTTATACGGGCCAGGCCGCCAAGCTCTACCTGACGCGTGGCGAAGACGAGCGCATCGAAGGCGTGACGATTTTCGACCTGCTTGGCCACGTCAAGCAACAAGGCGACGCCGATTCCGCCGCCGCCTGGATCGGCCAATGGCTGGCCCAGGAAGCCGACAACCGCAGGGCGCGCCGCACGCAGCTGCAGGCGCAGATGTTCATCTGCAAGCTCACCGGCGATGACAAGAGCGCGTTCCTGGCCGCTCAGAAGCCGCTCATCCGTGTTCTGACCGATGCCGGGGTGCGCTGCCGTAGCGTAGCGGCTACGTCGGGGGCCGCTCGCCAGTCGCTGGGACCAAATGTCAAAAAACATTAGGCGAAGGCTGTTATAGTCGCGCCTGGGCGTGAGATTGCACCTTCACGGTGCGTGCGTCCAAGCGGGCCCAGCCCGCTGATCAAGGAAGATTGAACATGGAAATAGTAAGTCGGCACCTTGCCGACGTAGAGGGCGGCGTCGAGCTGCTCACGACGCTGGATGGCGAGCCCATCAGCGTCTACGTGGTGGTGGGCGTAACCGATCTCAATGCGATCGCTGACATCGTCCCCATCGAAAAAGTCGAAGCCGGAGCGGATATACACGCTTCAAATGTCGACAATGTTGATAATGCGCAAGAACAAATCGACCAGGTCCTGGAAAATATGAATCCCGGCGACGTGGCGGTTTTCCTTTGCTCGGGATCCGATGCTTTTGGCGCGGCTCTCGATCTGTTGGGTTTACCTATCGACCAGTAAGCCTGACGGCAAACCAAAGTGCTGATCCGAATGACGTATGAAAGACGTATGCGTTAAGACAGCATTTATATAAGCCCCGATTGTTTTTTTATTTTGTATGGGTGTTTACACCTATGCAGGGACAAGTTTTGCCTATGAAAACGTGCAAATTTTCAACGCAGTTTCTCTTTGTTGCATTATTGGCACGTATTTTTTAGGATTATGTTGACTTGTGAGGGGAACATAACGATAGTGTCGGCACACGATCACAAGCGTTGCGATTTTCGTTCAGTGCCGTGCCTTTTCCGGCTCAGCGTTATTGTTCTACTGTCCCCTCCTTGATTGATTCGTGACCTCCGGGCATTTGCCCATTATCTCTAGGAAATACAGTATGGAAACCGGCGTCGTTAAGTGGTTCAATTCGGAAAAAGGCTATGGCTTCATCACCCCGGAAGCGGGTGGTAAGGATCTGTTCGCTCACTTCTCCGAAATCCAGGGTTCTGGCTTCAAGTCTCTGGAAGAGAACCAGCGCGTCAGCTTTGTGACGGCCAATGGCCCCAAGGGCCCGCAAGCCACGAAGATTCAGGTCCTGTAAAGGTCTGAGTTCTCGCAAAAAAGCCCCTTCGGGGGCTTTTTTTGTTTTTGCGGCGCGGTATTCTGCACCTGCTGGTATGGCCACACCCCCCCCGCGCATGCCTGTGCCGCCTCTATGCCCTCAGGACCGTTTCCATGACTGCTTCCTCGCCCGTACCCTTAACTACACAAGCGACCGACGTCGTGGCCTTCTGGGCCGATGCAGGGCCGCAGCAGTGGTATCGGAAAAGCGATGCATTCGACGCCGAGTTCCGGCAGCGCTTCGAGACGGCGCATTGGGCTGCCGCATCGAGGCAGCTTGATGCTTGGCAGGAAGATGCCGATGGCGCGCTGGCCTTGATGATCTTGCTGGACCAGTTTCCACGTAATGCGTATCGCGGTACGGCACATATGTTTGCCACCGACCCGTTGGCGCAGTATTTCGCTGAACGGGCGATCGCGGCAGGGCACGATCTGGCAGTGCAGCCGGCAATGCGGCAGTTCTTTTACATGCCGTTCGAGCATTCGGAAAGCCTGGCCATGCAAAACCGTGGCGTCGCGCTGATGGAGCCGCTGGAGCCGGATACGCTGCGCTGGGCCATCTTGCATCGGGACATCATCAAGCGCTTTGGCCGCTTCCCGCATCGCAATGCCGTGTTGGGACGACAGACCACTCAGGCCGAACATGAATTCCTGGCTGCAGGCGGATTTGCGGGTTGATGGGCGTTAGCGACGCATGCGCTGGCGCGTGGGTATCGGGCATCGGGTATCGGGTATCGGGCATCGGGTATCCGCATGTATCTTTTCATACCAAGGTGAAAATATTCATCTTTATGTGACCGGCGCCTGTGAACTAACACGGCGCCCGCGTCGACCATTCGCATATTTGACGTTTTTCCGGGTTCACCAATACACTGGGTTCAGCGAGATTTTCAAGCGACGCGGTCTGCGTCAACTTGTCGCCGTCAGTGGTGCTGCGGTTGCTTCCTCTCCCATCCTTGATGATCTGGCGCCCCGCGAGAAATCGCATCTTTTAGGTTCAAGGACAATCCATGGCAACCGGCATCGTTAAGTGGTTCAACGCCGAAAAGGGTTACGGCTTCATCATGCCCGACGACGGCAGCAAAGACCTTTTCGCCCATTACTCCGAGATCCGCAGCGAAGGCTATAAATCGCTGCAGGAAAACCAGCGCGTAACCTTCGAGGTCGGTACCGGTCCCAAGGGTCCCAGCGCCAAGAACATCAAGGTCGCGGCCTGACGCTTTGCGGGTAGCGCGCCGGGTGCGCCCGGTGTTCGGCCCATAAAAAAGCCCCCACACGCAACGTGTGGAGGCTTTTTTTTACGACAGCGACAGGCGTTGTCGCCCGTGCCTTAGTGCTTGTGCGCGGCGGGAGTCGACAGCTTGTCGACCAGCGCAATACCCAGCGCCGACAGTATGAACAATGCGTGGATGATGGTTTGCCACATGACGCCGGCTTCGGTGAAGCGCGCGTTCGGCGTGCCAATCGTGCCGGCTTCGATGAACGTGCGCAGCAAGTGGATGGACGAGATGCCGATGATCGCCATCGCCAGTTTCACTTTCAGCACGCTGGCGTTCACATGGCTTAGCCATTCCGGTTGATCCGGGTGGTTCTGCAAGCGCAGCCGCGACACGAAGGTTTCGTATCCGCCAACGATCACCATGACAAGCAGGTTCGAGATCATGACCACGTCGATCAGGCCCAACACCAGCAGCATGATTTCCATTTCGCCAAAGCTGTTGGCGTGGGTGAGCAGGTGCCATAGCTCTTTCAGAAAGAGCATGACGTAGACGCCTTGCGCCACGATGAGCCCAAGGTAGAGCGGCAATTGCAGCCAGCGCGAACTGAAGATCAAACTGGGTAAGAGGCCCAGGCGGGGAGGGGAGGGTTCAATCATGTTGGGTGCGAGCCATTTGTTGTTTGCGATAAAAGCGCGGCGGCAATTCTAACAACGCCAAGACGACGCCGGCAGCAGATTTTTATGACAAAGCCGAGTCGTGTCTTCACGGTCAGCTAGCACTTCTGCGCCCGGTCTGCCCGACTTTTATGTAAGCGAAACTGCCATTTGCGAAACTCTGTGGCGAAACGCTTAGAGCGCTTTGGGCATATATAGAATTGCCGCCTCGCTCGCATAGAGTCAGTCAAGAGGAGTTTGTTCCCATGAAGATCCGCTACACCGTTGCCGCGTTGACCGTCGCGCTTGCCCCTTATTCCGCGTCGCATGCCTTCGACATCGGCGGCCTGGTGGGCGCCGGCAGCAAGGTTGTGCAAGCTGCCACCCTGAGCGACGCCGAAATCAAGACCTTGTCGGACAAGGCGTGCGCGCAAAGCGATTCCCAAGAAAAGATTGCCGCGCCCGGCAGCAAGTACGATGCGCGTCTGCAGAAGATCGCCAAGGCGCTGGGCGGCACCGTCAATGGTCAGAAGGCCAACTACAAGGTCTACATCACCAAGGACGTCAATGCCTGGGCCATGGCCAACGGCTGCATCCGCGTCTATAGCGGCTTGATGGACATGATGACGGACGACGAAGTCATGGGCGTGGTCGGCCACGAAATCGGCCACGTTGCGCTGGGCCATAGCAAGAAGGCCATGCAAACCGCCTACACCGTGTCCGCCGCGCGCGATGCCGCCGGTGCCGCGGGTGGCGCCACGGTCGCAGCCCTGAACTCGTCCCAGCTGGGCGACCTGACCGAAAAGTTCATCAACGCGCAGTTCTCGCAATCGCAGGAAAGCGCTGCGGACGACTATTCGTTCGATCAGTTACAGGCCAAGAAGCTCAACACCCGCGGCCTGGTCACGGCTTTCCAGAAGCTTGCCGAGCTTGATGGCGGCAAGAGCGATATGATGAGCTCGCACCCGTCCTCGGCCAAGCGCGCTCAACACATCGAAGATCGCATCGCCAAGGCCAAATAAGGCGTCAAAGCGACGTTCGCCTTCCCTTTTCGGGCGGAAAACGGGGCGCGAGTATCCGGGCAAATCCGGGGCTCGCGCCCCTTTGCGTCAGGGTTCCGGAAGTTTCCGGTAAAATGGCGCGTTTATCCGCCCGTAATCTCATCTCTCGGAAAATAGGTCTTTTAATGCAGCCTGTGGTTGAAACCCTCTCCGGCCTGGAGCGCCGTGTTGATCTGGCCGTCTCGGTGGCCGACGTCGAAAAGGAAGTCCAGGCGCAATTAAAGCGCGTGGCTCGCACCGCCAAGGTCCCCGGCTTCCGCCCGGGTAAAGCTCCGCTCGCCATGCTCGAGCGTAGCCATGGCCCCAGCATCCGCTACGACGTGATCAATAGCCAAGTTGGCCGTGCCTTCGAACAAGCCATCGACGGCGCCAAGCTGCGCGTCGCTGGCGCCCCGAACCTCGAACCCAAGACTGAAGGCGTTACCGACGATACGCTGGCGTTCACCGCCACGTTCGAGGTCTACCCTGAAGTCGCCGTGCCGGATCTGTCGGCTCTGGCTGTCACCCGCTACGAAACCGCCGTCACCGACGCCGAAGTTCAACAAACCCTGGACGTTCTGCGCAAGCAGCGCGCCACGTTCGAAGCCCGTGAAGGCCGCGCCGCGCAAGATGGCGACCGCGTCACGCTGGACTTCGCCGGCACCATCGACGGCGTGCCGTTCGAAGGCGGCAAGGCCGAAGACTTCCCGTTCGTGCTCGGCCAAGGCCGCATGCTGCCGGAATTCGAAGAAGCCGCTCGCGGCCTGAAGGCTGGCGAAACCAAGGTCTTCGAACTGAAGTTCCCGGATGACTACCAAGGCGTGGAAGTCGCCGGCAAGACCGCCGAATTCACCATTACCGTCAAGGAAGTGGCTGAAGGCGTCCTGCCCGAACTGAACAGCGAATTCGCCAAGTCCCTGGGCCAAGCCGAAGGCGACGTCGAAAAGCTGAAGGCCGACATCCGCAGCAACATCGAGCGCGAAGTCAAGGTCCGTTCGGCTGGCCGCACCAAGTCCAGCGTCATGGACGCCCTGGTCGAAGCCGGCAAGTTCGACGTGCCGAAGGCTCTGGTCGACAACGACGTTCAAGGTCGTGTCGCCGCTGCCCGCGAAGAGCTCAAGCAGCGCGGCATCCCCAACGCCGAGTCCGTGCCGATCCCGGCTGAAGCTTTCTCGACTGAATCCGAACGCCGTGTCCGCCTGGGCCTGCTGGTGTCGGAACTGGTCAAGCAAGCGCAGTTGCAAGCCAAGCCCGAGCAAGTTCGTGCCCGCATCGAAGAATTCGCGGAAAACTACGAACAACCCGCTCAGGTTGTCAGCTATTACCTGGCAGACCGCCAGCGTCGTGCTGAAATCGAGGCTATCGTGCTGGAAGACAATGTCGTCGCGCACGTTCTGGAAAAGGCTAAGGTCACCGAAGAAAAGGTGCCTTTCGATCAGTTGATGGGGATGGCGTAACACTATGCAGAGATTCACCGATTTCTATGCGGCAATGAATGGCGGGTCTTCGGTGACCCCCACCGGCCTGGGCTACATTCCCATGGTTATCGAGCAGTCGGGGCGCGGCGAACGCGCCTACGACATCTATTCGCGTCTGCTCCGCGAACGGCTCATTTTCCTGGTGGGTCCGGTCAATGACGCAACGGCCAACCTGGTTGTGGCGCAGTTGCTGTTCCTGGAATCGGAGAATCCTGACAAGGACATTTCCCTGTACATCAACTCGCCTGGCGGGTCGGTGTATGCGGGAATGGCCATTTTCGACACCATGCAGTTCATCAAGCCGGACGTGTCGACCCTGTGCACCGGCCTGGCGGCCAGCATGGGCGCGTTCCTGCTGGCGGCTGGCAAGAAGGGCAAGCGTTTCACGCTGCCCAACTCCCGGATCATGATCCACCAGCCGTCCGGCGGAGCCCAGGGCCAAGCGTCCGACATTCAGATCCAGGCTCGCGAGATCCTGGACCTGCGCGAACGTCTTAACCGGATCCTGGCCGACAACACCGGCCAGTCGATGGAGCGAATCGGCCTGGACACGGAACGTGACAACTTCATGTCCGCCGAAGATGCGGTATCGTATGGATTGGTGGACAAGGTGATGAGCTCCCGCTCGGAAGGCTGACTTCCAGGCTGATCCGAACCCGCTGCCACCAAGTTTGAGTAAGCGCATGCGCCGGGCCCGTTACCGGTCTGGCGCATCTTTACCTGAGATACGAAACAAATATGCCTGAAAAAAAGGGATCGGCAGACGCAAAAGTGCTGCATTGCTCGTTTTGCAATAAAAGCCAGCATGAAGTCCGCAAGCTGATCGCGGGTCCGTCGGTGTTCATCTGTGATGAATGCATAGATCTGTGCAACGACATCATCCGCGAGGAAGCGCAAGCGACCGCGCGCGCGGCGATTCGTTCCGAACTGCCCACTCCGGCCGAAATCAAAACCTTCCTCGATCAGTACGTCATTGGGCAAAACTCGCCCAAGCGCATGCTGGCCGTGGCGGTTTACAACCATTACAAGCGCATTCGTCACGGCGAGATCAAGGGTGACGAAGTCGAGCTCTCCAAGAGCAACATCATGCTGATCGGGCCCACGGGCTCCGGCAAGACGCTGTTGGCGCAGACGCTTGCGCGCATGCTGAATGTGCCTTTCGTCATGGCTGACGCCACGACGCTGACCGAAGCCGGCTATGTCGGTGAAGACGTCGAGAACATCATCCAGAAGTTGCTGCAGAACTGCAACTACGAAGTCGAGAAAGCGCAGCGCGCCATTATCTACATCGACGAAATCGACAAGATTTCCCGCAAGTCGGACAACCCGTCCATTACGCGCGACGTTTCCGGCGAAGGCGTGCAGCAGGCGCTGCTCAAGCTGATCGAAGGGACGGTTGCTTCGGTGCCCCCGCAAGGCGGGCGCAAGCATCCGAACCAGGACTTCGTGCAAGTGGACACGACCAACATCCTGTTCATCGTGGGCGGCGCCTTCGATGGTTTGGAAAAGGTCATCCGGGACCGTACCGAAAAGTCCGGCATCGGTTTCTCGGCCTCGGTGCGGGCCAAGTCCGAGCGCGGTGTCGGCGAGCTGTTCTCGGAAGTCGAACCCGAAGATCTGATCAAGTTCGGCTTGATCCCGGAACTGGTCGGTCGTCTGCCCGTGGTCGCCACGCTGGACGAGTTGGACGAAGCGGCCTTGGTTCAGATTCTGACCGAACCCAAGAACGCGTTGCTCAAGCAGTTCCAGAAGCTGTTCGCCATGGAAGGTGCCGAGCTTGACCTGCGTCCGGCGGCATTGAAGGCGATCGCCCGCAAGGCGCTGAAGCGTAAGACGGGTGCCCGTGGCTTGCGTTCGATCATCGAACAAACGCTGTTGGACACCATGTACGAGCTGCCTTCTCAGGGCAATGTAAAGCGTGTGGTCGTCGACGAGAACGCAATCGAAGGCGAGGGCAAGCCCTTGCTGATCTACGCGGACGAAGCCGGCGAATCCGACAAGCCGGAACGTGGAGAAGTCCGCGACGCCGCAGCCTGATATTTCAAAAAAGCCCGTTCCTGTAACGGGTTTTTTTGCCGTAGGAGTGCCCTCCGGGGCATTTTTTTTTGCCTTTTGCCTATCCGGCAGCCGGGATCTTGAATTTTCGGCTATTGTTCCCATAACAGACGTAACTGACGCGGATAGCCCGGGTACTCTCTCCCAGGCTCCCCGTCCCCGATACGCCGAGTCATACCGAGGAACCTCCTATGTCTGCCAGCCAGACCCTGCCTTCCGACCCGATCGACCTGCCTTTGCTCCCACTTCGCGACGTCGTGGTGTTCCCGCACATGGTCATCCCGCTGTTCGTCGGCCGTCCGCGCTCTATTCGCGCGCTCGAGGTTGCGATGGAAGCGGGCAAAAGCATCATGCTGGTGGCCCAAAAATCCGCCGGCAAGGATGACCCCACCCCCGAAGACGTCTACGAGATCGGCTGCGTTGCCGGCATCCTCCAGATGCTCAAGTTGCCCGACGGCACCGTTAAGGTTCTGGTCGAAGGCACTCAGCGTGCCCGCATCAACAGCATCGAAGATGCCGATTCGCATTTCACCTGCCAGGTGACGCCGATCGAGCCGGACGCCATGCAGGGCTCCGAAACCGAGGCCCTGCGCCGCGCGATCGTTGCCCAGTTCGAACAGTACGTAAAGCTCAACAAGAAGATCCCCCCGGAGATCCTGACCTCGTTGGCCGGCATCGACGATGCGGGCCGCCTGGCTGACACGATCGCCGCGCATCTTCCGCTGAAGCTCGAGCAGAAGCAAAAAATGCTCGAGATCGTCGGCACGTCTGAGCGCCTTGAAGGTCTGCTTACCCAGCTGGAAACCGAGATCGACATTCTTCAGGTCGAGAAGCGGATTCGCGGCCGCGTGAAGAAGCAGATGGAAAAGAGCCAGCGCGACTACTACCTGAATGAGCAGGTCAAAGCCATTCAGAAGGAGTTGGGCGAAGGCGAAGAGGGCGCGGACATCGAAGAGCTTGAAAAGAAGATCATCGCTGCCCACATGCCCAAAGAGGCGCGCAAGAAGGCCGATGCTGAGCTCAAGAAACTCAAGCTGATGTCGCCCATGTCGGCCGAAGCCACCGTGGTGCGCAACTACATCGATACGCTCATCAACCTCCCCTGGAGGAAGAAGAGCAAGATCAACAACTCGATCGCCAACGCCGAGACGGTGCTGGACAACGACCATTACGGTCTGGAAAAGGTCAAGGAACGCATTCTTGAATATCTTGCCGTGCAGCAGCGCGTTGACAAGGTCAAGGCGCCGATCCTGTGCCTGGTCGGCCCTCCGGGCGTCGGCAAGACCTCGCTGGGGCAGTCCATTGCCAAGGCCACGAACCGCAAGTTCGTGCGTATGGCGCTGGGCGGCGTGCGTGACGAGGCCGAGATCCGTGGCCATCGCCGTACGTACATCGGTTCTATGCCCGGCAAGATCGTGCAGAACATGTCGAAGGTTGGCGTGCGCAATCCCTTGTTCCTGCTTGACGAGATCGACAAGCTGGGCATGGATTTCCGCGGTGACCCCTCGTCGGCGCTGCTTGAAGTGCTGGACCCGGAACAAAACCACACGTTCCAGGACCACTACATCGAGGTCGACTTCGACCTGTCCGACGTCATGTTCGTCGCCACCAGCAACACGCTGAACATCCCGCCGGCCCTGTTGGACCGTATGGAAGTTATCCGCCTGTCCGGTTACACGGAAGAGGAAAAGATCCATATCGCTCGCGACCATTTGCTGCCTAAGCTGATGCAGAACAACGGCGTGAAGGACAACGAGCTGACGGTCGATGACAGTGCGCTGCGCGATATCGTTCGCTACTACACCCGGGAAGCCGGTGTGCGCGCGTTGGAACGTGAAGTGGGCAAGATCTGCCGCAAGGTCATCAAGCAATTGCTGACCCAGAATGATCGCGCCAAGGCCGAAGGCAAGACCCTTGAGGTCAAGCCGGTCAACGTCACGGGCGACAACCTGAGCGACTATCTGGGCGTGCGCCGCTACACCTTCGGGATGGCCGAGAAGGAAAACCAGGTGGGTCAGGTGACCGGTCTGGCTTGGACCGAAGTGGGTGGCGATCTGCTGACGATCGAAGTTGCCGACATGCCGGGTAAGGGCGTGATCCAGCGTACGGGTTCGCTTGGCGACGTGATGAAGGAATCGGTGGAAGCGGCTCGCACGGTAGTGCGGTCCCGCGCTCGCCGCCTGGGCTTTGCCGACAGCGTGTTCGAAAAGCACGACATGCACGTACACGTTCCCGAAGGCGCGACGCCCAAGGACGGCCCGTCCGCGGGTATCGCGATCACGACGGCCATGGTTTCGGCGCTGTCACGCATTCCGGTGCGCGCCGATGTCGCCATGACTGGCGAGATCACGCTGCGCGGCGAAGTGCTGCCTATCGGCGGCCTGAAGGAAAAGCTGCTGGCGGCACACCGTGGTGGTATCAAGACGGTCTTGATTCCCGAGGAAAACGTCAAGGACTTGGCGGAGATCCCCGATAACGTCAAGAACCAACTTGAGATCGTGCCGGTCCGCTGGATCGACAAGGTGTTGGAGCTGGCGCTGGAGCGTCTGCCGGAACCCCTGGCCGAGGAAGAAGCCGTCAAAGACGCGCTTGTGACGAAGCCGGCCGAGCCCGGCTCGACGGATCCGGTTCTGAAGCACTGATCGCCTGTCACGGCAGGGCGCCCGCAATATGTGGCGCCCAAACAAAAACCCCGCCAACATGTGGCGGGGTTTTTTTTGGGTTTCGATGGGGCCTTGGTTTTGGCGATCCCGGTCGCTAGGGCCGGGGCTGTTGCGATGCCAAGGCTATGGCTGGGCTAGGCCGCAGACAGTGCGCGAGACGACCCCTGCTGCGTCAGTGCAATGCGTGCGTACGGATCAAACCGACGGCGATGCCTTCCAGCGCGAACTCCTGGTCTGCTTCAACGATGATGGTCTGAAAGTCCGGGTTTTCCGGCAGCAGTTCGATATGCCCATTGGTGCGTTGCAGGCGCTTGACCGTCACGTCGTCGCCTAAGCGTGCCACGACGATTTGGCCGTTGCGCGCTTCCGAGGCCTTCTTCACCGCAAGCAGGTCACCTTCCAGGATGCCCGCATCCCGCATGCTCATGCCGCGCACCTTCAGCAAATAATCAGGCGCCTGGGCAAACAGGTGTGGGTCGACGCCGACCTCGCGTTCGACGTGTTCGGCCGCAAGGATCGGGCTGCCTGCCGCGACGCGCCCGACCAACGGCAGCAGCAACTGCGCCAATGAAGGTATGGCCAGAGACGTCTGTGACTGGGAGGGCCCATCTTTCAAGCGTATGCCGCGCGAAGCGCCGGCGGTAAGCTCGATAGCACCCTTGCGGGCTAATGCCTTAAGGTGGTCTTCTGCCGCATTCGGTGAACGGAAACCAAGGGCCTGGGCGATTTCGGCGCGCGTCGGCGGAAAGCCGGTGCGCGTGACGGTCTGCCGGATGAGGTCCAGGATTTGTTGCTGGCGATCGGTGAGTTTGCTGGCCATGGCGATGATCCGGTATGAGCGGACTGTACATATATACAGCGCCATTCTGGGGGACGTAGCGCAAAAAAGCAAGCTGGCGCCAGGCCCAAAAAGCAAAACGGAGCCAAAGGGCTCCGTTTCGTCATTGCGGGCCGCTGGCGGCCCGCGCAGGCAAGGGTTTTACAGCACGGCGGCGATGCCAGCAGCGACCTTGTCAATGTTGCCGCTGTTCAGCGCGGCGACGCAGATGCGGCCGCTGGACACCGCGTACACGCCATGCTCTTCCCGCAGACGATCCACTTGAGCCGACGTCAGGCCCGAGTACGAAAACATGCCGCGTTGCTGCAGGACGAAGCTGAAGTCCTGCTTGGCACCATGTTCCTTGATCTTTTCGACCAGTTGCTTGCGCATCAGGCGGATGCGGTCGCGCATGCCGGCAAGCTCTTCTTCCCACATGGCGAAGAGTTCCGGCGTGTTCAAAACTGTCGACACCACCGTGCCGCCGTGCGTCGGCGGGTTGGAATAGTTGGTGCGAATAACGCGCTTGAGCTGGCTCAGGACGCGGCCCGCCGCTTCCTTGCTGCCTGCCACGATCGTCAGGGCGCCGACGCGTTCGCCATACAGCGAGAACGACTTCGAGAACGACGAGCTGATGAACATCGTCATGTCCAAGTCGGCGAACATGCGCACGACAGCGGCGTCCTCGGTCAGGCCCTCGCCAAAGCCCTGGTAGGCGATGTCCAGGAACGGAACCAGGTTGTTTTCCTTCACAACCGCGGCGATCTGCTTCCATTGCTCGGGCGTGGGGTCCACACCGGTCGGGTTGTGGCAGCACGCGTGCAGCACGACGACGGTCTGCGCCGGGGTAGCCTTCAGGTCCGCCAGCATGGCTTCAAAATTCAGGCCGCGAGTGGAGGCGTCGTAGTACGAATACGTGCCCACTTCAAAGCCGGCGCGCTCGAAAAGGGCGCGGTGGTTTTCCCAGCTGGGGTTGCTGATCAACACTTTGGAAGAGGGCAGCAATTGACGCAGGAAGTCGGCCCCGATCTTGAGCGCGCCGGTGCCGCCCAGCGCTTGGGTGGTCAACACGCGACCCGCTGCGGCCAACGCGGAATCCTTACCCAACAACAGGGCTTGAGCACCCTGGTTGTAGCCGGCGATGCCTTCGATGGGCAAATAGCCGCGGGCGGCGGCCGCTTCGATGCGGGCGGTTTCGGCTTTGCGAACGGCGCCCAGCAGGGGGATCCGTCCCTGGTCGTCGTAGTACACGCCCACGCCCAGGTTGACTTTACCCGGACGCGTGTCCGCGTTGAATTGTTCGTTCAGACCAAGAATGGGGTCGCGCGGCGCGAGTTCGACGGAATCGAAAAGGTTGCTCATGGGACTCTGATGAGGATGGGTGGACGCAGTACGAGGTGCTGTGGATAATGGGGGGTTTACCCTGGAACAGTCTAGCATGCCAAACAGTCCAATAGACCCGAGCGGCGCGGGAGATCTGGCCCAGAATCTCGCTGGAAATGCCGTCGTACCAGTATCGGCTGATGCGCCGCCGGTTGCGGGCGCGGAACCGCGCTTTGTCGAGTATCCCGACAGCCCCTTCCAGCTGTTCCAGCCTTATCCTCCAGCCGGCGATCAACCCACCGCGATCGACGGGCTGACCCAGGGTATCGAAGACGGCCTGATGTTTCAGACGCTGCTGGGCGTGACCGGCTCGGGCAAGACCTTCACCATGGCGAACGTCATTGCGCGGCTGGGACGCCCTGCGTTGGTGCTGGCTCCGAACAAGACGCTTGCGGCGCAGCTATATGCCGAAATGCGCGAGTTCTTTCCGAAGAACGCGGTCGAGTATTTCGTTTCGTACTACGACTATTACCAGCCCGAGGCCTATGTCCCAACGCGCGACCTGTTTATTGAAAAGGATTCGTCCATCAATGAGCACATCGAGCAAATGCGTCTGTCGGCCACAAAGAGCCTGCTCGAGCGCCGGGATACCATTATTGTCGGCACGGTGTCTTGCATTTACGGCATCGGCAATCCCGGCGATTATCATGCGATGGTTCTGATTCTGCGTAGCGGGGACCAAATCTCGCGCCGTGAGATCCTGGCGCGTCTGGTTGCCATGCAATACACCCGCAACGATGCCGAGTTCACTCGCGGGGTGTTCCGGGTCCGTGGCGAAACCATCGACATCTTTCCGGCGGAAAGCGCCGAGCTGGCGCTGCGCCTGACGCTTTTTGACGACGAGATCGAGAGCCTTGAGCTGTTTGATCCGCTGACCGGCCGCATTCGGCAAAAGCTGCCCCGGTTTACCGTGTATCCGGGGTCGCATTACGTCACGCCGCGCGATACCGTGCTGCGGGCGATTGAAACGATCAAGGTGGAACTGCGCGAGCGCGTCAAGCGCTTTGTCGACGATGGCCACTTGGTCGAAGCGCAGCGTCTTGAGCAGCGCACGCGGTTCGATCTGGAAATGCTGCAGGAATTGGGCTTTTGCAAGGGCATCGAAAACTATTCCCGCCACCTGTCCGGCGCCGCGCCCGGCGAACCGCCGCCCACGCTGATCGATTACCTGCCGTCCGACGCGCTGATGTTCATCGATGAAAGCCACGTGACCATCGGCCAGCTCAGCGCCATGTATCGCGGCGACCGGTCGCGCAAGGAAACGTTGGTGCAATATGGGTTCCGGTTGCCTTCCGCGATGGATAACCGGCCTCTCAAGCTAGAGGAATTTGAAGCGCGGATGCGCCAATGCGTGTTCGTGTCGGCCACCCCCGCGGCGTACGAGAAAGAACACGCGGACAACGTCGTCGAGCAGGTCGTTCGGCCCACCGGCCTGGTCGATCCGCTGGTCGAGGTTTTGCCAGCCCGCACCCAGGTGGACGATCTGCTGGGCCAGATCAAGACTCGGGTTGCGGTAGGCGAGCGGGTTCTGGTCACCACCTTGACCAAGCGCATGGCCGAAGATTTGACGGACTTCCTTAGCGAACACGGCGTTAAGGTGCGCTACTTGCACTCGGACATCGATACCGTCGAACGAGTGGAAATTCTGCGCGACCTGCGCCTGGGTACGTTTGACGTGCTGGTGGGCATCAACCTGCTGCGCGAGGGCCTGGATATTCCCGAGGTTTCGCTGGTGGCAATTCTTGACGCCGACAAGGAAGGCTTCCTGCGGTCCGAGCGCAGCCTGATCCAGACGATCGGCCGCGCGGCCCGCAACTTGAACGGCCACGCCATCCTCTATGCAGACCGTATTACGGATTCAATGCAGCGCGCGATGGAGGAAACCAGCCGTCGGCGCGCCAAGCAGCTGCAGTTCAATATTGACAACGGCATAACGGCGCGTGGCGTCCGCAAGGCCGTGCGCGAGCTGATCGACGGCATCGTCGCGCCGGTACAGCACGACGCCCTGGAAGCCGCGGTGCCAGCTGAATTCCTGAAGGACGAGAAGGCTTTGGCGCGCGAGCTGAAGCGCTTGGAAAAGCTGATGATGGACCATGCGCGAAACCTGGAATTCGAGCAGGCCGCCGCAGCCCGCGATGCACTGACCGCGCTGAAGCAGCGTGTGCTTCTTGATGGGGCCGTGTAAACGACCGCGCCGCGCAAATTGTCTTGGGATGGCCTGACAGCTAGCTGACACGACGCTGAAAATGGTGCGCGGGGCGATTGATATGCGCGCGCGGTTGGAAAGGGCGCTTGGCGGTCATTGGGAGTAAAGGCCGGGTGTTTAGAATCCGAAGTAACTCGTTGATATAAAGGCAATTTATGAGTGAGAACCTCGCCCTTTGCTCATTTGTTTCTTTGCAAAAAAAGCTTGCCTTATCTCGGGTTTTCCCTCACACTTACTCCCATGATGACCAAGGTACTTTTCGTTTGCATGGGCAATATCTGTCGCTCGCCGAGCGCAGAGGGCGTGTTTCGCCATTTGGTGAATGACGCGGGTTTGAGCGACGTTGTTCGCATCGACTCCGCGGGCACGCATGCGTTTCATATCGGCGAGGCGCCTGATGCCCGGGCGCAGGCTGCGGCGCGTAAACGCGGCTACGAGATCACGCACTGTGAGGCCCGTCAGGTCACCGCGGAAGATTTCCGCGACTTCGATCTTATCCTGGCGATGGATTGGGACAACCTGTCTGCGATGCAGCAGCAGTGCCCCAAGACCTATCAGCACAAATTGATGCTGCTGATGCGCTTCGCCAACGAGTTTGAAGAGGCCACTGTGCCCGATCCTTACTACGGCGGCGCGGATGGTTTTGGGAAGGTTCTCGATTACTTGGAAGACGCCTGCCAAGGTGTCCTGGAATTGGTCCGCAAGCGCGCTACCCAGTACCAAGCGGCCTGACCGCTTTTCCGTAGAGCCGCCCACAGCGCGGCTCTTGGGGTACAGGGCAACGAAAAAACCGCGCAACAGCGCGGTTTTTTCTGGTCAGGAGCCATACCAAATTAGTCGGGAATAGGCTATACTTGACCCAATTACTCGGGTATTGACCGCTGGATTCGCTGGCGGCCATTGCCGAATCACAGGGAACCCACCATGCGGCTAACTACCAAAGGGCGTTTCGCCGTGACTGCCATGATCGATCTCGCCATGCGCCAGCATAGCGGCCCGGTCACTCTTGCGGCCATCAGCCAGCGTCAAAACATCTCGCTTTCCTATCTGGAACAGCTGTTCGGGAAACTGCGTCGCCACGAACTCGTGGACAGTGTGCGCGGCCCGGGTGGCGGTTATTCGCTTGCGCGCCTTGCCCGCAACGTGACCGTCGCGGACATCATCTTTGCAGTGGACGAACCGTTGGACGCCACCAGCTGTGGCGGCAAGCGCGACTGTACGAGCGGCAATGACGGCAAACCCGGCAAGTGCATGACGCACGAGCTCTGGGCGACGTTGAATCGCAAGATGGTCGATTACCTGGATTCGGTGTCCCTGCAAGATCTGGTTGATCAGCAGCGCGTGCGCCAATTGCAGGAAGCCAGCAATCAAGCGCAAGCCTGCGCAGTGCGCGTCAATCGGGTGGGCGGCGCCAATGCCGCTGCCAATTCCCCGACCACGGCCGTCGCGGCTAATGCCACCGTATAAGCAGTATCAGGAGTTGTAGACATGACCACCCGTCCGATTTATTTTGATTATTCGGCCACCACCCCCGTCGACCCGCGTGTCGTGGACAAGATGGTGCCGTGGCTGTACGAGAATTTCGGCAATCCGGCATCCCGCAGCCATGCGTATGGCTGGGACTCGGAAGAAGCCGTCGAACGCGCCCGCGAAGAAGTCGCCAAGCTGGTCAACGCCGATCCGCGCGAGATCGTCTGGACTTCTGGCGCAACCGAATCGAACAACCTTGCCATCAAGGGCGCTGCGAATTTCTACGCGGAACGCGGCAAGCACGTCATCACCGTCAAGACCGAGCACAAAGCGGTGCTTGACACCTGTCGCGAGCTGGAGCGCCAGGGATTCGAAGTCACCTACTTGAACGTGAAGGACGACGGTCTGATCGACCTGGACACGTTCAAAGCCGCACTGCGCCCCGATACGGTGCTGGTCTCGGTGATGATGGTGAACAACGAAATCGGCGTGATCCAGGATATTGAATCGCTTGGCGAAATCTGCCGCGAAAAAGGCATTATTTTCCACGTCGACGCCGCTCAGGCGACAGGCAAGGTGGAAATCGACCTGCAAAAGCTGAAGGTTGATTTGATGTCGTTTTCGGCGCACAAGACGTACGGTCCGAAGGGTATCGGCGCGCTGTATGTGCGTCGCAAGCCGCGCATCCGCATCGAAGCGCAAATGCACGGTGGCGGCCACGAGCGCGGTTTCCGCTCGGGCACGCTGGCCACGCACCAGATTGTTGGCATGGGCGAGGCTTTCCGCTTGGCGCGCGAAGAAATGGGTACCGAGAACGAGCGCATCCGCATGCTGCGCGATCGCTTGTGGAATGGCCTGTCGCAGATCGAAGAGGTCTATCTGAACGGCGACATGGATCAGCGCGTGCCGCACAACTTGAACGTCAGCTTCAATTATGTTGAAGGCGAGTCCCTGATCATGGCGATCAAGGAACTGGCCGTTTCCAGCGGTTCAGCTTGCACGTCGGCTAGCCTGGAACCGTCGTACGTGTTGCGCGCCCTGGGCCGCAATGACGAATTGGCCCACAGTTCCATCCGTTTCACGCTCGGCCGCTTCACGACCGAAAAGGAAGTGGACTACGCCATTGAATTGCTCAAGAGCCGCGTCGGCAAGCTGCGCGATATGTCGCCGCTGTGGGAAATGGCCAAGGAAGGCATTGACTTGAACACCGTGCAGTGGGCCGCGCACTAAGCGCCCGCGCCAAGAAATACGTGGAGAAATAACATGTCTTACAGCACCAAAGTTCTGGATCACTACGAAAACCCGCGCAACGTCGGTTCTTTCGACAAGTCGGACGAATCGGTTGGCACCGGCATGGTCGGCGCACCCGCCTGTGGCGACGTCATGAAGCTGCAGATCAAGGTCAATGAAGCCGGCGTGATCGAAGACGCGCGTTTCAAGACCTACGGCTGCGGTTCCGCCATTGCGTCCAGCTCGCTTGTGACCGAATGGGTTAAGGGCAAGACGCTGGATCAAGCGATGAACATCCGCAACACGCAGATCGCCGAAGAGTTGGCGCTGCCGCCGGTGAAGGTGCACTGCTCCATCCTGGCCGAAGACGCTATCAAGGCCGCGGTGCAGAACTACAAAGAGAAGCATTCGGCTCCGGCCGAAGCGGTGGCAGGCTGATCATGTCCGTTACCCTGACCCAACAGGCTGCCTCCCACATCGGCCGCTACTTGCAAAAGCGCGGAAAGGGTATCGGCTTGCGGCTCGGCGTTAGGACGACGGGCTGTTCCGGCATGGCCTACAAGTTGGAATATGTGGACGACTCGGCGCCGGAAGACGTCGTGTTTGAAAGCTTCGGCGTAAAGGTCTTCATTGACCCCAAAAGCCTGGCTTACCTGGACGGAACCGAGCTCGATTACGCCCGGGAAGGCCTGAACGAAGGCTTCAAGTTCCGCAACCCCAACGAGAAGGCGACCTGCGGCTGCGGCGAGTCGTTCACGGTGTAAGTCTTGGCTGTAGACGACCACTTCAGCCTGTTCGGCTTGCCGGCCCGTTTCGACCTGGATGCGCAAGCACTGGAAACGTCGTGGCGAGGCGTCGCGGCGCAGGTGCATCCCGATCGCTATGCCACCGCCAGCCCCGCCGAACGCCGCGTCGCCATGCAATGGGCGGCGCGCGCCAACGAGGCGTACCGCGTTTTGCGTGATCCGTTGCTGCGCGCCCGCTATCTGTGCGAACAGGCGGGCGTGGATTTGCAGACCGAGAGCAACACGTCCATGGACACCGCCTTCCTCATGCAGCAGATGACGTGGCGCGAGATGCTGGACGACGCGCGTGACGACGCTGACGCGCTGGCGACCCTGAACACGGAGCTGGACGAGGCCCGCGTGTCGATGCGCGCCACGCTCAAGCGCCTGCTGGACGATGAGCACGACCACGCTGCTGCGGGCCTAAAGGTACGCGAATGGATGTTCGTGGAAAAACTGGCGCAAGAGCTGGCGCACGCCCAGCCCGCTGGATAGCCAACGCTGCGTTGTGGCGCCCCTGCTTCGGGCGCCTCTACACCGCCGCCAACTGACCAGAAAAAATAGATCATGGCCTTATTGCAGATATCCGAGCCCGGTGAGTCGCCCGCGCCGCACCAGCGCAAGCTGGCGGTGGGGATCGATCTGGGCACTACCAATTCCCTCGTTGCGGCGGTGCGCAGCAGCGTTGCGGAAGTGCTGCCCGATGCGCAGGGCCATGCCTTGCTGCCGTCGGCGGTGCGCTACCTGCCTGATGGAAAAGTCACCACGGGCCGCGAACCGCTTGCGCAGCAAGCCGAAGACCCTTTGAATACCGTGGTGTCCGTGAAGCGATTCATGGGCCGTTCGCTGGAAGAGGCGCGCGCCACGCGTGCGCCGTATGAATTCGTGGACGCGCCCGGCATGGTGCGCATCCGCACGGTGCAGGGCGATTTGAGCCCCGTCGAAGTGTCGGCGCAGATTCTGGCGGTGCTGCGTCAGCGCGCCGAAGACGTATTGGGCGATGACTTGGTGGGCGCGGTGATTACCGTGCCCGCTTACTTTGACGACGCCCAGCGCCAGGCAACGCGCGACGCCGCGCGGCTTGCCGGGCTGAACGTGCTGCGCCTTCTGAACGAACCGACGGCTGCCGCCATCGCCTATGGCCTGGACCACGCATCGGAAGGCGTTTACGCCGTCTATGACCTGGGCGGCGGTACCTTCGATATTTCCATCTTGCGGCTGACGCAGGGCGTTTTCGAAGTGATCTCCACCGGCGGCGACACGGCGCTGGGTGGCGACGATTTTGATGCGTTGATTGTCGATCACGCCGTGGCCAAGCTGACGGCCGGCGAGTTTTCCGCCGCTGACCGGCGCGGTTTGTTGATGGCTGCGCGCACTGCGCGTGAAGCCTTGTCCAGCGCGGACAGCGCGACGCTGAAGCTGGCGTTGGCCGACGGTCGCAACGTGGATCTGGTACTGACCCGCGCCGAATTTGAAACCTTGGCGCAGCCGCTTATCGAACGCACGCTGGATTGCGCGCGCCGCGCGTTGCGCGACGCATCGCTGAAACCGGCCGACGTGAAAGGCGTGGTGATGGTGGGCGGCGCGACGCGCATGCCTGTCGTGCGAGCCGCGGTGGCGAAGGTGTTTGGCACGGAGCCCCTGACCGACCTGGATCCCGATCAAGTCGTCGCGCTGGGCGCGGCGTTGCAGGCGAATCTGCTGGCCGGAAATCGCGCACCAGGTGAAGACTGGTTGCTGCTGGACGTGATTCCGCTGTCGCTGGGTCTGGAAACCATGGGCGGGCTGGTTGAACGGGTGATCCCGCGCAACAGCACCATTCCCGTGGCGCGCGCCCAGGAGTTCACCACGTTCAAGGACGGCCAGACCGCCATGAGCATTCATGTGGTGCAGGGCGAACGTGATCTGGTGGCGGACTCCCGTTCCCTGGCTCGCTTCGAACTGCGCGGTATTCCGCCGATGGTGGCGGGCGCCGCGCGCATCCGCGTGACGTTCCAGGTGGATGCCGACGGCCTGCTCAGTGTGACGGCGCGCGAGCAAAGCACGGGCGTCGAGGCCGCCGTGTCGGTCAAGCCGTCTTACGGATTAAGCGACGACGAAATTGCCCAGATGCTGGCCGACAGCGTGGCGCAGGCCGATACCGACGCCCGCGCCCGCATGTTGCGCGAGCAGCAGGTCGACGCGCGCCAGTTGGTGGAATCCGTGCAGGCAGCGCTGGCGGTTGACGGCGACTTGCTGGACGCCGACGAGCGCCGCCGCGTTGACGAATGCCTGCAAGCCGCCATCGACGCGCAAGCTGCCGACGATGTGGACACCGTGAAGGGCGCCGTGCAGGCCTTGTCGGCTGCCACCGACGATTTCGCCGCGCGTCGCATGGACCGCAGCATTCGCGCCGCCCTGGCGGGTCGAAAACTTGATGAGATTGCCTGATAAGACGCTATGCCGAAACTGACTGTATTGCCTCATCCCGACTATTGCCCCGAAGGCGCCGTGATCGAGGACGCACCCAAGGGCGTGTCGATCTGCCGCATTTTGCTGGACAACCACATCGACATCGAGCACGCCTGCGAACTGTCGTGCGCCTGCACCACCTGTCATGTGGTCATCAAGCAGGGCTATTCCGCATTGGAAGACGCGACGGACGACGAAGAAGACTTGCTGGACAAGGCCTGGGGCCTGACGCCCACGTCGCGCCTGTCGTGCCAGGCACTGGTGACTGACGCTGATCTGACGGTTGAAATTCCGAAGTACACCATCAACCATGCCAAAGAGGGCCATTGATGAAGTGGACCGATACCTACGACGTTGCCGCGGCCCTGGTCGACGCGCATCCTGACGTGGACCCCAAGACGCTGCGCTTCACGCAGCTGCGCGAATGGGTCATGGCCTTGCCCGGTTTCAACGACGACCCCGCCCACTGTGGCGAAAAAATCCTTGAAGCCATCCAGATGGCCTGGATCGACGAAGCGGACTGACCGCATCAAACAAAAACGCTCCCGGACGGGGGCGTTTTTGTTTGCGCGGCCGTCGTTCCGCCGTGCCGCCGTCAAGCGGCCACGTTATCATCAAGGATCCGTACGTTGTGTTCCACCTTGTCCGAGTCTACTGATGCCCGCTGCTCCATTGCGCTTTGGCCTGGCCGCCAACCGGCTGCACCACGAAACCCCCGATGCCGCATTGTTCACCTGGTTGCGCGCGTGCTCGTCCACGATACGTGAGCTAGGAGTCCAGCTGCACACCGTCGGCCGCACCCATGACGCCATCGTGCGCGAAGGCATGTTGCAAGGCTACAGCGGGCTGATCCGGTATCCCTACGGGCGCGAAGGCGGCCTGATGAAGCTGGTGGCACGCGTGACCGAAGGGCGCGACGGGCAGGCGCCGTTTGACGGCGCCATCTATCTGATTGATCCGGTGGATCCGTCGTCGATTTTCCCCGAAGCGTTGGCGTTGAAGCGTCAGTGCATCACGCATGGCCGGCCCTTTATTTCCACCGTGGCCGGCGCCATCGAATGGATGGAAGTGGAACGCGTGCATGCCGGGTTGGCGCCTGATGCGTCCGTCTCGCGCCTGTTCAACTTCACGGGCCAGACGCTGGCCATGATCGCGCACGATGCGCTCAAAGACGAGATGGTGGCGTTTGCCAGCGAGCATTTCGACGTGTTGTCGCAATTTGCCCGCCGCGTGGCGACGGGCACCACAGGCGGCCGGCTGAACGAATTGGCTTGGTCGCGCGGCTGGCCCAAGGATACGCCGTGGGTGCACCGCTACCTGAGCGGTCCGCTGGGCGGCGATGCGCAGATTGCCGAACTGGTGCTTGAACACCAATGCCAGCGCGTGATCTTTTTCGAAGACCCGCACGTGGCCCGCCAGCACGAGGCCGATATCCAGCTGCTTGAGCGTGCCGTACGCGTGGTAACGGAATCCGCCACTTGCGCAACCTCGCCGACCGTGGCGCGGCGCTGGGCGCAAGCGGTTGAAAAGCGCGTCGGCCTGATCTGACGCGCGTGCTAACCGGGCAAGCCGCCATCGACGATGATCCGGCTTACCCGATCGGCCACGGCGGTGGCGGCCATGGACAGCGGCAGCACATCCGAGCGGCATAGAAATACCGGACGCGTCAGGCGCGGCGTTTTTATCCGGTGCAACGATACCTCCTCGCGCATCGCTTCTTTGCGCACGGCTTCATACGACAGGATGGTGTGCGCCAGCCCGGCTTGAACCAGCTCTATCAATTGCGGTATTGCGTTGGCCTCGGCAATGACGCGAAACGCCGTGCGCTCTTGCTGCTGATACTTGTCCAGCAGCCGGCGCAAACTATGTGGATTGCCGGGCAGAACCAGCGGTAGTTTGGCCAACGCGCTTAGGCCCATCGTCGGTAGCGCGGCCAAGTGCCCGGACCACGCTTTTGCGCCGCCGCGAGTGGCCGGGGGCGACACCACCACCAATTCCTCATCGATCAGATGCTGAAAGCGCAGGTCCACGGCCGCATCGTCGCTGAACGTCAGGCCCAGGTCGGCGTGTCCGGAGCTGACGAAGCCGGGTATGTATCCGGTGCTGGATTCTATGATCTTCAAGTAGACGTCGGGCCAGGCCTGGAGGCTGAATCGCAGCAGGGGCACGGCCACCAGCTTGGCCATGGACATCGACATGGCCAAAGACACCGTGCCGCGCGGGGCGGCCTGATCTTCGCGCACATCGGCGCGCGCTGCGTCGATGCGTCCCAGTATCTCGCGGGCGTGCGACAACAGCCGCGCGCCGGCGGCGGTGGCGGTGACGCCGCGCGATGTACGGTGCAACAGCACCACGCCCAGATCTTCTTCCAGGTTGCGGATCAGCAGGCTAAGCGCGGGCTGGGCAACGTGCAGCGCCGCCGCCGCCCGGCTGATCGAGCCGGTGGACACCACCGCGACAAAGCACTGCATTGCACGAATCGACATCGACATTCAAAGATCCTGGCCGGGGTTATCTATAACAATTTTATGATATCGCGCATATAAAAACGGTATTTCTCATATAACTGCCCGCTTTGCATAATGCAGCCGCCACCATCGAAAAACACAAGGAGACATCATGGCGCTGATGAAAGCACTGGCCACCGCGATTGCCGCGACGGTTCTGGCCGCACCCGCGGTCGCGGATACCTGGCCGTCCAAACCCATTACGTTGCTGGTGCCGTTTTCCGCAGGCGGTCCGACGGACTTCATCGCGCGCCTGGTGGCTGATCCGCTGTCGCGCGAATTGGGCCAGCAAGTCATCGTGCAAAACAAGCCGGGCGCCAGCGGCAATGTCGGTTATCAAAGCGTGCTGAACGGGCCTGCCGACGGCTACACGCTGATGCACAACACCGTTGGCATGCAGGCGATCAACCCGTTGATGTATCCCAGTGCCAAGATGCAGCCGCTGACGGATTATGTGCCCATCGGCACGACCGGCGCCATGCCGAACCTGCTGGTGGCCAACCCCGAGCGCACGCCGGTCAAGACGCTGGCCCATCTGGTCGAGCGTGGGCGCGCGGCGCCTCATGGCCTGAGCTACGCGACGTTTGGGCCGGGCAGTTCGCCGCACGTGTATGGCGCGCTGCTGCAGAAGTTGGCGAAGTTTGACGCAGTGGGCGTGGCGTACAAAGGCAGCGCCAACGCCGTAACCGACGTGATCGGCGGGCAGGTGGATTTCCTGTTCGACAGCATGTCGACCAGCATCGGACAGGTGCAGGCGGGCAGGCTGCGGGCCTTGGCCATCACGTCGGGCGCGCGGTCGCCGCTGTTGCCGGATGTGCCCACGTTGAAAGAGGCCGGCTACGCCGGGCTGGATCTGAAATTCTGGTTCTCGCTGCAAGTGCCGGCAGGCACGCCGCCTGAAGTCGTGACCAAGCTGCGCACCGCCGTGGCCAATGTGGTGGCCAGCGAGGCCTACCGCAAGGCCATGCAGGAACGTGGCGCCGAAGCGTTGTCCGTGTCGCCGGCTGAACTCGACGCCTTCTTCAAGCGTGAAACGGCTCAATGGACCGATGCCGCCCAGGCCGTGGGATTGAAGGCCGAATGATGAATAAGCCATCTGCTACGCGCATGACGCCGCTGAAAGACATTACGGTGCTGGATTTAAGCAAGGTGCTGGCCGGCCCCCTGTGCGGCCAGTATCTGGGCGAGCTGGGCGCGCGCGTCATCAAGGTTGAACCCGTGGGCACCGGCGACGACACGCGTGCCTGGTTGCCGCAGGACGCCGGACAATCCGCCACGTTCCTGGCCGTGAATCACAACAAGCGCAGCCTGGCCGTTGACTTGAAATCCGACGCGGGCAGGGCAGTGGTGCATCGGCTGGCCCAGCAAGCGGATGTGGTGTTGCAGGGCTTCGGCGGCAAGACCGCCGCGCGCCTTGGCGTCGACTACGACACGCTGGCCCAACTGAATCCGACGCTGATCTATTGCGAAATCTCAGGGTATGGCCGTGAAGGCCCGATGGGTGACGAGCCCGGCTATGACGTGATGCTGCAAGCCTTTAGCGGCATGATCAGCACCATGGGCGAGCCGGGGGGCAACTTTGCCCGCGCCAGCTTTTCGCCGGTGGACCTGGGCACCGGATCATTCGCGTTAAGCGGCATTCTCGCGGCGCTGCTCCAGCGTGCGCAGACGGGGCAGGGCCAGTACCTGGACGTGTCGTTGCTGGACACCTCGTTGGGCTTGATGTCGTACATGGCGCAGAACTATTGGCGCACGGGCCAGGTTCCGCGTCGCATGGGCACCGGCCATCCGGCGATGTGCCCGTATCAGGCGTTTCGTGCGGCGGATGGCGACTTGATGCTGGGCGTGGGCAATGACGCGCAGTGGCAGCGCTTTTGCGCCGTTGCCGGCTTGCAGGACAAGGTGAACGATCCCGAATTTGCCAGCAACGCCGCGCGCGTGCGTAACTTCGAGGCGACTGTGGCATTGGTGCAGGCGCGGATTGCGACTCGCACGGTGGCCAACTGGATTGCCGCGCTAAAGCCCGCGGGCATCGCGTGTTCGGCTATCCACACGCTGGATCAGGCGCTGTCGCACCCGCAGGTGGCGGCGCGGGAACTCATCGTCAGCAGCCAGCATCCGGTCCTGGGCACCGTCCATAACGTGGGGCTGCCCGTGCGATTCGGCAGGCAGCCGCGCCATGCCGCCATGCCGGCGCCGCTGCTGGGACAGCACAGCCGCGAGATTCTGGCAGACTTGGGTTACACGCCCGACGACATCGACGCCTTGCTTGCCGCCGGCAGCGTGCAGGAAGCCGCTCGGCAAGCCCCCCAGGCGTCGCCCCACACTGCACCCGGAGAACCAACGTGACCTATCTACGCTACGAAGTGCGCGACCGGATCGCCGAGATTCACCTGTGCCACGCGCCGGTCAACGCGCTGGATGTGGACATGCTGGATGCGTTGATCGCCGCGCTGGAACGCGCCAATGCCGATGCCGATGTGCGCGCGGTACTTCTGGCCAGCGATCTTCCCGGCCGCTTCTGCGCGGGGCTGGACATGAAGAAACTGATGGCCAGTTCAGCCGGCGCAATCCATGCGCTGTTGACCCGGCTGTACGTCAAGCTGTACGACGCGCAATTCAATCTGACCAAGCCGTCGATTTCCGTGGTGTCGGGCGCCGTGCGCGGCGGCGGCATGACGGTGGCCATTTCCAGCGACATGATCGTGGCCGCCGACAACGCCACGTTCGGCTATCCCGAAATTGATGTCGGCGTGCTGCCCGCCATCCACTACGCGCATCTGCCTGCCATCGTGGGCAAGCATCGCGCATTCGATCTGCTCTTTACCGGCCGCACATTCAGTGCGCAGGAAGCGCACGCGCTGGGCCTGGTGGCGCGCGTTGAAGAAGAAGCGCAGTTGCTGGCGCAGGCGCGCCAGTTGGCGCATTCGTTGGCTAGCAAGCCGCCACAGGTGTTGGCCATGGGCCGCCGCGCGTTCGTGTTTGCCAACGACAACGACTACCGCCGCAAGCTGGCCACCGCCGTCGAGGTGTTCTGCAACGCCGCGGCCACGCCGGATGCCGCTGAGGGTCTGTCGGCCTTCGTCGAAAAGCGTGCTCCGGTGTGGAAGCAGGGGTAGGGAACAACAACGGCGCTTAGGCCTCATGTGCGGCGTGTAGACATGCGGGACCTCACGTAGCTGACATGCACGCCGCGCGCCGCGCACCACCCCGAACGTCAAGCCCGAACTATTGCCCCTTGAACTGGGGCGGGCGCTTTTCACGGAACGCGCGTACGCCCTCGGCAAAGTCCCCACGACCCGCCGAATCCAAAAAGCGCGCCGTCTCCTCGGCCAGCTGCGTCTCCAAGGTGGCGTGCTGCGCGCTACGCAACAGATCCTTCGCTCCCGCAATACCATGGGGCGCGTGCCGCGCCAGTTCCTGGGCATAGCGTGCACCGGCCTCGGCCAAATCCGAAGCGGGCACGCTGCGGTTAAGCATGCCCCATGCCAACGCATCGCTTGCCGTGAACGCATCGTGTCGCAACAGCAGGTCCAGCGCACGCCGCGCGCCCAGCACGCGAACCAGCCCATGCGTCATGCCAGCGTCGGGCGTTGCGCCCAGCTTCAGGTACGCGGTCATGAAACGCGTGTCGTTATCGGCGATCGCCAGGTCGCAGGCCAGCACCAGCGACAAGCCCGCGCCCGCCGCGACGCCATGCGCTTGTGCCAACCAGATCTTGTCCATGCGTGCGATGCGCGCGATGAAATCATTCAGCGGCGTGAACAGGTCTTGCAAGGTGGCGCGCACCTGCGCCGCTTCGCCCGTGAACATGCTGATGTCGCCGCCGGCGCAAAACGCCTTGCCCGCCGCGCGCAACCGGACAACGCGGATATCCTTCTGCGTTTCCAGCCACTGCGCCGCCCGTTGCAAGTCGCGCGCCATGGCGACGTCGATGGCGTTAAGCGTGTCGGGTCGGTTCAGCGTGACGGTGGCAAGCGTGCCGTCCGCCTCCAGCAGCAGGGAATCGAACGTGGGAAGTTCCTGGGTCATGGCGTGTCTCCGTTATCGGGTAAGTACCAGCTGTCGATCCAAAAACCGCGATGCTATGGTCTGAACCGAGCGCTTGCTTGGTTTTGTTTTAAGCAGGCCTAGCGTAACGCATAGCACTGCCGCATAGCACTGCCGCATTGAACGATTTTCCGGCGCTGGATTGGCGTAGGTAAAGACAGGTTCGTTGCATCGCCTGCCTGGCGGGTCGCCCGATTCATCGCCCAAAAAAATGTCCGCCACAAGGCGGCAAATAACTTCGCGATCAATCAGCGAGGAGACAAATGGTGGATCAGTCGGAACACGCTCCCTTGCTGGAGGTGGATGGCGTTACCTTGGCGTTTGGCGGCGTAAAAGCGCTGACGGGCGTGGGCTTCCGGGTGGCGCCCGGCACCATCACCACCGTCATCGGCCCCAACGGTGCGGGCAAGACGTCGCTGTTCAACACCATTTCCGGTTTCTATAAACCGGCTGCCGGCCAGATCCGATTTGAAGGCCGCGACATCAGCCGAGTGGCGGCACCCGAGCGCGCGCGCATGGGACTGGCGCGCAGCTTTCAGAACATCGCGTTGTTTCGCGGCATGACCGTGCTGGACAACATCAAGCTGGGCCGTCACGCGCACCTGCGCACCAACGTGCTGGATGCGCTGTTCTACCTGGGCCGCGCACGGCGCGAAGAGATGGCGCTGCGGGCCGACATCGAAGAACGCATCATCGACTTTCTTGAAATCGATCACATCCGCCATGCGCCCGTGGCGGCGTTGTCCTATGGGTTGCAAAAGCGCGTGGAACTGGCGCGCGCGCTGGCCATGCAACCCAAGGTGCTGATGCTGGACGAACCCGTGGCGGGCATGAACCGCGAAGAAACGGATGACATGGCGCGCTTCATCCTGGATGCTCGCACCGAGTGGGGCGTGACGGTGCTGATGGTTGAGCACGACATGGGCATGGTGATGGACCTGTCGGATCACGTCGTGGTGCTGAACTTCGGCCAGGTGATTGCCGACGGCACGCCCGCCGCGGTGCAGGCCAACCCCGAAGTCATCAAAGCCTATCTGGGCGCGGGGGATGTGGGCGACCTGCGCCGCCGCCTGCGGGAGGCCGCGTGATGGATGCGCTGTTCTTCCTTGAGGTAACGCTGGCGGGACTGGGCAGCGGCGGCTTGTACGCACTGGCCGCGCTGGCGTTCGTCATCGTCTACAAGGCCACGCGCGTGGTGAATATCGCCATCGGCGAATTCCTGATGCTGGGCGCCTATGTGTTCTACGCGTTTGCCACCGGCATGCAGTGGCCGATCTGGCTGGCGATTGTGGGCGCGGTTGTGGTGTCAGGCGCCTTGGGCGCGCTGGTGGAACGGCTGACGATACGGCCGATGCTGGGCGAAGCACCCATCTCGGTATTCATGGTGACAGTGGGCCTGGCCTCGATTCTGGTGGGCGTGGTGGAACTGATCTGGACAGCGGATCAACGGCGCTTGCCGGAATTCATGCCGCGTTCTCCCGTGATGATCGGCGAGGCCTTTGTTGCGCCCAAGGTGTTCTACGGATTCTGGGTGGCGGTGGTGCTGGCGCTGTTGGTGCTGGTGGTGTTTCGCTACTGGCGCGGCGGCGTGGCCCTGCGCGCCACGGCGTCCGACCAGGGCGCCGCGTATGCAATGGGCATCAACGTCCCGCGCGTGTTTTCGCTGGCCTGGGTAGCGGCCGGCGCACTGGCCGCGGTGTCGGGCGTGATCGTGGGCGCCATCGGAGGCATCTCTTCGTCGATGGGCGTGTTCGGCCTGTCGGTGCTGGTGGTCGTCATCGTGGGCGGCCTGGACAGCGTGGCGGGGGCGCTGGTGGGCGGCGTCTTCATCGGCTTGCTGGAAGCCTGGGCAGGCGCCTATCTGGGTGGCGAATTCAAGCTGCTGGCCACTTTCATCGTGCTGGTCGTGGTGCTGATGGTCAGGCCCTACGGCTTGTTCGGCACCCGTGAAATCGAGAGGCTCTGACCCATGCGCATCGCGACCGCGAAACAGACATATCTGGCCGACGAAGCCCTGTTCGATACGCGCACCCAGCATGTGTGGCTGGCGTTGCTGGCGGCTTCGCTGGTGTTGTTCCCGTTCGTGGCGGACGCGTACTGGCTGTACCTGGCCTGCCTGGTGGCCATCAATATCGCCAGCGCCACGGGCTTGAATATCCTGACCGGCTACACCGGGCTGGTCAGCCTGGGGCAAGCCGCCTTCATGGGGCTGGGCGCATACACGGTGGCCGTGATGGAATTGCGCCTGGGCACGCCGGTGCTGGTCAATCTGCTGGGCGGCGGCCTGGTCGCCATGCTGGGGGGGCTGCTGGTGGGCATCCCGTCGTTGCGGGTCAAGGGCTTGTACCTGGCCATCGCCACGATCGCCGCGTCGTTCATTGCGCATTTCATCTTTGCCAACTGGCAATTCACCGGCGGCACCACGGGCTTGCAGGTGCCGCCGGCGCGCTTGCTGGGCGTGGACCTGGATACGTCGTTCAAGATCTACTGGCTGATCGTGCCGGTGACGATATTGATGGTGCTGGGCGCCGCAAACCTGTTTCGCACCCGCATCGGCCGCGCCTTCATCGCCATCCGCGACCGCGATATCTCGGCCGAAGTGCTGGGCATCCACCTGCTGCGCTACAAGCTGCTGTCGTTCGGGCTGTCGTCTTTCTATGCGGGTGTGGCAGGCGGCTTGTGGGCGTACTTCTTTCGCGTGGTCACGCCCGAGAGCTTTCCGCTGATCATGTCGATCTTCTTCCTGGCCGCGATCATCGTGGGCGGCATGGGGTCTATCCTGGGCGCCATCCTGGGCGCGGTATTCATGACGATGGTGCCCGAATTGCTCAAGCTGATCGTCGGCTGGCTGCCCGTGGGCGGCGACGCGCTACGTTTGGTATCGCCGGTGCGCACCATTGTTTTTGGCCTGCTGATCGTGGGCTTCCTGATCTTCGAGCCGCATGGGCTCGCGGAAATCTGGCGCCGCGTGCGTCGCTTCTTCCACCTGTGGCCATTCCGGACCTGAACGCGGTTGGCCGTTTGCATGATCCAAAAGACCCAAGGAGACACACCATGAAGCGCATCCGGATAGGCAGCGGTTTATCGAGGTTGTTGGCCCCGCTGGGCCTGGCGGCGGCAATGGCGGCGGCACCCGCCGCGCACGCTGCCGACGACCTGGTGCTGGGCGGGTCAATTCCCTTGAGCGGCGTGTTCGCGTTCGCCGGCCAGGGCATCCACGCGGGCATCACGGACTACGTGAAGATCGTCAACGAACAGGGCGGCATCAAGGGGCGCAAGCTGCGCTACGTGCCGGAAGACACGGCGTACAAGGTCGATGCGTCGGTGGCGGCATTCAAGAAGATCACCAGCCAGAACAAGGTGAATTTCTACTACGGCGATTCCACCGGATTTTCAAAGACCATCAACGCTGAATTGAACCGCACGGGCGACATCCTGATGACGGGCGCGTCGTTCGCCACCGAGCTGAACGACCCCGCCAAGTATCCGGCTCAGTTCATGCTGGGGCCCGACTACACCGAAATGTTCGGCATCCTGCTGCGCTATATCGCCAAGGAAAAGCCGGGCGCGAAAGTGGCGTTTGTGTATTCCGACACCGAGTTCGGCCGCGACCCCATTGTCAGTTCGCGCGCGGTGGCTGAAAAGCTGGGCTTGAAGGTCGCGACTGAAATCATGACGCCGCCGGGCAGTGTGGACGTGTCCACCGAAGTCATCAAGCTGCGCCGCGCCGACCCTGACTTCACGATCTTCCACGGCTACGTGCTGGCGCCCATTCCCGAATTCGTGGGGCAGGGCAAGCGCATGGGCTTGAAGACGCGTTACATGGGCACGTTCTGGACGATGGACAACTCCACCGTGATGCAGATGGGCGAAGACGCCGAGGGCTTCATGGGCGTGATGCCGTATCGCTACTACTACGACACCGAGGGCGATGCGCCGATGCTCAAGAAGATCCGCGAGATGCGCCCGCAGTATCAAAGTACCGGCTACATGCAGGGCTTCCTGGCCGCGATGCTGTTTTCTGAAGTGGCCAAGCGCACGCTGGACGCCGGCAAGGACCTGACGAGCGCCAACATGAAAGCCGCGCTGGACGGCATCAAGGACTTCGACACGGGCGGGCTGATCGGCGTGCCCATCACCATCAAGGGCAATTCCATACCGGTGGGCCGCATCTATCGCGCCGATGTGAAGCAAAAGCAGATGGTGCCCGCGTCTGACTGGATCGTGCTCAAGTGAGGCGCCCGTGACTTTGGCCCCTGACGCGCACACGGCATCGGCCGGCACCGCCACGCCCGCGGCGGTGCTGGACATCAACAATATCGAAGTCGTCTACAACAAGGCGGTGCAGGTGCTGCGCGGCCTGTCCCTGTCGGTGCCGGCCGGCAACATCGTGGCGCTCTTGGGCAGCAATGGCGCGGGCAAGTCCACCACGCTCAAGGCCGTGTCCGGCTTGCTGGACCTGGAAGACGGGGCGCTGGTGCGCGGCCACATCGTGTTCAACGGCGGCGATACCCGGGGCGCCAAGCCGCAAAACCTGGTGCGATCGGGCCTTGCGCACGTGATGGAAGGGCGCCGCGTATTCGAAGACCTGACCGTGGAAGAAAACCTGGTGGCGGCCACTTACGCGCTGACGGGCCGGCCCGGCGCGCGGGTGGACTTCGACCTGGTCTACGGCTACTTTCCGCGCCTGTTCGAGCGGCGGCGCGGGCTGGCTGGCTACTTGTCTGGCGGTGAACAGCAGATGCTGGCCATCGGGCGCGCGTTGATCGCGCAGCCGCGCCTGATGCTATTGGACGAACCCTCGCTGGGCCTGTCGCCGATGCTGGTCGAGAACATTTTTTCCATCATCGCGCGCATCAACGCCGAGCAGGGCGTGTCGATGTTGCTGGTCGAGCAGAACGCATCGGTGGCGTTGGCGGTGGCTCACTACGGCTACATCATGGAAACCGGCAAGGTCGTGATCGACGGCTCGGCCGACAAGCTGGCGGCCGACCCCGACGTGCGCGAATTCTATCTAGGCGTGGGCGGCACGGGCGAGGCGCGTGGGTTTCGCGATATCAAGCACTACAAGCGCCGCAAGCGCTGGCTGTCATGAAGGACAAGGCCATGGTTGCGTTGATCGATCCCGCCGTCTGGCCCGAACTGACCCTGCCGCAGATGTTGCGCGAGCAGGCGCGGCGCAACCCCACGGCCATCGCCATCCGGCAAAAGGACTTTGGCATCTGGAAGCCGCTGTCGTGGTCGGACTACTGGCAGCGCGCCTGCCGGGTGGGCCTGGGGCTGCGCGCCCTGGGCTTGGGGGTGGGCGGGCGAGTTGCCATCGTGTCGGAAAACCGCGTGGAATGGCTGCTGACGCAGCTGGGCGCGGGCGCCGTGGGCGGCGTGGCGGTGGGCGTGTATTCGACCAGCCCGGCCGAGGAAATGGGCTATGTGCTTGAACACGCCGACGTCGAACTGGTGGTGTGCGAAGACCAGGAGCAAACCGACAAGGTGCTGCAAGTGGCCCACCGGCTGCCCTTGCTGCGCCGCATTGTGATGATGGAGACCAAAGGCCTGCGGTCATACCCGCCCGCCGACCGCGCGCGCATCGTGGCCTTTGCCGAGGTCGAAGCCGACGGCGCGCGTCGCGAGGCGGTGGAATTTCCCGCGCTGAACGCCGCGCTGGATGCACAGCGGCTGGATGACACGGGGTTGATGATCTATACGTCGGGCTCTACCGGCAAGCCCAAGGGCGCCATGCTCAGTTACCGCAACATGCGCGGCGTGGCGCCGGGCATCGCGGACCGGTTGTCGATGGATGCGGCCAGCGTGCATCTGTCGTATCTGCCGTTATGCCATGTGGCCGAACAAATGCTGTCTACCTTCGTGCCCCTGTACCTGGGGTCGCAGGTGAACTTTGGCGAATCCATTCGCACCGTGCAGGAAGACCTGCGCGAAGTGGCGCCGACGATCTTCCTGGGCGTGCCGCGCATCTGGGAAAAGTTGCACGCCTCGATCTCGATCAAGATGCAGGAAGCGGGGCGCCTGCAACAGTGGTTGTACCGGCGGGCGCTGGCGCGCTGTTCGCCGTTCCTGGAAAAGTCGCGCGCGCGGTACAGCGCAAGTGAACGGCTGACGCATGCGCTGTGGTACTGGCTGGTGCTGCGCGCCTTGCAGAACTTCATCGGCTTGCGCCGCGTGCGCGTGGCGATGACCGGCGCGGCGCCCATCCCGCCCGACGTGGTGCGCTATTTCCGCACCCTGGGGGTGCCGTTGCTGGAAGTCTATGGCCTGACGGAATCCGCCGGCATGATCTTCGGCCAGCACCCCGATCGCGTAAAAGGAGGCACGGTGGGTGAGCCGATCTTGGGCGTGGAATGGAAGATGGGCGAGGCCGGCGAATTGCTGGTGCGCGGCGACATGGTGTTCCAGGGGTATTACAAGAACCCGGACGCCACTGCCGATACGGTGCGCGACGGCTGGCTGCATACGGGCGACGTGGTGGCGGAACAGGACGGCCGAGTGCGCATCGTGGATCGCCTGAAAGACATCATGATCACGGCGGGCGGCAAGAATCTGACGCCGTCCGAAATCGAAAACGCCGTCAAGGGCAGCCCCTATGTGAAGGAATGCATCGTGATCGCGGATGGGCGCAAGTTCGTGACCGCGCTGATCCAGCTTGAATTCGACACGGTAGGCAAGTGGGCCGAGTCGCGCCGCATTGCGTTCACGCATTTCCGGTCGCTGGCGGAATCGCCCGAGGTGCGCCAGCTGGTGCAGCAGGAAGTGTCGCGCGCCAACGCCGGGCTGGCGCCCGTGTCGCAGATCAAGCGCTTTCACCTCTTGACCAAGGAACTGGATCATGACGACGGCGAGGTCACGGCAACGATGAAAGTGCGCCGGGCCAGCATCTATCGCACGTACGCGAATGAAATCGAAAGGCTCTACGTTGAGGAGACGATGGCATGAATGACGCCGTGATCGTGGAGGCGGTTCGCACGCCGTTTGGTCGGCGTGGCGGATGGTGGGTCGATACGCGGCCCGATACGTTGCTGGCGCAGACGGTGGACGGCCTGCTGGCGCGTGCCGGCTTGCCGGGCGACAAGGTCGAGGACCTGATCGCGGGCTGCGTCAGCCAGGCGGGCGAGCAGGGCGCGAACGTGGGGCGGCTGGCGGCGCTGCTGTCCGGCCTGCCGCAAACCGTGCCGGGCGTGACGTTGAACCGCATGTGCGGCTCCAGCCAGCAGGCGGTGCACATGGGCGCGCAGGCCATCGCGGCGGGCGACATGCGTTACGTCGTCGCCGGCGGTGTTGAAAGCATGAGCCGCGTTCCGATGTTCCTGGACGTCACCTTGGGGCAGGGCGATTTCAAGGGCTTTGAATCATTGAACCCGGCGCTGTTGGAACGCCATGCGCTGATCCACCAGATTGAAAGCGCCGAGCGCATTGCCGATCACTGGAAACTGTCGCAGGCGGACATGGATGATTGGGCGCGAGAAAGCCACGCACGTGCCTGGGCCGCCGCGCGGGCCGGCCTGCATGCGGAATTGTTGGCCGGCCCGCAAGAGGCGGCGCATCGGGACGAAGGCATCCGGGAAAAGACGGACGCGGCCCGCATGGCTGCCATGGCGCCCGCGATGCGGGCCGCTGGCCAGGGCGGCGTCACCGCCGCCAACGCCAGCCAGCTGGCCGATGGGGCCGCGGCAGTGTTGCTGGCGGATCGCGACACCGCGTTGTCCGACGGGCTGCGGCCGCGCGCCCGATTCTTGGCTCGCGTGGTGGTCGGATCCGACCCGGTCATGCAGCTGACCGGCGTGATCCCGGCGGCGCGTCAGGCCTTGGCGCGTGCCGGCTTGGCGCTGGAAGACATCGACTGGATCGAAATCAACGAAGCCTTCGCCAGCGTGGTGCTGGCGTGGCAGCGCGAGGCGGGTGCCAAACCGTCACGCGTGAACCCGTGGGGCGGCGCCATCGCGCATGGCCATCCCCTGGGCGCCACCGGCGCCGGGCTGATGGCCAAGATGCTGGCGGGGCTGGAAGCGACCGAGGGCGAAATCGGCATGCAGCTGATGTGCATCGGCCATGGCATGGCCACGGCCACCATCATCCAAAGGCTGTGATCGGCCATGAACAAGACCGCGGCCGCTGCGCCGCGCGAAGAGGGCGTCGATTCCGAACGCCGCCGTGAACTGGTGCTGACGGCCGGCAGGCTGTTCTGCAAGCACGGCTACGAACGGACGACGGTGCGCGAACTGGCGCGCGCCGTGGGCTTGCAATCGGGCAGCCTGTTCCATCACTTTCGCAGCAAGGAAGAAATTCTGGTGGCGGTGATGAACAACGGCATCCAGGAAGTGATCGACGGGGGCGAGCGCGCGCTGGCGCACTACGACGCGCCGGCGGACCGGCTTGCCGCCCTGTTTCGCGTGCACATGTGGAGCATGTTGCAGGGCGCGGGCGGCGATGCGATGAATGCGCTGGTGTACGAATGGCGCAGCTTGTCCGCGCCCAGCCAGTCGGCGGTCAAGGCCTTAAGCGATCGCTACGAGGCAATGTGGCAGTCGGTGGTGGCAGATGCCGTTCAATCAGGCCTGATCCAGGGCGACGCGCGCGTCATCAAGCGCTGCGTGCTGGGGGCGATGAACCTGACGGTGCAGTGGTACAAGCCTGGCGGCCGTCTGGCGCCGGCGGCTTTCATCGATGCGATGTTGTTGGCGTCGTTGCCGGCGTTGCCGGAAGGCGCAGGCGCGTGGCCGCTGAATGCCGCCGCCTAGCCGCGACGCTTCAGGAATGCCGCCACGGCGCACGCCACCCCCAAGGCCAGCAGGCAACCGGAGACGGGCAGCAGGAAGTCGGCTTCGCCGTGATAGCCGCCGCCAGTGACGCCGCCGGCCACGCCGCCCATCCACAACAGCGCCGTCAAGATCGCGGCCACCACGGAGATCGCGGTGGCGATGCATAGCGCAATGAACACCGGGCGGCGTGGCCGCACAGGCGCGTAAGTCGCGCCCGGCAGGACGCGGCGGGGTTGCTTGATCCAATAGACCAGCCCCGCCACGACCAGCAGCAGCATCAGGATCTTGAAGATCACGACGCCGTCCCGGTGGTTGCCTGCGCGGGCGCGACCTTAGTCTTCACGACGCAGGTGCGGGAACAGGATCACATCGCGGATGCTGGGGCTGTCAGTCAGCAGCATGACCAGGCGGTCGATGCCGATGCCGCAGCCGCCCGTCGGAGGCATGCCGTATTCCAGCGCGCGGATGTAGTCCGCGTCATAGAACATGGCTTCTTCGTCGCCCGCGTCCTTGGCTTCGACTTGCGAGCGGAAGCGCTCGGCCTGGTCTTCGGGGTCGTTCAATTCCGAGAAGCCGTTGGCGATTTCGCGGCCCGTCATGAACAGCTCGAAGCGCTCGGTGATGCCTTCGCGCGTGTCGGAAGCGCGCGCCAGCGGCGACACTTCGACCGGGTAGTCGATGATGTAGGTGGGGTTCCAGAGCTTGGCTTCGGCCGTCTCTTCGAACAGCGCCAGTTGCAGCGCGCCCAGGCCGGCGCGCGACAGCACGGGGCCGTCGGCGTCCGCGCCCAGCTTCTTCAGTTCAGCGCGCACGAAGACCGGGTCATCCAGCTGTGCCTGCGTGTAGCCCGGCGCGTACTTCAGGATGGCTTCGCAGATGGTCAGGCGGTCGAACGGCTTGGACAGGTCCAGCTCGCGTTCCTGATACGTCAGCACGGCGCTGCCCGTGGCCGAGATGGCGGCCTGGCGGATCAGTTCTTCCGTGAAGTCCATCAGCCAGCGGTATTCCGCATAGGCCGCGTAGAACTCCATCATCGTGAATTCAGGGTTGTGACGCGGGCTGACGCCTTCGTTGCGGAAGTTGCGGTTGACTTCGAACACGCGTTCGAAGCCGCCGACAATCAGGCGCTTCAGGTAGAGCTCGGGCGCGATGCGCAGGTACATTTCCATGTCCAGCGCATTGTGGTGCGTGACGAAGGGCTTGGCCGCCGCGCCGCCCGGAATCGGGTGCAGCATCGGCGTTTCCACTTCCAGGAAGCCGGCGTTCAGCATGAACTGGCGGATGCTGCCCACGGCCTTGCTGCGCGCTTCGAACGTGCGGCGCGTGGCGTCCGTCATGATCAGGTCAACATAGCGCTGGCGGTAGCGCAGTTCCTGGTCGGCCACGCCGTGGAACTTGTCGGGCAGCGGGCGCAGCGACTTGGACAGCAGGCGGGCGGTGGCGGCGTGCACCGACAATTCGCCCTTGTTGGTCTTGAAGACCGACCCTTCGATCGCGATGATGTCGCCGATGTCCCATTGCTTGAACGCGGCGTAGTTGTCTTCGCCCAGCGTGCCACGGTCTAGGTAGATCTGGATGCGGCCGGTGCTGTCTTGCAGCGTGGCGAAGCTGGCCTTGCCCATGACGCGCTTGAGCATCATGCGGCCGGCCACCTTGACGGTGACGCCGGCGGCGGCCAGGGCTTCCTGTTCCTCGCCGTCGTACTTGTCGTGCAGCGCGGCGGCGCGGGCGTCCGGAACGAAATCGTTCGGGTACGCAACCCCGGTTTCGCGCAGTTTGGCCAGCTTGGCGCGCCGTTCGGCGATCAAGCGGTTTTCATCCTGGGCGGGTGCCGGAGCGGTCGAGTGGTCGGTCATGGTAAGGGGATCAGTCGTAATTGCGGATGTCGTCGATGTCGGTCGTGCCGAAATCTTCGCGATCCAGGTAGGCAAGGATGCGGGCGGCCACATTGGCGGGCGAAGCGAGCTTGCCCGTGGCGTGGAAGTCCTGGAACTTGGCCAGCGCCGGGAAGCTGTCGGGGTCGCTGGAACGGATGGCGACCTGCATGTCGGTGTCGACGATGCCGGGGGCCAGCGCGACGATGCGCGCGCCGTCGGCGCCTTGTTCCTGCTTGACCACGCGCGTGTACATGTCCAGCGCGGCCTTGGTGGCGCAGTAGACGCCCCAGCCGGCGTTCGGGTTGCGGCCCGCGCCGGACGAAATGTTCAGCACGCGGCGGTCACCGGCAAGGTCTTCGACGGCGGCCAGAAAGCGCGCGGTCAGCAGCATGACGGCGGTGACGTTCAGGTTGAAGGCGGCGGTAATGGCCGCGCTGTCGATCAGGGCGTCGGTGCCGGCCACGGGATGCACCGTGCCCGCATTGTTGATCAGCAGATAGCGCTTGGCATCGCGCGGCAGCGCCGCGCAGATGCGTTCAGCCGAGGCTTCGGCCGCTTTCAAGTCCGAGAGGTCCACGGACAGCTGTTCCAGCTGCACATCCTGCGACCGCGCGTAAGCGGCCAGTTCGGGGTCTTCGCGGCGCGCCAGCGTGATCAGGCGGGTGCCCGGCTTGGCCAGGCCGCGCGCCATGGCGGCGCCGATGCCGCGCGAAGCGCCGGTAAGGATTGCGATGGTGTCAGACATTCGTGGACCTCTGGGTACGGTTAGCGGAAGTATCGCGACAGACTTAAACGCCTTGCTTCAGGCTGGCCTGGATGAAGGGATCCAGGTCGCCGTCCAGCACTTTCTGCGTGTTGGAGATTTCAACGTTCGTGCGCAGGTCCTTGATGCGGCTTTGGTCCAGCACGTACGAACGAATCTGGTGGCCCCAGCCCACATCGGTCTTGGAGTCTTCCAGCTTCTGCTGCTCGGCCATGCGGTTGCGCATTTCCAGTTCGTAGAGCTTGGACTTCAGCATCTGCATGGCTTCGGCGCGGTTGCGATGCTGCGAACGGTCGTTCTGGCACTGCACCACGATGCCCGTCGGGATGTGCGTCAGGCGCACGGCGGAATCGGTCTTGTTGATGTGCTGACCGCCCGCGCCGGACGCGCGGTAGGTGTCCACGCGCAGGTCGGCGGGGTTCACTTCCACTTCAAACGACTCATCGACTTCCGGGTACACGAAGACGCTGGCGAACGACGTGTGGCGACCGCCGGACGAGTCGAACGGGCTCTTGCGGACCAGGCGATGCACGCCGGTTTCGGTGCGCAGGTAGCCGAAGGCGTATTCGCCTTCCATCTTGATGGTGGCCGACTTGATGCCCGCGACGTCGCCTTCGGATTCTTCCAGGACTTCGACCTTGAAGCCCTTGCGCTCGGCGTACTTGAGGTACTGGCGCAGCAGCATCGATGCCCAATCCTGCGCCTCGGTGCCGCCGGCGCCTGCCTGGATGTCCAGGAAGCAATTGAGCGGGTCGGCCGGGTTGGAGAACATGCGGCGAAATTCCAGGTTTTCAAGCTTTTCCTGGAACGCGTCGGCGTCCTTTTCGATGGATTCAAGGGTGGAATCGTCGTCGTCGGCCTCGGCCAGTTCAAACAATTCGTTGGCGTCGGCCAGGCCCGTGCCAAGACCGGTAAGCGTTTCCACCACGTCTTCCAGGGCTTTCTTTTCACGGCCCAGGTCCTGGGCGTGCTTGGGGTCGTTCCAGACCGCCGGGTCTTCGAGCTCGGCGTTTACAACGTGCAGGCGTTCAGCTTTGGCATCGTAGTCAAAGATACCTCCGTAGAGCCTGTTCGCGCTCCGCGTAATCGGCGAGGCGGGCTGCGAGCTGGTTCTGACGTTCGGCTTCCATGATGATCCTGTCCTGATGACTTTTGTGCGAAACCTGGCATTTTACCGTGGTTGCGGCAACTACGCGGACGCGTGTTGCAACAGGGGGGGACGGATCGCCGGTTTGGAAGCGATCGTGCCGGCGTCGGCTTCCCCCCGGGCTTTACCCCGCGTGCTCGATCACCAACTGCACCGACACCATGCCGTTCCACACGTTCTGCTCCAGGCGGTACGCCGCCTGGATGTGTTCAGGCAGCGACTGGTCGTGGCCGAACCAGATCGCGTCAAAGCGCTGGTGGCCGCGTTCCAGGGACAGCTTCAGGTGCTTTTCGCCGACCAGACGCTGGTTGCGTACGGTGAATTCGTCCAGGAACAGGGGGGCGGCAAAGCCCGCGCCCCAGACCTGCTGCTGCAACATGCCGGCGATTTCGGCGTTGGCGTAGCCGGACTCCAGTGACCCGTCGGTTTCAATGACCGGTTCGAAGGTGTCGCGGCCGGTCAGCTCGCGCACGGCGGCGTCGAACGCGGGCGCGAAGGCGGGGAAGTCGGCGCGGCCCAGCGTCAGGCCGGCCGCCATGGCGTGGCCGCCAAACTTGCGGATCAGGTTGGGGTGGCGCTTGGACACAAGGTCCAGCGCGTCGCGCAGATGCACGTCGGGAATGGAGCGGCCCGAGCCGCGGATTTCGTCATCGCCCGCCGGTGCGAAGGCCAGCGTGGGGCGCCAGAACTTTTCTTTCAGGCGCGAGGCCACCAAGCCCACCACGCCCTGGTGCCAGCCGGGGTCGAACACGCAGACCGTGGCGCCCGCCGCCGCATTGGGCGCTTCCATGGCGGCCAGCGCCTGCTCGCGCATTTCGGCTTCGATCGTGCGGCGTTCGCGGTTGATGTTGTCGAGCTCGCGCGCCATTTCCAGCGCTTGCGCTTCGTCGTCCGTCGTCAGGCAGGCAATGCCCAGGCTCATGTCGGCCAGGCGGCCCGCCGCGTTGATGCGCGGGCCCAGCGCAAAGCCCAGGTCGAAACCATTGGCGCTGCGCGGTTCGCGGCCGGCCACGGCAAACAGCGCGCGCAGGCCGGGTTGCAGCCGGCCGCTGCGCATGCGTTGCAAGCCCTGCGTGACCAGCAGGCGGTTGTTGGCGTCCAGCTTGACCACGTCGGCAACGGTGCCCAACGCCACCAGGTCGGACAGCGCATCCAGGCGCGGGCCGCCATCGGGCGGGTAGACGCCACGGCGACGCAGCTCGGCGCGCAGCGCCAGCATCATGTAGAAGATCACGCCCACGCCCGCCAGGTTCTTGGACGGGAAGCCGCAGCCAGGCTGGTTCGGGTTCACGATGGCCAGCGCGTCGGGCAGGGTGTCGCCGGGCAGGTGGTGGTCGGTGATGACCACGCCGATGCCCGCGTCGTTGGCGGCGGCCACGCCGTCCACGCTGGCGATGCCGTTGTCCACGGTGATGATGATGTCGGGCTTGCCGCTGCGGTGGCGCACGGCCAAGTCGACCACGGCGGGCGACAGGCCATAGCCGGTTTCAAAGCGGTTGGGCACCAGGAAGTCGACGTCGGCGCCCATGGCGGACAAGGCGCGCAGCCCGACCGCGCAGGCGGTGGCGCCGTCGCAATCGTAGTCGGCCACGATCAAGAGCTTCTTGCCGGCCTGGATGGCGTCGGCAAGAACACCGGCGGCGTGCGCGGAATGGGTCAGGCCGGCGGGCGGCAACAACGACGGCCACGCCAGCTTGGTCTGATCAGGATGCGTGACGCCGCGGGCGGCCCACAGGCGAGCCAGCAGGGGATGGATGCCCGACGCTTCCAGGATGCGGCAGGCGTCCAGGTCGGCGTGGCGAGTCGTTAAGCGGGGTGAGACCACCAGGCGCTCCAGTTTTTCTTGGGCGCGGGCAGCAAGCCCAGCAGGCCCCCGCGCGGTTTCAGGGTCAGGGCGACTTGGCGGTCGTCGCCCAGCAGCAGCAGTTCGGCGGGCGTGTCAGGCATGCCCTGCTTGCCCGCCAGGGGACGCAAATGCTGCGTATCGAGTTCGGTCAGGGCGTCAAGCCAGGCGGCCCAATCGCCCGCGCGCTGGGGCGCGTCAAGGCCGGTCAGCACGCGTTCGGGGCCGGGCGCGGCCACCGGCCAGGGCGTACCGCCGCCGTAAAGCCATAGCGCATTGACGGGCGGCAGGCCGCGCGCGGCGCGCTCGTCGTTGACGGGGTGTTCGTGCCACGCCATCTGTATTTCATTCAGCAAACGCCGCCACGGCCGCGTTTCCGCGTCCTGGCGCCACCATTCATTCAAGCGATGCCCCGCCACGACCAGTGGCGATGCCGTCCGCGGCCGCAGCCCGTCGGGCAAGGTCAGCCGCCAGCGCTGCGGGGACAGCGGCTGGACGGAAAAGCCGGTGCCGTCGAACAGCGGCTGCGCCGTGTCCAGCAAGGCGGCGGATTCTTCGGGGCGCAGATCCATCTGGCCGGGGTCCAGCAGATTGGCCTGGTCCGCGCCCAGGGCAAGGTGGACCAGCTCGGCCAGCCACACGGCCTGGCCGGCCGGGGCCTGGTCTGCGGCCAGCAACGGACCCAGGCCCGCGCCTTGCAGCAGGCCGGGCTCGGGCCGGTAGCCCGCGCGGGTCAGTTGCCACGATTCAAAGGCCGTGCAGCCGGCGGCACGCACATCAAAGGGGGCGGCGCGGGCGGTGCCGGCCAGCAACCAGCGGTGCAGCGTGGGGGCGCGTTCGGGCAGCAGCTTGGCCAGTTCGGCGGCAACGGGAAGGGCGGGCAGGGCGCCCGGAATGACGATCAGCATGGCCGCGATTGTAGTCCGCCCGGGCGGCGGGAACTAAGCGGCGGTGGCGGCTGCCATAGGTTGACACGGCTGGTCGTGGAACCGCACATCCGCGGCGCGATTTCCAGGCCGTTAATGCCATAATGCGCACGTGCTGAAAATACCCTACGAACTCTGGATAGGCGCCCGCTATGCCGGGATGGCCCGAATCCGCCAGCGACGCGGGCGCCGCGATCGCTTCATCTCCTTCATCGCCGCCAGCTCCATGGCGGGCATCGCGCTGGGCGTTGCCGCCTTGATCGTGGTGCTATCCGTGATGAACGGTTTCCAAAAAGAAGTGCGCGACCGCATGTTGTCGGTGCTGCCGCACATCGAACTCTATATTCCCGGCGCCTTGCCCGAACAGGTGCTTGAGCGCTGGCAGCAGTTCGCCACCGCCGCCGAGCAAAACGCCCAGGTCAAGGCCGGCGCGCCCTTCGTGGCGGCGCAGGGCATGCTGGTGCGGGGGCAGGCGTTGCGCGGTGTGCAGGTGCGGGGTATCGACCCGGCCACCGAAGGCAATGTGTCGGACCTGCCTCGCCAGATGGTGTCGGGCAAGCTGACCGATCTTAAAGCCGGTGGCTTTGGCGTGGTGCTGGGCAACGAACTGGCCGACGGGCTGGGCGTGAAAGTGGGCGACACGCTGTTGATGATGGCGCCGCAAGGCTCGATCAGCCCAGCGGGATTTGCGCCGCGCATGCGCCAGTTCACCGTGGTGGGCGTGTTCTCGTCCGGCCACTATGAATACGATTCGTCGCTGGCGTTTGTCGATAACCAGGACGCTGCCCGCGTGTTCCGTGAAAGCGGCACGGCCGGCGTGCGGCTGCGCATTGCCGACATGCAGAAGGCGCCCGAAGTTGCCAACGAACTGAAGAAGGTGCTGCCGCCCTACGTGATGGCCAGCGACTGGTCGCGCAACAACCGCACCTGGTTCGCCGCCGTGCAAACCGAAAAACGCATGATGTTCCTGATCCTGGCGCTGATCGTGGCGGTGGCCGCGTTCAACCTGCTGTCGTCGCTGGTGATGGCCGTGAAAGACAAGCAGTCCGACATCGCCATCCTGCGCACGCTGGGCGCGGGGCCGGGCGAAGTGGCGCGCATCTTCCTGGTGCAAGGCGCGATGATCGGCGTCATCGGCACCCTGCTGGGCGTGGTGGGCGGCATTGCCATTGCGTACAACGTGGATGTGATCGTGCCGTTCATCGAGCGCATGCTGGGCGTGCATTTCCTGCCGCGCGAAGTCTATTTCATCAGTGCGTTGCCGTCCGACCCGCAAATGGGCGACATCGCCACCATCGGCCTGACGTCGCTGGTGCTGTCGTTGCTGGCGACGCTGTATCCCAGCTGGCGCGCCTCGCGTCTGCAACCGGCACAGGTGCTGCGCCATGATTAAGATTCCAAACGCAGACGCCCTGACGCCCGCGTTGCAGGCCGAGAACATCGTCAAGTACTACGACGAAGGCCCCGCCCGCATCGACGTGCTCAGCAACGTCAGCCTGTCGGTGGCGCGCGGTGAGATGGTTGCCATCGTGGGCGCTTCCGGCTCGGGCAAGAGCACCTTGCTGCACATCCTGGGCTTGCTTGACGTGCCCACCAGTGGCTCGGTGTCCGTTGACGGCAAATTGGCCGTGGGTTTGTCCGAAGCCAAGAAAAGCGCCGTGCGCAACAGCAGCCTGGGCTTTGTCTATCAGTTTCACCATCTGCTGCCGGAATTCTCGGCGCTGGATAACGTGGCCATGCCGCTGATCGTGCGCCGCGAAACCCGCGACAAGGCTCGCGCCGCCGCGCGCGAAGTGCTGGCGCTGGTGGGCCTGGCCGCGCGCGAGGACCATTTCCCGGGCCAGTTGTCGGGCGGCGAACGCCAGCGGGTGGCCCTGGCGCGCGCGCTGGTCACGCGACCTGTTTGCGTGCTGGCCGACGAACCCACCGGCAACCTGGACCGCAACACCGCGCACAAGATGTTCGAACTGTTGACGCGCGTGAACCAGGAATCGGGCACGGCATTCGCCATCGTTACGCATGACCCGGAACTGGCCGCCCGTGCGGACCGCCAACTGCTGATGGAAAACGGCCGGCTGGTGTCGGGGTAGCAGGGCCATGCTGGTGGCGCGCATAATGGCGCCTAGGAGACCCCGCCCATGCTGATCGACACCCACTGCCATCTGGACGCTGCCGAGTTCGACGCCGACCGCCAGCAGGTAGCCGACCACGCATGCGAAGCCGGCGTGGGGTCCATCGTGATCCCCGCCGTCGAACGCGCCAACTTCTCCGTGGTGCAGGCGCTGGCCGGGCAGATCGCCGGGGGCGCTTACGCGTTGGGCATCCACCCGCTGTACGTGCAACGCGCCAACGATGCTGACCTGGACGTTCTGCGCCACACCATCAAGCAATGCCTGGGCGACCCCCGCTTTGTCGCCATCGGCGAAATCGGCCTGGATTTTTTCGTGCCCGAGATTGCCACGGGGGAACCGCGCGAACGCCAGGAACGCTTTTATGCCGCGCAGCTGGCCATGGCCGCCGAGTTCAAGCTGCCGGTGCTGCTGCACGTGCGCCGTTCGCAAGACATCCTGCTCAAGTACCTGCGCCGCCATGGTCCCGTTGGCGGCATCGCGCATGCCTTCAATGGCAGTGCGCAACAGGCGCAAGCATTCATCGACCACGGTTTTGCCTTGGGTATGGGCGGCGCCATGACCTACGAGCGGGCCTTGCAGATTCGTCGCCATGCGGCGGATGTGGACTTGTCCCACCTGGTGCTGGAGACCGACGCGCCCGATATCCCGCCCGCCTGGCTGCACCGGCCGCAGCGCCGCAATCGGCCGGGTGAGCTGCCGCGCATCGCCGCTGTGCTGGCCGAACTGCGCGGCATCACGCCCGCCCAGGTCGCGCACGCCACCACCGCCAACGCCATGCGCGTCCTGCCGCGGCTGCCCGCCGCCATCCTGGCCGGCGACAACTGAACGCGTCCCCGCATGATGCCGCCGGAAGGCGGCATTTTGTCGTCTGGATACATCAAAGATCCAAGAAATTTCTTAAAACTTTCTAAAAACTGAATTAAAGCTGACAAAAAGTTGAATCACATATTGGGAATGCCTATCATTGCCGTTCACTGAAATTCCCAATCAGCGCTCTGCGCGCCACCCGCCTTGGGTGGTTGTCCCGATTCCCCATGTCGACTCAGAAAAGCACTAAAGACTTCGTCGCGTTCCGTCCTTCCCGTCCTTCCACCCGTCCTGGCTTCCGTTTGCTGCCGCTGGCGCTGGCCATCACCGCGTCATGCGCGGCGCACGCGCAAAACACGGCCGGCGCCATGGAAGACACCATGGGCGTGGCACAGCTGGACACCGTGGTGGTAACGGCAGCCGGCTTCGAACAGGAAATCAAGAACGCGCCGGCGTCCATTTCCGTCATCACGCGCGAGCAGCTGGAGACGCGCCCGTTTCATAACCTGGCCGATGCGGTTGCCGACGTCGAAGGCGTGACGGTCGAGCGGGGCGGCAAGGCAGGCGGCATGAACATCAGCATCCGTGGCCTGCCCAGCGACTACACGCTGGTGCTGGTTGACGGCAAGCGCCTGAACCAGAACAGTTCGGGGGCACGTCCCAACGGCTTTGGCGATGTCGACACCAACTTCATCCCGCCGATGGCCGCCATTGAACGCATCGAAGTCGTGCGCGGCCCCATGTCCACGCTGTACGGGTCGGACGCGATGGGCGGCGTCATCAACATCATTACGCGCAAGGTCAGCCAGGACTGGACCGGCCAGATCACGCTGGACGGCACCGCGCAAGGGGACAACACCTACGGCAACAACTATGGCGCGGCCTTCTACCTTAGCGGCCCCATCAAGACCGACAAGCTGGGCCTGACGCTGCGTGGCGGCCACTACCGCCGGCTTAGCGCCAACGGCAGCTACCCGGTCAACCAGGCCGAATACAACAGCGGCAATTACACCGGCGACATCGCCAGCTTTTCCGGCCTGGGCGACAGCACGCAACAGAACGTGGGCCTGCGCCTGGCGCTCACGCCCAACCGCAACCACGACGTGCTGTTCGACGTGGACAGCAACTGGCAAACCTATGACAACGCCAACGGCGAACTGGGCACGCTGAACACCAGCATCGCGCCCAATCGCCAGGGCGGCGGCTACGACCCGGAAATGGAGTTCAACCGCCAGCGTTATGCGCTGACGCACCTGGGCCGCTACAGCGGGTCGGTCAGTTCCGATACCAGCTTCGTCTATGACACGACCGAAACCATCGGCCGCACCAACCCGATGAACGCGCCGCGCCGCCCGACCGATGGCGACAAGCGCGACCTGGAATACGACAACTGGGTGTTCGACACCAAGTGGACGATGCCGCTGTTCAATGAACGCCATAACCTCACGGTGGGCGGCCAATGGCGCGAACAGCATTTCAAGGACACGCTGGTGTCCGCGCCGCTGGACCAGCGCCAGTACCAATGGGCGTTGTTCGCCGAAGACGAATGGCGCATCGTGGACGACCTGGCCCTGACGGCGGGTGCGCGCTACGACCGCAACGAGCAATTCGGCGGCAAGTGGAGTCCGCGCGGCTACCTGGTCTGGAACGCGACGCCGATGTGGACGGTGAAGGGGGGGGTCAGCAAGGGCTACAAGACGCCCGACATCAACCTGATGACCGACGGCATCATCGGCCTGGGCGCGCAAGGCACCATGCCGCTATTGGGCAATTCCCAGCTGAAGCCGGAAAGCAGCACCGCGTCCGAATTGGGCCTGCTGTTTGACGATGGGGAAGGCCTGTCGGGCAACCTGACCGCGTTCCACACCAAGTTCAAAGACAAGATCGACAGCCAGAACGTGCCCAACTGCCTGGCGGTGGGTGGCCCGGCCGCGGGCTGCCTGGACCTGGGCGTGTGGGAACGCAACGGCATCCCGGTGGCCAATTTCTCGCAACGCGTGAACGTCGACACCGCGACAATCCAGGGTTTCGAGCTGGGTGGACGCGTGCCGCTGGGCGGCGGCGTGTCGTTCAACGGCAACTACACCCTCACCGCCAGCGAGGTGACCTCGGGCGCCAAGCAGGGCCAACCGCTGGGCTCGCAACCGCGCCACGCACTTAACCTGGGCCTTAACTGGCGCATCAACGACCAGTTCAACGTGTGGGCGCGCGGCGAATACCGCGCCAAGCAGTTCAACGATATGGATTGGGAAAAAGAACAGGTGTTCTACAACCCGTACTGGCTGGCCAGCACGGGCGGCTCATACGTCGTCAATAAGAACGTGACCTTGTCGGCGTCGGTGTTCAACTTGTTCGACAAGAACTTCGTGAACTACGGCCCGACCCAGGTAGGCGCAACGCCCCCGGCCGCCAACGCCAACTGGACCAATTCCTATCGGCAGGTGCTGGAAGGGCGCCGCTTGTGGGTGTCGGCCAACATCACGTTCTGATCGGGGGCGGGGAGCCAGGCAGCGGAACAGGCAGTGGAACAGGCGCCTGAGCGGGCAGCGGATGCGGCACTTCAATGCGCACCGCCAGCCCGTGCGGCGACACGTTCCGCGCCGCTATCCGGCCCTTGTGCGCGGCCACGGCGGCCTGGGCAATCGACAGGCCCAGGCCCGCTCCGGAGCCCGGCGTCTTGGCGCCCGAGGCCGCGCGAAAGAACGGTTCGAACAACGATTCCAGATCCTCCGGCGACACGCCGGGCCCTCGGTCTTCAATTTCCACGCAGGCGTAATTCGCGTTCTGTATCAGCCGTACGCGGATGGCGCTGTGCGCCGGCGCGAAACGCAGCGCGTTGCGCATGACGTTTTCGATGGCGCTGGACAAGCTGTCGCGCTCGCCGGTGATCAGCACCGGCGGCGGCGGTTCCCAGACGATGCGCACTTGCAGCGTGGTCGCTTCAAAGCGGGCGTCTTCAACCACGGCGCTGACGATATCGCCCAGGTCCAGGGTGTCGTTCGGTTCGGGCAGCGCGCCCAGCCGCGCCAGCCGCAACGTGCTGCCCACCAGCGCGTCCAGCCGTTCGCATTCCCGTTCGATACGGTCCAGCTGCACGTCCTGGCGTTCGTCCTTGCGCCGCGCCAATTCGCTGGCCAGGCGCAGGCGCGCCAGCGGAGATCGCAATTCGTGCGCGATGTTGTGCAGCAGTTGTTCGCGCGTATCCACCACCGCTTTCAAGCGGTCGGCCATGGCGTTGAAGTCGCGCGCCAACAGGCCAAGTTCGTCCTTGCGGCCGGCCAGCTTGGCCGGCGTGTGGGCGCCCAGATGGCCGGCCGCCAGCGCCTGCGTGGTGTGACGCAGCTGCGTCAAGGGCGCCGTCACGTGGCGGGTCAGCGCCCAGCAGAACGGGGCCGTCACCGCCAGGGCGAACAGCAGCAAGGCTAGCGCCACGGGTGACAGGCCCAGGACTTCCCAGTGCGATGAATCGAACGGCAGGAACAGCATCAACAGTTCGGTCCCGTCCGGCAGCACCAGCAGCTGCGGCTGCCACCAAGACACGCGCTGAACAGACGGATCGGGTTGCGTCAGGTCCGCCGGCACGGGCCGGTCGGGCGCCGCGCGGTAAGCGCTTAGCCAGTCATGCATGCGCGCGGGCAGCGTGCGGCCCAGGATTTCACGGTCGTCCGTGTCCAGGATGTAGATCTTCAGCGCGGAATAGCGCTGGTCCATCGCTTGCACCCAGCGTTCCAGGCCGTCTTTGCCATGGATGCGCGCCACCTGGGCGGCGTCGTGCGTCAGACTGCCCGGGTTCAGGCCGTCCAGCGAATTGATGCGATACCAAGCCACGGCCGCCGTGAACAGCATGCCGCACACCAGGATGATGGCCATCGCGGACCAGAAGGTCAGGAACGCGCGCCAGAACAGTGACCGCGTCGGCAATAACCAGCGCATCAGGCCGCGCCCGCCAGCACGTAGCCCAGGCCGCGCAGATTGCGGATCGACAGCGTGCCGTTGGCCTGATCCAGCCGCAGCTTCTTGCGCAGCGCGCTGATGTGCGTGTCGATGCTGCGGTCATAGCGGTCGGGCCGCCGGCCCAGCGCATACATGCCGATCTGTTCGCGGGCCACGACCTGGCCGGGCGCGCGCATCAACAGTTCCAGGATGCGTTGTTCGGCACCGGTCAACAGCACCTCTTCCGCGTCCAGGCAGGCGCGCCCGGAGGCCGGGTCCAGCGACAGCGCGCCCAGCGTCAGGCTGGGCTTGGTGGTTTCAGGCACCTCTTCAAAGCGACGCATCACGGCGGTGATGCGGGCCTTGAGCTCGCGCGGGCTGAAGGGTTTGGCCAGGTAATCGTCGGCGCCGAATTCCAGGCCAAGCACGCGGTCGGTTTCGCCGCCGTGCGCCGTGAACATGATGACGGGGCGGCGCGAGCGCTGCCGATATTGCTTGAGCAGGTCCAGGCCGCTGCCGTCCGGCAGCATCAGGTCCAACAGGATCAGGTCGTAGTCGTCCTGCGCCAGCAGGGCCAGCCCCTGCCTGCCCGTATGCGCCAGGGTCAGCACGCAATGGTTGGGTTCAAGGTATTCACGCAGCATCTGCGCCAGTTCGACGTCGTCGTCGATGAGCAGGATGCGGCGCGCTACCGCTGATTGGGAGAAGAGCATCCGTGGTGTGTTCCGCACCCGGTAGTTTGGCCGATGGCCGCCCGCCGAAGTGTCAAGAAGTCTGAAGAAGATAAAAGTTGCGGAAAGGTGTTTGCCCGGTTCCGAAAGCCTCAATTCTAATATGAGAATAGTTTTCATTAAGAAATAAGAGGCAGCGCCGAGGTCACACGCGGGGTGCGGCAGGGCGCTGGTACGGGAGAAAACAAGCATCATGAGCAGCAACGATCTGGCCTTGGGCGGCCGTGTTTTGACATCGCGCACGCAGCTGGCCGCGGCATTGTGCGCGGCCGGCCTGGGCATGGCGCCGGCCGTTTCGTGGGCGCAGGCCGCCAGTGAAGCCAAGACGCTGGACACCGTGGTGGTCACGGCCAGCGGCTTCGAGCAGCAGATCCAGGACGCGCCGGCTTCCATCAGCGTCATCACCCGCGAAGACCTGGACAAGAAGTTCTACCGCGACGTGAATGACGCACTGATCGACGTGCCGGGCGTGATCGTTACCGGCGGCGGTGACCGCCAGGACATCAGCCTGCGTGGCATGGGCCCGCAGTACACGCTGATCCTGATCGACGGCAAGCGCCAAAGCTCGCGCGAGACCCGCACCAATTCCGACTCCGCCGGGGTCGAAGGCGGCTGGACGCCGCCGCTTGCCGCCATTGAACGCATTGAAGTCGTGCGCGGCCCGATGTCATCGCTGTACGGGTCGGACGCCATGGGCGGCGTCATCAACATCATTACCCGCAAGGTGCCCAAGGAATGGCACGGTGAAATCCGGATGGACACCACCATCCAGGAAAGCAATAAGTCGGGCGATATCTACCAGGGCAACTTCTACCTGGCCGGCCCCATCAAGAGCGACCTGCTAGGCCTGCAAATCTACGGCCAGGCCTCGCAGCGCGACGAAGACAATATCGTTGATGGATTCCGCAAGCGCAATTCCGACAGCGTCACCGCCAAGCTGGCGCTGACGCCCAACCGTGATCACGACATCGTGCTGGAAGCGACCACGATGCGTCAGAAAATCCAGGAAACGCTGGGCAAGACGGTCGCGCCCCTGGCGCCGGGCGAGGCTTGCGCGCGCACCGGTTGCCCCGCCTCGGCGCAGAACGACTACCGCAGCAACAAGTGGGCGCTGTCGCATACCGGCCGCTGGGGTTGGGCGGTGTCGGACAGCTATGTGCAGGAAGAAGAATTCGACAACCGCTCGCGCCAGATGAAGGTCAAGAACCTGAACCTGCAAACCAGCTGGACGCTGCCGCTGGGCTCGCACATGCTGACGCTGGGCGGCACCTACCTGAGCCAGCGCCTGAACGACCAGACCGGCAACCAGCTGTCGGGCGGCCCCAACAAGATCGACCGCTACCAGTGGGCGCTTTTCGCCGAAGACGAATGGCGCCTGACCGAAAAGTTCGCCGTCACCGCCGGCCTGCGCATGGACGAAGACGAGAACTTCGGCACGCACTTCAGCCCGCGTCTGTATGGCGTGTGGCACCTGGCCGACCGCTGGACCCTGAAGGGCGGCGTGTCCACCGGTTTCCGCGCGCCGGACCTGCGCCAGACGGTGGCGGGCTGGGGCCAGGTCAGCCGGGGCGGCAATATGTACGGCAACCCGGACCTGACGCCCGAGAAGTCGGTCACGGAAGAAATCGGCCTGCTGTACGACGATGGCGCAGGCTTTAACGCCGGCGTCACGCTGTTCAACAACGACTTCAAGGACAAGATCACCCGCGTGGCGTGCCCCTTGTCGCAATGCACCGAAGGCCCCAACCAATTCGGCTCCAACCCCACCACCTACATGAACGTGGACAAGGCGGTGTCGCGCGGCGTGGAAGCCAGCATGAAGCTGCCGCTGGCGCGTGACTGGTCGCTGACCAGCAGCTACACGTTCACCAAGTCGGAACAGAAGTCGGGCCAGTACAAGGGCGAGCCGCTGAACCAGCTGCCCAAGCACCTGTTCACCACCACGGTGGACTGGCAGGCGTCCGATGCGCTGCAAGCGTGGGCGCGCGTGAACTATCGCGGCAAGGAAAGCCAGCCGACCACGGGCGCATCGTCGTCATCGGTGGTGGCGCCGTCCTACACCTTCGTGGACATGGGCGCGTCGTACGCGGTGAACAAGACCGTGTCGGTGTATGCCGGCATCTACAACCTGTTCGACAAGCAGGTCACGTATGACGATTACGAATACGTCGAAGACGGCCGCCGTTACTGGCTGGGCGTGGGCGTGAAATTCTGATCGCGATGAATGAACAGGGGGGCGATTCCTGCTTCCCCGCGAAGCCAAAGAGGTACGTATGACGATGCAGCAAAACACCGGCCGTGGCCGACGCCGGCTGATGAAGGCAGGCGCCGCGCTGGCCCTGTCCGCCGCCTTTGGCGCGTGCATGGCGCAAGCCACCGTGCCGGTCAAACACGCACGCGGGCAGACGAGCGTGCCGGCCAAACCCACCAAAACCATCGTGATGGACATGGCGGTGCTGGACACCCTGCACGCGCTGGACGTGGAAGTGGCCGGCGTGCCCACGGCCGCCAAGCTGCCACCGCAGCTGGCGCAATATGCCGACCCGCGCTACCTGAAGGTCGGTTCGCTGTTTGAGCCCAACTATGAGGTGATCCATGCGGCGCAGCCGCAGCTGATTGTCGTGGCCGGCCGCTCCGCGCCCAAGTACGACGAGCTATCCAAGCTGGCGCCCACCATCGACCTGACCGTCGACCCGCGCGACCTGGTGGGCAGCGTGACTCGCAACACCGAAACGCTGGCCGCCATCTACGGCAAACAGGCGCAAGCGCGCCAGAAGCTGGATGCCTTGCGCGCATCGATTTCCGCGCTGCACGGCCAGGCCGCTTCGGCCGGCACGGCGTTGGTCATCCTGACCACGGGTGGCAAGATGAGCGCCTACGGCCCGGGCTCGCGCTTTGGCGTCATTCATGATGCATTCGGCATCAAGCCGGCGGCAAAGGGACTGAACGTGTCCAACCACGGCCAGGCCATCTCGTTCGAATTCATTGCCGAGACGAACCCCGACTGGCTTTTCGTGATTGACCGCGATGCCGCGATCGGCCGCGAAGGCGTGTCGGCCCAGCGCATGCTGGACAACGACCTGGTGCGCGCCACCGCCGCGTGGAAGAACAAGCGCGTGGTGTATCTGAACGGCTTTAACTGGTACCTGCTGGGCAGCGCCGGGCTGACGGCCATGCAGCAGAACGTGGACGACATCGCGGCCGCGCTGGCGCCGCGAAAGTAAGCAGCATGGGTTGGGCAAAGGAAGGGCGCCGATGACCTGGCGGCGCATGATAAGCGGGTGGGGTGGCCTGACGGTGGCGGTGATGGTGCTGTTGGCGCTGTGCGCGGTTAGTGTCGGCCTGGGGGCGGGCACGCTGTCCGTCTCGGCGCTGTGGGGCAGCGGCGAAGAGGCCGAGCGCGCCTGGCGCCTGCTGATGGTCAGCCGCGTGCCCCGCACGCTGGCCCTGCTGCTGGCCGGCATGGCGCTGGCGGTGGCGGGCCTGATCATGCAGATGCTGGTGCGCAATCGCTTTGTGGAGCCCACCACGGCCGGCACCGTCGAATCGGCCACGCTGGGCATCCTGGTTATTACCTTGCTGGCGCCCGACACGCCGGTAATCGGCAAGATGATGGCGGCCACGGCCTTTGCACTGGCCGGCACCTTGCTGTTTTTGGCCTTGCTGCGCCGCGTGCCGCTGCGCACGCCGTTCATCGTGCCGTTGATCGGCCTGATCCTGGGCGGGGTCATCCACGCAGCCACTACCTTCATTGCCTTTCGCTTTGATCTGCTGCAATCGCTGCACGCCTGGACCACCGGTGATTTCTCGGGCGTGCTGCGCGGCCGCTATGAATTGCTGTGGATCGGCTTTGCGCTGGCCTGCGCCGCCTATGCTGCCGCCGACCGCTATACGGTCGCCGGCATGGGCCGCGAATTTGCGTCCAACCTGGGCTTGAACCACGCGCGCCTGACCTTCGTGGGCCTGCTTATCGTGTCCGCCATTTCGGCCGTGGTGGTCGTCACGGCGGGCGGCATACCTTTCCTGGGCCTGATCGTGCCCAATGCCGTCAGCCTGGTGCTGGGCGACAACATGCGTCGCTCCCTCCCATGGGTAGCCTTGCTGGGCGGCGTCTTCGTGCTGGCCTGCGACATCATCGGGCGGCTGGTGATCCACCCTTACGAAATCCCGATCGGCACCGTGGTCGGCGTCGTCGGCAGCATTCTGTTCCTGTGCCTGCTGCGTTTGAAAAGGACTCGTCTTGGCTGATCCGGCTATCTTGCCCGCCGTGCAGATGCGTGCACGCTCACCGCAGCGCGCGCGGCTGCTATGGCTGTCCGCCGTGGCGCTGGCCTGCGTGGTGGCGTACCTGAGCCTGGGCGCCAATGGCCAGTGGTCGTTCGTGATTCCGTTTCGTGGCGGCAAGCTGGTGGCCATGGTGCTGGTGGCGTATGCCGTGGCCGTGTCGTCCGTGCTGTTCCAGACCATCACGCACAACCGCATCCTGACGCCCGCCATCATGGGCTTCGATGCGCTGTACCTCTTGATTCAGGCGGTGGTCGTGTTCGGCTTCGGCCAGGCCGCCACGGCGGCCCATCATCCCGTGGCGGCCTTCATGCTGGAAGTGTGCGCGATGACGGCGTTTGCCTGCCTGCTGTTCCGATGGCTGTTTTCAGACGCGGTGCGCAGCCTGCACCTGATGATGCTGGTGGGCATTGTGTTCGGCCTGCTGTTTCGCAGCCTGTCCAATTTTGTCGTGCGGCTGATCGATCCCAACGAATTCCTGGTGCTGCAAGACCGCATGTTCGCCAGCTTCAATGCCGTGCGCGTGTCGCTTTTGCCGATTGCCATGGCGGCGGTATGCGCGGCCACGCTGGTGATCTGGCGGCTGCGCCACCGCTACGACGTGCTGGCGCTGGGGCGGGACATTGCCGTGAACCTGGGTGTGGACTACCGCCGCAGCCTGCTGCTGACGCTGGGTGCAATCGCGGTGCTGGTTTCGGTGTCCACCGCGCTGGTGGGGCCGGTCACCTTCTTCGGCCTGCTGGTCAGCAACCTGGCGTACCAGGCGATGGGGTCCGACAAGCACCGCTACACCGTGCCGGCGGCAACCTTGCTGGGCGTCATCTTTCTGGTTGGCGGGCAAACGTTGCTGGAACGCGTGCTGGGCTTGAACACCACCGTCAGCGTGGTGATCGAATTTGTGGGCGGCGTGATGTTCCTCGCCCTGATCCTGCGCAAGGGGCGCCGATGATAGAAATAGACAAGGTCAGCAAGCAATACGGCGACAGCGTGGTGGTGGATGACGTCACGCTGCAACTGCCCGCCAACGGCGTCACCGCCATCATCGGTCCCAACGGCGCGGGCAAGTCCACGCTGCTGTCCATGGTGAGCCGCCTGCTGCCCGCATCCGCCGGGCGCATCCACGTGGACGGCCTGGACGTGATGCGCGCGGACAGCCGCGAGCTGGCGCGCCGCCTGTCCATCCTGCGGCAAGACAACCACCTGCCACTGCGCTTGACCGTCCGCGACCTGGTGGCGTTTGGCCGCTATCCGCATACGGGTGGGCGGCTGACGCTAACCGACAAGACCCACATCGACCGCGCCCTGGCGTATCTGAACCTGGAACCCCTGGCGGACCGCTATCTGGATGAAATGTCAGGCGGGCAGCGCCAGCGGGCGTTTGTGGCGATGGTGCTGTGCCAGGACACGCGCTACGTGCTGTTGGACGAACCGCTGAACAGCCTGGACATGATGCACGCGGTGGCCATGATGGGCACGTTGCGCCGCGCCGCCGACGAGCTGGGCAAGACGGTGGTGCTGGTGCTGCACGACATCAATTTCGCGTCCAGCTATGCAGACCGCATCGTCGCCATGCGGCAGGGGCGGGTGGCGTATCAAGGCACCCCGGCCGAACTGATCCGGCCCGAGGTGCTGAGCCCGCTGTATGAATTGCCGATCGACGTGCACGAGATCGGCGGCAAGCGCATCTGCGTGTATTACCGCTAAGGGGCGTTGCGCGGCTCGCAACGACCCTACGCGGATTCCGCGCTGGCGGTAAGCCCGGCCTGCCGCCTGGCGCGATGGCGGCGTTCCAGCATCACGGCCCACAGCCACAAGGGCATGCTGCCGATAGCCAGCAAACTGCCCACCCAACCCGTCGACGTCCAGCCGTAGCCCGCCGCGATGGCCAGGCCGCCCAGGAAAGGCCCCAGCGCATTGGCGGTATTGAAGGCGGAGTGATTCAGCGCGGCGGCCAGGCCCTGGGCATCGCCCGCCACGTCCATCAGGCGCGTCTGCAACACGGTGCCCAGCGCGCCGCCCACGCCCACCAGGAACACGTTCAGCGTGATCAGCCAGACGTTGTGCGCCATCAACGGAAACAGCGCCAGCACCACGGCCGACCACACCAGCAGCAGCCCGGCCGTGCGCATCACGGCGCGGTCGGCAAACACCGGCACCACCATGTTGCCCACCGTCAGCCCCACGCCGAACGCGCTCAGCACGAAAGGCACGGTGGAGGGCGCTACCTGCGTCACAGCGGTCAGCGTGTCGGCCAGGTAGGTGTAGATGGAGAACAAGCCGCCAAAGCCCACCGCACCGATCGCCAGCGTGATCCAGACCTGACCGCGCCCCAGTGCGCTCAGCTCGCGCAGCGGGCTGGCCTTGTGGTCGGCCGGCGTATCCGGCGCGTAGATGGCCACGCTGATCATCGTCAGCACCGCCAGCAGTGACACCAGCCCGAAGCTCCAGCGCCAGCCGATTACCTGACCCAGCCAGTTGGCCAGCGGCACACCAACGATGGTGGCCACCGTCAGCCCCAGGAACACGCGCCCGACGGCCATGGTGCGGCGGTTTGCCGGCACCAGCGAACTGGCCACCAGCGACGCAATGCCAAAGTACGCGCCATGCGGCAGCCCGCTAAGAAAGCGGAAGAACAGCATCCAGTGATAATCCGGCGCAATCGCGCTCAGGCCGTTGCCAACGGCAAACAAGCCCATCAACGCAATCAGCAGGCGGCGGCGCGGCATCCTGGCGCCCAGCACGGCCAGGATCGGCGCGCCAACCACCACGCCCAGCGCATAAGCGCTGATGACGTGGCCGGCCGTGGGCGCGTCGATGCCTAGGGATTGGGAAAAATAGGGCAGCAGGCTCATCGTGGCGAACTCGGTGGTTCCGATGGCGAAGCTGCCCACAGCAAGGGCAAGCAGCACCAGCGCGGGGCGGTGCTGCAAGGAAGCAGGGTGAGACATGGGGATGGCTAGGGGTGAGTCGAGGAATGTTGCAACGCAACAGCCGTATTGTAAGCACCCCTGGCTGTCATCTACATGTCTACGCGGCCCACCGGGTCGTCTACCGCGCCAGATCCACCGCGTAGCGCGACAACTGCGTCGTGGCGTCCGGGGTGGCATCAAACACGCTGACATTGGTAACGCCGTGCGCCGCCGCCATCGGCAGGGTGCCCGGCACCGACCAGAACACCACCGGGCCGGCCAACGCGCTTAGCGGCTTGAAGCGCCAGCTGCGGTCCAGGCCATAGGTGGCCAGGTCCAGCGTCGGATTTTTCTTGATGAAGCTGATCAGCACGTCGCGGCTGGCGTCCGGCGCTTGCAGCACGATGTCCCCCTTGCCGCCCGCCAGGCCGGGAAAATCACCGCCACCGCTGGCGCGGTAGTTGTTGGTGACCACCAGGAACTGCGCGGCCAGATCCAGCGGCGCACCCTGGTAGCTCAGGTTCGAAATACGCGAACCCTTGGGCCGGCTGACATCGATCTCGTACCTCAGCGCATTGCCCGGCGCATAGAGCACATCGAAATTGAAGGTGGGAAACGTCGTGTCGACCAGGTCTTGCGGTGCGACCTGCGCGGGGTCGATCTGCTTGAACTGTTCGGCCGTCTTTTCCAGCCACTGGCGGACCGTGTCGCCCGTAACGCGCACCACCTGCAAGGTGTTCGGGTACAGGTACAGGTCGGCCGCGTTGTTGATGGCCACGTTGCCTTGCTTCACGAAGGTGAAGTCGCCCGGGCCATTGCGCCCGCCCTTGAACGGCGCGGCGGCCGACAGGATGGGCAGGGCGCCGTAAGCCGGATTGTTCTTGGCGATATAGTCCTTCAGGTAATCGATCTGCGCCATGTTCACGATTTGCAGCGCCGATACGTCGCCCGTCAGCGCGTAGTAGGTTGCCATGTCGAACTGGCTTTGGCCGATCGGCGTCTTCACGTAGTCGATGGTGGCGGCATGCTCGTCTTGCACCAGCTGCTGCACGGCGGTGTCCGGCGCCACGTAGGTGGCCGGCGTCGAGCCGCTTTGCGCCGTCAGGCGCGTGGCAATGCGCTGCACCGTGGTCGCGTCCTGTTGCACGCGCCACCCCTTGTCGTACGCCAACTTCAGCGTGATCTGACCCAGGTTGTTGCCCCACTGGCCCGCCTGCACGGCGGGCACGCCGTTGACCAGGCCGCGCACCGGGTCTACGCCCGGCTGGCCGGCAAACGGCGACGTGGCGCTGGCGTCCGGAAACAGCAGATGCTGGTGGCCGGTGATCAGCGCGTCGATGCCAGGCACCTGGCTCAAATAGCCCGCGCCGTTCTCCATGGCCGGGTCGTACGCCGTCTTCATGTCGATGCCGCCGTGCGCCAGCGCCACGATGATGTCCGCGCCCGCCGCCTTCATCTCGGGCACGTAGCGCTGCGCGGTTTCCTTCCAGCCCGTCACCTGCACATGGCCTTCCAGATTGGCCTTGTCCCATTGCAGGATGGGCGGCGGGGCAAACCCGATTACGCCCACCTTGAACGGCACGTCTATCGTCTTGCCGCCCGCGTCCGTCGCCTTGAAAGTCTTGTCCAGCAACACCCAGGGCTTGAAGATGGGTTGCTTGCTGGCGGCCGACACCACGTTGGCCGATACAAAGGGGAAGGCCGGCGCGGCGCAGTTCCTGGCGCCGGTGGGGTTGGTCTTGGCGGTGCCCTTGCCGATGCCCGCCAAGCCGAAGTCCACGTTCGTGATCTGCGACAGATAAGGCAGGCCGTAGTTGAATTCGTGATTGCCCATCGTGCCCGCGTCGTAGGCCAGCAGGTTCATCTGCTTGTAGATCGCGATCATGTCCGAACACTGCACCGGCGCCACCAGCGCCTGATAGTCGGACAGGGCGGTGCCCTGGATGGTGTCGCCGTTGTCGAACAGCAGCGAGTTTGCGTGCTGCTTGCGGGCGTTGGCGATCAGCGTTGCGCTGCGGTCCACGCCATAGCTCTTGTCTTCGGCCAGCTTGTAGTAGTCGTAGCCCAGCACGTTGGCGTGCAGGTCGGTCGTCGCCAGAATCGCCACTTCCAGCGCGGCGCCTTGCGGCACGCTGGCAACGGGCGGCGTGACTACGCCCGCGTCATCGTCATCATCGTCATCGCCGCCGCAGGCGGTCAGGCCCGCCAAGAGCGCAACGCTGGCGGATACCGCGAATAGTTTTCGTACGTGGGGCTTCACCGTCATTCCTCCGTGTCTTGAAGGAATCCGAGTGTGAGGATGGTGTGTGACCTGGGCGTGACACCAAAAGACGCCGGGTATGCAAATCGGGTAAGCAGCGTCCTACCGCAGCGGTGAGGCTCTTGTCAGGCTGTCGGGTTCCAGCGACGCCAGCGCATCCAGGAAGCGCCACGCGAATGAGCCCGGGCCTTCCGCCAGCGCGCCCGCGCGTGCGCCCGCGATGGCAAAGCAAGACAGGGCGGCAACGGCCGCCACGTACGGGTCTTCTTTGGAAACGGCGGCAAAAGCGCCCACCAGCGCCGTCAACGCGCAGCCGGTGGCGGTGACGCGCGGCATCAGCGGCGAGCCGCCCGTGACGTGCACCGAACGTTGCCCATCGGTGACGTAATCCGTTTCGCCCGTCACGGCCACCACGGCGCCATGGGTGATGGCAATGGCACGTGCCGATTGTTCCGCCTGCGCCACGGCGTCGCGCGCGTCCACGCCCTTGCCGGCGCTTTGGCCACCCGCCAACGCGATGATTTCCGACGCGTTGCCGCGCACGATAGTCGGTTGCAAGCCCAGCAATTGCCGCACAGCGTCGCGCCGGAAAGCGGTGGCGTGGTGCGCCACGGGGTCCAGCACCCACGGCACGCCGGCCTGCCGCGCCGCCGCCGCCGTCAACAGCATGCTTTCCAACCACGGCGCGGACAGCGTGCCGATGTTGATGACCACCGCGCCGGCCATGCGCGCGAATTGCGGCGCCTCGTCGGTGGCGTGCACCATGGCGGGCGACGCGCCCATTGCCAGCAGCACATTGGCCGCGATGTTCATGGAAACGAAATTGGTCAGGCATTGCACCAGCGGCGCATCGTGCCGCAGCGCCGTGTACCGGTCTTGGCAGGCGCGTGCCAAGGCGGCGGTGTCGGGGTCGATGGAAGATTCAGCCATGCCTAAAGGTCCTTGCTACGCGTTCCGATGGATCGGCGTGTGTTCTGGCGTTGCCCGGCACGCTGTCAATCGAGTCTCGTCGCGACCGTTCGCCACCTTACTTCGCGGACGGCCAGCGTCCGCCCAGGGCGCGCGTGGCGTCGGCCGCCGCTTCCTGCACCAGCTTGGCCATTTTCTTGACGGCCGCGGGTGAATAACGTTCTTTAGGTCCAGACAAGGAAATCGCGCCGCAGATGTCGCCGTCGGGGCCGAATACCGGGCTGGCCACCGCCGCGCAGTTCGGGTCGCGTTCGCCCATGGACGTCAGCATCAGGCCGACTTCGGCGGGAGACTTGCCGTCGACCAGATAAGCGGTCAGCAGCCTGCCCGCCGCGCCCTTGTCCAGCGGCAGCAGGTCACCGACACGGATACGATCCAGCGTGGAATGGTGCGAGTCCACGCGTAGCACGCAGGCGCGTGAATTGGCGTCGTGGTAGACGTGGAACGACGCGCTTTCAGTGCCCTTATCGACCAGGGCTTGCAGTAGCGGCAGGATGGTTTCGGTCAGCCGGTAAGTGGCCTCGTACGCGCGCCCCAGATGGTGGGCATAGGGGCCCAGCGAATAGCGGCCGTCGGCGCGGCGCACCACCAGCGCCACTTTTTCAAGCGAGGCAATCAGCCGCAACAGGGTGCTTTTGTAGAACCCCGTGGCTCGGGAAAGGTCGGCAAGCGTGATGGGCTCGGTGCGTTGTGCAACGGCCCCGACGATGGTCAGGGCGCGTTCGACGGCGGCGACGCCGTCAGTGGAGTTGTCCTGAGTAGGGGTGCGACTCATTGGAATGGTAGGGATGATTAGGCATGGGTTCCCGACTCCGGATCGATCACCCGGCTGATGACCGGGAAATAGCGGTTGCCATGGCCCTGGGCCAACGCGGCGCTGAACCAGTGGTCAACGTTGCGGGCGCCCAGCGCTTGTACGCCGGTTTGTTCCGCCAACGCCAGCGCGTAGCGCAGGTCTTTGCGGGCATAGTCCACGGGGAAGGCTTTTTCGGGAAATTCACCGGGCAGAATAGCCTTTAAGCCGTGGTTGCGCAACGCGAAGCTATCCGCCGAACCGCGCGTGAAAGTCTCCAGCAATACCTGCGGGTCCACGCCGGAACGCCGTGCAATTGCGCGCGCTTCCGACAACGCCACCACGGTTTCGAACAACACCATATTGTTCAGGATCTTCACCACCTGGCCGCTGCCGACGGGGCCGCAATAGGTGATTTCGTTGGCGAAGGTGGACACCAGCGGCTTGACCTGCTCAAACGTCGATGTCTCGCCGCCGATCATCACGGACAGCGTGCCGGCCTCGGCGGCGGCGCGGGTGCGGGCAACGGGGGCGTCGATAAACGTCGCGCCCTTGGCGGCAAATTCACTGGCCAAGTCACGCGTCACATCAACGGGCGACGTGCTCAGGTCCACGATCAGCTGGCCGCTGCGCGTATTGGCCAGCAGGCCATCGGCCGCGCGCGCCAGCTGTGCCACGACTTCGCCGGACGGCAACGACAGGAACACGACGTCGCAGTCGCGCATGATCTGCTGGGCCGTCGCGCCCTGGACGCCATGCGGGGCCAGCCGCTGCAAGGGCGCGGCATCGGTGTCGCAGCCCAGCACGGGCACCCCGCCCTTGGTGGCCAGGTTGCGGCAGATGGGTTCGCCCATGACACCCAGGCCGATGAAGCCGGCTCGTTGAAATTCAGACATGTGGATGGTCTCCGAAGTAGGGGCCGTCGTCGCGGCCCTGGAAAGAATGCGTACAGGCGCCTTCGGCTTACATGCCGAAGTAGATGCCTTTGGATTGTTGGTACAGACGCAGCCCGCTGACGCCTTTTTCGCGCCCGATGCCGCTTTGCTTGAAGCCGCCGAACGGCGTGGATATCGACAATTGCTTATACGTGTTGATCCACACGCTGCCGGCTTCCAGGCGCCTGGCCACGCGCCACGCGCGCCGGTAGTCCGCCGTCCATACGCCGGATGCCAGGCCGTAGACGCTGTCGTTGGCCTGGTCGATCAAATCGTCTTCGTCCTCGAAGGTCAGCGCGCACAGGACCGGGCCGAAGATTTCTTCGCGCACCACGTGGGCATCGCGCGCCAGCCCGCCCAGGATGGTCGGTTGATAGAACGCGCCCGCTTGCAGCGCGTCGTTGTCCGGCCGCTGCGCGCCTAGCAGCACCTGCGCGCCGTCGCGCTTGGCGGATTCGACCATGCCTTCGATCTTGTCGCGATGGCCGAACGATGCAATCGGGCCCATCTGCGCGCCCGCCGCATCAGGCAGATCGACGTTAAGCCGCGCGGCGCGCGCCACCAGTTTTTCAATGAACGATTCCGCGATGCCGCGCTGCACGTACAGCCGCGAGCCCGCCACGCAAGACTGCCCGCTGCCTTCAAAAATGCCGCCGATCACGCCGTCTATCGCCGCGTCCTGGTCGGCATCGTCGAAGACGATGTGCGGCGACTTGCCGCCCAGTTCCAGCGCCACGGGCATCAGCTTTTCAGCGGCGGCATGGGCAATGGCCCGACCGCTGGCGGTGCCACCGGTGAACGACACCATGCGCACGCCCGGATGTTCCACCAGGCGACGGCCCACGGTGGCGCCCAAGCCGGTGACCACGTTCAGGATGCCGGGCGGCAAGCCGGCTTCCAGCGCGATGCGGCCCAGCGCCAGGGCAGGCGACGAGGTCACTTCGGAAGGCTTCAGGATCACGGCATTGCCGGCGGCCAGCGCGGGCGCAACCTTCTGCGCTTCCATCGTCAGCGGTGAGTTCCACGGCGTGATCGCCACGACCACGCCATACGGCTCGTAATGCGTCATGGACAGGTAGTTGCCGCGCGCCGGCGTGACCTCCGCGCCCAGTGTTTCGCACACGCCCGCGTAGTAGCGGAAGGTGGCCGCCGCGCTGGCGACCTGCGTTTTGCATTCCGCCCAGACCTTGCCGTTTTCAATCATCTGCAAGCGCGCCAGCAGTTCCGAATGCTGTTCGATGCCATCGGCAATGCGGCGCAGGATCGCGGCGCGCTGGTGCGGCAGCATGTCGCGCCAGGCAGCCTGGCGCACTGCCTTCCAGGCGGTATCCACGGCCTGGTCCACCTGCGCGTCCGACGCGGCGCTGACCAAGTAGTTCTGCGCGCCCGTGGCCGGGTTGGTGGACGCGAATGCCGCGTCTTGCCGGGCGATCCATTCACCGCCGATCAGCATGGATTTAAGGGTTTCCGATGATTCGGACATGACGTGATGTTCCTCTCTTGATGGGATTTTCCGGCGCGTCCGATGGCGGCCGGTGTGCATTTATTCGTTGACAGTCGCTGGCCGAAAAAATATAAAATAGAATACGCGTTCTGTCTACAGGAACGGCAAGAATAAACAAACCGTCATTCAAAGACAAGAGGAGACAACTCGATGCACCGCAATGTCTTGTGCGCGCTGGCATGTGCCACGGCGCTGTTTGCGGGAACGGCGCACGCCGATTCCTATCCGTCAAAACCCGTGTCGATGATCGTGCCGTATCCGGCCGGCGGCGCCACCGATGTGGTGGCGCGCGCGGTTGCGGAAAAGCTGACGCAGTCGTGGGGCCAGTCCGTCATCGTTGAAAACCGCGCGGGCGCCGGCACCACCATCGGCGCCAGTTCAGTGGCGCGTGCGCCGGGCGATGGCTACACGCTGTTCATGACCACGTCCGCCCACACGATCAGCGGCCATCTGTACAGCAAGCTGAACTACGACCCGGTCAAGGACTTTGCCCCTATCACGCTGGTCACCAAGGTGCCCCTGGTGCTGGTGGTCAACCCCGCCGTCCCCGCCAAGACATTGCAGGAATTTTTGGCCTACCTGAAGCAGAACAGCGGGTCGGTCAACTTTGCGTCTCCCGGCAACGGCACCGCGCAACACCTTAGCGGTGAGCTCTTCAAGATCGCTACGCAGTCGGGTATCACGCACGTGCCTTACCGGGGTGACGCGCCGGCCTTCACGGACCTGGCCGGCGGTCAGGTGCAGATGATGCTGGCCACGATTACGTCGGCGCTGCCCTTGATCGAATCCGGCAAGCTGCGCGCACTGGCCGTGGCCAACGGCACGCGCGTGCAGGCGCTGCGCAATGTGCCGACCTTTGCCGAAGCGGGCATGCCCGGCTTCGAGGCCGCGACGTGGTTCGGGCTGCTGGCCCCGGCATCGTTGCCGCCGGCCCAGGCGCAACGCATCTATGAGGACGTGTCCAAGATCGTGGCAACGCCCGCGATGCAGGCGCGTATCGAAAGCCTGGGCGGCGAAGTCGTCAACAGCACCCCGCAGGCCTTCGCCGCCTTCATGTCCAGCGAGCAGGACAAGTGGGGCCGCGCCGTCAAGGCGTCCGTCGCCGTCGCCGCGCAGTAACCACAACGCCAGGCACGGAGCCTGGCCCAGCAACGCGTCCGTAGCCACGCGCCGATGCAGCGCAAGGCACGGATTCGGGCAATAACGGAGGAGACCCATCATGACCTTTTCAAAATGGCTGGCAGCAAGCGCGTTCGTGTTGTCCACGGCGGCGCCCCTTGCGGCAAGCGCCGCCGACTACCCCAATGCGCCGGTGAAGTTCGTGGTGGGCTTCAGCCCCGGCAGCACCATCGACACGGTGGCGCGCATTGTCGGCGAAGCCTTGTCCGCGCGAATGAAGCAGACGTTCGTCGTGGACAACAAGACGGGCGCCAACGGCATGATCGCGGCACGCGCCGTCGCGCAGGCCAAGCCGGACGGCTACACCATCCTGGTCAGCAATTCCAGCTCGATCACCGTCAATCCCTTGCTCTACAAGGATCTGCAATACGACCCCTTGAAGGACTTTGCCCCGGTCACCACGGTGATGTCGGTGCCCTTCATCCTGACCATCAACGCCGAGAACCCCCGCGTCGCGGGCGTGACCGACGTCAAATCGCTGGTGGCGCTGGCCAAGCGCAATCCCAATACGGTCAGCTATGGCTCGGCCGGCAACGGCAACCTGATGCATCTGGCGGGCGCGCAGCTTGCCGCCATGTCCAACGTGCAGATGCTGCACGTGCCGTATCGGGGCGCCGCGCCGATGGAAGCCGGCCTGCTGTCCAAAGAGGTCGACTTCGGCTTTGACACCTTGTCCGGCGTGCCGCTTATCAAGTCGGGCAAGTTGCGCGCGCTGGCGGTCTCGTCCGCCGACCGCTGGCACGACCTGCCGGACGTGCCCGCCGTGTCCGAGCTGGGCTATCCCGGTTTCGACATCTCGTTCTGGGTCGGCATCTTTGCGCCGGCGGGCACGCCGCAGACGGTGGTGGACCGGCTCAACCGGGAAATCGCAGCGGTAACCCAGGACCCCGAGGTGCGCGCACGGCTGGCGGCGCAGGGCAATCCGCTGACGCAATCGCCGCAGGCTTTCCGCCAGAAGATCGCCGAAGAACTCACGCAAAACGAAGCGCTGATCAAGCGCGCCAACATCAAGATCGATTGACCGGGCGGCAACCGCCGCCTCGGCAACGGGCAGGGAGGAGCACACGTGTCCTGGGACAAAGAACTGCAAGAATTGGCGCTGCGCAAAGAACTGGCGCAGCGCATGGGGGGCGAGGCCAAGGTGCGCCGGCATCAAGAAGGCGGCAAGCTGCCGGTGCGCGAACGCATTGCGCGCATGGTCGATGCCGAATCGTTTCGCGAGGTGGGCGCGCTGGCGGGCAGCGGGGAATACGACGCCGAAGGCCGCTTGATCGACCTGACGCCATCGAACCTGCTGATCGGCCGCGCCAAGGTCGAAGGCCGGCCGGTGGTGGTGGCGGCCGACGATTTCACGGTGCGCGGGGGCGCCAACGACGGCGCGGTGGGCGACAAGCTGGTCGAGGCCGAGCGCATGGCGCATGACCTGCGGCTGCCGCTATTGCGGCTGGTGGATGGCACGGGCGGCGGCGGGTCGGTGCGCAATATCGAGATCAAAGGCCACACCTTGCTGCCCAAGCTGCGCATGTGGCCGCTGATGGCGCAGAACCTGGCCACGGTGCCGGTGGTGTCGCTGGCCCTGGGGTCGGTGGCGGGCCTGGGCGCGGCGCGCGTGGCTGCCAGCCATTACGCCATCATGGTGCGCGAGACCTCGCAGCTGTTCATCGCCGGGCCGCCGGTGGTGGCGCGCATCGGCCAGACGCTGGACAAGAACGAACTGGGCGGCAGCGACATCCATACCCGCAACGGCGTGGTGGACGACGAAGCCGATTCGGAAGCCGACGCCTTCGCCATGGCCCGGCGCTTCCTGTCTTACCTGCCGCGTTCGGTGCATGAATTGCCGCCGCGCGCGACTGGCAGCGCTATCGCGTCGGCCGGCCAGGACTGGCTGCGCCAGGCCATCCCCGCCGACCCGCGCGCCGTCTACAAGATGCGACCCATCGTGTCGGCCTTGATGGACGAGGGCTCGTTCATGGAGATCGGCAAGCGCTGGGGCAGGGCGGTCATCACGGGGCTGGCGCGCATCGACGGGTGGCCGGTGGCGGTGTTTGCCAGCGACCCCTATCACTACGGCGGCGGCTGGGACGGCCCGGCCGCCGAGAAGTTCACGCGCTTGCTCGACCTGGCCGAAACGTTTCACTTGCCGGTCGTGAACCTGGTGGATGTGCCCGGTTTCCAGATCGGCCTGAACGCCGAGAAGGCCGGCGCCATGCGCTACGGCGTGCGCGCGCTGACGGCGGTGGCGCAGTCCACCGTGCCCTGGTGCTCGATCATTGTGCGCAAGGCCTTTGGCGTAGCGGGCGGCGGCCACCAGAGCGCGGGCCGCTTCAATTTCCGCTATGCATGGCCGTCGGCCCAATGGGGATCGTTGCCGGTCGAAGGCGGCTTGGAAGTGGCCTACAAGGCCGAGATCGAAGCCGCCGCCGACCCCCAGGCCAAGATGCGCGAAATCGAAGCGCGCGTGCGCGGCCTGACCTCGCCGTTTCGCAGCGCCGAAGCTTTCGTCGTGGAAGACATCATCGATCCGGCCACCACGCGGCAGGTGCTGGAAGAGTTCATGGAAGTGGTCGCGCCCCTGCGCGAACCCGGCCCGCGCGCCTTTGGGTATCGGCCATGACGGCGGGCTTGGGGCGCAACATGAAAAGAGTCATCGTCGCCAATCGGGGCGCTGTCGCCCGGCGGGTCATCCGTGCGCTGCGCGCGCTTGGCCTGGAATCGGTTGCCGTGTATTCCGAGGCGGATCGCGATCTTCCTTATCTGCGTGAAGCAGACGTGGCCGTTCCCATCGGGCCGGCGCCCGCCGCGCAAAGCTATCTGAACCGCGACACGCTGCTGCGCGTGGCGCGCGAGACGGGCGCTGATGCACTGCATCCGGGTTATGGCTTCCTGTCCGAAAACGCGGACTTCGCCCAGGCCGTGGAATCGGCCGGCATGATCTTCGTGGGCCCGTCGCCACGCTGGATACGAATGCTGGGGCACAAGACGCGGGCGCGCGATGCGATGCGGGCGCTGGGCATGCCCATGGCCGCCAGCAGTGCCGTATTGGGCGCCGACCCCGGCGCCGTGCGTCATGCGGCCCAGGACCTGGGCTACCCGGTGCTGATCAAGCCGGCCTCCGGTGGTGGCGGCATCGGCATGATTCCGCTGCACGGCGCGCAGGACGTGGAACCCGAATGGGCGCGGGCGCGGCAGATCGCCGAGCGCAGCTTTGGCGGATCGGACCTGTATCTGGAAAAACTGCTGGTCAACCCGCGCCATGTGGAATTCCAGTTTCTGGCGGACCGCCACGGGCAAGTGCGCTGCCTGTATGAACGCGACTGCTCTACGCAGCGGCGGCACCAGAAGGTATTGGAAGAAGCGCCCGCGCCGGGGCTGGACCGAGACTTGGTGGCCGACATGGCCGCAAAGCTGGAGGGCATGTTGTCGACGTTGGGATACGACGTGATCGGCACCGTCGAGATGCTGTACACGCCCGAGTCCGGCTTTTCGTTCCTGGAAATCAACACCCGCCTGCAAGTCGAACACGCTGTGACGGAAGCGGTTACGGGCATCGACATCGTGGCCGCGCAACTGAGGCTGGCGGCGGGCGAGCGCATGGGCAGCGTATTGGCGCGGGTGCCGCCCTTGCAAGGGCATGCGCTGGAGGCGCGCGTCTACGCGGAAGACCCCGTGCGCTTCCTGCCGTCGCCGGGCGTGCTGCGCGCGTTTGCGCCGCCCGCGCTGCCCGGCGTGCGAGTCGAGACGGGCTACGCAGAGGGTTGCCGCGTGTCCAGCCACTACGACCCGATGCTGGCCAAGGTGATCGCGCATGCCGCCACGCGCGACCAGGCGCTGCTGTTGTTAAAGCAGGCGCTGACGCAGTTTCAGGTGGACGGCGTCAAGACCAACATTCCCTTCATCTTGCGCGTGCTGGACGACCCGGGCTTTGGCGCGGGCCAGGTGTCCACCGGCATGGTGGCCCGCATTCTGGACGCGACGCGCGCGGCGCAGGCGGCGTGAACCCCAAGCAGCAGCCAGGGCATTGACCGCTTTGGCAACGTGGACCGAACTGAAGTATTCAAGGAGACAACAATGTTCAAAGTAGAAACCCCCGTGGTGGGCCGAGTGGTTGCCGTCAGCGTGCGTCCCGGGCAGCGCGTGGACGCCGGCGATAGCGTCATCAAGGTGGAGTCGATGAAGATGGAAATTCCCGTCGAGTCCGAACGCGCGGGCATCGTCGCGCGCGTGCTGGTGGGCGAGGGCGACGAGGTCGGCGAAGGCCAGGTTGTGGTCGAGCTGGAGTAACGCCGCCATGCTGATCCATACGGAACGAACCGAGGCGGGCCGGGTCGCGATGCTGCGCTTGTGCAACCCGCCGGTCAACAGCTTGAGCGCGGCCTTGCGCAGCGAATTGCAGGTCGGCATCAACGACGCGCTTCAGGACGCGGAAGTTCGCGCGCTGGTCTTGATCGGGGACGGCGGCTTCTTTTGTTGCGGGGCCGAGATCCGCGAATTCAATACCCCCATGTCGACGCGCGAACCGACACTGCGGTCCCTGATCGCGTTGATCGAAGGGGCATCCAAACCCGTCGTTGCGGCAATACATGGCGCCGCCTTGGGAGGTGGGCTGGAGTTGGCGTTGGGTTGCCATTACCGGATCGCGCTGGAAGGCGCGTCGCTAGGCCTGCCCGAGGTGAAGCTGGGCGTGTTGCCCGGCGCCGGCGGCACGCAGCGGCTGCCCCGTATCGTGGGCGTCGAGCGCGCACTGACGATGATTGCGCAGGGTGACCCTGTCGACACCCGAACCGCCCTGGACTGGGGCCTGCTTGATGCGGTCGTGGCCGACAATCTACCGGAACGCGCCGCTGCCTATGCGCGGACGGCGGCCGACGCGCCCCTGGCGGGGCGCAACGTGGGCGCGCGGCAGGTGCGTGCGCCGCAAGACCCGGGCGTGTACGAGCATGCCCGCGAACAGGCCGCCCGCCGCTATCGTGGCTGCGTGGCGCCGCTGGCGTGCATCGACTGCGTGAAAGCCGCCGCCCACAGCACGCTGGAAGACGGCCTGGCGCTTGAACGCGAGCACTTCCTGACATTGGTCAACGGCAGCCAGTCCCAGGCGCAGCGTCACCTGTTCTTTGCCGAGCGCGCCGCCGTCAAATTGCCGAAGGAGTGGACGGCCACAGCGGGCATCGCCACCGTGGGCGTGGTCGGCGCGGGCACGATGGGCGGCGGCATCGCGATGAGCCTGGCCAACGCCGGGCTGGAGGTCGTGCTGGTCGAACGCGATGCGCAGGCGCTGGAGCGCGGCTGGTCGGCGATCCGCAAGAACTACGCCGCGACGGCCGCCAAGGGCAAGCTGACGGCGGCGCAGGTGGACGAACGGCAGGCGCGCGTCCACCCGTCGCTGGATATGGACGACCTGCGCGATGTCGATCTGGTGATCGAAGCCGCGTTCGAGGACATGGACGTCAAGCGCCAGATCTTTACCGCGCTGGACGCAGTGTGCCAGCCGCGGGCGATTCTGGCGTCGAACACGTCGCGCCTGGATATCGACGAGATTGCCGGCTTTACGCGCCGGCCCGCGCAGGTGCTGGGCATGCACTTTTTCAGCCCGGCCAACGTCATGCGCTTGCTGGAGGTGGTCAACGGCCGCCAGACGGACGGCAACGTCATCGCCACGGTGTTCCGGCTGGCGCGCCGGATGGACAAGCTGCCGGTGCTGGTGGGCGTATGCGACGGCTTCGTCGGCAACCGCATGGTCAGTCCGTACACGCGCGAGGCGCATTTTCTGCTGGAAGAAGGCGCGTCGCCATCGCAGGTTGACGGCGCCTTGCAGCGTTTTGGGTTGGCCATGGGGCCGCTGCGCATGGCGGACATGGCGGGTCTGGACATCAGCTGGGCGTTTCGCAAGCGCACCGCATCGACCCGGCCGGCGCACCTGCGCTATTCGCGCGTGGCCGACAGCCTGTGCGAACAAGGGCGCTTTGGGCAGAAGACGGGCGCCGGCTTTTATCGCTACGCAGCGGGCAGCCGAGAACCTTTGGATGACCCGCGGGTGCTGGCGTTGATCGAGGCATGCGCCCGGCAAGACGGCATCGTGCGACGCGACATTACGGACGAAGAAATCGTGCAACGCACGATGTACGCGCTGGTCAACGAAGGCGCCCGCATCCTGGAAGAGGGCATCGCCCGCCGCGCTTCCGATATCGACGTTATCTACGTCAACGGCTACGGCTTTCCGGCGCATCGGGGCGGCCCGCTGTTTTATGCCGACCAGCAAGGCTTGCCAAATGTGCTGGCCACCATCCGCCGCTTTCACGATCAACACGGCGAACTTTGGCAGCCCGCCCCGTTATTGGAACGCCTGGTGGCGCAGGGCAAGCGCTTTGCGGGCTTGTAAATCGTTGGCCCGCCGCATCGTGATATCGCGCGCGGCGACACAGAACAAATAGAAGGAGACAGCAATGGATACGGAACAAGCCGAAGCCCAGTCGCGGGGGCCGCAGGAACAGTACTTTGCCGCGTTGGCCCAGGGCCGCTTTCAAATTCAGCGCTGCGCGGCATGCAAGCGGCATCAGTTCTTTCCCCGCACCCTATGCGTGCACTGCGGCGCGACCGACCTGGCGTGGACGGACCCCGCCGGCACCGGCACGGTCTATTCGTTCAGCATCGTGCGGCGCAAGCCGGAAGCGGGCGGCGACTACAACGTGGCGCTGATCGATCTGGACGAGGGCGTGCGCATGATGAGCCGGGTGGACGGCGTGCCGTTGGAACGGCTGCGGATCGGCATGCCGGTCAAGGCGCGGGTGTTGCTGGAAGCGGCCCAGCCGCGGGTGGTGTTCGAGCCCGTGGAGGCCGCATGATGACGCTGGAATCACTGCGGGGCCGCGTCGCCATTGCCGGGGTCGGGCACGCGGGCCTGGGCGAAGCACACGGCTACACCGAAATGGAAGTGCTGGCCCAAGCCGCGTCGCGCGCCGTGGCCGATGCGGGCCTGACGATGCAAGACATCGACGGGCTGGCCACATGCAGTTCGTCGGCCACGATGTGGAGCATGCCCGTTGCCGAATACCTGGGCCTGCGTCCGCGCTATATCGAAGCCACGATGCTGGGCGGCTCCAGTTTCGTCTCGCACCTGCTGCCCTCGGTGATGGCATTGGCGTCGGGGCAGTGCAATGCGGTGCTGGTCTGCTATGGCAGCACGCAAAAGACCGCCACGTTCGGCCGCAAGGAAGGCGTCAAGGCGCGCACGTTGCTGGACCCCCAACCCTTCGAACATCCGTATTCGCCGCTACAGCCCGTGACGTCCTACGCATTGGCCGCCGCCCGCCACATGCATCAATACGGCACAACCCGCGAACAGCTGGCCGAAGTGGCCGTCGCGGCGCGCGCTTGGGCGGCGCTGAACCCCGAGGCCGCGATGCGCGACCCCTTATCGATCGACGACGTGCTGCGTTTGCGCCCCGTCTCGGATCCATTGACGGTGCGCGACTGCTGCCTGGTCAGCGATGGCGGCGGCGCCTACGTGATGGTGCGCGCCGACCGCGCCCGCCAGCTGCGGCAGCCGCCCGTGTACGTGTTGGGCAGCGCCACGGCGGTGTGGAACCGGCAGATTTCCTCCATGGAAGACCTGACCGTGACGGCAGCGGCGGAATCCGGCAAGCGCGCGCTGGCCATGGCCGGCTTGAACGTGGCGGACGTGGACGTGGCCGAGCTTTATGACGCCTTCTCGATCAACACGCTGCTGTTCCTGGAAGACCTGGGCTTTTGCAACAAGGGCGAAGGCGGCGCCTTTGTTCAGGGCGGCGGCATTGCGCCCGGTGGGCGTCTGCCGGTGAACACGAACGGCGGCGGCTTGTCGTGCGTGCATCCCGGCATGTACGGCATTTTCCTGGTGATAGAAGCCGTGCGTCAGCTGCGGGCGCAGGCGGGCGAACGACAGGTGGCGGGCGCGGATATCGCGCTGGTGCACGGTAACGGCGGCACCTTGTCCAGCCAGTCCACCGCCATCCTGGGCGGTCCGTCCACGCGCTGACGCCGGCCTTGCGCCATCCTTAGAAAAGGGATTTTCATGCTGGACAAAACAGTGGATACGCTGGCCGCCGCGGTGGCCGGCGTACAAGACGGCGCGGTGATTCTCATCGGCGGCTTTGGCGCCTCGGGCGTACCGACCGAACTGGTCTGCGCGTTGCTTGGGCAAGGCGCGCGCGATCTGACCATCGTCAATAACAACGCCGGCAATGGTGAACATGGCCTTAGCCAATTGGTGCGAGCCGGGCGCGTGCGCAAGATGATCTGCTCTTTCGCGCGTTCGTCGGATCGCAAGAAGCCGAACGCCGCCGCCTTCGCCGAGGCCTACCACGCAGGCAAAATCGAGCTTGAATGCGTGCCACAGGGCACGATGGCCGAACGCATGCGCGCGGCGGGGGCGGGGCTGGGCCCGTTCTTCACGCCCACGGCCTACGGCACGCCGCTGGCCCATGGCAAGGAGACGCGCGTGATAGACGGCGTTGGGTACGTGCTGGAAGCCCCGTTGAAGGGCGACTTTGCTTTCGTCAAGGCGCGCACGGCGGACCGCTGGGGCAATCTGGTGTACCGCTATGCCGGGCGCAACTTCGCGCCGGTGATGTGCATGGCGGCCACCACCACGGTGGCGCAGGTGGACAGCATCGTGGACCTGGGCGCCATCCCGCCCGAACACGTCATGACGCCGGGAATTTTCGTTAAACGAGTGGTGCAGGTGGAGCGCGATCATGGAATATGAAAAGCTGAATCGACGCCAGATTGCGCGCCTGGTGGCGCAGGACATTCCGGATGGCGCCTATGTGAACCTGGGCATCGGCATTCCGACGCTGGTGTCGGCCTTTTTGCCGGCCGACCGCGACGTGATCCTGCACACCGAAAACGGCATCGTCGGCATGGGGCCCGGCGACCCCGACGCGCCGCTGGACCTGGACCTGATCAACGCCAGCAAAGAAGCGGTGACCTTATTGCCGGGTGCATCCATCACCGACCACGTGGTGTCGTTCGCCATGATGCGCGGCGGCCATCTGGACCTGACGGTGCTGGGCGCATTCCAGGTGTCCGCGCGCGGCGACCTGGCCAATTGGGACACCGGTGCGCCGGGCACGATTCCGGCCGTGGGCGGCGCGATGGACCTGGTGGCCGGCGCGCGCCAGGTCTACATCACGATGGACCACGTTACCAAGGACGGCCAGCCCAAGATCGTGCGCGAATGCAGCTATCCGCTGACTGGCGCGGGCGTGGTCGACCGCATCTATACCGACCTGGCCATCATCGATGTGCTGCCGGATGGCATGCGAGTGAACGCGATGGTGGCCGGGCTGCGCTTTGACGCCTTGCAGGAGCTGACGGATTGCCCGCTGACGCTGGCGGACGATTGGCGGGCGCTGTCGCCTGAATAACCTTCGGCTCGTACTTCCCCGTGTTGACACGGGAAGTTTTCGATACTTAGAATGTTCTTATAGAAAGAATACACGTTCTGTACATAAGAACGACCTGAGCGGGAAGAGACAATGGAAAACCACGCCTTGCCAGCGCAACACGCGTCGGACGCGCAGCTTGCGCATCGATTCCGTAGCCGCGCGTTGTCGTTTTCACGGCCGCGCCAGGTCGATATGGACCTGCTGCTGCGTGTGGGCGATGCGCCGCTGCTTGTTCGCATCCGCGACGGCCGGGTTACCAGCGCCGACGCGCCCACCGCGCCGCTGCCTTCCTGCGACGTATCGCTGCGCGCCTCTGCCGCCGCCTGGTCGCGCTTCTGGCAAGCCGTGCCGGATGCGGGCTGGCATGACATCTTTGCGTTGAGCAAACGCGGCGAGCTGTCTATCGAAGGCAAGCTGCAACCCTTGATGGCGCACTTGCAGTTCGTCAAGGATCTGCTGGCAACGGGCCGCGAGGCGCACGCATGAACGCCGCCCTGGAACCCATCGTTGGCCGTTATGTGCACATCGACATCGCCGGCAAGCCTTGCCGTGTTTACTTCGAAGAAGCGGGCGAGGGCATCCCGCTGGTCTGCCTGCACACCGCCGGCGCCGACAGCCGCCAGTACCGCCACATGCTGTGCGATGCGGACATCACGTCGCGTTATCGCGTCATTGCGTTCGACATGCCATGGCATGGCAAGTCGTACCCGCCGGCCGGCTGGCAGGACGAGGAATATCGCTTGTCCACCGAGCGTTACGTGGAAACGGTCATGGCGTTCTGCCAGGCGCTGGCGCTGGATCGCCCGGCGCTGATCGGCTGCTCGATCGGCGGGCGCATTGTGTTGCAGCTGGCGCATCAGCACGCCGAACGTTTTCGCGCGTTGATCGGCGTCGAAGCGGCTGATTTTCAGCAGCCCTGGTACGACACGTCGTGGCTGCATCGCGGCGACGTCCATGGCGGCGAGGTTTGCGCGGCCTTGGTATCGGGCTTGGTGGCGCCGCAGTCACCGGCCGTCTATCGCCACGAAACCTTGTGGCAATACATGCAGGGCGGCCCCGGCGTGTTTCGCGGCGACCTGTATTTCTATCGCGTCGACGGCGATTTGCGGGGTCGGCTGGACGGCATCCGTGCCGATCATTGCCCGCTGTATTTGCTGACGGGGGAATACGACTTTTCGTGCACGCCCGAAGACACCTTGCGCACTGCCGCCGGCATTCCGGGCGCGCAGGTCACCATCATGCGCGAATTGGGGCATTTCCCCATGAGCGAAAACCCACAGCAGTTTCGCGGCTACATCCTGCCGGTGCTGGACGCCATCGCCCGCCTATAGCCCGGCATCAACGACGGGCAGGCACTGCCCGCGACTCACAGGAGGCATCATGCGTTATCCGATCATTCTGGCCGGCATCTTTGCGCTGGCCGCGGTTCCCGCCGTCAAGGCGCAAGAGGCACAGGGCACGCTGAAGCTAGGCGCCTTGGTCACGCTGTCCGGCGCCGGCGCTGCCTGGGGGCAGGGCATGAAGAACGCCGCCGAGATCGCGGCGGACCAGGTGAACGAGGCGGGCGGACTGGACGTGGGCGGCAAGAAGTATCGCGTGCAGGTGGTGGCCTATGACGACAAGTACCAGGCCAACGAAGCCGTTACCGTAGCCAACCGCCTGGTGTTCGAGGACAAGGTGCGCTATGTGATCGGCCCGGTGGGATCGGCGCCCGTGCTGGCGATCCAGCCCATGACGGAAAAGAACAAGGTAATCGTGATGACCCTGGGCTTTACCGCGAAGGCGCTGGCCGCCGACAAACCCTTTACCTTTCGCCCCAACGTGACGACCGCCGAGGTGTCGCAGCCGCAGATCGACTGGCTGGTCAAGTCGCAAGGTTTGCGCAAGGTGGGTGCGCTGTTCCCCAACGACGAAACCGGGCAGCAGATTGCGCTGGACCTGGAAGCTGCCTACAAAAAGGCTGGGGCGGCCTTGTCCGTCAAGGAATTCTTCGAACGCGACCGCGTCGATTTCGTGCCCGTGCTGACGCGCATGATGGCGCGCGGCATCGACGCCATCGAACTGGACGGCAACTCGCCGACCACCGCCGGCTTGATCGTGAAGCAGGCGCGCGAACTGGGCTTTGAAGGACGCATCGTGCGTACTGGCGGCCCGGCCACGCAGGAAATCGTCAACGTGGCCGGCAAGGCGGCTACCGAGGGCATGTTCGTCCATACGCCGATCGATCCCGAGCTGCCCGCTACCAAGGCCTACGCCCAGCGGTATGCCGCCAAGTACAAGCACGCGATGAACGGCTTCAGCCCCGCGTTTTATGACGGCACCAACATGCTGTTCGAAGCCATGCGCCGCGCCGGCACCGTGGAAGATACCGACCGCGTTCGCGTTGAACTGGAAAAGTTGGAAGGTTTTGAGGGATCCCTGGGCAAGCTCAGCTGGACGGGCAAGGCCATGTACGGCATCAACCATCAGTTGAACGCGCCGTTCTACGTGGCCGAGGTCAAGGATGGCCGCGAGGTCATCCGCGCGCGCTGCACCGTCGAGGGATGCCGCTAGCGCGGCGGGGGATGCCACGTGGATTGGAGCATTTTGCTGACGCAGGCCACGATCAACGGTTTGATCGTGGGGTTGCTGTATCTGTTGATGGCGGTGGGCTTCACGCTGGTGTTCGGCGTGATGCGGATGGTGAACTTCGCCCATGGCGAGTTCTACATGCTGGGCGCCTTTGGCGCCTATTACCTGACGACACAGGCGGGTTTCTCGTTCCTGCCCGCCGTGGCGCTGACCTTCGCGTTGGCGGTGGCCGGCGGCGCGGTGCTGGAATGGGGTGTGCTCAAGCCGTTTCGCCGGGATGAGCTGAACGGCATGATCGCCACCATCGGCCTGGCGATGATCCTGCAAAACCTGGCCTTGATGTTCTTCGGCCCCGACCCCTTGTCCATGCCCGCCGTCGCCCAGGGCACGGCCCGCATGGGCAAGCTGGTCGTGCCCTTGTCGCGCGTGTACGTGGTGGTGTTCGCCTTGCTGGCGCTGGCCTTGCTGTATGGCTTCCTGCGTCACTCGCGGCCGGGCCGCGCGCTGCGCGCCGTGGTCGAGGACTTTGAGATTGCCGGCATCCAAGGCATCCGCTCGCGCATCTATTACCCGCTGGGCTTTGGCCTTGGGGTAGGGCTGGCGGCGGTGGCGGGCGCGCTGATGGCGCCATTGTTCTCGGTGTCGCCATTCGTGGGCGCCACGCCGCTGCTCAAGGCGTTCATCGTGGTGATCCTGGGTGGGCTGGGCAGCATCCCCGGCGCGGCTTTCGCGGGCCTGGCGCTGGGCCTGGCGGAAAGCTATGGCAGCCTGCTGTTCGACAGCAGCACGGCGGACATGCTGATTTTCGCCGTCGTGATCGTGATGTTGGTCGTGCGGCCCAAGGGCTTGCTGGGCCGGGGGGAGGCATAAACCATGACGGACCTTTCACTTGATGCAGCCGTGACGCGGCCCGCGCCATTACGCTGGCTGTTGTGGGCGGCGTTGGCCGTGGCCGCGTGCACGCCGTGGTTTGCCGGGCCGTTCGCGCAACATCTGGCGGTGCTGACCTGCCTAAATGTACTGATCGTCAACGGCTTGGCGCTGATTGCGCGTTGCGGGCAGTTGTCCTTGGGGCACGCGGCCTTCGTGGCGGTGGGCGCGTACGGTTCGGTGCTGGCCGCGCGCCACCTGGGGTGGAGCTTTCTGCCGTCCACCTTGGTGGGCGTGGCGTTGACGGCGGGCGTGGCGCTGATATTGGGCGCGATCATCCTGCGCTTGAAGGGCGTTTATTTTGTACTGGTGACATTTGCGTTCGGGGAGCTGGTGCGGCTGATCTTGCTGGACGGCTCGTCCTGGTCGGGTGGCGCGAACGGTGTCGCCAGCATCCCGCCGGCCGCGCTGGCCGGTATCGTGTTCGATACGCGGGCCAGTTTTTACGGCCTGGCGCTGTGCGTGGCCCTGGGCTCCGTCGCGCTGTTGAGCGCGGTGGCAAGGCAGCCATTCGGCCACGCCATCGACGCCGTGGCCGAAAACCCGGCCCTGGCCGAATCCACCGGCCTTAGCGTGCACCGGATTCAGCTGTGCGCTTTTGTGGCCGGTTGCGCGCTGGCGGCGGTGGGCGGCGCCTTGCAGGCGCGTTACGTGGGCTACGTGTCGCCCGAGTCATTCAACGCCAGCATATCCATCGGCTTCATCATCATGCTGGTCATCGGCGGCCGCCGCTCAGTATGGGGCGGGCTGATCGGCGCCATGGTGCTGACGCCGCTGCCCGAGCTGTTTCGCGGGGCGGTGCAAACGCAGCACATTTTTTACGGCGCGGCGCTGATCCTGATCCTGCGTTTTCTGCCGGCGGGCCTGGCCGGCTTGCCGGGGCCGTGGCAATCGCGTCGGCACAAGGAGTTTCCATGAACCCACCTTTATTGCAGGTGCAGGGCTTGTCGCGCAGCTTTGGCGGCTTGGCGGCCTTGCGCAACGTCAGCTTCGCCATCGCGCCGGGCGAAATCGTGGGCTTGATCGGCCCCAACGGCGCGGGCAAGACAACGGCCTTCAACGTCATCAGCGGCACGATGCCGCCGTCATCGGGCTCGGTGCATTTTGACGGCCGTGACATTTCGGGCGGCCCGCCCAGCCGCGTGGTGGTGAGGGGGCTGGCCCGCACGTTTCAATCCACCTCGACCTATCCCGAGGCCACCGTGGCCGATAACATCCGGCGCGGCATGCTGTCGCGCATTCAACATTCCTGGCTGCGTCGCCTGGCCGGGCGTAACCAGGACTTGTTGCCCGCGTCGGAGGTGGCGCGGGAAGTGGACCGGCTTCTGGTCCTGCTTGAGCTGCAAGAGTGGCGCGACGCGGCGGCCGGATCGCTCGCCTACGGCTTGCAGAAAAAACTGGGCATCGCCGTTGCGCTGGCCTGCCGGCCGCGCATGTTGTTGTTGGACGAGCCGGCGGCGGGGCTGAACCATGAAGAATGCAACGAGCTGGGGCGGTTGCTGCGCCGCCTGCAATCCGAGGAAGGGTTGACGATGCTGCTGGTGGAACATCACATGGCGCTGGTCATGGAACTTTGCCATCGCATCGTGGTGCTGGTGCAGGGAGAAAAAATCGCCGAAGGCACGCCTCAAGCCATCCGCGACAACCCCGCCGTGATCGAGGCCTATCTGGGAGCCCCCGACTATGCCCATGCTTGACGTCCAGGAACTGAAGGTGCGCTACGGGCCGCTGGAGGCGGTGCGCGGCATCAGCTTCACAGTTGAACCCGGCCAGATCGTTGCGTTGGTCGGCTCGAACGGCGCGGGCAAAAGCTCTACCTTGAAGGCACTGATCGGCTTGGCGCCTGCCTCGGGCGGACGCATTGTGTTTGACGGGAAAGACATCGCGCGGCAGGGTTCGGCGGCGCGGGTATCGGCCGGCTTGTCCTTGTCGCCGGAGGGGCGGCGCTTGTTCGGCCGCATGACCGTGCTGGATAACCTGATGGCCGGCGCGCATGGGGTCAGGTCGCGCAGCCGCGTCCGCGCGCGGCTGGAAGAGATCTACGCGCTGTTCCCGCGTGTGCAGGAACGGCGTGCACAGTTGGCGGGATCGTTGTCGGGTGGCGAGCAGCAGATGGTGGCCATTGGCCGCGCGCTGATGGCGCAACCACGCTTGCTGATGCTGGACGAACCATCGTTGGGCATCGCGCCCAAGGTTGTGGCCGAAATCGCGGACGCCATTCAGCGCATCAACCGCGACAGCGGCATCGCCATCGTCCTGGTCGAGCAAAACGCGCGGCTGGCGCTGCGCCTGGCGCATCATGCCTATGCGTTCGAACATGGCGAGGTGGTGCGCAGCGGCAAGGGCGCCGAACTGCTGGCCGACCCCTTTGTGCAGAAAGCCTATCTGGGCATATGAAGAGAGCCTTGGCGATGCAGAACGTTCTTCCTGAATACGAAATCCACGCCATCCGCTACGCCCGGATGCCGCGCCAGAGGCGCGACAACTTCCTGGGTGGCGATCCGCACGACGGCGACATGCCCATGGACTTCTACGTGTGGCTGATACGCGGCGCGGGCCGGGTTGTGCTGGTAGACACGGGGTTCAATGCCGACATGGCGCGCCTGCGCCGGCGCGAATTGATCCAATGCCCCATCGCGGCCCTGGCGCCGCTGGGCGTGCAGCCCGAAGACGTGCAGCACGTGGTGCTGACCCACCTGCATTACGACCACGCGGGCAATCTGGATCTGCTGCCGCGGGCGCGCTTTCATGTGCAGGACGACGAGCTTGACTATGCCACCGGCCGCTGCATGTGCTTTGAACCGCTGCGGCATGCCTACGCGGTGGAAGACGTGGTCGCGCTGGTGCGGCGGGTGTATGACGGCCGGGTGCAGTTTCATGACGGCGACAGTACGTTGTTGCCGGGGATTGAACTACTGCATATCGGCGGCCACACGAAGGGCCTGCAAGCGGTGCGCGTGCATACGGCACGCGGCTGGGTGGTGCTGGCGTCCGACGCCAGCCATTACTACGAAAACATGGGGCAGGGCAGGCCGTTTCCCATCGTCTACAACACGGCCCAGATGCTGTCGGGATACGGCAAGCTGTTTGGCGCGGCGCAATCCGAGCAGCATGTGGTGCCCGGGCATGACCCGTTGGTGCTGGATCGGTATCCGAAGTGGCAGGGGTCGGCGCACGTGGTGATGCTGCATTGCCAAGCTCTGCCTGGGGTAGCGCAGCAGCCGTAACAACGTTCGACGCCACGGCCCCAACCGTTCAAGCCATCCCTTGCGCGCAGCCCGGTTCCTAGCATCGCCTCGTCGAAGCAGGCTGCGTTATCGTTTCCACTAATTATCGTAATCCCTAGCTTTTTATGGGCGAACACCCCGTCCATAATTTGCGGAAACGTTTCCACAAAAAGGGACTTCCATGAGTACCGAGTTGCAGGCTGCACGCGTCAAGACCGTCGTTGACCACATGGCGCTGGAATGCGTTCAAGAATGGGACAAGGTCATCGACACCTTCGAACACCCCCGATACGAGATGCACTCCAGCGGTGCGGTCTTTGACGGCCACAGCGAGGTCATGGGGTATTTCGAGTCGTCGCGCGCCTCGTTTCCCGACTTGAAGAACGAGATCATCGCGGTGGCCGCCGCCGACGGCACGGACATTGTCCTGGTGGAATTCTGGCTTTCCGGCACGCATGCCGGGCCGTTCACCGTTGACGGCAAGACGTACGAGCCGACGGGACGCCAGTTTCGCGTTCGCATGGCGGCCACCTTCGAATTCGCGCCTAATTCGGCCAAGGTGATCTGCGAGCGTCCGTACACCTGTCAGAACGCCAAGCTGCGTTCCCTTGGGTTGCTGTAGCGGTAGCAGTAGCGGTTGCGCCGTTCAGGAGGCGGGCAACCTGGTAAGGCCAATGCGTTCTACAGAAAAAACCGGGCAGGCCGGTCAGGCGCTGCACCCGGGGATAAATCCGAGGAGACAACAATGAAGAAGCTGTCCGTTGCAGCCGCGCTGCTGACCGTGCTGGGCATGGGCGCCGCCCATGCCGACGACTACCCCAATCGCCCGATCCGCATGCTGTTGCCGTTCTCGGCCGGCGGCGGCGGCGACACCTTGGGCCGGATCCTGGCAGAGCGGTTTTCAGCAGAACTGAAGCAGCCCGTCATCGTCGAGAACAAGCCCGGTGCCGGTGGCACGATAGGCATCGCCGCCGTGGCCCGCTCGGCGCCGGACGGCTACACGATCACCATTGGGGGGATGACGACGCACATCCTGTCTCCGTCGGTCTACAAGGACCTGCCGTACGACCCGATCAAGAGCTTTACGTCGCTGGGCGCCATCGGCAATTCGGCCATCATGGTGGTCGCGAACAACAACTTTCCGGCCAACGATATTGACGGGCTGAAGAAACTGGCGGAATCCCGCAAGGACCCCATCCAATACGCAAGCTGGGGCATCGGCTCAACGGGTCACTTCTGTGGCGAGGTCATGGTGCAGAAGGGCAACCTGAAGATGCAGCACGTGCCCTACAAGGGCACCACGCAGATCATGACGGACATCATGGGCGGGCATATCGACCTGGGTTTCGTCGACATGGCCACCGCCACGCCGATGGTCACGCAGCACAAGGTCAAGGGGCTGGCCGTCTGTACCAAACGTTCGCCCAGCGTGCCCGAAGTCCGCAGCTACAAGGAACAGGGCATCGACTTTGATCGCGATTTGAATTGGGCGATGTACGTGCCCGCCGGCACGCCCCAGCCCATCGTCGACCGACTGTCCGGGACCTTGGAAAAGGTGCTGAAAGAACAGGAAGTGATCGACAAACTGCTGGGGCTTGGCATTTCGGCCCAGTACGTTGCCGGACCCGCCCACCAGAAGGCAAACATGGCCGACATCGAAGCCTGGCGCGTGGTGGCGAAAGAAGCCGGCATTACGCCGCAATAGACGGTTCCTTGGCTGTGGCAACGAGCCATCGCGTTGCCCCCTTACCTGCACGAGACATTCATGAAACTGCTTCAAGACCGCGTGGCCGTCATCTCGGGGGCCGCGCACCCCAAAGGCATCGGTAAAGCCACCGCAAAGCTCTTTCTTGAACATGGCGCACGCGTGGCAATCCTGGACGTTGACGAGGCACGCATACAGGAAAGCGCGGCGGACCTGGGCGGCCCGGCGGCTAAGTTGCTTGCGCTGGCTTGCGACGTGGGTAGCGACGAGCAATGTCGCGCCGCCATCGACAAGGTGGCCGCCTGGTCCGGCGGGGTGATCGACGTGCTGGTGAACAACGCGGCAATCACGCAGAAAGCCACGTTCCGCGACATCACCCCCACCGACTTCGAACGCATCCTGCGGGTCAACCTGATGGGCGTGTTCAACCTGAGCCAAGCGGTCATCCCCTTCATGGTTCAGCGCGCCGGGGGAAGCATCATTTCCATTTCGTCGCTGTCGGCACAGAACGGCGGCGGCATCTTCGGTGGTGCCCATTACTGCGCCGCCAAGGCGGGGGTGCAGGGCATTACCCGCGCCATGGCCAAGGAATTCGGCGAACACAAGATCCGCGCCAACGCGATTGCGCCGGGCCTGATCACAACGGACTTTTCGCGCACCGGACGCTCGGATGAAAGCAAGGACGACGCCGCGCAAGTGTGGCCGCTGCGTCGCGCCGGACGCCCACACGAAATCGCGGGCGGCTGCCTGTTCCTGGCCAGCGAGCTTTCCAGCTACATCACCGGCACGACGTTGGATATCAACGGCGGCGCCCACATGAATTAAGGAACATCAATGAGCAAGCTTTTTGGCGGCGTCCGGCAAGTGGGCTATGTGGTCCGCGACATTGAAAAGGCCATGCGCCACTGGTCCGAGGTGCTGGGCGTCGGGCCCTGGTTCTACAAGGAAGAGGTCGGGACTACTGAATTCCGATATCGCGGCCAGGTCTCGCAACCACCGCGCCTGTCGATTGCATTGGCCAATTCCGGCGACCTGCAAATCGAGCTGATCCAGCAACGAGACGAGGCGCCATCGCTTTATCTGGATTCCCTGCGTGCAAACGGGGAATGCGCGCAGCACGTGGCGTTCTGGACGCTGGACAACTTCGACGAGTTTTGCGACCGGCTGCGTGGCGGTGGCTACGAAGAAGGGCACGGCGGAAGGATGGGCCTGCGCGGCCGCTTCGCGTACTTCGTGCATCCTGATTTGCCCAGCGGCATGATCGAAGTGTCTGAAATGAAAGGCGGCAAGGGCGAATATTTCGACGAGATCAGAAGGGCGGGAGAAACCTGGGATGGGTCCGCGCCGATACGCCCGCGCACCTAGCCAGCCCAGCGCCGAAGACGGTGTATGTTAGCCACTTCCGGCACAGACAAAACCAACATCATGAAAGACCGAAGCACCCGAATCACCATACGCGACGTCGCCAAGAAAGCGGGGGTATCCCTGGGCACGGCATCGCGCGCGCTGAACCGCACAGGCCGTGTCAGCGAAGCCGCCATCGTGGCGGTCGAGCAGGCGGTACGCAGCCTGGACTATCGCCCGGACGCCGTGGCCAGAAGCCTGCGCACGAAGTCCTCGGGCGTGATCGGGCTGCTGGTGTCCGACCTGGCCAACCCGCTGTACGCCCGCATCATCACCGCAACCGAGACCGCGCTACAGGCCGAAGGCTATTCGTTGCTGGTGGCCAGCACGCATAACGAAAGGCGTCGCGAAGCGTCGCTGATCGACATCTTTCGCGGCCGGCGTGTTGACGCGTTGATTTTGGGCCCGTGCGAAAAAGAATCCGCCGACCTGATCGACAAGCTGTCTCAAGAAGTTCCCGTTGTGGCGCTGGACCGGGAGTTTGGCGACGTGTCCGTCGGTATCCATGTGGATCATGCAACGGGGGCGTTCCAGGCGACCCAGTATCTGCTGAACCTGGGCCACACACGGATTGCGCTGCTGACGCCGGGTACGGATTTGCGCACCGGCAAAGAGCGTATCGCGGGCTTTCGCCAAGCATTCAAAGAGCGCGGCATGGTTGCTGACCCGGCGCTGATCCGGGCGGAACAGTCCGCCATGCAGTTTGCGTTTTCCGAGGCGATGTCGCTGTTATCGCACGCGAATCGACCCACCGCGTTTGTATGCCTGGGAACCAGAATTTTGTCCGGCGTGCTGCAAGCACTGCGCCATACCGGAGACGCGGTGCCCAACGATATCAGCGTGATCAGTATTGGCGACACCGATCTGTCTCAGCTGTTCAGCCCGGCCATCACCTCGCTTAGTTGGGACCTTGAGGCGGTGGGCACTTGCGCGGCACAACTGGTCCTAAAGCAACTTGATCGCCAGAGCGCGCCCGCGCAAGGCGATCGCATCGTTATCAAGACGCAGCTGATATTGCGCGAATCGTGCGCGCCCGCAGCGCCGTCTTGACCCTACACCCTAATCAGGAACGCTCATGACACTACCGTACACCGTCACCCATCAAGATCGCCTGCTGACCGTCAACATCGAAGACGGCGTCCAGCTGCCAGGCGCCGCCCCGGGCTCGTCGATCATTCCGTTGTTCCTGGATCGGGAAAACGGCGTGTGGGTGCTGTACGGCAAGTTCGCGCCGGGCACCCGCCTGCCCACGCACTTTCATACCGGCGTCGTTCACTTCTACACCACCAAGGGGCAGTGGAACTATCTGGAATATCCCAACGACGTGCAGACCGCCGGCAGCTATCTGTACGAGCCGGGCGGCTCCGTTCACACCTTTTCAGTACCCGAGGACGCCAAGGAGCCGGCCGAAGGATTCATGGTCGTTTTCGGCGCCAACATCAACTTCATCGACGGCCAGTTCGCCAACATCCGCGATGCCGGCGCCATCGAGGATTCGATTATCGACGCGGCCAAGAAGGCCGGCTTGCCCATCCCTCGCTATATCCGCCCCAAGGGCGGCGCCGAGTTCACGCGCGACTGATCGGAGGGGGCGGGTCATGCGATTGGCATCAAAAGTGGCGCTGGTAGCCGGCGCCGGAACGTTAAGAAACTCGTTTTCCACCGCCGATCAGGTGGGCAATGGCGCAGCCTGTGCGATTCGCTTCGCCCGCGAAGGCGCGACGGTCATCTGCACCGACCGGTCCTTGGCCGCCGCGCAAGAGACCGCCCAGCAAATTCGATCGGAAGGCGGTGTGGCGGAAGCCATCGAGCTTGACGTCACGGATTCGACGCAAATCGCGCGGGTGGCGCAAGACGTGGCATCGCGCTTTGGCGGCATCGATATCCTGCACAACAATGTCGGCATCGAGATCCAGGGCGACCTGCTCGCCGTGCAAGACGACGAGTGGGACCGCGTCATGACAGTCAACGTGCGCGGCTCCATGGCGATGGCGCGCGCCTTTCTGCCGCAAATGAAGGCGCGCGGCGGCGGGGCCATCATCAACGTGTCGTCAACGGCAAGCCTGAAATGGAGCCCGATGCAATTCCTGTCGTACAGCACGGCAAAAGCGGCCGTCAACCACATGACGCGGGTCATCGCCCGTCAGTACGCGGCGGATCAGGTGCGGTGCAACTGCATCATCCCCGGCATGATCCGCACGCCGCATGCGGACGCGCTGTATGCAAGCAGCGAGGCGGCGCAAGAAGGGCATAAGGCTCGGGACGCCAGGTGCCCGATGGGGCGCCAGGGCAGCCCGTGGGATATTGCAAACGCGGCGCTGTTTCTGGCGTCTGACGAGTCGGCTTATGTCACAGGGTGTTTGATGGTGGTGGATGGGGGGTCAAGTTTGTGAGCGGCTTGCGTGGCAGGGCGCCCGCTTGCGGCAAACCGAGGCGGATAAAAACGTTCATTCGGTGATTGGCTTGCGGCCGGCTTGTCCTACGCTTCTGGTTTCAGGAGGCGGACATCACCGGTCGTTCTTTTTGCCTGGCGTTCGTGGGCGGCGCGGCGTGGGTGCAGTGCTTCCCGGTATTGCCCGGCGCCTTCGTTCTGTCGCTGATAGGCGTTGCTGCCGTCGTTGTGGCCGTCGTTTCGGCCGTCGTTTCGGCCGGCGTTGCGGCTGCGGATCGCCTGCGATGCCGCGCCGGTTCTTTGCGCGTTGTCTGTGCTCTTGTGCTGGGCCTTTGCGCCGGCACGCTTAACGCGTGCCTTCAAGCGCACCTGCGCCTTGACGATTCACTGGCGGACTTGCATCAGGACCAAGTCTCCCGCCTGACCTTGCGCGTAGCCGAGCTGCCGGACGGCGATGACCGGCATCATCGCTTCATCGCCGAACGAGCCGAGCCCGCGCGCCCGGGCATTCCGTCTCGCATCCAGGTCACATGGCAAGCGCCGCCGGGGGCGACGGCCCCGCTGCCCGCACTGCTGCCCGGCCAGGTCTGGCGCATGGCGCTTGTGTTGCGGCGACCGCATGGCGTACTGAACCCGGCAGGGCCGGACGCGGAAGGGCGCATGTTCGCTCGGGGTTTGCGGGCGGTGGGCACGGTGCGTGGGCGGCCGCAGTTGTTGGATGACAAGCCTTGGGCGTCGGCGGGGGTGGCCATCGAACGGGCGCGACACCACGTGCGCGTGGGTCTGCGGCAAGCCTTGGGGCAACACCGTTACGCACCGGTGTTGATCGCACTGGCCATTGGCGACCAAGCGGGCGTGGCGCTGGTAACGGACATTAAAGTCCTGCGCCGGGGACTCTAGTTAAATCAATCACTTGTGAAATTTTGCTTCTCATAGATGACAATAACGTTCTGCGCTGAGAGCGTTCGCCAACGCACAATAAAGTTCTGCGATGGAAGGGAACTGGCAGATTGCTGTCGGCCGGAACGGCAACGCGTGATCAGATGGAGTGTGTTAGAAGAAGGCTGGTGCCTTGTTGCTCGGAGCTGCAAATGAACTCACGAATACACGGGATGATCAGGTCGGCTACGGACCAGGATATGGAGTTGATTGGGCGGTGGTTGCTGGAGGCAAGCCGCTCCGGCGTAGATTCGCTCTGGCCGAACTGGAGACTGACGCAAAAGGTCCATGCGAAAGAGAAAGACGTTCGAGTCTTCGTCGAAGGCGAAACGGGGGAGCCTGTAGCTTATTTTTGGGGCTCGCTTAATACTTCCGATAGCATCCTTGATGTGAGGCCATCGCATCGAGGAAGGGGAGTTGGACGTCTCGTCGTGGACCACCTGATAGAAGAGTCTAGATCACTAAGGGAGCCCCTGCTGCATATAACATGCTCGCCTGAATCGTCAGAGCATTTCTGGAATAAGATGGGGTTCACCACCGAACATGCTGGCGGCTCTATCTGGGCTTCGCGTGTTATCGAGATTCCAATTAAGCTTCCGGAAGCGGGCAAGCAGCGCGATATCACTGTGCGATTCTTCGATGATGCCGGCGCTTACGGAGATGCGCGTGCGCTCTCTGAGTACGCAGTTCGCGGGTTGGAGGATGAGGCCGGGACGATCCATCTACCCCGCATTCTGGCCTGCTATGAGCCTAGGGGTTCCAGCGCGCTTTACGTGGAGATATCCATGAGACGTCCCGACGAGTTGCTTATCTTGCACAAGAGTAAGTGCAGGAATCAAGCGGCGGTCACGCTAGGCGTCGAAGATTGTCTCAATGGCTACTGTGTGGCTCAAATCCGGCTGGGATCGAATTTCATCAGTTAGCAGTGCATTGTAGGTTGGTATGTTCCGCAGCCTCCAGCATCCTCTGGAGTGTGTTATTGCTGCTTGAGCGCGCCGCCGTCTGCCAGATTGCATATAGTTAGGGCCACTCGAGGTTTAACCGCGGCATAGCTGATGCACAAGCCGCCGCGCTCCCTAGCCAGGCGGGCGGACCATGGTCACGCTCAGCGCGCCAGTGGGGTGGTAGTTGTCATCCTAGTGCTGGCATGATCCGTCGTTCAAGGCCCAGGGCTCACAGCAGGATGGTGGCTCTTTACATGTGTCAACGCCATAGACAGCGGCTCAGTACCAATCTGAGTCTCAGAGCTAACGTCAATCTGACCGAAAAATGAAGAAAGCCACTCCTAAGAGTGGCTTTCAGATAAAGCAGATCAGTAGGCTGTTACACCGTCGCGATGGCCGTTACTGTCCGGATGTTCCATCACCGTACCGACAAAGTATAGAGCAGCGGGGAGCAATTAGCAACCTTCTTCTCGTCGGCTAAGGATCTCTGTTGAGAGACGAAGGACTACGAGCTCCCGTAGACGGTCACGTACTCATCTCTAAGCAGATCAAACTTCTGGCCAATTTGCTCTGAGTACTCCTTCGCCATTTGCTCATACGCACTGAAGTACGTTGCTTGGGACTGCATCATTGACACCTGTTGTCTTAGCTGAGCAAGCTCCCACTCCTGTTTTTTTAGGTCTTCACGGGCTGCTAAGAGGTTAGCCGTGTCCCTCAAGCGAGGTTCCGAATTCACCCCATGCATGAGTGCTGATAATAGATTAGCCCTATCCTTATGCTCGAGACGAGTGCGAAAACCGGTATCGCGGCCGATCGCCTTGTTATTCCATTGGACGAGTGGAGCGATGATCCGCGTAGGGGCGATTGTTTCGATCATGCTCGTAACCGCCCAGCTTTGCTTATTGTAGTGAACCATTGATGCTAGAGAGCCGGTGACCTCCACAGACGAGTTGTCACCGGGTCTTGGGGATACAGATGAAATTGGAATAGCCTGGATTACAGGATTCATCCCGTACGAACTGACTCGGTTAATTATAGCCAGTCGTCGTTTAGGCATGCTGCCGTATTGCAAGGAGTCCGCGTACCGCTTATTGGTACGAATGTCGCTGTTGATCTTGCCGACGGCGAGAGGATGGCCATACTCAACTTCGACAAGGGCGTATCTGTGTAGAACATTTGATATCGTCTTGCCCGGTGTCTTCAGGATATTGCTCAGGTACTCTCCACGAAGCAACTGTGGGCTAGGTTCGACGAAAACCTCAAAGGTCTGTGAGCTTCCTGGGCTTGGTTGGCCAACGACCACTCGAACAACCTTCCAGCGATACTCGGCGTGCGCCAAGAACTTTTTCGTGATGAAAATAGGTGAGTTTGCGTCTGGATTCCTGGGAATTAGCACCTCTCCTATATGCTCGTGCGTCTCCTTGCCCAGCACTTCGGCCGCATGTGTGTCCGTCACGTGATCGTAGGTTTTTCTCTTGTACAGGACGATAATCATTTGGTACCGGTTGCAGTAGCGTTCTAGTTGTGCAAGCTCTAAGTGAAGAAATCACGTTTAGAGTGAACCATAATGATATTGCACAATTCGCGAATTGTGCGCGTCGAGCCGAGCCAGGCGCTACAAGGCACGTCAGTTGGCTGCTGTCGCGGCGTTTGAAGAAGCGGTTTCGCGTATTGCGCATGGCGGCATCGCATAAGCTCCCCCCCTTCAGGTAGGCACCGGCCGAAAGAATTTCGGAACCCCCATGAGTCAGAGACGCCTTTGAAGAAAAGCAGATTTGCAGAGTGCCAGAATGTTGCCATGTTGAAGGAGAGCGATGCCGCATGCCGGTCGCCGAACTGTGCCGCAAACATGGCTCCGGCAACGCCACGTACTATCTGTGGAACAGCAAGTATTCGGGTGTCCGGCGTTGCAGCGGCCTCGAGAGCTGAAGGCCGAGAACGCCATGCTCAAGCGTATGTTTGCAGACTTGGCGTTGCAGAATGCGGCCATCAAGGGCATCCTAAGCCGAAAATCCTGATACCGCCGGAGAAGCGCGAGGTGGTGCAAGAGCGAGTGCAAGCCAGGCGTGTTACACGCGCGCTGGTCACATTGCCGGCCCTTCGCAGGCCGCGCACTACAAAACGCCGACTCGGGAATCTAACGAGATGCTGAAGTCACTGATGCCCTCATTGCCACTGTCATTCGGCATGGACGCTGTAGATTCCGGAAGTGCTTTACAGGCTGCGGCTGGACGGTCGCTGCAAAAAAAAGCGCGTTCATCGGATGTGCTGCGATATGGGCTTGAACTTGCCTCCGTGCAGCAAGAAGCGTATTCGAGCGGTCTCAACAGCCTTTGGATCCGACCGCGGGACGAGGCGAATTGGGAATGCTTGGCCTTCGAGGTTCGCATGTACATCCCTTCCGCTCCTGATGTGCGTCTTGAGCAGCTTGATCGATTGCTATGGGCCTATCCTGACGCAGTACGCATGGACAACGGCCCGGAGATGAATCCCCGACGCCTTTACCGAATGGGCCCGCTGCCAAAGTCATTTCGATCCGCCATATCCTATCTGGCAAGCCGAAACAATAAGCCTTTATCGAGCGCTTCAACCGCACATATCGCACCAGAGTGCGCGATGCAAGCTCGCAGCGAACTAAGTTAAGAACTAAAAATGACACCTACGTAACAGCAAATATTCCGCTATGCCAAACCCATCGGGCGGCCATCTTAGGCGGCATTCCCGATTGCATCTTAATTCGTCTTGGTCCCGAAGACCGCGCATTGCCCGGGCAGTGGGAAGGTGACCTTATTTCGGGAGCAAATCAGCGCCTCATTGTTATGATCGACACCACAAGCACCCAGTTCACCATGCGTTGCAGGATCGAGGGCAAGGGGGCCGAAATCGTCACTCGATCCCTTGTTGAGCATATGCGCCTGCTTCCTCTGCTCAACTAAGAAAAGTTTAACCTGGGAGCGCGGGGTTGGGTTGTCAGCGCACAGGCACTATTGCTACAAATATGGTCGTTTACTTCTACGATCCGGGCAGCCCCTGGCAGCGAGGCGTCATTGAAAATACGAATGGCCTTGACTCTTGTACTTTCCAAAAGGAACAGGCGTGGAAGTTTTACGAGTGCCAGCTTGATGAAATTGGTGCCAAGCTAAACTCCTGCCCCAGAAAAAAGTTTGGGTTCAAGAACCCAGTTCAACCGCTGGGCACAATGTTGCGCTGGCCGTCTCAATCCAAAATTATTAAAAACGGCGGATTGAAAACGGGGCGATACATTATCTATATTTTCGCCAAAGACACCCTGTCTAGGCGACTAGAAATCCTGTCAATGTTCTTCACCCAGAGAGATCCTACGCCACCGCGTATATGGATCTCTTAGTGAGCATATCGATTTTAGACCTACACGTTAAGCGTAGTAATTTCCATACCCAATTTCGGGTATGCGCATCACGTCCAAGGTGTTTAAACTTGCCATCAGGATAATTAAAACGACGCTAAAAAAATAATAGGTAAGTCCGCGCAGAGTTCATAAAGGTGGAGCAGATGAATTCTTCCTCAGTGCGAAATTTGCGGTGTATCCTCTTTGGAGTGACGCTAGGGCTTGGTTTGGGCGGTTGTGCTGCTCAACCAAGTCTTGAAAGAGAGTGGACCGTCATGGTCTATATGAATGCGAAGAATAACCTTGAACCCTACTCGTTACCAAATTTCTACAGCATGGCAGCGGTAGGAAGCACGCAGCAGGTTAGCGTACTCGCGCAGTTGGGCAGACCATCGTCTAAAAAATACACAAATGTGGATGGGAACTGGTCTGGCGTATTGCGATTTCTTGTCAAGAAGGGCAGCAGACCTATACCGGAGCAGGCACTGGTCGACGTGGCTAAGGTTGGTGAATCGACTGACATGGGGGAACCACTCGCATTAACACAATTCATCCAATGGTCGAAGAAGACGCATCCGGCCAAGCGTTATATGCTTGTCATCTGGAATCACGGACAAGGATGGCGATTTCAGCTTGCAGCCGACGAAGCATTAAAGCAGCTTTCTTCGCGCAGCCAGCCATCTCAACAGCAAATAAATCTGGTCGCGCCGGATACCCCTGCGGTCGGTGGCTACCGTGCGGTTTCTAGTGACGACGACACCGGCAATATTCTGTTTAATCGTGAGGTTCAGGATGTAATCGCTTCAGAGTTCGCTGATTCAAAGCTCGATGTTCTAGGCTACGACGCGTGCCTAATGGCTATGATAGAGACAGCATACGGAGTGGTGCCTTCAGTGAATGTAATGATCGGAAGTGAGGAGCTTGAACCCGGCACTGGTTGGCGCTATTCAACATGGCTTAACAAGCTTGTAGCTAAGCCCGGCATGAATGCGGAAGAACTGTCGAAGGCCGTTGTCGAGTCCTATCGGCAGGAATATCGGGATGAACACCTCACAACTCTGTCTGCCATTCGTCTCTCTGCGGTTCCCGTGCTCGCGGAGAGCCTCAGCGACTTCTCTAACGCCGTTCGGACGGCAGGCAAGGTCGAGTTGCAAGCGCTTCGTGAAGCGAGGGCCGACATTGAGTCCTATGGGATGTCCATTACCCCTCCACTACGGACTTCCGTAGACCTCGCGGCGCTCTTGAAAGCTTACGAAAGTAAAACCAAAAATGGGCTTCTAATAGAAAAGTCCGAAAGGGTCCGCGCCCTTTTGGCCGAGGCTGTTGTCAGCAACTACGCAAGCGCACGAAGCCAGTACCCAACAGAAAAAGGCGAAAAGCCTTACGGATCAGAAGGCTTGGCCATCTACTACCCGGAATCGTCATCCGCCTTTTATGAAGATTTCTTTCATACAGGATACTTAAAACAAAACAAAGACAGACCGGTGGATTTTGTTCAGCACGAAACTTGGGCAGATTTGTTGTATGAACTGCTAGGTATATAGGAAAAAAATGGCTTTCTGCGCACGCGCCGTTATTCATGCCCTCATGGCAATGGGTGCGCTTTCAGATTTAACATTTGCGCAAACTGCCACTCCTGTTTCTGCCGATAAGTTCCGAGACTTAACTATGCCGTTCGATGATCGGCTGGTGAATTATTTCTTTGGCGCTGCCAAGCCCCCAACCGGCGAGACGGTCGAGTTGAGGGCCAAAGGTCCAATTTTGCTGCATATAGGCCGTTTTAATAGGCTCCCCACTGGAGCTCGAGTAACACTGCGAGTCAAAACTTTAAACGGATTAGAACTCGCCCGTTGGGTAACAGAAATGGATCCAGAGCGCTGGTACATCCGTCAGATCGATCTTCCAGATAAAGCACATTTGCTCGAGATAACCATCGTGGACTGGGCCGAAGGAGGGCCCACTGAGCGCCACCCTTTCACGCTCATCCTAGAGGCTTGGCCGCTCTCGGGCAACTCCATCCTAGAGTTGCCAATGCAGAATGATTCACGGGAAAGTACAGATCCGCAATTTTTGACCTCCCTCCCGCCGACCTGCAAGATGGTTTCAGTCTCATCAAAGCGTGTCGACTATATCGAGAGATTTTCCGAAGCGACGCTTTCTGGGCTCCCTGTCGGTGTGCCGGTGCAAAGGATCTTCTCGGCAGGAGGCTATTTACTCATATCTCCACCAATCGGTATGGCGGCGGACAATAAATTGACCATTCGCCTCAGTGTGAAACACCCGGATGACGGGCCATACGTGGAGGTCTGCCCTGCGACAGAGTTTTTCGGAGGATCTATTGAGTCCCTTGAGGCTGCGCTGCCAACCCACGGACCCAATTCGCTTTGGCGGGTAGAGTTAACAATCGCCAAACCCCTGCCTGCGGCTGAAAAGACGAAAATCTGGCTAACTCGCGAACGCACTTTTTCTCTCTTTCCAGATGAGCCTGGCTGGGATGATGTGTTCGGTTTAACCTGCTTTGACAGAAGAACCAACTTTGTTGGGGTGTCACAAACAACCAATCCGTTCGGTGGGCGGACCAAACTGAAAGTCCTGGTGCCCGCCGTCGGCTCAGTTCCAATCGGCATCGACGAGCGTGCGGCTGCGGAAATAGCCATTTTACAGGCAGCCTCCTTGTGGGTCTACTCTTGCGTTGCGTGCCGAAATGACAACCTCGCTGTCATTTCGATCAATGACAAAACCTATGTATCCTCAAATCTCTACACGGCGGTCGGTCCGCCTCGAGGTACTGAAGATTCCCCGTTCGAGCCGCTCGATAGGGAAGAATCACTCAAAAACTTCCTCGGTAATTCCCGAATTGGGGTCGGGACTTGGAGCTTACAGTACCTTCATGTGAAGAATCCTAATAAGGAATTCGCCCAGCTTTGTTCCGCTAATACAAGCGACAAGACACCTACGCTTAAGCGCGTGCAGGAGGCTATATGTACCGACACAGTTCGGCCTGATAATACCGCCAACATCCGAATTAACTTTAAAATGCGAGAGACCGCATGTGGAAATGATCCTAACATCGTCGGCTGCCGAGCGGACCATGAGCTCACGCAATACAACGTCCGCGATTATCGATTCATTTCGCAGCGGAGCGGCGTCAGCATTGGGTCTGGGCCAACTGAAATAGACCTTTTACAGGCAGTACTTCATGAAATGGGACACTGGATTGGCATTGACCATCTGACGGGAGGGGAGTCCATCATGACGTCATCGCTCGAGCAGGCTCGATGCATCGATTTCCAAACGGTAAAGGTTTTGGCCGAGCAGGTTTACGACAATAATGGGCCTCCCAAGGTGGTTTTGCCACAGGCGCTCACCTTACGCAAGAAGCCTTCGAAGTAATGAGTCGGAGGGAGGCGCGGCCCGAACCAAGGATCTCGACAATGAAGCGATCAATCTTCACGCCAACTTGCCTCTCAGTGCTACTTGGGCTTCTAGGGGGATGCGGTAGCCACATCCCTCCAAAATACTCGGATGGACGGTATGTCCCACCGCCGAGCAAACGGGCACTTCAAATTGATCTAACGATTTCGCCCTGCAACGCGGAACAGGTTTCTAAGTCTGCAATCGCTACAGCCTTGGTGGCAACGCTAGCCGGCGCAGTGATAAATCAGACCTATGACACATTCGTCAATTGGTTTGATGAGAAAAAGGCAAACATGTCCGTATCCTCCACTGGAGTGGCGACAACCAGTCTCCTCGACAATAGCCGCCTCAAACGGTGTCTGGTGCTAACTCGAGCAAATTCTATGCAAGCGATGTTTTCCATAGACCCGACAACGTCAGGCGGGTATTGGCATATGACACCTTACTCTCTCAAGTTTTCAAGTTCCGAAGCCAAGGAAGAGCCCGAGGGAGAAAAGTCAATCGTGGCGGACATTCAGTTCGCTACGCCAGGCACTGACGGGACCATGATGACATTCTTCCAGGGAACGTTCGACTTGGGTATACGAACGGCTAGCCCGCAAGTGCTGATGGTAGAGGCATTTGTGGGACAAGACAGCGGCCCATTTGGGCTGCCAAAAGTGCCGGCGAGTGACAGTGATGTGACGATCAAGATTACGGCGTCTCTGGCGGAGTTGGGAGAGGGGCGAGACTGGATTCGAGGTGTGACCGATTCACTCCGCGAAAAGGAAAACCGCGAGAAGATTCTGAAGCCGATCCTAGACGCATTGGAAAAAAAGACGCCATAGCTTCGATCACGGCACGCCGAGTGGGAGATACAAAGCTTGGGCCTATCCGTAATTTTGTGTGCGATGCGTATCATGAGGACTACGTAAGCAGCCCTGCAAGTTGCGTCGGCTGATAGACGATCGGAGCAAGTGACTACTCTCAGGTAGATGATTAGCCCAGTTACTAGAGTAGTCAAGCTTCAAGAGACTTTGAAGCTTGACGTCCATGCGCGAGTTCTTGCTCCGGTCGCTTCAACCAGACTAGATATCAGAGCCCGACTTCGCCCGAGGATGAATTCCTGAGCATCAGACGCGATCTTCAAATTAATACGTCGGACCATGTCACGATCCGCTGGGCGTCGCCTAATCCCCTCTCCCAAGCCGTCAGCGACGAGACAAACTTCACAACTCAGCGGCATTACTTTAGCCGTGTGAGGTTTTCCGAATCCGGTTGGGCCAGGCTTATCGAGTGACATCAGCACCACTGGATTGTCTCCTGTGACGAAGGACTTTCCTTCTGGTGCGCGCAACGCCGTTATCCGGGAGTCCCACAATATCTGGCAGATGCGTGGCATCAAACGTAGCAGGGCGGGCAATACCGAGTGGGTTTCATACACGATATCATAATCGTCCGAATGTACCCGCTCGAATAGTTCTTCCGCGGAGACGTCTTGAATCTCGATTAGTTCGGCCTCTAACCAACGCCGGGTTTCTTCAAGCGATGAATACTTGCGTCGGAGTTCTCTGATCTTAAGATCGCCTGCGAGCGCCCGATAAGAGCGAATCAGATCATGGGACCGACAGAACGCAGCGCCCCAGAAGAAGCATATCCAGAAGCGTTCCTCTTCTTTGATGTCCTCACCGCGAAGTAATTTTTCGATGGCGGGGGCTGACTTGTCCTCGACCACCCCGAAGAAGTGCTCCACCTTGTAATCAAGATTTCCATGTGCGCCGGGAAGGGTGTAGAGGTTTTCCAAGTATCCGACCCTGCCAGGATCAGATTTATGGATGCGATTGGTCCGGAGTAGGTATGCCCAAAAAAGTCCGTCATCTCCGCGGAACCGTGCTTGATAGCTCGTGGGAACAAAGTGCTGTTTAACAGGCTTCTGTGGATTGCGGTCTTTGCGCTCTACAAGCTGCTGGATGGTCTCTTCCACCCGGGAAAAGAAAGCATGTCGTGGGTCCATTAACTCTCCGGGCGGTCGGCTCAGTGGAGGTAATTCTTTGCTCTGTGCGGCCTAAGGATATCTTAAGGATTGGATTCTCCTGATGTGTTTGGCCACATGGCTTCGGGGCCGGGCCTGCTTAAGGGGAGGCGTCGTACTCCATGCGGGTATCTGCCCTGTCCTCCCCGATTCACGGGCAGAGGTGCAATACAGATGAAACATCCCCGGCAGACCAATGCTTTGTTCAATTCAGCAGTAGAGCGGTGGGCTAATTGCCCAGCCGCTCTCTTAGCCGCTCAACTAACTTCGGTGGGTTGTCGTTCCTGGCATAATATCGGCATAATTAGTTACTTGTCTTTGAGTTCCGGGAGCCTACGATGGTTGAACTGACGACAGCCCATATTGCTCACGCTGCGCCCGCAATCATTGCGTTCGTTGTGGGTATGGCAGTTATTATTGCTGCCTTTCGGCCCGTAAAATCAATTTTTGGATACCACCTGCGGCCAATTGAAGTGGCTTTGGCTCTTGAGAGTCGTGAAACGACGCTGGCGAAAATTCCATTTCGGTCATGTGGGCGGTACCGCTTCCTGCGGGACTTTTCGGCTGTTCGTGTGCCTTGGGCGCCTAACTATGGTCGAGGCAGGTGGTTGGGGAAAATATCAAGGGGTGATCGAGCTGGCTATAAGATGATCAAGCGCAGGGGATGATTTCGCTGCGACTGATTTTTGGTTAAACGCAACGCCTGGATATTTAATGTCGGAAAACAAGAAGAATGCGTTTGTGACTGAGGTCCAGTTCATTATGGACGAATGCATGCGTCTGGGCCCGAAAGTGTCGAGCTCCAGCAACCTCAAACAGATTCCTAGAGATGATTACCTGTTCACACTTCCGCATCCAGCTGGCCGTGGAGAGATGATCTGCGGCAAAGCGGCGGCGCAAGCTGTTGGAAGGCTCGCAGACGAGGCAGCTCGACGAAGCGGTATTACGGGCCAGGTCGACCGAGATACGATTCGAAAACCGCTTGAAAGGTTGTTAGTTTCCCGGTTTTTTAACGAAAATCGGGCGGTCGACGTTATGCAGGTGGATCGAATTTTGGCCAGCGCCGCGAAACAGGCGAAATCCAATCTTGCGACGATTGTGCACCTGATCCCATGCCATTTAATGCGCGGAGGTGAACCCGATGAGCTTGTCTTTGGGCCAGTAAAGTTCATGAACAGGTCTGGCTTCAGAAAGCTGATTTTGGATGCGCAGAAAATCACACGAAATAGTGCTAGGACTGAACTTGAACTTAGGCGGCGCGAGTTGCTGCCGAGAGCAATTCGCTACTACCGCCATTTTGAGTGGGTGGCGCAGGTCGAAGTCACTGGTTGTGACGTGCAGACCTCCGCAGATGTCGCAACTAACGCTGTCGTTGCTGCACTAGATTGCCTGCACGTTCTGCTCGGACCGGAAAATACCGACAGAATGCAAGTAGGAGGGGTAGGCTTAAGCAGGGATATCCGCGCGAAATTAACAATTTCGGGGGCAGGTGCTATTGAGCCTTCCTTGTCGTATGCACCTTTTGGTCACGTTGAATATCAAGAGGGCTGGTCAGATATTCTGAAGTCTGATCATATTATAGAGATGATGCGATTATGTGGTATTGCGCTAGAGGCTGCAACCACCCCAAATCTACAGAGGCCTTTGAGTCGAAGGTTTCTGGACGCAGTGCAATGGTTTGGCGAAGGTTGTCGCGATGACAGCCCCTCGACTCGTACCATCAAGTTCATGACTTCGGTAGAGCGGCTTCTGACCACGGGTGAGCATGACGACATTGCAGGGACGCTCGCTGAGCGAACTGCAAACTTGTGCTTTTCTCAAGATGAAAGCCGCGATCAATGGCGGGAAAAGACTGCGCGCGCGTACGATTACCGCTCGCGACTAGTGCATGGCTCGATGTCGCCTCGGCATCCCGATATTTGGCGTGGAGCCCACCTCTCCGGCGAGGTATCGTTAGCGGTTCTTCGGAACGCACTGCGGCACTTTGGGGAAGCGGGATTTACATCGACAAAGTTGACCGAAAAGCGGCTGGCCCAGTGGTTTGGAGACGTCGCGGAATGGGCGCAGCGGTGCGAGTCATCATTTCCCTCAGAACTAGGTCAATGATCATGCGTTTCCCCTTCGCTCTGCATCATCCTCCTCCGGTCGGCGCACAAAGACGCTGTGGTAATGCGGCCGTATCGTACTCGCAGAGAGGAGCCGGCACTGTCTATCCGAACATCGTGAGCAGCAGCACCCAGTCTCCTAGCTTCGGATAGTGGCTGCACATCAAACCAATCAGGAAGGGACCCGCATAGTGTCAAAGGAAAAGGGGTGATTAGCGGGGCTGTCGTCGGCCCGCCCCGCGGTCTCTAATGCCAAAAATGCAGCGGTCAGTGGTTCGAATAGGCCTTTTTCCGCTTGGTCGGGCTAGAGCGGTTTTCAGGTGAGATCATAGAGGAGGGTCACGTATCTATGGCTGGTCCTCTACCCGATTGTGGATGTTCCGGGTTTTTCGGGGAAAATCTCGGACTAACCGACTGACTGACTGACGGTCGAGCCGAGGCCTTGCCGCTCGCGGTGGCTACACCTGCTTCTCTCCCGCTTTACCTTTGCTGGGATGTTCCACGAAGCAGACCTGCGCGCCCAGTGTTTTCATCGTTTCTGCCAAATTTCGGTCACCGGTTAGTAAAACCAAACCGTTCTTCAACGCGTGCTCACCAATTAAGGCATCCTCGACATTGTTTGCCTTTGGTTTGGTCGCATTCATGGCGGTTAGTATCGCCTGAAACGTCTTGCCGTCGGACCACCTCCACCGTCCAAATCCAAGCCCCTTCGCGCCAAAAACGAAGCTTTCAGCTGGCTGAATCTCGTCAACCCAAACTTGAACCAGGTTGTGTAGCTCCGCATTTCGCTCGACGTCCTTGCTAGCTTGTAGCTCCGCTGCTTGAACCGGCGAAATGAAGAACTTCGCAGGTTGGAACGCTGAAAGATCAAACCCAAAGTTCCTTATCCAGTTAAACACCTGCGTATCGATTGCATACGCCTTTTCCATGACCTCTCCTCGCATATTTCCTCACCGGTTTTTGCTAGCTCCTCCGTCACTATCTCGGCCTTGAGGTTCTCCCCGACGTACATCCTGCACAGCCGTTCGTTATCGGCCTTCAGTTCCTTCATGAGCGTCAACTGCGATATGTCCGTCGCTTCGCACTTTGAACTCCACTTGTAGAACGTGGCTGAACTGATGCTCAGCTCAGGATTGGCAAAGCTAGCCTCCGCGCGCTTAATGGCTTCATTGATCTGGCGATCCGTAAATCTCGACTTTGCCACCCGGTAGAACTCCTCAACTAGAAAGTTCTACGTCTGACTACATGGATTTTAATGGGGGATTATCCCCTACAGACAAGCGCCAATGATTAGAACTCTATTCGTTGAAGGATGTGGCTAGCCACGGTGGGTGCAGGCTGTGGCCTCTCCAGATCCCTTCATGACTCGAATCGCGCATATGCTATGAGAGTTTTTTGTCAGGTCGGCTTCGATGTGCCCTACAACGCATTAAATCAGGTGGCGCGGTACGCGTCACCTGCGTTCTGTACTTATATTTAATCAACGATGATTTCTAATGATTGAGTTTATAAATCCGTAGTCATCATCGTAGATGATGTCGGGAATGACTTTTCGATAATACATGTCTCGCCAAAATATATTTATCCCGAACTCTTGTTGTTCATCCCACTCAAGATGCTCATTTGCATTTAACAATGATACGGAGCCAATGGCATGAATTGGATGTTTGCTTCTGGATATAAAGTGATTTTTTATTTGGGCTGTTTTTTCAAATTCTTGAGTAACTTCTGAAAGCATTGTTTGTTTGTCGTAAATGATGTCCTGATCATAATCAGACTCGTATTTCAATCCTAAGTAGCTGTGGAGATGATTTTCATGGTGTTCACCTAAAAGAGTGCCGTGATCATGGGTCAGGCAAATATTCCATATCTCGATCAAAGAATCATCGTATTTGCCACTTTCGTGCCCTAATATTCCTAAGTTATACGAGGAGGCTCTGCATTGGTTATAATCATAGTTAGATAAACACTGGATTTTATTATTCTGCGCGAATTCGCTGAAATAGTTCTTTAAATCCTGAAATTCAGTTAGAAAGCTTTTGACAAGTCTGAAGTCGTGTTCGATTACTACCAGATTCTCAAAATGTCTTCCTGCATTTCTTGACCAGTTGAAGCTGCCGGTAATTATTTTGGAGTCATCAATAATGCAAAATTTATTGTGCATTAAAGCGCCATGCCTAGCTCTCACAGGATATAAAGTTGTTGAATGAAGTGGTGCCTGAAAATATCTTCTATTTAGATAATCATCGTTATAGATCACTTCAACGCTAATGCCTCTGCGCGTGAGCTGATCAAAAATAGGTGCATACTTTTGCCAGCGAATCCATGCCACGCAAATTTTCACAGATTCTTTAGCCTTCATGAGCTCTTGCTGAATTTGAAAGCCGATATCTTCAAAGTATGCATTAGTGGTGATTGCGCGCATTGATTTATCTGAAATGTAGCTAAATTTAGATGGCATGGAAAATTGTTCGTCGTTCTTTTAAGAATAAATCTAACCACTATGATGAAGGTGAGCAATCGCAAGAATCTTTAGGTAAGCCTAAAGATCTCCAGATATACCCCTTTTGTGAGACGCCAAGTGCCAACGGGGGGAATGTTTGTTTCTGGCCGTAATCGGCTCCCCCGGAATGGACCGCCTCAACCCGTTGACGATTGCTTTCCACTCGCCCGGGGGACAATTATCGGTTCAGAATTCCTGACCTGCCCCCAGACTTAGTATGGCACCGACATAGAGTCCAGGGTTACAAACCGTTGTTGCCGATGCGCCTTGCAAATTGCTCCGGCGTTAAGTATTCCAGCGCGCTATGCGGGCGTTCGGTGTTGTACTCGACGCGCCAGTCTTCGATCAAGGATTTGGCTTGGCGCAGCGACATGATCCAATGCTCATTTAGGCATTCATCGCGGAATTTTCCGTTGAAGCTCTCGATGTATGCATTCTTTACGGGCTTGCCTGGTCTGATGAACGACAGCTTCACGCCGACCTGATAGGCCCAAGCGTCCAAGGCCCTGCCGGCAAACTCCGGGCCGTTGTCCACGGTGACGGATTTGGGCAGCCCACGCAGTTCCGCAAGCCGTTGCAGCACCTGCGCCACCCGCAATTCCGGCAATGATGTTCGACCTCGATGGCAAGACACTCGCGCGTGTAGTCATCGACGATGTTCAAGCACCGGAACCTGCGGCCATAGGCCAGACCGTCGGACACGAAGTCCATCGACCAGCTCTGATTCGGCGCTGTCGCAACGGGCCGAACTACCCGTTTTGCGGGCGCGATACGCTTACGCACGCTCAAGCCTGCCTGGCTGTAAAGCCGCTAGACCCGCTTGTGATTCGTCTGCCAGCCTTCTCGGCGCAGCAGAATATGGATGCGCCGATAACCGTAGCGTCGCTTGAGCGCTGCCATCTCCTTCATGCGCTTGGTCAATGCCACATCGCCCGTACGCTTACTTTCATAAGCGAATAGCGACCGGGAAATGCCTACCAGCCCGCAGGCCCGGGTGATACCCATGCCGCGCTCGGTCATCAACGTTCTGACCGCTTCGCGTTTGGCCTGCGGGCTTGCTACTTTCGGCTCAAAAGATCCTGAAGCGCAGCCTTGTCCAGCATCGATTCAGCCAACAGCTTCTTGAGCTTGTTGTTCTCTTGCTCCAGCTCCTTCAGTCGCTGGGCGTCCGAGACGGTCATTCCGCCGAACTTCGCCTTCCAGTTGTAGTAGATGGCCTCCGAGATCCCGTGCTTGCGGCACAGTTCGGCCACCTTGGCCCCTGCCTCGGCCTCCTTCAGCACCCCGATGATCTGTTCTTCCGTAAATCGTTTCTTCATCGCCGTTCCTTTGTGAACGGACTCTACATCGATTTCGTACTAACCACGGGGAGCAGGTCAGGGCGGGCAAAGGCTGGGGCCGCATCAATGCCAACGTGTAATTGGCCAACGTAGCGTGCTTGCTGACCAACGATCTTGTGTCGTACGTGACGGGGACCGCGATCAGTGTGGACGGGGAGTTGTGTCCTGTACTGTAAGCACCATGTTTGCTTCAGGCACTTTGTCGCGACTTCTCGACCAACCACCAATCTGTGCATGCGCGCCAGATATCCGCTTCATCCTGCTGGCATATTCCTACACTTATATGAGTGCCGGTGGACGGCACTAACCGGATTGGATACGCCGTCTCCGAGTATCCAAAGGGCATTCGCATAGGTAGCAAGGTCATAGCTCCGGGTAACCGTTTGGGACCTAGGATGTCAAATGTACATGCAGCAAAGTGGCTCGCCGCGGCAGAGTGGCTCCACGCTCTTACCGATGCGCCGAGACTGTTGGAATTGGAATTTCGCCACGCCCATTGTGTGGCAAATCCGACCTAGCGCTTTCCACGCCTTTGGATATGTTCCTCAATTGGTTAGCGCTTTCGACACCGTCAAAACGTCCATCAATAGGGGGCGTGCATGACTGCTCGGCCCCTTTCATATGCGCGAATGGCTCAACCCTTCGTCCATGCGCCGCTGTTTCGAAGCTTCGCCAAAGGCGAGCAGGCGCGGTACAAGCTTGATGTTACTTACCAGTACACGTTGCGGGACGGTAGCAGTTCGACGTACCGTTTTTGGGGCCCGGAACCATTGGGAGCAACTGATTTGCTTGTTCTGCAAGGGCTGGTCGCAGTGGCTACCGGGCGTTTATCCATGCCGGGCGGTGTCAAGCAGATGCTGCGAGACGGTCGGTCGCAGCGTGCGCATCTCGTTCTGACCGAGGACGCCTACACCGAACGAACGGTCGCGGCCCGATTCGTTCTATATGGCTTCGCGCTTGCGCTCGGATATTCCAGCCCAAGTGGGTCAACGCTAGAGCGGTTGCGACGTTCCATTGAACGGATGAGCGCAGTCACTGTGCTCGCCGCATCTCCTAAGTTTCGAGGGTCCTTCCACCTTCTCTCTGGGTATGTTGAAGACAGTGCCACTGGAGAAGTAGTCGTTGGACTAAATCCCCACCTTACAGGCTCGGTGCTAGCACGGACGGGGTACCTCAGGGTCAATTTTGACGAGGTACGAAAATTGAAGACCGACGCAGCGCGACTGATCCATAGTCGCCTCCACTGGATAAATCAGGGGGACAGCCGAGTGGTAGGGGTGTCAACCCTGTCTGAGTATGTGTATTGCGGCGCGCCCGCCTCGGGCTCCGCGCTGTCCAATCGCAAGGCAACGATCCACAGGGCCATGCAGGAGTTAGATGAACTTGGTTGGGGTATCAATAGGCTGGATGCGGCGCAATACAAGATTGCTCGACCAGCTCGGAAGTCAACAGCACAGCGCTCGCGCACTCTAGCAGCGACTGGCCGAACGGTGAACTGGTCACTGGCCGAACAGTGAAATTCAACTGGCCGAACGGTGAATTATGACTGGCCGAACGGTGAAGTCCCATTTCCAGAACACTGTCAATTAGAGGGAGTTTTGGGAAGCTCGTAACGCGATCAAAGTTAGTTCAAAGTTCTTTCTATGAACTTTTTTTTGATCAAGAGTGCCGTCGCTCGAGCCCGGTTCCGCGGGTGGTTCGGCACGGTGTATCGCGGCGCTTCTTAGCCTGCGGATGAGTTCTCCGGCTGTCCTGTTCCGATCTATTTGCTTGATCTCCGGCTCGCCAGGGAACCAGTGTTGGCGCGTGACGTGCATTTCATGCGGACAGCGCCGCTCTGCGTGCGCGACGTCGCAACGTACACGATCAAGGTGGCGCTGATGTTCTCCCCTTGGAACGGGAGCCATCTGCCAGGCTACGAAGCTTCGTCATATGCTGCATGTACCACGAGCCCACACGCACTCCGAGGCAATCCGCGTTGTCTCGAAGGCTCGAGCACGTGATCCCGAGGGAAACGGTGTTGTGTCGTGCAAAGCGTGGGCACATTCCTCGTTGGCAAGCATGTTCGATGCGCAAAGGCCGGTTAGCTCGTCACATGTCGCAGGTTGTCACAGCGGTGCCGGATTTGCTGAGACCGGTCGATGCTTACTGTTAGGCCGTAGCGAACCGGCAGATGGGCGGGAGCCGCGGTTACGAGCAGCAGTAGGGCGCCGCTATCCTTTGGTGGAGCAGCAAGCTCGAGATCGCGTGCTCAGAAGCTCCGAGGCGCTCATATGACGAAAAGCACAAGTCAGCTCAGCCGCCCCAGCCTATGAAAAGCCAACCTTTTCACTCTTGCGCCGAGTTGTCGCCATCGCCGGAGTCATCGACCTCATTACGTTGCGCCAGCGGCACGTATCGTTCGAGAGGCGCTTTCCATCCAAGGAAGATATCCAAAGGATTGTGTGTGCCGACGAATTCACGAGCGAGTCCTACCCGGAGAAATACCGCCTGACGATCGGCCTCGGGCAGGGCAGTTGCACGATCCTCGATACCCTGAAAGAACTGCTCCAGACTGAAGGCCCTTACCCAGGCTTGAATGACTTGCTCAAGTTCGTCGCGGCTATCTTTGATGGACTGAGCTTCACGACGCTGGTCTTCCTCTTGCCGGCGACGCTTTTCTGCCGCGAGCCATTCCTGCTGGCGTATTCCCGCCTGCCGTTTCGCTTCCGCCAACTTCTCCGTGACGGTTGCGATCGAGCTCTTGAGAGTTTTGATGATTCGGGGGATATCTGACGCTGGGCTGTGCGTCTTGGTTTCCTGGAATGTCGTTGACCACGAGACGTTCCACTGTGGTGCATAGACAACTAGCCTCAGTCGGCCGGACGGCAGGTCATGGGTGCTCGTCCAAGTATGGTCGACGTGGCGTCTGGATGCTTTGGGCGCTACATACTCTGATTCGCGGACGTACTTACCGTTGACGTACCGCACTGCGACGGACTTGGTCATCTCCACAATGGACAGCCCGAAGGCGAGTGCGTCGATGTAGACGACCGTGGGGCGCTGGGGAGACCAGAGGCGACTATAACCATAAGGATCGTGTTTGTGGCCCTTCCGTGTTGGCTCTTCCTTTTCGTAGACCGATTCGCGGCGAAGCTTCGCATCAGGAGGCGCGATGACCACTCGATAGCCTGCCGATTCCAATGCATTAAACAAGTCGTTTGCGAAGCCGAGAGCCTTGTCGATCCCGGTATTGGACGCGGTGACGTCGACCAGCAACTTCTTATATGGCTTGAGATGTTCGCTTTCTTTCACCTCGCGACCGGCGAGAAAAAGCTCCTTCGCGCCAAGGATCAAGCTGTGGGTGCCAGTGACGCGGTGGATGGGACGTGGAGCGCGGGCTCGAGGTTCGGTTGCCGGATGAGGCTTTGTCGCGGGCGGCGTGGGAAGTCCATCTTTGCGCGACCACGCCATCTGATCACCTGGCCGGGGTTCAGGAAGTGATGGCGCCTTTGCTGCCTTGCCGACCGCCAGCTTCGCCCAGTAACCGCGTTCTGGACGAGGGACGCGTAGCGCAGTGCATACACGCGCCAAGTAACTGCTCGAAACCTGAAACTTGTCGGCGACCTTGGTCATTGGGATTGTCCAGACCAGATCGTAGAGTTCTTCCCGGGTAACCACGCCAGTTTCCACCGTCATCATTCCTAATCTGACCTGCTCCGCGCGTGAGGCGCAGGTACCTTCCATGACCGGCTCCGATTTCCGGGGCGGCGCCTTGGCCGTCTTCACACCGCATTGAGGCAATGGCTAAACGGCCGCTCGAGTTCGTCCCCGCATTAAGCCCATTTGATCGAACGACCAATCGCCAAATTTGGCGCCTCCGGCCTTCAGACCGGGTTTCGCTCTTGGTCTTCAGGTTGGTCACGCTGCGTCATGAAATCGGGAGTCACACCCTCCGCCTCGAACCAGCTATCCCATGATTCGCCAACAGGGCTTATGACCCGGGTCCGACCAATCGCCACGATATTGACAATTTTTACACCCTCCGGAAATGCAACGGTCCTGGGCAGCCATATGGCCTGGCTACCGCTACTTCGAAAAACGATACCCTGCTCCACAGCACAATCCTCGAAAATGACAAACGAAGCTTCCGACGGCGAGTCACCGGACGGGCATGTCACTGGGACCTCCCTGCACGCAGGTAGCGACTCTGACCAATCGGCCCGCGATTGAGACGCCTGGAGCTCATTTGTGGCTACGGCCTTAGCCGTAATTGCAGCTTTTCAAGCACCTTCACAAGTTCAGTATCAGAAGCTTCATATGGATGGGCAAAGTTATCAATGCAAATCCATTGAGCAAGCTGTCCAGGGTGTACGTACGCCTCAAAGTCGTCCACGAGCAGGCACTCTTCAATAGCAGCATCGCGGATCAGCGCCAGATCTTTTGTGGCGCCAGTCCACGACACATACTCAAGTTGGGCAAACCAAGCCGGGGCGGCACGCTCCTGGATAAGCTCGCCGGCTATCGCGCGAAACCGTGGCTCGTTCACCGTGGTGAACATTACGATGCGGGGAAACAGCTCTCGGCAACGCTCTAGAAAGGTGAAAAGGCCAGGACGCGGAATCTGGCTCACCGCGTTCGAGATGAGCGTGCCTTCCAAGTCGAGAGCTAGTACGGAAGGGCGTGGCATTGGGTAGGATAGTCCGGAGCGGGAGACGTTGCGAGAGTTGTTGAGGCAGGGGTGAAGGCTATCGAATCAGGAAGGCCATCGCGAAAAAGAGGAACGCTATTAAGTCGGCGGCCCATAGACAGCGCGTGAGAGGCCAGCGTGATCGATCCGCCGACGCCGCCTTTCTCGGACCCGGGCCGAGTGGTCAGAGTCGCTGTCGGTGTAGACGATCTACATAATGTGGGCCGCCTTGCGCGCTGTCGCTGACATCAACTATCAGAACCTTGAACGTCTGGAAGCTCTGCTCGGATGATAGCGAGAGCCTCCCGCATTTGATCGGCCGCGGACAACAGTCTCAATACGGCGCTCCAATACTCGGCCCCTAAGTCGCCATCCCGGTTGGCTAAGTCGTTGAGCACCCGCTTCGCAAGCGTCAGGTCCACGGGTTCGAGGGACGAAAAGCTCTCTGCACCCTGGTGAGCCGCTCTGCGCTCGAACAGCCAAGACCTAATGGCAGCCTCCGCGATCGTGCTTCCAGTTGCGTGGTGGCCGCCGATATTGCAGGCGTACCCCTCTGGCGTTTGGGCGACGTCAGCCTTGGTGACGTTAACGAGCTCGGCTCCAACTTCTTCAATCATCGCCGCGAGGTCGCGAAGTTGGACCACCTCTGGTCCTTCGCTGATCACATGTACAGTGCCACTATTCAGCTCCACATAGGCGAGCGCTTTGTCTCCGAGGCTGAGAGCAGGGATCCCTCTAGCTTCAAGAGCAGCGAAAAGCAGCGACGCTCCGCTTAACCCGCTGGGCCCTTGAATGGGCTGAACGGCGAGACCGTCTGCTGTGAGCCGCTTGAATGCTGGCCTAGCCGGCACCGCTGTCAGCCCAGCTAGGGTCTCCTGAAGGTCGGCTAAAAATTTCGAGGACACTGGCACACGAAGCCTCATGGATCCGTTAATCAGTCTAGCTTGAGTGTAAATCCGAGCAGGGTAAGTCGCGAAATGCGATTTACCCTGAGTGTCGATGCTTTTGATTTTTTTCGCAGAGCGATGGCCTCTTCGCGGCGCAGCGATTGGGGCTCCTGGCACAGTAGAAGCCAGTCGCCGGGCTAACGCCCCGCCATTTAGCTGGCGCCTCAATGCGGTGCGGGCATGGATTCGGCGTCGCTACGGTAGTGGGAGCCAGTCATGGCAGCGATGTGCGTCTTACACCGCGCGATGAGCTGTCCGAGCAGCAAGCTGCGTTGGTTATCCGGTCTCGCCCAAACGAGGCGGCACATTTTTTCAGGTTGCAGGGCGCTACTGGGGCCACACGCGGACTGCCTTGAAACGACTCTATCAGGCGCTTCATCTCCGCAGCAGCTAGTACGCTCCGAGGGACTCGAGGCCACCTCGCTGTAGGACCGACGAGCCCACGGGAATGGGTTGTCCCTAGTAGGATCGATGTGCTGCTGGAGTCTAGTCGCGTTGCATGTAACGGTACCTCAGCGCAAAATTACAAGTAATGCGACCATGAGGTTGTTCATGAAGACATCGATCATCAACGCCCGAGTGCAAAAGCTCAAGGACGCGCGACGCATGGCAGGCTTGCGGCTCGTGCGGATTTGGGTGCCTGACACCCGGCGACCGGGGTTTGCCGAGGAGTGCCGGCGCCAAAGCCTTGCGATAGCCTTATCTGACAAGGCCGACGCGCAGTTGGAGCGCCTAATGGATGATGCCGCTGCCGAGGTTGATGGCTGGAGGAAATGATGAACACGCCCTGAAGATCGTGCAGGGCGTGACCATTGTGATGGAAAATCCTGTACTGACGCGGCTAGCTAAGCCTCTCCGCGAGCCTTCTGCAAGTAGTCAAGGATCTTCAGCAGTGAACCGTCTGCGCAGAGCTCCCTAAATCGCGTATTGGCAATCGAAAATGGCACGTTAGGCGCTTCGGGAGAGGGATGGCGCCACGCATGCCCATGAGCGATCTTACTCAAGATCGCGTCCAGCACATGGCGAGGGTTGTGCTTCGTTCGCGCATGTGCTCCTTTCCCTTGAAGCAGGGGGAGCACGCGGTCCCATTCTTGATCTGTAAGGCTTGCTAGGCCAGCCCTGTTGATAGGGACGACAAGATCTCGACAAGAAAACTTGGGCGATCCAGTCGCGATGGGTGTGCTCCGGAACCGAAACGTCTTGTCTTTTTCGAGCAAAGTATCTCGCGCACGAGTGTGAACGGCAATCAGTTCTAACCTCGTCACGAACAACGTGCGTCCAATTGCATGTCCTTGCGCACTCATTTGCAGGTCGCCGGCGGGTGGGTCCAGGTCAATTCGACCTTGCATGGCGTACTTGTGGACGCTCTGACAGCAGTCTCTTGCTGAGCGGGATAGTTGGAGCCAGCGAAGCGGTTCGCTTATTAGCGGACCTGCGTCGGTGTCGCTAAGGCTTTTTTGAAGCCCAGCATCATGGACCACGTGGCGTGGTGTCGCCGCAGAGTAATCTACATAACTTAACAGGTCTACGTTGCCGGGGCTGAAGACCGCAGGCAAGACGTGACTGTTAGGTCGAAACATCGCTCGCATCAGTGCCAAAGCCGGAATATAGACAGTCCGACGTTCCATGCGTGCAGCGAACACTTGATGGTTCGATGCGATTGCTGGCTCTAAACTAGCCGCGCCGAAGGCCTCCAAGTATTGGTAAGTTGGCACTCGTTTCCAAGAAGATGGATCGGTCAGAAGCGAACTGCCTTCACTGGCGGGCTTGGAAGGTAGCCCATGTTTTCTCAATGAAGCCAGGTCTGCGAACATGACGTTTCCTGTTCGCTCAATTATCTGCACTCGAAGTCCACCTTCGGTGCTAATGCCACACGCCCATTCCATCTGCTCGCTCCTTGTCATCAGAGCGTATAGGGCGAAACTCAGAAAAAGTGGCCTTAGATCTTCACATTACGATAGCTACGTTTCCCGGCAGGAAGGGATTGATCACCGTATCCGGGGCCGGCGTCCCGTTTGACGGATGGAGTCGGCCGACGCCTTGAACGCCTTTAGCCAAGCAACGAGGCGGGGGAACATCACTTTGTTGTGCTTATATTGAGAAAGCATGCCCGTGGGCTTGAGCAGATCGGCCACAGCCGTTCTCTTTCCCTCGGCCCGATGCTTGGCAAGTTCGTCTGTCATAGTTCTGATTGCCGCAGCCTCGACGGCTTTCCAGTCTCGCAGTTTCGGCCCCTTCATATGGGCAGTCGAACTCCTCAACGATCTCGCCGCGCTCTCAAGGAAGACCGTCAGCAACACGTGTTTAAGTGGTGGGCAGTTCTCGGCAGCTGGCTGCAAGAGGAGAGCGGGCCAAGGCCTTGAACTCGACGGCATACCGCAGCCAACCGAGTGCAAGAACTCCGAACCGTAGAAGCTGGCCAAATCTGCGGAGATCGCCGAGCCAAGCAACTGAGTGCTTGATATGCCGTAACCCAGATCGCGCGCCCGTTGCCTGTAAGCTTGTTTGACTTGAGGCAGGCGTAGGCTTCGATCATTGCACGCAAAGGCCGACAACTCCGCTATCCGACATATGACCTCGAACGGTATTCCCTTCGGAGTTTGAATCTTATGGCAGGGTGCGGCCGCGGGCTCCGGGACGCAAGTTCCAGGACGAACACTAAACGTGCTGCTTCTGAGCATGCACATATGCTTCAAGCAGACGTAGGTGCAGGGCAACTGGTGATGCCTGTGCCAGTATGACAGTCCGAAGTCTCGTAGATCGTCCCGACAGCACCGCGGACACAGTCGCAATTGCGATGTGCCTTGAATAGCGTTCTTCGACAGCGTGGCCAATGATCTGCCTGGCTGCGGACCGGACAAGACGGCGCGCGATACTTTCTCCTTCTGAGCCGGATCCATAAAGCAAATGGTGTACGGAAACAAGGTGTGTAGAAAAAGCAAGGTCTGCATAGACAGTCCGAACGTCTCGGAAACCATGATGTGGTTGGTCATGACGAAGGACTGGTTCGAGATCTTGGCCCCGGTGACGGAGGGCAACAAGCGTTTTAGAGGAATTCCCGTTTCTCTGCATGCCCGATGGATCATGCTGCCGACCACCTCTTCAGGATATGGTCGGAGCAGGTGCATATCAGAGTTCCAGGATGTCTGCTAGGTTTGGAGCCATGCCAAACTCAACAAGCTTGTCCATGACCTTCGTATGCTCTGCCGTAGCATGCGCGACCGCACGTCGGTAGTCATTTGGCCTAGAGTCGAATCGGTCTGCTGCTAGTGTTGCTGCACTCTTGGACAATGATGACTTCCTCGGTGCCTTGCGAGGTTTGATCGCGGCTGCGACGGCTTGTATACCTTGAGCCAAGTTCATTGATGGGTCAGCTTGTGCGACGGACTGGGAAAGTTGCTCTGCCATGTCACCGTCAAGCCCCATGGCGGCCATCCCTGCTGCAAGTCGAGGCGCAAAGGTTGGATCGTCCGCTTTTACCGCGTATAGGGGAGATTTCTTCAATGCCAGGTTCCGGCTTACCTGCTCCAGGTGCGCTTGCAAGTTCAATGGTGCGATGTCGTCGTAGGCCATAAGACTCTCAGGGCTGTCCGATCTCAACGCCTCGATCATGGGGTGCATAAGCTTAAATTCAGACGCGAAGACCTGAAGGATCAACTCTGGTGTGAGCCTCTCGGTGCCGTGCTGAATCGCGCGAGCCTGGGCTGATACAAACAGCTTGATTGCCAAGTCGATGATGCCCTGGGAGCATTCGTAGAGAACATGCTGGAAGTCCTCATCAAGTTGCACCGGGTTTTTCACCCATTGATAGCTCCATAGCACCTCCAAGAAGCCTTCCCAATCGCTAGGCTCCGAAACTGAGCCGCGACGCAGGCGATCCCAAGGGGCAATAGAGTGCCCGCTTGATCGCCGAGCTTGACGGAAATCTTGGGTGAGTACTTTTGCCGCTTTGTTTGTGCCAATGAACAAGATAGGAACGTTCAGGTCGTTGCATGCCGACACCAGCTCAGTCATGACCGTTTGAGCGCCTTTACGAGCGTTCGCCAGGTTTTGGACTTCGTCACAGATCAGAAGCCCCACAAGGTGGATGTTCATCAAGCGTGCCACATTGCGCATGAGGGTGTCGGACCCCGCGCGTCCTTGTTGGCTGTACATCCGGTGGTACTCCGCACCAGGGATGATTTCATCCAGCTTATGCAGAATCCCTTGGGCGAGTCCCTTGATGGACGATCCGTCGCTTGGCATCTCGATATGCAGGTGCGGGACCTGATAAATGTTCAGCTCAGGATGGAAGATGACCTGCGGAATGCCCGCGCACCATCGCCTCACCGTTGTCGTCTTGCCCATGCCAGAGATACCGATCAGCGCGGCAGACCTTTGAGGCGTGATTGAAGTCGTCGTCTGCCTGAAGGTCGCCTGGGCCGGCGCCGCTTGATTGAGTCGGTTGAAGATGTTTGCGTGGCCAGCTGTTCTTGGCGCCCGGCCGACGTAGCCCATGCGCAGAAGCCCATCAAGAGCCCGACAGAGCTCGAGGTGGTTGTTCATTGGCACCATGAAGTTCGCGAGGCCTTCGAGCATCATCAATCGTTCGTGGTTGGCCCATTTCCGCTGCTCTGGATCAAAGTCGGGCCTGAGCATAAGCGCAGCGATGAGTTCATCGTCCGTCATCGACGCGGGCAGCGCTTCGATCAGCGGGTTGCCACGGTACGCGGGGATTCGCTGCTCTTTATAGGTCGCGACTGTGACTCGAGGATCAGAGGTGTTCAATTTTCAGTTCCTGGGTTCAGCTCTGCCATCATCTGGCGGCGAATTTGGGCGATCCTGGTGGCAGTCGGATCTGCCTGGTCCATCTTTGTCTTTGCCAAGGGCACAACGTTGTCGGGCGATTGCGAGAACTGTGTACCGGGTTGGCTATCGGACAAGCGAGCGGTGTCACGGCGTTCGTCAATCCGTTCGATATGCCGAGATTCTTTGGTGTCTGCGCGGCGGTATGTGCGGGACACGGTCCCGATAGCCTTCAACTGCTTCTTTGCAGCCTCGACAGTAGGCTTGGTAACTTTGCGAAAGTTGTAGCTGCTGTGCAGACGGGCTTCAGCGGATTGAGCGTGGACGGCGGCCTTTAGCTTTGTGAAGTACGCCACTTCCGAGAAGCTCATGCCCGTATATTCGGTACTGCGCGCTGTCAATTTTGCGATAACGTGTGGATCCTTGGAGGTAGGGTGCCGGACGTAGATCTCGTCCACGAGCCTGGGATCGGACAAAACGTCGACCACAAATCGGCGTTGACGTGCGTTTTCGAACCACTTTTGGTCGATCGCGGTGCTGCACGTGTAATACAGGTCATTGAACGAGATTCCCTCAGCCGTCACCACAGCTTGCCCTTTGGCCAGCAATGAGCGGCGTACAAACGAGTGCTCATACGTTCTGAGCTGTCCGGCTCGTGTAGCCACGCCGTGATTCCAAAGATCGATAGGGTTGGGGTCGACCCCGTCGATCAACTCATTTGGAGTGAGTTCGTAGCCGCTGATCGCGCGACGGTTGTGATGAACGATGGCATTCAGCATAAGGTTGCCAAAGTCATTCACCGTGAGGCAGGCATCCTTGTCGTACCGCTTTCCGCGCCTTTTGGTCGCATTCGACGGTGGATCATATGCAGGGGCCACAGTCCTGAGTTGGTTATGAGCTTGCCGAAAGCCACACTCGACAAGCGGCTTGTGATCAGGACGCTTGCTAGGAAGGTTGGCAATGGTGCTGTGGACTCCTTCAACGATGCTGTTGCTCGATTGACTGATCATGTCGCCCCTATCAGCAAGAAACGCTGAAGGAAACACTTGATGTGCTGGCCAATCGCTTTCGTTGTATTCAACGCCATAGCGTTGGCATAGCCGACGCTTGTCTTCTGAAATGCTGAGAACCGCTTGCATCGCACCAACCCAAGACGCGTTTTCCAAGCCGAAATAGAAGCCCACGATCAACCGCGACTTCCGATCGACGATCAAGTAGATGGTCGGCTTGCCAATGATGGCCCTTACGTCCTTGCTCGACACCAGGTAGATGTCGCCGATGGTGCTGTCGATTTCGTAGTAGTGCCCAACTCCGAGGCAGTCTTCCAGGACCGTTCCCAGCTTCTTGCGGTGGTCCCGCTCGAAGTCCTTGTCGCCGAGGCGTCCCCGTAAGCGGGTTTCGATGTTATAGGCTTTCTTTACGAAGTGGCTGAGCTGCTTTTGGCTCGGACGTTCTCCAATCGGGTTGATGTGGGTGACCTGGTTCCCGTCGGAGAAGAAATAGTGCTTTTCGAGCAGTGTCATGTAGGCGTCCACCATGGTTACGCGCTGATCCTTAAGATACCGAGACTCAATCACCGACCGGAAATTGGCCAAATCGCTAGAGCACAACTGATACGTATCAATGCCAGATTTCGAGGGACGACCTCGCCGGGAAGTGAGGCCTTCCGTGGAAGACCGCCCCGAGTTTTGATAGTCGGGCAGCAAAGCCATCTTGTTTTGCCCGCGGGTCCAGTAGCGCCGTAAGTCCTTATACAAGGTGCCCTCCGCACATCGTTCCCTCTTGGCGTGATCCTTAATTGCTTGGTTGCGTGAGGAGGGGCAGAAGAGCGAATCGCCGGCAGCATCCAGTAGGCGCATCAGGCGTGCGTAGGCTCGCTCACAACGCTCTCTGCGCGCCGGAGATGCCTCTGCATAAAGCGGAGGGTCTTCCGGCAGCTTTGAAAGGTTCCTGATGTCGCCATGGGCGATTGCAACCGGCCAAGCCGTAGGCGCATCAATGTCAATGCACCAAGCCTCATCGGATCCCTGGCCGATTGTGAGCAGCCGGTACCGATGACCATCGAGCTGAAAGATGTTGTTCGCAAACAGCATTACGCCTTCCTTGCGACGATATGAGAGCGAACTGGCAGGCTTGGACTGAAGTTGGTTACCGGTTCGCGGGCGAGGATGCTGACGTTCAAGTCGGTGCTGAGCATTCGTGCCTGAAGCAGCATTCGGGCCACGCGCAAACCGGCACCGCGGCATTGCCCGTGGGCGTCATCGAACTGAGCGCAGTATTCGGCTAGAGACATAGATCCGACGGCGGGGCGAAGCTGAGAGAGCTCATTGAGCATGGCGTCCTTGAGGGACTCGTACACGCCCGCGCGTTCCTCTACTTGACCCTCGGTTAAGCCACTGTCCCGGATCCATACCAAGTTGTTCACGACGGCCTTGGGGATGTTCGAGCGGTAAACCAAGTGATGATCGATTTCGATCCTCTCGAAGTAGGTTCGCTGGATCTCGAGCTTTTCGATGGATCGAGGATCTTCGGCTTCGTCGTCAGCCTTGGCGTTGATGGCGATGAGCGTACTCGCGTCTTGAGCCGTCGATACCGTCAGCATGAAGTCGACGGTCATGACCGTTGCTACGTGGGTGCCGGGATAGGTCGGATGGGCAATTTGAAGCTCGTGCGCGATACTCTGCGTCACCTCACGGTCCAATGGATATTGCTCACGGATATCCCGCACGTTGGACGACCATTCGGCGGCCAAGAAGATGTCGTGTTCGATATCTGAGAGAAGGTGATGCACTCTGCCAGTCTTGGGGCTCCATACCCGGCGCGATCGGCCCAGGCTACTTACGTCCTTAACCTCAATCCACGGTCGATAGGACGCACCAGTTCCCATGCCGCGCTTTTCAGCGGTCCATCGCTTAATCTTCTCTTCCGTCCACTGGTGCTTCCCCATGGCCCAAACCTCACAGCTAACCTAAGACTGTCGTATAGTTGGGTAGGTACCCCATAAATCGGGGAGCCACTACTCACGAAGAATGTTCATCATATACGATGAATTTCCAGCGTCGACCCCTCGGAGTCGGCTTTGTCGCGTCTACACCCACAGCACAGGTTGTTTGAATGGTTTTGGCCCGGGTAAAAATGGACTGGGAGGATCGTGCGCGTCGTATCCTGCGGATCGAACTCGCCAGGGCTGGCGTCAGTTACAAAGAACTCTCTCGTCGTTTGGAGGCCCTGGGCGTCGATGAGACTCATATGAACCTGTCCAACAAGGTTGCGCGCGGGAGATTCTCATTTGAGTTTTTCCTGAAATGCATGCGCGCGCTAAATGTCCGCAGCGTGGAGCTCAGCGAGATTTATGCGCCCCTCCAGACAAACAGCGGCAATCAATCGTTGGAGCCGGAGGTGTCGGGCCCGCAGATGGATAGTTAGGCTGCTGACCCCATTTCGCGTTGACCCTAGACGAGCCTTCTGTGCTGGTGCGCGTACGACAATGTATGACGACCACCACGGGCAGACCGACACAAGAAGAAGATAAGCTCGACCACGCCCATGCGTGCGCTTATGTAGCGCATGTGAAACCCGAACCGATCAACCCTGGGCTTTGCCAGGCCGCCTGCGCGAAAGGCGTTGGCCGGGCGCAGGACGTCGTCGCATGGCGAAGTTTGCGGTTCCCCGCCCTAGCTTCGGATCCGTTCGCGTTTGTGTGCCGTGGCTTCGCGCTGCGCGCTGTCGACTTCATGCCGCTCGACCCGGTCAGCAGCGTTTGCGCCGAGCCGCCGCTCTTACCCGTGATGAACTCGACTGCCAACCATAGCGACGGGTACTCGCTGCGATGACCTTGCGTGAGGCGAGACGCGCGCTCGTGCGCTTCCTGGGAAATCTTGTTCGCATTGTTCTTGCTCGTGGCTCCCATTCGCTCAAGAGGTATAGCCACCGCAAAACTCGCGGGGATCCGGCACACACGGGTGCCAAACAATCACTGTGGAGAGGCATCGGCTGCCTAAGCGCGTGCAGACGGCCGGCGCAATCCGTCGCCGTTTCAGTGTGAGCGATCCCGTTTACGTCACTCCAGCAGCCTGTCTCGCAATCGAAGAGGACAGATCATCGTAGCCTCGGATTATCCATTTAATGGATCTTTTCATTTATGAAATCCAAAGCTACTGGTTTGATAGTGGTCAGAAGATACTTCGAAATATCACGATCATGGCTGACTTAATCAGTAACTAATTACGCTCATATGATAGTTTCGGAAATTATCTGAAAATCTATATTTAGTGGTTGACTTGGGCTTACACGCTACATATAGTGGTTGAATGTTCTTCACGGCAGACGCACACAGTCATGACTTACAAGCATGTTGTAAAGTTTTATCCTGTTGGTAACGGGGATACATCTCAAATTGTTCTTGAGAACCAACGTCGCATCTTGTTTGATTTCTGTCACCGAGGTGAGTGCGCTGAAGATCCTGATCGGCCAGAAATTAATCTGAAGGCGGTGCTTAAGGATGAGTTGGCGCAGGCTGAGCTCGACTATTTTGATGTGGTTGCCTTTACCCATGCGGATAGGGACCACATACAAGGCAGCACCGAGTTTTTTTGGTTGGAGCATGCAAAGAAGTATCACGGTGAAGGGCGCATCAAGATAAAGCAGCTTTGGGTGCCAGCGGCAATGTTGTTGGAGAAAGCTGACAATGATCACCAAAGTGAAGAGTTCGTCTTGCTTCGCCAGGAAGCGCGCCATCGCCTCTTGGAAGGGGAGGGCATTTTGGTGTTTTCGCAGCCGCAAGAGTTGATGGACTGGCTCGAGCCCCTGTTGGAGGCCCGCGGTGAAGCTCCTAGCGCTCGAGACCATCTGTTTGTGGACGCCGGGACGATCGTTCCGGGCTTTTCGCTGTCCAATGACCAGGTCGAGTTTTTCTGTCACTCACCGTTCATCGAGCACTGCGATACCAAAGACATCATCCGTAATAGCGCTGCCCTTGTGTTCAATGTGCGATTTGACGTCGGACACGGAAGCCGGGTGGATTACCTCGAGGTGGGCGATGCGGATTGGGAAGACCTTGAGAAGATAGTGCGGATCACGCGCTACCACGGCAACGAAGACCGGCTGCGGTGGGATCTGTTTAATATCCCTCATCATTGCAGCTACAAGTCGCTGAGCGATGAGAAAGGGGAGAAGGAAACCACGCCGAAGCCGCTGGTGGAGGATCTCCTGAAGCTTGGCAATGCCGGTGCTTATATCGTCAGTTGCAGCAAACCAGTTCCCGATGAGCGTTCCATGTATTCGGAGAAACAGCCTCCGCACATTCAGGCGCGTAAAGCGTATCAGCGGTACTTGGACGAGGTAGGCGGTAGGCGCTTCTTGGTGACCATGGAAGAGCCTAACGCATCCAAGCCCCAGCCGATCTCTTTCGAAGTAACTAAGCAGGGCGTGGCGATGCTCAGAGCTGCGACCCTTGGGGCACCTGCCATCATCGCCTCGACGGCGCCCAGGGCTGGACGCACTCGTGGCTGATTTTTACGAATTAAGCGCTCTACAGGATGTAGACCCGTCAGGGATTAGTTTGCCGCGATTGGCCAAACTCCTCCCGGTTGTCCGAGCTGTGTCCAACGTCACTTTACTGAAGGTGATGGCAAGTCCAGCGGGGGCGACCGAGCGACACGAGTGTCTAGTCGTTGATATTCGATGCGATGACGTTCCCAATCGCAATGTGCCGGGCATTCGTTATGTAGAGCGCTTGGCGATCATTGAGCCGGAGCAGCCCGATGCACGCCTGGATGTTCGTGTGCTCAGAAAGGATTTCCCTGCCCTGATGCACATGAATCAGACGTTGCCGGGTGAGCCGGGGAGCCTTTGCCTATACAACGAAGATGAAAGGGCGGTCCGTCGCTCCTGGACTCCCCAGAACTTCCTTCGACGGATAGAGTGGTGGCTGAACCAGAGTGCGCGGGAGTCGCTTCATCCTGCTGATCAGCCGGTGGAGCAACTCTTCTTTGTCACGAAGTTCGAGCTCATCGTATCTCCGGACTTCCCTGCGACGCCCGAAGAAGCGCGTGGCAGATACTCGCTGCATAAGCTAGCCGAGCGCAAAGATGGGGCTCAGACCTTTGCTTTGGTGCCTGCCAGCGCCGATGCCGCAGCTAGCTTATTCAACCTAGCCATCACGTTGCCTCCGATCGTTCACGGCATCGTTGAGTTAACTCCGGCTTCGCTTGGAATGCTTGCGGATCTTATGCAAGCTAGAGCCGCGGACCTAGTTACCCCTCTGCGACATGCACTAAGTGAACTCGTACCAGAGGGTAAGGGAATGCGTAGGCCTAAGCAGCGACGCTTAGCTTCGTTGCTACTGACGACTCCCATACTTCGAGCAGAGGGCGAGCAACCGTCCGCTTGCGACTTACGGGCATATATGCTTGACGTCGATGTGTTTGATCTTGCGCTGCAACTAGGCGCTTGCATTGAGCTCAATGGGTCGTTATACAGAGCTACGGGCGTGGAGCCGGATCCCGCATTGGAGCAAAAGTGGCGAGCGCACCATATCTTCCCGTTTGAGGTCTTGCGTAGTCCGTCACGCGATACTTTGCGCGATTTCTCTGGCATTGCTGATGAAGGCCCCAAAGGGACGATAGTTGGTGCGGGCTCCCTGGGCAGTGCGATCCTGCATCTCTGGTCCAGGCAGGGCTGGGGAGAGTGGACCGTGATCGATAACGATCACATTCGTCCCCACAATCTTGCACGCCACATCGCGTATGACGTGAACTGCGGTATCCCGAAGGCCGATGTCGTTGCTAGTTTGCTAAACGGTGCGGTACCCCATGGCGCGCAAGTGACGCCCATTGTGGAAGACATAAATCCGCTGACGGCCGACCGGGCGAAGGGGCTCTTCGGTGAGTCCGAGGTTGTCATCGACGTATCCACGGATCTCGATTTCCCAAGATCTTCCAGCTTTATTGACGGCTTGCCTCGACTCGCCTCGGCGTTCGTCACTCCGGACGGAGCGGCGTCTGTGCTGTTGGTGGAGAGCGCTGATCGCGCCCTACGGCTGCGATCCCTGGAAAGCCAGTATTACAGAGCTCTGCTGGCAGAAGAGTGGGGTTCAAGCCTGTACGGAAATGTCCCTCGTAAGCTGTGGAGTGGTGCGAGCTGCCGCGATATATCACTGGTTTTGTCGTACGCCAAGGTGTCTCTCCACGCTGCGAACTTGGCTGAGCAGATTCCGGCCTGCCTTCAAAATCCTGCCCCCAGGATCTTGATCTGGCAGAGACACCCCGCCGGAGAGATGACGGTGCATGAGATCGCCACGGGCGCAGAAGAAATCAAGCGCATCGGCTCGTACCAAGTAAGCATCGACGCTCAACTGATAGTGCAATTGCGAGCAATGCGAACTGCATGTTTGCCAAATGAGACTGGCGGCATTCTCCTGGGCTATCACGACTTCAATCAAAACATGATCGTGATCGTCCAGGCCCTTCCTGCCCCTCCAGACAGCATCTCGACCCCAAACAGCTTTATTAGAGGCTCAGTCGCCTGCCTCGAAGCTGTCGAGGACGCTGCCAAGCGTACCGCAGGTGTAGTTGTCTACGTTGGCGAGTGGCATAGCCATCCCAAAGGCCATAGTGCAAGACCAAGCCACACCGACATCAATCAGATCACGATCTTGGCACAAAGCATGGCCGAAGACGGCTTGCCCGTGCTCCAACTGATTGTGGGCGATGGTGACTACTCAATTTTGCAGATGCAGATTCAGCACTGAAATTTCGATATGAGAGCCAAATGATGGGGATGATTGATCTGGTCAAGGATCCATACGAGCGCAAAGCACGTGTGATGCCTGGCCTTTTAGTGGTTCTTCCTATTCTTGTTCCACTTGTCAGTGTCTATGGGCCTCGACACGCGATACTTACTGCCGTGCTTGGTGTGCTGGGCGGTTGCGGCGCCATCTATACGCTGGCCAGTGTCGCTCGTATGCGAGGCAAGGACGTCGAAGAGAAGCTTGTCAAGCGTTGGGGAGGGCTTCCCACGACCATATCGCTACGACATCGTGACACCCGCTACGACTCAATTACCAAGGAACGCTATCACCGTCTGGCGGAGTCCAAGCTTGGTATTCCCATTCCGACTGCCGAGGAGGAAGCGATTGAGCCTGCAAAGGCCGATCAGATGTACGCAGGAGTGGCAGTCAAGGTGAGGGAGGATACGCGTAACGACAAGGCGCTGTTACTGAAAGAGAACATCTCATATGGGTTTCACCGAAACTGCCTTGGTATGAGGATGCCAGGTGTCATAACCAGCATCGCCGGCATTGCCTATGGACTGATCGCTGCGGGCGTGCTGACAGTGGAACCATACGCATGGCATCCCGCTCGTCTTGCGGATCCAGGCCTTCCCGGCGGGCTGACCGTTGCCATCTCAGCGGCGCTCCTGTGGGCGTGGCTCTTCCACTTCAATGCCAGGGCGGTTCGACGGGCAGGTGATGTATACGCTGATCGCCTATTCGAGGCGATGTCGCGACTGCCAACAAAGCGCGCTAAGAAAGCGGCCTCGAACGCTGCGTGATCGATCAGGGGCTTGATAGGTCTGGCGACTGACTATCGTCCATTCTAAGAGGAATAAGAAGAAATGGCCCGTGTACACATCCTCAACGTCTCTCCCGGCGACTGCACGCTGATTCAGCACAACTCCGGCCGCGTTACAGGAATCGACGTTTGCGGCGGGAATCTGGAAGTGCGACAGCAAGCTGCGGCCCTAGAAGCCCGGGCAAGTACGATGATCACGGAGGTAGCCCGGCTAGGCAACTACCGCATGTGTGAGCGGCCATCGAATCCAATCAACTACATCCAAACGTACGGAATCGGACGCTTGTTCCGGTTCATACTCAGCCATCCTGATATGGACCACATGGACGGCTTGGCCGCTCTTCAAGAAAAGGTCGGGATTCTAAATTTTTGGGATTCCGGCGCGCGCAGGGCCGCGCCGGACTTCGAAGGGTTCTTCCGATTCAAGAAAGAAGATTGGGACGTGTACGAGAGGATAATTGCTAACGGAGCTTCCGGAGTTCTGACAGCGAAGCGAATCGCAGGCGATAGCTTCGCATTCGCAAATAGAAGTGAGGAAGAAGGCAGCGCGGGGGATGGTCTGTACATACTGGCTCCCAGCAAGGACTTGCTGTGCGATCCCGATGAAAACGACGATGTCAATGAAGCCTCATACGTCATCGAATACCTGAGCGGTGGCAACCGCATGATCTTCCCTGGTGATGCGCACGATGCCTCTTGGGACCACGTCATACGCAACAATGCCAAGTCGAAGGGGCAGTGCTCCTTCATGCTTGCGCCGCATCACGGACGTCATTCTGACCGTTCGTACGACTTCCTCGACTTTTATCGGCCAAAGCTGACTGTACTCGGGTGCTCCCCGAGCAAATTTATTGACTACGATCAGTGGAGGCGTCGCAACTTGGAGATACTCACCAGCAATCAAGCTGGGAACATCGTTTTGGAGATACATGAGGGCTATTACGATGTGTTCATTGAGAACGAGGAATTCGCCCGCGATCATGGTGGGGACGTCGCGCGTTGCAGTAAGGAAGGGTTCCACTTCTACAAGAGCGTTTACTCATAGCCTAGGTTGGCTATGTCGTGGGTCTGTCAGTTCTCCGGGTGGCTGGCTCAATGGGGAAGCTACTTTTCTTTGTGCGACCTAAGGGTATTAGGAATTGGCGTTCGCCTGAGGTGTGTGGGCCACACATCAACGGGGCAAGTCCATCGGCGCAAATTTGTTCCGGCCTAGCATTGCTTTAGAGTTCCGGCTCTCTGCTATGGAGAGGTGTCGTACGACAAACGCGGTTTCTGACTTGAGGCGGTATTTTTGTCCGTTGATTGTGAAATACGCGTTCCTTCTGGCGAGCTATGGTGGCGAATGGACGACTACCGAATAGAGCCCACACAGGGAGCCAGAAATTCATGAGCAAAGAGCGTATTGAGACCAATCCCCACAAGTTCTGGATGACCACGTGTGGGTTGGATACGTATGGTCGCAGCAAGGACCATGCGCGCTTGGATACTCCGTGGAACGCTTTCACCGAGGATAAGACAGGCCTTGTGAACTCAATTTGGGTGGATAGAGTCGTTTCTGTTTTCGACACAGAGAAGGGACATGAACGGCAGTTCGTGATTCTCGGCGCCAAAGTTAGCAGTTGGAAGGGGCTGGCCGTCAAGCATGGGGAAGAGGCGCAGAGGAATCTGGAGATAGCCCGAGCGGCCAGGATTCCGGTCTATGGATTTGAAGTTGAGCCAAAAGATCCATCCTCAGGCCGTGATGACCGCGGCATTAAGCATTTCTGGCTGGATAGAGTGCACCTCCTGCATCCTGTATACGGGATAAGCGGAATGGATCTGAAAGACCGCCTCCAGATCGATTCCGCATTTCGCGAGCACATCCAAAATAGCGATGTGGAAGACATGCTTAGTACTGGACATCTCTTCGAGTTGCTCGAGCCGCGGGGGGATGTGCCGGGAGCGGCACAAGATGGTTTTGAGGAAGACGATCTAGACGCCGAGCCTGAAAGTCTGGGCTGGATAGAGGAGACCGCGCGTAAGATCTTGCCAGTGCTGGTTGAGCATGTGCTGAGGCAGCGCGACGACGTACTTGTGCCCCTTACGTATAAGGAGTTGGCACAAAGGATTGGTCGCTTCGACAAAAACGGTCGTCCTTGGCCCCGTGGTCTAGGCAAAGTACTAGGCAGGGTCACTTCACTGATCAGCGCGGCAGCGGTGAGGATGATGGACAGCCCACCATTCCTTACGACGATTGTGGTGCTCTCCCAAGGCCAATACAAAGGCCTGCCATCCCATGGCATCAAGGGAACGTGGATGGGTTACGACTTGCTCAATGCGGCGGACAAGCGAGCAAAGGTCACGAATGAGTACTCGAAGATTCTTGAGTTTGGAAGTCGTTGGCTCGAGGTACTACGGCTGACTGGTCTTGAGGTCGCGTCTGTCGAGATTGAAGCTAGTGTTGGTAACTCGAGTTCAGGCGGGGGCGGCGGTTGGGGTGGGGGAGAGTCAGCACAACACAAGGCGCTGAAGGAGTACGTGGTAACTCATCCTGAGCAGTTCGGCGCGGGGCCCGATTGGTTTGTTGAGCCGGAACATGATCTACGTTCCGGGGATGTCATCGATGTCGTTTTCAAGTCGGAGCATCTCTGGATCGGCGTCGAGGTGAAATCTCGAATCTCCGATGGCGGCCCAATAGACTACGAACGCGGGGTTTACCAAGCTATCAAGTACGCAGCGGTCTTAGAAGCCCAAGCTCGAGTTGATCATCCAGGGAACCCGCCTGCGGTCCGTATCATTCTTGCGGTGGAGACTGTGTTGCCATTGAAGAGTCGACAGCTCGCTATCGATCTGGGCGTGGAGTACCTCGAGCGCGTTTCATCTGCAAGCTAACGTAGCCGCATGGGTAAAGCGAAGATCCGCAGGTGGGGTACATCTCCGATGGCGCAAGGTGCGTGCGCATTCGTTTATCACTACCTGGCTAGCCCCAGTTAGGGGCTGTTCGGTAGATCTACACGCCTCTGGAGTGCCTCAATGGCCGCAAACAGCCCGGTGTCGGATTCTTCAACTGGTGGGGGCAACGGGAGCATCACCGATCGACTCCGATATCGCATATCATTTCACCGGGCCCGTTCCAGACTCCATGCGGGCAGACATCAACGTAATGTCTATGTGGCGCTGTATGGACAGGGGCGGGTTCGGCCATCCCCTATGTGTAAGGCTACGTAGACCTTCCCGAGAGAGTTTCGAGCGCTTGCGCCACGACGCAGGGGACAAGCAGCGCCGAAGGATGGCCGAGTGATGTTCCCTCCGTTCGTGAACTTCATCGCGAAACCTTCCATCAATTCAGCGTCATAAAATACTTGTGAAGGAGTCCGCGGTCATAGCGAAAATTAAGCACCGCATGGTGCACGCCAGCGTCTCATCGCCAATGCCAGCGATAGGGAAATTGCAACTCAGTAGAATTTCGCAGTTGTCAGGTCACCACGAATCGTAGACGTGCTTCCACTGGCGTCTCTCAGGCGAAATCGGTTTGTGATGTTTGGCCGCAGCATTTGCAGCGCAGGGTGATAAACGCTTTGTTCTTCATCGCAGATCATCTGCCGCCGCCCAGAAACTAATGGGACTTGATTACTATCGGAAGTACCGAAGCGGGTCTTGTGCGGGAGTAGCTATACATAACTACTCTTCAAGGATTCCAACTATGAAAGCCTGCTCACAAAATGCTGATCTGGCGCCGATTGCACACCACTTGGCCCAGATTATCGATGCCTCCGCCGGTGACTATCCTCTGGTTTCAATGTCCGGGCAGGACGATCGAGCCGACTGGACTTGGATGTACGCCAATCTAATGGTCTCAGTGGCGGTTGGCGCCGAACTGCCCGTGCTTCTGACTGTCGTTGACTCAAGTTGCGTTGCCGTTCAAGTCAGAACGTCGGGCCAAGCGATCGCTGTGCTAAGGATGACTGAGAGCATCCGACAAAAGCGCGCGTCGCCGTATATTCAGTTGGAAGAGCGTCCCGTCTCAGGCTAAGAAGGGAACGTGCGGTCCATCGCGGCAATGACATACTTATGCGGTGTGGCATAGGCACCCTCGAGCCAACGGCGGTCTACGTCTACGTAATCGGCTTTGATGAACTCGGTAGGGCCGGGTTCCTTCTTGCGCGCGGGCTTGCGGTAGGTCAGCCGTAGAAAAGTAAAGTCTGGCTCGCTTTCTATCCACAGATCGCGAAGCGTGCGATATCTGTCATCGAATCGAAAACGTAGCCACTCTGGGCGGTGCACCGCTGCGACACCAGTGGGCGGCGGGAAGTCGCAGGTTGCCAGGCAGACGTACGGTAGCTGCCACTCTTCCAGGTTGCGCTGATTCCAGAGCTCCGTCGTGTCAGCTGAGCGAAGAAAGCCGATGAGCGTGTGGATGTCGGCGTAGGGGGCGACATCGCGAATGTAGCCCCAGTGTTTTTGCCAGTTGGCAAAGAAGGACGCCCGCAACGCTGCTCCTTTGGTCGGATCCGGGTGTGTAGGGGAGAGAATTTCATACCTCCCACTTCCTCCGGATTTTATTGGGCAGAACGTTCCGGGGCTGGGGTCGTGCCCCCAAGTGGGCACTACGTTGGGACTATCTTCACCAACTGTGTGAAGCGGCACTTTGCATATAAGACAGCGAAGCTGTGGGCGATTACGAAGCTCTCCATGAGCGTCCCGCTTTGGGCCGTACTCAATCTTGTAGGTGTCCACAGTGAGGTTCTTACGAACCCTAGGGTCGTATGCGTATTCCAATGGTCGTTCCTATTCCTTCTGTGTTCAGCTGGCAGCACCGCGCTGAAATACCCGCCAACTTGGGTAGTCAATGAATGCAAGCGACAACGGTCGCGGGAGCCAGCCGGGGCCAGCTTTGCACACCTAGCACTCGTACCGAAATCACTGCACAGACAGAGTAAGCGAACCGACTAAGCGCTAATTGATGTAGTTAGTGGCTCGAACTGCGCTAATTCAGAGAATTTCGACAACGCGCTGAGTGATCATCGCCCCGCGTGTCCATGGCAGTGAGCGATGGACAATAGGCCGCTTGAGCGCCCAGCGTAGATCTCTATTGTCGATGCGCAAATCCGGCGCAGAACTATTTGTTCGAAACAGGGCTCGCCCCTCTGACCGTGCTCTTAAGACGCAGCATCAGGTTGTGCCTGGTCGCTGACCACGCCTGGAGGAGCGCAAACAACCTGATCGACTTGCTACAGGAGCGCAGATCTTTATTGTTCGGCCTCAAATGCGGATTTGAGGGCTCCAGCGCAGAACTATTTGTCGGAACACCCCCAGCGCAGAACTATTTGTCTGGGCGCAGAACTTTAATGTCTGTGACCAGCGCGCGATGACTGGCGCATCTTCAACCGCAGCGGCATTACGCATCTGGTATCGATCAGTGGCATGCACGTGACGTCTATCGCGGGTATCGCGGGCGTGCTGGTGGCGGCGGGGTGGCGGCGGGCGCGATGGCGTGGGACGGGCTTGCCGGAATTCGTGCCGTCGCGCGTGGCCGGCGGCGCGGCGGCGGCAGTGGTGGCGCTGCTGTATTGCCTGCTGGCGGGATGGGGCGTGCCGGCCCGGCGCACGTTCTTCATGTTGTCGGTGGTGCTGGCGGCGGTGATGTCGCGGCTGCCGCTCACGGCGGGCAGGGTGTTGGCGTGCGCTGGGGCGGGCGTGGTGGCGTTGGACCCGTGGGCGCCGTTGTCGGCGGGGTTCTGGCTGTCTTTCGGCGCGGTGGCGATATTGCTGCGCATTGCCGAGCTGCCGTTTGATGCCGAGGCGGGCTGGCGCCGCCGTTGGGCAAGCCGGTTGGCGCAAGCCACGCGTTTGCAGCTGCTGGTCACACTGGGCTTGACGCCGCTGCTGGCGTTTCTGGTGTATCAGGTATCCGTCGGATCGCCCCTGGCCAATGCCGTGGCAATTCCGTCGGTGACGTTCATCGTCACGCCCTTGGCGTTGCTGTGCGCGGCGCTGTCCGTGTTGCCCGGTGCGCAGGCGGTGGCCGCGTGGGTCGGCCAGGTGGGGTTGGCGGCGTTCGACTACACCATGGCCCCGGTGGCGTGGGTAGGCAATGCTGATTGGGCCAGCTTTGCCGTGGCGGCGGCGCCTTGGCCTTGGCTGCTGGTCGCGGTATCCGGCATGGTATGGGCTTTGCAGGTGCGCGGCTGGCCAGCGCGACACCTTGGCTGGGTCTGCATGCTGCCCCTGCTGTGCTGGCGGCCGGACAAGCCCGATCCCGGCCATTGGCGCATGACGGCCCTGGACGTGGGGCAGGGCAGCGCCATCCTGGTCGAAACGGCAACGCAGACCCTGCTGTTCGATGCCGGCCCGCGCCATTACGGCGGCAGCGACGCGGGCGATCGAGTCGTGGCGCCGTTCATGCAGGCGCGCGGTATCGATGTGCTGGATGTGCTGGTGCTGTCCCACGCCGACCAAGACCACGTCGGCGGCGCGCGAGCGGTGCTGGCGGCGGTACCGGTGCGGCGTAGTTATGCGTCATTTGATGTGGCGGCGTTTGTACGGCGGGATGCCAGTGTGTGGCCGGTGGTGGGGACGGTGGGCGGGACGGTGGGCGGGACGGTAGGTGGGAGGCGGGGCTGGACGGTAGGCGGGGCGGCGGGAGGGACGGTAGGCGGGACGGAGGGTGGGACGGAGGGAGGGACGGCGGCTGGGACGGAGGGTGGGACGGTGGGTGGGACGGCGTCGGGTGCGGCGTCGAGCCAAGCGCCGCCCGGCACGCCGTCCACGCTGCCCGATCGTAGGTTGCGCTGCCGCCGCGACGACTCCTGGGAGACGGACGGCGTGCGCTTCACCTTTCTGCATCCCACCAACGGCGGCAACGGCGAACCGGTGGACCGGAACGCGGACAGCTGCGTGTTGTTCGTACAGGGAGCCAGCCATTCCCTATTGCTGACAGGCGACATCGGCGTGGCGCAGGAACGCGAACTCGTCGCACGCGGGGTGCCTAAAACCGATGTGGTGCTGGCCCCGCACCACGGCTCAGCCTCGTCATCCGGGCGCGACTGGGTACGCGCCGTGCAAGCCACTCATGCCATTGCGCAAGCGGGCCATCTAAACCGTTTCCGCCATCCCGCCCCGGCGGTGGAGCGGCGTTGGCTAGCGGCGGGGGCGGTGTTCTGGCGTAGTGACCGGGACGGCGCGGTGATGGCTCTATCCACTGCAAACGGTCTGTCGGTTTGGTCGCAGCGTGGTGACGGTGCGCGCTACTGGCATGGGCGATGACTGTCGGCTAAGGCGCGATAGGCAAGCGCGTGGGGACGGTTAGACGCGGACCGCAGCCAGTCTAGCCGCCGCTGTGCTACCCCACACCCATCACCAACCGATCAAACAAATCGTCCCCGCCCATCTGTCCGCCCTTAAGCATCAACTCCACACCATCCACCACGGAGTTGTCGCTGCGCGCAACGCTGACGGTGACGCCGGGCGCCAACACACATCGGAACTGCAAACCCCACAAACCCAGCGCCAGCGTGGCTTGGCTTGATGTGTCGCCGCCGGCGATGCCGACCCGTGCAAGCCGGGTTCCCGCTTGCGCGCTGGCGGTGATGATGGCGGCGGCAAGCTGTGCGGTGGCGCGGGCGGCACTGGCGGCCTGGCCGCTGGTAACGGCTTGGTCCGGGCGGTCGGTGTGGACGAGCACGTTGTGTCCTTGCGCCAAGGCTGCGGTCGCCAGGCGGACTTGCTCTGCCACGTAGGTGGGTGATTCCAGCAGCGCTTGTACTTTCAGCGGCTGGTGCGTGTAGCGGGTGCTGGCGGCAATCTGCCGCGCGGTGACGGGTGACAAGCTGCCGGCCATGACAAGCACCGGGCCGGAGGCGGCGGGGAGCGGTGCCTCGCCACTGGGTAAAAAGGCAGCGGCATCGCGGCCGGCAATCTTGCCACGATGCTCTGCCGTCGTTCCATCGGGTCCAGCCAGCCCGTGGTTACGCTGAAACACGCTTGCGTCGCGCTCGAACGCCGCTGCGCGCGCCAGCGCCTGCTGTACGCTGCTTGGGCCAACCGCCAACAATGGCGCACTTGCCGCCGCGCGCCAGATCAGGCGGCCAATCACGGCGAGTTGCTCGTCGTCCGTCACGTCGAACAGGACCGGGCCGTCACTGGTGTTGATCAGGTCGTCGATCCAGGCATCCAGTTGGGCGACGTCGTTCGCACCCATCGCACCCGTCGCACCCATCGCACCCATCGCACCCGTCGCACCCATCGCACCCATCGCACCCATCGCACCGATCGCACCAGGTGCACCAGGCGCACCGGACGCACCCGACGCACCGGCATCCCCAGCACCCCGCAAACGCGGATACGCAATATGCGGCACCGACCGAATCCCCTCCAGCCCTTGCGCGGCCAGATGCCGTCGTAAGTCCGCCTCATGCATCGGCGTGACCGGGTGCTGGCTCATCACCGGATGCCGGTCAATGCGATACACCTCCGGCGCTGCCCCAGCGCGGGCGAACAATTGCGCAAAGCTGCAATAGCGTCCGATGCTGGGTTGCCCGCCCACAATCGGTACCAGCCGGTTCGGCAGGTGTCGCCGCAGTTCGCGGATGGCGACGCCGATGCTGCCGACGTGCGGGGCGCTGTCGAAGGTGGAACAGCACTTGTAATGCAGCACGCGTGCGCCGGTGCCGGCCATGAAGCGGCCGACAGAACGTAGTTCCGTTTCCATATCGGTGGGGGACATGGCGCGCGCGGCGCCCGCGATGCCGATGGCGTCCAGCGGGCCGGCGCGGCGCAGTTGTTCGGGCGTGGGCACGCCCAGGAACAGCAAGCCGCGCAGGCCAGCGCGCGCGACTTCGGCCAGCGTGTCGGTGGCGCCGGTGAAATCGTCGCCGTACCAGCAGATGCTTGGTGCGGTCAGCCTGCCTGCGGCATTTGCGCTGCTCGCGTCATCGGCATGGCCTGGGCCGTCGTGATCTTTGGCGCTGCCCGCCCCACTGCCAGCGCTAACAACCCCCGCAGTCATGCCCGCCCACCAAAAAATTCCAACGCCCGCTTCAACTCGGGCGCGTTCCGCGCAACGTCGTCCAACGCCTGTCCATCCCGCACCGCCTGCCACGCTTGCCGAATGCTCTGCACGCCCGCTGCCGGCCCATCCGGGTGCGCCAGAATTCCACCACCGGACATGAACATCAAATCATCGGTGCGCACGGCCGCCCACGTGGCGGGCACGGTGCCGGCCCATTGGCCGGACGAGAACGCGGGCATGACCGGGTCGTCGATGCCGGGCGTGAGCGAGGCCAGGCAGTCGCGCGCGGATTCCACGACTTCGCTGTCTTCCTGCGCGAACTTGCCTTGCAGGCCGTGCACGTGCATATGGTCCACGCCGGCCAGACGCCACAGGGTTTGATACGCCTGAAAGCCGATGCCCAGCAAGGGCGCGCGTGACAAGGCGCCGAAGCCGTTGCGATGGCCGTGCAAGGCCAGCGGCGTGCTGCGGCGCAGGGTCTGGATGGCGGAAAAGCCGCACCAGTTCAGGCTGGCCATGACGCAGGTGCCGCCCTCGCGTTCGATCAGGTCGGCGTGGCGGCGCATGGCATCGGTTTCGTCGCTGATGTTGAACGCCACCATCACTTGGCGGCCGGTGCGTTCGCGGTGGGCGCGCACTACCGCCATGACGGCGGCGACGCGTTGCGCCAGCGGCGCGTGCGCGGGGTTGGCGCACACCTCGTCGTCCTTGATGAAGTCCACGCCGGCCGCGCACAGCTGGGCGACCAGATGCGCGGTCTGCTCGGGCGACAGGCCCACGTTGGGCTTGATGATGGTGCCTACCAGCGGTCCCGTTGTCACACCCGTCAATTGGCGCGTGCCGGCGATGCCTACTTGCGGCATGTCGAATTGGGCGCGGTAGTTGGCGGGCAGCTCCATGCTTTCCAGGCGCAGGCCGGTGACTTCGCCCAGGTCGTACAGGTTGCCACCGACGGTGGCTGCCAGCGTGGGCAAGTTGGCGCCTACGTTGGCCACGGGAAAGGCGATGCGGACGCGGGCGCGCTGGTACTTGCCCGGCATGCCGCCCGCTTGGCGTGCCAGCCAGGCGTTGGGCAGGCTGGGCGTGTCGGTGGTGTCCAGCAGGTCGATGGATTCAATGCGCGCGCGGGCCCGGGCGCGCAGCTCGTCGGTTTCGCCTTGCACGCGGGTGAAGGTGCCGCAGGACTGCTCGCCCGCCATCACTTCGGCGACCCGTGCGGGGTCCATCGGGGTTTCGATCAGGTAGGTCGCGCTAAAGGACTGGGAATTCATAGGCTTGGGAATTCAAAGGTGGCGGCGGGCGGCAATGTTGGGTCAGCAAGGGACAGCAGGCACCGGCAGGCGTCCGCAGATCAAAGGCGCGACAAATCCGGGAACGGGCGGACCGGGTCCTTGCCGTCCCAGCCGTTGGCGCTTTCTCGGATCAAGTCGAACAATCGGCCCTTGGGGCCAGCCACTTCCGACAGTTCGATGACGGTGCCCGGGTGGTATTCGGTGTCGAAGTAGATGAAGCGGCCTTTCTCGCCGACTTCGCCGCTCATCTTGGGCTTGAAGCCCTGGGCCAGCAGGCGTTCCAGATCGGCGTCGTAGCTTTCGGTCCAGTAGGCCACGTGTTGCAGGCCGGTGCGGCCGGCTTGCAGGAAGTCGCGGTACATCGACGGCACGTCGTTGCGCGTCTGGATCAGTTCAACCTGCACGAAGCCGGAGTTGGCCAGCGCCACGGAATTGTGCGGCTGGTGGCTTTCGCCGTCGTACTGGTAATTGACGATCGGCACGCGCGGGTTGTAGTACCACGGGCCCACACCCAGCGTGTTGCTCCAGTACTCCATGGCGGCTTCGATGTTGTGCACCACATAACCGAGTTGGCGGATTTCGCCCAGGAAACGACTCATGATGGATCTTTATAAAAGGAAAACGAAGAGGGGGGAGGCGGCCCGACGCGGATCTGCGCGGGCCGCGTCGGGTCACAGGAAGCCGATGGAGAACCAGGGGAAGGCCGCCACGATGATCAGGCCGATCAGCAGCGCCGCAACGTAACCCCAGATGGGGCCGATGCCCTCGTTGGGGTCGACGCGGCTGATGGCGCAAGCGCCGTAATAGCCCACGCCGAAGGGCGGCGCGAACAGGCCGATGCCCATGGCGAAGATGACGACCATTGCGTAATGCACTTCGTGCACGCCGGCCTGCACCGCGATCGGGAACAGCAGGGGGCCGAACAGCACGATGGCGGGTATGCCTTCCAGCACGCTGCCCAGGATGATGAACGCCACGATGGACACGGCCAGAAAGCCGTAGCTGCCGCCGGGCATGCCGGCCATCAACTTGGCCAGATCGCCCGAGAAGCCGGACTGCGTCAACGCCCACGCCATGGCCGTGGCGCAACCCACGATCAACATGATGGCGCCGGATAGCGAGGCGGTTTCGATCAGCATGGGGCGCAGGCGCGCCCAGTCGAAGCGGCGGTAGATCAGGATGCCGATCAGCGCGGAATACACGATGCCGATGGTGGACACTTCGGTGGCGGTGGCCACGCCTTCGACCACCGCCGCGCGGATGACAAACGGCAGGGCCACGGCGGGCAGGGCGATCACGAAAAAGCGGCCGATCTCTTTGAAGCTGAAACGTTGCACCAGGCTCAGGTCTTCGCGGCGGTAACGCCACCACACCACCGAGCACAGCGCCAGGCCCAGCACCACGGCCGGCAGCAGGCCGCCCGTGAACAGCGCGGCAATCGACACGCCGGTAACCGAGCCGATGGTGATCAGCACAATCGACGGCGGTATGGTCTCGGTCTGCGCGCCCGTGGCGGACAGCAGCGCCACCAGGTCGCCCGGCTTGGCGCCGCGCTTGCGCATTTCCGGGAACAGCACAGGGGCGATGGCCGCCATGTCGGCGATCTTCGAGCCCGAGATGCCCGACACCAGATACATCGCGCCGATCAGCACGTAGGACAAGCCGCCGCGCACATGGCCCAGCAGGCTGGCCAGGAACTGGATCATGGCGCGCGCCATGCCGGTCATCTCGATCAACGACCCCAGGAAGATGAACAGCGGCACGGCCAGCAGCATCAGGTGCGACATGCCTTCATCCAGCCGGCCCACCATGACTTCCATGGGCGTGTTGGTCGTCAACGCCAGGTACGAAAACGTGGCCAGCGCGAACGAGAACGCAATCGGCACGCCCGAGAACACGGTGGCCGCGACGATGCCCACGAAGAAGATCACCAGGTTCAGCTTGCCCAGGCCCTTGAACATGGGCTGCGCCAACCAGAACAGGGCAACCACCACGGCCACGCCGGCCAACGCCACGAGCACATGGCGCAGCGGCTGCGTGCGCAACAGGCGCAGCAAGGCCACCACGCCCATCAGCGCCATGCCCACGGGAATGGCGGCGGCGCGCCAGGCGTTGGACAGTTCCAGCGCGGGCGTGATGATGAAGTGTTCTTCGTGCGCGTATTCGATCGCGGGCGACAGGATCAGCACCAGGAAGGCTAGCGACGCGGCCAGCGCCGCCGTCTCCAGCTGCGCGCGCCGGGCCGGGCTGACGTTGTTGACCAGCGCCGTCATGCGCATGTGTTCGCCGCGCCGCAGCGCAACCACGGCGCCCAGCATCGACAGCCACAGGAACAGGATGGAAGCCAGTTCGTCGGACCAGACCAAGGGGCTGTGGAAGGCGTAGCGCGCGACGACACCCGCGAACAGCACGCAGATCTCGACCAGCACGATGGCGGCCGCAACGTGCTCGACCACGCCGCCCAGCACGCTGTCCAGCGCGTTGGCGGCGCGCCGCAAGGGGTTGGCCGGCAGCATCGGGGTGGCGGCGTGGGGGGCGGACAAGGAAGACATGGCGCGACCTCAGGCCAGCTTGCCGACGCTTTGTTCCAGCAGCGACCAGGCTTCGTTGCCGAAGCGGCCCTGCCATTCCTTGTAGAAGCCTGCGGTGCGCAGCGCCTGGCGGAAGGTGTCCGGGGCCGGCTGGTTGAATTTCAGGCCCTTGGCTTCCAGGTCGGACTGCACCGACGCGTTCAGCTTCTTGATGTCTTCACGCTGTGCCAGGCCGGCTTCGTTGATGCCGCGCGCAACGATGGTCTTCAGGTCTTGCGGCAGGCCTTCCCACATGCGGCCGTTGGCGATGAACCAGTAGCCGTCCCAGATGTGGTTGGTCAGCGAACAATACTTCTGCACTTCGTAAAGCTTGGCCACCTGGATGATGGGCAGGGGGTTTTCCTGCGCGTCAACCACCTTGGTCTGCAACGACGAATACACCTCGCTGAACTGCAAGCTGGCGGGCGCGGCGCCCAGGCCCTTGAACATCGAGATGGGCAGCGAGCTGACCGGCACGCGGATCTTCAAGCCGTCCATGTCGGCGGCCGTGGTGACGGGCGCCTTGCTGCTGGTGGTTTGGCGGAAACCGTTGTCCCACATCTTTTCAAACGCGTAGAGCTTGCGCTGCGCGATGGCGGCGCGCACGTGCGCGCCCAGCGGGCCGTCCATGGCACCCCAGACCTGGCTGTAGTCCTTGAACGCGAAGCCCACGGCATTGATGGCGGCCACCGGCACCAGCGTGGCGATGACCAGCGCCGACGGGGTGAAAAAGTCGATGCCACCCGAGCGCACTTGCGCCAGCATGTCGGTATCGCCGCCCAGCTGGTTGTTCGGGAAAATCTTGATGTCGACGCGGCCGTTGCTTTCTTTCAGGATGCGGTCGGCGGCTTCTTGTGCTCGGATGTTCAGCGGGTGCGTTACCGGCAGGTTGTTGCCGTACTTGAGCGTGTAGTCGGCCGCGCGGGCGATCAGCGGGAATCCGCCGGCCAGGGCAACGGCGGGCACCGCGCAAAGGCGGCGCAGAACACTACGGCGTGTCAGCAGCTTCATGGTTGTCTCCAAAATCGGTTTTATGATGTTTTTTGATGTGCCACAAAAGCGCCATAACCATGCGGCAGACTGGACAATAGTGAATTGACGCTATCATCGTCAAACCTTATTCATGATGGTTTTTGATGTGAATAGAATGTCGCCCGACCGCAAGCTAGCCCGTTTGGCCGATGTGGCCGCACGGGCCGGCGTGTCCACCGCCACCGCCGATCGTGTGCTGAATCGCCGGCCCGGCGTGCGCGCCAACACCGCCCAGAAGGTGTTGAAGGCCGCCATGGAACTGGACTATCTGCCCGAACAGGATTTGGCCGCCGCCTTGCCCGCCGAGCCCATGCGGCTGGTATTCCTGCTGCCGCGCGGCAGCAACCGGTACTTGCGCATGCTGGGCGACACCGTCAGCTATGCGCATGAACACTTCGGCCCGCTGAACGCCAAGTGCCAGATCGAATACGTTGAAAGCTTCAACCCCGACGCGCTGGCCCAGGCGCTGGCCAAGCACGGCAAGCGCGCCGACGGCATTGCCTTCATGGCGCTGGAACATCCCGTGGTGCGCGAAGCCGTCAACACGCTGGCGCAGCAGGGCGTGCCCACGGTGACGCTGATTTCGGACCTGGCCAACAGCGCGCGCACGGCTTACGTGGGGCTGGACAATCGCGCCGCCGGGCGCACGGCGGGTTACCTGATTGCGCGCTTTGTCGGCCCGCGCGCGGCGCACGTGGCGCTGATTGCGGGCTCGCGCCATTACCGCGCGCACGAGGAACGCGAAAGCGGCTTCTTGCAGCTGTATGCCGAACAGTTCCAGGCGATGCAGGTGGTGGATCTGCGCGAAGGCTATGACGATGCGCAGCGCAACTACGAGCAGACGCGGCAGTTGCTTGAGCAATATCCCAACCTGGCGGGCATCTACAACATCGGGGGCGCGTCGGACGGCGTGGCGCGCGCGTTGAAAGAGGCCGGCTTGCAGCATCGGGTGGTGTTCATCGGCCACGGGCTGACGCCGGACACGCGCTCGCTGTTGATCGACGGGACCATGGACGCGGTCATTACGCAAAGCCCGATGGAAGCGCTGATGAGCTGCGTGCGCATCTTCGGCAATCTGCGCGACAAGCGCAGCCCGATGAACGGCGTGGAACTGGCGCGCAGCCAGGTGATTTTTCGGGAAAACCTGCCATGAGAAAAGTTTGCTTCAACAGGCTTGCTATTTAACTGCCTAGGCAGATAAAATCCGCTATCGGTAATCGCCATCGCCATCCCCACCCCCGCCCCGAGACAACCATGGCCACCGCTAAACCCGCCGTGCTGGACCGCTTCTACACCGGTGAACTCGGATTCATGATCACGTCCGTGCGCGGCAGCATTCACGATGCGCTGGAGCGCGAGCTGGCGCCCTTTGACCTGACGACCCCGCAGTACGTGGTGCTGAACTGCCTGGCCAAAGGGTGGGGCCGCACGCTTAGCGATTTCTGCCGGGTGCTGGCGTATGACTCGGGCGCGATGACGCGGCTGCTGGATCGGATTGTGGCCAAGGGCTTTATCCGCCGCGTCGAAAACGAATCCGACCGGCGCAGCTACCTGATCGAATTGACCGAACAGGGGCAAGCCGCATTGCCGCAGGCGCTGGCCGCTACGGAAGTCGCCATGCGGCGCCTGTTGGCCGGCTTTTCGGAAGCGGATGCCGAGACGCTGCACAAGCTGTTGTCGCGCGTGTTGATGAATGCGCAGGCGGACGAGGCGTAGGTAGCCCGTACGCAGCGACCCGTACGCCGCGACCCGTAGGCCCTTTTTCCCTTTTCATTTTTTTATCCATTTATCTGCCTAGGCATATACAGCCTGGGCATAAGAATAAACCACAGCCATGCATGCCTTTTCCAGCGACGCGCCATCCAGCCCCCGAATTCCTCCTGCCTTGCTGGCCACCATCGGCGCGCTGACGTTCATCGACTTTCTGCAAAACGGCATGGTCACGTTTGCCGCCACGCCCATCATGGGGGAAATCGGCGCCAGCCCCGAGGAATACACGTCCGTTGCCGTCATCTACGCCTGCGTTGCCGTGGTGATGATTGCGTTGCAAGGCTGGCTGGTGCATCACCTGGGCTTGCGCCGGTATTTGCTGGCGTCGCTGGGCGCGGCGGCGGCGGGGGCCGCGGTGTGCGCGATGTCTCGGGGCGAGGCCGGCTTTCTGCTGGGCCGTGTGCTGATGGCGACCGGGTGCGCGGCCATGCTGACGTCGTCCCGTTTGACGGTAAACCTGATCCCGCCGGGGCCCGCGCGCTTTCATGGCATCAAGGCCCTGGCCACGGGCCTGTGCACCGGCACGGCGCTGGGGCCGTTGCTGGCATCGGCGGCGGTGGACCATGATGGCTGGCCGCTGATGTTCTGGCTGGTGGCCGGCCTGTCGCTGCTGGCGATGTGGCCGGTGGCGCGCGCCATGCCGGGCAAACAGGCCGGCGCCACGGTGGCGGGGCAGGCGCGCTTGGTGCCGATTGCGGCGTTGGGCGTGGGCGGCTTTCTGCTGCTGCATGCGTTGCAGCGGTCCTACTACGACTTTTTCAGCGACCGCCATCGGCTGGTGCTGTTCGCCCTGGGCGGCCTGCTGGCACTGGCGTATTTCGTCCGCGCCGAGACGCGCAACGGCGCGCCGCTGCTCAAGTTGGGCGGCATGAAAGAGGTACGCTTTCTGTGCGGCCTGGCGCTCTTCATGTTCTGTTATCTGATGTTGGGCGCCAACGGCTACCTGGTGCCGCAGATGCTGCAACGCGCGCTGGGCCTGTCGTGGGCCAACACGGGCATGTTCTTCGCGATGGGCCTGGGGGCGGGCGTGCTGACCTTTGCGGTCATGGCGCAACTGCTGCCGCGTTGGCCGTCGCCGCGCAAATTCTTCGTGGCCGGTTTTGTCGCGCTGGCGGCGTTCAGTGTGCTGATGTCGCGGCTGACGCCAACGGCTGATCCCTGGGCCGATGTGCTGCCGGCGCTGGCTTGCTATGGCGTCTTCATCATGATCTTGATGCCCGCCACCGCCATGAACACGTTCACCGGGCTGACGCACGACCCAGCGGTGTTCGCGCATGCGCAGCAGGTCAAGAACATGCTGGCGCAAGTGGGGCAGGCGCTGGGCATCATGGCGGCCACCGTCGGGCAACAGTGGTTGACCTCGAAGCACTACAACGTCCTGGAAGCGAGCGTGGCGGCCGGTAACGCCAATTTCGAAGCGGCCAAGACGGCGTTAAGCAGCGTGTACGGCGCGGTGGCAGATCCGGCGCAGGCGCAGCGTATGGCGCTGGCGCGCATCGCGCAATTGGTGGATCAGCAATCGACGCTGCTGGCTAATCTGGATCACTTCCGGGCCCTGGCCGTGTTGGCGGTAGCCGGCGTGCTGATCAGCTGGACGCAGCGGGTGTTCCGATAACGCGGCTGTTCCGATAACGCGGGTGTTCCGATAACGCGGCCGTTCCGGTAGCGCGCCTGTTTCGGCAGCACAGCCGTTCCGACCCGGCCGTCAGTTCGACCCCAGCTGCCCGATCACCTGCCGCGCGACATCGGCCAGGGACAGGCCGCCGTCCATGGCTGCGCGTTGCAGGCGTTCATGGGCGGCCTGCTCGGTCAGGCCGTATTGGTTGATCAGCAGACGCTTGGCGCGGTCGATGCGCTTTCTTTCTTCCAGCGCGCCGCGCACGGAGTTCAAGGCGTCGTCAGTGCGCTGCATGTGCAGCGTCTGCTCGCGCATCATTTCAAGAATGGATCGCTCCAGCACGCTGCCCACGCCATCGGCGGGCGGCGTGTCCAGCGGCCGGCTTTGCACGCTGAACACCATGCTGGGGGCGCGACCGCTGGCGTGGTCGGCGTAGCGCGACAGCAGCAGTTGTCGGTCGTCCAGTTCCTGGCGGGTTTCAACGATGCGGCGTTCGCATTGCCGCGCCAGCGCCTGCGCCAACAGGCTTTCTACGTCGCGCATGGCATCGATGCGCGCGGTGCACAGTTCAAACCACAGCTCGGCCAGCGTGCCATCCACGCGCTGGTCGGCGGACGTGCGCTGCGCCATGTCGCGCAGGCGCTCGACCGGCTGGCCCTGCTGCTGGATGCTTTCCCAGCGTTGCAGCGCCGCCGCTTCGGCATATTGCGCGTAGATGTCGAAGCTGCGCGCCTGGTGCGCGGCCAGTCCCAGCATGCGGGCCTTCTGCGGGTCGGTGAAGAAACCGTTGGTAAAGCCGATGACCCCGGCGGCCCGTTCCTGGCCGCTAAGTTCCTTGCCCTGCATGAAGTTAAGCAGCGCCACCAAAAGCCGCGTCACGCCCGGGTCCAGCGCCGAGTCCGCGGCTTCGAACACCACGGCCAGCAGGCTGCTGATGATCTGCGTGTAGCGGGCGTCGGCGTCGTCGGCGGGTAGCGACACGTCGCGCACCTGGCGGCGCAGCGCCGGCAATTCGTCCAGCCGAAACAGCGCGAAGGCGATGCAGTTAAGCAGGCGCGCCTTGTCGCCGGCGTGGGGCGCGGTGGCGGCCGGCCCGTCTAGAAAACGGCGCACGTCCGTTTCGACGCGGGCGGCCTCCTGCACCAGCCCGGTCAGCGTCCGGGCCTTGCCGTCCCGCGGCACGCCGTTCTTTGCGCTACACAGCGTCAGGTTGGAATAGCCGCGTTCTTTTTGCAGCGCGTGCACCAGCGCGCTGACGTGCACCGCCAGCTCGCACGTGATGGCCAGGCTTTCCAGGCCGTGCAGTTCACTGCGACGCGCGGCAAGCAGGAAACGCAGCGGGGGTGGGATGTGGCGTTCAACCATAAGGGCAAGGGGGTGATCAGGCGCAGCGGCGCATCGGCGGTTCGGCGGCTTGCGGCAGGGGGGTATCAACCACATCAAGCACGTGGCATGCCGCGACGTGGCCGATGACCAGCACGGCGGGGCTGCGCAGCTCAAAGGCCGTGGCGTCGGACGTCATGCTGGACAGTGTCGAGCGGCATTCACGTTGATCCGACAACGACGCGCGTTCGATCATCGCCACGGGCGTGTCGGGCGCCATGCCGGCTGCCAGCAACTGGCTGCTCATGTCGTGCAATTTGGCTACCCCCATATAGACCACCAGCGTCGTGCCGCTTTGCGCCAGCCCCGTCCAGTCAGGCGTGGCGCCGTCCTGGGAATGGGCGGTGATCAGTGTAACGCCCTGGGCCATGCCGCGTTGGGTCACTGGGATGCCGCAAGCGGTGGCGGCGGCCAGCCCGGCCGTGATGCCGTTGACGATTTCACAGGCCACGCCATGGTCGCTAAGCCATTGGGCTTCTTCGCCGCCGCGACCGAAAATGCAAGGGTCTCCGCCCTTTAGCCGCGCTACGCGCAGCCCTTGGCGGGCATAGCGCAGCATCAGGCGCTGGATGAATTCCTGCGGGGTCGAACGGCAGCCGCCGCGCTTGCCCACATAGACCAGCCGCGCCTGCGGGCAGTAGTCCAGCACTTGCGGGTTGACCAGGTCATCGACCAGGACGACGTCGGCTTGCCCCAACGCCCGCACGGCTTTGATCGTAAGCAGTTCGGGGTCGCCGGGGCCGGCGCCGATCAGCCAGACGGAAGGATTCATGATGGGCTCCAGGGGATGCAGGATTCAGCGATCAAGCAAAAGAAAAATAACGACGACGAACTGGACCAGGCACAGGCCTTTCCAGAACGCCAAAGGGTTGCGTTCCAGCAGCGGCAGCCGTTCGCCCCGGCGCGCGGCATCGGGGGGATGGCGCAGCGCATGCGTGAATTCCGATAGCTCGGACGTACGCAGCGCGGGGTCGGGGTGCAGCGCCCGGCTTAGCACGCCGTCGATCCAGGCGGGCAGTTCGCGGTCACGGTCCAGCACCGATACATACGTCAGCCGCATCTGTGCGGCGCGGCTGCGCGCGCGCGCCACGTCGGCGCCATAGGGCAGCCGGCCGGACAGCATCTGGTAGAGCATGGCGGCCAGGGAATACAGGTCGGATCGCGGCGTGCCCGCCTCGCCCAAAAAGTACTCAGGCGCGGCGTATTGGGCGGTGCCCAGCATGGCGGGCGGGTCTTCGCCCTGCGCGGCGGCATCCCACAGCCCCGCCGCCTGGGTCGAGCCCAGGTCGATGATGCGCGCCACGCCGTCGTCACCGATCAGCACGTTGTCGGGCCGCAGGTCCTGGTGCACGATGTCCAGCCGATGAAACGATTGCAGGCCACGGGCAACCTGTTCAATCAGCGTCACCGCCTGCGCCAGCGTGGGGCGCGGGTTTTCGGCCATCCAGCGCGTCAGCGTGCGCCCGGGCAGGTATTCGCTGACCGTATACAGCGTGCGGCGCTCGCGCGGCATGGCCCAGGCGCGCACGACGTGGCGGCTGTCAATGCGGCGGGCAATCCATTCCTCGGTCAGCAGGCGTTCCAGATACGCCGGGTCATGCCGCAAGTCCAGCGACGGAACCTTGATAACCACCGCGTCGCCGCTGTCGATGTCGTGTGCCAGATAGACGTGGCTGCGGTGGCTGGCGTGCAGCTCGTCCTGGATGCGAAAGCCCTCGAATTCCATGCCGGCCGCCAGCAGCGGCGGGCAGGGCAGGTTCAGGCTGTATCTCGCCAGTGCAAAGGCGCGGCGTGGGGGCAGGGCGTCGATGCGGACGATCTGCGCGGTCAGGTTGTCGGTGCTGCCGCGTTCCAGCGCCCGTTGCGCCAGGCGGCGCGCCGCCGCGTCCAATGCGTCGGGGTGCGCCGCGATGGCCTGGGCCACGTCGTCCGCATTGATATGTTCGTAGACGCCGTCGGTGGCCAGCAGAAAGACGTCGCCGGCTTCCAGCGGCTGCGTGTGGTAGTCCACTTCCAAGTGCGGCGCCAGGCCCAGCGCGCGGCCCAGATAGCTTTTGTCTTGCGATATCCACACGCGATGGTCGTCGGTCAGCTGCTCCATCACGCCCGCGCGCAAACGGTAGATGCGCGCGTCGCCAATGTGCAGGATGTGCGCGGTGGTGGCTTTCAGCACCATTACCGTCATGGTGCAGACATAGCCGCGATCCGCGTCGCGCGGCTGGTCGGCGTGATGGCGTTGGCGCGTTTGCCCGTGCAGCCAGCTGTTGGCCGCGCTTAATACCTTGTGCGCCGACTTTTTCACCGACCAGGTTTCCGGCGTGCAGTAATAGTCTTCCAGAAAGCTCGCCACCGCCGTTTCGCTGGCGATGTGGCTGACCTGGCTGCTGCTGATGCCGTCGGCCAGCGCAATGGCGACGCCCTTGGTGTGCAGCAAGGGCTCGCCCGGCACGCACAGGCCGTGAAAATCCTGGTTGACGGGTTTGACGCCCGGCTCGGTGTGCTGGCCCACCGCCACCTGCAACGTAGCGGCGGTGCTTGGGCCGGGTTCGCGGCGGTCCATTACGGTGGGCGTCCCGCGGCGCAATCAGTTGAAGCGGCGCTTGGGCGCGGTCTTCATGTGCGTGGTGTACAGCGTCAGGCCGGTCAGCGACAGGCCGCCGATCAAGTTGCCCAGCACCACGGGGATTTCGTTCCAGATCATGTAGTCCATGATGGAAAAATTGCCGCCCATGATCATCGCCGACGGGAACAGGAACATGTTGACGATGGAGTGTTCGAAGCCCATCGCAAAGAACAGCATCACGGGCATCCACATGGCGATGACCTTGCCGCTGACCGACGTCGAAATCATGGCGCCGACCACGCCCAGCGACACCATCCAGTTGCACAGCACGCCCCGGATGAAGATCGTCAACATGCCGCCGGCGCCGTATTCCTTGTAGCCCAGCGTGCGGTTTTCGCCGATGTGCGCAATGACTTCGCCGACCTTGTTGGGCGGCACGGAAAAGCCGTAGGTAAACACAATCGACATCAACACAGCCACCGTCAGCGCGCCCAGGAAATTGCCGACAAAGACAACGCCCCAGTGCTTGAGGATGGCCTTCGCGGTCACGCCAGGGCGCTTGTCGAACAGTGCCAGCGGCGTCAGCACAAACACGCCGGTCAACAGGTCAAAGCCCATCAGGTACAGGATGCAGAAGCCCACGGGAAACAGCGCCGCGCCCAGAATGGGGGAACCGGTCTGCACCGTGACGGTCACCGCGAACACGGCGGCAATGGCCAGGATGGCGCCCGCCATGAAGGCGCGGATCAGGACGTCGCGCGTCGCCATGTAGATTTTCGATTCGCCGGCGTCCACCATCTTGGTGACGAATTCGGAAGGGACCAGGTAGGACATGATTTACCTATTGCGTTGATGACATGAAAAAAGAAGCGGGGGCGGCGTCAGGCGATTTCAACGGTGTCGCCGTTGAACCGGGCCTGCCAGGTGCGCAATTGCTGTTCGGGGTATTGCACGCAGCTGCCGTCAATCAGCCGGAAGTGCTGCTTGTAGAGCGGCGAGGCCACAACCAGGCTGCCGCCCAGATGCGCGACCAGCCCGCGCCCGATGACGTTCGCGCCCGACTTGGGATCGCGGTTTTCAATGGCGTATAAATCCGGGCCGTCGGCATCGGGCAGGTAGAACAAGGCAATCTGCCGGCCGTCCAGCAAGACGACCACGCCGGAGTCGGCAACCAGGTCATCGCGGGTGCAGACCGCGCGCCAGGCCGGTGCTTGGGGGGCGGGGGCGGGGGCTAGGGCGTTCATCAGACGATCTCCTCGGCGATGGGGATGACGCGCGCCGCCGGGCGTGTGGGCAAGGACGCCGAGGCGGCCGGCGCGGGGCGGGGTTGGCCGCGTTCTTGAACGAATTGAATGTCGGGGTCGCCGCCGCGCTCATTGACGAAGGTGCGGAAGCGCTTGAGTTTTTCGGGGCTGCTGACGGTGTCGGCCCATTCGCATTCGTAGCGGTCCACCACCAGCTGCATCTGCGCTTCCAGCTCGGCGCCCAGGCCCAGGCTGTCGTTCAGCACCACGTCCTTCAGATAGTCCAGCCCACCTTCCAGCGACTCGCGCCAGACGGACGTGCGTTGCAGCTTGTCGGCGGTACGGATGTAGAACATCAGCACGCGGTCGATCATGCGGATCAGCGTGGCGTCGTCCAGGTCGGTGGCGAACAGTTCGGCGTGGCGCGGACGCATGCCGCCGTTGCCGCACACGTACAGGTTCCAGCCGTTTTCCGTGGCGATGACGCCGATGTCCTTGCTTTGCGCCTCGGCGCATTCGCGGGTGCAGCCCGACACGGCGAACTTCAGCTTGTGCGGCGAACGCAGGCCCTTGTAGCGGTGTTCGATGTCCAGCGCCATGCGCACGCTGTCCTGCACGCCGTAACGGCACCACGTGCTGCCCACGCAGGACTTCACCGTGCGGGTGGACTTGCCGTAGGCGTGGCCGGTTTCGAAGCCGGCGGCGATCAGTTCGCTCCAGATGTCCGGCAGCTCGTGCAGCTGCGCGCCGAACAGGTCGATACGCTGGCCGCCCGTGATCTTGGTGTACAGCTTGTATTTCTTGGCGACGGCGCCGATGGCGATCAGGCCGTCGGGCGTGATCTCGCCGGCCGGTATGCGCGGCACCACCGAATAGGTGCCGTTCTTCTGCATGTTGGCCATGAAGGTATCGTTGGTGTCTTGCAGCGGCACCAGGCGCGGTTCCTGGATGGGGCGGTTCCAGCACGACGCCAGAATCGACCCCACGGCGGGCTTGCAGATGTCGCAACCGACGTGCCCCTTGCCGTGGCTGGCCAACAGTTCTTCAAACGTTTCGATGCCGCCGACCCGCACGATGGCGTAGAGCTCCTGGCGGGTATAGGCAAAGTGTTCGCACAGGCTCTTGTCGACGGTGACGCCTCGACCGGCCAGTTCGTGTTCCACCACTTGCTTGAGCAGCGCGGCGCAACCGCCGCAGCCCGAGGCCGCCTTGGTGCAGCTTTTGACGCCGGCCAGGTCGGTGCAGCCGCCGTCGATGGCGGCGCTGACGGCACCCTTGCTGACGTTGTGACAGGAGCAGATCGTGGCGGTGGCGGGCAGCGCATCCACGCCCAGGGCCGGCACGGCGCTGCTGGCGGGCAGGATCAGGCTGGCCGGGTCGGGGGGCGGCGCGATGCCGTTCTGCGCGTATTGCAGCAGCGTGTCGTAGTAGCGGTTGTCGCCCACCAGCACCGCGCCCAACACGCGCTTGCCGTCGGCTGAAACCACCAGCCGGCGATAGCTGGCGCCGGCTTCGTCGATGTAGCGGTAGCTGCGTGCGCCGGGCGTGGCGCCATGGGCATCGCCGATGGAACCGACGTCCACGCCCAGCAGCTTGAGCTTGGTGGACATGTCGGCGCCGGTGAAGGGCTGTTCCGGCGCGCCGCACAACTCGGCGGCGGCGATGCGCGCCATCTGGTAACCCGGCGCCACCAGCCCGAACACGCTGCCGTTCCAGGCGGCGCATTCGCCGATGGCGTAGATGTTTTCATCGCTGCTGCGGCAATGGTCGTCTATGGCCACGCCGCCGCGTTCGGCCAGCGCCAGGCCGGCGCGGCGCGCCAGCGACACCTGCGGGCGGATGCCGGCCGAAAACACAATCAGGTCGGTTTCCAGCGGCGCGCCTTCAGCAAAGCGCATGCGATACCGATACTGCGTGCCGGGCTTGATGTCTTGCGTGGCGCGCGACAGGTGCACGCCCACGCCCAGCGCTTCAATGCGCGCCTTGAGCGCCGCGCCGCCTTCCTCGTCCAGCTGCACCGGCATCAGCCGCGGCGCGAACTCCACCACGTGCGCTTCCAGGTTCAGCGACTTCAAGGCGTTGGCCGCCTCCAACCCCAGCAGGCCGCCGCCCACCACCACGCCGCGACGCGCCCCTTGGGCGGCCGCGCGGATCAGGTCCAGGTCGTCGATGCTGCGATACACCAGGCGCGACGCGCCCTCGGCGCCGGCAATGGGCGGCACGAACGGATAAGAGCCCGTGGCCAATACCAGCTTGTCGTAGCCGACCCGCCCATTGGCCGTGACCACTTCGCGCGCGTGGCGGTCGATGTCCAGCACCGGTTCGCCCAGGTGCAGCGTCAGCCCGTCGCGCTCATAAAAGGCGGCCTCGCTCATCGACATGGATTCGGCGTCGCGCCCATTCAGGTATTCGGACAGATGCACGCGGTCGTAGGCGCGGCGCGTTTCCTCGCCATAGACGTGGATGCGATAGCGCTCCAGCGCGCCGCGCGCAATCAACTGTTCGACGCAATGGTGGCCCACCATGCCGTTGCCGATGACAACCAAGGTCTGCAAGGATGCGGGAGTGGCCGTTGCTTTCATGATTTCCCCAGGCTTGTGGTTTGGGTTTCAAAAGACAAAAAGCGCCCTGGACCTGTCGGTCGGGGCGCCTTTGCCGGTACTGCTTAAATTGTGTCGCGGGCCTTTTGGGGCCTGCATGGACACTTAAGCAAAGACCATGCCAGGATGGAAAAGAATGGCCGCGCGCGGCGTGATTGCGCGTTGTGTCATAGGGGAAAAGGGCGTGGAAGCGCGGGCGCACGGGCGGGTCGGGCGATACGCGCTTCGTCGCGCCGGGCCGCGCGGTGCGTCAAAGCGGTGCAAGCTGTTGTGCACCGCGCACTGCTTTGGCGCGGCGCAGCATGCTTGGGCAGCGGTGCTGCCCGGCCAGCAGGGGGGGCAGTGGTCGTCAGTGGCCATCGGTGACTATCAGCGGCGTCGGTCGCGGCCAGTGACGGTCAGTGGCCGGCGTCTTTACCGGCGCGCAATGCGCCGCGCCGTACGCGCAGGCTGCCACGCACGGTGGTCTTCGCGCCCCTGACGGACTTCGACCGGCGCGACTTGGTTCCCTTGGGGCGGTCGCTGCGTGCCTTGGCGCGCGCGCGTGCCGTGCACGCCGCCGCCAATGCCAGCAGCTTGTCTTCGTCCAATTGTTCGGCGTCCACCAGTTGTTCGTCCGCGCCCTTCAAGGCAATCAGCAGTTCGTCCAGCTTCAGGTGCAGCGCGCGGCCGTCCTTGTTCTGGCTTTGCTGGATCAGGAACACCATCAGGAACGTAACGATGGTGGTGCCGGTGTTGATGACCAGCTGCCAGGTTTCGGAATAGCCGAAGACCGGGCCGGTAACCGCCCAGACGATCACGGCGCACAACGCCATCCCGAACGCCATGGGCGAGCCCGCCCAATGCGTGACGCGCGCGGCAAAATGATCGAAGAATTTCGAGAAGGCGCTCGACTTCGGCACGGGTTGGGGCTGCTTTCCCGGCTTGTCGCTTTGCTTATCGCTTTGCTTATCGCTTTGCTTATCGCTTTGCTTGTCGCTTTGCTTATCGCTTTGCTTATCGCTTTGTTGTCGTCCCGTCTTCTTCGTTTGCACATCGTTCTGCATGAGCATCACCTGCGAGTCCTCATCCTCTGAATTCATCTACGAAACATTTACCGCGGGCGCCTACTTCGGCCGCGGGTCGTGCAGCCCCGTATCGGGCGGGGTCAATTCACCGGCGCGCAGCCGCGGCAGGCAATGCGCCATGGCCCGCGCAACGTTGCGCACTTCTTCCTGCACCGCCGTGTCCTTGTCCAGGTCGGCGTGGCTGGTGGCGTAGGGCTCGTAATAGCCGATGTACCGGTCCAGCCGGGCCATCGAGCCCGCATCGACCAGGCCCATCCAGTCCAGCCAATCGCTCAAGGCGCGGCGCTGGCCTTCGATGCCCGCCACGTCGCCGTGGACCACCAGGCCATAAGCCCGGCCCGCCAGGTGTTTTGGATAAGGCCAGCCGGCCAGTTCAATGGCCTTGGCCTTGGCCGCGTCCTTGCCGGACGTCGTGGTGGGATCGGGGTTGCCGCCGTCGGCGCACACCAGCCGGTCGATCATCAGCTTGAGCGGGCTGGGGGACTGATACCAGTACGTGGGCGCCAACAGAATCACGCCGTGCGCCGCCACCCACTGTTCGTAGATGTCGTTCATGGCGTCGTTGTCCTGGCCCAGCGAATGGTTGGGATAGCAGCTGCACGGCCAGTGACACAGCGGCATGGCGGTAGACACGCAGCCTTTGCACGGGTGGATCTGATATTGGTATTCGGACGTCAGCCGGCTCAGGTCCAGCAGGTCGGCCTGGACGTGGGCGGCCTTCAGCTCGGCGCAGACGATCTGCGCCAGACGCCACGTTTTGGACACCTCGCCCGGACAGGTGCCGTCATTGCGCGATGCGCCCACCACCACCAGCACGCGCGACGGCGTGTCCGGGCGGCGCTGCTTTTGTGCGGCTTGCGCGAGGCGGTCGCGGGCGTCTTTCCATTCCACCGACAGGTCGTAGTCGGGGTCGGCATAAGCCGCGCCGGCTTTAACCGTGATGGGCGCCTTGCGGCCGCTCTGATAGGCGTCCCACGCAATGGCTTCCAGCCGGTCCAGCGCCGCTTGCTCGGGCTGGAAGGCGGGGTCATAGAAGCGGCGCATGAAGCGCAGCCGAAAGGTGTCGCGCGAAAGGCGGCCGGTGTATTGACCGGTGCGCACATCGGGCTTGGGTGCGGTCATGAAACTCTGCCTGCGTACAGTGACGCATGGCGAGCAGCAAGCCGCGTGCCTGTCAGAGGCCGGGCGTCATCACCACCATGATCTCGGCCGGCCGGGCGCTGCGCGTTAAATAGACGTGCCCCACGCCGCTGTCGAAATAGGCCGTGTCGTGCTTGGCCAACACCAGCGATTCCCCATTTTCAAAGCGAATTTCGATTTCGCCTTCCAGCACCACCAGGAATTCCTGGCCGGCATGGCGCATGTAGTCATCGAATTCCGACGCGTCGCGCGCGAGGATGCGGCCGTACATGGGCGTCATGCTGCGCTGGGGATACTGGCCGGCCAGCAGTTTGTAGTCGTAGGCGCCGGTCATGTAACCGGGCGATTCGGCCAGGGTGCAGCGCAGGGCGGAAGGCGCGGGGCGGCCTTCTTCGGCAGGGGTGACGGGCCCGAACAACTGGGCGATATCGACTTCCAGCGCGCGCGCCACGGCGGCGAACTTGGCGTAGCTGATCGACACCTGCCCCAGTTCCATCTTCGACAGGGTGGACAAGGCCACGCCGGTCAAGGCCGATAGTTCCTTCAACGTCATCGAACGCGCCCGGCGCAAGCCCCTCAGCCGGACGCCCAGGCTGGTGCGATCGGCCAGGATATTGCTGGCGGGCGAGGCGGCAGGGGGCGCGGAGGCGGGCGGGGGGATGAGGGGCATGTCGGTGCTTTCCCTAGGCGTCAGGGCCAAGCGCGAGGCTGGCCGGTTTTTTTCGTTGACGGATATTTTGTCATATCCGAGAATTCTCAAATCTGAGAAATATCTGATTCGTACATTGATTCGTACATTGACTCGTACATTGACTCGTACGTGGGGACTGCAAGTGGAACACGCATCGAAGGCCCGGCAATTTGACGTGGTGATTGTAGGCGCGGGCATTGCCGGCGCATCGTTGGCGTATCGGCTGACCGCCGAAAAACCGGGGCAGACGCGGGTCATCCTGCTGGAGCGCGAGCCGCAGCCCGGCTACCACTCCACCGGCCGCTCGGCCGCGATGTTCATGGAAACCTACGGCACGGCGCAGATCCAGGCACTGACGCGCGCCAGCCGTGCGTTTTACGAGAACCCTCCGGCGGGCTTCACCGAACATGCTTTGCTGCAAGAACGCGGCTGCCTGTACATCGCCGATGCCGAGCAGCGCGACACGCTGATGCAGGGCTATGAGGCAGCCACGGCACAGGCGGGCAACGTGCAGTTGCTGGATGCCGCAGCCGCCATGGCGCGCGTGCCGTGTATCCGCCCCGAAGCGGTGGCGGGCGGCGCCCTGTTCGAAGCCGACGCGCGCGACCTGGATGTGCATGCGCTGCACCAGGGCTTTCTGGCAGGGGCGCGGCGGCAGGGCGCGGTACTGCATTGCAATGCCGAGGTGGAATCCGGCCAGCGGTCGGATGACGGTGTGTGGACGTTGCACCTGACGGACGGCTCTACGTTGGAGGCAGGCGTGGTCGTCAATGCGGCGGGCGCGTGGGCCGATGACCTGGCCAGGCGCTGCGGCGTGGCGCCTGTGGGCTTGCAGCCATGCCGGCGCAGCGCCTTCATTTTTGCGCCACCTGAGGGCGTGGATTGCAGCGCGTGGCCTGCCGTGGTGGGCATCGACGAAAGTTTCTACTTCAAGCCGGACGCGGGGCAGTTGCTGGGGTCGCCCGCCAACGCGGACCCGGTCGCCCCGCACGATGTGGTCGCCGAAGAACTGGACGTGGCCACCGGCATCTATCACATCGAATCGGCCACCACGCTGACGATCCGGCGGCCGTCCCATGTGTGGGCCGGGCTGCGTTCGTTCGTGCCGGACGGCGACATGGTGGTGGGCTATGACGTGAACCGGCCCGGGTTTTTCTGGCTGGCGGCGCAAGGCGGTTACGGCATCCAATCGGCGGCGGGCGTGTCGGCGATGGCGGCGGCGTTGCTCGCCCGCCAGCCGCTGCCCACGTGGCTGGTGGACGAAGGCGTTGCGCCGTCGTTGATGGCGCCGGGCAGGCTGCGCTAGCGCGGCCGGGGGTGCGGCCGGGAGTTGTGGCCGGGGCGCGGCCGGGAGTTGCGGCCGGCGTTGCGGCCGGCGTTGCGGCTGGGCGGCCGCTTTGCGACCGACTACCCGAACGCGGCCCTGACTGCCGTGAAAGCCGCCGCCACCAGCGGATCGGCGCGGCGGGTGGCTTGCGTGATGAATGACAGTTCCGCCTGGATCGCCAGGCCGGACAGCAACAGCAGCCCGTTCGCCTGGGATTCGCGCAGCGCGATGGAATCGCGCACCAGCGACAGCCCCACGCCCGAGCGCACCAAGTCCAGCATCGACGCTTCCTGATCCACCTGCGCGACGGCGTTCGGCGTAACGCCCAGCGCATCGAACCTGGCGGCCAGCAGGCGATGGTGAACGGAATCGGGCGGCGTCCAGATCCACGGCAGCGCGGCAATGTCCTGCCATCCACGCCCCGCCACCTGCGCGCCCCATCCCTTGGGCGCCACCACGTAGTAGGTGAAGGTGGCCAGCGGCAACACGTCCAGCAGCGGTGGGCCGCCCGTGGCCCCGGCCGGCCCCAGAAAAAACCCCACATCCAATTCGCCCGCGCGCACTTGGCGGCCGACCGACCCGGACATGCCGTGGCGCAGCGTGGGGCGGATTTTTGGATAGTGCTCCATCAGGTATTGCAGCGTGGCCCCCAGCCGCAGGAACTCCGGGTCCAGAATCGTGCCCATGCGCAGTTCGCCTTGCACGGTATCGCGCAGGGCGCCGATGGCGCGCTGGAAGTCTTCCATGGCGTCCAGCACGCGCTGCGCCGCGGGCAGCAGCGCGCGCCCGTCGGCATTGGGCGCCAGCCCCTGGGCGCTGCGCGCAAACAGCGTCAGGTCCAGCGATTCCTGAAAGTTCTTCAGTTGCAGGCTTAGCGCCGGTTGCGTCAGGTGCAGGTGTTCGGCCGCGCGGGTCAGATTGCCTTCGCGCGCCACGGCGGCAAAGGTGCGTAGATGCTTGAGGTCCATGGCGCCGTCCGAAATGGGATGAGCATTATTAAAGTTGCTTATAAACCGAATTTCAACATTTCATTGGACAGCGGCGGGCGGCTGCGCCAGAGTCTCGCCAGATGCCCGGCGTGCGTGGCAACGCCGAAGCCGGGTCGGCTCAATGTGGCGGCAGGCGCAAACCCCGCCAAGCAGATAAGAAGAGCTTATGGAGACATACGACATCGTCATCGTGGGCGCGGGCTCGGCCGGCTGCGTGCTGGCCAACCGGCTCAGCCAGGACCCCGGCACCCGCGTGCTGCTGCTGGAAGCCGGTGGCCGCGACAACTATCACTGGATCCATATCCCGGTGGGCTATCTGTATTGCATCGGCAACCCGCGCACCGACTGGATGTACCGCACGGTAAAAGAGCCGGGCCTGGGCGGCCGGTCCCTGATCTACCCGCGCGGCCGGGTGTTGGGCGGGTGCTCGTCCATCAACGGCATGATCTACATGCGCGGCCAGCGTGAAGATTACGAGGACTGGGCCGCGCTGTCGGGCGACCCGGCCTGGGGCTGGGACCAGGTGTTGCCGGTGTTCAAGCGCAGCGAAGACCACCACCGGGGCGCCAATGAATTTCACGGCGCGGGGGGCGAATGGCGGGTCGAGGCGCAGCGCTTGCGGTGGGACATCCTGGAAGCCTTCGCCCACGCGGCTGAACAGGAAGGCATCCCGCGCGTGCAGGACTTCAACCGGGGCGACAACTTTGGCAGCGGCTATTTTGAAGTGAACCAGCGCAGCGGCTGGCGCTGGAATACGGCCAAGGCGTTTTTGCGCCCGATTCGAAAGCGGCCCAATCTGCATGTGATGACGGGGGCGCAGGCCGAGCAGCTGGTGTTTGAAGGCAAGCGCTGCGTGGGCGTGCAGGTGCGCGTCCAAAGCCAGGGGCAGGGCAAAGGGCAGGGCAAGGGCGAGCCGCGCCTTATTACCGTGCGCGCGCGGCGCGAGGTGGTGATGGCGGCCGGCGCGGTCAACACGCCGCATCTGCTTGAACTGTCCGGCATCGGCGAACCCGCGCGCCTGCGCGAAAGCGGCATCGCGCTGCGCCATGCCTTGCCGGGCGTGGGCGAAAACCTGCAAGACCATCTGCAATTGCGCGTCATTCTGAAGGTGAATGGCGTGAAGACGCTGAACCGCATCGCCGGCTCGTGGCTGGGCAAGGCGGGTATCGGCCTGGAATACCTGCTGCGCCGTAGCGGGCCGATGAGCATGGCACCGTCGCAGCTGGGCGCGTTCGCCAAGTCAGACCCGGGCCAGGCGCGCGCCAACGTGGAATTTCATGTGCAACCCTTGTCGCTGGGCGCATTTGGCGAACCGCTGCACGCCTTCGACGCCTTCACGGCCAGTGTTTGCAACCTGCGGCCGACCTCGCGCGGCAGCGTGCACGCGCAGGGCGCGGCGGGCACGCCGGGGGCGGCGGCGCCTGTCATTGCCGCCAACTACCTCAGCACCGAGGCCGACGTCCAGGTGGCGGCCGATTCCATCCGATTGGTCCGCCGCATTGCCGCCGCGCCGGCATTGCAGCGCTATCGACCCGAAGAATGGCTGCCGGGGCCGGACTACCAAACGGACGCGCAACTGCGCGAGGCGGCCGGCAAGATCGGCACCACGATCTTTCACCCGGTGGGCACGTGCGCAATGGGCAAGAACGCGGACAGCGGCGCGGTGGTGGATGCGCGCCTGCGCGTGTTCGGCCTGGAGGGGTTGCGCATTGCCGATGCATCGGTGATGCCGCTGATCACCTCGGGCAACACCAATTCGCCCACCATCATGATCGCGGAGCGCGCCGCCGACATGATCCGCGAGGACGCCGACATGTGGCGCTAGGTGGGCGAATGGCGCCGCGTCAGCGCAGCGAGCGATACACGTCCTGGCGCTGCGGGTGCGTCAGGATCACTTGCCACAGCTGCCCTTCGCGCGACCGGAAGAACCCGGCGCAACACATCAAATAGTATTTCCACATGCGGTAGAAGCGCGTGCCGTAACGCGATTGCAGCGACGGCCAGGCGCGTTCAAAGCGGTCCCACCAGGCCATCAGCGTGCGGTCGTAGTCGGTGCCGAAGTTGTGCCAGTCTTCAACAATGAAGCGGTGTTCGACGGCGCTGGCGATTTCGCGCGCGGACGGCAGCTTGCCGTTCGGGAACACATAGCGGTCGATCCACGGGTCGGTGCTTTGGCTGGTGGCCGCGATGCCGATGGTGTGCAGCAGGAAGATGCCCTCTGGCGACATCAAGCGCTGCACGTTGCTGAAGTACGTGTCGTAGTTCTTGGGCCCCACGTGTTCGAACATGCCCACCGATACGACCTTGTCGAAGTTGCCTTGCAGGTCGCGGTAGTCTTGCAGCAGCAGCTGCACCGGCAGGCCCTTGACGCGTTCCTGCGCCAGCGCCAGCTGCTCTTTCGATACCGTTACGCCGGTGACCGACACGCCGTAGTTCTCGGCCGCGAACTTGGCCAACCCGCCCCAGCCGCAGCCGATATCCAGCAGCGTTTCGCCGGGCTTCAATTGCAGCTTGCGGCAGATCATGTCCAGCTTGGCCAGTTGCGCGTCTTCCAGCGTCTGGGCGTTTTCCCAGTAGGCGCAGGAATAGATCATGCGGCTGTCCAGCATGGCTTCGAACACGTCGTTGCCGGCGTCGTAATGCTGTTCGCCCACTTCAAAGGCGCGGTGCTTGGATTGCAGGTTGAACAGCTTGTGCCGCAGGTGTTCGGCAATCAGCTTGATGCGCGCGACGCCTAACGCGGCCGAGCCCATGTCGGCGCGCAGCAGGCGGGTGAATAGCTCGTCGAGCCGTTCGCAGTCCCATTCGCCATCCATATAGGATTCGCCCAGCCCCAGCGACCAGCTGGCGAAGACGCGTTCGTACATATGTTTGTCATGTACCTGGATGTCCCACGGGCGCGTGCCGTTGATCTGCACGTCGGCGCGGGACAACACGTCTTGAAGCACTTTGGGGGGTTCGGGGGGCGGGGGGCTGACGTCGGGCGAAGTATGGTCGGCGGTCAGCGGAGAGACAGGACTGCTTTGCTGCATACGGACTCCATATCAATTTTGGGATGACTGATCTGGCAATGCCTGAAGCTCATAACTCTGGCCCCAACGGGCGGCCGGTTCCAATTGAATGAATGGATCGGCTTGATAGCCAACGGCACTCCGTGCCGTGAAAACCGGGGGGCACCAATGAGAATGGGGTGATCGTAGCGAGGCGCGGGCGCAGTGTCCAGCGTGCGGCACCCGGTCAAATCCCGAGTGGGCGGCGGCGCAACTGTCGTGCGTTTGTCCGCTTGGCGCGATTACACTAGTGCGCCTTGGTGAACCGCCGTTTCGGCGCGCGCCGATTCGTTCGATACGTGGAGCCTTTACATGGTGGACGCCAGCCTGCAACCCCGTTTGGAATTCGTCACCTGCGCCAGCCCGGCGGGCTTGCACCGGATGGCCTATTGGGAATGGGGCGACCCCGCCAATGACCAGGTGCTGGTCTGCGTGCACGGCCTGACGCGTAGCGGCCGGGATTTTGACGTGCTGGCCCGCCGCCTGGCGTCACGCTACCGCGTCGTGTGCCCCGACGTGGTGGGCCGTGGCCGGTCGGACTGGCTGGCCAACCCCGCCTTCTACACCGTGCCGCAGTACGTGTCCGACATGGTCACGCTGCTTGCGCGGCTGGCGCCGGCCCGGCTGGCCTGGGTGGGCACGTCGATGGGCGGCTTGATCGGGTTGGCATTGTCGGGCGCCGCCGTATTCGCCGGCGCCATGCAGGCGATGCGGCCGCACGCGGGCATGCTGCCGCCCGGCCAGGGCATCCAGCTGGACAAGCTGGTATTGAACGATGTGGGCCCGCGCCTGGAAACGGGCGCCTTGTCGCGTATCGGCCAATACGTCGGTCAGCCGGGCGAATTCGCCACGTTTGAAGAAGCGGTGGCCACCATGCGCGCCAATTCCGAAACCTTCGGCCCGCACACCGACGCGCAATGGACCGAGCTGGCCCGGTTCCTTTACCCGGAGTTCGGTGGCAAATGGGTCAAGCACTACGACTTGGCGCTGGCCCAGGCGCTGGCCGCGCAAACGCCTGACGAATTGGCCGCCGGCGAACAGATCCTTTGGCGCTCGTATGACGCCACGCCGTGCCCGATCCTGATCGTGCGGGGTGAAAAGTCCGATCTGCTGACCCGTGCCACGGTTGACGAAATGCTGAAACGCAATCCGCGCGCACAAGCGCTGGAAGTGCCGGGCGTGGGGCACGCGCCCACCTTGATCGCCGATAGCCAGGTAGAGCCGGTGGCGGCGTTCCTTCTGGCTTGAACGTCCGCCGTGCGATTACGGGGACGGCACGGCGCTATTCAGCGCGCCGGGCCTTCTCTACAATAGCCCGATGACATCGCCCACCCTGAACATCGATCTGCACTGCCATTCCACCGTGTCCGACGGCGCGCTGGCGCCTTGCGACGTGGCGCAGCGCGCGCACGCCAACGGCGTCGACGTCTGGGCGTTGACGGATCACGACGAGGTAGGCGGGCTGGCCGAAGCCGCCAGGGCGGCCCAGGACCTGGGCATGCGGTTTTCCACCGGCGTTGAAATTTCGGTCACGTGGGCGGGGCTGACGGTGCACATCGTGGGCTTGCAGTTCGACCCGAACAACGCCGACCTGATCGCCGGACTGCGCCAGACCCGCTCGGGCCGCGCCGAACGCGCCAAGCGCATCGGCGACAGGCTGGCCGACATGGGCATGCCGGGCGCTTACGAAGGCGCGCTGCCATTCGCCGGCAACCCCGAACTGATCAGCCGCACCCACTTTGCGCGCTACCTGGTTGAAGCGGGCTACTGCCCGGACGTGCAAACCGTATTCACCAAGCACCTGGGCGACGACCGCCCCGGCCATGTGCCCATGCAATGGGCCACGCTGGCCGAAGCCGTGGGCTGGATCCGCGGCGCGGGCGGACGCGCGGTCATTGCGCACCCGGGCCGCTATAAGTACACGCCGCTGCAATTCGCCGCGCTGTTCGACGAATTCTTGCAGTTGGGCGGCGAGGGCATCGAAGTCACCACCGGCAGCCACACCGTCGAAGAAGCGCGCCAGTATGCCGAGGTCGCGCGCCGATACGGCTTCCTGGCATCGCGTGGGTCTGACTTTCACAGCCCCAAGGAAAGCCGGATCGACCTTGGCCGCCTGCCGTCGCTGCCGTCCGACCTGAAGCCGGTCTGGCACGATTGGTTTTGACGGGGGCGGCCGACGCCGCCCCGTCTGCCAGCCCCCACTAATGTGATTGCGCCATCACGGCGCCAGTGCTTGAGCATCGCCATGAATAAAGCCTTTGTTAAAGAGTCCGATAACGAGGACGACGACGACCTGCCGCAAGCCCAGGCTTTGCCCGTGGGCACCAAGAACTACATGACCCCCGAGGGCTACGAACGCCTGCGCGCCGAACTGACGCACCTGATGAACGTCGAGCGTCCGTCGGTGGTGCAAGTGGTGTCGTGGGCAGCGTCCAACGGCGACCGCTCTGAAAACGGCGACTATCTCTACGGCAAGAAGCGACTGCGCGAAATCGACCGCCGCATGCGCTTTTTGACCAAGCGGCTGGACATCGCCGAAGTGGTCGACCCGGCCTTGCAGCCCAACCGCGACCAGGTCTTCTTCGGCGCCACGGTGCTGTATAGCGACAAGGCCGGCGAAGACCACACCGTCACCATCGTGGGTGTGGACGAGGCCGAGCCGCTGGCCGGCAAGATCAGCTGGATTTCGCCGGTGGCGCGCGCGCTGATCAAGGCCAGGGAAGGCGACACGGTGGTGCTGCGCACGCCCGGTGGCATCGAAGAGCTGGATATTCTGGAAGTGCGCTACCCGTAGGCGCGACGGGCCGAAAAAGGAAAAAGCGGGGAAAGGGCAGAAGGGCAAAAGGGCAGAAGGGCAAAAGGGCAGAAGGGCAAAAGGGCAACAGGGTCCGCGCGCAAACCCGAACATTGCCCGCCGCCCAAAAAGGAAACAGGCGCCAGCTTTTGACTGGCGCCTGTTTGGTTGGGAGGGCTCTGACGTCCCTGCCTCGGTTTGGCGGCTTGCGCCGCCGTTCCCCTGGGGCTTGCTGCTTAAATCGATGCGTTGGCGTTGGCTTTAGCCAGGTGCGCCTTACTTCTTACGCGCGGTAATGGACTTTTCGGCCATGTTGACCAGGTCTTCGCCGATCTGTTTCTTCCACTTGTCGTACACGGGTTGCGTGACCTTGGCGAAGGCGTCGTGTTCGGCCTTGGACAAGGACGTCACGGTCACGCCGTGGCCTTCAATTTCCTTCAGCAGCGACGGGTCTTCCGGCGTGACGCCCTTGCGCGCGATCACGATCTGCTGCTTGCCGGCGTCCAGCGCGGCCTGGCGCACGATGTCGCGGTCCTTTTCCGACCACGAATTCCACACTTCGCGGTTCACCACGAAAATCAACGGATCCGCCACGTAGTTCCACAGCGTCAGGTACTTCTGGCCCACCGTGTACAGCTTGGAACCCGTGTAGATCGACAGCGGATTTTCCTGCCCATCGACCGCGCCGCTGGCCAGCGCCGGCTGCGCGTCGGCCCAGCTCATCTGGGTGGGGTTGGCGCCCAGCGCGGTGAACGTGTCGATGTACAGCGGCGAACCCACCACGCGCAGCTTCATGCCCTTCATGTCTTCCGGCTTCTTGATGTCGCGCTTGGAATTGCTGAGCTGGCGGTAGCCGTTTTCGCCCCAGGCCAGCGGCACGACGCCGGCCTTTTCAATCAGCTTGAACATCTCGCGGCCCACGTCGCCTTGCACCAGCGCGTCGATGGCGGCGTAGTCGGGCATCAGGAAGGGCAGCGAGAACAGGTTCAGCTGCTTGACCTGCGGCGACCAGTTGATAGTGGAGCCCACGGCCATGTCGATCACGCCCTGGCGGATGGCGGTGAATTCGCGCGTCTGGTCGCCCTGAACCAGCGACGTGCCCGGGTACACCTTGATGTTGATGCGGCCATCGGTGCGCTCGCGCACCAGCTTGGACCAGATCTCGGCGCCCTGGCCCCACGGGAAGGTCGTGCCCACCACGATGGACAGCTTGTATTCGGGCTTGTAGTTCTGCGCGTGCGCCGGCGTTATGCCGACCACGGCGGCGGCGCACAGCGCGGCGCCGATCAGGTTGCGTAATTTCATGGGGTGTCTCCTCTCTTTGCGAGTGTGTTTGTTGTTTGTTGATCGTTGTGCTGCAACCTGCTCTTCAATAGCCCAGCTTTTTCGGCAACCACAGCGCCAGTTGCGGAAACACCAGCACCGCCACCAGCACCAGGAACATCGCGCCCAATAGCCACACCACCCAGCGCACCGTGGACTCCATCGGCACGCGCGCAATGCGGCACGACACCATCAGGTTCACGGCAAGCGGCGGGGTGAACTGGCCCAGCGCCACCTTCAAGGTCAGGATCACGCCGAACCACACCGGGTCCCAGCCGTAAGCGTTGGCAATCGGCATCAGCAACGGCACGAAGATCAGGAAGATGGAAATGCCGTCCAGGAACATGCCCACCGTCATCAGCAGCAAGATCAGCAATGACAGCACGCCCCATTCGCCCAAGCCGGAATTGACGATGGCGTTGGTGATCGGGTCGATCACGCTAAGCGTGGACAAGGCCCACGCAAAGATGCCGGCCAGCGTCACCACCAGCATGATCACGGCAGACAGCTCGGCCGCCTCGCGCAAGATGGTGTACAGGTCGCGCAGCTTGATGGTGCGGTGGATGAAGCCGCCCACGAACAAGCCGTAGAACACCGCCACGACCGCCGCCTCGGTGGGCGTGAACCAGCCCAGGCGCATGCCGCCCAAAATCAGCACCGGCGCGGCCAGGCCCCATGACGCTTCACGCAGGCTGGCCCAGAACGGCGGGCGCGGCAAGTGTGCTTCCAGCGCGCCCATCTTGTATTTGCGCGACAGCCAGACGGCCGGAATGATTAGCGCGAAACCCGCCAGAATGCCGGGAATCATGCCCGCCGCGAACAGGGCCGGCACCGACGCGCCGGGCACCAGCACGGAATAGATGATGAAGGCGACGGACGGCGGAATCAGGATGTCGGTGGCGGCCCCGGCGGCCACCACCGCCGCCGAGAACGAGCCCGGGTAGCCGGCGCGCGACATGGCCGTAATCATCACCGCGCCCACCGCCGCCGCGCACGCCGGGCCTGAACCCGAAATGCCGCCCAGGAACATGGCCACCGCAATCGACACCAGCGGCAGCATGCCCGGGCCCCGGCCCACGATGGCAATCGCAAAGTCCACCAGCCGCTTGGCCACGCCCGAACGGTCGAAGATGGACCCGACCAGCACGAACATGGGGATGGCCAGCAGCGGGTATTTGGCCAGCCCGGCGTAGAAGTTCTGGGGCACGGTCAGCAGGCCATACCAGGGCGTGTCCAGGTTGGACAGCACGATGGCGACGGTGCCGCCGATGCCCAGCGCCACGCCCACGGGCACGCCGATCAGCATCAGCACAATGAAGACAACGAACAGCAGGGTGGCGATCATTTCGTGTCGGCGCCCCGGGCAATGCGGCGCAGGGTGCCCAGCGTGCGCAACGATATCGCCGCGGCCATCACGGGCAGCCAGATCGAATACCACCAGGTGGGCACGCCGATGGCTGGCGATGTTTCTTCGTAGATGAATTCGTCGGACACCAGCTTGACCGACAGCACCGTCAGCAGCACGAAAAAGGCCAGCACGCAGCCGTTGGAAATCAGCGCCATGATGCGCTGGCGCCGGGGCGAGCCGCTGTCCGCCAGGATTTCAATGCGGATGTGGTGGTTGCGCACGAACGCCACGCTGCCGCCCGCCATGGTCAGCACGATCAACAGGAACACGGAGATTTCCTCGGTCCACGCGAATGACTGGTCGGTGAAGTAGCGCACCAGCACATTGGCGAAGGTGATCAGCGCCAGCGCCGCCAGCAGGATGACGGCCAGCCAGTCTTCGATGGCAAGCGGCACCTTGACGGCGGGATCGGATTCAACGGGGATGATCGGTTCGACGGGTTCGGCGGGGGCTTCAGGGCGGGACATGGGTGCGGCGACGGCAGGGCGCTTGGCGCGTTCTAGTCATGGGGTCGCTGCATCCTACCGTCGGCCCGCGGGCGCCGGTCTTCGTGTTTTCCCGTGGTGCGGGGCCGCAACAACATGCTGCGTTGCGTCAGAGCCGCCCACCACTTGCGCCCGCGCGCCACGTGTCGCCATCGATAAGGCGCGATGACAAGCAGGCTTTACCGCGATATTGCCATGCACCATTTTTGTGCCAAGACGTCGGAATTCTTTTGTAACATCGGGCGAAATGTCCGCTTGGCAAGCTTCTTGAACAACAGCTCCGGGAAAACCCCCTAAACAGGTAAAATCACTTTTTGCACCCATCCTTATACGGCGCCCGCATCGTGTCCCTAGTTCAGCATCTGCCTGGTTCCTCCGTCCTGTCCTCCTTTCGTCGCGATCGCCTGTTGGCGCAATTGAAGGAAGCCGGCCTGCCGGTGGCCGACATCTCCGCTCGCTACGAGCACTTCGTCAGCACCGACGCCGCCTTGACGGCCAAACAGCAGCAACACCTGACCCAACTGCTGGATTACGGCACCCCCAGCACAGCCGACGCCCCGGCCAAGAGCCTGTCGCTGCTGGTCATTCCGCGCCTGGGCACCATTTCCCCGTGGGCCAGCAAGGCCACCGATATCGCCCACAATTGCGGCCTGTCGTCGGTGCACCGCATTGAACGCGGCGTGCGCTATGTCATCACCCCCGAACGCGGCCTGCTTGGCACCAAGTCGTTTGACGACGCCATGCTGGCGCGCGCGGCCGACTGCCTGCACGACCGCATGACCGAAACCGTGGTCGACGCCAACTTCGACGGCCAGGCGCTGTTCCAGACGCTGGCCGGCAAGCCGATGCGCACGGTGGGCGTGCAGGCTGATGGCGTCAAGGCGCTGGCCGAAGCCAACGTGTCCTTGGGCCTGGCCCTGTCGGAAGACGAAATCGAATACCTGGCCAAGTCCTTCACCGACCTGGGGCGCGACCCCACCGACGTGGAACTCATGATGTTCGCGCAGGCCAACAGCGAACACTGCCGCCACAAGATCTTCAACGCCGAATGGGTCATCGACGGCCAGTCGCAACCGAACACGCTGTTCGGCATGATCCGCGCCACGCACAAGGCGCAGCCGGAAGGCACGGTCGTGGCGTATTCGGACAACGCCGCCATCATGGAAGGCGGCCCCGCGCAGCGCTTCCAGGCCGGCGTGCCCGGCGTCACGGGGCAGGGCGCTGACGGCGCCAGGTACATCCGCCGCGACACCACCGTGCACACCTTGATGAAGGTGGAAACGCACAACCACCCGACCGCGATTGCCCCGTTCCCGGGCGCATCCACCGGCGCGGGCGGCGAGATCCGCGACGAAGGCGCCACCGGCCGGGGCTCCAAGCCCAAGGCCGGGCTGACCGGCTTTACCGTGTCGCACCTGCGTTTCGACGACGCGCTGCAACCCTGGGAAGCCGACCACCACGGCCTGCCCGAGCGCATCGCCTCGCCCTTGTCCATCATGATCGACGGCCCCATCGGCGGCGCCGCGTTCAACAACGAATTCGGCCGCCCGAACCTGCTGGGCTATTTCCGCTCGTTCGAGCAGACGGCGGGCGGCACGCGCTGGGGCTATCACAAGCCCATCATGATCGCGGGCGGCCTGGGCAGCATCGATGCCGGCCTGACCCACAAAGACGTGATTCCCCCCGGCGCGCTGCTGATCCAGCTGGGCGGCCCGGGCTTCCGTATCGGCATGGGCGGCGGCGCCGCGTCCAGCATCAGCATGGGCAGCAACTCGGCCGAACTGGACTTTGATTCCGTCCAGCGCGGCAACCCGGAAATCGAACGTCGCGCGCAGGAAGTCATCGACCGCTGCTGGCAGCAGGCCGAAAACAACCCCATCATCGCCATCCACGACGTGGGCGCGGGCGGCTTGTCCAATGCCTTCCCGGAATTGGTCAACGACGCCGGCCGTGGTGCCATCTTCGACTTGAAGCGCGTGCCGCTGGAAGAATCAGGCCTGTCGCCCGCCGAAGTCTGGAGCAACGAATCGCAGGAACGCTACGTCCTGTCGATCCTGCCGAAAGACCTGGAACGCTTTGACGCCATCGCCCGCCGCGAACGCTGCCCGTACGCGGTGGTGGGCGTGGCCACTGAAGAACGCCAGCTGCGCGTGGTGGACGGCGAGGGCCTGCCCGGCCTGGACACGATCCGCCCGCAAGGCGAAGCCGAAGTGCGCCCCGTGGATGTGCCGATTGACGTCATCCTGGGCAAGCCGCCGCGCATGACGCGCGACGTGCGCCGCCTGCCGGGCGTGTCCGCGCCGCTGGATCTGGCCGGCATCGACCTGACCGAAGCCGCTTACCGCGTGCTGCGTCACCCGACGGTCGCCAACAAGTCCTTCCTGATCACCATTGGCGATCGCACCGTGGGCGGGCTGTCCAGCCGTGACCAGATGGTCGGCCCGTGGCAAGTGCCGGTGGCTGACTGCGCCGTGACGCTGGCCGATTACGAAGGCTTCCGTGGCGAAGCCATGTCGATGGGCGAACGCACCCCCATCGCCATGCTGGACGCCCCGGCGTCCGGCCGCATGGCGGTTGCCGAAGCCCTGACCAACCTGGCCGCCGCCGACGTGGCGCGCCTGGAAGACATCAAGCTGTCCGCCAACTGGATGGCCGCTTGCGGCGTGGACGGCCAGGACGCCGCGCTGTATGACACCGTGTCCGCCGTCAGCGAACTGTGCCAGGCCACCGGCCTGTCCATCCCCGTGGGCAAGGATTCCCTGTCCATGAAAACGTCCTGGGAACAGGACGGCGAGCAGCGCCAGGTGGTGGCGCCGGTGTCGCTGGTGGTCACGGCGTTTGCGCCCGTTGCCGACGTGCGCGCCAGCCTGACCCCGCAGCTGCGTACCGATGCCGGTGACAGCGTGCTGATCCTGATCGACCTGGGCCGTGGCCGTCACCGCATGGGTGGATCGATCCTGGCGCAGACGTACAACCAGATCGGCGAAACCGTGCCGGACATCGACGCGCCGCAGGACCTGCGCGCGTTCTTCATCACCATCCGCACGCTGGCCGAAGCCGGCACCATCCTGGCCTACCACGACCGTTCCGACGGCGGCCTGTTCGCCACGCTGACCGAAATGGCCTTCGCCGGCCGCACCGGTATTTCCGTGAACCTGGACATGCTGACGTTCGATCCGCAATCGGCGGATTGGGGCGACTACAAGATTCGCCCCGACCAGGTGAAGGTGCAACGCGAAGAACTGACGCTGAAGGCGCTGTTCTCGGAAGAAGCCGGCGCCGTCATCCAGGTGCCCGCCGCACAACGCGACGCGGTCATGCAAGTGCTGCGCGGCGCGGGCCTGTCGGCCCACTCGCACGTCATCGGCGGCCTGAACGGCGCCGACGAAGTCGAGTTCTACCGCGACGGCAAGAAGGTCTGGGGCCAGCCGCGTGCCGAGCTGGGCCGCGCCTGGAGCGAAGTGTCCTACCGCATCATGGCCCGCCGCGACAACCCGGCTTGCGCGCAAGCCGAGCTGGACGTCTGGAACGATACGACCGACCCCGGCATGAGCCCGAACGTGTCGTTCGACCCGCAAGAAGACATCGCCGCGCCCTTCATCAATACCGGCAAGCGTCCGCGCGTGGCCATCCTGCGCGAGCAGGGTTGCAACAGCCAGGTGGAAATGGCCTGGGCGTTCGACACCTCGGGCTTCGAAGCCATCGACGTCCACATGACCGACCTGCTGGCCGGCCGCGTGGACCTGGCGCAGATGCAAGGCCTGGTGGCCGTGGGCGGTTTCAGCTACGGCGACGTGCTGGGCGCCGGCGAAGGCTGGGCGCGCACCATCCGCTTCAACAGCCAGTTGTCGGATCAGTTCGCCGCGTACTTCGCGCGTCCGGATACGTTTGCGCTGGGCGTGTGCAACGGCTGCCAGATGATGGCGGCGTTGGCCCCGATGATTCCGGGCGCCGAGCACTGGCCGCGCTTCACGCGCAACCAGTCGGAAAAGTACGAAGCACGCCTGTCGATGGTGGAACTGGCCAAGTCGCCGTCCATCTTCTTTGCCGGCATGGAAGGCGCGCGCATTCCTGTCGCGGTTGCGCACGGCGAAGGCTTTGCCGACTTCTCGCAGCAGGGCGATGCCAGCCGTGTGCTGACCGCCGCGCGCTACATCGACAACCGTGGACTCGCTACCGAAGCCTACCCGTTCAACCCGAACGGCAGCCCCGGCGGCCTGACTTCCGTCACCACGGCTGATGGCCGCTTCACGGTGATGATGCCGCACCCGGAACGCGTGACCCGCAACGTCATGATGTCGTGGGCGCCCGAGAAATGGGGCAATGCTGATCAGGGCGGTACGTACAGCCCATGGATGCGCATCTTCCGTAATGCGCGCGTCTGGCTGAAGTAAGCCGGGGCGGCGGCGCCGCCGCCACCACGCGATGACAAGGACGGGCCATGGCCCGTCCTTTTTGCTGGGCCAAGCCCGCAGTGGCGCTCAGGACGCAGCGGCCCGCAGGGTGACCGCTTCGCGTTCAAACTGGCTGGCCAGCTCTTCCGCCGCGGGCGTCAACGGCTGCGATGTGCGTTGCAAGAGCCCGATCACGTAGTCGGGCAACGGGTCGGTGATGGGCACGATATCCAGTTGTTCGCGCAGCATCCCGGTGGCGATCAACGTGGTCGGCAGCAGCGCCATACGGTCGCTGTTGGCCACCAGCGCCGCCGTGTCGATCACCCCATCCGTATGCATGTCCACGCGCGGCGTACCCAGGCCCGCCCGCGAGAAAACGTCATACACGGACGCGCCGGGTTGGCCGGGCGGCCCCGCCACCGCGAACACCACGTCGCGCAGTTCCTGCATCGCCCGGGCTTGCCGCAAGGGATGGTTGCGGCGCGCCGCGACCACCAAGGGGCAGGTCAGCAAGGCGCGCGCGGTCAGGTTTGGATCGGCTTGGTCGGTATTGACGGGGCAGATGGCGAAATCCAGTTGCCCGTCGCGCAGCAGCGGCATCAGGGAATGGTAAAGGCCGCTGCGGCAGTGCAGTTCCACCTCGGGGTAGCGCTGCCGAAAGCGTTGAATCGCCGACGGCGCCAGCAGCACCGAGGCGGCCGCCGAAATGCCGTATTGAACGGTACCCAGCCGTTCGCCCCGCATCTGGGCCATGGTGTCGCGGGCGCGCTTGGTCTCGTGAACCAGGTATTGCGCGTGGGGCAAGAAGCGCTTGCCGTAGTCATTGGGCCGCATCCCCTTGGCATGCCGGTCGAATAATGACAAGCCCAGCGTGCGTTCAAGACGCCGCAGGGACTTGGTCATTGCCGGTTGGGTTTGTCCGGTGGCGCGGGCTGCCGCGTGCACGCTGCCATGTTGCGTGACGGCAAGAAAATCGAATACCTGCTGCAACTTCATGTTGATGCCCCCCTATTGCTCAGTCGAGCTTGCTGAAAGGTCCCCGGCTACTCATCCAAAGTGCTGACCGACCGTAGTTCATTAGCTGTCAAGGTAGCAAGCAAGAGCGCGGTCTGGGGTGGGGCGGGACCCATGCGGATCCAACGGGGGCGCGGCCTGCGGGGCAATCGAGGCCCGCGTGGCATTCCCCTTTGACAATCTTTTGTAACGTAATGAGATATTTAACTTTTCGTTGCAACCTGCCGTAAACCCGTAGAGCGTAATGCAACCCGGAGTGGCTTTTCATGTTCAAGAACCTAAGTATTCGCGCAATCCTGACGACCGCATTGGGCGTCTTTTTCGCGCTTTTCCTGTTGACCGGCGTGGCCGTCTATCAACAATTGACGTCCAACCGCACGTCTATCGAAGTGCTGCTGGACACCAACCTGGTACGCGCCAACGCGGTGGATGGCGCGGGCGCCGAACTGCTGCGCGCCCGCCTGGTGCTGCTGGCCGCGCAGAGCGCACTGCTGGAAGGCAAGTCCATCGACAACATGGCAAGCATGCAGCGCCTGGATGGCTATACCAAGAAGGCGTCTGATTTGATCGACGCCGCTCGCAAGCTTCCAGAAACCACGGAAGTGGGTAAGCCGCTATTCGACGGCGCGCTGGCCGCGTACGACGTCTATGTGCGTGACGCGATTGCGCCGATGGTGGCGGCCATTCGCGCGGGCAAGCCGCAAGACGCCAGCCGCCTGAACCTGGAAAAGGTCACGCCGCTGGGCATCCTGTTCACCCAGGCCATCCAGAAGTACGTGGACTACGCCGACGACGTGGGCCAGCGTGTGGCGCGCGAGGCGTCCACGCGCATCAATGGCGCGATCGTGGTGCTGATCTGTCTGCTGGTGGTGGTGGCAGTGCTGGTGGTCAGCTTGTACGCGATCTTTGCGCGTTCGGTGTTCCGTCCGCTGCACGAGGCCGGCCGCTTGTTCGACCGCATTGCGGGCGGTGACCTCAGCAACCGTATCGAGCAGCGGGGCAATAACGAAATCGGCGTGCTGTATGCCGCCGTCAAGCGCATGCAGGACAGCTTGTCGCGCACCGTGTCGGCCGTGCGGCTGGGCGTGGAAGAAATCCACACCGGTTCGCGCGAGATCGCGGCGGGCAACATCGACCTGTCGTCCCGCACCGAGCAGCAGGCCGCGTCGCTGGAAGAAACGGCCGCCAGCATGGACGAGCTGTCGTCCACGGTGAAGAACAACGCCGACAGCTCGCGCAGCGCATCGCAATTGGCGTCGGCGGCCTCGGAAGTGGCCACGCGCGGCGGCAAGGCCGTGGGCGACGTGGTGGGCACGATGCGCGGCATCGCGGACAGCTCCAAGCGTATCGCCGACATCGTGGGCGTGATCGACGGCATCGCCTTCCAGACCAATATCCTGGCGCTGAACGCGGCGGTGGAAGCGGCGCGCGCGGGCGAACAGGGCAAGGGTTTTGCGGTGGTGGCCAGCGAAGTGCGCGCGTTGGCGCAGCGCAGCGGCCAGGCCGCCAAGGAAATCAAGGGCTTGATCGACGAGTCGGTGCAGAAGGTGTCGATCGGTTCGGACCAGGTGGAAGCCGCGGGCGCCACCATGCAGGAGATCGTGACGTCGGTGCGCCGCGTCACGGACATCATCAACGAAATCTCCAGCGCGTCCGAAGAGCAGTCGCAAGGCATTCAGCAGGTGAACCAGGCGGTGTCGCAGATGGACAGCGTGACGCAGCAGAACGCGGCGCTGGTCGAGCAGGCGGCGGCATCCGCCGCGTCGCTGGAAGCCCAGGCGCAACGCCTGCGTGAAGCGGTGGCGGTGTTCAAGCTGCAATCCGGCGGGCAGGTGATCGATGCGGACGCCGCTGCGTTGGGCCGCAATGGAGAACCGGCGCTGCTGGGCGCCTGAGCTGCGGGGGGTATTTGGGAGGGGGGCGCCTAGCCGGGGCGCCTAGCCGGGGGCGCCTAGCCGGGGGCGCCTAGCCGGGGCGCCTAGCCGGGGCGCCTAGCCGGCGTCGCCTAGCCGGGGGCGCCTAGCCGGCGTCGCCGAGCCGGGGGCGCCAAGCCGGGGCGCCTAGCCGGGGCGCCTAGCCGGGGGCGCCTAGCCGGGGGCGCCTAGCCGGGGGCGCCGAGCCCGGGGCGCCGAGCCCGGAGCGCCGAGCCGGGGCGCCGACCCGGAGAGGCCGACGGCGACACCGCCGTCGGCCAATAAGAAAAGCGCCCCTCGGGGCGCTTTTCTCATTTCGTCTTACTGATCCAGCTGAATATTGGCGTCCGCCGCGACGTTCTTCCACTTCTTCACGTCGCTGGCGATCACTTGCTGGAACGCGTCCGACGAACCCGCCACCACCGTGCCGCCCAGGCTGGCCAGCTTGGCCTTCACTTCCGGCGTGTTCAGCGCCTTGACCGAGGCGTCGTGCAGCGCCTTCTTCACATCATCCGGCAGGCCCTTGGGCGCCAGCAAACCGTTCCAGGCGTTGGCTTCGTAGCGCGGCAGGCCGGCTTCCTTGAAGGTCGGCGTGTCGGGCAGTTCGGGCGAACGCACGTCGGCCGCGATGGCGATGGGCCGGATCTGCCCGCCCTTGATGTACGGCAACGACGCCGGCACCGGTTCCCAGATCATCGACACCTGGCCGCTGATCACGTCGGTGAACGCCGGGCCCGCGCCACGGTAGGCGATGTGCATCAGCTTGGCGCCGGTCATCGACTTCATCAGTTCCATGGCCAAATTGCCCAGGCCGCCCGCGCCGGACGAGGCGTAGGTGAACTTGTCGGGGCTGGCCTTGGACGCGGCGATCAGCGCGTTCAGGTCGGTGGCGGGAAAGTCCTTGGTGACGCTCAGCACGCCGGGCACCGTCACCAGCTGCGTGATGGCGGTGAAGTCCTGCACGGCGTCATACGTCAGCGACTTGTACACGGCCGGGTTGGTGCCGTGGGTGCTGGACGACGCCAGCAGCAGGATGTAGCCGTCCGGCGCGGAGTCTGCCACGAAGCGCGTGCCGATCGAACCGCCCGCGCCGGCCTTGTTTTCAACGACCACGGTGGCGCCCAGTTCGGTACCCAGCTGCGCGGCGAACACGCGGCCGATGATGTCGGCGGTGCCGCCCGGTGCAAACGGCACGATCAGGCGCACGGGCTTGGCGGGGTAGGCGGCTTGTTGGGCCGACGCGGCGCCGGCGGCCAGCGTGGCGCCGGTCAGCAATGCAAGCGCGATGGTGGTTTTCTTGAAAGTCATCAGTGTCTCCAGGCGAAGGTTAGTCGAGGCTGCGAGCGAGCCAATCGACGATCAATTCGGCGATCTGGTCGCTATTGCGGTCCAGCATGCAGAAATGGGAATTGCCGGCGATGCCGGTGGCGGGCAGGTCCAGCACGTCGGCGCGCTGGCCGGCCGCGCGCAGCGCCGCCCAGTACGCGTCGGTTTGCGCGCGGTAGCGCTGCCAGGTGTCGTCGGCGCCGAAGTGGTCGCCCCACACCAGCAGTTGCGGGGGCAGGCCGGGGGCGGCGGCGGCGGGCGTGCCGGTGGGTTCAAGGGCCACCACGGCGCGTACCGTGCTGGCGTATTCCTGGGCCAACTGCGTGGCGTATCCACCGCCCTGGCTGTGGCCGACCACGATGCACGGGCCGGTAAGGTCCAGCAGGGCGCGGTAGGCGTCCAGCGCCATCTCGCCATGCGTCAGCCAGCGCGGCACGAACTGCTTGGCGAAAGTGTCGAAAGCATCAACCGGGAATTGCTGCGCGGGATACGCGCGGCGCGGCTGGCCGGCCGGCGCATAGCCGGCTTCCGAGCCGATGCGGAACAGACGCCACGCCTCTTCCTTGGACCGAAAGATGGGCGCGCTGTCGTACACCTGCGGGTACATGGCCCAGGACGCGCGGCCCCGTTCGGGCGCATCGGACACGAACACGTCATAGCCCGATTGCAGCAGCCGCCACAGCCAGCCCTGGCGTCCGTCCGGCGTGCTTTCCCATTGCGCGCCCGTCATGCCGCCGCCGTGCCAAAGCAGCACGGGGTAGGGATGGCGCGGCTGGGCCAGCCGGTATTCCTGCACGTACAGCTGGCCGACGGGGTAGCCGCCGTTCATGTCGATCAGGCGGGGCGCGTTGTCGACGACCTGCAATTGCTGCATGGGCACGCCGCCGGCCACGGCCTCGGCGCCGCCCACGAAATGGCTGCGGATGGACTTGAGCAAGACGGGGGAGTCGGGCATCAGGGTTTTCCAGAAGTCGATGCCGGGATGTTAGTTGCCAGATGTTTCTGCCTTGTGCAAAATGCGCAACGCCTGTGCCGAATCGGCACAGATGAATCACCGCTTGCCCGGAGAAGAACCCGATGGACACCAAATGGCTGGAAGACTTCGTGGCGCTGTCGAAGTCGCGCAATATGTTCCAGGCCGCCGAGGCGCGCAGCGTGACGCACCCGGCGTTCGGGCGCCGTATCAAGGCGCTGGAGGAATGGGCGGGCGTGCCGCTGGTGGAACGCGGCCATCAGGTGTCGACGCTGAACGCGGCCGGGCGCAGCATGCTGGCGGCGGCGATTGATGTGCTGGACATCCTGCGCGACACGCGCCAGGCGCTGCAAAAGCCCGAGCAGGAACGCAATCGGAAAATCACCATCGCGTCGGGCAAGACGCTGGCGCATTCGGTGCTGCCCGGCGTGATGGCCCGCGTGCAGCAGGGCATGGCCGCGTTTCAGCTCAAGGTGGTCACCACCACGCTGAACTACGGGGTGGACATGCTGGCCGACGGCGAAGTGGACTTTCTGCTGTGCCATGCGCACGAGCCGCTGTACGCAAAGATCGACAACCCCGGCTACCGCTGGCGCCGAGTGGGCGCCGACAAGCTGGTCGCCGTCAGCGCGCCGGTGGCGGCGGGCGGCCGGCACCCGCGCTATGCCGTGCCCAAGCTGCCGTCCGATCCGCCCGTGCCATTTTTGGCCTATGCCGACAGCATGTCGTTGGGACGCATCCTGGATGATCGGCTGCGGGGGCTGTGTTTGATCGGGCAGTTGCAGACGATGTACGAATCGGACCTGGCCGACGCGCTACACGCCATGGCGCGCCAAGGCTTCGGGCTGGCCTGGCTACCGCACACGTTGATCGAATCGGACCTGCGCGCCGGGACGCTGGTGCGCGCGGATAGCGCCCGCAATGACATCCATATGGAAATCCGAATTTATCAATCGGTAGACAATGCCAAATCCCTGGCGCGCGATGTGTGGGGGCGTATCGAGGCGTACGCGGCACGATGACGGGCTTGGGGCGGGGCGACGCCGGGTGGGCTGCAATAAATGAGGGCGAGCCGGGGCCGCCTTCGCCTCGCCCGCGCCCCGCGATGCCGGCCGCGGGCATAAAATACCGGATTACCCCCATCCCGCACCCACGCACCCTACAGGATTCCGCGCCATGAACGCCCGTATCCCCGACGACGCACTGCCGCCCACCCTTGATCCCGACGCCCTCCAGGCGTTTGTCGACGACAAATGGGACAACGAGATCATCCCCGCGCTGACCGACTACATCGCCATCCCGGCCAAGAGCCCGGCGTTTGATGCCGACTGGGAAAAGAACGCGTTCATCGAGCGCGTGGTGCGCGATGCCGCCGCCTGGGTCGAAGCGCAGAAGGTCTCTGGCCTGAAGCTGGAAGTGGTGCGCCTGCCGGGCCGCACCCCCGTCATCTTTTTTGACGCGCCCGCCACGCGCAGCGACAACGGCGACACCGTGTTGCTGTACGGCCACCTGGACAAGCAGCCGGAATTTTCGGGCTGGCGCGCGGGCCTGGGCCCATGGACGCCCAAGTACGAAGACGGCAAGCTTTACGGCCGTGGCGGCGCGGACGACGGCTACGCCGTGTACGCCTCGCTGACCGCCATCATGGCGCTGGACAAGCAAGGCATTCCGCGCCCGCGTTGCGTCGGCATCGTGGAAACCTGTGAGGAATCGGGCAGCTACGACCTGCTGCCCTACGTGGACGCGCTGCGCGACCGCCTGGGCAACGTCGCCCTGGTGGTGTGCCTGGATTCGGGCGCGGGCAACTACGACCAGCTCTGGATGACCACGTCGCTGCGCGGCATGGTGTCGGGCACGCTGGAAGTGCAGGTGCTGGACGAAGGCGTGCATTCGGGCGATTCCAGCGGCGTGGTGCCGTCGTCGTTCCGCATCCTGCGCCATCTGCTGGACCGCCTGGAAGACAGCGCCACCGGCCGCCTGCTGCCGCAAAGCCTGCATTGCGAAATTCCCGCCGAACGCGTGGAACAGGTGGCGGCCACCGCCCGCATTCTGGGCGACGAAGTGTGGCGCCGTTTCCCCTGGAGCTGCGGTGCCGAGGGCGGCTTTGTGCTGCCGATGACGACCGAGCCCGAACAAGCGTTGCTGAACCGCACGTGGCGCCCGACCTTGTCGGTGACCGGCGCCGAAGGCCTGCCGCCGCTGTCCAGCGCCGGCAACGTGCTGCGCCCGCGCACCGCGTTCAAGCTGTCGCTGCGCCTGCCGCCGCTGATCGACGCCGTGGCCGCCTCGCAGGAAATCAAGGAACTGCTGGAAGCCGACGCGCCTTACAACGCCAAGGTCATCTTCAAGGCCAACGAAGGCGCCGCCACCGGTTGGAACGCCCCGGCGTCCGTGCCGTGGTTGACGCAGGCGCTGGACGCCGCCTCGCAGCAGTACTACGGCCAGCCTTGCGGCTATATCGGCCAGGGCGGCACGATTCCGCTGATGAGCATCCTGCAAAAGGGCTTCCCGAAGGCGCAGTTCATGGTGTGTGGCGTGTTGGGGCCCAAGTCCAACGCGCACGGCCCCAATGAATTCCTGCACGTGCCCTATGGCAAGAAGCTGACGGCCGCCGTTGCGCAAACCATGGCGGCCATGCCGGCATGATTTCGACTTCCGACGCTTATGCCAACGTGGTGGCTGAAACCCGCCACTGGCTGACGCAGGCCGTGATCGGCCTGAACCTATGCCCGTTCGCCAAGGCGGTTCAGGTCAAGGACCAGATCCGCTTTGCCGTCAGCGACGCCACCGACGCCGAAGGGGTGCTGACCGACTTGCAGGACGAGCTTGCCCTGCTGGCCGAGACCGACCCCGAGAAGATCGACACCACCTTGTTGATCATTCCCGACGCGTTGGACGACTTCCTGGATTTCAACGATTTCGAGGACCTGTCCGACCGCCTGCTCAAGCGCATGCGCCTGGTGGGCGAATTGCAGGTGGCCACGTTCCACCCGCAGTTTCAGTTTGCCGACACCAAGCCCGACGATATCGAGAACTACACCAACCGCGCGCCGTACCCGATCCTGCACCTGCTGCGGGAAGACAGCATCGACCGCGCGGTGGAGTCGTTTCCGGACGCCTCGGAAATCTATGAAAAGAACATCGACACGATGAATAAGCTCGGCCTGGAAGGCTGGAAAAAGTTGATGAGCAAAGCCTAGGCATCCCTTTCGCCCCGACAACGCCGGCCGCATCGTGGCCGACGTGGCCTATGGCGCCGATGCGCGCCAGCGCCTGGATATCTACGCGCCACCCGGCGTGCGGAACCGCCCGTCGCGGTCTTCTTCTATGGCGGCGGACACCACGGTCAACCCCCATCGCAATACCGAAGGCCTGTCCGCCGCCTTGCAGGCCGCCCGGGTGCCCGTGACGCTGCGGGCGGCCCCATAGCGCGGTCAAGTAGCGCAGGGGGCGCATTCCCGCCAGCTGCTGCGGGTTTTCCCCGATGAATCCAATGCGTCCTGGCCTACGTATATACGGCATCCACGCACGCAGCCGGGAATTGCGACGCCCACCGAAACCCCTGCGTTTAACCCTCCGAACCAGGAGAAGACCGATGAGATCCCCCTCTGACTCCGAGCGCCTGGCGCTGGACAAGGCTTGCGCGCCGCAGGCCGCGCAGCCCTTGTCGCTGACCGAGCGCCTGTTGCGTCGGCGCTTGCTGGGCCAACTGGGGCCATTGCAAGACGGGCGACTGGTGATTGACGACGCAATGGGCAGCGTCGAACTGGGCGGGCAGGGCGCCTGGGCGGGCCGCCCGTTGCGCCTGCGCGTGCGCGATCCGGCGTTCTACCGCGCCATCGCCGCCAACGGCAGCGTGGGCGGAGGCCAATCGTATGGCGACGGCCATTGGCAATGCGACGACCTGACCGGCCTGATCCGCCTGTTGGTGCGCAACCGCGGCCTGCTCGACGGCATGGAGCGTGGCGTGGCGCGGTTGGGCGGCGTGGCGATGCGGGCCTTGCACGCGTGCCGGCGCAACACGCGCGCCGGCAGCCGCCGCAACATTGCCGCCCACTACGATCTGGGCAACGACTTTTTCAGCCTGTTCCTGTCGCACGACATGATGTATTCGTCAGCCATGTGGGCGGGCGAGGACGACACGCTGGAGCAGGCGTCCACCCGCAAACTGGACGTGATCTGCCGCAAATTGGACCTGCAACCCGGCCAGCATGTGGTCGAGATCGGCACGGGGTGGGGCGGTTTTGCGCTGCACGCGGCGCGCCACTACGGCTGCCGCGTCACCACCACGACGATCTCGCGCGAGCAGCACGCGCTGGCCACCGAACGCATCCGCCGCGCCGGCCTGCAATACCGCGTGGACGTGCTGCTGCAAGACTATCGCGACCTGCACGGCCAGTTCGACAAGCTGGTGTCCATTGAAATGATCGAAGCGATCGGGGCCGACTACTTGCCCGCCTACTTCGGCAAGGTGGGGCAACTGCTCAGGCCCGATGGCGTGGCGCTGATCCAGGCCATCACCATCGAAGACCACCGCTATGCGCAGGCGCTCAAGGCGGTGGACTACATCAAGCGGCATATCTTCCCGGGCAGCTTCATGCCGTCCATCCAGGCAATGCTGCAAGCCAAGACGCGCGCCAGCGACCTTAGCCTGGTGCATCTGGAAGACTTTGGCCTGTCTTACGCGCGCACGCTGAAAGCGTGGCGCGAGCGCTTCATGGGCAACCTGGATGCGGTGCGGGGGCAGGGCTTTGACGACCGCTTCATCCGCCTGTGGGAGTTCTATCTGGCCTACTGCGAAGGCGGCTTCCGCGAACGCGCCATCGGCGTGTCGCACCTGCTGTTGGCCCGGCCCGGGGCCACGCCGGCATCGGCGCGGTGGACGGCGCCATGACTTCCGGCATGCTTTCCGCCATGCCGTTCGCCATGCTTGCCCTCATGCAAGCCCTCATGGTGGCCGCCGTGGCCGTGCTGCTGATGGCCGGCGGCTGGCTGTGGCAGCGGCGCCATGACAACGCGGGCATTGTTGACGCGATGTGGGCATCCGGCATGGCCGCGGCCGCCGTCCTGCTGGCCTTGACCGGCCCCGGCGCAGCCACCCCGCGCGTGCTGCTGGCCGTGTTGGGCGGCATCTGGGCGGGACGGCTGGCGCTGCACATCTGGAAGCGCGTGCGCCATGGCGAAGAAGACGGCCGCTACCGCGCCCTGCGCGCCCACTGGCACGGCAGCCAGGGCAAGTTCGCGCTGTTCTTCCTGGCGCAGGCGGGTCTGGTCGTCTTCATGTCCTTGCCCTTCATCGCGGTGGCCGCCAACCCCGTGCCCGGCATGACGCCCTGGGCGTGGCTGGGCGTGCTGGTGTGGGCGGTGTCGGTGGCGGGCGAAACCGTGGCCGACCGCCAATTGGACGCCTTTCGCGCCGACCCGGCCAACCGTGGCCGCACCTGCCGTGTCGGCCTGTGGCGCGTATCGCGGCACCCCAACTACTTCTTTGAATGGTTGCACTGGTTCAGCTACGTGGCGTTGGCGGCGGGCAGCAGCCTGGCATGGCTGGCGTGGGTGGGCCCCGTCGCCATGTACCTCTTCCTGCGCTGGATCAGCGGCATTCCGTACACCGAGGCGCAAGCGCTGCGCAGCCGGGGCGAAGACTATCGCCGGTACCAACGCACCACGCCGATGCTGTTTCCGTGGTTTCCGAAGCGCGATTGCGCCGCGCATCACCGCACACCGACTCCAGGGGAATAATCATGAACGCCGCCGCTTTGACTGAATCCCGCCTGGCTTCCGACCGGGCCGCGCCCGGACTGCTGGGCCTGGCTGAACGCGGCCTGGTGCCCGATGCGCTTTTGCGCCTGGGCATCCGGCGCCTGTGCACGCAGCGCCTGCGCGACGAAACCGCCGGGGGCCCCGCCGCCCAGGCGCGGCGCTATCACCAGCTGATCGATGAACTGCGCGCCAGCCCCGTGGCCATTCACACCGACGAAGCCAACGCCCAGCACTACGAATTGCCCGCGGAATTCTTCACGCTGTGCCTGGGCCGGCAGTTGAAGTATTCCGGCTGCTACTACGCCACGGGCCGCGAAACGCTGGACCAGGCCGAAGCCGCCATGCTGGAGCTCTATGGGCTGCGCGCCGAACTGGCGGACGGCCAGCGCATCCTGGAACTGGGGTGCGGCTGGGGTTCGCTGACCCTGTGGATGGCCGAACGCTACCCGACGGCGCGCATCACCGCCGTGTCGAACTCCGCCTCGCAGCGCCAGCACATCCACGCGCAATGCCGCGCGCGCGGGCTGGACAACGTGGATGTCATCACCTGCGACGTCAACACCTTGCAACTGCATCCCCAGACCTTCGACCGCTGCGTGTCCGTGGAAATGTTCGAGCACATGCGTAACTACCAGGCTCTGCTGGCGCGCATCGCGTCATGGCTGCGTCCGGGCGGCAAGCTATTTGTCCACCTGTTTGCGCACCGCACCCTGATGTACCCGTTTGAGACCGAAGGCGACGACAACTGGATGGGCCGGCATTTCTTCACGGGCGGCATCATGCCGTCGGCCGACACCTTGCTGTGGTTCCAGGGCGACCTGCGCATTGAAGCGCGCTGGCTGGTTGACGGCAGCCACTACCAGCGCACCGCGAACCACTGGCTGGCCAACCAGGACGCCCATCGCGCCGACGTGCTGACCGTGCTGGAAAAGGCTTACGGCGCGCCGCTGGCTCGCCTGTGGTTCCACCGCTGGCGCATGTTCTGGATGGCGTGCGCCGAATTGTTCGGCTATCAGAACGGGCAGGCCTGGATGGTGGCCCACTACCGCTTTGCGCGGCCAGACTGAAGGAGGGCACCGCCCATGCGCAAGACCTTATGTGTTGCCGGGATGGCGGCGCTTGCCGCCTTGACGGGCTGCGGCAGCCCCACGCCGATGCCGCCCGTGGCGCAGGTGGACATCGCGCGCTTCATGGGCGACTGGTACGTGATCGCCGGCATTCCGACCTGGCCCGAGCGCGCGTCGTTCAACGCGGTGGAAACCTATGCCTTGCGGCCCGACGGCGGTATCCAGACTACGTTCCGGTATCGCCACGGCGGCTTTGACGCCAAGGTGAAGACGATGCGGCCCGAAGGCACCGTCCAGCCCGGCACCGGCAACGCCGTGTGGGGCATGCAATTCATTTGGCCGATCCAGGCGGAATACGTCATTGCCTATGTGGACGATGCCTACCAGCAGACGATCATCGGCCGCAGCAAGCGCGACTACGTCTGGATCATGGCGCGCACGCCCACCTTGCCGGATGCCGACTATGCGCGCCTGGTCGACAAGGTGCGCAAGCTGGGCTACGACCCGGCACTGCTGCGCCGCGTGCCGCAGCAATGGCCGGAGCCGGGGCCCGAGCCCCGCACGTATCCCGATGCCGGCAAGGGTTAGGGCGCGGCTGCGGAAGGCGTGCCCCGCTAAATATTTTTTGGTTATATAAACCGGCTGTTTTATTTGCCGCCCGCGTGCGCCGCCGGGCATCTGATCCGGTCCTCATACCCGTGCAGAAGGCGACGGCATGGGCCGCAAAGCCGTGCTGGTCATACCAGTGATGCGTCGCATAAAAATTTCACGAAACTTACGGCAAGGGTTTTCCCGCTACGTCCCGGGATTATTTTTCCCATAGCATCGCACCCAAAATCAAAAGCGCGACCATTTGTTACCCATGGGATCGCGCCCACGGGGCTCCACCAATTCGCCCCAGGATCCGGAAAAGAACTTTATCCAAGTTGGGAGACTTGCATGCAACGCCGTTCGTTTTTGAAGAAAGCCACCTTGGGAGCCGCTGCCGGCGGCGCCACCCTGGCGGTGCCCGCCATCGCGCAGGAAGCCCCCACGCTGAACTGGCGCCTGGCGTCCAGCTTTCCCCGCAGTGCCGACGCCATTTTCTCGGGCGGGGAAAGCGTCGCCAAGTATGTGTCGGAAGCCACGGGCGGCAAGTTTTCCATCCGCGTGTTCCCGGCCGGTGAAATCGTGCCCGCGCTGCAAGTGCTGGACGGCGTGCAAAACGGCACGATCGAATGCGGCCACAGCGCGTCGTACTACTACTACGGCAAGGATCCGGTCCTGAGCTTTGACGCCGCCGTGCCGTTCGGCCTGAACACCCGCCAGATGAATTCGTGGATGCGCCACGGCGACGGCCTGTCGCTGCTGCGCGACGTCTTCAAGACCTACAACATCGTCAACTTCCCCTGCGGCTATACGGGTACGCAGATGGGCGGCTGGTTCCGCAAGGAGATCAAGACGGTGGATGACCTGAAGGGCCTGAAGTTCCGCGTCAGCGCGTTCGCGGGCGCGGTGCTGTCGCGCCTGGGCGTGGTGCCGCAGCAGATCGCCGGCGGCGACATTTACCCGGCGCTGGAAAAGGGCACCATCGACGCGGCCGAATGGATCGGCCCCTATGACGATGAAAAGCTGGGCTTCAACAAGGTGGCCCCGCATTACTACTACCCGGGCTGGTGGGAAGGCACGCTGCAAGTGTCGCTGTACGTCAACCAGGACGCCTACAACAAGCTGCCCAAGCACTACCAGGCCATCCTGGCGCAGGCATCGGCCGCGGCGACCAACGACATGATCGCCAAGTACGACGCCGAGAACCCGGCCGCCCTGCGCCGCCTGATCGCCCAGGGCGCCAAGCTGCAATCGTTCCCCAAGCCCGTCATGGACGCGTGCTTTGCGGAATCGGTCAAGCTGTACGACGAAATGAGCGCCAAGAACCCGGTGTTCAAGAAAGTCTACGAAAGCATGAAGAACTTCCGCGACAACGAACTGCCCTGGTTCCGTGTTGCCGAAGGCAGCTATGACAGCTACATGGGCACGATCAACCGCGGCAAGTAAGCCCCGGCCGCTTGCGCCCAAGGCGCGCGGGGATGTGCCGCATCCCCGCGCGCTTGCCGGATTTTTGCCTCTGTACTTTCGCCCCTGTCCCTGTCTGTCTCTCCTCAAGTTGCACATTGACCGCGCGTAATTCCCGCGCCGGTCCGGATATCCAACATGAATGCCCTATTAGCCCTATCCCGTTTGATCGATGCGATCAACACGGTGGTCGGCCGGTGCGTGACGTGGTTGACGCTGGTCGTCGTCCTGGTCAGCGCCGGCAACGCCGTCGTGCGCAAGGTCTTCCAGATCAGCTCCAACGCCTGGCTGGAAATGCAGTGGTACCTGTTCGGCGCCATCTTCCTGCTGGCCGCCGGCTACACGCTGCTGCGCAACGAACACGTGCGCGTGGACGTGCTGTCCTCGCGCCTGTCGCGCCGCAAGCAGATCTACATCGACATCTTCGGCGTCATCTTCTTCCTGATGCCGGCCTGCCTGCTCATCACCTACCTGTCGTGGCCGGTGTTCATGGATTCGTTCGTAACGAATGAACAGTCGTCCAATACCGGCGGCCTGATTCGCTGGCCGGTCAAGCTGCTGATTCCCGTCGGCTTCGCCTTGCTGGTGTTGGCGGGCCTGTCGCACCTGATCAAGTGCGTGGGTTTTTTGATGGGCAAGTGTCCGGACCCCGGCGCGCGCGCCAGCGAGATTTCCGCTGAAGAAGCCCTGGCGCTGGAAATTGCCGAAGAAGCGCGCGTGCGTGAAGAACGCGCGTTGGCGGCGCAAGCCGGGCAGGCGCCAGGCGGCGCCCGCGACCAACACGGACAGGACGGACGCTGACCATGGAATTCTTGACTGCAAACATGGCCCCCATCATGTTCGCCACCCTGGTGGTGTTCCTGTTGATGGGCTTTCCCGTGGCTTTCGCGCTGGCGGCCAACGGCATTCTTTTTGCGTTGATCGGCATTGAACTGGGCCTTTTGAACGCGGCGTTGTTCCAGGCCTTGCCGCAACGCATCTTCGGCATCATCTCCAACGACACCTTGCTGGCGGTGCCATTCTTTACCCTGATGGGCCTGGTGCTTGAACGATCAGGCATGGCCGAGGACCTGCTGGAAACCATCGGCCAGCTGTTCGGCACCGTGCGCGGGGGCCTGGCCATCGCGGTGGTGTTCGTGGGCGCGATGCTGGCGGCCACCACGGGCGTGGTGTCGGCTTCGGTGATTTCGATGGGGCTGATCTCCTTGCCCATCATGCTGCGCTATGGCTACGACCGCAGGCTGGCCAGCGGCATCATCGCCGCGTCCGGCACGCTGTCGCAGATCATCCCGCCGTCGCTGGTGCTGATCATCCTGGCCGACCAGCTGGGCCGCTCCATCGGCGACATGTACCGTGGCGCCATCGTTCCGGGCTTCCTGCTGGCCGGCACCTACGTGGTGTTCGTCATCATCAAGTCGTACCTGCAGCCCGATTCGGCGCCGGCGCTGCCGGAGGAAGCGCGGTCCTTTCACGAAGCCAACGGCACGCGCGGCGGCCGTTCGCTGCTGGTGCTGATGGTGATCTCGGCGTTGTCCGCGTACTTTGTCGGCCAATACATCGAAGCCGATACGGCGCCGGTGGACGAGCAGATCGTGCTGTCGCTGCTGATCTGGGGGCTGACCGCCTTCATCATTGCCGGCGTCAACAAAGTCTTCAAGCTCGGCATGCTGTCGGCACTGGCCGAACGGGTCACCTTCGTGATGATCCCGCCGCTGTTCCTGATCTTCCTGGTGCTGGGCACGATCTTCATCGGCGTGGCCACGCCGACCGAAGGCGGCGCCATGGGCGCGGTGGGCGCCATCATCATGGCGATGATTCGTGGCCGCCTGACGCTGAACCTGATGAAGCAGGCCATGGACACCACCACCAAGCTGTCCACCTTCGTGGTGTTCATCCTGGTGGGTTCGACGGTGTTCGGCCTGACCTTCCGGGGCGTCAATGGCGATTTGTGGGTGGAACACCTGCTGATCAGCCTGCCGGGCGGTGAGCTGGGCTTCCTGATTGCCGTCAGCGTGCTGACCTTCGTGCTGGCCTTCTTCCTGGACTTCTTCGAACTGGCCTTCATCATCGTGCCGCTGCTGGGGCCAGTGGCCGACAAGCTGGGCATCGACCTGATCTGGTTCGGCGTGCTGCTGGCCGTCAACATGCAGACCTCGTTCATGCATCCGCCGTTTGGGTTTGCGCTGTTCTACCTGAGGTCGGTGGCGCCCAAGGATAGGTACAAGGACAAGGTCACGGGGCGCATGATCGAACCCGTCACCACGGGCCAGATCTATCGCGGTTCCATCCCGTTCATCGTGATTCAGCTGGCGATGGTGGCGGCCGTGATGGCGTTCCCTGGTCTGGTTATGCACTACAAGAGCGACGAGGCGCAGGTGGATTCCAGCAAGGTGAAGATCGAGGTGGATACGTCCTACGGCACCAGCACCTATGGGGGTGACGATCCGGGGGCGGATTTCAAGTAGCGGATCAGAATGCCGGCAGCGATGCCGGCATTTTTCTTTTGGGGATATCCCTAAATGGCGGTCCAAAGGTATTGCATACAAGATACCGTCATTGTGACCGCCGCCGTTCGGCGCGCGGCCTGTGCGCCTTTCCCCGTTTCCTGTGTCCGGCCACGCGGCGTCTTGTCGACGCGCGCGCGGACGGTGCTGCATTGCCTTGTCTTTGGCCCTTGCCCCCCGCTGGAGAGTCGTATGAATGTGTCCCGCCGCCATGCCCTGGCCGCGCTTGCCGCGCTGCCCCTGATGTCGCTGACCTCGCGCCATGCGTGGGCCCAGACCGCGTTTCCGACGCGCCCCGTGCGCCTGCTGGTGGGCTTTGCGCCCGGCGGCCTGACGGACATTGCCGCCCGCGCGCTGGCCGAGCGCATGGGCAAGACCCTGAAGCAGAACGTGGTCGTGGAAAACCGGCCGGGCGGGCAGGCAATCATCGCCACCGTGGCGGTGGCGCGCGCCGAACCCGACGGCTACACGCTGGGCTTTGCCGGCACCAACGGCATGATCCTGAACCCCTTGCTGTACAACAACCTGCCGTACCAGCAGTCGGATTTCAAGCAGCTGGGGTCAATGGGCAAATCGCCCATGCTGTTGATCGTGCACCCCGACCTGGGCGTGAATACCGTGCAGGAATTCATTGCGCTGGCCAAGAAAAAGCCCGGTGACATTACCTGCGCCCATGCCGGGCGAGGGGTCATCAACCACCTGGCGTTGCTGCACTTCCAGTCCAAGACCGGCACGCAGTTTCAAGACGTGCCGTACAAGGGCAGCGGCCCCGCGCTGCTGGACCTGATGGCCGGCACGGTGCAGAGCACGTTCGACTTTCCCACGTCGGCCTTGGCCAACATCAAGTCAGGCAAGCTGAAGGTGCTGGCCGTGACCGCCGACAAGCGCCTGTCCAGCCTGCCCGATGTGCCCACCATGAAAGAGGCGGGCGTTGACGGCTTCGAGCTGTACACGCGCATGATGATTTCCGGCCCCGCCGCCATGCCCGCGGACGTGGTCAAGGTGCTTGAGAACGCCGTGCGCGAAGGCACGCGCGACCCCGGCCTGATCCAGCAATTCGCCGAGCAGGGCGTGGCCGTGGAGTTCACCTCGTCGGCGGACCTGGACAAGGTCATTGCCGATGAATCCGCCATGTGGGCCCAGGTCATCAAGGCCAACGGCGTGCCCAAGACCGATCTGAAAGCGTAAGGACGCACCGTGACCGACCAAGCCCGCATTACCGTCAGCCCCGAAATTGCCCTGATCGACGTCGCCCGCGACATCCGCATCGAGGGCTTTCCGGCCTATGCCTTCATCACCGTCCGCGCCAGCATGCAGATGTGCGGCGCGCCGTGGCGGTCGCAAGCCGTGTTCGTGGCCGGCCACGACGGCAGCCTGGACCTGGGGCGCGACAGCCCCGTGTCGGGCAGCTACGCCGAGCCGTCCGCCATGGGCCTGGTGTGGTCCATGGTGTGCGAAGACATGAGTCGCGTGGTGTTTCCGCCGGATCGCACCGAGCCGCTGGTCATCCAGATCGACGCCACCGACGGGACGCACCATGCATCGGCGCAGCTGGTGCAGGACTTTCTGGAAGAGGGCGTCACGCACCGCGCGGTGCGCGAGCAGGTGGGCGGCATGACCGTTTCCGGCGAACTGTATACGCCGGCGGGGCCGGGCCCGCACCCGCTGGTCATCTACATGAACGGGTCGTCGGGCGGCGTGAACGCCCCGCGCGCCGCGTTGTTTGCCGCGCGCGGCTTCCAGTGCCTGGCGCTGGCCATCTTCAACTACGACGGCCGGCCGAAGTATCTGAACGACATGCCGCTGGAATATTTTGAACACGCGCTGCGTTGGGCGCATGCCGAACTGGCGCCGCGCGACGGCTTCGTGGCGTTATCGGGCATCAGCCGTGGCGGCGAGACCTCGCTGCTGGTGGCCTCGCACTATCCCGATTTGGTCAGCGCGGTGGCCGCCTATGTGCCGTCGCCGGTCATGCACGGCGTGGTCAGCGCGGGCTCGCCCGGCACGGGCCGCAATGCGCAGGTGTGGACCAAAAACGGCGAACCGCTGCCGCATCTGTGGCAGGACAACGCCAGCGCCGATTGGGAAGCCGCCTACGCGTCCGAGCCGCCGTATCGGCAAACCCACGCCTTTCTAAGCGCCACGCGCGATGCGGCGGCGGTCGAACGGGCGCGCATTCCGGTCGAGAACTATCCCGGCCCGGTCATGCTGATCAGCGCGTCCGACGACGGTTTCTGGCCCAGCACGGCGTATTCCGAAATGGTGATGCGCCAGCGCCAGGCGCACGGTCTGCCCACGTTCCACCACGTGTGCATGGGGGCGGGGCACCATGTGCATTACCCGTACCTGCCGGCCACGCTGATCAGCAAGCCGCATGCGATGTCGGGCCTGCTGCTGGACGCGGGCGGCACGCCGGCCGCGAATGCGGCGGGCAACGAGGGGTCTTACCTGGCGGTGCTGGAATTTCTGAACCGCGCGGCGGGCACGCCCACCGACGGTACAGGGGCCACTATTCCTCGGTAGCCCATTCCACCTGCACGCCCAGGCTGCGCAGGTTTTCCACGAACCGCGGATGCGCGCGACGAATCGGCGTCGCGTTGCGGATCTCGGAACGCCCCTCGATGCTGCTGGCGACCATGAACAGCGCGATCGCCACGCGGATGATGTAGGGGCTTTCCACCACGGCCGGCGTCAGCGGCATGCCGCCGAACGTCACCACGCGATGCGGGTCCGATGAAAACACGTGCGCGCCGAATTTGGACAGTTCGCCCGTCCAGCCCAACGCGCCGTCGTAGACCTTGTTCCAGAACATGGCGTTGCCTTCGGCGCACACGCCCAGCGCGATGAAGATGGGCAGCAGGTCCACCGGAAAATACGGCCACGGCGCGGCTTCCACCTTGGTCAGCACGTTGCTGGTGAAGGGCGTTTGCACCTTCAGCGGCCCGCTGCGCAGCGCGCGCGACCAGCCGTCCTTGTGCTCGATCGTGACGCCGAACTTGGCGAAGGTGCGGTCGATCAGCGGGAAGTTGCCCGGCGTGCGGTTGCGCACCACGACGTCGCCGCCCGTGATCGCGCCCAGCGCAAGGAACGTGGTGATCTCGTGGAAGTCTTCTTCAAAGGTGAACTCGCCGCCGCCCAGCGTCGCGCCACCGCGCACGGTCAGGCGCGACGTGCCGATGCCGTCGATATCGGCGCCCATCATCACCATGAAGCGGCAGAATTCCTGCACGTGCGGTTCGGACGCGGCGTTGGTCAGCGTGGATTCGCCTTGCGCGGCGGCCGCGCACAGCACGAAGTTCTCGGTGGTGGTGACCGATGCGTAATCCAGCCAGTGGTGCGTGGCCGTCAACGGCCCGCTGCTGCGCACCAGCAACGACCCGCTGGCGCGTTCGACTTCACCGCCGAACGAACGGAAGATGTCCACGTGCGGATCGATTTCGCGTACGCCCAGCGTGCAGCCCTTGACGTTGTCTTCCAGCCGCGCCACGCCAAAGCGCGCCAGCAGCGGCGGCACCAGCATGATCGACGAGCGCATTTCTTCGGGCAGACGATGTGACGTGGCGTCGAACGTGGTGTGGTGGTGATGCAGGCGCAGCGTGCGGGTGCTTTCGTCCAGCGCCACTTCGCTGCCCAGCGTGCGAAAGATGTCCAGGATCTTGCGCACATCGGTAATGTCCGGCACGCCATGCAGCGTCAAGGGCTGGTCGGTCAACAGCGTGGCGCACAGAATCGGCAGCACCGCGTTCTTGTTGGCCGAAGGAATGACGCGGCCGCGCAGGGGCGTGCCGCCGTGGACGATAAGGTTGGACATGGGGAGAGGGCGGCCGGAGAGCGGACGAAAAGCAAGAAGTGGCGGGAATTGTACTGGTACGCCCCGACGTGGGCCCGCCCGCCGGGAGATCAAACGTATCAAACTGCAATCGGCATGGCGCGGCTAGTGCCCCGCCACCAACGCGCCCGACGTCCGCAATCCGGGCCGGAACGCATGGGCGTGCGCGCCCCGCGCAATCAAGAAAGCGATGCCGATCAAGGCCACCAGCGCCCACGGGAACGCGGCAACACCCCAGGCGCCAAGCAGCAAGCCGCCCACGACGCCGGCCGAGGCAATTGCCCCGTTCCAGGCCACCACGTTCATGGACAGGGCCACATCCGCGCCGTTGCCCGCCGCATCGGCCAGCGCCGTTTGCAACAGGGTGGCGGCGCCGCCGAAGCTTACGCCCCACACCGCAACGCCCAGGTAAACAATGGCCGGGGTGGCAGGCGCCACGCCAAACACCAGCGCGGTCACGCCGAACGCGGCCAGGCTGGCCAACACGGTGGCGCGCAAATGGCGGTCCACCAGTTTGCCGGTGAGCCAGATGCCGGCCAGCGCCGCCGTGCCGAACACCAGCAACACCAGGTCCACGCGCTTGCCCAGCCCGGCGGCCGCGACAAATGGCGCGATGTAGGTATAGAGAATGTTGTGCGCCAGCATCCACGCGATCACCACGGCCAGCACCGGCCGCACGCCCGGCGTCAGGAACACGCGGCGCAGCGGCATCCGTTCGTGGGACGCCTGGCCGGGGTAGTCGGGCACCTTGGCCAGCACCCAGGCAATAAGCACCAGGGTCAGCGCGGACATGATCCAGAACGCCATCCGCCACCCCACCGTGGACCCTAGCAAGGTGCCCAGCGGCACCCCGAGAGACAGCGCGATCGGCGTGCCGACCATCGCCAATGCCAATGCGCGCCCCTGTTGCCACGGGGCCACCATGCGGCGCGCGTAGCCCGCGATCAGGCTCCATGCCAGCCCGGCCGCCACGCCGGCGAAGAACCGCGCGATTAGCGTCAGCCAATAGTCGGTGGACAGCGCGGTGGCGGAGTTGAAGGCCAGGAAGCCGATGATGGTCATCAGCAGCACGGTGCGGCGGCGCCAGCCGCGCGTGGCGATCGTCAGCGGGATGGCGGCCAGCAGTGATCCCAATGCGTAGGCGGTCACCATCTGTCCGGCCCATGCCTGGCTTACGCCCAGCCCGGCGCTGATCTGGGGCAGCAGCCCGGCGGGCAGGGTTTCGGTGACGATGCAGATAAAGCCGGTCATGGCCAGGGCCAGCAGCCCCGCGACGGGCAGGCGGTCGGGCGCGGTCGGCGCGGGCGTTAGGGTCGGGGAGGTCACACGAAAGTCCTTTTCTTGGCCGGGCAGGCAGGCCCGGCGGTCGTTGTTCGGGAGGGGGGCGTCGGGTCAACGGCGCAGCGGAAGCGATCGATATATATGTACCGATTGATATAAATGTAGAGGCACCGCTTTCGCGTTGTCAACGACTTTTGTATCGATTAGTATTGATGTCGCGTATTTCGAGTGGCGTATTTCAGGTCGCGTATTTCGAGTGGCGTATTACAAGTGGCGTATTTCAAGTGGCGTATTTCAAGTGGCGTTCTACGCACGTCGCTATCAATGGAGGCACCGGCATGGCGCAAATGGGCAGGCCACGCGCGTTCGACCGCGAGCAGGCGGTGGATCAGGCGCTGCATTTATTTTGGGAACAGGGCTATGAATCAACGTCGCTGAGCCAGCTGAAAGCGGGCATCGGCGGCGGCATTTCCGCGCCCAGCTTCTATGCGGCGTTCGGCTCGAAAGAGGCGCTGTACCAAGAGGCGGTTCAGCGCTACCTGGATACGTACGCGCGCGTCACGGAGAGCCTGTGGGATGACACGCTGGCTCCGGCCCAGGCCATTGAACTGGCGCTGCGCCGCTCGACCAAAATGCAGTGCGAACGCCACCATCCCAAAGGCTGCATGGTGGCGCTGGGCGTCATGAGCGCGCCCACGCCCGAGCACGCCGCCGTAACGCTGCCGTTGACGCAGTCGCGCCAGCGCACGTACGCGGGCTTTGTCCGATGCGTGGAACGCGGCATCGCCAGCGGCGAGCTAGACCCCGCCACGGACGCCAAGGCGCTGGCCACGGTGTTCAACAGCTTTCTGTTGGGCGTGTCGATCGCGGCGCGCGACGGCGTGCGCCACGCGGTGTTTGACGCCGCCATCACGCAGCTGATGCGGCAGTGGGACGTGGCGCGTGCGCAGGCGGTCTGAGCCGAGTGAAGCGGTCCGGGGCGACATCCACAGATCCCAGGCGACACCAAGAGATCTGAAGCGAGCTTAAGCAACCTCAAGCAACCTGGACGCAAGACGATGCGCCCATCTCAGACCATCGCGTTTGTCGTCTAGCCGGGGAGGCCGCCACCATCGCCGTCATCGCCGGCAAACGTCAGCTTGCGGGAACGGTCGTCCATGCCGGCGCGGTCGCGGGCCAGGCGGCGGCGCAAGCGCCATCCCCCAAACCAGCCGCTGTCGTCGTTGATCTCGGCGCTAAGGCGTTGCAGGTATTCGTCATCGGGCGACAAGGCCAGCGCACGCGCGATCCACACGTGCGCCAGATAGCCGTTGGCCTCGCAGCCACGGCCTTCCAGGAAGGCGACGGCGTAGCTGCGGGCGGCGGTTTCGCGGTCGCCGTCGTGGTCCTGGTTCCACATCCAGGGCAGCACGCTGTCCAGCGCGGCGCGCTGGTCTTCATCCGAACCGCTGTGCATCAGCATCAGCCAGCTAAGGTTGCGGGCCGCCATGGCTTCCATGCGCGAGCCCCGATCGGCCACGCGCCAATTGTTTTCCAGCCAGCCGCGGTACGTCTGGTATTCGTGCGCCGCAATGTCGCGGCCTTCGTCGATGGCGGCGTAAGCCAGGTTGTTGCGCGCGATCCGGTCGCCCGCTTCGGCGGCCTGCGTCAGGAAATTCCTTGCGGCGGCTTTATCGATGCCCGGGTAGTCGGGGTCGATCTTGCCCGCATACAGCTCGCTAAGCGACATCAGAGCGTCGGCGCGCTGGCGCCGGGCGCCTTCCTGCCACAGGAACAGCGCGGCCTCGGGCGACACGTCGCCCCACAGGTTGCGGCCCAGTTGCGCCAGGTTGAAGGCCCGGTCCTTGCCGTCCAGCGCAAAGCCGCGTTCCAGCAGCGCCTGGGTGTTCAGTTCGTCCACCTGCAAGCCAAACAGGCCGAACTTGCTGCCTGCCGCCGCCAGCAAGACGGCTTCCACGTCGTCGCCCCAGTGCGCGCCACGCGTCAGAACCAGCGGGAACAGGCGCTGCGCGTCCGGCATGCCCTGAAACCACACGCAGGCCTGCAAGGTGAACAGCACGCCGGGATAGGCGTCGTCCGCCAGATCGATTTTGGCGGGCGCCACGGCGCATGCGCGCGTCAACAGCGCATACGCGTGCTGCAATAACCCCGCATTCCAGTGCACGTCGCCGTTGTCGTCTTCGCGGCGCGCGCGTGCCGTCTGGAAGTTGGCGTAGTGGCACAGCGCGCGGCTTTGCAATTCGGCGGACACGTCCAGCGTCAACCATTGTTCGAAGGCGTCGCAAAAGGCCGCGTTGCGTTCGTCGTCATCGACTTCCGGGTAGAAGGCGGGGTAGCCCAGATAATCCAGTTCTTTGTAAAACCGCAGCTCTTCGCGCTGTGCGTCGGTCAGGCCGGCGCAGACCGGGCCGTCGATGAACGCCTGCATATCGGCGTGGCTGCCGTTCCATCGCGGGTACAGAAAGTACAGGTAGCTGATCAGCGCGCTAAGGTCGTTCGGGCGCAGCGCCAGCGACGTGCGCAGCCAATAGGTCTTGGGGTCGTCCTTGTCCTGGGGTGCGCGCGGGGGCAGGCCCTGGGGCAGCGTGGCCGGCAGTTCGGCCAGCCCCATGCCGCTGTGTTCTTCCAGCAGGCGCAGCGCCTGTTCCCAAACGTCGGGCGCCCAGCTTGCCTGCAAGCCCGCGTGGGACGCCGCCGCGTTGCTTTCCAGCAGGTCGGCCAGCCAGTCCGGCTCGCCCAGGTACGCGCACACCCGCATGGTGCGCTGCACGGCCACGACCGGGCGCTCGTGCAAGGCCATGGCGTGCAGGAATGCCGCCACGGCGTGGTCGCGCGCCATCATTGCGCCGGCCCACTGCTGATCGTTCACATAGTCGGCGGTGTTGCTGCCGCGTATGACGCCGGCGATGCTTTCCCATTGATTGCCGTAGGCCAGATGGGCGTGATACGACGCCGGTCGCGCGTCGCGCCAGGCGCGCACGCGGGCCAGGTTGTCGGCGGGCGCGCGTTGCGGATCGCTGATGACGTCCAACATCCACCGATACCCATGGCTTTCGCCGTCGCTGTCCAGCCAGCGCAAGGCGGCGGCTTCCAGTAGGGCGTCCAATTCGTCGTACTGGCCGGCGTCAAGCCATTCGCGCAGTTGCGCGCGGCGCGCAAGCAGGGTGTCGATCGTGTCGTTGGATGGGGTCATTCGCTACGGCAGAGTGGGTTCAGGAAATGGCGAACCCGGCGCGGCCGCGCGGAGGGCATGGCGCTTCGGGCCGCTGTCTTTGACAACGTAACAACGGCACCTTGGCCGGATAGTTAAATGGTGGGCGCGGCGGGAGGCGGGTTTCTGCGGATCAGCATCGTGCCCAGGATGGTCAGCGCCAGGCCGCCGCCGACATAGGGCAGCCCAAATATCAGGGCCCAGAAAAACAGCGCGGTGTTGGCGTCGTTGGCCGCTTGTGCGCCGGCGGTGGCCGCCTGGTGCGCGCCGAAGTCCATGGTCAGCAACGTGGCGGGAATGGTCAGCATCAACGCCACGCCAAGCACCACGAAGCCCCAGCCGATCAGACGGCGCAGGTCGGCAATGCGGGCCAGCAACACCGCCGCCACCACGGTGATCAGCAGCCAGGCCGCAGTGCCGACGTACATCATTGTGTCGCTGTCGGCCGCGTTCGGATCGGGCAAGCCGGCCAGCAAAAGGGGCAGCAGGACGCCATAACTGACCTTGCCGATCAGCAGTCCCAAGACGATGCTGACGATCCATTTAACGCTGTTGGCGGGCATGCGGGATTCCTTCGGTTTCGGTGTGGGCGCGCGTGTTGTTGCGCCCGCTGTGCAGCGCCGGGTGCCGCGCTACTACGCGCGGCGGCGCAGCTTTTCCTGATGCAGCTGCCTGACCTGTTCGGCGAATTCGGCAACGGGGCCATCGACCGCGACGCCGTCAATGACCTCTTGGATCGCCAGGGGCCTCACGCGCGACGGCGCCACGCCCCATTCCTGCATCCACTGCCGATATTGCTGCGACGAGCTGGCATAGACGATGCGGCCCAGCCCCACCCAGCCATGCGCGGCCGAACACATCGGGCAATGTTCGCCCGACGTGTAGACAGTGCAGGATGCGCGTTCCGCCGCCGGCACATTATTGGCGGCCCAGCGCGCGATCTCGAATTCGGGATGCTGCGTGTGGTCGCCGCCTGCAACGTGGTTGTGGTCTTCAAACAGCACCTGGCCTTGGGCGGACACCAGTACCGAGCCAAAGGGCTCGTCGCCCGATTCCAGCGCCTGCCGCGCCAGCGCCACGCAACGCGCCAGATGCTGCTTGTCGTGTTCATCGATCATGCGAAACCTCTTTGGTGTGCGGTGCAGGGGGTGGAAGACGCCGGAATGTCGGGGCGCGCTGACGCCTCAATGGCGTCGATGCCGTCCATGGCGTCAATAGTAGATATCAACGTAATCGGTCAGGCGGCCGCAGCTTTCCATCTGCTGCAAGCGCCAGTACTTGCGCTTGCCGGTGGCGCGAAATTCATAGTCGCCCGTGCGCTCGCAGCGGCGGCCTTTCTCGGGGGCGTCCAGGATCAGGATGGTGCCGCGAAAGACAAAGCGGTCGCTGTCGATGGACACGATCTCGCCATTGATCTTCAAGGTGCCTTCGAAGTTGGCCTGCGTGCCGTCGATGCGCACGACGTCATTGACGTCCTTGGCGCTGAGCTGGCCGCGATCAGCCGACCACAGCCATTGCACGGTGACGCCGCTGTTGTTCAGCAGGCGCTCGTAGGCGGTCTGGTTGCGAATTTCCGTCTTGGTGACCGGCGCCAGGGCCGTCGCGCTGTTTTGCTGCGCGGGCGCCGGTGCTCGCGCCGGGGTCTGGATCCGTGTCTGGGGCTGGGCCGCCGCACCGTTTTGCTGCGCCGGCGAATGGGCGCGCACCGCGTCGCCTTGCGCCGCGATCATCGGCGATGCCGTGGCCAAGGCCAGGCCGAACGCCAGCGGCAGGATGCGGGACAGGCGTTGAGTGCGCTTGGCGGGGTTCATATCGCAAGCAGGCGTCTTATGCATGTTCATGAAAAGTAGGGGCCTCAGGACGGTCGCCACGGACGTGGGCGGCCACGGGCGCCTAAATTAGCACGCTGCTTGCATCTGGTAATTGCTGATCGTGCAGGTTGTGTATCTATCCGTTAGCAGGATGCGCGAAAGGTGTATGCGGTGGCGCAGGGGGGGGGCGCGGGCTGGCGTGGGTTGGTGTGGGTTGGCGTCTCGGCGCGTGGACGCTGGCGCTGTCGATACCGGCAAAGCGGCGTAGAGTGGCAACGTTGCTTTTCGGCGCTACCCTTTCTAAAGGACTTTCATGCTGACCGTGCACCATCTGGGTAAATCGCAGTCCGAACGTATCGTGTGGCTGTGCGAAGAACTTGCCATGCCCTACAACCTGAAGGTCTACGACCGGGACGCCAACACGCGCCTGGCGCCGCCCGAATACAAGGCCTTGCACCCGCTGGGCACCGCCCCGATCATCACCGATGGCGACACCGTGCTGGCCGAGTCCACGGCTATCGTCGAATACATCCTGGCCCGGTATGGCGACGGCCAACTTACCGTGCCGCCCAGCGACCCGGCCTATGCCGACTACCTGTACTGGTTCCACTTCGCCAACGGCTCGCTGCAACCGGCGCTGATGCGCAACATGGTGCTGGCCCGCGCCGAGGTGCCCGCCGACAAACCCGTGGCGCAGTTTGCCGACGCACGCCGCCAACAGGCGCTGGCGCTGATCGACAAGCAATTGGGCAAAACGCACTACCTGGCGGGCAATGTGCTGACGGCCGCCGACATCGTCGCGGTGTTTTCGCTGACCACGATGCGGCTGTTCTATCCCTACGACCTGTCGCCGTATCCAAACATCCTGGCGTACCTACAGCGCATCGGCGCGCGGGACGCGTACCGCCACGCCATGAAAAAGGGCGATCCGGACATGGAGCCGATGTTGGCTTGATCGGCTTGGTCGGCTTGATAAGGGAAAGGCGATGGCGACGGGCACCCAGGCCAGGCGCCGTGCCATCGCAGGTCAGCAGATGAGTGGACCCTGGCCACCATGCCGTTTACCGCAGCGGCAGGCGGCCAGTCATGCGATTACAGGGTCAACGGCGATATCTTGCTGCCGTCGATTGACACGCCCGCCATCAGCCCGCCATTGTTCAGCACAAAGCCAACGATGGGCTGCTGGGCGGTGTACGAATCAATTGCCCCGTTGGCGCCGATGTTGGCCACGGCAACGGTGGCGTCCGCCCCGATCGTCCAGCCGCTGCTGGCGCGGAACTTGGCCAGTGCGTCATCCGTCATGAAAAGCAGCACCATGGCCTTGGACTGCGCGCCCGCCTGAAAGCCGATCGAGCCGCCTGTGATGCTGTAGTAGTTGGTGTCCTGGCCATTCACGCGCAGAACGCCCGAGCCGTGTTCCGCACCCACGATGAAGCTGGCGCTGAGCACCGCGGGAAACACCAGCACGCCACGCGCGCGTTGTACCAACTGCTTGGACTGCGGGGACGCCGCGTACAGCTGGGTCAGTGTGGCGGTGGCGGCCGTATTGAGTTCTTGCCGTTTTTCGGCGGCAGTGGCGGTCGCCTTGGGGCCATTCGTCGTGCACCCCGCGAACAGCACGCTTGCCACGCCCAGCGTTACCGCCGCCAGCGTGGTCCTACGCCATGTTGAAGAGATCTTGTTCATATGCGCTTCCTTTTTAGGTTGCAGACGGGTTTGCAGACGAGTTTGCCAACGCGCTGCAAGGTTCCTGACGAACTTCTGACCACTCACATCGGGATGTCTCCCTGGCAGCAGATTACTCTCGTTAGGCGCGGTTTAACATCGCGATATGTTCCTGCTTATTCTTCTTTGGGTCGTGCTGGCGGTGGTGGTGGGCGTCATGGCGGCCGGCCGTGGCCGTCGCGGCATCGGCTGGACGGTGCTGGCCGTCCTGATCAGCCCGCCGTTGGCGGGTGCTTTTCTGCTGACCCTGCCAGACCGTTCACCCCGTGCGCGTGTACCGGTGGCGCCGACGCATATCGATTGCCCGCGCTGCTCGGGGCGCATTCTTCGCGACGCACGGGTGTGCCGGCATTGCGGGGGAAGTGTGGGGGGATAGGGCTGGCGGGGCAGGCCGGTTTTCAGGTCCGCGATTCCGCATCCATGTCGGCCGGCCATTGCACTATTGGCGCCAAGCGCAGGGCCAGATTCAACGGCGGCACTCTGTTCGGGTCGTTGAATGTTACGACGGCGGGCAAAGCGCCGGGTCCGTGCTGCATATAGGCGCGGACATAATCCCACGAGCTGCCTTCGTCCTGGCCAACGCTTAAGGGAAACCGGTCAATCACCTGGTTAGTGCCCGGCTTGACGACCGCGATCGACACGCCCCACGTAATGATCAGGCCGCCTTGCCCGGTGGCGCCACGTTGCCGCCAAACTTCGGCGCGCAGGTCGGCCCAGTGATACGAATTTGTGGTGACGTACCAGCGGGCGAAAGGGTTCCACCAGAGGTAATGGAAGCGGTAGACGTATATCTTGCGGCGCAAGCGATTGAAGCGGATGGGCTCGTCGCGGGGGATGGAGATATCGACCCGAATCATGGTCATGGTCCACCACAACATCGCGATGGCGGTGGCCGCAATTTCCAGCGGAAATCCCATTTCAGACGTCGCCAGGATGTATAGAGAGAAGGCCAGCCACGTAATACCCAGTGGGGACAAGGCCAACAGCAGCCCCCGCATTTTGTGCGTCTTGCGGCTTAGCTCCAGGCAAGTGCCGTTCATAGAATTAATGACGGGAATTTCATTGGCGCGGATCGGTGTTGATGAGTCTTCATCGGGTCCGCTCAGGTCATGGAGCCATCCGCGATGCGGGGGGGCAAGAGCGGGCCTATTTACGTCATGAATCCCGTTTCGTTTTAGCAATACCGACTCCGGCAAGAAATAACGTTTGTGTGTTGGCATTTATTTGCCGTTAGCGCTGCGCAGTGGCTGTGATTTCGCCGTAGAGGCTGGCATCGGCTGTGTCGGGCCAGTACCTGATTTTGAGCGTCGCGGATTCAATGTCTGCGTCGTCCAGGTCTAGTAGGATTGTCCCGCCAATTAGCGGCAGCGCCGCGGTGGGGCGGTGAGTGGCGGCCTCGTCGACGTGGTATCCCGGTGGCTTGGAGACGGGGGATACTTGTCCAAGTGACGGAGCCCTGTGCTGCTCTGCAATAACGACTTCTTCAGGGGTGTGCCTTTTCAAACCCAGCAACATGGCATATCCAGACCGTTCTGCGAACCAGACAGGGAGGGTGATCCGGTAATCAAGCGCCGTTCCCCAGTGCATTCCGCTACCGATCACCAGCGCGGTCGACAGTCTGGGCTTGAGATGAAATCCAAAGCTTGTTTCTACTCCCAGCAAAGCCGCGTTCAGAGCGCCGATTGCAGTATCTTTGTCTGCGTCGGCCAGCACGCCTTTGTCGATTGCAACCTGTGGATCAGAGTAGGCGAGAACGGAAGCGCCGGTTCTCGCAGCGTTCCACCATACGGCCGGGTTCTCGTCATGGTTGCCAAAATAGCAACGGCGCGCCCATTGTTCGATGGAAGTGGACCTATTTCTTTTCGCATTTTCCGAAGCGGCGTAGGCGAGCAGACCCAAGACGATCGCCCATCCCAACGGACCAAGGAGCGATGACGCCCCGGCTAGTGCTGCGTACGCTGCGACCCATCCGGAAAGTATGGCGAGCCCGCTGGCAAAGAAGTAACGGTTGCGGGCGATGACATCGCCGGATCGCCCCGCTCGTAAAGCGGCAGAACCGAACTGCAGCCCTTCCACGACGCCCGACAGTGCACTCGTCACCCCACCAAACCGAATCAGTCCCTTGCCCAGCGTCAACGCGTTCGTAGCGCGTGCTTCGGCGATGGCGGCCTTTTCCATCGCCTGCACCACGCTTCGTATTCCCATGCCCGTCGCCTCAATGGCCACGCCCATTGCGCCCATCGCGCTTGCCGCAACGCCCGCGACGGCTTCCGGGTATTGGTCACCCAATGCGAGCTCCAGCTCTTGCAGGCTGCTTTTCAGCGCATCCTGCTGGAAGAACAACGCGCCCATGGACAACGCCACATCCAGGTTCGCCATTCCGCGCATACCCACGAAGGCCCCATGTGCTCGGAGCTTTGCATCGGCTGTCGTGGTGCGTAATTGCCCGGCTATCGCCTGCGCCTTTGGTTCCAGTCCGCCCACGCTTACCAGCACGCTGCGCCAGCCGGCTTCCATGGCGTTTGCACCGGCTTCGGACACCGCGGTCAATTTCTCTTTTAGCCCTTCCGCCGTGTCCGCAATCCAGAACGTGGCTTTGAATACCTGGTGCTGCGCCGGTCCAGGCAGGGTCAGCATGCCGCTGAATATCAGCGCCCGAGCCTTCTTGCCGGCTTCCTGCGCGGCCTTGTCGTATTCCTGGCGCATCTGGTGGGTAAGCAATTCCTGATATTCCCCAAGCGTCAGTTCAATCTCCACGCGGAGCATTTGGGTGCGCTCATACAGCAGCAATGCGGCTTGATGAACGGTGGAGGCCACGGGCGAAAACTGCTCTTGCGTCCGTGCGTCCATCGTCAACACGGCGTTGATCATCGCGCCTTGCAGTTGGCCCGCCGCGTCCCTTACGGTGCTGCGTAGATACATCTCACCTTCCTGCGAGGCCATCACGTCTTTGATGGCGGCATATAGCTTGCCGGAATCATTGGCCTTGAAGCCTTCCGTAAAAGTGGGACGCAGGCCTTCAAGCAGGCGGGCGTTCTTGGCTAGTAGCGCCTGGTACAGAATGCTGTCGGGGTTTTCCAGCAAGGCCTTCCACAGCTGCTGCGTGGGGCCAAGATCTCCGCCATCAACCGGGGGCGCTTCGCTGGGGCCGCCGTCCAGGCATGCCGCCACCATCTTGGTGTACGCCGCCGCCGAGTGCGGATCGGTAGCCGAGTAGTCGTACCGTGCGATGCGCAGCCAAGCCAGAGATTGCAGCCATGCGACATAGCGGGCCGCCATCGTATCTATCAATCCTTGCCGACGCTGCCATTCCTTATCGTGCATGTCCTGAAACTGCTTGCGACGCGGCTCGCTGTAGCGTTGTTCCAGGCGTTGGTGATAATCAGCCGTGATGCGCCTGGCCGCGATTTCCGTTTCGCGTGGGACATCCACCGGCGGCAAATGGGAACGCGTGCCCAGAACCGGATGGTCATTGTGTTGTCGGCGGTATTCGATCTCTTTTTCGACTTCCTGTACCGCTTGCGTCTGTGCCCAGGTCTTCTCCAACTCTCTGATCTGCACCAGCGCCGCCGATGTGAACAGTAGATACTGCCGTTCGGCATTGCCCGCCCATGCGAGCCGGTCGTTAGTCAACAAATGGCGTTGTTGATTGAATTCCAACACCGCGCCCACCGGATCGGGCAACGCCAATACCGGCACACCTTGCGGCAGCGCCTGCGCCTTGGCGATGCCGTCCACATAGTCATTCAGCGGCACGAATCTGGGGGTACGTGTGCGCACCGCATGCCGGCTGCCGAAATCCTCGCCGTCGTAACGGTATTCCCACACGTGATCGGTCAGAAACCCATCCGCGTCGGCGGTGACTTGATACGCGTGCCAGATTTCCTGATCCAGCAGCACATACACAAACCCTTCGCGCAGTACGCGATAGTTGCCCGGCTGCATATCGATGCGTACGCGGTCTTGTTCGGGATCGAAGGGGGACGGCCCCTGCGGCAATGCCGCCTCGCGCAGCAACAGAATCGGCATCCCGCTGCGCTCGCACGCGCGGCAAGTACCGACCGGCACCGCCATGGTTTCCAATACCGCCAGCCGCGCCTGATAGGCGAACGAACCCGCATGCGAACCCATGATGCAACTTCCCTGGTTGGCCTAACGCGAACACTCGGGCGTCGATCGGCACTGCCGTCAAACGCCCGCGCCGGCTGCCGGCGATTGTTCATGAAGCCATGCGCCGGGCCAGTTCAATACCGGGGTAATGCAATAACCGTGCCACGGGAGTGGGGGTAAGAAGATAGACCCGCTTTATCAACGGCTTACGCGAAAAATGGTGCTCCGCGTCTAAGGCAAAATCCGCCGCCGCCCAGAAAAACCCCAGTTTTCCACAACAAAGCGAGCCAGATACGACCCGATCCCAAAGAATCCTCGTCTTATCAACGGCTTACTGCGGGCCAAATTTGGCCCGATCGGGTCAGATGTGGCCCGGCCGTACGTTTCGCCGCAAGCGCTCCGCATACACGACAAGCGGAATTGCGCACGCTGCGCACGCTGCCATGACCATGAAGCCGCCGGGCGCATAACCGCGATACAGCGCGCCGCCCAATTGGATGCTGGCGAACATGAATACCCCGCCGGACAACAGCGTGTACAGGGCGATGGCCGACGTTTTGCGCGCGGCGGGCACGTGTCGCGTGATGTACCACATGATGGCTGCGTTGTTGCCGGCCAGCGTGAAGCACTGCAACAGTTGCAAGGCGCCGATCAGGGTGGGGTCCGTCGTGATGGACAGGCCCGCCCAGCGGATGGCGGACATGACGGCTGACGCCAGGATCAGCCACTGTGCCCCGGTGCGCGCCAGGATCTTGGGCGCCAGGAAGAAGAACAGCACTTCGCTGCCGACGCCAAGCACCCACAGCAACGAGATCAGCGCGGTCGACAGGCCGCTGGCCGTCCAGTAGAGCGTGGAATAGGAATACAGGAACCCATTGCTGGCCTGCACCAGCGAGGCGGCGGCGATACACATCAGCAACGGTCGATCGCGCACGACTTCCAGCATGGGCAGGCGCGCGCGTGGCGCCGCCCCGACGTTCGCCGTGGCTACGTTAGCGTCGGGCCCAGGCTGCGCCGCCTGCGGCAACAGCCGGACACAAGCCAGGCACGCCACGATCAGCAGAATCGACAGCCACATCACCCAGTTGGCATCGAAGGTCTTGATCAGATATCCACCTGCCACCGTCACCGTCGCAAAACCCAGCGATCCGCACGCCCGCATGATGGTGTACGAATTGCCCTGCGCGCGGCCGCTGGCGATGGCCATGCGGTCCATCAGCGGCAGCACCGCCGGAAACACCGCGTTCAAGAGCAGGGTGACGCCCAGCAGCCAGCCCGGCGCGTGCATGAACGGATAGCTGATGAACAGCAGCAGCGACGCCGCCAACGCGGATGCCATCAAGGCGTGCGCGCGGCCCGTCTGGTCGGCCACGTGCGCGACCACCGGCGTGGACAAAATCTTGGGCAGGAACGACGTGGCGACGATCAGGCCAATCATTGCCGGGTCCAGGCCACGGCCGGCTAGCCAAAGGGGAAGGAAGGGGATGCTGACGCCCTGCAAGCCGTAATACAGGAAATAGAATCCGTGCAACGCGATGGCGCCTTGTCTGGCGTCGGGATTGCCGCGCATAGCGATGGGTGAGTCTGATAGGGACGAAGCGGCGTAGCATACTCCTGCGGATCCGTCGTGCAAGGACCCGGCCGACTGGGTCCATGCGCCGGCGTTGCCAGCAAGTTTCAGAACACCAAGGTCGCGGTGGCCATGGCCGTGCTATTGCTGTCCAGCCTGTTTTTGCTGCTGATGGTGGGCACCCAGCGCAGGCTCAGCGACAGGGATCGCTTGTCCGCCAGCTTCCTGTCGTACGTAACGATGGGCCCCAGCGCCCAATCGTGGCCCTTGAAACCGTTGAGCCGGTCGGCCGTTGGCCCGGTGTCGTTGCCTAGTTGTTGCTGGGTCCCCAACACCAGCCCAGCGCTGATGCCGTTGCTGAAGGTCTTGCGGCCCATGACGTCCCAGCTGAAGACGGGCGCGTTCTGGTAGTCCGTGGCGTTGTTGCGGGTGTAGAACTGCACGGCGGCGACGGTATCCAGCTGATAGCCGGATTCCGGAAAGATCTTGGTGTAGGCCACCTGGGGAATGAACGTCCAGTTGTTCAGACTGGGGTTGGCCATGTCCTTGGCGTTGTATTTGCCGGTAGGGGCCCAGATGTTCAGACTTAGCGCCATGTGCGAGGTTTGCGAGAAATGGTAGCCCGCGATAACCGGCGTGAAATACAGGTCGAACAGGCCCGAGGCTGTGTCGGTCTCGCCTATGGACCTGCCACCCGCGCCGGTCACCTTGGAATTGACCTTTGTCCAGACGTACGGCAGCGTGAAGCTGGACGCGAAGTTCCAGCGGCCCGGCCCCGTGTCCCAGGTCTTGAGCACGGTGGCCAGCGTGAACGCGACCTTGGCATCCAACCCTAACGAGGTGCGTCCGCTTACCGGCACCTCGCGGCTGCCGCCGATGGTGCCGTCCAGGTACAGCTGCGACAGGTTGACGGCCCAGATGGGTTCGGGTGACACGATGCCCGCATTGGGCTGCACATTGGTGCCCGTGACCTGACGGCCCAGCGCGCCTTCGGTGGCAAAAGCCGCGCCGGGCAGGGCCAGCAGCACCACCACGGCAGAAGCCACCGCATTGCGAGCAACCCATGTTGCGGCATGATCCATGTTGCTGTGCTCCGTTAAGAATTACCCAGACCGCAAAGACATGCCCCGAACGGCTGCAATAACCCGGGCGATGGCCGATAGTAATATGCGCAAATTGTCGGGGGAAGTAGAGATAATCCGGCCCGGTCTGATCTGGTCCGTGGCGGCTGGCAAGAAGCCGTTGCCGCGAACCCGCCCAGCGTGGCAGGTGATGCGCTAGGCCGGTTCCAGCGGCCAGACTTCGACCACGCCGTGCGCCACCGCGCACGGTGTTTGCGACACGATGGCGATGGCCTCGGCCAGGTCCGCGGCTTCGATGATGGCAAAGCCCGCCAGGGGCAAGGGCGACTGCAAGTACGGGCCGTTCGTGATTTCTACCCCGGCCGCGCCGGTGTTGCGCACCTGCACCGGCGCGCCCGCTATGCCCATCAGCACGCCTTCTTTCTGCAATCGCGCGTCGTGTGCGTGCGCGGCGTCTCGCAAGGCGACCGGAGTGCGGTCGTAACCCGCTTGATCGCCATATCCTATCGTCACGAATTTAGGCATCAGAAGTCCTTTACGGATGGGGTATGAAACGCCGAACGGGGATGCCGAAATGCACCGCTAATCGCCGATACGCCGACTGCGGGAACGCTCCATCAGCCCTGTTTGCCGAAGCCGCCACTGGCCCATTCGGATGCGCGCTGCACGGTCAGTTTGTACGTCGGCGGCACGTTGACCTGGGCCAGTTGTTCGCCGGATTCATCGTACGCGCTTAGCACGGCGTAAGGCTCGTCTTCGTCGGGCACGATGTCCAGCTTGACCGTCAGGCGGCCCGCCTCGGCGTCGATCTTCACGCTTTTGTGCAACGTGGCATGCAACTGCTGCTCATGGCGGCGCAGCACTTCGTTGGCGGTCTTGACCAGGGTGATGAAGGCGGGCGAGTCAAGCGGCTTGGGGTTTTTCTTGTCGCGGCCCATGGTCCACGGCCCGACCAAGGCCGGCTCGGATTGGCCGTCCATCGTCATTTCGACGGCCCAGCCGTCGTCTTCTTCATTCTTGATGACCCGGGCGGTCCAGCCGTCATCGCGCCAAAGCCTGGGCTCCTGTTCCTTGCGGTCTTCGGGGCTGTCCGGGTCGGGTAGGCGGGTGTCGTTCACTGCGGTGTTTCTCCAGGATTTCTGGGCGCGACGTCCAAAATTTTGTCGGCCCCCCGGCACTGTAGCCTAACGAACGCGTGCGGTCCTGGGGGCGGGATGTTCGAAGCACGCCGGGCAAGAGCGGGTGCGCGCGGCGCCCGATCGCCTGTTGACACGAGTGTATCGGCACGAAATTGTTGACTCCCAACCGACCAACTAGTAGATTGGCAGCCATACGTGCCCCTGGTGAGTATTCCAGTAGCGGCCTACCCGTAAACCGAATTTGGAAGTCCATGAGTTTGGAACTCTCGCCCAAGGCCCTTGAAATCGTCGAGCAGACGCGACTGCTGCTGGCCGCCGGCGGCTATCACGGCTTCAGCTATGCCGATGTGTCCGCACGCGTCCACATCGGCAAACCCAGCATCCACCATCATTTCCCCACCAAGGAACACTTGGTCCTGAGCGTGGTGATGGTGCATCGCGAACAGGCGCGCCAGGGGCTGGCCAAGCTTGACCAGCATGTTGAAGACCCGCAAGCGCGCTTGACGGCCTACACGGAATACTGGGCCAAGTGCATCCGCGAGGGCACGATGCCCATGTGCATATGCGCCATGTTGGCCGCCGAGGCGCCCTTGATTCCCAGCGCCGTCGCCGCTGAAGTCCGCGCCTATTTTGCCGAGCTGGCAGCCTGGATCGGCTCGGTGCTGGCCAGTGGGGCGGCAAAGGGCCAGTTCCACTTGCGCGACAAGGTCGAGGCCGAAGCGCAGGCTTTCATGTCGATGGTGCATGGCGCGATGTTGACGGCGCGTGCCTTCGGCGACCCCAAGGTATTCGAATCGATTGCACGCGCGGCCATCAAGCAGTTGAGCGCGGCGGCCTGACGGTGGGATAAGCGCACCTCGGGGTGCGCGCCGTTGACCGTCAACCCCCGCATTCGCAGTGCCGCTTTATCCCGCTTTTTTTTGCACTGATTGCCGACCAACTAGTCGGTTTGTTTCCTGTCTGGAGTTCTTGCCATGCCACATCCTATTTCCACCTTGGGCGCCGCCCACACCCTCATCAGCCTTGTCCCCGCCGTTGGAGGCCTGTACAGCTTTGCGCGGTATCAAGGCATCGACCCCGCAACGCGCACGGGCAAGCTTTATCTGGGCGGGCTGGTATTGGCGGTGCTGACGTCGTTCGGGCTGTCCAGCTCTGGTGGCTTCAACGCCGGGCACGCGTTGGGAATCCTGGCGTTGCTGGCCGTGTCGGGGGCGTTGCTGGCGCCGCGATTGTCCTGGCTGGCGCGGTCGCGTCCCTATCTGTCGCAACTGGGGTTTTCGTTCAGCTTTTTCTTGATGTGGGTGCCCGGAATCGCCGAAACGCTGACGCGCCTGCCCGTTTCGCATCCGCTTGCCGAAGGCCCGCAATCGCCCCTGGTGCGCGGCGCGTTGGGGGTGTGGTTGGCGATTTTCGTGGTGGGCTCGGCGGCGCAGTTGCTGTGGATGGCAGCCCAACGCCGCATGCCCGCCAAAGCCGCCGGGCGACCGTAGCGCTGCAACCTAAGACGACATTGCCGGGCACGACCCGTCGCCCACGCATCCCCAAGGAGGCTGCCATGATTGCCCGTGCTATTGATCCGACCGGCCAGGTCCGTATTGCCGATACTCAGCGTCCATACGTTCAAAACCGCGACATTGTGGACCCTTACCGCAGCGAACGCCTGCGGGCGCAAACGCGTGCCGCGCCTCCGACGCAACCGCCTCTGTCGCCCTACGCGCGGATTCAAGCCGTGCAGGGATCGGCTGCGATGGCGGCTGGGGCGCCCCTCGCGCGCGCCGCCCATCGACCCGCCAGCGTTGATGCCGCTCGGCCCACCGCGTCCGTCGACGCGATGCGGGATCAATACACTGCCCATTGCCTTAAAAACGCCATCCAGGCCTACCACGATCAGCAAGCCCGGCTGGATGCGCGTTCCGTCGCGGCCAATCGCAAGCTGCGCGACGAGCAAACCGCCTTGCAAGCGCGGGCTGACGCGGCGCATGACTTGGGCACGATCCAGGGCCTGCTGCCGTACCAGGCCTATCGGTTCGCCGCTGGCGTGATGGCGGTGTTGCCGCCGCCTTTTACCGTGGCAGCGGGCATGCCGCTGTTAATGGTCGGGCCGGTCGGTACCGCCGCAAAACCGCGCCACAGTACCGACGACGCGTCCGGGGGCGCGGCTCCCTATCCAAGTTCGTGAGGGGTGCTCATTGCAGGTTTCCGCTACCAACGCACGGTTTGGACGAAGTCGACGAAAGCGCGCAACGGCGCCGGTAGATAGCGGCGCCCCGGGAAGTAGAGCGACGGGCCGTTGAAGCTGGGCCACCAGCGTTCCAGCACGGGCGCGAGCTCGCCACGATCGATGTAGGGTTGCAGCCATTCCTCAAAAAGGTAAACCACGCCGGTGCCCGCAACGGCCGCATCCACGGCAAGGTCCGCCGCCGCGCCCAGGCCCACGATCAAGGGGCCGGTCACGTCCACCGTGACGGTTTTGCCCTGTTGCTCGAAGTCCCACGAGGGCATGGCGCCACTGGAAAAACGCCCGCGCAGGCAGATGTGCTTGCGCAGATCTTCAGGGCGACGCGGGCGCCCATGGTTGGCCAGATACGCGGGCGACGCCGCGACGGCCATGCGCTGGCGCTTGGGGCCGATCGGAATGGCCACCATGTCCTGGTCCATGCTTTCTTCGTAGCGAATACCCGCATCGCAATCCGATTGCAGCAGGTCCACAAAGCGGTCCTCGACAACGACCTCAAGGCAGATCTCCGGGTAGGCGGCCAAGAATGGCGGCACGATGCGCGGCAGCACCAGCTTGGATGCCGCCAGCGGCACATTCAGCCGCAGCCTGCCCGCCGGCCGATCACGAAAGTGGTTGGCCACGTCCAGCGCCGATTCCACCGCGTTGAGCGCGGGCGTCAGCTGTTCCAGCAAGCGCTGTCCGGCAACCGTCAGCGCCACGCTGCGCGTCGTTCGGTTAAGCAGCCGCAGACCCAGCCGCGTTTCCAGCCGGCGCACCGCCTCGCTCAATTGCGATGCGCTGGCCCCGGTCATGCGCGCGGCGCCACGAAAGCCGCCATGCGTGGCAACGGCAACAAAGGCGCTGATGTCTTGAAGGTCGACCACGGCGTTTCTCGATTGTTCGGATTTCCGCACAAGCTGTGCGATTGTGCCCGATTGTCGCACGGCCAATCCAGGCCTAGACTGGCTGCATTCACCCCCCGTTCAAGGAATACCCCCATGACCCAAGCCCAACAAGCCGGCACCTATCGCCTGGCCGAATTCAACGTCAACCGCCTTGGCTACGGCGCCATGCAACTGGCCGGCCCACACGTGTACGGTCCGCCCAAGGACAAACAACAAGCCATTGCCGTCCTGAAGGAAACCGTGGAACTTGGCATCAACCACCTGGATACCAGCGATTTCTACGGGCCGCATATCACGAATCAACTGATCCGCGAAGCACTGCATCCGTATCGCGACGACCTGGTCATCGTGACGAAAGTGGGGGCGCGACGCGGCGCCGATGCGTCCTGGATTCCCGCCTTCTCTGCCGCTGAACTGGAATCGGCCGTGCACGACAACCTGCGCAATCTGGGGCGGGACGTGATGGACGTCGTTAACCTGCGCTTGATGTTCGACGTGGCGGGCCCGGCGGAAGGGGACATCGAAGCATCCATGACCACGATGGCCGAACTGCAACGCAAGGGACTGGTGCGTCACATCGGCCTTAGCAACGCCACCGCGCGGCAAGTGGAGCAGGCGCGCGGCATTGCCGACATCGTTTGCGTGCAGAACCAATACAACCTGGCCCATCGCGGCGACGGCGCGCTGATCGATGCACTGGCCCGCGACGGCATTGCCTACGTGCCGTTCTTCCCGCTGGGTGGTTTCTCGCCGCTACAGTCGGCGGTGTTGTCGGACGTGGCGAACAAGGTGCAAGCCACGCCGATGCAGGTGGCGCTGGCCTGGTTGCTACAGCGTTCGCCCAACATCTTGTTGATTCCGGGTACGTCGTCGGTGAAGCACCTGCGCGAAAACGTCGATGCCGCCGCGTTGCGCCTGAGCGACGATGACATCCGGGCGCTGGATGCCATCGCGCCGGAACCGCGCTGATGGGCGGATGCGCGGCATTGATGCCAGCCCAGGCACCCAGCCCGCGCGCTATTGACGGGTCCAGCGGCCCAATCCGGCATCGTCATAGAACTTGATGGCGAAGCCGGCGGCACGGCCCTGGTCCATCTGGAACACCAGCGACGCCCGCGAAGCGACCAGTTCCGCTTCGCCCACGGGCGAAAAAGCATAAGTGTCGCCATCCCAGTGCGTGAGCGGAAAGCGCATTGCGCGCGGGCCTAGAACCAGCGTCAGGCCATCGTCGGCCTGTTCGATCCGCGCCGCGCCGTAGTACGGATTGTCAAAGCCGCCGGCGTAGGCGGCCACGGCTTGTGCGGGTGTCGGCTTGGCCGGTTCAACCTTGCCGGAAAGGTCCGCCTGCGGTTCAAAAAAGCCCTTCATCGCCCCGTGATAGGCCGCGTACCAGTCCCGTGTCGGCTTGCCGTAAAGCGCCGTATCGGTAAACGCCGCCGCTACGGATTCGGCCGCGCCGATGGGCGCGCCATTGGTCAGCACCACAATGCCGATGCCCGCCGACGGCACGATCTTGAAGGTCGTGCCCGTGCCCATCAGGAAGGCACCCGAATGCCCCATCGACGGCCGGCCGCCCAGTTCGGTGTTGACGTTGAAGCCATAGCCATAGAAGCCTGAACGCGAATTCAGATCGTGGGCACGCGCGGAAAACGCCTGGGCGGTCAGGGCGGGCAGCAGCGCGCCGGGGGCGATAAGCCTCTTGCCCTGATATTGGCCGTCGGCCAGCAGCAGCTTCAGCCACTCGGCCATGTCCATGACGGTGGACGACGCGCCGCCGGCGGGCGCCTGCTGGTCCGCATTGCGCTGGCCCAGCGGCACGAACTTGCCCTGTTGGTAGCCATGCAGAACCGCGTGATTGGCGTGCGCCATGAAGTCGTCGAAGCGATAACTGGTGGCCTGCATGCCCAAGGGCTTGAACAGCCGTTCGTCAGCCAGCTTGTCCCACGGGCGGCCCGCTGCCCTGGCCACGGCGTTGGCGCCGATAGTCGTGCTGAAGTTGGCGTAGTGATAGGACGTGCGAAAGGGATCCAGTGGCAATTGCCGCAAGCGCGTGATGACGTCGGCCTGCTTGTACCCCAGGTCTTCCAGGTCGTCACCCGCAGTGCCCGGCAGCCCCGACCGGTGCGCAAAGAAGTCGCCGATGGTGGCGTGCCGGGACACATAGGCGTCTTGCAGGCGGAAGTCCGGCAGGTATCGGGCCACGGGGTCGGCCCACGCCACGGTGCCCTGGGACACCTCGATCGCGGCCACCGTTGCCGACAGTGACTTGGAGATGGATGCGATCTGGAACACCGTGCTTGCGTCCACGGGCGCGTTCTTGCCGACCTCGCGCGTGCCCCAGCCGCGTACCAGCACCGTCTTGCCGTCCACCACCACGGCCACGGCCATGCCCGGCACCCCGCTGCGCGTCATGATGTCTTGCACGATGCCCGGAAGCGCCTGGACGGCGTGTTGCACGCTGCCTGAGGGAATGGCCACGACGTCCGCCGGCGGGCTGGCCGCGCTGTCGATCGGTACGGGCTGCGCCCACGCCCCGGAACCGCCAAGCGCCAAGGCGCATGCCCAGGCCGGAAATAGTGTTTTGCTTGTCATGGTGCCCTCAGAATCCCGCCTGGTAAGCGATGCGAAAAACGCCTTGGTTGATACGAATGGCCTGGTCGCGCTGGTGCGTCAACCCCGCCTGCACAATGAAGCCCAAGGGCGTCACGTAGGTCAGGGCGCCCGATAGCGCCCAATCGACGTCGTCCTTGAGCCCGTAGCGCGCTAGTTTTTGTTCGCTGCCCGATAGCCCGCGCACGGCGGCTGTGGCGGTCAGTTGCCAGCGGTCGCGCGACAGCGACACCGACGTCACGCCGTTGCCGTTTGCCACCGGCGCGCCTCGAAAGGCGGTGGCATAGGTGGCCTCGTTGAACCAGCCCAGGCTCCACGCGTTGCCCAGCGGCGTGTCATAGCGCAGGCGGGCCGACACGGTGTTGGCGCTTTTTCCCTGGGACGGGTCCATGTACAGCCTGCCCGCATCCACGCCGCCCGACAGGCGCTCCAAACCCGGCAGGTCGCGGAAGTCATAGGACACGATGAAGGACTTCATCTGGTCGCTGAAGGCGGGCGGTGCGTCCGTGCGGATGAAGCCATCGTCCAGGCTCAGGCGGCGGTTCAGCGCCGTGTCGTCACGCTTGAACAGCACCGCCGCCACGGAATGCGCGCCTTGGCCAGGCGTGTCCAACGTGTAGCGTCCGCCCAAGCCGATCGATCCGCGAAACTCCGAGTTGTCGTTAAAGCCGGTGTACACGCCGTCGATGACATGCCAGGCATCCCCGAAGCCCAGGTCCATCTTGCCGGCATACAGCGCATAGTGATCGGCCGTATAGGCGGCGAACAGGTTGTCCATATCGACGCCCAGGTCGGAAAACGCGTTGTCCTTTGTTTCGTTGTCGGCCGAGTTGAACGTGGCCTTGGTTCGGATGGAAAATTCGCGCGTCAGTTGCAAGACCAGGGCAGCCTCGGCGGTGGGCTGCACGCTGCTCCAATGGGATCGCGGGATCTGGCCGCTGTCGTCCTTGATGCCGAAAAAGCCGGTGTAGCCGGTCATCAGTAGAAAGCGGCCGTTCAGTTGCGGGTACTGACTGTCGCCATCGCCCAATTCGCTATAGGGCGTCAAGAAAATCTCGGTCTTGAAGATGTCTCTGGCATCTTGCGCCGACGCCGTGTGCGCGACCAGCATGGCAAGCATCCCGAATAACCCAGACAACCCGCACACCGCGGCGTGGATCGGCGGCACGGCGGGCTGCACCGACTTCAACCCGATCACCGCGCCAACTCGGCCGCCAATGTGCGTACTTGCGAATGGATGTTCTCGAACATGGCGAAGTTGACGCGGCTGGCCACCACGAAAATGCCCAGATCCCGGTTCGGCGACAGCACCGCATAGCTCATGAAGCCCCCCAGCCCGCCGCTTTTGCCCAGCAGCAACGGCGCTCCATTGCGCGGCAACGTCGCCACCCAGCCCAAGCCCATGCCGTCGGCGTCGGTCACTTCGGTGCCCACCACTGACTTCAGCCCGTCATACGGCAGCCACATCAGGTGGTCCAGCGCGAACGCTTCTTTGGCCTGCCTGGCGCCGTCCAGGTGCCAGCGCATCCATCGCGCCATATCGCTGGCCGACGAATAAATGCCCGCGCTGGCATACATCACGTCGGGCACCGTTGCGTTCGCGTCAGGCTTGCCGAACGGGTCCAACCCCGTCATCAACCGCTTCTTTTGCGCATCGTTAAGCACGTTGGTGGTATCCACCAAGCCCGCCGGTCGGGTCACTTCGTTGGCCAGCACCGTTGAATAGTCCGTGCCCGCCGCCTTGGCCAACGCGTCGCCCAGCAAGCCGAAACCCAGGTTGGAATACAGCGTGGTGGTGCCGGGTACATAGGCCGGCTTGTTGGCGCTCATCCATTTCCAGTAATAGGCGCGGTCAAACGCGGCGTAGGGGTTGTCTGACGGCTTGGCGTCCGGGTTGGGCAATTCGCGCGGCAGCCCGCCAGAATGCGTGGCCAGATCCAACAGGGTGATCGGACGGCCGTGGGATTGAAGGTGGGTGCCGTCCGGTGCGTACTTGGCCAGCGGGTCCGTCAGTTTGAGTTTGCCCTTGGCGGCCAAGGACGCCAGCACATCGGTGGCGAAAACCTTCGAGACGGACGCGATCCGGAAGACGGAATGTTCGTCGGGTTCGACCCCGTTGCCCGGCGCCGTCTCGCCATAGCCCTGGATCACGACATCGTCGCCGCGTACCACCGCGATGATGACGGCGGGGGCGCCCGAATTCAGATAGAGCTGCATGCCGGCCATCGACACGGCGTCCTGTAGCGCGGGGTCGGCGGCGTTGGCTGGGGCGGTGCCCAGCGCGCACGCGACGGAAAACGCCAGGGAGGTGAAGCGCGAAACAAAGCGGGACGCCAGCATGCCGATCCTGTAGAAAAAGCGGCGGGGAACGGGGGTTCCTCCGCATGCCGAGATAATCCCAAGAACTTGGCGAACGGTCTTCTGTGTCAGGACGAAACAACATGCCGGCATGACGAACGACATCCGCCGGTGCACGGCAGGGGCGGGCTTTCAGATCCCCATGCGCTCGCGCAGCAGCTTGCGGTACGACCGGGATACCGGCCAGTGGCTGTCTACCGACCGCATGCGGATCAGCCACTTGTCGACGCTTCTGCGGTCCACGTCCATGACATGTAGCGCGTTGGCAATGGCGGTGCGGTGCACACGAAAGAAGGTCTTGTCCGGCAGCAGGGTGCACCACATGCCCAGCGCGCGGGAATCCAGCACCATCGAGCCGTCGTCCAGCCAGATCTCGCTGTAATTGCCGGCCGAGCGCACGCCCACGATGGCGTCGGGCTGTACGCCTCGGACCACGCCGCGCATGGTCAGATAGATGACGGCGGTCGTGCCGTCGTAGAGGGCGCGCCGGTCATCGCGGCGGTTGGCGTACTTGGCTTGCCCGATCAGGTTGGCGCATTGATATACGGCCCGAACTTCTTGCGGGGACCACGTCCTGTGCTGCACGGTGGTGTCGAAACCGATGATGCCGTAGAGCTTTCCGTCATGAAAGACCGGCACGCTGAGCACGCTTTTATTACCCTGACGCTGGAATTCCATCTGGATCGGCCGCGCGGTACGCGGCAGGTCGTTGATGTCATGAATGGCCACGGCCAAGCCTTTCACCATGAACCGGTGCAACCAGGCGATCAGGGTCGTCGGCACATCCTGCAATTGCTCAACGAAGGGCTGCGTCTGGCCGCGGCACCATTCGTGCGTGTTGCGCAGGCGTAGCAGGTCGGGGCGGTATTCGATCATCCAGGCGCGGTCTGCGTCCGAGGTCTCGCCCATGAAGGCCAGCAGATCCGCGATGGCGTCATTGACGGGGCGCTTGAGCAGGGCCATCGCGCATTGGTACAACCAGTCCGAGGGCGGATAGCCGTCGAGATACGTAGCATTGTGCGTTGCGTACTGACCAGCATCTTTCACACGCAGTTCCCCCGGCGGCCGGATCGCCTGTCCTCGCGCTGGCTGCGCCGCGCGCCCTGGGGCGATTTTCACCTTGCCCGCCGGGAATGACAAGAGAGCGGGGCACGCGTAACGTGCCCAAGCCCCCGGCCGGCTTCTAGCCCGTGTTCCGCGCCAGGAACCGCTGCGCCAGGCGCACGAAATACGCGGCCCCCAGCGGGATCGCTTCATCGTTGAAGTCATACGACGGGTTGTGCAAGCGGCAAGGCCCGGGCCCATGCCCTGCGTCCCGATGCGCACCCGCGCCGTTGCCCAGCAGCACGTAGCAGCCCGGCCGCTCGTTCAACATGAAAGAGAAATCCTCGGACCCCATCAGCCGCGCAAGGTCATCCGACACGCAGTCATCGCCCGCGACTTCGCGCATGACCTCGACCGCAAAGCGCGTCTGTTCGGGGTCGTTCACCAGCGAGGGATAGCAGCGTTCGAACGTCAGCGTGGCCGTGCAGCCGAACGTGGTGGCGGCGCCGCCGGTGATTTCTTCGATGCGCCGCTGGATCATGTCCAGCGTGTCGTCGCGGTGCGTGCGCACCGTGCCGCCCAGCCACGCCGCTTGTGGGATGACGTTGACCGCGTCGCCGCCGTGGATCTGCGTGACGGATAGCACCGCCGGTTCGTCGGGTGCGCGGTTGCGCGAGATCACGGTTTGCAGCGCCAACAGGATGTGGCCGGCGCAGACTAACGGGTCGACGCCCAGTTCCGGCTGCGAGGCGTGCGCGCCCTTGCCGGTGATGTCGATGCGAAAGCGGTTGCTGGACCCCATGAAAGGCCCGGCGCGCACGCCGAAGCTGCCCACGGGCAGGTCGGGCCAGTTGTGCAGCGCGAATACGGCATCGCAGGGAAAACGTTCGAACAGGCCGTCTTCGATCATGGCGCGCGCGCCGGCCTGGCCGCCTTCTTCGGCGGGCTGGAAGATGCAGTGGATGGTGCCGTCGAACTGCGCGTGCCGCGCCAGGTACCAGGCCGTGGCCAGCAGGATGGCGGTATGGCCGTCGTGACCGCAGGCGTGCATGCGGTTGTCGTGTTGCGACTTGTGCGCGAAGGTGTTGGCTTCGGGCATTGCCAGGGCGTCCATGTCGGCGCGCAGGCCGATGCGGCGCGCGCCCGTGCCGCGCGTCAGCGTGCCGACCACGCCGGTGCCGCCGATGCCCGTCGAAACCTGCCAGCCCCAGGCGGCCAGTTCGCGGGCGACAAGCGATGCGGTGCGGTGTTCTTCAAAGCCGATTTCCGGATGCGCGTGCACATCGCGGCGGATGGCGCGAAACGCCGGGTTGGCGGTAATGGTTGCAAGTATCTTGGCGGTGTCGGCGGTGTCGGCGGTGTCGGCGCTGTCGGCAATGCCGGTGTTGCGGTGGCCGGCGCCAGGGTCTTGGTGCGTGGTCATGCGGTTCCTCAAGGCTGCGTCGGAAGGTTCAGGGCGCGCAACGCGGTGACGTCGTCACGGATGCGGGCATCGAAGCTGGCTTTGTCGTAGGCGGTTGCCGATTCCATGCCCATGGCCAGTACGCGTTCTCGCACCTCGGGCTTGTCCATCACGGCGGCAAGCGCGTCGCGCACGCGTTGCAGGCGCTCGGGCGGCACGCCCCTGGGGGCCAGCACGCCCACCCAGCCGACCATCTCCATGCCCTTGACCGTCTGGCTTTCGTTGATGGTGGCCAGGTCGGGGTAGGCCGCCAGCCGCTGGCGGCTGATCACGCCCAGCGATTTGATGCGGCCTTGTTGCAGATGCGGCAGCGCGGTGGGCGGCGCCATGACGGCCAGGTCGATCTGGCCGCCCAGCAGGTCATTGATCAGCGGCGACGCGCCCTTGTACGGCACATGCAGCATCTTGGTGTCGGTGCGGCGTTGCAGGTCTTCAACCACCACCTGCTGGAACGTGCCCTGGCCCGGGCTGCCGTAGCTAAGGCTTTCCGGCGCGGCACGCAGCGCCTGCACGACCTGGTCGATATTTGATTGGGGAAGATCCTTGCGGGCCACCAGGATCAGCGGCGACGTAAACACCAGCGAAACCGGGTCGAAATTGTCGGTGCCATACCGCAGGTTGCGATTGACCAGCGGCTGCAAGACCACGTCGTTGATGCTGCCGGCCAGCAGCGTCGTGCCGTCGGGCTTGGCCTGCGCGACGCGGCCGGCGCCAATCGCGCCGCTGGCGCCGCCCACGTTCTCAATGACCACGGTCTGGCCCAGGCGTTCGCTCAGTTGCGGGGAAATCGCCCGCATCACGGCGTCAATCGACCCGCCGGCGGGGAAGGGGATGACGATGGTGAGCGGCTTGTCGGGCCAGGTTTGCGCTTGCGCGGGGGCAAACGTGGCTGCCGCGACCAAGGCGGCGGACAGCGCGGCGCGAACCCGCGCGCGACGGAAAAAGTGCAGCATTTCGAACCCCTTGTTTTGTTGGTGTCAGGCCGCTATTGCGCCTTGAATAGCTATACTTGAAAAGTGAAATATCAATGAAAGATATGCCGTTTAGGAATAGCTAAACCCATGCGTACCGCTACCGCCACCGCCACCGCCACCGCCACCGCTACCGCCACCGCCACCCTCGGCAGCCCGTCCTCCGCGGCCACGCTGTTTAATCGCCTGATCGCGCGCACCCGGCTGCGGCATTTGCAGCTGATCGTGTTGGTGGCTGAATTGGGCAGCGTGCAGCACGCTGCCGCGCAGATCGGCCTGACCCAATCGGCCGCCACGAAGATGGTGCTGGAAGTAGAGCGCGTGCTGGAAGCGCGCCTGTTCGAGCGGCACGCGCGCGGCATGCGGCCCACCTTTGCCTGCCGGGACTTGCTGCCTTTGCTGCGCAATGTGATGAACAGCCTGACCGGTTGCGCAGAGTCCTTGGCGGCGGCGGGCGCGGGCTTTGAAGGGACCGTGCGCGTGGGCGCAATCACTGCCGGCGTCAGCGGCGTCATCAACCCCGCGCTGCCCGAATTCTTTGCCAGGCAGCCGCAGGTTCGTCTGGAATTGTTCGAAGACGCGCTGCCGGTATTGCTGGGTCGTTATGCAGATGGCGAACTGGACTTTCTGGTCGCGCGTGAACCCGCGCAGCTGGCGCCCGATTCCCAGTTCCAGGCGTTGCTGGCCGACATCTGCGTGGTGGCCTCGGGCCCCGGGCACCCGCTGCTGGGCCGCCGCAATCTGCAACCCGCCGACCTGCTGGCCTACCCGTGGGCCAGCCCGCCGCTGGATAGCCAGACCTACCGCGCGTTCGAGGCGCTGTTTGCCGAATGCGGGGAACTGCCGCCCCTGCAACCGCTCAGCACGCGTTCATTTGCCACCATGGTGCATTACCTGCGCGCCAGCCAGGCACTGATGATGGGCCCCTTGAGCTTCGTGCGCGAAGGCCTGGATTCCGGCGCGCTGGCGCGGCTGGACTGCACGCTTGCCGACACCTTGCCGCCGCTGGGCCTGGTCAGCCGTACCGAACCGCGCAACCGCAGCGTGGCGGCTTTCCAGGCGCATCTGCTTGAGGCGCATGCGGCCCGCCGCCCCTGATTGCCGCGCGTTTGCTACGGGATAACCGAGTAAATGGACGCGGGCACCGGCCCCCCATGCAGTTGCAGCCGATTGCGCGCGGTGCATTCGTACTGCGCGCCCACCTTGCGCGCCACCGCCTCGCTTGCCGCGTTGCCCTCTGCAATCACGATCTCGACACGGTGCATGCCCAGGGTGTCAAAGGCGTAGGGCAGCATCGCCAGCACCGTGCGATGCGCAACGCCTTGCCGTTGGGCGGACTGCCGAACCCAGTAGCCCAGATTGCAGAACAGGTTTTGCTGATTGATCGCGTTCAGCCCCACGCCGCCCAGCAACTGACCAGTGTCTTCAGAGAACACGCCGAACTCATATCCCGTGTGCGCGTCACGGCTGCCACGGCACATCGCAAACCAGTCCAGGGCGTTTTGCTTGGAAAACGAAGCCGTGCACCACGGCATCCAGCGGCCGACCGTATCGACGGATTCCCGCGCGGCTTCCGCGAAATCGCGGGCGTCGGTATCGTGGAATTCACGCAAGAGTAGGCCTTGGAAAACGACGGGCTGCATGATCATCAGGGCGGGGCGATTGAATGGATGGGGCATTATCGCCGGATGATTGCGGTTTGCGATTGCGGCTCGCGATTGCCGTTTGCGATTGCGGCTTGCGGGGCGCCGTCGGCGACCGCTGTCCGCTGACGCAGGCGGGCATTGCGAGTAAGGTAGCGGTTAGCGCGCTTTCATACGCCGCGCTTTCCCACGCCACGCTCTTACACTTTAAGGCCCGATTGCCCGGCACGTCACCTGTGCCGCCAGCAGGAAACCGATCATCATGAAGATTCTTCGTTTAGCAGCACGGCCCGCCATTGCCGCGTTTTGTGTCGCGGCAATGGCCGCTTGTACGAGTCAGCCTGCGCGGCAAAGCGATATGGATTATCGCAGCCGGCCGTCTTCCACGACGAAGGCCGCGAATGGCAACCCGGGTTCGTCGGGCCAGCGCCTGACCATACAGTCCGGTGAAGGCGAAAGGTTGAGTCTGCCCTGGTTCATCCAGGACACGCAGGACTGGGTCAACAGCAATTGACCGCCCCGGGGCCGCTACGACGCGCGGCGCACCACCCATTTCTGAACAAGCCCAGCCCCACGCTGGGCTTTTTGTTGTAGGGCCAGGAACGGCAATTGCTGCCGCCGTCGATGTTTCCGCGCGCGAGTCCGCTACTTCAAGAGGCGATCAGACGTGACCCAATTTATCGAAAACAGATATGCCCTGACCGTGCACCCCGTGCCGGCAGTCTTCCTGGCGGGCATGTTCCCGTGGTTTCTAGGCGCTGCGCTGGCTGATGCGGCCTATGCGCAATCTTTTCACATCCAGTGGAATAATTTCGCGTCGTGGCTGCTGATCGGCGGCCTGGTGTTCGGCGGCATCGCGCTGCTGTTCGCCATCGTGGATCTTTTCCGGGCCTATCAGCGCGCACGCGGCATTGTTCCGTACACCGTCGTGCTGTTGGCGACCTGGGTGCTGGGCATTATCAACGCCTTGATCCACGCCCGCGACGCCTGGGCGAGCATGCCGCTGGGCTTGATCCTGTCGGTGATCGTGGCGGTGCTTGCGTGCGCCGCGATCTGGCTGGGCTTTCGCACGCCGCACATCAGAGGGGCCAAATGAAACACGCCAGCTTGCTTGCCGTTATCCCGCTTGCCGCCGCAGCCGGAATCTGCCTGGCCCAGGGGCCGTCGTCCCAGGTGGGCCCCACGCCAGACCTGCCCAAGCCCGAGCAGGGGCTGCTGCCTGAAATGGTTATCGCCAAACCCGCCGACTGGGGCGACAAGACGCCCACGGTGCCCGAAGGCTACAAGATCACCGCCATCGCCAAGGACCTGAAGATACCGCGCCAGACGCTGGTATTGCCCAACGGCGACATCCTGGTGGCGGAGGGCAGGGGCGGCAATGCGCCCAAACTCAAGCCCAAGGACATCATTGCCGGCATCATCAAGGCCCGTGGCACCACCCCGGTAAAGGGCGGCAACCGCTTGACTTTGCTGCGCGATGCCGATGGTGACGGCACCTACTCGGCTTCAACGTTCGCGGAAAACCTGGATGCGCCCTATGGGCTGGCATTGATCGACAACAAGCTTTATGTCGCCAACCAGGGCGCCCTGGTGCGCTTTGACTACCAGCCAGGCCAGACCCGGGCCAGCGGCCCGCCTGAAACCGTGACCGAATTGCCCTCCGAGATCAACCACCACTGGACCAAATCCCTGGCCGCCAGCGCGGACGGCCAGCATCTGTATGTGGGCATCGGCTCTAACAGCAACATCACGGAACGCGGCATGGACGCGGAAGCGGACCGCGCCCGCATCTGGCAAATCAATGCCCGCACGGGCGAACGCAAGGTGTACGCCACCGGGCTGCGCAATCCCACCGCGTTGACGATTGAGCCGGGCTCCGGGCAGTTGTGGGCGGTGGTGAACGAGCGCGACGAGATCGGTCCCAACCTGGTTCCCGACTATCTGACCGCCGTGCAGGCAGGCGCTTTCTACGGCTGGCCGTATAGCTACTGGGGGCAGAATATCGACGACCGCGTCCGCCCACAAAACCCGGAAAAGGTGGCGGCCGCCATCAAGCCGGACTACGCCTTAGGGTCGCATGTGGCGGCCCTGGGCGTGGATTTCTCGTCCGAGGCGATGGGCGCAAAATTCGCGAATGGCGTGTTCGTCGGCGAACACGGCAGCTGGAACCGCAGCGACCCGGTAGGCTACAAGGTGGTCTTCGTGCCGTTCCGCGACGGGCGTCCGTCCGGCCCGCCGGAGGATTTTGTGGCGGGGTTTCGCGATAGCGACGGCACCACACGCGGCCGCCCCGTGGGCGTGACGGTAGACCCGAAGGGCGCGCTGATCGTGGCTGATGACCTGGCAAACATGATCTGGCGGATCACGCCGACGTCCGGAGCAGGGGCGGGTTCGGCCGCAGGCAAAGGCGCGGGCGCAGGCGCAGGCGCAGGACCAGGCGCAAGCCCCAGCCCCAACCCCAGCCCCAGCCCAAGCCCAAGCCCAAGCCCCAGCCCAAGCCCAAGCCCAAGCCCAAGCCCAAGCCCAAGCCCAAGCCCAAGCTCTTCGCAGCCACCCGCCGCGCCGCAATAAGGCCGGCGTCAGGTCAAGCCGCCGCCGCTACAGATGGCGCGTCAGTCGCCACCGGCCGGTCGCCTATCCACTCGGAAAAACGCAGCAGATAGCCATCGGGGTCCTGCACCAGGAATTGCTGGACCCCGATTTCGATCTGTCCGTTTCGATACCAGCGTTGCTGCATCGTCCGGTACATCCGCCAGTCCGCCGCCAGCAGCCGTTCGTATAACGGCCCGATGGACTTCACCTTGATCTCAAAATTCACGCCCCGGCCCAAAGGCGCTTGCAGCGGCGCGGTGATCCATCCATCCTCTCCCCGGATCTCGTCCAGCATGAATTGCGCGCCGTCCCGATCCAGAAAAACAAAACCTTCTTCTTCGCGCTGGTAGACGACCTCGAATCCACACAGGTCGATCCAGAAACGCCGGCTTTGCGCCATGTCCCGAACCATCAGCTCCGGGACCAGGCGCGCTCGGTACGATTTATCTTCCATCGTCTCTCCTGCCGTCTTTATTCGTTGGGCGCCCATGATATCGCCCGGCGGCGTTGCGGGGTCGGCCCCGGTGTGTCGTATCCGGCACGCTTCTGCGTCCGGCAGCACATAACACCCATGTCGCCACAGGACTTGCGGCGCCGCTTGACCCTCACGTAACGTGATGGCCCAGAGTTTGGCCTGCGCATTCGAAGGAGGAAACATGCAGCTGACCGTAGGAGAACTGGCAAAGCGTAGCGGGCTGACCGTGCGCACGCTTCACCACTATCACGCGATTGGTTTGCTGATGCCTTCAGCGCGCGCCGACAACGGCTATCGCCTGTACGGTCGCGACGAAATTGCCCGTCTGCATCAGATTCAGGCATTGCGTCGCTTCGGATTGGCGTTGGCGGAAATCGGCGCCTACCTGGACCAGCCCGGCGCTCCCTTGGCGGACGTGATCTCTCGGCAGATTGCCATGCTGGACCGTCAGATGCAGCAGGCCGCGTGCTTGCGCGAACGCTTGGCGCAACTGCACGGGCAGTTGACGGACGGCACGGAGCCCGAGCTGGCCGATTGGCTAAAAACTCTGGAAATGATGACTATGTACGATAAATATTTTTCGCCTGAAGAACTGGCGCGCCTGCCCCTGTACACGCGTGGGCCGGACGGCGACCCGGACTGGCTTGCGTTGGTTCAGGAAGTGCGGCAGCAGATGGAGCAGGGCGTGGCGCCCGAGGACGCCAAGCCACGCGAGCTTGCCCGGCGCTGGATGGAACTGCTGCTGCGCGATACCAACGGCGATCCGCGCTTGTTGGTGAAGCTCAATCGCATGCACGAGCAGGAACCCGGCATGCAGACGCACGTCGGCATTTCCAAAGCCATGCGCGACTATGTGCTGCGCGCCTTCTCGGAAAGCAAACTGCTGATCTACGAAAAAAACCTGACGCCGGATGAAGCCCGGTTCATGCGCGAACATTACGGCGACCGGATTTCGGAATGGCCGTCGCTGATCGCGGAGGTCCGAAACGCCATCGATGCGGGCGTGGCGCCCGATTCGGAAACCGGCCAGGCTCTGGCGCGGCAGTGGCTGGAACTGTTCAGTTCGTACGCGGGCAAGGACCCGGCCACACACGCCAAGTTCCGGCAGGCGTTGATGACCGAGCCCGAGTTGACCGCCGGCACCTGGGCCGACGACGCGACGCTGGCGTTCATGCGGCAGGCGATGGGGGCGCTGGCCAAGTAAGCCAAGCCCCAGCCGTTCCGGTGCTAGCCCGGCGGGCGCGGTGTTACCAGCTTGATCTCGTCGATCTGGCTGGCATAGCTGGCGCCTTGCAGCAGCAGCACCGTTTGCGGGTTGCCCTGGCGCCGGTCGATCCATTGCGATTGGGTCCCCGGCGTCTTTTTGCGGAACTGGATGTCGTAATCGGCGGCGGCGTTGTCGTAGGGCAGGCGCACGTCGATCCAGCTTTCGCCCAGCAGGCGGTTGACCGTGCGACGGCTATCGCCGATTTTCAGGCCGACGATGCTGCCCGTGAACGGCGCGCGCACGGTGATGGTGTCCACCTTGCCGGCAAAGTCGAACAGCAGTTCCAGGCCGCGATCCGGAAAGTCCAGCTTGGTTTTGCCGGACTTGCCCGCGGGCACCGGCATGGCTGTGGTGCCAAAGGCCGTTTGCACCTGGCTGATCGAATCGCCCAGCCACACGCCCAGGCCAGTCGTGGCCAGCGTATCGTCGCCCGCGCCTGCCGGTTTGTCGCCAAAGCGTTCGCGATAGGCGGCGGTTTGCACGGCCAGGTTGGCGCGGTCGCGCAGAACGTCGCCGGCCAGCCAGTTGCTCATGAAGTCACGCATCGGCTCGCCTTGGCAGTCAAAGCGGTCCGACGCGTTGCGCGCCGCCAGTTGCTGCGCCTTGTCGACGTAGCGCTTGTCCTTATCGGTCAGCAGCGCCGGGATCTCGTCCGGCACGAAGCGTTTGCCGGGGTTATTGCACTTTTCCGCATACAGGTTGTAAAGCGTGGCGTTGGCATGGATACGCGCCAGCGACGTGGCGATGTCATCGCGCAGCAGCACCTGGCTGACCGTGGCCGCGCGCTGTTCCGTGCGCGCCCGCACGTCCTTATCCAGCTCGCCGGCCAGGGATTTCGGGCGCGGCTCGCTGGGGCCGAACAGCCGGCTTTGCAGGTTTTCAATCGACTGGCCGACGTTGACGTTGTACAGGCCGGCGCTTTGGCCGATCTGGAAAATGCACAGCAGACCCGCCGCCACGCACAGCACCGTGCGCGGCCACCCGCGCGCGGGCTCGCCGTACGAGCCGTCGTTTTCAGCATCTTTGCCGCCATCACCAAACCGGCAATAGCCAGGATCAGGCCCAGGAAATTGAAACGGGTGTCCTGCACCACCATGCCGTTCACCGATGCCTGCTGGGTCGTCCCCATGAACAGCCAGAAAGGCAGCATGCCCAGAATCAGCGCGAAGATCGGGCGCCGCAATCGATGCCAAAGGCCGGGGGTGTTCTGACTCATATCGCAGGGTCTCTCTGTCTTGGTTTCGAGGACCCGCATTATCAACTGGATCGGCGTCACCGTTTTTTTCTCCAACGTCAGCGGTGTGGTTTGGCATATCAAAAAGGTATGGGGCGCCAGGGCGGGGCACGTAGGAATCTTGCGTTCAAGCCCGCATTTTTGCTGATGGTAAACCCGCATGGGCAGGGTAGTGCCGTCGCTGCGATGAAGGCGGTGCACCAGAGGTATTCCGCCATATATACCGGCAGGGTATCAATGTGGACATTCAAAGTATTGGACGCAAAAAGCACGTCGGCCCTATAAATCCCCATCCCCACCCTTAACCATTCCTGTGCCGAACATGTCCGCAGCAACTATCGAACGCATCGAAACGTCTCTCGTCGACCTTCCGACCATACGCCCGCACAAGCTGTCCGTGGCCACGATGTACGGGCAGACGCTGATGCTTGTTCGCGTGGTGTGCAGCGATGGCGTGGTGGGTATCGGTGAAGGCACCACCATTGCCGGCATGGCGTACGGGCCGGAAAGCCCCGAGGCCATGAAACTGGCGATCGACGCCTATTTCGCGCCCGCCATGATCGGCCAGGACGCCACCCGCATTCAGACGCTGATGGCGCACGTGGGCAAGCTGGTCAAGGTGAACCACTTTGCCAAGAGCGCGCTGGAAACCGCGTTGCTGGACGCCCACGGCAAGCGCCTGGGAGTGCCCGTCAGCGAATTGCTGGGCGGGCGCCGCCGTGACCGCCTGCCGGTGGCCTGGGCGCTGGCCTCGGGGGATACCGCCCGCGACATCGCCGAAGCCGAGCAGATGCTGGACACGCGGCGCCATCGAAATTTCAAGCTCAAGATCGGCAGCCGGGACCCGAAGGTCGACATCCAGCACGTGGCCGATATCAAGAGCGCGCTGGGCGACCGGGCCTCGGTGCGGGTAGACGTCAACATGGCATGGAGCGAGACGCAGGCCGCGTGGGCCATCCCCGCGCTGGCGCAAGTGGGCTGCGAACTGGTCGAGCAGCCCGTGGCCAGCGCCGTGTCGCTGGCGCGGTTGATGCGCCGCTTTCCCGTGGCGTTGATGGCGGACGAAGTGCTGCAAGGCCCCGAAAGCGCTTTCGAGATCGCGCGCGGGCACGGCGCGGATGTGTTCGCCATCAAGATCGAGCAGAACGGCGGCCTGTTTGCCGCCCAGCGCGTGGCCGCGATTGCCGATGCCGCGGGCATTGAGCTGTACGGCGGCACGATGCTGGAAGGCGCCGTCAGCACGATTGCCGCCGCGCACCTGTTCACCACCTTTGCGCAATTGCAATGGGGCACGGAATTGTTCGGCCCCTTGCTCATCACCGAAGAGATCCTGACGCAGCCGCTGGATTACAGCGACTTTGAGCTGACCGTGCCCAACGGCCCCGGCCTGGGCATTGAGCTGGACGAAGCGCGCATCAAGCGGTTTACGCGTGACGGGCTGATCAAGGTGACCGACAAACGACATTGAGCGCGGGCGTTGTTCGCCGCGTGCAGCGATACCAAGCAATACCAAACGGAGACAAAACCATGAGCCTCAACATCTTTAACAGCAAGGAAGTCCAGGACCTGCTGACCGCCGCCTCGAACGTGGAAGGCGCCGAAGGCACCCCGCGTTTCAAGCAGATCGTGCACCGCCTGTTAAGCGATCTGTTCAAGGCCATCGACGATCTGGACATCACACCGGACGAGGTCTGGGCGGGCGTGAACTACCTGAACAAGCTGGGCCGTGACGGCGAAGCCGCGTTGCTGGCGGCCGGCTTGGGCCTGGAAAAGTACCTGGACATCCGCATGGACGAAGAGGACAAGCGGGCGGGCCTGGACGGCGGCACGCCGCGCACCATCGAAGGCCCGCTGTACGTAGCCGGTGCGCCGCTGCGCGACGGTGTGTCGCGCATAGATCTGGACCCGGACGCCGCCGCCGGCCCGCTGGTGATCCGAGGCGTGGTTACCGACACCAACGGCGCGCCACTGGCCAATGCGGTCGTGGAATGCTGGCACGCCAATTCCAACGGCTTCTATTCGCACTTTGATCCCACCGGCGCGCAAACCGATTTCAACCTGCGCGGCGCCGTCAAGACCGGCCCCAATGGCGAATACGAATTCCGCACCTTGATGCCGGTCGGCTACGGCTGTCCGCCGCAGGGCGCCACGCAACAACTGCTGGACTCGCTGGGCCGCCACGGCAACCGCCCCGCGCACGTGCACTTCTTTGTCAGCGCCGACCAGCACCGTAAGCTGACCACGCAATTCAACATCGAAGGCGACCCGCTCATCTGGGATGACTTTGCCTATGCCACGCGTGAAGGCCTGATTCCGCCCGTGGTGGAAAAGACCGGCGGCGACAAGCTGGGCCTGAAGGCCGATTCCTACAAGGAAATCGAATTCAACTTTGCATTGACCAGCCTGTTGCAAGGCAAGGACAACCAGATCGTCAACCGCCTGCGCGCCAGCGCTCAGGCGTAATCGCCAGGCCTCACGCGGCGACGCGCGAGGCCTTTTTCACCGCATTGCAGTCTTGACCACATACCAATAACGCATAACGCATCAAGCGAAATCACGAGGGGACTTTCATGTCGGCAGCTACGTTATCCATACCCAGTTTGATCGATAAGAATCGAATGAGCGCCTTTCAATGGCGCGTCTTGATTCTGTGTTTTTTGATTGCCTTGTTCGACGGCTTTGACACCCAGGCCATGGCCTTTACCGGCCCCGCCATTCTGGTGGCCTTCAAGCTTCAGTCGGGCGAACTGGCGCCGATTCTTACCGCCGGCATCGTGGGCATGACCGTGGGCGCCATGCTGCTGGGCCTGGTGGGCGACCGCATCGGCCGACGGCCGGCCGCCCTGGTGGGTGTCGCCGTGTTTGGTGTGGCAACGCTGCTGACCGCGGGCGCCACTGAAACGTGGCAGATCCTGGCGCTGCGCTTCATCGCCGGTTTGGGCATGGGCGGCTGCACCCCCATCGTGCTGGCGCTGGCCGCCGAGTATGCCCCGGCGCGCTTGCGCGGCACCGTCATCACCGGCGTGCTGCTGGGGCTGCCGGCCGGCGCCATGCTGGGCGGCCTGCTGGCCGCGCGCATGCTGCCCGTGATCGGCTGGCAAGGCATCTTCATCGTCGGCGGCGTTGCGCCGTTGCTGTTGCTGCTTGCGCTGTTTGTGCTGCTGCCCGAATCGCTGCAATTCAAGGCCATGCGCGGCGATGCCGCCGGCCAAAGCTATGTGGCCCGCATCCTGGCCAGGATTTCCGGCCAGCCGCTGCCTGCCGGCACGCGCTTCACCGTGCCGGAAGACGCCACGATCCGCGCCAGCGTCAAGGCGTTGTTCGCCGATGGCTATGCGCGCAAGACCATCGCGATCTGGTCCATCTATCTGCTGAACTGGGTGGCGTGGTTCATGCTGCTGTCGTGGTTGCCCACCGTGCTGAAGGCCGCCGGCCTGCCCGCCGACCAGGCGCCCATGGGCACGTTCACCGTGAACCTGGTGTTCATCGTCTGCGCGATTCCCTTGTCCTACCTGATGCCGCGCGTGCCGACGCGTTCGTTGCTGATCGCCATGTTCGTGCTGGGTATCGCGGTGTCGTTGGGCCTGGGCTACGCGGGCACCGACTGGACGATGGTCTTCATTCTGGTGGGGGCTGCCGGCCTGGGCATCGGCGGTCAGCAACTGGCGCTGAACTACCTGGTGATTGGCGCTTATCCCACCGCGCTGCGCGCCACGGCCACGGGCTGGTCCATCGGCGTCGGCCGCGCCGGCGCCATCATCGGCTCGGCCATCGGCGGCAGCTTCCTGGGCTGGTTTGGCCCGTCGGGCTTCTTCCTGGCGCTGGCCGTTCCGTTGGCGGGCGCCTTGCTGGCCGTGCTGCTGGTCGACACGAAAACGTCGCGGCCGGTGCCAGGCGAACTGTCGCGCGCTCACTAAATAAAAAGGCGTTTCATGAACCGTTTTGAAGATCAGATTGCATTGGTGACCGGCGCCGCCCAGGGTGTGGGGCGCGCGACGGCGCGGCGACTTGCCGCCGAGGGCGCCAGCGTGGTTCTTGTTGACCGCGCCGCCGACCTGGGCGCGGCCGTGGCCCGCGAGATCCGCGAGGCGGGCGGCTGCGCGTCCTTCATCAGCGCCGACCTGGAAACCCATGCCGGTGCGCAGGCAATGGTGGAGTACACGCTGGACACCCACGGCCGCATCGACGTGTCGGTGCACAACGTGGGCGGCACCATCTGGATGAAACCGTTTTGGGAATACACGCCCGACGAGATGCAGCGCGAGGTCAACCGTTCGCTGTGGCCCACGCTGTGGTCGTGCCGTGAGGTGATCCCGGTGATGCGCAAGCAGGGCCGGGGCGCCATCGTCAACGTAGGCTCGAACGCCACGCGCGGCATCTATCGCGTGCCGTATTCGGCGTCCAAGGGCGGCGTGCACGCCGCCACGGTTTGCATGGCGCTGGAGCTTGCTGAAAGCGGCGTCCGCGTTAACTGCGTGTCGCCCGGCGCACTGGACAACGGCGTGCGCGCCATCCCGCGCAACACCGAGCCGCCGTCGGAACAGGACCAGGCGTGGCAACGCGAGATGTACACGGACTGCCTGGCGACCACCCCGATGCACCGCATGGGCAGCATGGAAGAAGTTGCCGCCGCCATCTGCTTCATGGCGGCCCCGGAAGCGTCGTACATCACGGGGCAAGTCATGTACGTGGCGGGCGGGCATATCGGGTAGGGCGGTCAACGCGGCGGCATTGCTTGTCGCCGGTCGGGTACCGGATACGACGCGTGGCAAAGGGGCGGGGAATTGCTTCTGCTATTTTTCCGGCTTCCTCGGCATGACCGGTATGAAGCCAGGCCAAAAGCAGGCCAAACCCAATAGCGGGCCCGGCAGCAGATACCAGGCGACGTTGACGCCCAGGCTTGGAAAGCTGTGCGTCACCAGCGTGATTGAGAACACGGTAATCAAAAACCCGATGCTGTTTTGTATCGCCAGTGCTCCGCCCACCAGCTCCGGCGGGCAAGCGCGTGCCGATATCGCAGAGAACTGCGCGGAATCGGAGACGACCGTCAAGCCCCACAGCAGCAGCATCGGAAGGCAAAGTGCCATGCCGAAGGGCCTGGCAAAGGGATAGGCCAGGCACATCAAGCCGGATATGCCTAACGACGCCGCCGCCACAAGCGGGCTACCTACGCGCTGGCTCAACCTGCCGCCGATGATGCTGCCCAATGCGCCGATACCAATAATGGAAAACGACAGCGCGGGCGCCAGCGCCCGGCTTGAATCGGCCGCGGCATCCGACGTGCGGATCAGGTCCTGCACAAAAAAGGGAACCAGGGTCCAAAACGCGTACAGCTCCCACATGTGCCCGAAGTAGCCCAACGCCGACGCACGAAACTGCCTGCCCTTGAAGGCGTTAAGGGCCGCGCCCCATCCGATGCGCGACGCTTTCGCACGGGGCAGATACGGTCCGTCGCCCAAGGCCTGAACCAACGCGCCGCCCGCGATGGCCAGCAGACTGGACGCCAGCACCACCTCGTGCCAAGACAGGGCGCCGCCGGCCCGCACGGCCTGGGGCAGGGCGGTGCCCAGCGTCAGCATGCCCACCAGTAGTCCCAATGTTGACCCGGCGGCGGTCTGGGTCCAGCTGATAACCATTTTCATGCCCAGGGGATAGATGCCCGCCAGGCAGACGCCAACCGCAAAGCGTAGCGCCAGGCCTTGGCTGAAATCCGACGCGACCAGGGCAAAGCAGGCGTTCAGGATGGCGCCCAGATAACAGGCGCCGGCGAACAGTCGGCTGGCCGGGTAGCGGTCCGCCACGCCGCTGGCAGCCAGGAACAGTGTGCCCAGGATAAAACCGACCTGGGTTGCGCCCGTCAGTTGGCCGAACTGGGCGGTGCTAAGCGCCCATTCGGCCGAAAGGCTGTCCGCCGCGCTATTCGGGCTGAACCACAACGACGTACCGCATAGTTCGGCCACGACGATCAGCGCAAGCGGGTAGCGAAGCAACACGTTCATGGAAGCTCCCGCTTTCGGTGCGGACCCGGGTCAGGGACAGGGCTGGGGTAGGGGTCAGGGGTCGGGCCAAGGCCGACGCCCGGGTCGGGTTACGGTAAGAATCTACGCCGATCCCGCCCTGAACGTGAATAAAAATCCCCTGATCGCCCCACCGCCCGCCGCGCCGTCCGGTGCCGCCTGGCTTTGCGCGCCGGCTTTTGGGGGAAGGCGGCGGGTATACAATCGTCGCCAACCCTTTAACACGTGAGTTCCCCGTAGTGAGCGACACATCAAATTCCCCCACCGCCGCCTTGCTGGATGGGGCCACAGTGCGGACGGAGGTGTGCTTGCCGATGCGGCTGCTGGACGGGCGGGACGTCGAGGCGCAGGTTTACACCTTTCATGGTCTTGCCGACGGCAAAGAGCACATCGCCCTGAAGTTCGGCAAACCGGGCGCCACGCCCCTGGTGCGGCTGCATTCCGAGTGCCTGACCGGCGACGTGTTCGGTTCCCTGCGCTGTGATTGCGGCCCGCAGCTGCACGAAGCCCTGCGCCTGCTGAACAACGAAGGCGGCTACCTGCTGTACCTGCGCCAGGAAGGGCGCGGCATCGGCCTGTATTCCAAGCTTGATGCGTACCGCCTGCAAGAGCAGGGGCGCGATACCTACGCCGCCGACCGCGAGCTGGGCCACGGCACGGACGCCCGCGACTACACGGCCGCCGCGCAGATGCTGCGTGCCTTGGGGCTTGGCCGTATCGAACTGCTTAGCAACAATCCCGACAAGTCGTCGCAACTGGAGCAGCACGGCATTCAGGTGGAAAGCCGGCTGACGGGCGTCCACGCCAACCCCCATAACGTCGGCTACCTGCGCGCCAAGGCCACGCAGACGCATCACGTGCTGGCGACGATCCTGCCGAATTTTCCGGTCGGCGCTTAACGCTTAACGCTTAACGCTTAACGCCAGAACCGAAGTGGGAATGCTGACCTTCGCTTTCAACCTCACCCTTGACGGCTGCGTGGACCACCGAGAAGGCATCGTCAACGACGACACGCACGCCTTCTTCACCCGGCTGATGGACGAGTGCGGGGCGATGCTGTGGGGCCGCGTTACCTACGAAATGATGGAAGCCTACTGGCCGGCGGTCGCCCGTGGCGACGTGGACGCAACACCGGCGATGCGCGAGTGGGCCATCAAGCTACAGGCCAAGCCGAAATACGTGGCGTCCCTAACGCGAAAAGACTACCCGTGGGCCAACAGCCACCACATCGCGGAAGACATGCAAACCGGCATACAGAAGCTGAAGAACGCAACGCCCGACGGCGTACTGCTGGGCAGCGGGCAACTGGCGGCAGAGCTGGACCGGCTGAACCTGATCGACGAATATCGATTCCTGGTGCACCCGGTAATCGCGGGGCACGGCCCCACCCTGTTCCAGCGCGGGCTGCCCGGTTCGCGACGGCTTGAGTTGATCTCGGCCAAGCCGCTACATGGCGGCGCGGTCGCCATGCACTACCGGCGCGCGCTGACGTAGAACGCGCGGCGTAGCGGCCTGCACCCGTGCCATGCCGCCGTCAACGAAAAGCTCGGTGCCATTAACGAAGCTCATGCCAAACATCGCTTGCGCGTGTTGGTTAACTGGCTGATGGAGCATCTTCCGGCGCGGTTGCGGCAATAAACCCGGCCTGCTGTAGCCGCCACTTTGGAATCTGGTATTCAAAGCCGGCGGCCTCCAGCGTTTGATACTGCCCGAACCAAGGCGCCACATACCGCTCGATATTGTCCGGCAGCGCGTCCAGCCATACGCGTAGATCGCCAGGCTCGCACAGCGCCACCGGCGCGCCACTGGCAAACGTGTCTTCCGAGACCAGGCCCTTTCCGGGAACCAGATAGGCGCGGCGATATAGGCGACCCTTGTCCCAGACCTCGGGCGGCACATAGACCGGCCAGCCACCGTCATGCGGCACGGAAACGTAAACGCCAAGGGAGACCAGCTGCCGATTCTCGAACGAATCTTTGTAGCGGTTCAGGGTCAATCCCTGTTCCACCTCGCTCACCATGTGCCACAGGCAACGCTTACGCTTCTTGCGCCAACCCGCGAACGCGGGAAGAGGGCGCAACACATCCATGAATCCGTCTTCAATCAGAGCGAAATCGAGCGGCATTGGTAGGGTTCGGTTGAGGGGCGGTAAGGCCGCATATCCTAGCCGATTCGATCTTCGCGCGCCTGTCGACCGGCGGGCGTGGCAGGAATGTGATCTCGGCGGGATCCATGGGTTTCGGCATAAACGCGGGTAAATTCCGCGCCCAGTAGAAATACCTGCGCCGCGTAATAAACCCAGATCAGCACGATCACCAGCGACCCCGCCGCAGCGTACGACGAGGCGACGGATGCCTTGGCCATGTAAAGGCCGATCAGGAACTTCCCGATTTCGAACATCACGGCGGTGACGAACGCGCCTGCCCATACGTCTCGCCACGCGACCGAGACCTGGGGCATAAACCGGTAGATCATCGCAAAAAGCAGGGTAAGTATGCCCAACGTGATTGCCTCGTTGACCACTTGAAGAAGCACCCCCCAACCCGGGATGCCGCCGCCCACCCAACTGCCCAGTGCTGCCAGCAATGTGCTGACGACAAGCGACACGAGCAATAGAAACGCCAATGTCAAAATCAGGCCAAATGAAAGCAGACGCGCGCGGATCAACGCCCAAATGCCGGACTGCTTCTTGGCGTTGACCTTCCAGATGCGGTCCAGCGCGCTTTGCAGTTCCGAAAATACCGTCGTCGCCCCAATTACCAACATCACGACGCTGATCACGGTAGCCGCAATGCCTTGGGCGGGTTCTTGCGCGCCCAATACGACGCTTTCCACCGCCTTGCCGCCCTCGGCGCCGACCATGGCGCTGACTTGGTCCAACAACTGTCCCTGCGCGGCTTCGCGGCCCCAAAAGAACCCGGCGATACCGATAACGATAATAAGCAGTGGCGCCAGCGAGAACACCGTGTAGAACGCGATAGCGGCGCCCATGCTGGGTGCATAGTCATCCAGCCAGTTCGTCACCGTTTGCTTAACTAACGCATAGAACCGTTTGATAGCCATTTTTTGCACTCCCAGCACATGCCGCAGCGTGTAGCAAGTGGCGTGCCGGTCTTGTATCAAGTGCACCTTTGCCTGAATCCGGGATCCCAGAGGGCGGTCCTTAGCCGGACGCGGGCCCTGCCTGGCCCAGCGGCCCTGGCAGCGGTTCGACCGCGCGCGTCTGGTCCATCCATAGGTACGCGTCGAACTGCTGGGGCAATGCAGCCAACGCGTAATGGCTTTGCCGCTCGGTCTGGGGTCGGTAGATGACACCGATGAAGCGTTCCAGACGGGGTGTCTCCAAGGTTTCGCGCAGATCTGCGTTCGCATTGCGCAAGTCCAGCATGAACCTTGGGATGGCGGTCTGATGCATCCGGCGTTCATAGCTTTCCGCCAGCGACGGCCGCACGCTCATCACTTCCATCGGGCCGTCCCAGTCGTTGGCCGCTGCCACGGTGCCGGTGTGTGTGCCCATCCCGATCGAGATGGCCGCGTCGCCAAAGCGTTCGCGGCATAGTTGGCCGATGTTGATTTCCGCCCGGTCCCACCCCATTTCCGTGGCCGCCGCGATGCCGATGTGAGAGTTGTGCGCCCACACGATGGCGCGCGAGCGGGGGCCGTGTACGCGCAGCGCGTTCTCCAGGGTTTCGAACATATGGGTATCGCGCAGGTTCCAGCTTTGGGCCGATCCGTAATACATGGCGCGGTAATAGCGTTCTGCCGAGGCGACCAGCCGGGCGTTCTGCTCCGCGTCAAAGAACCGCGCGCTGTCGCGTCCGGCGTAGTCCAGGCGCTTTTCCAATAACTCGCGTAGTTGCGACAGAACGGCCTTTTCGCAGTCTTCGTGCCGGCGCGTCAGCACCGCCATGCCATAGGCGGCCGGGTCCTGTTGCCACGGGTCCAGGCAGCTGTAGCGCTGGCGGGCGATGTGCGCGGCTTCGCGGTCGGTGTTGTCCAGGTAGGTCAGCACGGCGGCCATGGACTGCGCCAGGCTGTAGATGTCCAGCCCGTAGAAGCGGGTTTGCCGCGCGGGCGGCAGGCTGGCGTTGTGCTCGGCCAGCCATCGCACAAAATCGGCCACGTCCGTATTGCGCCACATCCAGGTGGGAAAGCGTTCAAAGGCAGGGTGGGGCGTGCCCACGGACCCCTGGCCGCCGACCATCCGGTCTACCGCCGCCGCGTCCGGCCAGTCGGCCTCTACCGCCACGATGTCGAAGCCATGTTCGCGGATCAGGTGCCGCGTGATCGCAGCCCGTGTCCGGTAAAAGTCCGACGTGCCGTGGCTTGCCTCGCCCAGCAGCACGACGCGAGCATCGGCGTACTTGTCGAACTGGCGCAGAAACTCCGGGTTGTCCGCATCCGTCCACGGCAGTGCCGCCGCGCGCAACTGGCCCAACATGGCTTCATCATCAGGGGTTTGGCGCATGGTCGTTGTCTCCTTCTGAATGCCAGGCCTGCTTACCGATCAGCGGCACGAAGGCAACCATTCCAAGGGACTGTTCCCGATAGTCCGTGTCGGCTTCGCGCCACAGGCGGATAAGGTGCTGCGGGCCGGAAGAGGGGCCGACCGGCATGATCAGCCGGCCGCCGATGGCCAGCTGTTCACGCCAGGCCGGGGGTACGTAAGGGCCGGATGCCGCCGCAACGATGGCATCAAAAGGCGCGCGGGACGGCAGGCCCAACGTGCCGTCGTCCACGTGCACGATGACGTTGTCGCAGCCAAGCCGTTGCAGTTGCTCGCGCGCCTTCAGCGCCAGGCGTTCGTGCCGTTCGACGGTGTGGACGACCTGCACTATGCGCGCCATCACGGCCGCGGCATAGCCGGATCCCGTGCCAATCTCCAGCACGCGGTCACTCGGCCGCAGCATCGCCGACTGCAACATCAACGCCACGATGTAGGGCTGCGAAATGGTTTGCCCGCACTCGATGGGCAGCGCGCCATCGTCGTAAGCCAACGCGCGCGTGTTGTCCGGCACGAAGGCGTGGCGCGGTACCCGGCGCATGGCGGCCAGCACGGCGGGGTCGTGCACGCCACGGTCGATGAGTTGGCGCTGCACCATGTTTTCACGCAGGTCTTCATAGTCTTGCATGACGCCCGTCCCTAACGCGGGCAGGCGCTATGCGCTGCCCCATCAACGGTCAGCAAAGCCCGTGCCGACAAAATCCGGCCCACGCCGGGGCACGCCGTTTGCTGCGGCGCCGTTGCCAGGCGGGGCCCACGCAGACCGGGCCCGCCGTGGCGCCCCTGGCGGCAAATACACCGCAGCAAGCACAAGGAGAACGACATGCCCAAATCACCTACGACGTCCGACTCGTCCACGTTTGAATCGTCCACGTCCAACTCACCCCGGCGCCCATCCCCGCAGGGCGACAACAGCGCGGGGCTCCCGCCGGAGGCCGACTCACAAGGCTACGAGCACGTGCATTCCGGACGACGCGCGGCGGGACATGGCGGCGGGGCGCTGGACGGCAGCGAGGACGGGGGCCTCAACCCCGGCAAGCCGGCGGACGCCTACAGCGGCGGCGGGAGCGGCCACGAGTCCCAGGCGTCTCAGCAGCGGGAAGCAAACGAAGAGCTTGAGAGCCGCAACGGCCCGGATGTGCGTAAGGGATGATTGAAGAAGGGCGGCGAAGGCCGACCGATTTTTTCAAAGGACGGTAAATTGAGCCCGGGCGCCGTTGACGGCTTTCGACTTGATACAAGGCCGGGCCGCAAAAGGCCGAAGCGCTGCGCCGGGTTTTCTCTTTGACGAGCGACGCCCTTGGTACGTGCCAATAAGCGGAGCTGATGTTATTCGGAATGCTGGCGCGACTGCGTTTTCCCGCGCCCGGCATCTTCCGGCCCAAAGCGAATTCTGTTGGACGCCGCGGCTCCGGACGAGGCCCCTATCCCCGGATGCCCAGCCATCCAGTCATCCCCACATAAACGCCCACGGCAATGATCAGCAGGCTGGACAGATAGGGTGCGCGTTGGGCAACCGCGTTGAACCACGGCGCACGTTTGTTGACTTGGCGAACGCTTAACGCCGCCACCGCTCCGACCGTCACCAGCGTGATGGCCAGGCCGATCGAGAAGCACAGCACCAGCACGGCGCCCAGCGTGAACTCCTTGAGTTGCAGGCACAACAAAAGCACGGTGATTGCCGCCGGGCATGGGATCAGCCCGCCGGTCAGGCCGAACAGGGCGATTTGCCAGTTGGTGACGTTCCGGTTCGTGAAGCGCCGCCGAATGTCATTGGCATGCGCAAGCTGGTGAGCATCCTGGTATCCCTCGTTCGCCACCTCCAGGCCTGGCGGAGGTTCGTGATCATGGTGGTGGTCGTGATCATGGTGGTGGTCGTGATCATGATGATGGTCGTGATCATGATGATGCCCATGGCCGCCACCATGCTGGTCGCGCCAGGTTCGCCAGAACATCCATGCCGCGATCAGCACGATGATTATTCCGGATGCCAGCTGGAAATACGGCTCCAGTTCGTCGGCCGCCACGCCACGCCAGAGATACATGCCGCCCAGGCCGATCCCCCACACGATCGCCGTGTGCGAGAGGGTCGCGGTGATGCCCAGCAGCACCGCCTGCGACACCGATCCCCGGATCGCGACGATGAAAGCCGCCATCATCGTCTTGGAATGGCCGGGCTCCAGCCCGTGCAGGGCGCCCAGCAGGATGGCGCTGGGAATGAACAGCCAGGCGTGCGATGCACCCTGGGCGATCAGATCGGAAAACGACAGCATGGGTCGTCCTTAGAGGTACTTGGTGATTTCTTTGAACTCGTCGATCGCGCGCTGCCGGTCCGCGTCAAGCTCGCCCACCGCGTCCTGCAGACAGTGGTCGATGTGGTCTTGAATGAGGACTTTCTTGGCCTGGGAAATGGCGCGCTCGACCGCGTGCAGCTGCTGCGCAAGCTCCAGGCAGGGACGGTGTTCTTCCATCATCGACAAAATGCTGCGCAAATGGCCTTCCGCCCGCTTGAGGCGTTTGGCCACGGCATCGTGATGATGGTGGGGATCGGGATTTTTCATGCGCGAATCATATCCCCCCCGGGAGGATGCTTCGGCAGAAACCCTGTCGCAATCAGGGCAAACAAAAAAACCGTTGTAGCGATCTCTACATGATTGCAGAGATCGCAACGTCTTCTTATTCTGCTTCCCATGGACACCGCGCTTGCATCCTCTTGGCTTCTGCTTATCGTCAGCCTGCCCACCGGCGGCGCCACGGCGCGCATGCGCATCTGGCGCAAGCTCAAGGCCCTGGGCTGCACCGCCTTGCGCGACGGCGCCTATCTGCTGCCGGCGCATGCCCAGCAAGCCGCGGAATTGGCCCACCTGGCCACCGAGACGAATGAAGAAGGCGGCCAGGCCTGGCTGCTGCGGGTCCAGCCCCGGGACAACGACGAATCCGCCTCGTTCCAGCAGCTGTTCGACCGCTCGGCCGACTACGACGCCTGGCTGGCGGAACTGGCCCAGGCGCGCCAAACGCTGGCGGGTTTGAATGCGGCGCAACTGAACCGCCTGTTGCGCCGTCACGAACGCAGCTACCTGGCGTTGCGCCAGATCGATTTTTTCCCGGCCGACGCCTCGCTACGCGCCCAGGCGCGGCAGCGTGATTTCGCCAACGCCATCGAATCCCTTCTGTCGCCCGGCGAACCTCATGTTGCTCAACAGGGAAGCATCGCGCGCCGCGATCCCGTGCATTACCAGGGCCGGCTTTGGGCGACCCGGCGTCATGTCTGGGTGGACCGGGTCGCCAGTGCCTGGCTGATCCAGCGCTTCATCGACCCGTCCGCGCGCTTTCTTTGGATCGAGACCCCGGCCGACTGTCCGCCTGATGCCCTGGGTTTTGACTTTGACGGCGCTACCTTCACACACGCGGGCGATAAGGTGTCGTTCCAGGTGCTGCTTGCCAGCTTTGGACTGGAAGACAACCGGGGCCTTGCACGTCTGGGCGCATTGGTGCATGGGCTTGACGTCGGTGGCGCCGCCGCGCCGGAAGCCGCCGGTTTCGAGGCCATGCTGGCCGGCGCGCGCAAGCGCCTGCCCCACGACGATGCCGTGTTAGCCGAAGTCGGCACCGTACTGGATTCCCTGTACGCCCATTTCTCCGGTGGGCGTCAGACATGACCGACCCTTGTCCAAGAGCGCGACCGTGAATCCCTCTGAAGAATCCGCCCGCGACCTTGCCGCGACGTTTGTCTCGCAGCCCAGCTATACCCTTTGGCAACTAGCCTGCTATTTCGTCCGACTGGGGACCGTGGGTTTCGGCGGGCCTGTTGCCTTGGCCGGCTACATGCACCGCGATTTGGTCCAGGCCAGGGGCTGGATCACGGACGGGGATTACAAGGAAGGTTTAGCGCTTGCCCAATTGGCGCCCGGTCCGCTGGCCGCGCAGCTTGCCATCTACCTCGGCTACGTGCATTACCGCATTCTTGGCGCCACGCTGGTGGGCATCGCCTTCGTCCTGCCGTCGTTCGTCATGGTCGTTGCGCTGGGCTGGGCATACGTGCGGTTCGGTGGCCTGGCCTGGATGCAAGCGGTGTTCTACGGCGTGAGCGCAGCCGTGATCGGCATCATTGCCATCAGCGGCTACAAACTGACAACCAAGAGCGTGGGCCGGGACAGGCTGTTGTGGGCCATCTATCTGGTGCTGGCTGTCGTCACCGTTATCACCGAGTCCGAAATAGCCTGGCTGTTCCTGGCGGCCGGCCTGCTCGTCTGGTTCAGGCGCGCGCCGCCCCAGTGGCTGAAGTCCGGTCACCTGTCGGCAGCGGCCGGCATGTTCGGGCCAGCGGGCACGGCGCTAGCGACGCTGGATTGGCCGCTGCTCTGGCAGATCGGATTGTTCTTTGCCAAGGCGGGCGCTTTCGTTTTTGGTTCCGGCCTGGCCATCGTGCCGTTTCTCTATGGCGGCGTGGTCACCGACTTTCACTGGCTTGACGACAAGCAGTTCGTCGATGCCGTAGCGGTGGCCATGATCACGCCTGGCCCCGTTGTCATCACGGTGGGTTTCATCGGCTATCTGGTTGCCGGTTTTCCCGGCGCTTGCGTGGCGGCGCTGGCCACTTTTCTGCCTTGTTATTTGTTCACCATCGTCCCAGCACTTTATTTTAAAAAGTACGGAAAGCTGCCCGGTGTCCGCGCGTTCGTCGATGGCGTGACGGCCGCGGCCATCGGCGCGATCGCGGGCGCAGTCATCGTTATCGCCCGACGCACGATCGTCGATATGCCGACACTGATGTTGGCGCTGGCCGCGATGCTGTTGCTGTTGCGGTTCAAAAAACTGTCCGAACCGATGATCGTGACGGGCGCGGCGCTGATCGGCCTGGCGATTTATCCGCTGATGCATTAAGCCCGCTCAAGGAGCCCATCATGCAAAGCATATCCATCCCCGAACTTGCGCTCTGGCGCAACGCCGGATTTCCCCATACGTTGATAGACGTGCGACGCAGGCCCAGGCGCAACGCCGATGGGGTGGCGATCCCGGACGGCCAATGGCTTGACCCCGCTTTGTGGCTGGACTGGAAAGACACGATAGCAAGCACGCAGGCCGTGGTCATCTATTGCGCCGAAGGTCACGAACTTAGCCAAGGGCTGGCGGCCACCCTTCGGGCGATGGGCATCGACGCCAGATATTTACTGGGCGGGATACAGGCTTGGCGTGCTGCCGGACAGCGCGTGGAATCGATCGAATTTCACGACCAGCACGCCAGTAGCGCGTGACCATCGTTCCTGTGCGCGAACAGCGCCGCGTCGCGCCAGACCGCGCCTTTGCACTTGTTCTAGCGCGTCCATCTGGCCGGGGAAAAGCGATCCGCCATCAAAAGGCCGCCTCGGTCCAAAGCCATGTCGGCAAGGACCTCGCCCACGGCGGGCGCGATTTGGAATCCTCCGCCCGAGAACCCAAAACCGTGCAGAAGCCGCGGCACTGTGGCGCTGAAGCCGATGACGGGATTCTTGTCGGGAAAGTATCCTTCGATGCCGGACCAGCAGCGGATGATGCTGGCGCGGGCAAGAGCCGGCAGGATAGCCGGGGCGGTGCGGCCGAGCTCGGCCAGGGCGGCAGGGCCAGGGCGGCTGCGGTCGCCGGGCAGGGCGTGCCCGTAGCCGCCACCCATGACGAAATTGCCGCGCGCCACTTGCCTTGCGTAAAAGCCCCCGCCTTCAACGCCCAGCGAAACGCCGATCTGTCGCGTAAGCGGTTCGGTGACGAGCATGGTGGGATATTTGACCTGCAAGGGTAAGACGTCGCCGAACCAGCCGGCAACGACGGCGCCCCAAGCGCCGGCTGCATTGATCACCGTGCCGGCTCGGATCTGGCGGCCATCCGCCGCGGTCAGCAGGAAGTCGCCGGCCTGCGTGTCCGCATGGGCTATGGCGCACTGCTCCAGCAGCAGGGCGCCGGCACGCGCGGCGGCGTGGGCGAAGGCGGGCGCGACCAGGCGGGGGTTGGCCTGGCCGTCCTCGGGGCACAGCGAGCCGCCGACGACGTCAGGCGCAAGCGCCGGAAAATGCCGGCGCAGCGCCGCGCGATCCAGGACGTCAAGGCCCAGGTCGAAGTCACGGACCTTGTCGCGATACGCGACCAACTTGTCCAGGTCGGCCTGCGAGCGGGCAAGCTTGAGATGTCCGGTGCGCACATATTCCGCGTCGGTGCCGATCAATTCGGGCAACCTTGCCCAGATGCCGTGCGCGCGCTGGGCAAGGTAGAGCTGTTCGATGTTGCGGCCCTGGCGGCGCACGCCGCCGAAGTTGACGCCGCTGGCGCGCGCGCCGCACAGGCCGCGTTCGATCAGGACGGTGGCGACGCCGGCGCGCCGCAAGGCAAGAGCGGCGCTGGCGCCGACCAGGCCGGCGCCGATGACGGCGACGTCGGTGTGCAACCGGGTCATGACGGGTCCTTGCCCAAGACGGCGAACGGCAGCGGCTTGACGGGCGCCTGTCCTCGCATCCGGCCAACGGCCGACAGCGGAATCCGCCGGCACTCCGCCAGCAGTTCGGCGGCGCCGCCCTGGCACATGCGGCCCTGGCACAGGCCCATGCCGATGCGGGTCAGGGCCTTGAGGCGGTTGAGATCATCGACGGCGTATTGCCGGGCGGCAGCGCGCAGTTCGCCGGCGCGCACTTCCTCGCAGCGGCAGACGATGACGCTGTCATCGCAGCCGGCGCCCGTGCCCGACAACGGGAAGGCGCGGTTCAGCCCTTGCCGGAAGCGTGCCAATGCGGCCTGCTTGCGGGCAAGCCAGCGCAGTCTTGCGGCATCCACGCGCATGCCGCTGTCGGCCAGCATGGCAAGCGCGCCGCGCTCGCCGGAAAGCTCCGCCAGCATGGCGCCGCCGATGCTCGCGCCGTCGCCGGCCAGGTAGACGCCGGATACCGTGCTGCGGCCGTCGGCGTCGCGCCGGGGCAGCCACACGCGCTGGGCCGCGTCGAAGTCGAAGGCGCAGTCAAGCAGGTCCGCCAGCTGGGTTTCGGGGCGCAGGCCGTGGCCGACCGCCAGCGCGTCGCACGCGAAGTCGCGCTCGGCGCCGCCGATGCGCGCGCGCACGCCCTCGACGCGGGTCATGCCTTGCGCGGCGAGCAGGCTGGCGGAATGGTGCACGGGTACGCCGTGTGCGCGCAGCCAGCCCAGGTAGTACAGGCCCTTGGCCAGCGTGCCGGGCTGGTTCAGCAGCGCGGGCAGGGCGCTTGCCTGCGCGGCCAGGGGCGCGCTGTCCAGCACGGCCCGCACCTGCCCGCCGGCGCGCGCGTACTGATAGGCAACGAGATACAGCAGCGGGCCGGTGCCCGCGAACACGATGCGCGGCCCCAGCAGGCAATGCTGACCTTTAAGCGCGATCTGGGCGCCGCCCAGCGAGAAGACGCCGGGCAGGGTCCAGCCGGGAAAGGGCAGGACGCGGTCGGTGGCGCCGGTGGCGATAAGTAGGTGCGAGTAGCGCAGCCCATCAAGTTCGCCGTCACGCACCAGATCCAGGTGCCCGGGCGTGGCGTTCCAGACGGCCGTCCGGGCGCGGTAATCGGCCTGCCCGCGCAGTTGGGCGCCGGCCGCGTGGATGGCGGCGGCGCGCTTGTGTTCAAAGCCATAGCGTTGGCGCGCGCTGCCGCGCGGCACCAGGTTCTGGCGGTAGATCTGGCCGCCGGGCAAGGGCGCCTCGTCAATGATGACGGGCCGCACGCCATGATGCAGTAGCGTTTGCGCGGCGCGCACGCCGGCCGGCCCGGCGCCCACCACCACCATCCGCGGCGGGGTGCTAGCCGAAGATAACGGGTTCATGGGCATGCTCCGGGCAGGGTGTCCACCAGTGCCATGCCATCCTCGGCGAAGGTGGAACAGGCGCGCACGCGCTGGCCGCTGGAGAGATGCACCCAGCAGTCCTGGCAGGCGCCCATCAGGCAGAAGCCCGCGCGCGGCGCGCCCGCGCCCAAGGTGGTGCGCAACCGGTCGCCGGCCAGCAGCAGCGCGGTCAGCACGGTGTCACCGGGCTGTGCGGCTATCGGCTGGCCGTTCCAGGTCAGGCGCAGGGCGGGCCCGGCCAGCGGCGCGACGCGGCGCAGCAGGGCAGTCATGCGCGTGGCTCCGTGGCGCCCGCCTTCACGGCCCGCATCTGCGACAGGGTGCGGTCGGGCAGGATGATGTCGGCGTCGTACACCAGATCCAGGATGGCCGGCAGCCGGCGCTCGCGGGCGTAGGCCAGCGCGGCGTCGTAGGCCGGTGCAAAATCCTTGGTGGACGCGACCCGGCGGCCGAAGGCGCCATAGCTTTGCGCCAGCAGGGCGAAGTCGGGATTGATCAGGGTCGTGGCCAATGCGCGGCCAGGGTAGGCCCGTTCCTGGTGCAGCCGGATGGTGCCGTAGAGCCCGTTGTTGAACACCAGGATGACGATGCCCAGCTGATGCTGCACGGCGGTGGCCACTTCCTGCACGGTCATCTGAAAGCAGCCGTCGCCGGCAAAGCAGATGACCGCGGCGTCGCGGTCATGCAGCTTGGCGGCAATGGCCGCCGGCAGGCCGTAGCCCATGGCGCCCACGGCTGGGGCCAGCTGACTGCGCAAGCCCTTGAAGGCGATGTGCCGATGGGCATAGAGCGCGTAATTGCCCGCGCCCACGGTGACGCAGGCGCGGGCCGGCAGCGAGGCCGCGACATGGCGGGCGGCTGCGTTCAGGTCGAGCGGACCGGGGGTGGGCGGCAGCGCCGGCGCCGGGGCCGCGGCATGCAAGCCGCGACGACGCGCCTGCCAGCCGGGCGTGGGCGCGAGTTCCAAGGCGGCCTGGGCAAAGCCGTCGATGCTGGCGGCAATGCCCAGCGCCGGCGTGCTCAGCCGGCCGATCTCGTTGGCGTCGGGGTGGATGTGCACCAGGGTCTGGCGTGGCGTGGGCGAGGCGATCCATTCGTAGTTCAGCGTGGTCGGTTCGCACAAGCGCGTACCCAGCGCGATGACAAGGTCGCTGTCCATGACCACGCGTTTCTGGTGCGCGGGCATGCTGGCGCTGACCTGTCCGACAAAGTTGGGATGGTCGTTGTCAAACAGCTCCAGCCGTCTCCAGGCGGTGGCGACCGGCAGGTCAAAGCGCAGGGCGAAGTCGCGTATTGCCGTGCGCGCCGCGTCCGACCAGCGCGAGCCGCCCAGCAGCAACAAGGGTTTGGCTGCGGCCTCTATCATCTGCCGCAGCCGCTGCATGTCGGTGGGCGTGGGGCAGGCCTGCGGCGTCGCGGGCGGCGCGGCCAGCGGCACGCTGGTCAGGCAGGCCAGCATGTCCTCGGGCAGCGCCAGCGCCACGGGGCCAGGCCGCCCGCTGGTGGCAACGGCCCACGCGCGCGCCAGGTATTCCGGGACCCGGTCGGCGCGCTCGATCTGCGCCACCCATTTGGCCAGCGGCGCGTACATGGCGCGATAGTCCACTTCCTGGAAGCACTGGCGGTCGGCGGTATCGCCACCGACCTGGCCGATGAACAGGATCATGGGCGTGGAGTCTTCACGGGCGGTGTGCACGCCGATGGCCGCGTTGGTGGCGCCGGGTCCGCGCGAAACGAAGCAGATGCCGGGTTGGCCCGTCAGCTTGCCGTGCGCCTCTGCCATATAGGCCGCGCCGCCTTCCTGGCGGCAGACTATGGACTCGATCGCGTCGCGCCGCGCGTACAGGGCATCGATGCAGGGCAGGAAGCTCTCGCCGGGCACCATGAAAACCCGGCGTACGCCAAAGGCCTGCAATTGCGCGATCAGGGCTTCGCCGCCGCTGCGCGGCGCGGCTTGTGCAGGGCAGGTCATGCGTTTTCCTGTTCCAGGGCGCGGGCCACGCGTTCGGTCCCGTAGTCGCGCTCGGCGGCGGCGCGGCTGACCTTGCCACCCACGATGTCGCGGCGGATATCCGCCAGGCTTCGCTCGGCCGGCACGCCATAACCGCCGCCGCCTGGCGTTTCCAGACGCACCGAGACCCCCGCCGGCAGGGCGTGGCCCGAGATCTTGTTTGGCAGGCGTTGTTCGTCGGCGCGGCCCGGGTTCTGGATCAGGCGCGATGTGCCGCCGGTCAGGCCGCCATCCAGCCCGGCCGCGCCGAACAGCGCCGCGTCGCAACGGATGGTGCAGGCCAGTTGGTCGTGCAGCGAGCGGATCTGGCGCGCGATGCCCATGCCGCCGCGGTACTTGCCCGCGCCGCCCGTGTCGTTGACCAGCGCGTATTCGTCGACCAGCAGGGGGTACTCGATCTCCAGGGCCTCGGCGGGCAAATTGGACGTGTTCGTGACGTTGACCTGGATGCCGTCCATGCCGTCGCCACGTGCGCGCCCGCCCGCGCCGCCGCCCAGCGTTTCAAGATAGACGAAGGTGCCCTTGCCGTCGCGCATGGGGCCCGAGAACAGCATCGACGGCATGACGTCGTTGGACGAGGCCATGCCACGACCGGGCGGCAGCAACTGGCCCAGGGCGCCGATCACGGTGCCGGCCACGCGTTGCGCGGTGGTCACGCGCGCGCCCACCGCGGCGGGAAACACGGGGTTGGTGATCGTGCCCTCGGGTGCGCTGATGGTGATGGGCTGGAACAGGCCATTGTTGGGCATCAGCTCGGGGTCAAGCATGGCCTTGACGGCAAAATACACGCTGGCGTTAAGCGCGCTGGCCGGCAGGTTGAAAGCGCCGCGCGCCTGCTTGCCGGTGCCGGTAAAGTCCACGTGCAACTGGCCGCCCCGCGCGTGTACGTTGGCCTGGATCACCACCGGGTCACCGCCCATGCCGTCGTCGTCCATGCGTTCGGTAAAGGACGCGCTGCCTTCGGGCAACTGGGCGATGCGGTTGCGCAGCCGTCGCTCGGTGTAGCGCAGGATGCCATCGATGGCGGACAACACCGTCTCCAGTCCGGACTGCCGTACCAGTTCCAGCATCAGCCGCGCGCCCTTGTCATTGGTGGCAATCTGCGCGCGGATATCATGCATGCGGTTGTCCGGCTCGCGCGTGTTGTGCGCGATCATTTCCAGCAGGTCCAGGTCCAGTTCCCCTTGCCGCACGATACGCATGGCCGGCAGGCGGATGCCTTCCTCCCACACGGTCTTCAGGTGATGCGAGGTCGAGCCCGGCACGGCCCCGCCCACGTCCGTGTGATGGCCGATGTTGGCGGCAAAGAAACGCAGCACGCCGTCGCAGAAAATGGGCGATACGACGGTGATGTCCGGCGCGTGGGTGCCTCCGGCCAGATAGGCGTCATTGCACAGGAAGGCGTCGCCGGGGCGGATGCCGGCGACGCCGTAGCGGCGCAGCACGGCGTCGATGCCGCCTGACAGCGAGCCCAGGTGCACCGGCACGTGGGCGGCCTGGGCCACCAGTCGGCCGGCGGCGTCGAACAGCGCCACGGAGCAGTCTTTGCGCTCTTTGATGTTGCTGGAAAAGGACGAGCGGATCAGCGTGTTGCCCATCTCTTCCGTGATGGACAGCAGGCGGTTGCTGAAGACCTCCATCTCGATGGGGTCGAAGGCGTCGGTATCGGCGGCAGTCGGTGCGGTGGTCATGTCGGTTTGCCTTAGGGGTTGAGAGTGACGACAAGGTTGCCGTAGTCGTCGGCGCGCGCTTGCTGGCCGGGCAGGATCACGGTGGTCGAACTCATTTCCTCGATGACGGCCGGCCCGTCGACAGGCGCGCCCGTCGGAAGCAGGGCGCGGCGGTAGATGGGCGTGTCGGCCCAGCCGGCGTTTTCGAAGTACACGGCGCGGCGCTCCTTGACCGCGCCCGCCAGGCTGGCGCCGCCGGCCACGTGGGCGATCGGCGCGCGCGGCACCAGGCCCACCGCGCGCACGCGGCAGTTGACGATCTCGACCGAGCGGCCGGTGGCGTCGTAGCCATACTCGCGGATGTGGGCCGCGCTGAAGGCGAGCACAAAATCGGCCAGCGGCAACAGTCGCATGCCCTCCAGCGGCACCGGGATCTCAAAATTCTGGCCCTGGTAGCGCGCATCGATGACGGCCGTCAGGCGCTGGGCGGAACCGCCCACGCCTTCGCCCGCCAGCCACGCCCGAGCCTTGCCGGCCAAGCTGTCCAGCGCCTGCTGCACCGCCTGCCAGCCCGCGTCGTTGGCGCTGGCCATCAGCGTCTGGACGAAGTCCATGGAAATGTCCGACAGAAGAATGCCGCGCGCGCACATGGTGCCGGGCTCCTGCGGGATCAACAGGGTGCCGATGCCACAGTCGCGCGCCAGCTCGGCCGCGTGCAGGCCGCCGGCGCCGCCAAAGGCGCACAGCGCAAACTTGCGGATGTCGTGGCCACGCTCGGTCGACACCGCGCGCACCGCCCGGGCCATGTTCGAGTTGGCGATGCGCAGGATGCCGTAGGCCGCCTCTTCCAGGCTGATGCCCAGCGGGCCGGCCACTTGTTCCTGAAGCGCGGCGCGCGCGCGTTCGGCATGCACGGCCATCCGGCCCTCAAGCAGCGCCACGGGATTCAGGCGCCCCAGCACGACGTGCGCATCCGTCAGCGTGACCGCCGTGCCCCCGCGGTTGTAGGCAATCGGCCCGGGCACGGCCCCGGCGCTTTGCGGGCCCACCTTCAGCGCGCCCGCATCGTCGATGCGCGCGATGCTGCCGCCGCCGGCGCCGATGACATGCACGTCGACCATCAACGTCTTCACCGGATAGTCGGCCACCAGGCGGCTGGAGGTGAACAGCGGCTGCAATTCGGCCACCAGCGACACGTCGGTGCTGGTGCCGCCTACGTCGAACGTGATCAGGTTGTGAAAACCGGCCGCCCGTCCAAGCTCGGCCGCGCCGATCACACCGGCGGCGGGCCCGGACACGCAGGTCCGCACCGGCGCGGTCAGCACCGATTCCACCGACATCAAACCGCCGTTGGAATGCACTGTCGTCGGAGCCACTTTCACACCCATGCCTTGCACCGAGTCGACCAGGTTGCGCATGTAGGCGGCCATGCGTGGGCCAACGTAGGCGTTCAGCGCCGTGGTCGACATGCGCTCGTACTCCCGAAACTCCGGCAGGATTTCGCTGGATACGCTGAGGTACACGCCCGGCAGGTGTTCGGCCAGAATCTCACGCGTGCGGCGCTCGTGGGCATCATTGCGGTAGCTGTGCATGAAGCAGATGGCGACCGCTTCCACTTGCGCGGCGGCGAGCTGGCGCGCAACCGAGACAACCTCGTCCTCGTCCAGCGCCTGTAGCACGCTGCCGTCGGCGGCCATGCGCTCGCCGATTTCGAAGCGCCACTCGCGCGGCGCCAGCGGCTCGGGTTTGATGACGTTGTAGTCATACAGGTGCGGACGGGTCTGCCGGCCGATCTCCAGCACGTCGCGAAAGCCGCGCGTGGTCACCAGCGCGCAGCGTGAGCCGCGGCGTTCGATCACCATATTGGTGGCTACGGTCGTGCCGTGGCCCACATGCGCCAGCTCGTCGCCCGAGATCCCGTGTTCGCGCATCAGGTGCGCCAGGCCGGTCTGGATGGCCTCGGACGGGTCATGCGGCGTCGAGGGCACCTTGAAGTACGAGAGCTCGCCGCTATGCTCGGCCAACAGGGTGAAATCAGTGAAGGTTCCGCCCACGTCGAAGCCGACGCGGAAACGGCGCTCGCCGGGAAGGGATGCAGTCTGGGTCAACGCTGGTCTCCAGGAAGCCGGCGCGGACGCGCGCCGATGCTAGGGTGACCCGAATCTTATCGACGCTGCATCATTCCTTCTAATCAAAGATTTGCATTGATAATCATCACATCGGTGAATGACGTCGAATCAGTAAGCGTGCGACTCGGCGCCCTGCGCCGGATCGAACAACATCCCTTGCGCCTTGCATACCTTCAGGATTTCTTCGCGCAGCCAGCGGTGCGAAGGCAGGTTGTCGGAACGCTCGTGCCAGATCAGGTTGACCGTGCGCGGAATGAACGGGAAGGGCGCTTCGATGGCTTCAAGCTGGTGGCTGTGCGGGCTGTTGCGCACGGCGTTGACCGGCACTACGCAGATCAGGTCGGTCTCGGCGAGCAGGCGCGGGGCCAGCGCGAATTGATTGATTGTCAGCACCGCATTGCGCTTGTAGCCATGGGCGGCCAGTTCGTGGTCGACCAGCGCCGAGGTGCCCAGCAAGCTGACGACCAGATGGCGGGCGCGCAGGAAGTCGTCCAGCGTGAAACGTGGCAAGGACAACAGCGGGTGTCCCTTGCGCATCGCGCACACATAGGTCAGCGTCTCAAGGGGCAGGGTACGCAGCGACGAGCCGAAGTTCGAGTACACGCCGGCGGCCATATCGACTTCGCCCTTGTCCAGCAGCGTGGCGGTGTTGTCCAGCGAATAGGGGTGCAGGTGAATGCGGATGTTTGGCGCCACCATCTGTTGTTCAACGAACAGCGGCCGGATGACCTGATCGGCCACGTAATCGGACATGGCCAGCCGAAACACCGCCTCGGAACTTGCAGGGTCGAATTCGTTGCGCTCCAGGGTCTCGGCGATGCGGGCGAGCGCGTCCCGTATGGGAGGCCACAGCAATTCGGCGCGCTGCGTAGGCAGCACGCCGCCCTGCACCTTGATGAACAACGGGTCTTTCAATGTCAGGCGCAGCCGGTTGATGGCGTTGCTTACCGCCGGCTGCGTCATGTGCAAGGCGAAGGCCGCCCGCGTGACGTTGCGCTCGGTCATGACGGCGTCGAAAATGCGCAGCAGGTTCAGGTCGATGGCGTCGAGCACGGTATCCCCACATCGTTATCAGTAATGTTGATGACGTTTTATTTTAATTGTTGATTGGTCATATAACACCGTACCGCTTAACCTTGCCCGAGTTCCTGCGCAGTTCACATGCAACTTGGGTAATCAATCGATGATAAAGAACCTGAAGTTTCTGACCGCCGCCTGTGTGGCAGCCCTGGCTGCCTCGTTTCCGGCCGCTGCGGACAACTATCCCAGCAAGCCCATCACCATCATCCTGCCGTATGCCACCGGCGGTTCCGCCGACATGCTGGCGCGTTTTGCCGCCCAGGCCGTCCAAAGCGAGCTGGGGCAGCCCGTCATCGTTGAAGCCAAGCCGGGTGCCGGCGGCGTGCTGGGCACCGAGCATGTGGCCAGGGCAGAGCCCGACGGCTACACATTGGCCCTGACCGCCAGCGGCACGATGGCAGTCAACCCCTACGTCTACAAGCTGCGCTACAAGCCCCTGGAAGATTTCAAGCAGATCACGGTGCTGGTGGACCTGCCTTTCGTCGTGGTGACGAACAACGCGTTTCCCGCGAAGACGCTCCAGGAATTTATCGATTACGGCCGTCGCAATCCCAACAAGATCACGTTCGGAAATGCCGGCCTGGGCACCCAGCAGCATCTGACACAGCTGATGTTCGCCCGCGCGGCGGGCATCCAGATCAACATCGTGCCCTACAAGGGAAGCAGCCCGGCGATGAACGACCTGCTGGGCGGCCACATCGACGCGGTCCTGGACAATACCGGCGTGCAGACCCCGTTCATCAAGGCCGGCAAGGTGCGGCCGCTGTTCGTCACGAACCCCGAGCGCGTAGCGGCGCTGCCTGACGTGCCTACCGCGCCGGAAGCCGGGATGCCGGGCTTTTCCGCCGTGGCCTGGTTCGGCCTGGCGGCGCCCAAGGGCACCCCGGACGCCATCGTTGAAAAGATTCAGGCCGCGATCGCGCGGGAGTTCGCCAAGCCCGAGATGAAGCAGCGCCTTTTGGACCTGGCCATGATCCCTCGCGCTTCCACGCCCGCCGATACCAGCCAACGCGTCAAGGCGGACCTGGAGGCATTCGGCAAGATTGCCAAGGAAGTGGATTTAAAGCCGATGTGAGTTCAGCGCGCAATGCGCGCGCGGGCGCATTGAGGTGCGGATCAGTAACCCAAAGCCGCGTCCGCGCAACCGCGAGCAAAGGGGGCAAGGATCAGGCCGCGGTGTCGGGCCCATGCGACGCATGCGGCCTATGTGACCCATGCGATCCATGCGGCCCATTCGACCCGTGCGGATAGGCCCCTCTTACGCGCATCCAGATGAACAGGCCGGCCAGCAGCATGAGACAGCCTCCCGCAATGAAAACGCCCTCGATGCCTGTCAGGCTGAACATTGCACCGCCTGCCGCGGCGCCCATGGCGATGGAGGACTGCACCGACGCTACGACCATCCCGCCGGCACTTTCAGCCTGATCCGGCACGGCGCGCGCGACCCAGTTTGACCATGCAACCGGCACGCCACCGAACGCGAGACCCCATGCCGCAACCAGCGCTGCCTGACCCGATATGGACGCAGGAAAAAGCGCCATCGCCAAGGCACTGCAACCGACCAGGGCCGGCATGAGGGCCAAGGTCACAGATAAGCTGCGCTGCATCAGCCAGCCTGCGAGCATGGTGCCTACGAAATTCGCAACGCCAAAGCCAAGTAGCATCAGCGCCAGGCCGTTCGTTCCCACGCCGGTAGTGCTTTCCACGAACGGCCGGATATAGGTGAAGAGGGCGAAATGGCCCGTATGCGCCAGAATGCAGCCGAACATGCCTAGCGCGATTCCGGGCCGCAACAGAACGTCCAAAATCGTTCTGAGCCGGGCGGGACGGCGCGGCGCCATCCTCGGTAACGTGAACCATTGGAATGCCAGGGTCAATACCCCCACCGCCGCGGCGGCGAGAAAAGCGCTGCGCCATCCAAACTGGCCACCAAGATAGCTACCCAACGGTACGGCGACCACGGTCCCCACGGCAATGCCGCTGAAGATGATGGATAACGCACGCGGCAAGAGTGCCGTCGGTACCAATCGCATGGCGACAGCCGCCGCCATGCTCCAGAACCCTCCTAAGGCGACGCCAAGCAGAACGCGCATCAAAAGCAGCACCCACATGTCCGAGGACGCCGCGACCAGCAGGTTAGACACGATCATTAAAGTGGAAAAGCCCAGCAGCACGGTACGGCGATCCAGGCCGCGGGTAAGACCAGGCACGAGCAAGCCCGCGAAAAGCGCCACCACCGCAGTGACCGTCACAGCCTGTCCCGCCATAGCCTCCGATACGTGCAGAGCGGCTGCCATGGGCGTCAGGAGGCTTGCCGGCAGATACTCCGCGGTCAAAAGGCCGAATACACCCATCGCCAGCGAGAACACCGCTGTCCATGCGGCTGACACCGGCTCAATGTCCACCGGGCTGGCTGCCCCTTCGGGGTTGGAAACATCAACAACACGACGCATTGCATTCATCCTAGAAAATCAGTGAGTGCAGTCTAGGACTTGTACTTGGGATGATCTATGATGCTGCGTACTGAGTTTTTGATAGAAAATCCGATGTTGACCTCGCAGGATTACGCCCTTCCTCCGCACTTGATCAGTGAGTTGCTTGCCGGAATGCGTCTGCGCGGGGTGCGTTACCGGCGGGTGCAGACAGGGCCTAGTTTTGGACTGAGCGTTGACGCGATGGCCGGCCACGGTTTCTTCTATTACCTGGCGGTGGGCTCGGCCGTACTACGTACCGCCGAGGGCGGCTTGCAGGAATTGAGTGCCGGCAATGCGGTGTTTCTGCCTCATGGGCAAGCTCATCAATGGCTTTCCGCCGAAGGCGCGGACTTGCAGGATATCGATACGCTGGAAGCCGCCTTGATCGGCAATTCCGTCACCGACGTGGATGCGTGTCCCAGTACCAGCAGCGTACCCAGCGCAATCTTCTTTTATGGTTGCATGGAGTTCGACCTTGGCGGCATGCGGGCCTTGGGGCAACTGATGCCGGATGTCATGTGCGTGAACGCCGACAGCGACCGCTTTCCCGGCATGGTCCCAATCCTGTCCGCGATGAAAGGCGAGATCTGTTCCAGACGCGTGGGGTTCGCGGACATTCTGGCGCGACTCGCCGAAGTGGTCGCCGCGATGATTGTCCGGGGATGGATCGAGTGCGGTTGCGACAATGCCTCCGGCCTGGCCGCAGCGTTGCGGGATCCACGGCTTGCGCGGGCCATCCTTGCCTTGCATCGCCAACCCGCCCGGGATTGGAAATTGGCTGAGTTGGCGGGCGAGTGCAATATTTCTCGTTCTGTTTTTGCCGAGCGATTTCATGCCACGGTCGGAACGCCACCGTTGCGCTATGCCAACGAGTTGAAGATGCGTCTTGCCAGGCAATGGCTGACGCACGACAGGATGCCGATCGACACGGTAGCCGAGCGCCTGGGCTATACGTCGCAGGCAGCATTCAGCCGTGCGTTCAAGCGTGTTACCGGTCTGCCCCCGGGCGCTAGCCGAGACGCGCGCTGAACTTCCATGAACTTCCCCCCGAGGCGGGGGCGCGGTGTCCTGCCCGGCGCGGCCCGGCAGCCTGTCCGCCTTGCCGGCACGACGCCAGAGTCCCTGTCACCGAGATTTGCAGTACCCATCCAAGTGCGCTTGCAGTGCGGCGGCGCTATCCCTGGCAAAGACACCGGCCAGATATCCGTCCGGCCTGACCAGCGCGGCGGCGCCCTTGGCCAGACCGTAGAAGCGGGCGAACTGGTCCAGAGAATCTTCCATTTCCAAGCCGGGTCCGATGCCGTGGATGTGCAAGCCGGCGCGCGGCGGAAAGGCCGAGGGCCCGTTGACCAGCAAGGTCCAGTGCGTGCCCTTGAACAGCTTGAACAGACGCGTTGGGCTGCCGCCCGCGCCGCGCACAACGGCATCGGGCGCGCGACTGCCCGGCTCAAGTCGGCTGTCGGCTAGCAACGGAAGCGAAAGCGGCGACGTTGGATAACCGATGTCCAGCTGCTGCACTTCACGGGTCCGCCTGTTGTCCCCGGTCTTGAAACCCGCAAGCAGCCGTGTGGACAGGCCAAGCACGTCCGCCGCCACGGGACGGCGTTCGGCTTCGTAGGTTTCCAGCAGCGCCTCGGGCGCGCCGGCGATCACGGCCGCCAGCTTCCAGCCCAGGTTGTAGGCGTCTTGCACGCTGGTGTTCAAGCCTTGCCCGCCGGTGGGCGGATGGACATGCGCCGCATCGCCGACGAGGAACACGGGGCCATCCCGGTAATGATCTGCCAGCCTGGCATTCATGTTGTAGGTCGAAGACCAGGCAACGGAATGGACGGTGATGTCCGTGCGCGCGGTGTGCAGGGCAACGCGTTTTGTCAGCGCGGCAGCGGACAGATCGACATCGCCCTCAAGAGGGACCGGGGCCTGGATCTGGAACAGGTCGGTGCCTGCAAGCGGGCAGATGGCCAGGGGGCCCGCGCCATTACCGTTGAACTGGTGCCACCTATCGCGCGACAAGCCTTCCAGCACGACATCGGCCACGATGGCGCGCACCCCTAACGTCTTGCCCGGAAAGCCGATGCCCAGGTGGCTGCGTACCGCGCTGCGCCCGCCGTCGGCGCCCACCAGATAGCGGGCGTGTAGCCTCTGTTGCCCGTCCGGGGTGGCCAGCACGGCTTCGATGCCGTCGGCGTTGACCTCCATCCCGACCAGCTCAACACCAAACTCGGGCGCATGGCCCAGTTCCACCAGCCGCTCTCGCATGATCGCTTCGGTCTTGAACTGCGGAACCATCAACGGAAGCGGATAGGGCTCGGCGGGCGTAGGATCGGCAACCGTTGTCACTGCCTGGTCCACATGGCTGCCGTCGGCCGAGTATTTGCGAATCGTGGGGTAGATGCCACCGGCGGCCATGGCCCGGTCCAGGACGCCCAGGTCTTCAAAGACCTCCTGGGTGCGCGGTTGAATGCCCTTGCCGCGCGAGCCTGGAAACGGGGAAGGCAGTTTTTCGATAAGGGCAAAGCGCACGCCGCGCCGCGCCAGTTCTATTGCCAAGGTCAGGCCGGCAGCGCCGGCACCGCAGATCAGGACGTCAACGGGGTTACGCATGTCGCTCTCCAAGTATGTGTAATATGCACACATTAAGAGGACAGTCTATGGTCACCAAAAAGAAAGTGCAAGATACACATATCTCGGCGCAGCTGAAGGATTTGCATCGGTCCTTGATCACGATCGTGAGCGTGATGAACCGCCCCAGGAACGACGAACGGCTGATCGCGGAAGCCGGCGTGCAGCTGGACCAGGCGCTGTTTCGCCTCTTGGTGGTGATTGAACGGGTGGGACCGATCGGCGTGGTGGATCTGGCGGACCGCCTTGGCAGGGACTACACGACGATTAGCCGCCAGGTCGCCAAGCTGGAACGCATGGGGATGGTGATTCGGCACGAGAACCCGGACGACCGCCGAATGCGCGAAACGGTAGTGTCATCCGAGGGCAAGGCCGTGACCGACAAGCTTGATCAGGCGCGCGAGCGTCTGGCACGGGACATCTTTCAGGACTGGGCGGCCGAAGACATCACGGACTTGGTGCGTCTGATGCGCAAGTTCGCAGAGGCGCTGGAACGGGGTACAGAGGGTTGAGGTGGCGAGCAGTTAAGGCATGAAGGGCGTCATGCGTCCCCCACGCCACGCCACATCACGTCAGATTCAACCCGCCATCCGACAGCAGAATTTCCCCAGTCAGATAGTTCGACTCAATCAGCATCGACACCGCCTGCGCAATATCCTCCGGCTGCGCGGCGCGTTGCATCGGTGCGCGTTCGCGCCATAACTGCTGGGCTGCGGTCCAGTCGGCGGTCAAGGGCGTATCGACCAAGCCCGGCGCGATCGCGTTCACGCGTATATCCGGGGCGAGCGAGACCGCCAGCAAGCGCGTGACGTGGTTTAGCGCCGCTTTCGTTGCGGCGTAGGGGATAGACGCTCCTTTGGGACGAACGCCTGCATGCGAGCTGACGTTGACCACGCAGGCCGGTGTGCCGGTTGCGGCGGACGCGCGCAGTGCGGCCTCGGCCAGCGCGATGATACGGAACGGCGCGATGACATTGACTTCGTGCAACTCGCGCCAGATGTCGGGGGTTGCTGCTGCCATATCCGCATGCGGCACCACGTGGCTGATGCCCGCGTTGTTCACGACGACATCCAGGCGGCCCCATTGCGCCACGGCTTCATGCACCAGGCGAATCCGGTCCGCGTCTTGGGCAAGATCGGCTTGCACATAAGCCGCCAAACCCAGTTCGCGCGCCATGGAGATGCCAACGTCCACCGAGCTGCGCGAGTGCAGAACGACGGCGTAGCCGTCTTTGGACAGCCGGCGCGCAATGGCGGCGCCGATGCCTGACGTTGAGCCGGTGACAAGAGCAACACGTTGTGCGGTGGGCATAGAGAAGTCAAACGAAAGGGAGGACTGGAGTTTACATACCACTGCGGTGGCTTACGCCGGGACTGCGCTATCGGCTATGCCGAGCTCACGGCCACCCTGGTCCTCACGCAGCCACTGCATTAATGCCGATGGCTGAAAAACTGCCACGCTGCCACGCCCGCGATCAACCAGATGACCACTATCAACGTGGCTCCGACCCAACTGCTTGGTTTCGCCTTCTTTGCCAGTAACCACGCTTCTGCCTGGCTTCTGCATTCCAACAACACGTCGGTCGGCAATAGCTTGATGCTCAACCAAATGAAGGCGGGCAGTAATAAAAGATCATCGACATACCCCAGCACCGGGATGAAGTCGGGTATCAGGTCGATAGGGCTTAGCGCATAGGCCACGACAAACAGCGCCAGTGCCTTCGCATACCAGGGGGTGCGGGGATGCTTGCCGGCAAACCAGAGCGTGATGCCGTCTCGTCGAATCCGCTTGGCCCAGATCTTCAGGCGATCAGTCACGTTCATAAGGCGGGTTTGAATTGCGTTGAAATGGGCGTCGGGGTTGTCCCCGTTTTCGATAGTGCGGACAGCGCGTACGATCACGAAACTACAGCGCTAAGACGGCGTCCCCGCGCGGGAATGCCGTCAAATTTACGATCATTTTTAAACCAGCATGAAACAGTCACCCTCAGACTTTCCCGAACAAGACCGCTATCGGCTTCTGGTGGATGCCGTAATGGACTACGCGATATATCTCCTGGACGCAAAGGGGCGGGTCAGCAGTTGGAACCCTGGCGCCGAGCGTTTCAAGGGCTATATAGAAGAGGAAATCATCGGTCAGCATTTCTCCGTCTTTTACACCGAAGAAGACCGCGCCGCCGGGGTGCCCGAACGGGCGCTGGAGACGGCTAGAAAAGAAGGACGTTTCGAGGCGGAAGGCTGGCGCGTACGAAAAGACAGGACTCGCTTCTGGTGCAGCGTTGTCATCGACCCGGTTCATGATGACAATGGCCGGCACGTGGGCTATGCAAAGATCACGCGCGACGTTACCGAGCAGAAGAGACATCGGGAAGAACTTCAAGCCGCCCGCGATGCCATGCATCACGCACATCGCATGGAGGCAATTGGGCGTCTGACCGGCGGCGTTGCGCACGACTTCAATAACTTCTTGACCGCGATCCGGTTCTCGGCCGAATTCCTGAAAAGATCGCGCGAGATGCCCGCATCCCTGATGCGTTATGTCGGGATCATTTCCGACACGACCGAGAAGGCCGCGCAACTCACGCGCCAACTCTTGGCATACGGAAAAAAGCAGCCGCTCAAACCGCACGTGTTTGACGTGCGTGACAGCTTGTCATCGCTTCGGCAGTTGGTTGAAGCGTCTGTAGGGTCGTCCATCGCCTTGTCCTACGAGATAGGCCCGGGAAACACCACCGTCTATGCCGACCCGGCACAGTTTGAATCGGCGCTGTTGAATCTGGTGATCAACGCGCGAGACGCGATGGCCGCGGGCGGTCGTCTGACTATTTCCGTGTGCGAGGCAGATCGGGGGCCGGCGCCGGGCCGAAGTCCGAATGCAAACGCGGAACACGCAACACACGCTACACACGCCCCACACGCGGCGCACGTTGCAGTGGCGGTCAAGGACACTGGCATCGGAATCGATGACGAGGTCGCTAAACATATATTCGAACCGTTTTTCTCGACCAAAGGCCAACACGAGAATTCGGGTCTGGGCCTTAGCCAGGTACAGGGGTTTGTGCAGCAGTCCGGCGGCGATGTCGAGGTCCGCAGCCGCGTGGGGCAGGGGACCACGTTTACGCTTTATCTGCCGGCCGTCGAGCCCACTGCAAAAACCGAATACGACAGCCATCAGCAGGGCCACGACCCGCAGGTTCGGAATCGGATCTTGCTGGTCGAAGACAACCGCATGGTGGGCGAGGTGGTGCACAGGATGTTGAAGGACATGGGTCAGGACGCGACCTGGGTCCTTGATGCGGAAGCCGCGCTGTCGCACCTGGCGCAGCACGGGGCCTCCTGTGATATCGCGATTCTGGACGTGGTCCTTCCTGGAATGAACGGCGTTGAGCTGGGGCGCCGTGTTCGAGAGCAATGGCCCGATATACGGATCGTGCTTGCCAGCGGATACAGCGACGCCATCTGCGGGCAAGCGGTCGCCCCGTTTCCCGTCATGCAAAAGCCGTACTCAATCGAAACGCTGACGCGCGTCCTGCATGCGAAAGACCTTGATAGCGTAGGACGTGCCGACGCAAGAAGCGTTATCTTGCCAAGCGGTTCCTGATGCGCCGCGCCTTTTTTACGGGCGCCAGCGCATCGGCCGTCGCGTCCATTGCGCCAAGGGTCAATGGCTAGAACGTCATTCTGAATCCCGCGGTGGCGGTGACGATGTAGCTGCCCGAGAAATCCGCGTCGGCGTCTAGCTGGCCGTAGATGGCATAGCGGTCGCCCCAACCGTAATTTGCGCCGGCTCCCAGGCCGCCCCAGGTTCGCGCCATGCGGCTGGTCGCGGGCACGCCGGCCACGCCCACACGGGTGCCGTCCAGGAATTCGTGTTTTACGTTGACGATGCCATAGACGCTGGATTCCCGATTCACGCCGCCCGTTTGCCAATTGCTTTGGTAGTCCAGTGCGATACCAAGGCGGGCGAGCAGGCTGTCGCCCTTTTCGCTTTCAACGCGCGCGCCGAACTTGTCGTTGAAGCGATTGAAGCGAGTCGATGCGTAGGTCAACTGTGCCTGCGGGACCAGGGCCAGTCGTTCGTTCAAACCGAATGCCTTGCCCGCTTCCACACCCAGCCCGTAGCTGTTCGCCTGGCTGCCCCCCTTGAGCTTGCCGGCCAGCCGTGAATTCAAATCGCTGTCGAACCAGGTGGCCTGGGCCTGGGCGTCGATATACAGGCCGTCCTTGCCGTACCACGTCAACGTGGGTGTCAGTCCATAGGCGGTGGTGTCGATCGTGCCGTTGCCAACCGCCGAGGACACATGCGTGTCGGCCTTGCCGTAGTTAAAGGCGATGCCGCCCACCAAACGGGCGCCCTGATCCTGGCCGGCCAGGATACGGTCGACACCGAACTGCGCCTTCCAGCTGTCGATATCCTGGCGTGCGTCCGTGGTGGACGTGGAAGGCTTGAGTCTGCTGGTGGTGCTTTCCACGCGGCTCCATACGCCGTTGCGACCCACGTCCGCCGAGTCGTAAAGGCGATTGCCGACCCGTTGGCGCAGCGTAGGCATCCGGCTCAAATTAAGCAGCGTGTTGGCATAGGCTTCATAGACGGGCACGCCGGGCTGATAAAGCAGGGGAGGGGCAATGCCCGGCGATCCGCCGCCGACCGGAGGCGTGCCGGGGGCGGTGGCGGGTGTGCCGGGGCCGATGGGGGGAATTGCGGGATCGCTCAGCGACGACCGCAGATACCACCCGCCGTCGCCGGCGTCCTGTTGCAGCACATAGCCATAGGCGCCGGCCACCAGGGCAGGGCGTCCCTGAATGACGTAGTCGCCATTAGCCAGGTTGAACTGCCCCGCCGAGATGCCATTGACCTGCACCACCTGTATGCCTCGTTGAGTTGCCGCGCCAGTGCCTCCCATGTTCTGCACGGTGACCGGTGTCGCGCCCGCCGTGTCGCCGGTGATCACCAGCTTGTCGGTTGGCGAGCTATCGCCACCAAGCTGCGTGCGCACCTCCAGGTTGCCGCCCTGCGCAATGTAGTTGCCGGCGATGGTCAGGACGCCGAAGCCGCTGCGCGGCCCCGGGGCGATGGTGCCCTGGTTGGTCGTCGCGCCCACGCGTCCCGTGCCGGTCAGCCGCGCCGCCGTCAGCACGTTCACCGGGCCGCCCAGCACACCATCGACTTGCAGCGTGCCGGCCCGGACATCGGTGATGCCTGTGAAGGCGCTGCTATCGCCCGACAACGTAAGCCTGCCGGCGCCCAGCTTGTTCAGGCTGGACGTTCCGGAGAACGCGGTCATCACGCCCACCTGGTAGCCGTTGGTGTCGAAAGAGGCGCCTTCGATTCCGATTGCCTGCGTCAGGAATCCATTCAGGAAGTTGGCCTTGTCACGCCGCGCGCGCAGGACGCCGCCATCCAGGTTGAACGTGGCGCTGCCCGCACCCTTGACGACCGAGCCGGTTTCAAGCACGCCGCGGCCGCTGGCATCGCCGATGAGGTTCAGCGTACCGGTGGCGGTGCCCGCGACGGTCAGCCACGTATCGCTGGCGGCGACGGCCAGACCGCCCTTTTCGATGGTCAGTGTTCCTGTGCCTGCCGAACCGATTTCGATACGGTCGCTTGCGGTCAGCGTCGAGATATTGGCCGTTGTGCTGGATACGGTCACGGTTCCGACGCCGCTCGCGCCCGTGCCGATGTAAACCGTTGCGGCGGCGCCGGGGGAAGACGAACCGACGGTGCGCACGGTCGCGCCCTCAAGAACGCGTAGCTCGCCAACGCTGTCCAGCCCCACATAGATATTGTTGGAAGGGTCCCAGACGGATGTCGGCCCCGATACCGTCACGCTGCCCTCGCTACCGGCGATCCAGCCGATCACCCCTTGGCCGCTATGCACGGCGCCGCCATTGTCGATACGCAAGGTGCCTTTGCCGGACGCGCCGATCAGGAGCGGGCTGCTTGCGGGAATGTCCCACGTCGAACCCGGCCCGGACACCAGCACATTGCCCACGCTGCCGTTTTGCCCGCCGATAGTGCCTGAAAGGCTTTGCGCGGTGCCCCCGTTCAGAATGTTCAATGTGCCATTGCTGCCGGAATCCGAGCCGATGTATACGTCACCCAGGCTGGTCCAGGTGGATGCAGCGCCACTGCCGTCCCGGCCTGTCACGGTCAGGGTACCCACGCCACCGTTGACGTTGCCAATAAAGGCCCAATCGTTCAGCACGGAGCCGCCATCGCTGATGGTCAACGTTCCGGCAAGGGCATCGCCAACAAATAGATCACCTCCGACGACCCAGTTCGGCGTCTGGACCGTGCCGGGTTGCACATCGCCGGTGCCGGATACCGATTGAGCGTACGCGGGGGTCCCGAAGGTGGACGCGCACGCGACCAGGACGATCCATTTTCCGCGTGCGGTGCCATTGCATTTCTTGTCGACCAAGATGACTCCTTCAGGTGGGTACGAATGACACGCTGTGGCAACGGCAAGCGGGCCGCTGGACTTAATAGGTATTTACCCACCCACATACGGGTGCGATGCGAAGGCCCAGGCCGTCGGCAAAAACAAAGAGGCCGACGCAGGTATGCGTCGGCCTCTTCATCCCGTTGTCGGGGACTTACGGCGTCACAATGTTGAACCAGAATTCAAAGTCGTCCAGCGACCCGAACACATCGTTCAGCTTCGCCTGATCGCCCGTAACCTTGACGTCGCCCTTGGCAAGCGCGTCCTTCAGCGTGGTCTGCTTGAGCATGATGTCGTTCAGCGTATTGCGGGTCAGCGACACGCTGGCGCTGGGTTCCTTGGCCAGCTTGCCTTCGGTGTGGTTCAGCACGCTATTGACCATCTCAAGCGTGTACTGCTGCTTGGTGTCGGTGAAGTCCACATTCAGCACGACATGTTTGCCGTCGGCTTTTTCACGATTCAAGCGGACCGCGAAATAGTCGAACAACATGTCCAGCGTCATGGCGCGCACGGTGTCGGGGCTGGCGGTGTCGGGCACGGGCAGCTTCTTCACGCCTTCGCGCAATTCCTTGGCGCCGGTCAGATAAAAATTGCGCCACGGGCCGCTTTCCGCCTGGTATCCCATCTGTTCCAACGCGTCGGCTTGCAGGTCGCGTGCCGCCTGGTTTTTCGGGTCGGCAAACACCGCGTAGTTCACCACCTCGGCCACCCAGCGGTAGTCGCCCTTGGCGTAATACTCGCGGGCCTTCTTCAGCAGCGCGTCCGTGCCGCCCATCATGTCGACATAGCGCTTTGCGCCTTCTTCGATGGGTAGCGTGTGCAGCGTGGCGGGGTTGCCGTTGAACCAGCCCAGGTACAGCACGTAGGTGGCGCGCACGTTGTGGTTCAACGAGCCGTAATAGCCCCGGTTGGAGAACTTATCGGCGATAGCCTTGGGCAGCTTGACCTGTTCGGCGATTTCTTCCTTGTTGTAGCCCATGTTGGCCAGCCGCAAGGTCTCGTCGTTGATGTACCGGTACATGTCGCGCTGCGTGGCCAACTGTTCCTGCACGTCTTTCTTGCCCCACACCGGCCAGTGATGCATGGCGTACATGACTTCCACGTCGTCGCCCCACATGGCCAAGGCTTCGTTCAAATACTTGGACCACGCCAGCGGGTCACGAATCTTGGCGCCGCGCAGCGAATACGTGTTGTGCAGGGTGTGGGTGGAATCCTCTGCCGTATTCAGCGCCTTTTTTTCCTTGATGTAATACAGCATTTCGGCGGGCGCCTCGCTGCCCGGCGCGTACAGGAACTGATACGTCAGGCCGTCGATGGTGCGCGTTTCGCCCGTCTTTTCAATGATGTCGGTGGGAGGAATCAAGGTCACCGTACCCGCCGACGTGGTGGTGCCCAGACCGGCGCCCACCTGGCCCGTTGTGCTGGGCGGCAGCAGGTTGCCATACATGTAGCTGGCGCGCCGGCTCATGGCGGTGCCGGCCATCACGTTCTCGGCCACGGCATGTTCCAGAAAGCCCAGCGGGGCATAGATCTTGACCTTGCCGGCCTTCACGTCGGCTTCATCCACAACGCCGCGCACGCCGCCATAGTGGTCGACGTGGCTGTGGGTGTAGATCACCGCGACCACGGGTTTTTTCGGGCGATGCTGGTAATACAGATCAAGTGCCGCCTTGGCCGTCTCGGTGGAAATCAGCGGGTCCATGATCGTCAGGCCGTCTTTGCCTTCGACGATCGTCATGTTGGACAAGTCCAGGTTGCGCACCTGATAGATGCCGTCCGTCACCTGGAACAACCCCGAAATGTTCAGCAGCTGCGATTGCCTCCACAGGCTGGGGTTGACGGTATCGGGCGCGTCGGAGCCTTCCTTGATGAAGTTGTACTTGGTCGGGTCCCACACCACATTGCCCTGGGCGCCTTTGATCATGGCCTGGGGCAGCGGGGCGATGAAGCCCTTGTGCGCCAGTTCAAAAGACGTCTTGTCCGAAAACGGCAGCGCTTTCAGAAGCGCGGCATTGGCTTGTTTGGTGGCGTCTTCGGCGGGTTTTGGGGCCTGTTGTGTCCAGGCAGACGTGGAGGTGGCAAGAAATAATGTCGTCAACGCGGCTGAAGCCAGGCGACTGCCCTTCATTTGCTTCTTTGGGGGGTAATGGGCCGACGACGGGGCATTCGCAGTGCTAGTGAGCTTCATGATGACGACATCTCCATACATTCAAATGGGCGAACCGGCGTACAACACGGGGTTCTGTCAGGCAACAAGGTCACGCAACTTCGTAAGGCAGCGATCTAGCCTACACAAAAAACAGTAAGGAAAAAACTAAATTCTCATTTCCCGCGCGACCCGGCCACGCATAGCAACGCCTTGCAATTGCGGCGTCGTGCGTGCGATATTCACGCGAAGCCTCGGGCAGTATTTGGGCGATTCATTTTTACTCGCAGGGCCGAACGTTGCTGTAATCAACGACGCGTTTCACGGGTCGACGCCGCAGTCAGTGTTTTACGGGAGTCGGAATGGATCGGCAGCCAATGGATCAGCGCAAAACGGATCAGGGCGGAATGGATCAGCGGAAGGCGGCCGGCGCGCTTGATCGGTTTTCCCTTGTGCGTGACGACTTCTTCTATCGCCTTCAACGCAGATTGGGCTTGATCCCCGCCAGCGGCGATGGCTTCATGAGGCGCGCCGTTGCCTATGCGTTGATCGCGTGGCTTCCCCTGGCGATCGCCGCTTGGCTCGCGGGCACCGCCATTGAACCGCTGGGAAATAATGAGCCCTTGCTTGGCCACATCGGCATCCATGTACGCTGCCTGGTTGCCATCCCGTTGCTGGTGCTGGCCGAGGGCATTGCGCAAAAATTGATTCCACTGGGCTTGCGTGAGTTCAAGCAGTCCGGGCTGGTTGACGGTGAACTGGCCGCCAGATTCGATCACGTGCTGCTGGGCGTGCTGAACCTGCGAAATAGAATTTCGCCCTGGATCGTCATTGCCGTGTTCGTCGCCACCTGGGTGATCGTGTTGTTTTTTTCGCCCGACGGCGACGAAATCCGCTGGGCGGATTCCGGTAGCCCCAGCCTGAATTTTGGCGTCTGGTGGCTGCTGCTGGTGACTCGGCCTATTTTCTCGATCTTGTTGCTGGCCTGGGTCTGGCGGCTGATGCTGCTGGGCTTGCTTCTGTACCGGATCGCGGCCCTGCCATTGAAGCTGGTTCCCAGCCATCCGGATCGCCTGGGTGGTCTGGGCTTTCTGACTCGGCTTCCGGTGGTTTACGGCCCTTTTCTGCTGTCGGTCTCGGCGGTGGTGGCGGGTGTCTGGGCGCATCAGGTCCTTTATCACGGCGTGACGGTTCCTTCGCTTTACGGGCAGATCGCGGCGTTGCTGGTGGTGCTGACGGTCATCGGCCTTGCGCCGCTGCTGGTGTTCACGCCGTTGTTGCTACGCGTCAAAAGGCAGGCCCTTCTGGACTATGGCGCGTTTGTGACACGACACGGGCGGGCGGTTCACGAAAAGTGGATCGAGAAGAAAAATGTGCCTGACCATCCCATGCTGGACGCGCCTGAACTGGGCCCGGTGGCCGACGTGCAAGCCATATACCAGGCCGTCGCGTCGATGCGGGGCGCGATTATCAATAAGTCGGTCTTGATAAAGATTCTGGCGCCCGCGGCGTTGCCCATGTTGATGCTGATTTCGATGCAATGGCCGCTGAAAAGCACACTGACGAAATTGCTATTCACATTGCTGTAGTCATCGTGGGTTACCGAGCGATGCGCTCACTTTTTGTATCAATCATCTGGTGTTTTCCCTTTGGTGAAATTATCGACATCAGGCAAAAGATCGTGGAGTATTGAGTAATTCCGCACCCGCATTTCGTATCCATAGCAGTACGGAGGGCACGTGAAGCCGCAACTGAAAGTCGGATTGACAATGGCCGGTGTCCTCCTTGGCGCCAGTGCCCTGGGCGCCTATGTCGCGGGTGTAGGCGTCACGCCAAAGCCGGCGGCCGTGGTTGCCACGCTGGGTGACGGCAAGCAGGGGCCGGCCGGCATGGCCTGGATTCCACCCGCCCAATTCCTCATGGGCAACGACCACAAGCTGTCGCAGCCGAACGAGGTTCCTCCGCATAGCGTTCGGGTAAGCGGCTTCTGGATGGACGCCCATGACGTCACCAACGCGGAATTTCGCCGATTCGTCCAGGCCACCGGCTACGTGACGACGGCCGAGCAAAAGCCCAAATGGGAAGACCTGAAGGTCCAGCTGCCCCCTGGCACGCCGCGCCCGGATGACAGCCAGCTTGTGCCGGGCGCCATGGTGTTTGTGGGAACCGAGGCCGAAGTCTCGTTGCGTGATTACAGCCGCTGGTGGCGCTTCGTGCCCGGCGCCAGCTGGCGCCAACCGCAAGGCCCGGGCAGCAACATCGACGGCAAGGACGACCACCCGGTGGTCCAGGTGTCGTACGAGGACGCGCAGGCGTATGCCAAGTGGGCCGGCAAACGCCTGCCCACCGAGGCGGAATGGGAGTTCGCCGCGCGCGGCGGCCTGGAGCAGGCCACCTATGCCTGGGGCGACGAACTAAGTCCCAAGGGCAAACCCATGGCCAACATCTGGGACACGCAGCAACAGCAGCCATTCCCGGTCGTCAAGGATGAAAAGATCCAGGTTGGCACGACGCCGGTGGGCTCGTTCCCGCCCAACGCATACGGCCTTTATGACATGGCGGGGAACGTCTGGCAGTGGACGGCCGACTGGTATCGGGCCGACGCATTCCGCATCCAGGCGCAATACCGGCAGCCACCGCAAGATCCCGCCGGACCCGCCGACAGCTTCGACCCCGACGACGGCAACGTCCCGGCCTCCGCGCCAAAGCGCGTCACGCGCGGCGGCTCTTTTCTGTGCAGCGATACGTACTGCATCAGCTACCGGGCCAGCGCGCGCCGTGGCAACGACCCCATGAACGGGATGTCGCACCTGGGCTTTCGCACGGTGATGTCCGTCGAACAATGGAAGCAGGCGCAAAGCCGACCGGGACAAGTCGCCAGCCGTTGAACCCTTGCCAGGGCAGTCCCGGCAAGCCGTACCCGTTTGCATTTGACGATAGGGACAAGCATGGCGCAGCGCGATGGAATTTTGGCGTTGGAAGCGGCGATTTCTCGGGAGGTCTTGGGGCAGGCAGCGGTAATACGCCAGATGTTGATCGCGTTGGTGGCCGACGGCCATGTGTTGCTTGAAAGCCTGCCCGGGCTGGCGAAGACGCGCATGGTCAAGGCCTTGGCCGCCCATCTGGCGGCGGACATGAGCCGCATCCAGTTCACGCCGGACTTGCTGCCGTCGGACATTACGGGTGCCGATGTGCTGCAACAGGACGCCGAAGGGCGCAATCACATCGCCTTCCAGGCCGGGCCGCTGTTCGGCAACCTTATCCTGGCCGACGAAATCAACCGCGCGCCGGCAAAGGTGCAATCCGCGCTGCTCGAAGCGATGGAAGAACGGCAGATCACCGTCGGCGGCAACACGCGGAAAATGCCCGCGCTGTTCATGGTGCTGGCCACGCAAAATCCGATTGAGCAAGAGGGTACGTACCCGTTACCCGAGGCGCAGATGGACCGCTTTCTGATGAAGATCAAGCTGGACTATCCCGGCGCCGAGGATGAAATGGCGATGCTGGCACTGCTGCGCGGCACGCCCGGGGACATCGTTGAAAGCGAGGGCAGCGACACCGCCCGCATTTCCCAGGAAACGTTGTTCGTCTGCCGGGCAGAGGCGGCCGCGGTACACGTGCCCCCGGCGGTGGACCGATATACGGTGGACCTGGTGAACGCCACGCGGCGCCCGGCCGACTACGACGCGGATCTGGGCCGCTGGCTTCAAGTCGGCGCCAGCCCGCGCGGCGCCATTGCCCTGGACCGGGCCGCGCGCGTGCATGCGTGGCTGGAAAATGCCGACTTCAGTACGCCGGACGACGTGCGCGCGGTGGCCCACGCGGTGCTGCGCCATCGCTTGCATCTGTCGTACGACGCGGTGGCGGACGGGGTTACCGCTGACCACGCTATCGACCGCGTCCTGGACGTTGTTGCCGTGCCGGCATAAAGGTCGCCATGAACCCGGTCGCCATGAACCGCGCGCCCCATCCGGTCTATCCGCCCTTGTCCGAGCTGATCGCGCTTGAGGCGGCGGCAAGCGGATTGTCGTTCGGGGCTAACCAGCCGATCAGCAGCGTGCTTGCCGGCCCGCACGGGTCGCGGTTGCGGGGCAGGGGGCTGGATTTTGCCGAGCTGCGCCGCTACGTCGCCGGCGACGACATGCGGCGCCTGGACCTGCGCGCATCGCTGCGCTACGGCAAACCCTTCGTACGCTCGTATTCCGAAGAGCGGGACCGCCCGGCGATCGTCGTCGTCGATCAACGCATGAGCATGTACTTCGGATCGGTGCGTGCCTTCAAGTGCGCCGTGGCGGCGCGGCTTGCGGCCATCGCGGCATGGATCGCCTATCGGGCGGGGGACCGTGTCGGCGGCCTGGTGTTCGACGACGCCGGGGTCAGGGCATTCAAACCCTTGCGCAGCCGAGACCGGGTTTGTGCATTGCTTGCCGAAGTCGCGCGGGCGAATGCCGACCTGTCCGCGTCGCGTCCCGATGCGCCCGCCACCGAAGGCTTGAACCGCGCGTTGCGCGGTGCGTTGCTGACCGCGCCGCACGATTGCCTGGTGTGCGTCATCAGTGATTTCGCCGGCGCCGACGAGCAGACGCTGCGCACGCTGCGCCTGCTGGCTGCGCACAATGACGTGCTGGCCATGCTGGTGTTCGACCCGATGGCGCAGCAGCTGCCACAGCGCGGACGGATGGTGGTTACGCAAGGCGAACTTCAGTTGGAAGTCGCGGTGGGCAGCCAGCGCCAACGCGAGCCGCTGGCGCATTTCTTCAGCGACCGGCTTCGTCAGGTAGCCGACCTGCTGCGCCGCAGCCGCGTGCCATTGCTGTCCATCGACACGGCGCAAGAAGAACTGCCGCAGCTGCGTCGCGAACTAGGCAAACAGGCCACGATGCAGGCCGCGCCGCCGCGACAAGGAGCGCCAGGATGAGCGACGCGCTGCCAGGCTTGGACCAGTTGCGCGAGCTGCCCTTGCCGGCAGCCGTGTCCTACTGGCCTCAGACGTGGGGATGGGCCGTGCTGGCCGTCTTGGCCCTGCTGGGCGGGGCATGGGCGGCAGCGGCTGTCTGGCGCGACCGTCGCCGCAATCTGTACCGCCGACAGGCGCTGCAAGCGCTGCGGCGGCTTGAGCAAGAGGCCGCGAACAATCCCTTGGCGGCGCGCGGCCTGCCTGCGCTGCTTAAGCGCACGGCGCTGGCCGCCCAGCCGCCGGCAGCGCGCGCCGCCGTGGCCTCGCTTGGCGGCGACGCCTGGCTGGCCTACCTGGAACGCGCCGTGCCGCGCGCGTTTCCCGAGGGCTCGCCGGAACTGATGCGCGTATTGGCGTACGCGCCGGACGAGACGGTGCGCCGACTGGACAGCGCAACGCTTGCGCAGCTGATCCGCGCAAGCCGCCAGTGGATGGTGAAGCATCATGTGGCGGCTTGAATATCCGTGGTTGCTTGCGGCCGCGCCGTTGGCGCTGGCCGCCTATCGCTGGTTGCCCGCCTATGTGCAGCAGCGCAACGCGCTGCGCGTGCCGTTCTTCGATTCCGTCGCCAGCATTACAGGGCAGTCCCCAACGCGGCCGGGTGTGCGGGCCAGCGGGGGCCAGCTCTGGCTGAATGTGGCGGTGTGGTTGCTGATGGTGTTGGCGCTGGCGCGTCCGCAATGGGTTGAACCGCCGCTGACGCATACCGAAGCAGTGCGCGATGTCTTGCTGGCCGTGGACATTTCGCAGTCGATGGACACGGCGGATTTCCGCAACGCCCAGGGCCAACCGGAATCCAGGTGGAAAGCCGTGAAAACGGTGGTGGCGGACTTCATCGCCAAACGGCCGGACGACAGGCTGGGGCTGATCGTCTTCGGCACCAGCGCCTATCCGCAGGCGCCGCTGACGGGCGACCACATTGCACTCAGTCTGTTGCTGGACCGGACGGCCGTGGGCATGGCCGGCCCCAACACGGCCATTGGCGATGCCATCGGTCTGGGCATACGGATGCTGGATGCCGCGAAGGAACGCGACAAGGTGTTGATCCTGCTGACCGACGGCAATGACACCGGCAGCGCCGTACCGCCCGCGCGCGCGGCCGCATTGGCGGCCCGGCACCAGATCATCGTGCATACCATCGGCATCGGCGATCCCGCCGCGACAGGCGAAGACCGGGTTGACTTCGGCGTGCTGGAATCCATTGCCCGCGCCACCGGCGGGCAGTTCTTCAAGGCCCAAGACCTGGCCAGCCTGCAATCGGTGTACGACACCCTGGACCGCATCACACCGCAAGAGGTCAAGACGTTGCGGCATCAGCCCAAACGCGATTATTTCTGGCTGCCGCTGGGGCTGGCGCTTTGCCTGTTGATGATCTGGCACGGCGTGGCCGCCCTGTCCGGATGGCGCTTGCAACGCGCGCAGGCCCCGCCGCAAGGGCAGGCGGGAACGGGGGGCGCATGGACATCGACTTAAGCGCTTTCCATTTCCTGCGGCCTTGGTGGCTGCTTGGCTTGCTGGCGGCGGCGTTGGCGTGGTGGCTGCGGCGCGGCGAAGGGGATGCCGCCGGGCGCGCAAGCCGGATTTCACCCGAGCTGTTGCCGTATCTGATCGTGCGGTCACCGGGCAGCCGGGGCCCGCGCCCAATCGATGCGTTGGCGTTGATTCTGGCCATCGGTTCGGTCGCGGCCGCGGGCCCCGCGTGGCATCGCGACCAACCGGAGTTTCTGGACAATGTGGCGCCGCTGATCGTGGCCGTTGCCTTGGGGCCATCCATGGACGGCGCGGATGTGCCGCCCACGCGGCTGGAAGCCGCCAAGCTTCTGATTCGCGATCTTGCCGCCCGCCGCGCCGGCGCCAAAACGGGTCTGATCGCCTACTCGGGCACCAGCCATCTTGTGCTGCCGCCCACGGACGACACGAACCTGCTGGACCTGTTTACCCAGGCGTTGGCCTCCGACCTGATTGGCGCGCCAGGGCGCGACGCGGCAGGCACGATCGCCCTGGCCGCGCAGGTGCTGAAGGCCGAACGGGCAGGGGGCACATTGCTGTTGCTGACCGACAGCGCGGACGCCGGCAGCGTGGATGCGGTACGCCAGCGCGCCCAGGCAGCGTCCGACTTGCAGGTGCTGGTGATGGCGGTGGGGCAATCGGGCTTGGACAAGGACGCGTTGCAAGCCTTGGCGCGCGCGGCGGGCGCGCCGCTTGGGAGTCTGTCCGCCACGCCGGACGACCTGGACTGGATCACGCTGCACGCCCAGCAGCATTTCCAGGCGGTGCAAGACGCGCAGTCTGGCGCCATTCACTGGAAGGATGCCGGCTATTGGCTCTGCTGGCCACTGGCGCTGCTGGCGTTGCTGGCGGTGCGGCGCGGTTGGAACGTGGCGTGGACGGCCGCCGTCCTCATTGCCGTCTCGGTGGGGCTGCCGGCCGAATCGCGCGCCAGTCCATTGGCCGACGCTTTCCTGACGGCGGACCAGCAGGGGCGGCTGGCATTCGACAACGGCCGTTATGAAGAGGCCGCCGCGCTATTCCAGGATCCGTACTGGAAGGGGCGGGCCGCCTACCAGGCGGGTAGGTACGCCGACGCACTGGCCGCTTTTTCCAAGCTGGAAACGCCCGAAGGCGCCTTCTACGTGGCCAATACCCAGACACGCCTTCGGCAATATGACGCCGCGCTGGACGCCTACGACCGTGCCCTGCAATTGCGCCCCGGGTGGGAGGCCGCCATGGTCAACCGGGGCATCGTCCAGCGGCTGCTGGCGGCGATGGGCCAGGAACAGCAGGGCCAACAGGCCGAGCCGCCGGATCAGACCGTTGCCGACAAGACGGCAAAGGCCGGCAAGATGGTCGACGCACCCACCGCACGGGCCGCGTCCGAAGACGTGTGGTTACGCAACCTGAGTTTGTCGCCGACGCGTTTCCTGCGTGGCCGGTTTGCCGTCGAAGACGCGGCGGCGGGTGGGCGCCCATGAGCAGCGTGCACCGGATCCTAACGTTGCTGGCGGGGTCTGCCACCCGCTGGTTTGGCCTGCCTGGCGTGTCGATGTCCGGCCTGCTGGGATTCGTCGGCCTGATAGGCCTGATGGGCCTGATGGGGCTGATGGGGCTGCCGGGCGTCGCGGCCGCGCAAGACACGCCGGCCTTGCGCGTCAGCGCCACCTTGCAAGCGCCCGCCGACGTGCGCGTGGGCGCGACGTTGCGCTTGCAGCTTGAAGTGCTGACGCCAACCTGGTTTACGCAACCGCCGGTATTGCCCGCGCTGGATATCCCGGGCGCCCTGGTGACGGCTCCGCAAGGCGAGGGCGAACTGGTCCGCGATACCGTCGGCGGCGTGTCCTATAGCGGCCTGCGCTATACGTATGTGATCAGCCCAACGGCGCCGGGCGCCATGCAAGTACCCGCCTTGTCGGTAACGGCCAAGGTCGGTCCAGGCGGCCAGGTGGCATCCGGGGTAAGCAAACCCGTTTCCTTTTCCGTGCAGGCGCGGACGGCGAGCGCCGGTCAGGCGGTGGCGGCGGGAAAAATGGACGTGACGCAGGCGTTCTCGCTGGCCCCCGACCCGCTGATCGTGGGCGGACGGATCACGCGGGCCGTGACTCAGCGGGCCGAAGGCGTGCAGGCGATGTTGCTGCCCGCCGTCGCCCTGCCGGACATACCCGGCTTCAAGCGCTACCCGCGCGAGCCGGAAGTAACCACCTTGGACGACGGCCGTGGCGGCTTTGTCGGCGGCCAGCGGATCGACCGCGCCGATTACGTCGCGCAGCAGGCAGGCGCGTTCCGGCTGCCGCCGCTGACCGTCAGATGGCGCGACGGCGCAACGGGGCAACTCGCCAAATCCGAACTGCCCGGGCGGGATGTCACGGTGGCGTCAGCGCCCACCGTCACGCCGCCGTTTTCGCTGGCCGAAGATCTGGCCCGATTGCGCCATGGGCTGCGCTGGGTGATTCCCAGCGCGTGGCTGGCATGGTCGGCGGGGCTGCTGGCGGCCTTGGTCGGGCTTAGTCTTACGTGGCCCTGGTGGCAGCGCCTTGCCGTCGCCTTGCGCGCCCGTGCCGCGCGCGCGGCCGCCGCGCGCCGCGCAAGCGAAGCCTGGCATTGGCGGGCATGGCGGCGTGAAGCGCGCACGCAGTCGCCCGAGCTTGGCGCTTTCTATCGATGGCTGCGCGTGGCTGCCGGCGCGCGCGACCTGCGCGCGGCGGTGGCGCCCCTGGGCGCGGGCGCGCGGCAGACGGCAGCGACCGTGCTGCAAGACGTTTATGGCGCGCCGCAAGCCGTGCCGGCATGGCGCGGTCTGCTGGCCAAGTCATCGCTTCAGTGGAGAAAAGCTTGGCGGGGCAGGCAAAAGCCAGCCCCGGCGCATGGCTTACCCCAGGAGTTGAACCCGGCCCATGCAGGGCGAACAGCAACTGCGCAAGATGCGCAAGGACGCGAACGATGAAGCAATCAACTGAAAAACGGCAGGGCTGGGCGACATGGCTGGCGGTTGCGACCCTTGCGCTGTTGACGGCATGCGCCTCGCCACAGAAGGCGTCGCCGCCGCAAGCCGAGCTGCCTTCATGGAGCGACGGACCGTCGCGCACCGCTATCGTGGACTTTGTGCAGGCGGTGACGAAGCCGGGCAGCCCGGACTTTGTCGAGGCCGAGGAACGCATCGCGGTGTTCGATAACGACGGCACGTTGTGGTCCGAACAGCCCTTGTACTTCGAGGTGCTGTTTGCGCTGGACCGGGTCAAGGAAATGGCGCCCGCGCACCCGGAATGGGCCAAGCGCCAGCCGTTCAAGGCGGCAATCGAAGGCGACAAAGCGGCCTTGGCCAAAGCGGGGCAGTCGGGCTTGCTGAAGATCGTGGGGGCAACGCACACCGGCATGACGGTGGAGGACTTCACAAAAAGCGTGACCCAGTGGACGGCAACGGCGCGGCATCCGCGCTTTGAGCAGCCCTATACCTCGATGACGTTCCTGCCGATGCGCGAACTGCTGGAATACCTGCGCGCAAATGGCTTCAAGACCTACATCGTGTCGGGTGGCGAAACCGAGTTCATGCGTCCTTGGGCACAGGCCGCCTACGGCGTGCCGCCGGAACAGGTCATTGGCAGCGGCTTTGCCACCACCTTCGAAATGCGCGGCGACAAGCCGGTGCTGTGGCGTCAAGGCAAGCTTGATTTCAACGACGATGGCCCGGGCAAGCCGGTAGCCATCCAACGCTACATCGGCCGCCGCCCGCTACTGGCCTTCGGCAACTCCGATGGCGATCTTCAAATGTTGCAGTGGACCACCGCCGGCGCGGGCAAACGCTTTGCCGGCATCGTCCACCATACCGACGCGCAGCGCGAGTGGGCCTACGACAGGGACTCCAGCATCGGGCGCCTGGACCGCGCGCTGGACGAAGCCCAGCGCAGCGGATGGACGGTGGTTGACATGAAGACGGAGTGGAAACGGATATACGACTTTGAAAAGCCTTGAGCAAGCGTGACCTGGGAGCACATGGCCCTGTTGGGCAAGGAGAGCAGTCATGATGAAAGCAAGACGATGGTTGGGCGCGGCGCTGGTGGCCGCGAGCGGGCTTGCGGTGATGGGCGGCGCTTATGCGCAGTCCCAGAATACGCAGTCGACCTCGCAGGGCCAGGCGTCCGGTAAAAAGCCGAACATCCTGGTCATCTTCGGGGATGACGTGGGGCAGGCCAACATCAGTGCCTATACAAGAGGGGTGGTCGGCTACAGGACGCCGAATATCGACCGCATTGCCAACGAAGGCGCGATCTTCACCGACTACTACGCCGAGAACAGTTGCACGGCGGGGCGGTCAACGTTCATCACCGGCCAATCGGCCCGGCGCACGGGCTTGTCGAAGGTGGGCATCCCCGGCGCGCCCGTGGGCTTGCAGGACCGCGACATCACGATTGCGCAAGCTTTGAAGGGCCAGGGCTACAACACCGCGCAATTCGGCAAGAACCACCTGGGTGACCGCGACGAATACCTGCCGACCAAGCACGGCTTCGACGAATTCTTCGGCAATCTGTATCACCTGAACGCGGAAGAAGAACCCGAGCGCCCGTACTTCCCGAAAAATCCCACGGACCCGGTGATCAAAAGCTACATGCCGCGTGGCGTGATCAAAGCGTCAGCCGACGGCAAGATCGAGGATACCGGCGCATTGACCACCAAGCGCATGGAAACCATTGATGACGAAACCGTCGGTGCGGCGCTGGATTACCTGGACAAGCATGGCAAGGCCGACAAGCCGTTTTTCGTGTGGATGAACACCACCCGCATGCACCTGTTCACGCACATTCGGGATGCACACAAGGGCAAGAGCGGCATGCCGGGCAACGACTATGCCGATGGCATGTGGGAGCATGACCAGGACGTTGGCAAACTGCTGAAAAAGCTGGATGACCTGGGCATCGCCAAGGACACCATCGTGATCTACACGACGGACAACGGGCCCAACCAATTCAGTTGGCCCGACGCCGCTACCACCCCGTTCCGCAGTGAAAAGGACACCAACTGGGAAGGTGCCTTCCGCGTTCCGGCGATGATCCGCTGGCCGGGCCATATCGAGCCCGGCACGGTCAAGAACGACATCGTCTCGGGGCTGGACTGGTTCCCGACGCTGTTGGCCGCCGCCGGCAACGAGGGCGTCAAGGATCAGCTGCTGAAAGGCTGGCGTCCCAACGGCGCCAACCGCGACTTCAAGGTGCACCTGGACGGCTATAACCAATTGGCCTACCTGACGGGCAAGAGCGACAAGAGCGCGCGCGAAGACTTCTATTACTTCAACGATGACGGCCTGTTGGTTGCCATGCGGTTCGAAAACTGGAAGGTCGTTTTCTGCGAACAGAAGTCGCCGGGTGGCTTTGCCGTGTGGAAGGAGCCGTTTGTGTGCCTGCGCGTGCCCAAGGTGTTCAACCTGCGCATGGACCCGTACGAACGCGCCGACGTCGTTTCCGATCAGTACAACGATTGGCTCACGAAGAACGCGTATCTGGCATTTATCGGGTCCGCCAAGGCAGGGGAATTCCTGCAAACCTTCATTGACTGGCCGCCCAGCCAGAATCCGCCCAGCTTCAGTACCGATCAGGTGCAGAAGGAAGTGGACAAGAAAATCGAGGAGTACTTCGAGCAGCAAGCGAAAAAGCAGGGCAAGTAAACGCTGAGGGTCGGGCGCGGTGTTATCGCCGCGCCCGACGCCGGCATTGGGTGGATTGACTTGAGGACATCACAATGAATGCATCCGCGCGCCCCATGGCGGCGATTCCCGCGGCAGGCGCGGCGTTGCTTGCCCGGACGACCCTGTGGCCCGCGGCCTTGCTATTAGCCTTGTCCGGCGTGGCGTCATTGATTTTCCAGATTCTGTGGATCAAACAACTGTCACTGATCGTCGGCGTGGAGGTGCACGCCATCGCGGCTGCGGTTGGCGCGTTCTTCTTGGGGCTGGCGGCGGGCAGTTGGGTGCTGGGACGACGGGCCGATCGGTCCGCGCGCCCGTTCCTGATGTATGCGGGCATTGAAGCCGCCATTGCGGCGCTGGGCGTGGGGGTCACCATCACACTTGGGATGGGGGCGCCGGCCTTTGCGCACGTTGAAGCCTTCAGCCCCTTGCTGGCCTGGGTGGCCGTCGTGTTCGTTGTAGGCATTACGCCGTTTTTCATGGGCGGCACCTTGCCGGTCCTGCTGCGTGCGACAGGCGCCGGAAGAATCAGCCGGGCGGGTGCCACGCTCTATGCCGCGAATACGGGCGGCGCAATCGTCGGGGCATTGCTTCCGGCTTTTTTCCTGATTCCCGCAATGGGCGTGCAAGGCGCGTCCTGGGCGGCCGCCGGCCTGAACCTGCTTGCCGCGCTAGGGGCGTGCGCGCTGCACCGGAAAGCCCCGCTGCCCGCCGCCGATGCTGCGCCGCCCGTCGTGAGCGCGCCGGCGCCTGCCATGCCTCGCGACGCGCGCGTGGCCTTGGGGCTGTATGCGGTCGCGGGGGCGGTGGCCATGGGCTACGAAGTGCTTTGGTCGCAGATGGCGGTGCCGTTCATGAGCACGCGCGCATTCGCGTTTTCAATCGTGCTGGCCGTCTATCTTGTGGGCTTGGCGGCAGGCTCGGCGCTGTACGCGCGCTGCGAACGGTGGGTGGGTGACCCGTGGCGGGTCTTCGGACTGCTGGTGGCGGGCGCCGGCCTGATTGCCCTGGTCGAACTGGCGCTGCTGGGCCGCTGGCTGGTCAGCGCGCAAAGCGTGGCCGAATCGACCGTCCTGCGCTGGACCGAAAGCAATATGGCCGGCATGGCCGCCCGGTTCGCGGTGGCGGCAAGCGCGCTGGTCCTCTTGCCGACGCTGCTGCTGGGCGCGGCATTTCCCGCCGTGTTGCGCATTGCCGTGCCCGCCGAACGCCGCGGGCAGGGCGCGGGGGCGGTACTGGCCTGGAACACGCTGGGCGGCATCGCGGGCACGGCATTGACCGGGTTTCTGCTGCTGCCCTACCTGGGCACCGTGCGCAGTCTGGCGCTGCTGACGGCCGTTGCCTGCTGCGTTGGCGCCACGGCGATATGGCGCGCGCCATCCTCGTCGCCGATGGTAAGGGGCCTGAGCGCGGCATTCGTGGGCGCCGCCATGATCCTGGGCGTGGCGATGCCGGTTGACCATCTGGCACGTCTGCTGCCGGGGGCACAAGGCGCGGAACTGGTCTTTTACGAAGAGAGCCACGGCGGCACCGTCGCGGTGGTAGAGCAAGGCAAGGGCGATCGGCGCTTCCGCCGCTTGTACATCCAGGGCGTGTCCAATTCCGGCGACGCGATGCCGTCGCTGCGCTATATGCGATTGCAGGCGCTCTTGCCGTTGATCGTGCATGCCGGCGAGCCCCGTTCCGCGCTGGTGATCGGCTACGGCACCGGCATCACGGCGGGCGCGCTGTCTCGCTATCCCGGCCTGGACCGCAGAGTGGTCGCCGAGTTGCTTCCCGGCGTGCTGCACGCCGCGCCGCTGTTCCAGGGCAGCTATGGCGCCTCGACCGATCCCGGCCTGGAAATACGCCTGAACGATGGGCGGCGCGAACTGTTGCGCAATACCGAACGCTACGACCTCATCACGCTTGAACCGCCTCCGCCATCGGCGGCGGGCGTGGTCAATCTGTACTCGCAGGATTTCTACACGCTGGCGGCGGCGCGGCTGAACCCGCGTGGCATCGTGGCGCAATGGCTGCCGCTCCCCACGCAGAATCTGGACGACACCCGCGCGCTGGTCGCAAGCTTCATCAATGTATTTCCGCACGCCTCGCTTTGGACGACGGAGTTTCATGAAATGCTGATGGTGGGTTCGATGGAGCCGTTGCCGTTGGACGCCGCGCGGATTGCCGAACGCTTTGCCCAACCGAAAGTGAAGGCGGCGCTGGCGGAAGTCGGGGTCGCGTCGCCGGCAGCGCTGCTTGCCACCTGGGTAACGGACCGCGCTGGCCTGGTCAACTTCGCGGGCTCAACGCCCGCCGTCACCGATGACCGGCCGGCAATCGAATACGCGACCTGGGTGCGGCCAAGAGAGGTCATTCACACGTTGCCCGCCTTGCTTGCCCAACGAACACCGCCTTCGCTGGTAGCGGCCGATGCCGAAGTAACGCGGGCGATCGACCGCGAGCGCGGCGCATTGGACCTGTTCTACGCAAGCGCCTTAGCGGCCTACCAAGGTGATCGCGAGGGCTGGGCCCGCAGCGACGCGGAGCTGGCGGCGGCAAGCGAAGGCAACGCCTATTTGCGCTGGTTTACCGGTGCGAAAGCGGGGCGGGTTCGATGATATTTCTTGACACGAATATTGGGGGCGAGAGTATTCTGAATTGCTACAGAACGAGTACGCATCCGATGTTCGTGTCCCGCCCGATGGCGCGACGCAGGTGACCGCGCCGCTAAGCACCCCGATCTTGAGGGAGACAGAGCATGCAACAGGAAGACCGTCCGGCGTTCTATCCGACCTCAAGAAGCTTGGCGCTTGAGCCTCGCTTGTTGTTCGACGCAGCGGGTGCAGTGGCGGCAGAACAACAGCACAATGCCCAGCCCGACGCGTCTCATGCCGACGCGGCTTCCACCGATACACCCGCCGCCAAAAGCGTGCTTGTTATCGACGCACGCGTAAGCGGCGCGCAGGCGCTTGCCGACAGCGCCACGCCGGGCACAAAAGTCGTGGTAGTGGACGCCGCGCGCGACGGCGTCGCCGCGGTGCAGGCCGCGCTGGATGCCCTGGGGCAAGTGGACTCCATCCAGATCCTGGGGCACGGCACGCCCGGCCAGATGATGCTGGGCAGCAGCGTGCTGTCGGCACAGTCGGCCGATACGCTGCGCACCGCCGGCTGGGGCTCCCATTTAAGTGCCAACGCCGACATCCTGCTCTATGGGTGCGACACGGGCCAGGGCCAGGCGGGCGCGGCGCTGATGACCACCATGGCGACCATGACGGGAGCCGATATCGCGGCGTCCACCAACGACACCGGCAGCGGCATGCAGGGCGGCGACTGGCTGCTGGAGACGTCAACCGGTCCCATCGAAAGCCGATTGGCCGTCGACGCCGCCGCGCTGGCCGCCTATCAAGGGTTGATGGCCAACGCCGACCCGACATCGACCGTCAACGGATCGTCCGCCGACATCCTCTTGGGTAGCGACGCACTGATCCAAGTGACGATGACCAATCCGTCGACCCAAACCGGGTATGCGCCGTTCATCGATGTGTTGCTGCCCACGACGGGTTTCGACGGTGACGATGGCGTCAGCTTCGTGTCCGCCAGTGCGCTGGGCATCAATCTTGTCAGCCACGTTGTGACCTTCGGCGCGGACGGCACGGCCTTGCATCCGCTGGCGCGCGATGCCAACGGCAATGCGCTGGTGATCCGGGCGTCAGACTACGGCTACCGCGCCGGCGATCAACTCGTGGTGCTGGAGCTGCCCTTTGCGGGCTTCGGCAAGGACCAGCCCGCCATTGTGGTCGACATCAAGTTGCACATGAGCGACCTGGCCGACGTAAACAAAGACCACATTGTCAGCCTGCGCAGCGGCTTTCAATATGGCAACGACGCGCTGGACAACCCGCAGCAAGACCCTTCCATCCTGGAGGCGTCGTTTGACACCTACGCGCTGCGCTCCACGCCGCTGACCGTGACGCAGACGCTGGACATGGTGGAAGGCGAAACCGTTACCGGCCAGAATTTTCCGCACACGTTGACCGTGACGGCCACCCCCGCACCGGGCCAAACGGTGCAGAACCTGGTGTTGAATCAGACGCTGCCCGATACGATCCGCGTGCAGAGCATCACCCCGGATGCGGGGGGCGTCATTACGCGCCTGGTGCTGGCGGACGGCACCGAGCTGACGTCACAGTTTGCCATCACGGCGGCCTTGTCGACATCGCCCTATCTGAGGGCCTATACGGTCAGCTACGCCAGCCTGTCCGCCCCGGCCGACACCCTGGTGAAGTTCTACGTGGCCCAGACGGATGCCGCCGGCGTTGCGGTGCTGGACCCGCTATCGGGCGATAACCGCACGATCGACATCGGAAGTCCCACCGTGGCCGGCGGATGGCATCCCCTGGACCCGCGCGACGTGCCTGCGCCGCTGCCGCTGCTGCCCGTCGTGGACATCGGCGACCCGGCAAGCTTCGTCGCCAAATCCATCACCCTGCACAAGACTGCGGGCATCGCGGTGGACCAGGGCATTGCCGGCCTGTCGCCGGGCGATACGCTGGGCTTTCGGTACGACATTGCGCTGTCCGATTACTTTGCCTTTGGCAAGACCGTGTTGGGGCAGGGGCAGCTTTCCGTGACCGACATGCTGGGCAACGGCATGACCTTTTCCGGCCAGCCGGTGCTGACCTTCACGCAAGACGGGCAGGTCTATTCCGTGGCGCTGGTCTACACGCTGGGCGCGAAGACGGCCGCCGGCACGCCAATCACGTTCGACATTGCCGCGTCGCTGCGCAATGCGGGCCTGCCGCTGGAAATCCTGGCGGGCGATATCGCCAGCAACGGCACGCAGCAGGGCGCGACGCGCGCCACGGTCAACTATCAGGCGCGGGTCGATCAGGCATACCAAGGGACCTATCCGCAGGCCGAAATCAACGAGGGCGATTCGTTGGGGAACAGCGCGGTGCTGGAGGGCACCGTCGTGCAGAATCGCGTGAACCTGGGCGGTAGCGAGAGCGATGGGTCCGATGTGACACTGACCATTCCCACCGGTGCCGTCGATATCGGCGTGTTCCAGGTCAACGGCAACATCGTGTCGCCGTCCTACGAGCTCAAGCCGGGCGACGTGGTGACCTTCCGCCTTAGCTACGACCTGCAAACCGGCGACTACGAAAACCTGAAGTTGACCGCATACCTGCCCTTGCCGCTGTTCAACACAAGTGGCGCGTGGTCCCAAGGCATCGGGGACCACAACTGGTCATATGGTTTGAATGACAGCCACCCGGGCACCGTGCAATCGGTCACGGCCGCGGCGGGCGATTCGCTTGTGTTCGACTTTGGCAACTACGCCATGCAGGCCGACCCCACGGGCCAGAATCGTATCGAAGTCCTGTTCACCTTACGCGTGACGGACCAGCCGTTTGCCGACCAGCGCTCCATTACCGTGCTGGGCCAATCGAACCAGCTGACGACGATCGGTCAGCAGCAGCTGGTCAGCAGCGATACCGTATTGATTCAATCCGTGGCCGAGCCCGTGTTGTCGATCACGCACGGCGTGGTTGCGTCCACGGGCGGCACCGTCACCGGCACGACGGGCACGTGGTCGAACGCGGGGTCGGGGGGGCCGGCCTTCACGGGTTCGGTCACGGACCTGACGGCGCTTGAAGGCACCGTGGCCGGCATGGACGCCGGTGACGTCGTACGCCTGGCGACCGGCATCGAGAACACCGGCGGCGGCGGGGCATTCGACGTCGGTACGACGGTGCAACTGCCGGCGGGTTTGGGCTTTCTGGGGGGCAGCCTGGCTGGCGCCAACCTGCTCGTGGCGCGAGGCGACGGTACCGTGTTGCAGCTGAATGTGGACTATGTCGTCAACGGCAACGCCATCACGTTTCTGGATGCCGGCGGGCAAGCGTCGCTGCTGGCGGGCCGCAACGGCTCGGCGGCGGATACGGCGGGCAGCAATATCGTGGTCATCACCTATGACACCGTCGCCAGCGCGTCGGTGGCCGCCAGCCAGAACCTGCGCAGCACCGCCGTGCTGACCCGCTACGCCAGCACCAACAACGGCGCCGACTTCACGCCCACCGACCTGGCGGACACGGCCGACGCCGCCGTTGCCGCGCCCACCGTGGAAAAGGTCTTTGCGGGCGGCAGCCTGGACCCCACCGATTCCAGCGCGCCGCACACCAGCGGCAGCGATCTGGTGGTGGGTGAACGCATGCTGTACGACATCATCGTGACCTTGCCCGAAGGTCAAACCCAGAATCTGCGGCTGGACGACCTGATTCCGGCCGGGATGGCGCTGGATACGAGCTTCGGCACGGGCGGCTACCTGCTGATCACGTCGCGGTCCGGCAGCACGGCGCTTAGCGCGGACTTTGCCGGCGTGGTGGCGGTGGCCAGCGTGGGCGGCATTGGGGGCACGGCTGGCACGGACGGTACCGATGTGCGCATGTCCTTCAGCGCCAGTTCCGCCGCCGGCAACAACAACGCGGCCGACAACCGCTTTGTGATTCGCGTGGCGCTGCTTGCGGTGAACGCGCCATCCAATCAAGCGGGCACGCTGCTGATCAACGACGCGCGGCTGACTTACACCGACCCGGATGGCGACACGCCCAATGGCGTCACGCCCGCCGATCGCAACGTGGCGGCGCAGGGCGCTTTGCCCACCGTCACCATTGTTGAACCGACGCTAAGCGTGACCCAAACGGCGGTCAGCACCGGGTCAAGCGTCGGGGTGGACCGCGGCGACACGCTGACCTATACGATCACTATCAGCAATGGCACGGCGGCAAGCGATGTCGACGCGTTTGACGTGACCTTGCGCGACGTGCTGCCCACCGAGCTGAGCGACGCGCAGATCATCGGCGTAACGCTGTATACCGGCGCCACCATCACGGGTTCCGGCGATTTCATCATCCAGAACGGCGAACTGCGCACGGCGGACGGCAGCAAGCTGGATATCCCGAAAGGCGGCGCGGTGGTGTTGCGCGTTACCGGCACCCTTAATGCGCTGACCGGCACCCAGGGCTCGGTCGACAACCAGGTCAGTGTGCAGTGGACCAGCTTGAATGGCGCGGCGGCCGGAGAGCGCACGGGCGTTGACGGCGTGGTTGCCAGCGGCGTGCTGAACGACTATCAGCTGAGCAACACCTTGTCCGAGCGGGTCGCGGCCGACGCCACCATCAGCCACGTGGGCGGGCTGACGGACACCGCCGCCGGCACGCCTTCCACCGCCGACCCGCAAGACGTGGCGGTGGGCGAGATCATCCATTACCGGGTCGCCTTCGTGGTGCCGGAAGGCACGGACCCCGCCGCCGCCATACGCGTGCTGCTGCCGCAAGGCCTGACGTTCATGAACGACGGCACGGCCACGCTGGGCTTCATTGCCGACAGCGTGGGCGGCGTGGCGGGATTGCAATCGACGCTGGCTGGATTGATTGCGTCCGGCAGCGTCGCCATTAACGGCGGCCTTACCGACGAAAGCCAAAGCCTGCTGGCGCCCGACCTGTCCGGCACCCGCGCGACCGGTGTCATCAATCAGGCCAACATCAACACCAGTGACCCGCGCGCCGTCGTGCTGCAACTGGGCACACTGGTCAACGCCAACAACGACGCCGATTTCGAGGTGATTTATTTCGAGTTCAACGTGCGCGTGGATAACGCCTCGGGCGTGGCGGCGGGCCAGCAGTTGGCCGTCAAGGCCGATTTCCTGAGTGGCGGCGAAGTGCGCACCAGCACGGATTCCGCTGTCGAACGCGTGGTGGAACCCAAGATCGACAATCTGGATAAAACGGTCACCGCGTTCGATCCGGGCGTGGCCGGCGCCACGGGCCGAGCCTCCTACGCCGTCACCTTCGGCAATACGGGCAGCGCCGTCGCCTATGACGTCGCGTTGACCGATACCTTGCCCTCGGGCGGATCGAATCTGACGGTGCAGGGCTTGACGATCGACGGCGTCGTGTACGCGCCCGGTGCGTATCCGGCCGGGGTAACCGTGACGGTGGCGGGCGATACCGTCACCGTCACGATGGACCGGCTGGCCGTCGGCCAGACCGTCAGCCTGGTCTATACCGCGGACTTGCCCAACAACGTGCTGTTGGCCGACACGCAGGCGCGCGTGGCTTACACCAGCTTGCCCGACAGTTTTCAAAGCTATGCGGGCACGTCGGTTGGCGTGGCCGGCACGACCGGCGGCGAACGCACCGGCGCAGGGGCCGCGCCGAACACCTATCTGGACAGCGACGCCGCCGGGGTCAGCCTTATCAGCGGCGTGTTGTGGAACGACACCGATAGCGCTACCGGCAGCACCACGCCGGACGGTCCGGGCTTGCAAGGCCAGGCCGTCACCTTGACCTGGGGCGGCGCGGACAACGACCTGGCCACCGCCGCCGACAACCGCGCGTGGACGGTCACCACCGATGCCAACGGTTACTACCATTTCGGCGTGTTGGGCGCCGGCGTCTTCCGCGTGGACGCCGCCCCTGGCATTACCTTGGCGCCGCCCGTGGGGCAATTGAATGTCCGTATCGATAGCGATGGCGGCACGCCTTTGGCGCAGGTAAGCGCACAGTTTGGTGACTTGGGCGCAAGCACCGCCGGCAACATCGGCTATGTGGAACGCAACGACGCGCCCACGGTGACGCCGGCCGCCGCGCAGGCCGTGGACGAAGACACCACGCTGCTGATCCCGGGCGTCAGCGTGGACGACCCGGATTCCGGAACGGGCCTGATCCGCGTGACGTTGACCGTGGGGCAGGGCGGATTGAACCTGGCCCTGGGCGGTGCAACGGTGGTGGCCGGGGCCTTGAACAGCCGCACGGTTACCTTGCAAGGCACCAAGGGCGACTTGAACTCGGCGCTGGCCACCTTGGCCTATACGCCGTCCGCGAACTACAACGGCGACGACACGCTGGTGATCCGGGTAGACGACCAGGGCCAGCGCGGCGACGTGGATGGCGATGGGGTGCCCTTCGAAACGGGCGACGACAACCTGAGCGCAGCGGCGACGGTAGCCATCACCATCAACCCGGTGAACGACGCGCCGCAGGGCGTGAATGACACCGCTGAGGCCGTCGAGGCGGGCGGGGCCGCGAACGGCACACCGGGGGTGGACCCGCGCGGCAATGTGCTGTCCAACGACACCGATGTCGATATCCAGACGAACCAGGACGTGCTGGCCGTCACGTCCATCTCGCAGGGCGGTTCGACGGAAACCGTTGCCGCTGGCACCACGGCCGTGCTGGTTGGCGTGTACGGCGAACTGCACATGGATGCACTGGGCGGCTACCAGTATGTGCTGAACAACGACAGCGCGGCGGTTCAGCAACTGCTGGCCTCCAGCGCGCCGCTGACCGAGAGCTTCAGCTATACCTTGCGCGATATCGGCGGCCTGACGTCATCCGCCAGCCTGACCATAACGATTCGCGGCGCGAACGACGCCCCGGATGCGCAGCCCGACACCGCCGCCATCACGGAAAAGGGCGGCACGAATAACGACAGCGGCGGCGGCCCGGTAAGTGGCGAAGTGCTGTCGAACGATTCGGACGTGGATCTGGGCGATACGCGTACCGTGACGCTTGCGCGCCCGCTGCTGTCCACCGGTTTCGGGGCCTTGGTCACGGTGGCGCCCGGCACCACGCGCGACGATGCGGCGCCGGTGACAGGCCGCTACGGCACCCTGACGCTGGGCGCGGACGGCACATACGCGTATGTGCTGGATGACGCCAATCCGCAAGTCCAGGCCTTGAACGCGGGCCAGACGCTGACCGAGGTGTTCCAGTACGCCGTGACCGACGCGGGCGGCTTGAACGCGGTAGCGACCCTTACCATCACCATCAACGGCGCCAACGACAACCCGGTCGCGCGCGACAACGTGGCCGACGGCTACACGGCTCGCGTGGATACGGCCAACGGCACCGTCATTGGCACGCCCGTGAACCCGGCGGGCAATGTCATTCTGGATGAACGCGACGCCGGAACAAGCGGTGAGGTCGATAGCGATGTCGATAACGACGTTGCCGGCGACACCGTCAGCCAGATCCGCCTGTCGGGCGGCGTCGACCAGGACCTGACCGGCCCCGGCCAGGTGCAGGTGATTGGCCAGTACGGCACCTTGTTCATCGGCCCGGACGGCACGTATCGCTACGAAATCAACAGCCTGAGTCCGGCCCTGATCGCGCTGAATCCCGGCGAGACGGCCACCGAGAATTTCATCTACACCTTGCAGGATGCCCAGGGCGGCAAGTCGTCAGCCACCCTGGCTATCGTGATCCATGGGGTGCAGGATCAGCCGGTAGCCAGCGACATCATCGGTGTGGCCGTCGAAGCGGGCGGTGTGACAAACGGCCAACCCGGCCTGGACGCATCGGGCGACGTCACGCGTAACGACACGGACCCGGATGGCGATACGCTGACCGTAGTCGGTATCCGTACCGGCCGGGAGGCAGCGGGTGGCGGCGGCACCGGCACCATTGGCCAGGAACTGACGGGCTTGTACGGCAAGCTGGTCCTGGGCGCGGACGGCCGCTACACCTATGAACTGAATAACGACGACCCCGCCGTGCAGGCCCTGCGCACGGCGGGCGACACCCTGGTCGACTATTTCACCTATACCGTCAGCGACGGCACGCTGTCCGACACCGCCGAACTGCGCATCCGCATCGTCGGCCGCAACGACGCGCCGGACGTCAGGAACCAGACGGGCGAGGCAGTGGAAGCGGGCGGCACGAACAACACCAGTGGCGGCCAGGAGGCGTCCGGCAACGTGCTGGACGATGCCGAAGACGTGGACAGCGGCGACACCCTAACCGTCACCGGCGCGCGCACCGGCGCGGCCGGCCCGCCGGTGGTCGACGGCCCCGGTGGCGTGATGACCGTCGTGGGCGCCTATGGCACCCTGACGTTGCGGCCTGACGGCAGCTATGCCTATGCGGTCGACAACAACAATCCGCTGGTACAGGCCCTGGCCCCCGGCCAGAGCTTGAGCGAGACCTTCAGCTATCAGGCGACCGACGCCGGCGGCCTGTCCGACGTGGCCGAACTGACCATCACGATCCGCGGTGCGAATGACGCCCCGACGTCCGACAACGAAACCGCCTTTGCCCAAGAGAAGGGCGGCACGGCCAACGGCACCGGCGGGCTCGACCCCACCGGCAACCTGCTGGATGCGGGCGACACCGACCCCGACGACGGCGACGCCTTGCGCATCAGCGGCTTTCGCACCGGTGCGCTGTCCGACGGCGGCGCGATGAGCAACGCCGCCGGTAGCGAGCTGGTCGGCTTGTACGGCACCTTGCGCGTGAACGCAGACGGCAGCTACACCTATACCGTCAACAATGATCTGACCGCCGTGCAGCAATTGCGTTTAAGCACGCAAACGTTGATCGACACCTTTACCTTTCGCGTGTCGGACACGGGCGGGCTGTTCAGTGACTCGCAACTGACCGTGACCCTTCGCGGCGCGAACGATGCACCTGTCGCCACGCCGGATACCGGTTCGGCCCAGGAAGCAGGCGGGGTGAACAACGGCACCGGCGGGCAGGCGGCCAGCGGCAATGTGCTGGGCAACGACAAGGATGTGGACGCGGGCGACACGCTGAGCGTGGCGGCGGTCGTCAACAGCAGCAACGCAGCGGGCGTGATCGGCGGGGATTCGGCCGGTTTGTACGGCACGCTGCGCCTGGGGGCCGATGGCACGTACACCTACGCGGTCAACGATTCGCTGGCCGCCGTGCAGCAACTGCGCGCCGGGCAATCGCTGCAAGAGACCTACACCTACACCGTGCAGGACGCGGGCGGCTTGACCCACACGGCCGTGCTGACCATCACCATTGCCGGCCGCTACGACACTCCCCAGGCGGTTAACGACACCGACACGGCCACGGCGGGTTCGTCGGTGGTGGCGCCCATTGACGCAACCGGCGAAGTTCTGGGTAACGACCTGGACGTGGATGCGGGCGACACCAAGGCCGTGAACGGCATCCGTGCCGGCACGGAAAGCCCGATGCGTCCGCTGGTCAGCGTGGGCGGTGCGCCCGTGCGCGTGAACGGTCAGTACGGCTGGTTGGAGATCGGCGCCGATGGCCGCTACACCTACCACGTGGATTCCAGCAACGAGCAGGTCGCGGCGCTGGCGGCGGGCGAGCAGCTCGTGGACGCGTTCACCTACCGTGTTGTCGACGGTGGCGGCCTGACGGATCTGGCGCAGCTGGACATCACCGTTATCGGCGTGAATGACCCGCCCGTGGCGGCGCCCATCGTGGGAGTCGCCGTTGAACAAGGCGACGTGACGGGCCGATCCGGCGGGCGCGACGCCAGCGGCGACCTCACGCGTAACGACGTGGATGTCGAAGGCCGGACGCTGACGATTACGGAAATACGCACGGGGCTCGCGGGTGGCGCGGGCACGGCAGGAATCGTCGGCGTGCCCTTGCAAGGCAGATACGGCACCTTGCTGGTATTGGCGGACGGTACATACCGGTACACGCTGGACAACAGCCTGCCCGAGGTCCAGGCGCTGCGGACCTTGCGCGACACGCTGATCGACACCTTCACCTACACCTTGACCGACGACCAGGGCGCAAGCGACCAGGCGTCGATCGGCATCCTGATCCTGGGCCAGAACGACAAGCCGGTGGCGCTGCCCGATCAAGCCATTGCCATCGAGGCGGGCGGCCGCGACAACGGCGCCGCGGGGCTGGATCCCACGGGTAACGTGTTTGCCAATGACACGGACGTGGACGCAGGCGACACCCAGACGGTCTCCGCCGTTCGCACCGGTGGCCTGGGCGACCCGGGCGTGCCGGGGCAGGTGGGTGGAATCACGGCCGGCCTGTACGGCACGTTGACGCTGGCCGCCGACGGCACTTACCGCTATGTCGTGGATAACAACAACGCGCGCGTCCAGGCGCTACGCACAAACGGCGAAACGCTGACAGAGGTGTACACCTACACGCTGACGGACACCGCCGGCGCGTCGGTGCAGGCCACATTGACCATCACCCTGCGTGGCCAGGACGACACGCCGGTTGCGCGCGACGACACCGCCAGCGTCAATGATGTAAGCGGGCCCCCCGTCACGCAGGGCAACGTGCTGGCCAATGACAGCGATGTCGATGCCAACGAGCAACTGACGGTGGTAGGAGTGCGCACGGCGGGCGAGGGCGGCTCTGCCGTTGTCGCCGGACAGATCGGTCAACGGCTGGCGGGCCGGTACGGTTTCCTGACCTTGAACGCCGACGGCAGCTACACCTATGAAATCGATCTGAGCAACCCCGACGTGGAAGCCGCGCGCGGACAGGGGCCGCTCTTGCGCGACGTCTTCGTCTATACCGTGAGCGACCGGGGCGGTCAGACGGATTCGGCGCTGTTGACTATTACGCTGGACATGGACGCCATCTACGTCGCCAGCGCCGACCCGCATGCGCTGATTCGCGAGTACGGCCCGCCCGGGCCGTTGTCCGACCTGACGCTGGACCCGGCGGTCTACGTCACCCCTGCTGTGCGCGACGCCTTGCTGCTGCACCAATGGCTGGATGCGCTGGTGCGCGGCGAGCGTCCGGGGATGGCGCTGCCGCCCGAGATATCGCTGGAATCATTGGCGGACGGCCTGGCGCAAGACGGCGTGCCGCTGTCGCTGACCGGCACCATCGAAGCCTTGCAACGCTTGTCGCGCTACGAGGACGCGCGGATGCAGGCGCGTCACGGCGCGGTTTCGCTGTCCGCGGATGGCTTGTTGCCGGACGTGTCGGTGTTTGCCCGCAAAGAACTGGAAATGCAGCGGCTGCACAAGCCCGTTCCGCAGGACAAGGCACCGGCACAACAAGAGGCGCCGGCACAAAAAGAGACCCCGAATTCGGGCTCGTTCAGTGATCAGATCAACCGGCTGGTGTTGCGGCAGACGTTGAACGCCACACCGACCACGCCGCAACGGTGAAGACGGAGCACGCGGGATGAAACTGAAGCAGAACCGACGTTACTCAGGCGCTATCGCCACTATTGCCATCCTGGGTCTGACGGCGTGCTCGTCGCCGCAGACGCCGCAGGCCTTCAGCCGCGACGAAGTCCGCCAGCGCGTGGAAGACGATCGCAAGCAGATGTACGCCGATCAGGAACCCATCACACGGCCGCTTACGTTCTATGATGCCGCCGCCCGTGCACTGAAATACAACCTGGACTACCGGCTCAAGCTCATGGAGACGGCGTTGTCGCGCAACCTGGTCGATGTGACGCGGCACGAGATGCTGCCCCGGCTGGTGGCGTCCGCCGGCTACACGTCGCGGTCAAATGATTCGGGCGGCACGTCCGTGGGGATCGAAGACGGTGAGGTCAGCCTGCGCCCCTCGACGTCGGAACAGCGCTATCACCGGTTGGCCGACCTGGAGCTGACGTGGAGCACCCTGGATTTTTTCGTCGCCTATGAACGCACGCAGCAAAAGGCGGATCAGGTGCTGATGGCTGAAGAGCGCCGCCGCAAGGTGATCCAGAACGTTCTGCAAGATGTGCGCAACGCTTACTGGCGCGCGTTGGGCGCGCAGCGCCTGATCGCCGCGGTGGACACCTTGACCGTACAGGCGCGCAACGGCATCAAGTCTGCTCAGGAAGCCGAGACGCGGGGGTTGTTGCCACGTCAGCAGGCGCTAGCCTATCAGCGCGCGCTGCTGGACGCGGTGGGCCTGCTGGCCACGCGCCGGCAAGACCTGGAGCTGGCGCGCGCCGAGTTGGCGGCGCTGATGTCGTTGCCGCCCGGCACCGAATTCCAGGTGGCGGACGACGCCGAGGAGAAGATTCCCCCGCCCAGTTTCGATATCGCCGCCCTGGAGCGCCTGGCGCTTGAGAACCGCCCGGAAATCATGGAGGAGTGGTATCGCAAGCGCGTCACGGATAACGACATCAAAATCGCCAAGGCGGAACTCTGGCCCAACCTGAGCCTGACCTTGGGCACGCATTACGATTCCAACGACTATCTGTACAACAACAGCTGGTCGTCGGTGGGGCTGCGCATCTCGTGGAACCTGCTGAACATCCTGAAGGCGCCCGCCTTGCAGGCTGCCGGCGAAAACCAGAGCAAGGTGGCCGACCTGCGCCGCATGGCCTTGTCGATGGCGGTTCTGACCCAGGTGCGGGTCGCGGCCCAGCGCTATTACCTGGCGCGCGAACAGCTGGACTTTGCGGATCAGAGCATGCAGGTGGATGGCCGCCTGCGCGACTACGCCAAGGCCAGCGCCAGTATTTCAGCCGACTCAAAACTGGAATTCCTGCGCGCGGACGCGCGGTGGCTGTTGTCGCAGTACCAGCGCTATGCGGCCTATTCGGATGCGCAGGCGGCATGGGGTCGCTTGTACAACTCGGTGGGCCTGGACGTGATGCCGGAAACCATCGCCAGCCACGATCTCAGCACGCTTGCCACGCAAATCGAACAGACCATGCAAGGCTGGCAACGATCAGCGCTGCAAGCCATGAGCACGCCTCAATGAATGCACCCCAGAAGATGCACCCATGAAGATGTCCCATGCAAGTTGTAGCGCCGTGGCCGCGGTGCTGTTGATGTCGTGCGCATCGGCGCAACCCCTTCCCCCCATCGCGGGCCAGAACGACCCAAACGCCATTCGGGTGCTGCTCACGGCCAATCCTGAAAGCACGATTTCCGCCCCGATGACGGGTCGCCTGGAAACCCTGGACGCGTCGCTGGGCCAGACGGTGGCCAAGGACGCGGTGCTGGTCCAGCTGGAATGCGCGGAACCCAAGGCCCGGCTGCGCATGGCGAACGCGGAATTGGCGGGCGCGCGGGAATCGCTGAAAGCCAAAGTGGGCTTGCGCAAGCTGGATGCGGCGGGAGACACCGAAGTCAACCTGGCCCGCGCCGCAACCGACCGCGCGGCCGCCGCTACCGCGCTGGCGCAGGCGCAAGTGGACTATTGCGTGGTGGGCGCGCCCTATTCCGGCCGGGTCGCCAAGGTATACGTGCGTCCGCACGAAAGCGTGGCGGCGGGCGCGCCGCTGGTCGACCTGGTGGGGGACGGCCCGTTGAAGGTGCGCCTGAACCTGCCTTCGCGATCCTTGCGCGACGTCAAGATCGGCACCGAATTCCAGATCGACGTCAGTGAGACCGGCAAAACGTACCGCGCGCTTGTCTCCGCGATCAACGCGCGCGTGGACGCCGTGGCGCAGTCGATCGAGCTGGAGGCACAGGTGCGCGACCCCGCCGGCGAACTCCTGCCCGGCATGAGCGGCATCGCCGATTTTTCGTTGCCGCGCTGAACACGATGCAGAACGATCTATTGCTGTTGCTGCAACTGGCGGAAGTGGAGGGGCTGGCGCGTCAGGCGGATAGCGTGCAACAGTTGAGCTTTCATATCGCCAATGACGCGCATCCGCTGCTGGCTTACCGGCAGGCGCTGGTCTATGCGGACGACGGGCACGACTGGAAACTGCTGAACATATCGGCGCTGGTTTCCGCGGATGAGCAATCCCCCTACATCGTCTGGCTCGCCGCCGCGCGCAAATGGCTGCGCCAGCGTACGGCGGGCGGGCAGGCGCAATGGATCGAGGCGCCCGCCGAGGGCGAGGCCAGCACGCTGATCCGCGATGGCTGGCGCGAATGGTGGCCGGCCGGTGTGTGGGCCTTGCCGCTGAAAACGCGTAACGGTGCGGTATTGGGTTGGGCGCTGTATCTGATGGAGCAGGCGCCCAGCGCCGGGCAAAGCACGGTCATGAGCCGGTTGTGCCAAACCTGGGCCTATAGCTGGGAATTGCTGGAGCGCGGTCGACGGCCCATGCGTCGGCCCTGGAAGCGGCGGCTACGCTACGGGGTCGCGCTGTTGCTGTTGGGCCTGTGCCTGATGCCCGTCAGGCAAAGCGCGTTGGCGCCGGCCGAAATTACCTCGTTGGATCTGCAAGTGATCAGCGCGCCGCTGGACGGCGTGGTCAAGACCGTGCACGTCAGCCCCAACCAAGCCGTCAAGGCAGGGCAGCCGCTGTTTTCACTGGACGACACCACGCTGCGCAACCGGCTTGACGTGGCGACCCAGGCGGTCGGCGTGGCGGATGCGGAGCTGATGGCGGCGCGGCAGACGGCGTTTCGCAGCGAAGACAGTCGAGCCCGCGTGACCACGCTGCTTAGCCGGGCCGAAGAAAGACGCGCGGAATTGGAATCCGTTCGATCGCAATTGCAACGGCTGGACGTGACGGCGCCGCGCGACGGCATTGCGGTCTTCGCCGACATCAACGATTGGCTGGGCAAGCCCGTGGTAACCGGCGAACGCATCATGCAATTGGCCGACCCGCGCCAGCCCGCCATGCTGATTCAGCTACCCGTGGCGGATGCCTTGTCGCTGGAAGTCGGCGCGCCCGTGACGCTATTCCTGACCGTGAAGCCGTTGGACCCGCTGGCCGGCAAGATTATCGAAACCAGCTACCAGTCCGCGCTGACGCCCGAGGGTGTGCCCAGCTATCGGCTGCGCGCCAGCATTGACGCGGCCGACGCGCAAGACGCGCGCATCGGGCTGAAAGGCACCGCACGCATTCGCGGCGGCCACTCGTTTTTGGGCTACGAGGCGATCCGCCGGCCGCTGGCGGCGCTGCGCGCCTTCACGGGTCTGTAGCGCGGGCCAGGGCGCAACATGGATGATCCCCTCGCCCAGCCGCTTGCGCCCCTGCGGCAAGACTTGCGGCTATTCGCGGGTGCACCGTATCCGGATGGCAGCCCGGCGTGGATTATTGAAGATCCGGTACGCAACCGGCATTTCAGGATCGGCTGGCTGGAATTCGAATGTCTGGCGCGCTGGCATCTGCTTCCGGCCGACATGCTGGAAGACATCCGCAAGCAAACGCCCTTGCAGCCCGACGGCGCGCAGGTCCTGCAATTTGCCGGCTTTCTGCATCACAACCAGTTGCTGCGCCCGCATCCCGGCCGCAGCCAGGCCATGGCCGCCGCCGCGCCTGGCCGCGAATGGCTGACAGCCAACTGGTGGTTGCACCATTACCTGTTCTTTCGGATCCCGCTGGTGCGCCCCATGTATCTGTTGCAGCGTCTGTACCCCTATCTGCGCTGGCTGTTGCGGCCGGCAACGGCATGGACGATAGGGGCGCTGACACTGCTGGGCCTGTTCCTGACCGTGCGGCAGTGGGACACGTTCCGCCACACGCTCTTTGAATCGGTTTCGTGGGAAGGGGCGCTGGGCTTTGCCTGCGCGCTGGCGGTCGCCAAGACGCTGCATGAACTGGGCCACGCTTTGATGGCGACTCACCTGGGGGTGCGCGTCGGGCACATGGGCGTGGCGTTCCTGGTGATGTGGCCGATGCTGTACACGGACACCAGCGAATCATGGCGCCTGGCCGACCCGCGCAAACGCCTGATGATCGCCAGCGCCGGCATCATCACCGAGCTTGCCATCGCGGGGCTGGCGACCTTGGGCTGGGCGCTGCTGCCGCCCGGCGTGCCGCGCCAAGCTTGCTTTTATCTGGCCACCACCAGTTGGATATTGTCGTTGGCGTTGAATGCCAGCCCCTTCATGCGCTTCGACGGCTACTTCATCCTGTCAGACTGGCTGGACATGCCCAACCTGCACGAACGCGCCAGCGCCCTGACGCGCACCGCAATCCGGCGCCGGCTTTGGGGCTGGCAAGACCCGTGGCCGGAGGCCTTGCCGGCCCCGGTCCGGCGCAGGCTGATCCTGTTTGCATGCGTCACGTGGGTGTATCGCCTGATCGTTTACTTCGGTATTGCGCTGGCCGTATATCACTTGTTTTTCAAGGCATTGGGGCTATTCCTGTTTGCCGTGGAAATCGCCTATTTCATCGTGCTGCCGTGCTGGCGGGAGGTCAGGGTGTGGATGCAACGACGGCAGGACATCAAGCGTTCGCGACGGTGGCTGGTGCCGCTGGGGTTGCTTCTTGTGCTGGCGTGGCTGGCCATACCGTGGCCTACCGGGGTCCGCGCGGCGGCCTTGGCTCGAAGCATCACGTTATGGACGGCGTATGCGCCGGCGCCCGCTGTCATCAAAGCGGACCATCCGCCGGGTACCGTCAAGGCCGGCACGCCATTGGTGGTGCTGGACCGCCCGGAACTTGCCAGTGAAGCGCGGGCGGCGCAGGCAGGTGTGGCGGGGCAGTCGGCGCGCTTGACCGGGTTGTTGGGTCAAAGCACCGGGCTGGACCAGCGGGCGGCCGCCATTGAAGCACTGGCTCAGAACCGGGCCACCGTACGCGCCGTGGCCGCCGAGCAAGACAAGCTGATGCTCGCCGCGCCCATGGACGGGCTGTGGGTGGATACCCCGGCAGAACTGCGGGCCGGCACCTGGGTCGGCACCAAGCAAGCATTGGGCCGGCTGGTGGACCCCACACGCTGGGTGGTGGACGCCTACGTGGGCGAGTCCGACATCCATCTGCTTTCCGTGGGCGGCCCCGGCTGCTTTTATCTTGAGGACACGCCAACGCGCTACTGCGGCCATATCCGCACGATTGCTCCCGCGCGCACGCAGCAACTTAATGCGCCGATGCTGGCCACGCCGCATGGCGGGCCGATACCGTCGGTGCAAAAACAGGGGGCATTGATGGCGGAAGACGCGTTGTACCGCGTCATTCTTGAGATAGATGGGCCGATGCCGGCCGTGATGGAACGGCGCGGCAAAACGTACTTTGAAGGCGCCGAACGCAGCCGGCTGCTGCACTGGATGCGGCTGCTGGCCAGTCTGGCCGTCAGGGAAAGCGGGCTATAGCGCGACCATTTGCGGTGCACGGCGGGCCGACCGATGCAAATCCGGCGCGGGTTGTGACAAAATGTCAGGCACGCGGACCCGGCTGTACCGGGATATCCCATCCTGACCAGGCTCAGAAATGCCAGTTATCGGTGATTCGACATCAGCCCGACCCCCTGGCGATGGCACGAGCCGGACGCAGCGCGAACCCGAGCGCTCGCTGGACCGGCTGACGCGCCTGGCCCGGCGCTTGTTCAATGTCGACATGGTGGTGATGGCATGGGCCGGGGCCGACGCCGACGCGGCCGCTGCCGGCGGCTGGCGGGCGGTGGACGGCGCGCTCTTCGGAGATGTGCAGCGTTGGTCTGTCGAGTGGCCCGTGCATGCCGCCGACGGGCGCACGCTGGGTGTATTGCGGCTGCTGCACGGACAGGCGCGCGATTTTTCCGACCAAGACAAGCGCGCCTTGAATGACCTGGCCGGCCTGGCGGCCACGGCCATCGAACAGCACGACGCATTGCCTGGCGACCGCGCCGATGAAGGCACTTGGCGCGAAGAAGCCCGCAAGCTGTCGCTGGCCATCGCCGGCAGTGGCACCGGCGTCTGGGACCGCAACGTGATCACCGGCGACATCACCTATTCGCCCGGCTGGAAGGCGTTGCTGGGCTATAGCGAGTCGGAACTCTCCACGCGCATCGAGGACGCCTACACCCGTCTGCACCCCGACGACCTGGACTACGTGCGCGCCGCCATGCAGGACCATTTCGACGGCAAGACCGACAGCTACGAAGTCGAGCACCGCATCCGCTGCAAAGACGGCAGCTACAAGTGGATTTGCAGCCGGGGCAAAGTGATCAGCCGCGACGAGACGGGCAGGGCGCTGCGCATGATGGGCACGACCACGGACATCAGCGCGGTGCGCGCCATGTCCGACCGGCTCAAGCGAACGGCGGACCTGGTCGTCAACCTTACCGACGCCGTGCCCGGCCTGGTCTTCCAGTGTCGTCCGGCGGCCGAGGGCGGCGCGTGGTTTTCCTATGTCAGCGCGGGTATCCGGGATATGTTCGAGCTGACCGCCGATGACGTCCTTGCCAGCTCCACCGCCATCGAACAACGCATCCATCCCGACGACCTGGCCGCCTATCGCGCGTCGCTGCACAACGCCGCCGCCGCGCTGACGCCATGGCATCTGGAGTTTCGCGTCTGTCTGCCGCGACAGGGCGTGCGGTGGCGGCAAGGCGACGCCAGCCCGCGCCCGGACGTCGACAACGGCGTGGTGTGGCACGGCTTTGTCACGGACATCACCGACCGCAAGCGCGCCGAATTCGAACTGCGCGAGCTTGCCGCCACGGACGCGCTGACGACCCTGCCCAACCGCCGCCATTTCATGTCGCGTATCGCCGCCGAGCTGACCCGGATCAAGGGCCACGGCGGCCTGGGTTCAGCGGTGCTGATGTGCGACCTGGATCACTTCAAACACATCAACGACACCTGGGGCCACGCCATCGGCGATGGCGTGCTTCAGCATTTTGCGAACATGCTGCGCGGCCAGCTGCGCGACACCGACCTGGTGGGGCGCATCGGCGGCGAGGAATTCGCCGTTGTCCTGCCCGATACCGACATCGACAGCGCGCACCGTTTCGCGCAACGCGTCCAGCGCCGGATCGCCGACGTGCCGTATTCAACAGGCGGGCGCGATATACCGTTGACGGTCAGCATAGGCATATCCGCGCTGCATACGAAGGACGACGATGCCGAGCTGGCGCTCAGCCGCAGCGACCGCGCGCTGTATTACGCCAAGCAACGCGGGCGCAATCGAATTGAATCGGTGTTGTTCCGGTAGGACAAGGGATAGCAGCGGGATGACGCGCTGCGATTACGATGCCAGGCCCTGCGCTTCCTGAACCAGCCATGTCGCGAATGCCTGGACTGGCCCTGCGCTTAATTCGACCGGCTCGGGCAGTACCAGGCAGAAGGTCTTGGCGACCGCTTTGCTCTCGGGCCAAGGCGCGACCAGTTGGCCTTGTTCCAGTTCTGCCTCGATGTATAGGCGGGGCACCAGTGCAACCCCCAGACCGGCGATGGCCGCCGCGATCAGCATGGCATGCAGGTCGTAGCGCGCGCCCACTGCGGAATTGGTTAACTCGATGCCGGCCTCTTGAGCATACCGCTGCCAGGCGTCCGGATTCTGCCGCCGATGCAGGCGTGGCAGATCATTCAATGACAAGTGCGCGCCGGTGTTCATGCTGGCGCCCATACCCGCATCCGCGAGCAGGGCCGGGCTGCACACGGGCAACAGCACTTCTTCCAGCAAGGGATGCAAATGCATACCGGCCCAGGCGGGATGCTCGAAATGGATGGCGGCGTCGAAACCGCTGCCGGCAAGAATGAAGGGGTCCAACCGTTCGGCAATATGCACGGTTATGTCGGGATGGCTATTTTGGAAACGCTTTAGCCGAGGAATAAGCCAGCGCGTGGCGAATGTGGGGCTGGCGGCAATATCAATCGTCCCACCCTGCACGGGCTGCCCCATCAAATAAAGGCTGTCCCGTTCCAGCCGATCCAGCGTCTGGCGAACTTGCACGGCGTATCGCACGCCATTGGGCGCAAGCCGAACCCGGTTTCCCACGCGCTCAAACAGGGCAACGTTTAAAAACGCTTCCAGCCGGGCGATCTGCCGACTGATTGCGCCTTCGGTCAGCGCTAATTCCTGGGCCGCCCGGGCAAAGCTGCCATGGCGCGCGGCCGCCTCGAAAGCAAGTAGCGCGGAGTTGCTTGGAATCTTGCGTCGCATGAATGTGTCTTGCTTTGGGCTGTCGTTCTAGGTGCTGCAATCAGCTTGATGAAAAGTCAATGAAGACTGACTTTATATCGCTATATGCGCGGTAAATGGCAGCTTAGCATTACGTCCATGCAATGAAACGGCCGGCTTGCCGCAGCGGCCCCGTCTGTCATGAAGGACATTCTGATGATCTATACCGTGGAGTGCAGCTTTGCCGATCCCCACAGCGAAGCCGAGTGGAACCGCTTCTACAGCGTCGATAAACTGCCCGCGCTTATTTCGGTGGCCGGCTTTCACACGTCGCAGCGCTTCAAGGCAATAAGCCGGGGGTGCCCCGTCTATCTGGCCTTGCACACGATCGACGGGCTGGAGGTGCTGACGGGAGACGAGTATCGCCAGAAGGGCGGCGGCAATTTCGCGAAGTGGCAGCAGCACATCACCGATTGGCACCGCAATCTGTACGACGGTATCGGCGTTGCACCGGCCGTCAATAAAGACGAACTGCTTGTGCTGTGTGCAACCGGCGCCGAGCCCTTGATACAGATGGGCCTGACCCCGTCGGCCATGCACGCAGTGGCGCTGGAGAAGTTTCCGCAGCACCGCTGGATGGCCACGATGCCTGCGCGAAAGGCGCCGCCCGTCGAGTGCCTGGCTGAAGGGGTTTACCTGTACTCGCCGATCACAGAACAACTGACCGGTTCGCGGGCCGTTTGCCCCTTTCCAAGCCAGCAAGCCGGGGCGTACACGGTCACCGCAATCAGCGACGGCTACCTGAGCGCCAGCCTGAGCCTGCTGTCCAATATCGACGCCGGCGAAGCCGACAAAATGCAGCACGATGCTGGCGCCACGGACCCTGCCGCCGTGCATATCAACTGCTATCTGGTACGCGGCGCCGGCCGCACCATTCTTATCGACGGTGGCGCGGGGGGCATTAAACAATGGGGCGGCCGGCTGCACGCCAATTTGCGGCTGGCGGGCGTTGAACCGGGCAGCGTCGACACCATTCTGCTTACCCACGCCCATCCCGATCATGTGGGCGGCCTGGTGGACGCCGAAGGGCAAATTGCATTTCCCAATGCGCAAGTGCTGGTCCATCAGCAAGAGCTTGCATTCTGGCAGGACGACGCAAACCTAAGTCGCGCCACTGAGCGCGCGCGCGGCAACGTTCTGATTGCGCGTCAAGTGTTCGACGGCTATCGCGAGACGCTAAGCACGTTCAAAGACGGGCAGGTGTTGCCGGGGATTCGCGCGATGCCGTTACCCGGCCACACGGATGGGCATACCGGATATCTGTTTGAATCCGCGAACCAAAGCCTGCTGGTTTGGGGAGACATTGTCCATTTCCCTCATATCCAGATTGAACGGCCGGACGTGTCGATTGCGTTCGATCAGGATCCTACGCTGGCCGCCGCCACGCGCTCGCGGCTGCTGGACATGGTCAGCTCAGAAGAACTGTTGATCGCCGGGATGCACTTGGGGGAATTGGGCTTTGCGCGCATACGGCAAAGCCGCGGACGCTACGGCCTGGATTATGAAACTTAAAGCATGACGCGGACGACAAAGCGGTTGCTGTTGTCCATCCACGCCTTGCCTGTCAGCCATCGCTGCCAACCCAGCTTGCATTGACGTCGTTGTAGGTCTTGGCGCGTTTGCCCGTCAGCATGCTCATTTGTGAAGCCGTACATCCGGCAAGCAGCGCGGGCAGAACAACAAGCAATGCAAGTTTTTTCATTTTGACCGGTACCCGACAGTTCGGTTATTGACGTTGATGGCTCTACAGCTTCGACGTGATAGTTCGACGTGATATTGAATTCGCGCGTCAAGTTATCAGAAAGCTTGCCGCCTTGCCGTAAAACAGGCAAACGCAAGGGCATATGCTGCCCAGGCGGCCGGACGATCAGTGAATCTGGTCCGAGCCTTGCGGCTGCAATTGCGACAGCCCCTTCCAATCAGGATCCTTGAACACGCGCAGATTGATGGGATAGGCCGGATGCCCGGCCAGGCATTCATTGAACGCCTGCATAAACGCGTCGACGTCATTCGTGTAGTAACGCCACTCTTTCGCGTGATTGCCGGTCAAGCACGCCACCGGCACACCGACGCTGGAATTCTCGAATCCGTTTTCGACGGCTTCTTCAAAATTACTGGTCGACTTCTTGTCTTCGTCATTAGGCATGCCGGATTCAATGCCCGTATACGGCCAGGAGATAATGATCAGGTTGTCGTTGACCTGGCGATCAGGCGCCGGCGGCAGGCCCGTTCGGAATCGCACGACGATTGACAAACCATTGATGCGGGATTCACCCACTGCCCACTGATCGCCTGGAAAAATGCTGCTCATTAAATGAATTCCTGTGCTGGGATCGAACTGATTTGTTCGACACTTCAAGCCCGGAAGTCTATCGCAAGCTGTTTATTGCGGCTGCCGTCACTAGGCCCCGCTACCCGCCAAACGGCTTTGGGCCTGCTGCGCCAAACCGTCTCGCAGCACCTGCGCCGGCCCGCTCATGTCGCGGTCGCGCGACCACACCACGGCAAGCACCGGATCTTCCAGTGACAGCAACCGGCGGGTGACCAGGCCCTGGCGTTCAGCGTAGTGCGCGCCCAGGCTTTCAACGATGGCCACGCCCAGGCCCTCTGCCGCCAAAGCGCAGGCGGCCGACGATTGCGCCACCTCGATAATCGGCCGATAGGGAAGTCCGCGCGACTCCAGCGCATGGCGCGTGGCGCGGCCGGCGGGCAGGGCGGGTGCCAGCACAATGGGGCCGGCGGCGGCTACGTCTTCCAGCGCCATAACCGGCCGACGCGCCCAAGCATGGTTCTTGGGCATGACCGCATGCAAGGCCAAGGGTGCCAGCCGCAGGCTGCTGACGCGGGCGATGTCCGACGGCGCGCCGATGATGATGCCCAGATCGATGCGGTGGTCCACGGCCATTTCGATGATCTCCAGGGCGGTGCCCGCGCGAATGGTCACCGCCACGGCGGGATGTGCGCGGCGCATGCCTGCCATGGCCGCCGGCAGCAGGCTGGACGCGGCAATGGCCACCGCGCCCACGTCCAGCCGCGCCAGCGCGCCTTGCCGAATGTCCACGGCCAAGCGGTCGACGGCCTCGATGCCGGCCAGGGCGTTGAGCACTTCGGGGATCAGTGCGCGCCCCTGGCTGGTGAGGTGCAGGCGGCGGTTCTCGCGGCTGAACAGTGCAAAGCCCAGCCGCGTTTCCATGTCGCGCAACAGCGCGCTGGCGGCAGGCTGCGTCATGTTGACCGAGGCGGCCGCGGCGGTGACGGTGTCGTGCCGATACATGGCGCGCAGCAGCAGCAATTCTCGCCGGTGGAACATATGAATTTCATATGGAAATAGTCAATTCATCTATTTGACCATATGAAGAAGCCGCCGCCAGAATAGCCGGATCGTCTCCCGCCGTGTACCCATTGCGGTTCATTCATCACTATGCCGACCATGCCCGCTAACACCATTGTCTCTGTCGACTGCATTCCGCTACGCCTGCCGTTTCATCACTGGAGCCCGTCGCCGTTGTTCGCCGGCCGTCCGCGCGACAAGCTGGACAGCGCGCTGGTGCGTGTGCAAACCGAGGACGGCACGGTGGCCTGGGGCGAATCGTATTGCGTGGAACCGCGCGCCTTGACGGCGATTTTCCAGACCCTGATCGCCCCGCTGGCCTGCGGGCGCGATGCGGATGACGACACCTTGCTGCCCGGCATGCAACGCACGCTGCACAACCTGGGTCGGTCCGGCCCCGTGGTGCACGCGCTGGCCGGCCTGGACATTGCGCTGTGGGACCTGCGTGCCAAGCGCGCCGGCGTGCCGCTGCACCAATTACTGGGCGGCAAGCGCCGCGAACGCGTGCGCGTCTATGCGTCATTGCTTCAGTACTACGGCAACGCTGAACGGCTGGATGCCGTCACGACGCGCGCCTTGAACGAGGGCTATACCGAGATCAAGTTGCATGAGCGCACCGCCGATGCGCTGGCTGCCGTGCGCCGCAGCGCGGGGCCGGCCGTGCCGATCATGGTGGACACAAACTGCGCGTGGCTGCCGGACGAGGCCGAGTCCGCCATTGCCGCCATGCTTGCGCATGATCCGTTCTGGATCGAAGAGCCGCTTTGGCCGCCGGAAGATGACCATGCGCTGGCTCGCTTGAAGCACGCCTGCAATGTGCCGCTGGCCGTGGGCGAGAACGCCGCCAGCGCCATGGACCTGGAACGCGTCGCGGACAACGAGGCCGCGCAGTATGTGCAGCCCAGCGTCATCAAGCTGGGCCTGACCGCCGCGTGGCGCATCGCGCAGAAGTGCGCGCAAACGAGCGTCGTCTGCGCACCGCAGGTGGCGTTCTTTGGTCCGGGCTTTCTGGCCAGCCTGCATGTGATCGCCGCGCAGCAGACCGAGGTATCGCTGGAACGGCTGTACGTGGAACTTGCCCACGTGCCCTATGCGCACAGCGTGCCCATTGCCGATGGTTGGGTCCACGTGCCGGACGGGCCGGGGCTGGGCGCGGACCCGGAAGCGGCACTCGCCGAAGGACGGTACAGCGCCTGACACGACGTGCGTGATACGGCGCCCCTGATACGAAGCTCCTGATACGAAGCCCCTGATACGAAGCCCCTGATACGAAGCTCCTGATACGAAGCCTCTGATACGAATCCCGTGATACGCATCCCCTGATACGACGATAAGGCGGGCCCAAAGAGGCCGCCTCGAACATATTCCTGGAGACAAACCCCATGCACCCCTCGCGCAGAGCGTTCCTGATCAACGGCATGGCCATGGCAACGGGCGCGGCAGTCCTGCCGTGGACGTTCGCGGCGCGCGCCGCGCAGTATCCCGACAAGCCGGCCCGCCTGATCATCCCGTACCCGCCGGGCGCCGCCACCGACACCCTGGGCCGCATGGCGGGGCAGGTATTCGCGGACGCACTGGGCCAACCCTTCGTCGTGGAAAACCGGGGCGGGGGCGGCACTACGATCGGCACGCGCGCGGTAGCGGTCTCCGCGCCGGACGGCTACACCATCGGCATGGTCGACTCCACATTCACCATCAACCCCGGGCTACTGGGCGACCGCCAGCCCTACGACGCCATCAAGGATTTTGCACCGGTCTCGCTGATGGCGACCGCGCCGTTCGTCATGGTGGTGCATCCGTCCGTCAAAGCGACCGACGTCGCATCCTTTGTCGCGTTGGCCAAGGCGCAGCCGGGCACGCTGTCATTCGGATCGGCGGGCGTGGGCAGCGGCCCGCACCTGGCGGGCGAGCAGCTGCGCCAGCAGGCCGGCGTGGACGTGCTGCACGTGCCGTACCGTGGCGGCGGCACCATCATCACGGACCTGCTGGGCGGCCAGGTGCAGTTCGCCTTCGCCACCGTTCCCACGCTGCTGGAACACATCAAAGGCGGGCGCCTGAGAGCCCTGGCCGTCACCAGCCCCCAGCGCGCCAGCCAGCTACCCGACGTGCCCACGTTCACCGAGGCTGGGCTGCCGGGCGTGGACATTTCGCCATTGTTCGGCGTCATTGCACCGGCCGGCGTGCCGGAACCGATCATCCAGCGTCTGTCTGCAACACTGGCCGAATCCGTGCGCAACGGCGCGCTGCGTGACAAGCTGGCGGGGCTGGGCTTTCAGCCGGTGGGCAGCACGCCGGCGGAATTCGCGCAGCGAATCCGCGACGATGTGGCGAAGTGGACGGCGGTGATCCAGCGGGGCGGGATCAAGGCAGAGTAGGGGGGACGTGGGCATTGCGCTTGATGTTGCGGCGATGCATGCGCCTGTCGGCGCTCAGTTGATGAATCCCTAAGACGGTACGGGCCTGCCCAAGCGCTTCCTATGTGGCTGGCCCCCGCCTGAAAAGCCATTCAACCACTGCCGGCCGCAATGCCGGGCTGGGCGGTATCCACCTGCGCGCGGGCCTCGCGGATACTGCGTCCCGGCGGCTGACCGAACATACGCGCGTACTCTCGCGTGAACTGGTTCACGCTTTCGTAGCCGACGGCATAGGCCGTGGTGCTGATCGCGGCGCCTTGCGCAAGCAGGCGTCGGCGTGCTTCCAGCAGGCGTAGCTGCTTCTGAAATTGCAGCGGGGTCAGCGTGGTGATGCTGCGAAAATGCGTATGAAACGCCGACAGGCTCATGCCGGCGGCATGGGCGAGCGTTTCAACGGGCAAGGGCTCCGTGTATCTCTTGCGCAGGATTTCCACGGCGCGCGCAATTCTGTGGGCGTGGCTGTCGGTGACACCCAGCGCGCGAATCGCGCCGCCATGTCGCCCGACCAGTAGCCAGTAGTGCAATTCGCGCACCAACTGGCGGCCCAGCACGGCGATGGGGCCGGGCCGGTCCAGCAATCTAAGCAGGCGTAGCGCTGCCTCGGCCACATCGGCTTCGGTCGTGTCCACGCGCACGGGGTGCTGCGGCTCGGTCGGCAGCGCGTTCATGTCGCTGAGCAGATCCGTGATCACGCCCGCGTCCAATTCCATGACCAAAGCGTAGTAAGGCGCGGCCGCACTGGCTGCGGTGATCTGGCTGATGGTTGGCACGTCCATCGTGATCAGCAAGGATTCGCCCGCGCCAAATTCATAAGTTCGGGCGCCCATCGTCACCCGCTTGCGCCCTTGCAGCACCAGCGCAACCAGCGGTTTGGTGATGGCGTAGTCAAGCGGGGAAGGGGTGGCTTCGCGCAGGATGACCACACCTGCAACGGGCGTGGCCGCGATGCCTTCGCTGTTGACGTGGGCATCGGCATAGCGCGCTGCCACGTGCCGCAAGGCTTCTGTCACGCCGGCATGCCCGGATGCGTCGGCCGCGCGCACGCCAGGTCCGGCAGATTGGGTGGATTGGGCAATCGAGTCCATGGTTCAGGCAAGAACGCGTAGGGGATGCTGTCGGGAAATTGTATGCCCGGACATCAACGTTTTTCTACGAAAACAGAATCAGGCAAGTCGTCAACATGATCGAGCAACCCGTTTCGGGCAGCAACTTCTACGCTGGGGCTTCAACCATTCAGGGGCACTTCATGACGACTATTTCTCTGGTTACCGGCGCCAGCCGAGGGCTGGGCCGCAATACCGCACTCAGCATCGCCCGCCACGGCGGCGACGTCATCATCACTTATCGCGGCGACAAGGCAGCCGCCGACGCGGTGGTTGCCGACATCGCAGCGCTTGGTCGCAAGGCCGTCGCGCTGCAATTGGACACGAGCCAGGTGTCGTCCTTTACTGCCTTCGCAGCCGCCGTGCGCACGGCGTTGGACGGCATCTGGGGCCGCGACAGTCTCGATCACCTGATCAACAACGCCGGCCACGGCGAGATGGCGGACTTTGCGTCCACCACCGAAGCGCAGTTCGACGCGCTTTTTGCGGTGCACGTCAAGGGCGTGTTCTTTCTTACCCAGGCCTTGCTGCCGGTGCTGGCGGACGGCGGGCGCATCGTCAACTTGTCGTCGGGCCTGACCCGCGTATCGTTCCCCGGTTTTTCAGCCTATGCCGCCGCCAAGGGCGCCGTGGAAACGCTGACGGTGTACATGGCCAAGGAACTGGGCAGCCTTGGCATCACCGCCAATGCCGTTGCCCCAGGCGCGATCGAAACCGATTTTCTAGGCGGCGCGGTGCGCGACATGCCCGACTACAACAACGCCTTCGCCAATATGACCGCGCTGGGCCGGGTAGGTCTGCCCGACGACATCGGCCCGATGATCGCCAGCCTGTTGGGGCCTGACAACCGTTGGGTTAACGGCCAGCGCATCGAGGTATCGGGCGGACAATCGATTTAAACCCCTGCGCCGCTACTGCGACGTCGTCAGGAAGCCGCCAATCAAGCCGACCGTGGCGTCGGGGCTCGCTTCCATCAGCCAGTGCCCGGCCCCGGGCACGACTTCCCCGCGCACGTTGGTCGCCGCATTGCGCATGACGATCGCCATGTTGTCGCCAAAGGATTTTTCTCCGCCGATGGCCAGTACCGGCATGGCCAGCTTGGTTTTCGACAACGCGACGTTGTCGGCGACGTCGTGCTTGGCGATGGCGTTGAACTGGCGGTCTCAGCCTTGCACAGGCGTACACAACTCGACCAACATGCCGTCGGGGCAGCGCAGGTAAGACACCACCTGACCCCAAGGTTTGGCGGTCGGGGCGCTTAGCTCTGTTGCGCCCCGCGACAAGGCCCGGGCATGGGCGGCGGCCACGTCATCCGTCACAAACGCCACCTCCATGCCCAGCGGCTTGGCCGACGCCGACGCTTCGACGTGCCCGGTGGCGAAGTTCATTGCCCCCAATTCATGCGCCGCGAACGCCAGCGTGGTGGCGCCCGTATCAAGCTCACCGTAGGTTTTTGACTCGTGCAGGAACCGCACCGGAAAACCGAACGCGCCTTCAAAGAACGACAGGGATGCCGCCACGTCAGGCACATAGATGATGGTGTAGCCAAACTTCATGAGGTGTGTCCTTGAAAGCGCTGGGCTAGGGGGGGCGAGCATACTGGAACAGAATAGGCAGTGCTGCTTTCAGACGGGTATTCGACGGAAGACCGCCCGTACTCGATGTCGAGTAATGACGCCGACGTCAACGCACTGTTAACGGCTTTTCGAAATCACGCCCGTCATGTATTTATTCAAATCGCGAAAGTCCTGAACCGTCCAGGCGTGCGGTGCAATTTTTACCCCGTTCTCTCGCAGCGTCCTCGGAATCAAGTCGCCATTTGGCCGCAAGATCACCGATGAAACGATGACGCCCGGATATTCTTGAAGACGTTTTTTGAACGCCGCAGTGGTCAGGTCGGGGGTGGGGGGATTACTTTTCTGGGCCAATGGCCCGGTGCCCTTGATATCGGCCCCGTGGCACATGGCGCATCGCTGCGTGAAAAGGTTCTTGCCATTGACGTTCTGTGCCATGGAAAGTGGTGCTTGAGTCAGCGCTGCAACGGCTAGCGCAGCAATGCAGATTGCCTTGGATGTCATGTGATCTTGGTGTGGGGGCAGTGCAGATTCGGAAGGCGCCGGATATCTAGAGCGGCCGCGCGTCATGGCGGGCTGCCGTGGCGGGCGGCATTATCGCAGACGGCATGGATTAAAGCGTGTGCCGCGTCCACATAGAACAGCCGATACCCCCATCGGACATTCCTGCTGGCCCGCCGCGCGGTATGACGAGAACATCGTTCATTTCCAAACCTTTACTCAAAGGAAATGAGCATGACCAACCCTCTTGCAGGACAACGCATCGTGGTCGTCGGCGGCGGCTCGGGCATGGGCCTGGCCCTAAGCGCCCGGCTGCTGAGCATGCATTGCGACGTCGTGATCGTGGGCCGATCGCGCGACAAACTGGACGCCGCGGCCACGCAGTTGCAAGCGTTTGGCGAGCCGCGCGTGTGTCAGGCGGACGTGACCCGCGAAGCGCAGGTGCAGCGGCTGTTCGAAGACATCGGCCACGTGGACCACCTGGTCTGCACCGCCGCCGACATCCGGGGCGCCTACGAGCTGCTGCCCGACCTGGCCCTGGACGCGCTGGACCGGGCGATCCGCTCGAAAGTCGTCGCGCCCATCTTGCTGGCCAAGCATGGCGCCGCACGGATGCCGGCGCACGGTTCAATCACGCTGACCTCCGGTATCGCCGCCTATCGACCCCGGCCCAAGGGCGTGGCCGTGGCGGCGATCAATGCCGCCTTGGAAGGGGTGGTGCGCGCGATGGCGGTCGAGCTGGCGCCGTTGCGCGTCAACGCGGTGTCACCGGGATGGGTCCGCACGCCGATCTGGAACGATGTGGCGGGCGCCGACAGTGACGCGTTGCTGGCGTCGATGGCCGAGCGGCTGCCGGTGGGGCGGGTGGGCACCGGCGACGATATCGCCGACGCCATCCTCTTCCTACTTGGCAACGGCTACACGACCGGCACCGTGCTGCACGTCGATGGCGGGCATCGGCTGGTCTGAGCCCAGGGTCGCAAGCCCGATCATCTGGATGAAGGCGGCAGTCTGGCGCGTGGGTTCGCGGTGCAGGGTAAGCAGGCAGATGGGCAGGCCTGCTCCCTGTGTGGCCAACGGCCGCCATACCGGCTGCGACGCCGTGACGGCCGCGCCCAAGGCCATCCTGGGCAGGATCGATATTCCCAGGCCGGCGGACACCATCTGCATCAAGGCCGGTACGCTGTCGGCCTCGCCCCGAACGCGGGGCCGCATGGGGGCGTCCTGCAACAGGGCCTCCAGGTATTCCCGATACCGGCAGCCCTGCATCGTGACGATCAGCGGGTAGTCGGCAAGCGCGTGCGGGGGGATTTCGGTTGCGTGCGCCAAGGGATGGCCGGGCGGCAACACGACGCCCGGCCTGTCCCGGGCTATGGTCTCCACGCGGAGCCTGGCGTTGTCGGCCGGCCAGCCGTGCACCAGCCCCAGGTCGGCCGTTGCGTCCAGCACCGCCTGCGCGGTGTCCGAGGAATTTCTTTCCTGGACCGCAACCTGGGTGGCGGGATACAGCTCGGCAAGCTCCAGCAGTTGCGGAACCAGCACGCTGGTGCACAAGGTTTGCGGCGCGGCCACGCGGATAGTGCCCCCCGGATCATCGACGTTGTCGCGAACCTGCCGGAACGCTTCATCGGCCAACGCAAGCAGCTCGCGGGCGCGCGAGGCCAGCCTTTCCCCCGCCGCCGTCAGTTGCAAGCGGTTGTTCTGGCGAATGAACAGCGCGTGACCCACGCTGTCTTCCAGTGCGCGCACCTGCTCCGTCACGCTGGGCTGCGACAGGTGCACGCGTTTGGCGGCTTGCGTGAAGTTCAACGTCTCTGCTGCGGCAATGAAAATCTTCAGCTGTCGTAGTTGGAACATGGGGTGGTCGCGGAGGGATAGGGGAAGGGGGCGGCGGCGCGTCGGCGGTGTCACGCGCGCCGCATGAATTCCAGGAAAGCCTCGGCGGTCAGCGGTCGGCTGATCAGATAGCCTTGAATGCAGTCACAGCCCGCGTCTTTAAGCGCATCGGCCTGGTGTTGGTGTTCCACGCCTTCGGCGATGGTCTTCATGCCCAGCGCGCGGGCAAGGCCGACAATGCTTCGGATGACCGCAGACGCTTTCTCTGACGCCAGCAATTCCCGCACGAACGATCTGTCGATCTTTAGCGCGTCCACGGGAAGGCGGACCAGGTAGCTAAGGCTGGAGTAACCGGCGCCAAAGTCATCCAGCGATGTGGATATGCCGGCGCCTTTCAGCGTAGCCAGCACCGATGTGGCCATATCGATATCGCCCAGCAGGCCATCTTCCGTGATTTCGATATCCAGCAGGGCGGGGCAGACGCGGTGCCGCCGGGCGGCATCAAGAATGCGATCTGCCAGGCCGGCGTCCAGCAGTTGCCGGGGCGACACGTTCAGGCTGGTCCTGGGCACGGTTACGCCCAACTGTTGCCATACGGCGATATGGCGGCAGACGGCATCGAACAGCCAATCGGCCAGCTGGCCCTCGTAGGAAGAATCAAGCAGCAACGCCAGAAACGCGTCCGGCGTCAGCAAGCCGCGTTGGGGATGACGCCAACGAAGCAGCGCCTCGACGCCGGCCAGGGAGCCGTCGGTCAAGGCAATCTGCGGCTGGAAATGCAGTTCGAACTGGTTGCTTGAAAATGCGGCACGAAACTCCGAGCGCAGTACCACGCGCTCGCGCATGCCCCGGTCCAATGCCGCGTCATACATGCGAACGTGCAGCCCGCCGGAGGACTTTGCGGCGTACATGGCGGTATCCGCCTGGCTCAGCAATGCCTCGGCGGATTCAGGTTTTTCTCCAAGCAGCGCGATACCAATGCTGGCAGAAAGCAATAGCGATCGGCCGCCCGTTTCAAACGGCGCCGCAAGCGTGTCCAGCACTGCCTGCGCACAGGCGTGCGCCGCGTTTTCGGTGGTGTTGCGCAACACCAGAACAAACTCGTCACCGCCTACCCGCGCGGCAAAACAAGTGGGCTCGACCAGGGTGTTCAGCCTGTGGGCAAATGCGCGCAGCATCGCATCGCCGACGGCATGGCCGAATGCGTCGTTGACGTCTTTCATGTGGTCCAGATCGATAAACAGCACCGCTACGCGAGCGCTATTCCGGGCGCCTTTCAACGTGGCGTCGGCGACCGCGCCGGATAGCGTTTCCATGCATTTGCGCCGATTCGGTAAACCGGTCAGATAGTCGTGACCGGCTTCGAATTCCAGTTGTGCCGCCTGCTCTTGTTCGCGCGTGACGTCGCGAAACAGCACCGTGATGCCTTCATCGTGGCGAAACGATCGCGCTTCGAACCAGGTGCGCAGCGGGGCGTAATAAGCGGTGTGGCGACCGGGGACGCCCGTGGCCGCCGTCTGCTGGTAGATCCGGTAATAGCCCGAGTCCACCAGGTCCGGGTAACACTGCCATATGTCGCGCCCCAGCAGGTTGTGCCTATCCTGCTGCAAGTAGCGTTCGGCGGTGTCGTTCAGGTAGGTAAAACGCCACGACTTGTCTATCGACATGAAGCCGTCGCTTAGGCTGTCCAGCATTTCCGCCAGATGTTCCGGCGCGGGCTGGCGCGCGTCGGCGGTGGGCGGTTGGGCGGGGTGTGGGGCGGGGCGTCGTGCCATTGTTGGACCTTCGTTCGCGTCGGACTAGCCAATCATTCCTGTTTCGCAAACCACATCGTCATGCCGGCAACAGCCCGGCCGACCGATAGCTGGCAATCAGCGCATCAAACAGCGCAATGTCGGCGCGACCGCGCGCCATCAGCTGGGCGCCGGCGACTGCCGCGTAAATGGCGCGCGCCCGTCCTTCGGCCTCGTTGGCGGGCACGATGCGCGCCGCTGACAGGCCCTGGGCCAGCCAGTCGACGTTGACGTCCGCAAACGCCTGGACCTCTTTCTTTACCGCTTCGGGCAAGTCGTCGTATTCGGCGGCCATGAAACTGCTCAGGCACATGCGGTTGTCGCTTTCGAGCGACTTGCGGAAGGTTTCGGGATAACGGCGCAGGCAATCGAGCGGATTGTCGCAGGTGGCGGACAGCGCTTGCAGGGCCTCGGCTGAATCCTGCCAGTACCGTCGTGCCACGGCCGCCGCAAGATCGGCCTTGCTGGGGAAGTGGTGGTAGATGCTGGCCCCCTTCATGCCCACGTCCTGCGCCAGGTCGCGCATGTTGAGCCCGCCATAGCCATGCGCCTGGACGATTTTGGTGGCGGCGGCGACAAGCCTGTCGCTGGAGCTTGCGCCTGCGGGATTCTTCAAAGTGACTGCCTCAACGAAGTTTAGGGTTGACGATACAAATTATGCCGCTTAAAGTCCAACCTAACAAACGTTAGGTAGCGCAACGCTTGTTGTAGCCCATCCACGGATCCATCACGCCCGGGCCAACTAACAATCGTTCGTTAGGCTTTCCGCCGATGACGGCAATCCTGTCTTTCATTCCCACTTTCAACCAGGAACACGCATGAACTCGGAACTTCTTGAAAACGACGCAACAGGGCTGGCCGCCCTGACTCGCAACCGCCAGGTATCGCCCGTTGAAGTGATGCAGGCGCACCTTGATCGCATCGATGCCGTGGATAAAAAGGTGAACGCTGTCGTCACGCTGGCGGGCGATGCGCTCAAGCAGGCCAAGGCCGCCGAAGCCGCCGTGCTGGCAGGCCGGCCGCTGGGCCCGCTGCATGGCGTGCCGTTTACCGCCAAGGATTCGATTGACACCGCCGGAGTCATGACGCAACGGGGTTCGCCCATTTTCCGGGGGCGGCTGCCGAAGACCGACGCAACCAGTGTGGCGCGCCTGAAAAGCGCGGGCGGCATTCTGCTGGCGAAAACGAATCTGCCTGAATTTTCATACTGGATTGAAAGCGACAACCTGCTAAGCGGTCGTTCCAACAACCCCTGGGATCTTGAACGCACCCCAGGCGGTTCAAGCGGGGGGGAATCCGCGGCGATTGCCGCGGGCATGTCGCCGCTGGGCTTGGGCACCGACCTGGCCATCTCGGTACGGGGGCCCGCCGCCCAGACCGGCATCGTGTCCTTGAAGGCGACGCACGGCCGCGTGCCCATGACGGGCATCTGGCCGCGAGCCCCGCGCCGCTTCTGGCACGTGGGACCCATGGCGCGCAGCATCCGCGACCTGGCGTTGGCATTTTCGCAATTGTCCGGGCCGGACGGGATGGACGCCTTCTCAAGTAGCGCCGCTCCATTTGATGCGGGCCTCGGCGCATCGCCCGGCCGCGCACTGCGGGTCGGCTGGATGGTGGGCCCGGGTTTCGGCCCCGTCGACCCCGAGGTCGCGGGCACCGTCCGCGCGGCGGCCGAAGCGCTCAAGGACGCGGGTTGTGTGGTGGAACCGGTGGGCATTCCCGCCCTTGAACGCGACTTTGCGCTAGACGTGTTCAACCGCCTTCACGTCATGGAAATGAAACCGGCATTCGCAGAGGCCACCGCGGGGCGTGGCTTGGACGAGGTGTACAAGATGGCCAGGACGATGCTTGCGCTGCCCGATACGTCGATGCAGGACTATATCGATGCCGAGCAGGCCGCCGAGCGCTTGCGCGACGGATACGCCGAGTACTTCACGAAGTACGACGCGCTTATCACGCACGTGTTGCCCATTCCCGCGCACAAGCATGGTGTGGATACGTTCACCATCGACGGCCAGACCGTGGACGCCACGTATCTTCAGGGCGCAACCGTCCCGCTCAATGTCACGGGCCTGCCCGGCGTCTCGATGCGGTTTGGGACCAGCAAGGAGGGGATGCCGATCAACGTGCAGCTGGTTGGCAGCTGGCACGCCGAGTCGACCATTCTTCATCTGGCGGCGCAGCTGGAATCGCTTAGCCCGGTTCGTGGCCTGCGTCCCGCCCTCTAAGCCGGCACGGCGCTGAACGCGCGCCAGGCAAGCTCGTGGGGGCGACGTGCCGTTGGCTGCCCGCCGCCACGCCGACGCTCAGCCCGCATACAGATTCGTCAGCGATGCTTTAAGAAAGCCGCCGTCCACCACGATGTCCTGCCCATTCACATAGTGCGATGCGTCGCTGGCCAGAAAGGCCACGGCGCCCGCGATGTCCGAGGGAAGGCCGATGCGTCGCGCGGGGATGTGGGCAACGCGTTTTTGCAGCACGGCGTCGTCGCGGTAGTGCGGTTCCGACAGCGGGGTACGGATCATGCCCGGGCTGATGGCGTTGGCGCGTATGCCCAGGGGGCCCCATTCCACGGCCATCTGCCGGGTCAGCGCTTGCAGGGCGGATTTGGTCGAGCCGTAGGCGCCGACTCGCGTGGGCGTGTGGGCAGAGATTGACGCCACATTGATGATGCTGCCCGCCTGTTGATCGCGCATCAGCGGAAACAGCTGCTGTGCGCACAACAACGCGCCGCGCAGGTTGACGCGAAAGATGCGGTCCCATAAATCGATCGGGAACGCCTCCAGCCCCACGGGCGCGGCGCTGATGGCCGCGTTGTTGACCAGTATGTCGCAGCGCCCGAAGCGCTGCGCCACCTGCGCGGCCATCTCCGCCACCGCGTCCGGCTCTGAAATATCACAGCGCACGTTCAGCAGCCCGTCCGCCCGGGCGTCGGCGTGGCCCGCGTTGACGTCCACCTGCACGACGGCCGCGCCCATCGATTGCAGTTGCCGGCAGATGGCCAGGCCGATGCCGCCGCTGGCGCCTGTGACCACGGCCACGCGGCCTTGCAAGGCGTCGACCGCAAAAGGCGTATTGAAAGAGGTGTCCATGCGCGCCGCCTACTTGTTCTTCAGGTCGGCCACTTGCGCCAGGCCTTGCCAGATGACCGCGTCGCGCTTGATCGATGCCGCGAATTCCTTGGCGGAAATGTCCGCGGGAATGATCATGTTCTGGCCTTCGATTTTTTCGCGGACGTCGGCAGTGTGCTGTGCGCGATAGATCTCTGTGTTAAGCCGGTCGATGATCCGCGGCGGCGTGCCCGCCGGCGCAAAAACGCCGTACCAACCGTCGGCTTCAAATTTGTAGCCTTGCTCGGCCAGCGTCGGCACATCCATCGTGGCGGGCCAGCGGCGCGAACCCGTCTGGCCCAGGGCGACCAACTTGCCGCTGCGCATGAACGGAATCGGCGAGGCGATATCCATGAACCCGACGCTGATGGTGTTGGCGATCAGGTCGGTGCTTTCCGTGACCAGTTGCTTGTAAGGAACATGCGGCATGTCCAGGCCGTAGTGGGCCTTGATGCCTTCCATGGCCAGGTTGCCGGATGAACCCGTGCCCCACGAACCGTACGCCAGCTTGCCGGGGTTGGCCTTGGCATAGGCAACCATGTCGGCCAGGTTCTTGAAGCCGGTGCTGGGGTTGGCGACCAGCAGGATGCCCGCCGCGCCGACCTGCGCAATCGGCAGCAGGTCTTTGTCCGGGTCGTAAGGCAGCGAGGGAAGCACCACCGGGTTCAGCAAAATGGCGGACGAGGGCGCCAGCAGCAAGGTGTAGCCGTCGGGCGCCGCCTTGGCTACCGTGTCGCACGCAATCATGCCGTTGGCGCCGGGCTTGGATTCCACGACGATGGGCTGGTTAAGCGCCTTGGACAACGGGGCGGCGATCAAGCGGGCAAAAATGTCGCCGCCGGCGCCGGGGGACCCGGCGACTACCAGACGGATAGGGCGGTCGGGCCAATCGCTGGCGGCGGCCAGGGCGTTGACGCCCAGGCCCATCAGCACGCCGCCCAGCAGGATGGCTCGCCGTGTGGGAAGGGGGTGGGTCATGGCTAGTCTCCGGAATATTGGAATTGATGTTTTCAATTCACTTTGATTTGTCAGGAGCTCTAAATTCTAGGTAGCTGCACCGGCTTGGCTATAGCTGAAGCCGCAGATCTGAACTGCATGAATCGGAGGAGTCGCGGGCATGGCCGATGGCGGCGCGCGGTGCCGGCGTGCTGCGTTTTTTGCAGAAGACATCTTCGAATTCTGACGGAATGGATGGGGGGGGGCTGGATACACTTTCACGGGGACAACTGAAGAAGAGCAAGCCATGCCTTTCACGATTCGCCGCCGTCTGCTGCTGGCAGGCGCGGTGTGCAGCGCACTGTTTTCCTTTGCGGCCGCCGCGCAAACGGCGTATCCGGACAAGCCCGTGCGGCTTGTGGTCCCGTATCCGCCGGGGGCCGCTACCGACGCCATCTCGCGCGCGTTCGCCCAGCAGCTTGGGGCAATCATGGGGCAGCCGGTGGTGGTGGAAAACCGGCCGGGCGCCGGCTCGGCCATCGGCATCATGGCCGTCAAGAACCGGCCCGCCGACGGCTACACCCTGCTGGTGCATGCCGAGGGTTTTTACAGCGCAAAGTTGACGACGCCCGGCGCGAGCTACGAGTTTTCGGACTTCGACATCCTGGCCCCGCTGGCCCAAAGCAGCTACGCCTTCATCGTGCCGGCCGATCGCGGCTGGAACACCTTGCAGGACCTGAAAGGGACGAAGCGCGAAATGGACATCGGCATTGCGGACCTGGGCATCGGCACCTATTCCACCTTGGCGGCCAGGCTGGCAGCAAGCCTGGGCACGCAATACCGCCCGATTCCCTTCAAGGGCGGGGCCGAAGGGCTGACGGCAATTCTGGGCGGTCAGATCGACGGCTACTTCACCACGATCGGCACCACGCAAACCGTCAAGGACAATCCCCACGTGAAGGTGCTGGCCTACACCGGGCGGCCGGGCAGCGCGAGCCATCTGGCGGGGGTGAAGACGTTTTCCGAGCTTGGTGTGCCCGACATGGTGTTTCACAGCAGCTATAGCGTGGCGGTGCGCAGCGGCATCCCCGAGCCCGTGCGTACGCAGTTGGCCCGCTTCGTCAGGCAGGCCGCGACGTCAACGGCGATGGACAAGGCGCGGCAGGATCTGTATCTGGACGGCTACAGCGGCAGCCTGGACGACTACAAGCAAGAGCAACTGCGCTTGTCGGCGGAGTTCGAGGCCAGCGCGAAAGCGCGCAAGCGCGACTGATCGCGCCGGCACATCTTTGCCGGATAACAGCGGGCACATAGACCCAGCAGGCGCGCGGGCAGGCGTATGATTTCAGGCGGAGGACCAGCACCGGCCTGGCGGCGGGCGTCAAGCCCGCGCGCCAGCTTTGCATGCCACATGCTTCGCATCGCCCCGTCTGCCCGCCACGCGGATGGGAAGGAAGGCGTCGCGCCATGGACCATCTGCTTGCTGTCCGCCCGGCTAGTCCCTGCGCCACGGGGCTTCGGGCAGTGTCCCCGTCACTGACGGGTGATCACGATTTCCAGGTATTCACTGGGCACCACCACCCCGGCGTCGCCAGAGCGATTGAACCGGTCTATTTGCGCTATCAGGTCGCTTTCCAGGGCGGCTTGCGCGGCGGGCTCCAGCATGGAGAACGCCTTGAGGACCGGTCCGTAATAGCTTTTGAAGACTTGCAGCCAGTGCGCCGGCGAGCGATATCGGAAAACGAAGTGTCGCGGTTCCGCCTGGATCGCCTTGGCATGTGCGCCGAACATCTCGTCGATACGCGCGCGGGTGCCCCACAGCGCGGGCGATTTGACGCCGGCCGGCGGGGGGACGTGCTTGCCGATCGTCTTGAAAATCTGTCCCACGAAGCCCTCCGGCGTCCAGTTGGCCATGCCGATCTTGCCGCCTGCACGGCAGACACGGACCAATTCGGCGGCGGCCCTGTCCTGGTCGGCCGTGAACATCACGCCGAAGGTGGACATGACGGCGTCGAAGCTGCCGGGCGCGAAAGGCAGGGCTTCGGCGTCGGCTTCCTGAAACTCGATCTTCAGCCGTTCGGCGGCGGCGCGTTCGCGAGCTCGGCTCAACAGCGCGGGCACATAGTCGGTGGCGACGACCTCGCACCAACGCCGCGCCGCTGCCAGCGACGCATTGCCGTTACCGGCCGCCACATCCAGCACTTTTTGCCCGGCGCGCACATCCATGGCCTCGCACAGTTGTTCGCCGACGATCTGAAGCGTGGTGCCGACCACGGCATAGTCGCCGGAGGACCAGGTGGCTTGCTGGCGGGTTTTCACGGCCGCCAGATCGGGCGGCGCGGCTGCCGGCGCAAGAGGAACGGCGGCAATATCGGTTGGGGACATAGCTTGACTCCATTGACACAAGGTGAAGGCGCGGGCGGATATCGCCGACGCGGTGCCGAGGCGCGGGCGAAAGGCTGTTCGGGTAGCGCGCGATCGGGACTCAACCGTAGAGCGGGCGCGTGGAGGCCAACGTGGTAGCCAGCGTGGAATTCGAGGCGACCGGGGGGGAGGGTATTCCCCAGAGCGGCGCCATTCATATACAACTGCTGGGGCCGATGGCGATCCGCCGCGCGGGCGTGGCCCTGCCGCTGCCGCCATCGCGCAAGCTGCGCGCGCTGGTGGCATACCTGGCGCTGGCCACGCACCCGGTGTCCCGGGCATATCTTTGCGAACTGCTCTGGGACCTGCCGAACGATCCGCGCGGCGAGCTTCGTGGGTGCCTCAGCAAGGCGCGCGCGTTGCTGGACGACGCGGACCAACGCCGCGTGCAGGCCGCGCAAGACAGCGTGATGCTGAACCTGCGCGACTGCCACGTGGATGTGGTCGACATTGAAGGGGCGATGCGGCAGGGCATCGGCAACGTGGGCGTGGAACCGTTGCGCGCGATGGCAGCGCTGTTCGTCGGGGAATTCCTGGAGGGGCTGCACATCCGGTCCTGCCCGATGTTCGATAGCTGGCTGGTGGCGCAGCGGCGGCGGTTCCGGTCATGCCAGGCCGCGGTGTTGGAACATTTGGCGGCGCTGCTGCCGGACGGCTCTGAAGAGCGCTACGACTGCCTGGACAAATGGTTGCGCCTGGCGCCGTTCGATCGCCACGCGCACATGCTGATGCTGCAATCGCTCAGCGCGCGAAACCAGCTTCGCGAAGGCGAAGAGCACGTGGCCGCCGCGATTCGCGCGTTTGAAGACGAAGGGCTGGACTGGCGACCGTTGCGCGATGCGTGGGGCCAATTGAGGCGGCAATTGGGGCGGACGCCATCCGACCCGCCTGAACCGCCGGCTGGCTTGCGCAGGGCGGTGCTTGCCGAGCAGGCAGAAAGCAGCAAGGATCACACCGGTCGTGCCTCGATTGCCGTGATGCCGTTCGCGGACGCGTCCGCACCTGGCGGGGTGCGGGGCGGCCTGGGCGATGGCCTGGCTTACGACATCATCACGCGATTGGCAAAGCTGCGTAGCCTGTTCGTCATTGCGCAGGGAACCGTGTTTGCCCTGGATCAGCGCAGCGTGGGGCCGGAAGAGGCCGGCCGAACGCTGAATGTGGACTTCGTGGTCAGCGGCTTGCTGCGACGGCACGCCAATCGCATCATTGTTGACGTGGCGCTGGTCGAGGCGCGCACCGCGCGTATCGTTTGGGCGGAAACGTTCGATCACGCGATGGACGACGCCTTTGTGGCGCTGGACGACATCGGCAACCGGATCGTCGCCTCGGTCGACATCGAAATTGAATCCGCCGAGCGCGAGCGCGCCATCCTTACGCCGCCGAATTCGCTGGACGCCTGGTCGGCCCATCATCGCGGCCTGTGGCACATGTACCGGTTCAACCAGGCGGATAACGCGCGGGCAAGGCATTTCTTCGAGTTGGCGCTGCGGCTGGATCCCACGTATTCGCGGGCGTACGCTGGGCTGTCGTTCACGCATTGGCAGGACGCATTCCAACGTTGGGGCGACCAGAATTCGGCGGTCGACCTGGCGTACCAAGCCGCGGGCCAGAGCCTGATTGCCGACGACCGGGACCCCGCGGCGCATTGGGCCATGGGTCGGGCGCTGTGGCTGCGCGGGAGCCAGGAGCCATCACTGTCGGAATTGCAGCGCGCCGTGGACCTGAGCCCGAACTTTGCGTTGGGCCACTACACCTTGGGTTTTGTCCATTGCCAATCGGGCGACGCGCAGGCGGCGATTGGCTCTGCCGATCATTCGCGCCATCTGAGCCCCTTCGATCCCTTGATGTTCGGCATGCTGGCGGTTCGCGCGCTGGCTTTGGTGCGGTTGGGCCGGGTCGCCGAGGCCGCCGACTGGGCGGTCAAGGCGGCCATGCGTCCCAACGCCCACGTGCACATCCTTGCTATCGCCGCGCATTGCCTGGCACTGGCCGACAGGCAGGACGAGGCGCGGGCGTTTGTGGCGACGATACACAAGGCGAACCCCGCTTACGGCATTTCAAATTTTCTGGACGCGTTCCGCCTGACGCCCGACACGCAAGCCCTGTTCAAGAATGCCGCCAGGCGAATCGGCTTCGAGTGACGCACGCAGAATGCACGCGGGCCTGCGCGCCACCATCGGACATTGGCAGCGCGCGGGCGCCCGAATCTTCGGCCCGGGCTTACTTCCCGTTCGCGCCCACCAGCACCGGCTTGTCCCGATACTTCTGGGGGAAGGTCTTCGCCAGATTTTCCACCTTGGGCACGTCGTTCAACACGATGTACATGCTGTTGGGATTGCGCACCAGGTAATCCTGGTGATAGCCCTCGGCCGGGTAGAACGCTTGCAACGGTTCCACGGTGGTGGCCAGCGGCTTGGAATACACGCCGGTCTTGTTCAGCTGCGCGATATACGCTTCGGCCACCTTGCGCTGCCCGTCATTCGCCGGGAACACCGTGGAACGATATTGCGTGCCACGGTCGGGGCCCTGGCGGTTCAGTTGCGTGGGGTCGTGCGCGACGGAAAAATAGATTTGCAGGAGTTGCCCGTAGCTGACCTGCTTGGGGTCATAGGTAACTTCCACCGCTTCGGCGTGGCCCGAGCGGCCGCTGCTGACGGTGTCGTAGTTGGCCGTGTCGGCCTTGCCGCCGGCGTAGCCCGAGACGGCGTTGCTGACGCCTTTGACATGTTGGAACACGGCCTGCACGCCCCAGAAGCAGCCGCCGGCGATGACGGCTTTTTCTTGCGTGGCGGCGGCGGGCGCTTCGTCGACAGACGGGGCGGGGATGATGAACGCGGTTTCGGCGGCGCGGGACGCGCCCGCGCCCGCCGCCAGCAGGCCGCAGGCGGCGGCAAGGGCGGCGCAGAATTTTTTGGCTTGGAAGTTCATGGTCAGAGGGTTCCTGGAAAGGGGAGCCGGCGCGCCTCAACCCTGTGCGGCAAAGGTCATGGCGACGCCGTTCATGCAATAGCGCAAGCCGGTGGGGCGGGGGCCGTCGTCGAAGACGTGGCCCAGGTGCCCACCGCAGTTGGCGCAGTGCACGGCGGTGCGGACCATGCCAAAGCCGGTGTCGCGGGTTTCGCCCACGGCGTTGGGCAGCGGCTGCCAGAAGCTGGGCCAGCCGGTGCGGCTGTCGAATTTGGTGCTGGACGAGAACAGGTGCTGCTCGCAGCCGGCGCACGAAAACGTGCCGGTGCGGTGTTCGTCGTTCAGCGGGCTGGTGTAAGGGCGTTCGGTGCCTTCGCGGCGCAACACCTGGTATTGCGCGGGCGTCAGCCGGGCGCGCCATTGCGCGTCGGTCAACGCATAGGGAAAGGACGCGGCGGTGCTTGGGCCGGCCGAGGCGTTGCGCGGGGTCAGCCAGGGGGCAAGACCCGCGGCAAGCGCGGCGGCGCCGCCCAGCGTCAGGAAGTGTCTGCGGTTCAAAGTCATGGCGTGGCTCCGTCAAAAATGCGGCATGCCGGGCGCGGGCCTATTCGGCGGCCCGCGCGCGCGGCCTGCTGCGCTTACTTGCTCATTCCGTCCTTGGACATCGAATCCTTCTTCATGCCGTCGTGCGACATGCCGTACTTGGACATGCCGCCTTTGGACATGCCGTCCTTCGCCATGCCGTCCTTGGCCATCCCGTCCTTGGCCATCCCGTCCTTGGCCATGCCGTCTTTCGCCATGCCGTCCTTGGCCATCCCATCCTTTGCCATGCCATCCTTGGCCATGCCGTCCTTGGACATCGAGCTCTTGCTCATGCCGTCTTTGCTCATGCCGTCTTTGCTCATGCTGTCCTTGCCCATGGTGTCGGCGGCGTGCGCGGCGACGGCGCCGAATGCCAGGCACAGGGAGAAAGCGGCGGTGGTGATTTTCTTCATGATGCGTTCCTTTGATGGAGGGGGTAAGACAGGAATTTCACCTAGCTTCCGCCGAACCAGTTATAGCCCTGGTCCTCCCAGTAACCGCCTGGGTAGGTGTTGGTGACAAAAATGGCCTGTATGTGCTTGGGGTTCTTGTAGCCAAGCTTGGTAGGCATGCGCAGCTTCACGGGGAAGCCGTACTCGGGGGGCAGCGTCTTGCCGTCGTAGGTCAGCGCCAGGATGGTCTGCGGGTGCAGCGCCGTGGGCATGTCGATGCTGGTGTAGTAGTCGTCCGAACACTTGAAGCCCACGTACTTGGCGGTCAGGTCCGCGCCCACGCGTTTCAGAAAGGTGGAGAAGGGCACGCCGCCCCATTTGCCGATGGCGCTCCAGCCTTCCACGCAAATGTGCCGCGTGACCTGGTCGACCTGGGCCATGGCGCGCAGTTCTTCCAGGCGCCATTGGCGCTTGTCGGCCACCATGCCGGTCACTTCCAGGCGGAACGATTCCTCGTCCACGTGGCGCACTTCGTCAATGCCGTAATACGCGTTGAAGGGAAACGGCCGGGTAATCATGGATTCCGGATAGGTGGGCGCGAGCTTGTTCGGGTCGAACAGCCAGCCTTGCACGCGGTCGTTAAAGCGCGAGACCGACGTCAAGGCCTTTTCCACGTTTTCATCATCGGACAGCGAACACCCGGACAACATCGCCACGCCACCCAGCGTCAGGCTGTTGCGCAGGAAGGCGCGGCGCGACGGCTGCTCGACGCGTCGGGCAAGCAGGTTCCTGGCTTCTTTCAGAATGGCCGCGCCGTCCAGGCCCAGCAGAGACAAGCGTCTTTTTTGGCTCACGTCGGGCTCCTTATTTGCCGCGGATCATGGCGATCAGGCTACGGGGCACCAGCGCCACCATCACCAGGTGCACGGCCACGAACGCCACCAGCAGCGCCATCGCAAAAAAGTGGATGCGGCGGGCGAATTCATAGCCGCCCATCAGGTCGCGCAGCACGCTAAATTGCACCGACTTCCACAGCACCAGGCCCGACAGCACCAGCACCACAATGTCAACCATGACGAACAGGTAGGCCAGCTTCTGCACCTGGTTGTAGTGGCGCAGGTCGTTGTGCGACAGCTTGCCGTGCAGCGCGGCGCTCAGGTCCGTGGCCACGCCACGCGGGCTGACGGGGAAGAATTTGCGCCGCAACCGGCCGGTGGCCAGGTTCAGCGTCAGGTACAGCAGGCCATTGACAAACAGCAGCCACATGCCGGCAAAGTGCCATTGCAGCGCGCCGCCCAGCCAGCCGCCCAGGGTGATGTTGTTGGGAAAGGCAAAGTCGAAGAACGGGGCGGCGTTATAAATGCGCCATCCGCTCATCACCATCAGCACCACCGCCAGCGCGTTCAGCCAGTGCATCACGCGCAGCCAGCCGGGGTGGATGACGCCGGGTGGCCGGGCGGCGGGGGAAATGTGGGGGGCGGGGCTTGCCAACATGGCGGGTCTCCGGGGCGGGGTGCTGTCGTTGGAGCCATTCTTGTCCCTGGCCGATATCGAAGTCCTCACGCAAACTTAAAAAAATTGTGATAACTGGCCGCCGTGGATTGGCGACAATGGCGATATTCCTACCCCCGAGCCGCCCATGGACACGCCCCGCCGCGTTTTGATTGTCGAAGACGACGCCCACATCGCCGAATTGCTGCGCCTGCACCTGCGCGACGAAGGCTACGAGGTGGAACACGCCGCCGACGGCAACGACGGCATGCGCCGCCTGGAAGAGGGCAATTGGGACGCGCTGGTGCTCGACCTGATGCTGCCCGGCATCGACGGCCTGGAAATCTGCAAGCGCGCGCGGGCCATGGCGCGCTACACCCCCATCATCATCACCAGCGCCCGGTCGTCCGAAGTGCATCGCATCCTGGGCCTGGAACTGGGCGCCGACGACTATCTGGCCAAGCCGTTTTCGATGCTGGAACTGGTGGCGCGCGTGCGGGCCTTGCTGCGCCGAAGCAGCGCCATCGAACGCAATGCGCGCATCGACGCCGGCAGCCTGGCGGTGCACGGCGTGTCCATCGACCCCATCGCGCGCACGGTTGACGTCGATGACCGCCGCCTGGATCTGACGCCGCGCGAATTCGACCTGCTGCATTTTTTTGCGCGCCACCCCGACAAGGTGTTTTCCAGGATGGATCTGCTGAATCACGTCTGGGGGTATCAGCACGAAGGCTACGAACACACCGTCAACACGCATATCAACCGGCTGCGCACCAAGATCGAAGCCGACCCGTCCGACCCGCGCCGCATTTTGACGGTGTGGGGCAGGGGCTATAAATTCGCCGCGGGACCGGGCGCTGCCGGAGGCCCGACATGAAACGATTCACCCTGACCCAACGCCTGTCCGCCGTGTTTGCGTTGCTGCTGCTGGCGTGCTGCGGCGCGTCGGCGTGGTTGCAGATCGCCGCCAATTCCCGCTACGAACAAGAGGTGGTGCAGCGCCTGTCCAGCGGCTTGGCGCAGCACATCGCGGGCACCACGGAATTGATGGATGCCAACGGCTGGAAGCCCGACGCCGTGCGTTCGCTGTTTGACATGCTGATGGCGGTGAACCCGGCCGTGGAGGTCTATCTGCTGTCCAACGACGGGCGCATCGTGGGCGATGCCGCGCCGGCGGGCCTGATCAAGCGCGCGCAGGTGGACCTGGCCCCGGTCAAGCATTTGCTGGCGGGCGGCATGCTGCCGATTGTGGGCGACGACCCGCGCAGCCAGGACGGCCAAAAGGTGTTCAGCGCCGCGCCCGTGCGCGTAGGCGGGCAGGAAAAGGGCTACGTATACGTGGTGCTGCAAGGGCAGGCGCACGACGCGCTGGCCATGTCGGTATCGCGTAGTTCCGTGTTGCGCACCACGCTATGGTCGATTGCGCTGGTGGCGTTGTTGGGGCTGGTGGCGGGCTTGACGGCGTTTGCGCTGATCACGCGGCCGCTGCGCGAATTGACGCGGGCGGTGCGCGCGTTTGAAGGCGACGATGGCAAGGCGCTGGCCGCGCTGGCACGGCCGGGCGATGACACCGACACCAGTCAGGACGAGATCTCGGTGTTGCGCCGCAGCTTCGTGCAGATGGGCCGCCGCATTTCCGACCAATGGCGCGAACTGACGCGGCAGGACCAGCAACGGCGCGATCTGGTGGCCAATATCTCGCACGACCTGCGCACACCGCTGACGTCGCTGCATGGCTATCTGGAAACGCTGCGCCTGAAGGACGAGACGCTGAACATCAGCGAACGCCGCCGCTATCTGGACATCGCGCTGGGGCAAAGCCGCAAGGTGGGGCGTCTGGCGCAAGAGCTATTCGAACTGGCGCGGCTGGAGTCGGGGCTGGTAAGGCTTGAGCCTGAAACGTTTTCGCTGCCGGAACTGGTGCAAGACGTCATGCAGAAGTTCGAGCTTGCCGCCGAAGCGCGCCAGCAACAGCTAAGCACCGACATTCCGCAGGCGCTGCCGCTGGTGCGGGCGGACCTGGGCCTGATCGAACGCGTGCTGACGAACCTGCTGGACAACGCCATCCGGCACAGCCCGCCCGGCAGCCGCATCGACTTGCAACTGGGCGTGGCGCAGAACCGGGTGCAGGTGCAGGTCAGCGATACGGGCACGGGCATTCCGCAAGAGTTGCGCACGGGCTTGTTCACGCGCGCGTCGGCGTTGAACCGGGGGCCGCGCGATGGCGGGGGCTTGGGGCTGGTGATCGTGCAGCGCATCCTGCAACTGCACCAAAGCGAGATCCGGCTGGTGGAACGCCCGGAGCCGGGCGCGGTGTTCCAGTTTGATCTGTCGGCGGCGCGATAGGGCGCACGTCCCGCTGCCCCTTGACGCCTCGCCATTCAATCGGCGGCCTACGCCGCTGCCGGCATCTGCCCATGCAGCAGGTAGTCCATCAGCTCGCGCACCGAACGCATCGCGCTGCCGAACGGCAGCTTGGACGCACCCCTGAAAAACAACCCCCGGCTGACTTCGCCGCGTAGCGCCGCGGCCAGCTTCAGGTCAATGCAGAACTGCCCAAAGCGTGACAGGCCATCGCGCAGGCCGCATTGCGTCAGGCAGTCCATGCGCTGGCTGCAACGGCGCGGATCGCAGCGCGTGCCGGCTTGCAGCGTCTTTTCCTGGCGCAGATAGCGTGTCAGCCACGGCGTGGCGACGGCGCGCGCGGGCAGCCCGGCCACGCTGGTGAATTCGGCCAGCTCGGCCGGGTCGGCATCAATCAGCACCCGCTTGAAATTCTCATGCGCATCGCCCTCCTGCGTGACGGCGAACGCGGTGCCTACCTGCACGCCGTCGGCACCATGCGCCAGCCAATGCCGCACCTGGTCGTGGCTGCCCACGCCGCCGGCCACGATCAGCTTGGGCGCGTCTTGACCCAGTTGCAGTTCACCGAACAGCGTGTGGCATTCAGCCAGTACGCGCTGGAAATCAAAGCGTTCGTGGTGGAGGTCGTCCAGCCGCGCCGCGCCCAAGTGGCCGCCCGCATAGCCGGGATGCTCGATCACCACGGCGTCGGCCATGCGGCCTTTCTTCATCCATTTTTTCAGCACGACGGCCACGCCGCGCGCCTCCGACAGAATCGGCACCAAGGCCACGTTCGGAAAATCGGCCGTCATTTCCGGCAGGTCCATGGGCAGGCCCGCGCCCATCACGATGGCCTGCGCGCCGCTTTCGCAGGCCTGCCGCACCAGCGCCGGATGGCCGCGCACGGCCTTCATGACGTTCACCGCCACCAGGCCCCGGCCTGCCGCCGTATCCAGCGCGGCGCGCACTTCGCGGTCCAGTGCAAGCAGGTTGACGCGGTCGATCAGGTCGCGGTCATTGCACTTGTCTGTCTGCTCAAGCAGGTCGGGATGGTGATGGCGCAAATCGATGCTGGCGATGGTGCCCACCGCATTCTGGCTGGCGACGGCTCCCGCCAGCCGATGCGCGGACACGCCGACGCCCATGCCGCCCTGCACGATGGGCAGCAGTTCGCGGCCGGCGAGTTTGAGTGATTTGAACCACGTCATGTTTAAAGCCTTTCCTCTGGTCAAGTGGACAGAGGCTAGAGCAAGGCATGACGGGTCGCCTTGCGCAGGATCAAGCGGCGGGCAATGGCGCCCGTGGCGCGGTGGGGATCACCCCACGCGGCCCGTCAGGCGGCGCGCGGCGTTCAGCACGTGGCTTAGGTGGTCAGGGTTGTAGCGGTGCGCGGGCGCGGTCAGCGTCACGGCCGCTGCGATGCCGCCCGACAGCAGGAACACTGGCGCCGAAATGCCCGCCACTTCGTTCAGGCGGTCGCCCATTGCCGCGAAATAACCGTCCTGGCGGATGCGCGCGTATAGCGCTTGTTCCGGGCCGGGCGCGTTGCCCAGGATATCGTCGAACGCCGTCAACACGCGCCCGCCGCTGCCGCGTTCCAGCGGCAGCAGATCGCCCGCGCGGATGTGGTCGCGCACCGGGTGAGGCGAATCCACGCGATACAGGCACAGGCGCGCATCGCCTTGGCGCACGTGATACGCCGCGCTTTCGCCGGTGGCCGCAACCAGGTCGCGCAACACCGGCACCACCACATGTTCAAGGGAAAACGACGCGGAATAGATCCCATGCAAACGGGCCACCTCGGGGCCCAGCGCATAGCGGCCGTCGTCCAGCCGCTGGATCCATTGCGCGTGCTCCAGCGAGGCCAGCAGACGCAGCACGGTGCTTTTGTACAGGCGGGTCCGTTCGGCAAGTTCGCCCAGGGACAGCGTGCGATCGCTGGGCGTGAACACGGCCATCAGGCTCAGCGCGCGGTCGACGGCCGCCACGCCGCCGGCGGCGGCATCGGCATCGGCAACGGATTCGGTTGCGGCTTTACGTGGCATGGCGAACCTGCGCGGTGATGGCCGGGCAACGCGCCAAGGCAAAGGGAAGGGCGATCGGCATATTCCATCCTTTAGAACGACAGGCGCCGCCATTGTAGGCACAGCGCGGTGCGGCAACGTGCCTCCTTCCCGGGCCCCCGCCGTAATTTCCACCAGGCAACACGCTTGACAGCACTTTTCGCATCGTCTTTAATTCCACAAGAAAGAACAACATTCTATAAGATAGAACTTATAAAACCATAAGGAGACATCGTCATGACGGACCCCAGCCACAACGACGCGCAGGTGCTGATCAGCGAAGTCGGCCCGCGAGACGGCTTGCAGTCCGTGTCGGCCACGATGGCGACCGAGGACAAATTCCGGTGGATCGACGCGCTGGTCGCAGCCGGCGTGCGTGAAATCGAAGTGGCTTCTTTCGTGCCCGCGCGCTTGTTGCCGCAAATGGCCGACGCCGCCGAAGTCGTGGCCTATGCCGCGCGTATTCCGGGGCTGACGGTGATGGCGCTGGTGCCCAACCTGCGCGGCGCCGAGGCCGCGCTGCGGGCCGGCGTGCACAAGCTGACCATGCCGGTTTCGGCCAGCCGCGCGCATTCCCTGGCCAACGTGCGCAAGACCCCTGAAGACATGGTCGAACAGGTGCGCGCCATTGCCGCGCTGCGCGACGAACTTGCGCCCGCCGTCAAGCTTGAAGCCGGCATCTCGACCGCGTTCGGTTGCACCCTGCAAGGCCTGGTGCCGGAAGACGAGGTCATCCGGCTGGCCGCGATGTGCGTGGCGGCGGGCGCCGATGAATCGGGCTTGTCGGACACCGTTGGCCATGCCAACCCGGCGCAGGTGCGCCGTTTGTTCCGCCGCTTGCGCGCGGAACTTGGCGCCCAGGCCGGCGCCGCGCACATGCACAACACGCGGGGCCTGGGCCTGGCCAATTGCCTGGCCGCCTGGGACGAAGGCGTGCGCACGTTCGACAGTTCGCTGGGTGGCTTGGGCGGCTGCCCCTACGCGCCCGGCGCGTCGGGCAATGTCGTCACGGAAGACCTCGTCTTCATGTTCGAGGCCATGGGCGTGCGCACCGGCATCGACCTGGAAAAGATCATCGCGGCGCGCCAGCCGCTGGCCGCCGGCCTGCCCGGCGAACCGCTTTACGGCATGACGCCCGACGCGGGCTTGCCCCTGGGCTTTGTTCAGGCGCGCTAACGCCATCCGTTCATCCATTTTTGTAATCAAGGTGCATCACCCATGACTAGCCGTGCAATGTCCCGCCTTCCGTATGAAGGCATCCGCGTCGTCGAATTCACCCACATGGTGATGGGGCCGACCTGCGGCATGCTGCTGGCGGACCTGGGCGCGGAAGTGATCAAGGTCGAGCCGATAGGCGGCGACACCACGCGCCGCCTGCTGGGCTCGGGCGCGGGCTTCTTTCCCATGTTCAACCGCAACAAGAAAAGCATTGCGCTGGACCTGAAGCAGCCCGAAGGGGTAGAAGCCGCCTTGCGCCTGATCGACACCGCCGACATCGTCAGCGAGAACTTCAAATCTGGCGTGATGCAGAAGCTGGGCCTGGACTACGCCACGCTGAAGGCGCGCAACCCCCGGCTGATCTACGTCAGCCACAAGGGCTTCTTGCCCGGCCCCTACGACAACCGCACCGCGCTGGACGAAGTGGTGCAGATGATGGGCGGGCTGGCCTACATGACCGGTCGCGCCGGCGACCCGCTGCGCGCGGGCTCCAGCGTGAACGACATCATGGGCGGCATGTTCGGCGCAATGGGCGCCATGGCCGCGCTGGCCCAGCGCGAGCACACCGGCGTGGGCACCGAAGTACAGGCCTCGCTGTTTGAGAACAACGTGTTCCTGGTGGGCCAGCACATGATGCAGTACGCCATGACGGGCCGCGCGCCCGCGCCGATGCCCACCCGCATTTCCGCGTGGGCGGTGTACGACGTGTTCACCGTCAAGGACGGCGAGCAGATCTTCCTGGCCGTGGTCAGCGACAAGCAGTGGGACATTTTCTGCCGCGCCTTCGGCCTGGAGCAATGGCTGTCGGACCCGCGTCTAGCCACCAATAACGACCGGGTACGCGCGCGGGAATGGCTGATGCCGCTGCTGCGTTCGCACCTGGCGGGCCATAGCGCGGCGGCGCTGGCCGCGCGCTTTGAAGAAGAAGGCTTGCCCTTTGCGCCCATCACCCGGCCCGAGCAGCTGTTTGACGACCCGCATCTGAACGCCACCGGCGGGCTGGCGCCCATCACGCTGCCCGACGGGCGCGAGAGCTTCGTGCCGCTGGCCCCCCTGACGCTGGACGGGCAGCAACCCCCCATCCGCTTGCAGCCGCCGGCTGTGGGCGAACACACCGACGCGCTGTTGCGGGCGGTGGGCTATCGCGACGACGAGATCGCGGCCTTGAAGGCAAGGCGCATAACAGAAGGAGACCAACCATCATGATCGCTCTGACCCGACGCTCGTTTTTGGGCGCAACGCTTTGCGCGGCCGCGCTGCCGCTGCGGCTGCATGCCGCGTCCGCCTATCCCGACGGCCGGCCCATCCGGCTGATCGTTCCGTACACGCCGGGCGGCGGCACCGATTCCGTGGCGCGCGCTATCGCGGCCAAGATCACGGGGGCAGCCGGTTGGTCCGTGGTGGTGGAAAACCGCCCCGGCGCGGGCGGCAATATCGGCATGGACTACGTGGCCAAGACGCGCCCCGACGGCTTCATGCTGGGCCTGGGGCAAACCGCCAACCTGGCGATCAATCCGGCGCTGATGCCCAAGATGCCCTTCGATGCCGCCAAGGATTTCGCGGCCGTCGCGATGGTGGCGTCGTTGCCGGTGGTGCTGGTCGTGAAGGCCAACGCGCGCTGGAACACGCTGGCCGACCTGGTCAAGGAAGCCCGCGCGCAACCGGGCGCCATCAAGCAGGCGCTGGCCGGCTCGGGCACCGTGGGCCATCTGGCGGGCGAGCTGTTGGCGTATCAAGCCAAATTCCAGGTGCTGAACGTGCCGTACCGGGGCGCGGCGCCGGCGCTGAACGACCTGTTGGGCGAGAACACCGACTACATGTTCGCCACGCCCCAAGCCGCGCAGGAAATGCTGAAAGGCAAGGTGCTGCGCCCCTTGGCCGTCACGTCGCGCGAACGCCTGTCGATCCTGCCCGACGTGCCCACTGTGGCGGAATCCGGCTTCGACGGCTTCGAGGCCGTGGACTGGAAGGCGCTGGTGGCCCCCGCCGGCACACCGCCCGAGATCATTGCCCAGGTCAACGGCGTCGTGGAAAAGGTGCTGGCCGACCCGGCCACCATCGCCATGTTCACGGCGGAAGGCAGCAAGCCGATGGGCGGGTCACCCCAGTCCGCGCAGCAATACATCTTGAATGAACAACAGAAGTGGGCGCGCTTGATCCGCGAAGCCAACATCCAGACCGCGGCGTAATACGGACGCGGGGCCACAGGAGCCAACAGGAGACAACATCATGACTACGCTTTTCACGCGTGGCGCCGCCTTGCGCCGCGTGCTGCTTGCCGTTACGGCGGCGCTGGCCTGGGTGCCGGCGCACGCGGCCGACGACGCGGCCAACTGGCCCGACAAACCCGTGCGCCTGGTCGTTCCGTATTCCCCCGGCGGCACGACGGATTACGCCGCGCGGCAAGTGGCGCAAAAGCTATCCGAGGCCACCGGAAAAACCTTTATCGTGGACAACAAGACCGGGGCGTCGGGAACCATCGCCACGCAGGAAGTGGCGCGGTCCGCGCCCGACGGCAGCACGTTCCTGGTCACCGACACCACTTACACGATGCTGCCGCTGTTGTTTTCCAAGCTGCCTTGGGATTATCAGAACGACCTGATCCACGTCAGTGAAATCATCGAAACGCCCTTGGTGCTGCTGGTTCCCGAGAAGTCCCCGTACAAGACGATGGACGCGTTGATCGCGCAGGCCCGCAAGGCGCCCGGCACGCTCAATTTCGGGTCGGGCGGGCAGGCCAGCTCAACGCACCTGGCCGCCGAGATGTTCAAGAGCGAAGCGAAGGTGTCGTTGACCCATATTCCGTATCGCGGCGCGGGCGCGGCGTTGTCCGACCTGATGGCCGGGCAGATCGACCTGTTGATCACAGCCGCGCCCACCGCCATCCCCCCGGTGCAGGGCGGGCGGGTGCGGGCGCTGGCCGTCACTGGCGCGACCCGGCTTGCCGCATTGCCGGATGTGCCGACCTTCGCGCAGGCGGGGCTGCCGTCGTATCAGGTGTTGAACTGGTTTGGCCTGGCCGCGCCCAAGGGCACGCCGCCGGCCATCGTCAACAAGATGAACCAGCTGGTGACACAGGTAATGAGCGAGCCCGCCATGCAGGAAAACATGGCGCGGCAGGGGGCGCGCCATCGGTCCCTGCCCGTGGCGCAGTTTGGCGCCTATGTGCAGGACCAGGTGCGCCTGTGGGCTGACGTGGGCAAACGCGTGGGCATCAAGCCCGAGTAACACGGACAGGAGAGAAGTCACCATGTGGAATATGAACTTCGCGCCGCCGGAGGTGATTGAAGCGCGCGTCATCGCCGCCATGCCCGGCGCGTTACGGCTCCCTCGGCGCAGCGCCTGGGCCGACGCCAACAAGGCGGGGCATATCGTGGATTGCTTTCTTGAGGGCCCGGTGTTTGACGCCGACGGCGCGTTGTACGTAACGGACATTCCGCATGGCCGCATCCTGCGCGTGGACGGCGACAACGACTGGTGCGTGGTGGCCGAAACGGGCGGCTGGCCCAACGGCCTGGCGCGCCATCGCGATGGCAGCCTGTGGGTGGCCGATTACCGGCTTGGCATTTTGCGATGCGACCCGGTCACGGGCCAGGTCGATACCGTGCTGGGTGAGCGCAACAGCGAATCCTTCAAGGGCGTGAACGATCTGGTGTTCGACCGCGCGGGTCGGCTGTACTTCACGGACCAGGGGCAGACCGGGCTGCACGATCCCCATGGCCGCGTGTATCGCTATGAACCGGCCAGCGGCCGCCTGGACCTGCTGCTGGCCAATGCGCCCAGCCCGAACGGGATTGCGCTGGACGCGAATGAACAGGTGCTGTTCGTGGCCGTGACCCGTGCCAACCAGGTGTGGCGCGGCCCGTTGATGCGCGACGGCTCGCTGTCGAAGATGGGGGCGTTTCGCACCTTCTTCGGCACCAGCGGGCCGGACGGGCTGGCCAGCACGCCGTCGGGCGGTTTGCTGGTGGCGCATGCCAGCCTGGGCGGCGTCTTCGTGCTGAACGCGGGGGGCGAAGTCAGCCACTTTTTGAAAAGCCCGATTGCCGGCAGCACGGTGACCAATGTGGCGATACGCCCCGATGGCGGCGCCGTCGTCATGACGGAATCCGCAACCGGGGCGATTCTTGAAGCGCCGTTGCCGGCGTAACGGGATTGGCGGCAACGCGATGGCGGGATCGGGGGATCAGGGAATCAGCCTCTCAGTCTCTCAGCCGATCCTTCGATCCCCGCAAACACGCCATGCCCAGAATTACGCCACCCCACCATCACGCCATCAACTTCACGATGGCCGGCACCGACAGCACCGCCGTGTAATAGCCCATGAACTGCACGCCGGTGTTGAACCCGAACAGGCGCGACAGCAGGCCGCCGAACAGGCCCATCGTCAGGATAACCAGCAGGCCCAGGAACTGGCCTTCCCAGATGCTGATCACGATGATCAAGCCCACGAACGTGGCGATGATGGCTTCGTGGCTGACGCGGCGCGACACGAACAGCGCGGCGCGGCGCGCGAAGTTCATGGCAAACGGGTAAGACACCACGGCCGCCAGCAGCACGGCCAGCATGCCGTAGCCCAGGAATTCCCAGTGGTTCAGCAGGTTGTGCAGGTTGTGCGTCTGGCCGGTAGCCGCGTCCACCGTGAAGCGGGGCGGGGCGTTGAACAGCGGCGCGGCCGGTCCCGCCGCCACGGGGCTGAGCGGCAAGCCAAAGGCAATCAGCGGAATCAGCGCTTCGGCGATGTAGGTGGCTTCGGTGACGCCGTTGCGGGCGGACAGCACGGTGGTCAGCCGGTGGTACGCGTGCTTGATGCGCGAGCCCACCAGCTCGCCCAGCACCACCGTCATGGCGACGGGGCTGAACACGAACGTGGCGCTGGAGATGGCGGCGGTGGCCAGCGTCCAGCGGGTCTGCGTGCGGTCCATGACCTTGAGCGGGTTGGGGAAATAGCCCGACCAGCCCTTGACGTCGGGCGCCAGCGAAAACGTGCGCACCTTGTCGCGCATCATCTTTGCGCGGCCCATCGGTGAAATCACGGTGAACAGGTCGGCAATCAGCGGGCCGATGGCAATGCCCAGGAAGTAGCTGATGCTGAGCTTGACGCCGTACTTGGCCGTCAGGCTTTGCAGGGCGATGATCACCACCACGAAGGGCACCAGCAGTGCCACCGCCGCCCAGCGCCCGGCCGAGAAATAGGCGATCAACACGGCGGCGGCCAGAAAGATCCACGGCGCCGACTTGGTGATGGCCGCGCCGAACGGCGCCAGCAACACGGCGAACAGCACGGCCAGCGGCACGGCCACGAAGGCGGCCACGATGGCGCCGGACACCATCTTGCGCAGCGCAATGTGCGGCACGCCCAGCTTGCGCAGCATGTTCGCGTCTTGCAGCAAGGGTGTCGCCAGCGTGTCGCCCGGGATGCCCAGCAGCGCGGTGGGCACGGCATGCGTCATGTGCTTGGCCACGGCGCCTGCCAGAAAGAAGGTGAACACGCCGGCGGGCGGCACGCCGAGCAGCACCACCAGCAAGGTCAGCGGGGCAAGCGTGGTGGTTTCGTCGGTGCCGGACACCAGGCCGATGGCGGCGAACACCACCGCGCCCAACAGGCCCATGGCGGCCGCCACCATGATTTGTTCAAGCAGGATCGGGTCGCTCATGCCAGCGCCTCCTTGGAAGCGCCTTGCGGCAAGGCCGTGGCGGGGGCCGTGGTGGGGTCGGTGGCGGACGCGGGCGGAAGTTCGGTGAACAGGTCGTACAGACCCAGCTCTTTCAGTTCGCGGACCACGGGTTCGGGCAGGTCGGCCAGCGAGCCCAGCCCGCCCGGCTGGTCCGCCAGTTCGGCCAGCACTTCGGCGCGCCAGGCCGGGTCGTGCGTCGAGGTGTGCTCGATGACTTCACGCTTGGGCGGGAACAGGCGCGCGCAGATCACGCCCGCGATCACGCAGCCGGCCAGCCCGGCCAGCATGGCGTAGGCGTGCGCCAGTTCGGGCGACGCCACGATGCCGCGTAGCCAGCGGCTGGCGGCAAAAAATCCGGTGACGCTGATGGCGATGCCGATGCCGATGGCCCACGCCAATTGGCGCAGGTCGACGGTGTCGCTCCATACCTCTGCCAGGCGCCAGGATGGCGCGGGCGAATTTGGTTCCATGTCTCTCTCCGTTGAGGGGCGGGCGGCGCGGTCGGGGCCGCGCACGCCTCTGTTCTTATTGCTCTGTGCGGCTTACTGCTTGCTGCTTGCTGCTTACTGCTTGCGCAATTCCTCCAGCAAGGCCAGCGCGCGGTCGGTGCGCACGTCTTTTTCCTGCGCCATGCGCTTGGCCACGGCGTCGATCTCGGCACCCACGGCGCCCGCCACCAAAGCGATGTTGCGCGCATGCAGCGCCATGTGGCCGCGCTGAATGCCTTCGGTGGCCAAGGCGCGCAGCGCGCCCAGATTCTGCGCCAAGCCCACGGCCACCGCCACCTGGCCCAGCTCATCCGCCGAGCGCACGTCCATGATCTTCAACGCCAGGCGGGCCAGCGGATGCGTCTTGGTCGCGCCGCCCACCAAACCCACCGGCATGGGCATTTCGATGGTGCCAACCAAGGCGCCGGACGTGTCTTTCTCCCATTGCGTCAGGGAGGTATAGCGGCCCGAACGCGCGGCATAGGCGTGCGCGCCGGCTTCCACCGCGCGCCAGTCATTGCCGGTGGCGACGATGACGGGGTCGATGCCGTTCATGATTCCCTTGTTGTGCGTTGCGGCGCGGTACGGGTCCACGGCGGCAAACGTGTAGGCGTCCAGCACGCCTTCGATGATCTCGGCGCCGCTGCGTTCCTTGGTGTCCAGCACCTGGGGCGTCAAGCGCACGCGGGCGCGTGCCAGCCGCAGGTCAGCCAGGTTGGACAGGATGCGCAAGCGCACCGAACCGCCGGTGATCGTTTCCACCAGCGGGGCCACGGCTTCGGCCATGGTGTTGACGGTGTTGGCGCCCATGGCGTCGCGCACGTCCACGATCAGGTGCAGCACGATCATTGGGCCGCGCGGCGTATCGGGGAACACATGCACGTCTATGTCCTGGCAGCCGCCGCCCAGTTCGATCAGCACCTTGTCGCGGCTGTTGGCCAGGGTCAGGATGCGCTCGCGTTCGCGCAGCAGCGCCAGCCGCGCGCCATGCGGGTCGGTCAGGCCCAGCACCTGCACCTGGGCCCGCATCAACGGGCGGGTGCTGGACGTTTCAAAGCCGCCGCTCTCGCGCGCCAGCTTGGCCATGTAGGACGCCGCCGCCACCACCGACGGCTCTTCCACCGCCATGGGCACCAGCACGTCGCGCCCATTGATCTGGAAGTTGCCGGCCACGCCCATCGGCAGTTCAAACGTGCCGATGACGTTTTCGATCATGCCGTCGGCGCGGTCCAGCGCCAGCGCGCCGGGCCGGGCCAGCAGTTGCTGTTCTTCGGGCGTCAGCGAAGCGGCTTTGGCGATGGCGCCAAGGCGCTCGGCGGGGGTCAGTGCGCGGAAGTTGGGTAGGCGTGAATCGGCCACGATGGCAGGTCTCCGTATTGGTGTTAGGTGGCCTGATTCTAGGTAAACTGTACCGCTATTGAGAGGTACAGTTTTGCCAAACAGTACCATCGCACTGCACCAATTTTGGGCGGCGCCGGACGCAAGAATGCACCTATGGAAGATTCAGGCATGACCGGAAGACGGCCGCGCGCGGCGCCCATCGCCGAGAGCTTGGCCAAGCTGATCGGGCAGCAGATTGCCGATGGCGTGTACCGGCCCGGCGACAAGCTGCCGTCGCTGCGCGAGCTATCGCAGCTGCATCGCTACGCCAAGAACACGGTGGTGGTGGCGTTTGAAATGCTGGTGGCGCGCGGCTTGGTGGAACCGCGCCGCGGCTCCGGTTTTTTCGTGCTGGACGGCGACTACGCGCGCAAGGCGGCGGATGAAGAACCGGGCCAGCTAAGCCGCGCCATGGACATCGTCTGGCTGATGCGCGAACAGCTCAAGACGCAGCCCGATGCGGTGCAGGCGGGCGACGGCTTTCCGCCCGTGGAATGGCTGGCCGACATGCGCATGGACCGCTATCACCAGAAGGTGGTGCGCACCGGTCTGGGCGCCTTGTTCCGCTATGGCAGCCGCTTTGGCTATGCGCCGCTGCGCGAAAGCCTGGTGCGCAAGCTGGGCGACGTGGGGGTGAACGTGGCGCCGTCGCAGTTGGTGCTGACGCATGGCGCGAACGAGGCCATGGACCTGGTGATCCGCTACTTCGTGCCGCCGGGCGGCACGGTATTGGTCGACAACCCGGGCTATTACCCGTTGTTCGGCAAGCTGAAGCTGGCGGGCGTGCGCATGCTGGGCGTGCCCCGCTTGCCGGACGGCCCCGACGTGGCCGCGCTGGAAGCCTTGTTGCAGCGCGAGAAGCCGCGCCTGTTCTTCACGCAATCGCTGGCGCACAACCCAACCGGTTCCGATATTTCTTTGGCCAAGGCGTACAAGGTGCTGCAACTGGCCGAGCGCCATAACCTGATGATCGTCGAGAACGACGCGCTGGCGGACTTCAAGCCCACCTCGGCCGTGCGGCTGTCGGCGCTGGACCAGCTGGAACGCACGATCTACATCGGCAGCTTTTCAAAGTCGTTTTCGGCGGCGTTGCGGGTGGGCTTTATCGGCTGCAACGCGGCCTTGGCCAGCGACCTGGCCGACCTGAAAGCCCTGGTGCACGTCAGCAGTTCGGAATATTGCGAACGCATGGTGGACGTGATGCTGCGCGAGGGGCATTACGAACGGCATCTTGCGCGCTTGCGCCAGCGGCTGGAAGCGGCCACGGGCAACGCCTTGCAGGTGCTGGATTCGCTGGGCGCGCAGGTCTTTGCGCGGCCGTCGCGGTCGATGTACCTGTGGGCGGCGTTTCCCGGCGTGGATGATTCCCTGACGCTGGCCGCAGAGCTGATGCCGGAGAAGGTCATCATGGCGCCGGGCCGCGTGTTCAGCGTGGACCCCACGGCGGTGTCGCCGTGGTCGCGATGCAATGTGGGCGCGATCGGGTCACCGCGCTTTCACGCGACGTTGGCGGCGGCGTTGGCGCGGCGGTGATGGGGGGCGCGGTGGCGGCGAGGCAAAGGTGATATGGCGGCGATGTGGCGTCAGCGATACGCAAAGCCCTCAAACAGCTGCCCCATGCGCGCCTGCGCCCGAGTCGTCAGCGCCCGCGCCGGCGGCGTGCCCGGCGAACTGCGCGCGGCCTGCACGGCAAAGCGCCGCACGCCACGGCGGGCCAACGCATCGGCCAGTGCCAGCAGCCGCGTTTCGTCCAGCCAGTCCGGATGCCAGGTAATCCGGCATTCAAATGCTTTGCCGGCCGACAGCAACTGCGTCAGGCACGCCATCGCGGGGCGTTGCGAATCCCGCCGACCGGTGATGTCGTCGTACCCTTGCGCGTCGGCCTTGATGTCCAGGCCTACCCAATCCAGATGGCGCAAGACGTCTGCCAGACGCAGCGGGTAAATGCCCGCCGTATGCAGCCCGACCCGATAACCCATGCGACGCACATCGCGGATCAATGACGGCAGGCGCGGTTCGGATAGCGGCTCGCCGCCCGAGAACACCACCGCATCCAACAAGCCCGCACGACTTTCCAGGAACGACCGGGCATCGCGCCAGTCGTAGCGGGCCGTGCGGGTTTGCAGTTCGGTGTTGTGGCAGTAATGGCAACGCCACGGGCAGCCGGAAATGAAGACGACCGCCGCCAGTTGCCCCGGCCAGTCCACGCTGGAAAACGGTACCAGGCCGCCGATGGCGGGCGCGTGCCGGGGCAGCGCTTCGGCCACCGGCCGCGGCGGCGCGCAGTAGGCGGGCCGGACGGCCAGCCTGCGCGTGCCGGGCGGCGTTTGTGCCGGTGCGCCCTCAGGCGCGTTGCTCGACGAAGAAGCGGCGTTCATTGAATTCGCCTTGTTTGCCGGTGTTGAAGGAAGCAACGGGGCGGTGATACCCCATTACGCGGGTCCAGACTTCGCAGCGCACGCGCCGGCTGTCGTCCAGCGACAAGGCGGGGCCATCGTCAGCGGTGGCCGCGGGGGCGCGGGGGGGCAGGGTCAAGGTTTGCATCAGGAAACTCCTTGCATCGGTAAAAGGTTGAAGATCAACGCTTGCGATCAAGCATCGAGGTCAAGCATCAAGCATCACGTCGCCGCGCAGCATGCGGCCTGTTTGGCCAGCAGTTCGGCATCGCACTTGGGACAAAACTCGTGGTGCCCGGCCAGATAGCCGTGGTTGGGGCAGATGGAAAACGTGGGCGTGACGGTGATGTACGGCAGCCGGAAATTCGACAGCGCGCGGCGCACCAGCTGCTTGCACGCCTGCGCCGACGAGACGGCCTCGTTCATGTACAAGTGCAGCACGGTGCCTCCGGTGTATTTGCCTTGCAGCGTTTCCTGCAATTGCAGCGCGTGAAACGGGTCGTCGGTATGGCCCACCGGCAGCTGGCTGGAATTGGTGTAGTACGGCTGCGCGTCGGTGCCTGCCTGCAAGATGCCGGCAAAGCGCTTGCGGTCTTCGCGCGCGAAACGGTACGTGGTGCCTTCGGCGGGCGTGGCCTCCAGGTTGTACAGGTGCCCTGTCTGTTCCTGGAATTCGGTCATGCGGGCGCGCACGCGGTCCAGCAATCGCACCGCCAGCGCGTGGCCGGCCGGTGTGGTGACATCGTCGGCATCGTTCGTGAAGTTGCGGATCATCTCGTTGATGCCGTTCACGCCCAAGGTGCTGAAGTGGTTGCGCAGCGTGCCCAGGTAGCGGCGCGTGTACGGGTACAGGCCTTCGTCGATATAGCGTTGCACCACGGCGCGCTTGGTTTCCAGGACGTCACGGCCCAAGTCCAGCAGGGTGTCCAGGCGCTGCATCAAGCGGCCTTCGTCGCCCTGGCAGGTGTAGCCCAGCCGCGCGCAATTGACCGTCACCACGCCGACGGAACCGGTCTGCTCGGCGGAACCGAACAGGCCGTTGCCGCGCTTGAGCAATTCGCGCAGGTCCAGTTGCAGGCGGCAGCACATCGACCGCACCATGTGCGGCTCCAGATCGGAATTCAGGAAATTCTGGAAGTACGGCAGGCCGTAGCGCGCCGTCATTTCGAACAGGCGGTCGGTGTTGGGATGGTCCCAATCGAAATCCGGCGTGATGTTGTAGGTGGGAATCGGGAAGGTGAACACGCGCCCCTTGGCGTCGCCGGCCATCATCACTTCGATGTAGGCGCGGTTGATCATGTCCATTTCGTGTTGCAGGTCGCCGTAGGAAAACGGCATTTCCTCGCCGCCCACATAGGGCACTTGTTCTTGCAGGTCGGCCGGGCAAGTCCAGTCGAAGGTCAGGTTGGTGAAGGGCGTTTGTGTGCCCCAGCGGCTGGGCACGTTCAAGTTGAAGATCAGTTCCTGCATGGCCTGCTTGACGTCGGCGTAGGTCATGGCGTCGCGCCGGATGAAGGGCGCCATGTAGGTGTCGAATGAACTGAACGCCTGCGCGCCGGCCCATTCGTTTTGCAGCGTGCCCAGAAAGTTGACGATCTGGCCGATGGCCGCCGACATATGCTTGGGCGGCGTGGATTCCACCTTGCCGGGTACGCCGTTGAAGCCTTCGGTCAGCAACTGGCGCAACGACCAGCCGGCGCAATAGCCGCTAAGCATGTCCAGGTCGTGAATGTGGAAGTCGCCATCGCGATGCGCCTGGCCGGCCTCGGGCGTGAAGACGTGCGAAAGCCAGTAGTTGGCCGTGACCTTGCCGGCCACGTTCAGGATCAGGCCGCCCAGGCTGTAGCCCTGATTGGCGTTGGCGTTGACCCGCCAGTCGCGCCGATCCAGGTATTCCTCCATGGCGCTTTCCACGTCCACGAGCTTGGCGCGGTCGAAGGCCACGGGGGGGACGTCGCGAGGAAGAGGGGGCTGAAGAAGCATTGCTGACACCATATGTAGTAGGGTGTCAAAACTCTATCACCACATATGGTGGGCAAAGCGGTTTTTTGCGCTGGACGGCGGCGCGATGTCAGGCCGGCTTGATACGGGTCAAATGCACGGGCGGCAACGGGCAAATCGCAATGTTGCCGTGTCGGGCGCGGGGCCTCAGAAGCCGATGCCGATACCCACCAGTGAAATCGCCATCGCCAGCGCGGCGGTGCGGGCGGCGGGGCGCGGCGCCCAAGACAGCATGCCGACCCATAGCAACGCACCGGCGGACAGCCAACCCAGCCACGCCACGACGCCCACCGTGTTGCCCCACAGGCCCACGCAAGGCAGCAGGGCCAGGGCCAACAGCAGCGCGCCGGCGCCACGCAGCACGCGGGTGTGACCGGCCGACGGGTCGCGTCCCCACACCTGGTCATAGTGACGCGGCATGGCCAGGCTTAGGCACGCCATGCCGGAATAGGTCAACAGCAATGCCATCGCAATGCCGAATAGGTCGTTCGTGTTCATGCCGCGGCCTTGTGATTCGCGCGAGGGGTGCGCTGGGCAGGCGCGGATTGCGGCTTCTTCCACAACCGGATCGCCGCCCACGCGGATAGTACGCCAAAGGCGACGGCGGTCAGCTCAACGCCCGCGCTTTCCCAATCGCCACGGCCGATCTGCGCCACGGCGTGGTCGCCCAACGTGGCGAACGACACCAGCGGCAGCAGCAGGCACAGGGCAGACAGCAAGCCTAGCTGCGTGATCCACGCGGCGCGCGGGCGAGTCAGCCACGCGTGCGCCAACATCAACGCCCACAAGCCGAAAAAGCAGCGCAGTTCCCACAGCGCGCGGTTTTCCAGTGCAACAGGCAATAGCCGATTGGCCCAGAAAAAGCCGATGCACGCCACCGCCAGTCCGGCCAACGCGGCCACGTTCAAGCCTTCAAACAGCCGGTATATGCGCGCCGTGGCGGCGCCGAATTCATCGCCCGCCTTGGCGCGCCGTTTCGCCATGAACAGCACGGCGCCCGTGCCCATCATCGCGGCGCCGGCCAGGCCGCACACGAAGTACAGCCACTTCATGGCCGGCCCGCCAAATGGCGCCATGTGCAGGTCATTCATCACCTGGCGCACCACCGCCGGCGCGCCGCCGTTGACGCCGCCTGCCGGGCGCATGCGCAGCACCTGGCCGGTGGTGCCCTGGAATTCGACCATGCCGGTTGTGGCGCTGATGTTGCGCTGTGCGTCGCCGGCTTCGTTCCAGCCGTAAACGGCGATGCGCATCGAGGTGTCTTCGGGGTTCTGGATGACGACGGCGCGGGCGCTTTGGCCGATCATGGCTTCGGCGCGCGCCACCATCGGTTCCAGCGGCGGCATGGCCATGGCCTGGCCCGAGCGCAGCGGTTTTTCCTCGCCCTGCATTTCGGCCAGATACAGGCGCATGGCATCCATGCCGGCGCCGTAATGGGCGGCGACCGGCGCGGGCATCAGCTGCGCGCTGGATATCACGATGCCGGTATAGGCAATCATGAATTGAAAGGGCAGCGTCAATACGGCCACCGCGTTGTGCGCATCCAGCCACGACCGCTGGCCCTTCTTGGGGCGGAAGGTGAAAAAGTCCTTGAAGATGCGTTTGTGCGTGACCACGCCGGACACCAGCGCCACCAGCATCGCCATCGTGGCAAACGCCACCACCCACAGGCCGAAGCGGCTTTCATGCAGCATGTAGTGGAAGTTCACGAAGTGCGTGCCGCCCAGCGTGGCGCGGCCTTCGTCGTCGTGGTGATCGGCAAGCTCGGCGCCCGTCACCGGGTCCAGTTCGGCCTCGGCGTACATGCCGTTCTCGTCAAACCAGTAAACCGACAAGCCGTTGTCATGGCCCCGGTTAACCGGCCAGAACTCCCACATGCCCGCGCCCGCGTGGTGTTTGGCCATGTAGTCCACCGCCAGGTCCAGCCGGCGCGCGCGGTCCACCGGCGTGCTGGCCTGGGACGCCGACGCGGCTTCGGCGGCCTGGTGCTCGGGCGTCATCCAGTGGGTGATGGGTTCGGCGAAAAGGGCAAGCGAACCGGTCAGGAACACCGTGTACAGCAGCCACGAAAACCATAGGCCGACCCAGGTGTGCAACCAGGCCATTGACAGGCGGAAACCGGATTTCAGAGGGGGCCTCTTGTTGTGGATTGCCGCCACGAGCGGGCTGGCAAGGATCTTGTATTGAGAATGGTTCCAATTCTAAGCGAATCGGGGACGTTGTTGTGGTGCGTTATGGCGTCGGATGGGCACGACGCTTGCTGAAGGACCGTTTCATGCTGGCAGGTGCGCGCTCGCGGGCCAGAGCCGGCATTGATCCCCATGGACACAAGGAGCCCCTGATGAAACGCAAAGCGGCAGACGCCAAACAAATCAATGAATTGCTTTACCAGGCCCTGGAAACCGAGATCGGCGGCTTGACGGTGTATGAGACCGCCGTGTCCTGTGCCGTGAATGAAGACCTGAAGAAAGAGTGGAAGGAATACCTGGAAGAAACGCGGACGCACCAACGTGTGCTTTTGACCGTGTTTGAACAACTGGGACTTGACCCCGCGCAGCAGACGCCGGGCCGCGAGGTGGTGCGCCACCTGGGGGAATCGCTGGTCAAGGCCATGAAGATGGCCATCAACGCCGGCGACCCTGACGCCGCGCAACTGGTGGCGACCGAATGCGTGGTGCTGGCCGAAACCAAGGACCATTCCAACTGGTCGCTGATCGGGCTGCTGGCCGACCAGCATTCCGGCAAGGAAGCCGCCATCTTGAAGCAGGCCTATGACGCGGTGGCGCTGGACGAAGAGCATCACCTGTATCACACGCAGGGCTGGTCGCGCGAACTGTGGGTGGAATCGTTGGGCCTGCCCGCCGTGCTGCCGCCGCCTGAAGAAGTCAAACAAGTGAAATCCGCCATTGGCGCGTCGCGCGCCGAGCAGGCCCGCGGCGAAATGCTCAAACACTAGGAGAGCCTTGATGGCAAGCAAGAAACCCGTAAACAAGGGCGCGGCCGGCGCCGTCGACACCGCCTATATGAATACCGACAGCGGCCCGGCCGCCGGCCCCGCGGGCAAACCGGTACACCCGGCGCTAAAGCGCGCGGCCGCCGTGGGCGCCACGGTTGCATCCCTGCCGCACAACGCCAACAAGGCCGCCGAGTACGGCGAGGAAGGCGCGCGCTGCCCCTATGCCGGCGCGCACACGACGCCGCCGGACCCGTCCGTGGGCGCCAGTTCGTTGTCGGAATCGGAAGCCAACGCCAAGACGGGCGATGCCGCCGAACCCGGCGTCAACGCGGTGGATGGCCGCCTGGGTCGCGTGCGCGCCGATGGCAGCGGCCAGGTGCTGACGACCAACCAGGGCGTGCCGATTGCCGACAACCAGCATTCGCTGAAAGCCGGCCTGCGCGGCCCCGCCTTGTTGAAAGACTTCATCCTGCGTGAAAAGATTACGCACTTCGATCACGAGCGCATTCCTGAACGCATCGTGCACGCGCGCGGTTCAGCGGCGCACGGCTACTTCGAATGCTATCGGCCGTTGACTGACCTGACCGCCGCGTCGCTGTTCGCTGAAAAGGGCAAGCGCACGCCGGTGTTCGTGCGCTTTTCCACGGTAGCCGGCGAACGCGGTTCCAAGGACACGGCGCGAGACGTGCGCGGCTTTGCCGTCAAGTTCTATACCGACGAAGGCAACTGGGACCTGGTGGGCAACAACATGCCGGTGTTCTTCATCCAGGACGCGATGAAGTTCCCTGACCTGGTGCACGCCGTCAAGCCGGAGCCGCATCACGGCATGCCCCAGGCCGCGTCGGCGCACGACACGTTTTGGGACTTTGTGTCCCTGATGCCGGAATCGACCCACATGCTGATGTGGCTGATGTCCGACCGCGCCATTCCGCGCAGCTACCGGATGATGCAGGGTTTTGGCGTGCACACGTTCCGCTTCGTGAACGCGCGCGGCGAATCGCGGCTGGTGAAATTCCACTGGACGCCGATCCTGGGTACGCATTCGCAAGTTTGGGACGAGGCGGTCAAGGTGTCCGGCGCCGACCCGGACTTCCACCGCCGCGACCTGTGGGAAGCCATCGACGCGGGCAAGGGCCCTGAGTGGGAACTGGGCGTGCAGATCTTCACGGAAGAACAAGCCGACAGCTTCAGCTTCGATGTGCTGGACGCCACCAAGATCGTGCCGGAAGAACTGGTGCCCATCGTGCCGATCGGCCGCATGGTGCTGGACCGCAACCCGGACAACTTCTTTGCCGAGACCGAGCAGGTGGCATTCTGCACGGCGCACGTGGTACCGGGCGTGGACTTCACCAACGACCCGCTGCTGGCCGGACGCATCCATTCCTATGTGGATACGCAGATCTCGCGGCTGGGCGGCCCGAACTTCCACGAAATTCCCATCAACGCGCCCGTGGCGCCGGTGCACAACAACCAGCGCGATGGCATGCACCGCCAGGCGATTCATCGCGGTCGCGTGGCGTACGAGCCGAACTCGTTGGCGGGCGGGTGTCCGTTCCAGGCCGGCATGGAAGGCTATGTGCCGTTTCCCGAGCCGATCGCGGGCGACGAATTGCGCGGCCATCCCGAAAAGTTCGCCGAGCACTACAACCAGGCCACGCTGTTCTACAACAGCCAGACCGAATGGGAAAAGCGCCACATCGTGCACGCGTTCTCGTTTGAACTGAGCAAGGTGACGGTGCCCGCCATTCGCCAGCGCATGGTGGCGTCGCTGCGTAACGTGTCTGATGAATTGGCGCAGGGTGTGGCCGATCAGCTGGGCATGGTCTTGCCCGACCCGCTGCCGCGCGCCATTGCACAGCCCCCCAAGCCGGAGGTCGAGGTGTCGCCCGCGCTGTCGTTGACGGCAAGGCCGGGTGACGGCAACGTGGCCACGCGCAAGGTGGCGATTCTGGTGGCCGAGGGCGTGGACGAAGGCGCCGTGTCGGCCGTGGCCGACGCGCTGATCCAGGCCGGCGTGGTGGTGCGCTTGGTAGGCCAGCGCATCGGGCCGGTGCAGTCCGAAGGTGGCGGCATGCTGGATGCCGACGCGTCGCTGGACAACCACCCGTCCACGCTGTTTGACGGCGCCGTGGTGCCCGGGGGCGACGCCGCCGTAGCGCGCTTGCAAGCGGACGGCCGCGCGCTGGAATTCCTGCGCGATGCCTTCCGGCATGGCAAGACGTTGTTGGGGTTGGGGCGCGGCGGGCAGCTGTTCGGCTCGGCGGGGATCGCGCCCGATGAGGCCGACGAAGGGTTGTTGATGGGCGGCGGCGCACCCGCGAAAAGCGCAACGGCGTTCATCAAGGCGCTGGCCAAGCATCGGCACCCCGAACGGGAAACGATGCCGCCCATGGTCTGACGCCGACTGTTTTGCAGGCCGCGTGTGCGGCCTGCATCGGCGCCTGGTCATGCACGCTTCGCTGCGTGCATGATCAGGCGTTTTTTTTGCGGTCGTGGTTTGTGGTGTCAGCCTTGGCGTGGCGTGGCGTGGCGTGGCCGGCGTGGCGAGGCGTCCTGGTGCGGTGCGTTGCGGTGCGGCTCTGATGTTGTCGCCTTGCCGCCCGGTGTCTTGTCGTCTATTCCAGCTTGATATCGGCGCGCCTGGCCACGGCGCTGAATGTCTGCACTTCTTCTTGAATCCGGTCCTTGAACGCTGGTCCCGGCAGGAACACCGGTTCCAGCGCCAGGTCCGACACCGCCTTCTTCACCTGCGGGTCCTGCATGATCTGCGCGACCGCGCGGCTCAACGTGTCGATCACGGGCGCGGGGGTATGGGCGGGCGCCGCCAGCGCGTACCAGCCCACGAACGACACTTGGGGAATCCCGGCTTCCGCGAAAGTCGGCACGTCCGGCATTTGCGGCACGCGGTGTTCGCCCGTGACGGCCAGCGCCCGCACCTTGCCCGCGCGCACCTGCGGCGCGGCGGATGACACCGTGTCCACGCCCAAGGACACTTCGCCGCCAATCATCGCGGTGATCAATTGCGCGCTGCCCTTGTAGGGCACCGGCACCATCTTCGCGCCGGCGGCCTCGGCAAACATTTCGCCCGCCAGATGCGGCGCCGAGCCCGGCCCGAACGTGCCGTACATCAGCCCGCCCTTGCTGCTTTGCTGCTTGGCCAGCGCCGCCGCTTCCTGCACGGTGTTGGCCGCCAGGCCGTTTTGCGCCAGCAGCACCACGGGCGCCATGGCGACGATGCCCACGTGCTCGAAGCTGCGAATGGGGTCGTAGGGCAGCGACGGTTTCAGCGCGGGCAGGACGGTGTACGTGGTGCTGCCCGACAGCAGCAACGTGTAGCCATCGGGCTGGGCGCGCGCCACGACGTCCGCCCCGATCACCGTGGACGCGCCGGGCCGGTTTTCCACGATCACCGACTGGCCCAGGCTGCCCGACAGCTTGTTGGCAAGCAGCCGCGCCACGGCATCGGTCGCGCCGCCGGGCGTGAACGGCACCACGATCTTGATCGGCTGCTCGGGGTAGGCGGCATGGGCGCCGCCCGCATAAGCGGCGGCGGCAAGGTTGAACGCCATCACGGCGGCACAGAATCTAGCGGTCATGGCAACGCTCTCGGTAATGAAACGGTCGGTCAGGCAGGAACGGCTTCGCCCAGGTCCCAGTACAGGCCGGCCATGATGGCCAGCCCTTCGCGCGCCACGCTACCCAGCAAGTGCTCATTCGGGGCATGCTGCGCGCACGCGGGGTACGAATGCGGCACCCACAATGTGGGCAGGCCCAGCAGGTCGGCGAAGATCTCGTTGGGCAGCGAACCGCCCAGGTTCGGCAGCAGCGCGGGGCGCTTGCCGGTTGTGCGTTCCAGCGATGCCGCCGCCCAGCGCACCCACGCGTTGTCGGGCGACAAACGCGTGGCGCCGCCTTGCATGCCCACGCGCACCTGCACGTCTTCAAAGCCGCCTTGGCGCAGGTGCTGGCGCACATGCGTTTCCAGGGCGCGCCAATCGGTGCCTACCACGAAGCGCAACTGGCACCACGCCACGGCCTCCGGGGGAATCGCGTTCACGGGCTTGGCGGGGTCGCCCGCGCCAAAGGTCAGCACGTCCAGGCTGTTCCAGCCGAATACTTTTTCAGGCGCGGTCAGCCCGGGCTCGCCCCACCAGGCGTTGATGTCGGGGTCGTCTTCGCCACCGCCTACCTCAAGATCCGCCAACGCCTCGCGCACGGCCTGGGGGATGGCGGGCGGACGCAGCGCCGGCACGGTAATGCGGCCACGCGCGTCCACCAGGGTGCCGATGGCGTGCATCAGGACGATGGCGGGGTTGGCCAGCAAGCCGCCCCAATTGCCGGAGTGGTAGCCACGCTCACGCGTGCGCAGCTTCAATTCAAAATTGACCGCCCCGCGTGATCCCATGAAAAGGGTGGGGCGCGACGCATGCAGACGCGGGCCGTCGCTGGCGATGAACACGTCGGCCGCCAAGGTGTCGCGCTGCGCGTCGCAGAACGCGGCCAGGCCGGGCGAACCGGCTTCTTCGCCGGTCTCGATCAGCCAGGTGACGTTGAACCCCAGCTTGCCGCCGCGCGCGGCGATCACCTGCCGCAGCGCTTCCAGATTGATGCTGTGCTGGCCTTTGTTATCGGCCGTGCCCCGGCCATACCAGCGGTCGCCGTCCACTTGCAACTGCCAGGGGTCGCGGCCCGCTTCCCACTTGGCCGCATTGCCGCGCACCACGTCGCCATGGCCGTACATCAGCACGGTGGGCAGCCCGGGCGCCTCAACGCGGCGCGCCACCAGAATGGGCAGGTCCACGCCGTCGGGGTTGGGATGCACTTCACAGGTAAAGCCCATGCGGTTAAGCACCGGAATCAGATCCTGATTCAGATAGGCGTGCTGCATCGGCGCCTGCTCCGGCACCTCGCTTTCCGTGGCATAGGCGACGCGACGCGCCAGGGCGGCTTCAAGGGTGCCATTGTCAAAGGCTTCAACGGCTTGCTGGACGGCTTGTTCGCGGTTCACGACGGCACTCGAGACGAAGGAGGCACAAAGTTATTACGCATCGGTACATGCCACAATCAGATAATTAGCATCTTTGCATTGCCTTTTTGGCATGCATCGCACGGAGGCGGGATGATTTCGTTGGGGCTGCGGTACTTTCTTGAGGTCGCGCGTAGCGGCTCGATCGCCGGCGCGGCGGCGTCGCAGCACGTGGCGGCATCGGCGGTCAGCCGTCAGATCGCCAAGCTGGAAGATGCCTTGGGTGTTGCGCTGTTCGAACGTCAGGCGCGCGGCATGGAACTTAGCGAGGCCGGCCGCCAACTGGCCGCGTACGCCAACGCTGCCGCGCTGGAAGCCGAGCGCGTCACGTCCGAGATCCGCCAGCGCGGTCATGTCGGAGACGTCACGATCCGCCTGGCCTGCACCGAAGGCTTCGCCCATCACTTCCTGCCCCTGTGCATGGCGCAATTCAAGCGCGAGCGGCCCGAAGCGCGCTTTCATCTATACGTGGAGCGCCCCGAAGAAGTCAGCCGCCACATTCTTGAAGGCTTGGCACAGATGGCGCTGCGCTACACCACCGCGCAAGACGACCGCTTGAAAACCGAGTTGCTGACCCGCGCACCCGTCTACGCCGTAATGTGCCGCCAGCACCCGCTGGCCGGCCGCCGCAGCATCGGCATGCGTGACCTGGTCCACTATCCGCTATCGGTGGGCGACCACGGCACCACCGTGCGCCAGCTGTTCGACGCCGCCTGCGCCAACGCGGGCCTGCACATCGAACCGGCCTACGTCTCAAACCACTCCGCCGCCTTCCTGCCAATGCTGCCCGGCAGCCAGATCGTCGCCTTGTCCGGCTACCTGACGCTGATGGGTCAATTGGGCGAAGGCGGCCTCGTCGCCGTGCCCTTCACCAACCCCGAAATGCGCCAACGCAGCATCCAGGTGCTGACCCTGCAAGGCAGGACGCTACCGCAACTGGCCCGCGAATTCCTGGCCTTCATGTCCGACCGCCTGACCGCCGCGCCACGGTGGCCGGAGTAGTGGGTTGTTTGAATGGGGAAATGTGTTTGGCGATTAGCTGCCCAGCTAAACAACGCAAACAAGCTAAAGCGCGCCCGGATTCCAATGGTCGTGGCCGACACGTTAAGCCCCGGGGCAAAAGCCATGCTGCGCGAGCGGCGCATCGGCTACTTCGAACCGGACGGATGCCTTTACTTCCGATGGCGTACGTGGCTTGTGAATATCGAACGCCCGAAACGCGTGCCGTCCCGGACGCGGGCGATGCCGCTGTTTAGCGGATCGCGCGAGAACGTCGTACACGCATTGCTCATGTCGCGGGGTAGCTGGATCGCGGGCCAGGAATCGCTTTACGGCGCATTCGGCAGTCTGAAGTCATCGTTGCGACTGGTCGGCGGACTGGTGCCGCGCTATTTGACCCCGGCTTCGCCTCCCGAAGTCCCGCAACATGCCGGCACTTCGGCGTCGCGCCGTTAGTGGCGATGGCGAGCGCGTGTCGGCACTGACGGTCAAATACGCGAATGTCCTCCGAACGCGTCCGCTTTGCGGACGTGCCGGCCTTTGTCGCCATCGGGCAACCGATGCAGTAAGACCCGCTGCGGCCTCGGCGCATGTTGCCGTCAGGTGGTGCGCTTTCGCCCCGCACCCCCCAGCTTCACCCGCAGCCGTTCCAATGCCAGATACACGATCGGGGTCGTATACAGCGTCAGGAACTGGCTGATCATCAGGCCGCCGACGATGGCGATGCCCAGGGGGCGGCGCAGTTCCGCGCCTTCGCCCATGCCCAGCACCAGGGGCAGGGCGCCCAGCAGGCCGGCCAGGTTGGTCATCACGATGGGGCGCAGGCGCAGCATGGCGGCGCGGTGGATGGCGGCGCGGGGAGTCAGGCCTTCGCGGCGTTCCAGGCTGAGGGCGAAGTCGATCATCAGGATGGCGTTTTTCATGACGATGCCGACCAGCAGGAACAGGCCCAGCAACGCGATCAAGGTGAATTCGATGTTGGCGATGCGCAGCGCCAGCAGCGCGCCCACGCCGGCGGACGGCAGGGTGGACAAGATGGTCAGCGGGTGCAGGGGGCTTTCGTACAGGATACCCAGCACCAGGTAGATGGCGACCAGCACGGCCAGGATCAGCCAGGGCTGGTCTTGCAGGCTTTGCTGGAAGTTACGGGCGTCGCCGCCCAGGCGTGTCTGGATGGTGGACGGCACCATCAGCTTGGCCATGGCGGCGTCGATGGCGGCCAGGCCTTGTTCCAGCGACACCCCGGGCGCCAGCGAAAAGCCCACGCCGACGGCCGCGAACAGGCCGTCGTGGTAGACGCGGTCGTTGACCAGCCCGTTGTCGTAGGTGGCGAAGGCGGTCAGCGGGATGCGCGTGCCGTCGGCCGCCACCACCTGCACCTGCTCCAGCACTTCGGGGTCTTCGGTGTAGCGCGGGTCCAGCTCCAGCACCACGCGGTATTGGTTCATGGCGTCGTACAGGGTGGCGACCTGGCGTTGGCTGAACGAATTGCTGAGCACGCTGCTGATCGTGTCCATATCCACGCCCAGCCGTTGCGCGGCGGCGCGGTCGATGTTGATGACGACCTGCTGCGTGGCGCCGTCGCCTTGGGCGTCCACGTCGCGCAGTTCGGGAATGTCCTGCATGGCCTTGGAGATCTTGCGCGCCCAGTCGCGCAGCGCGGGCACGTCGCTGGCCATGATGGCCAATTCGTGGTCGCCGGAATTGCCGAAGCCGCCGGGCATGCGCAGGTCCTGGTCGACGTTCAGGAAGAACATGCCGCCGGGCACGGGGGGCGCGTGGGTACGCAGCCAGTTGATGACGTCGGTGGACGATACGCCGCGCTCGGCGGCGGGCTTCAGGCGAATAAGGAAGAGTGAATTGCTGATGCCCAGGCTGCCGCCGTTGTAGCCGATGACGTCCTGCACAGCCGGATGCTTAAGCACCAGCTGGCGGTATTGGTCAATCTTGGGTTGCATGACCTGGAACGAAAAGCCATCGTCGCCGCGCACGAATCCCACCAGTTGGCCGGTGTCTTGCACGGGCAGAAAACCCTTGGGAGCTTCGACGTACAGATACACGTTCAAGCCGACCACGGCGGCTAGCAACAACAGGGTCAAGCGCGCATGCCCCAGCACGCGAGCAAGGGACCGGCCGTAGGCATCATGCGCGCGGGCGAAGGCCGATTGCAGGCGCGACGGGCGCGACTGGGGCGATCTGGACGACTGGGGCGATGGGGCCGAATGGGCCGTTTGGGCCGTTTGGGCCGATTGGGCCGATTGGGCCAATTGGCCCGGTTGGCCCGAGGGTTGATCCGCGCGCAGCCAGCGCGCGCACAAGGCCGGGATGATCGCCACGGACACCACCAGCGAAATCACCGTGGCGGCCACCAGCGTGATCGAAAATTCCCGGAACAGGCGTTCGACCAGTCCGCCCATGAACAGGATCGACACGAACACCACGCTTAGCGCCACCGTCATGGCGACCAGCGTGAAGCCCACTTCGCGCACCCCGCGCAACGCCGCCTTGCGCGGCGACAGGCCGCGTTCAAGGTGCCGCGAGATGTTCTCCAGCACGACGATGGCGTCATCCACCACCAGGCCGGCCGCGACGATCAGCGCCATCAGCGACAGGTTGTTCAGCGAAAAGCCCCACGCGTGCATGACGGCGAAAGTGGCGATCAGGCACACGGGTATCGCCACGCTGGGTATCGCCGCCGCGCGCGCATTGCCCAGGAACAGCCACACCACCAGGATGACCAGCGCGGTCGCCAGGCCCAGCGTGACGTGGGCCTCGCGCAAGGTGGCGTTGATGCCGGGCGAGCGGTCCAGCGCCACCGTCAGGTCCACGTCGGCCGGCATCAACGCGCGCAGGCCGGGCAGGGCGGCGTTGATGGCGCCGATGGTCTCGATGATGTTCGCGCCCGTCTGGCGGCTGATGGTCAGCACGACGGCCGGGTTGTGGTTGTGAAAGCCGCTGCTGTAGCGGTTTTCGACGGAATCGCTGACGCGCGCCACTTGCGCCAGCCTGATCACCGCGCCATCCGCGTGGCGCACGATCAGGCGGCCGTATTCATCCGCGCGGCGCGGCTGCTCGGGCGTGCCGACTTCCCAGCGCTGGCCGGCCGCGTCCAGCTGGCCTAGCGGGCGCATGGGCGCGGCGTTGGCGATGGCGTTGCGCACGTCGTCCAGCGCCACGCCGTAATGGGCCAGCGCGTTGGGGTTCACCTGCACGCGCACGGCGGGCAGCGAACTGCCGCCCAGCGTGACTTCGCCCACGCCGTTGATCTGCGACAGTTTTTGCGCCAGCACCGTCGAACCCAGGTCATACAGCTGGCCGGCCGGGCGCGTGGCGGAACTCAGGGCCAGCGCCATGATGGGCGCCTGTGACGGGTTGACCTTGCGGTAGCTGGGGCTTTGCGGCATGCCCGCGGGCAGTTCGCCGCGCGCGGCGTTCAGCGCGGCCTGCACGTCGCGGGCGGCTTCGTTGATGTCGCGGTCCAGCTCGAACTGCAACTGCACGCGCGTGGCGCCCTGGTTGCTGGACGAGGTCATGGCGCTGACGCCCGCGATGCTGCCCAGCGCGCGCTCCAGCGGCGCGGCCACCGTGCTGGCCATGCTTTCCGGGCTGGCGCCGGGCAGCTCGGCGCGCACCTCGATGGTGGGAAAATCCACCTGGGGCAAGGGCGCCACGGGCAACAGCCGCCACGCCACCGCGCCCAGCAGCGTTAACGCCAGCGCCAGGAACAGGCAGGCGACGGGGCGATGCAGCAACGCGCGGATCATGCGTTACGCCCGTCGGGGCTCACATCGACCCGGCGCCGCTGCCCCAGCCGGTGAAAGAACAGATAGACCGCAGGCGTGGTGAACAGCGTCAGCACCTGGCTGACCAGCAGGCCGCCCACCATGACCCAGCCCAGGGGCTGGCGCAGTTCGGCGCCCGACCCGGTGGCCAGCATCAGCGGCAGCGCGCCGAACAGCGCGGCCAGCGTCGTCATCAAGATTGGTCGCAAGCGCAGCAGCGCGGCTTCGCGGATGGCGTCCCGCGGCGTCAGCCCGCGCGTGCGCTCGGCTTCCAGCGCAAAGTCCACCATCATGATGCCGTTCTTCTTGACCAGCCCGATCAGCAGGATGATCCCGATGACCGCAATCAGGTCCAGTGGCCGGCCGGTGATCAGCAGCGCCAGCAAGGCGCCCACGGTGGCCGACGGCAGGGTGGACAGGATGGTGACGGGGTGGATGGCGCTTTCATACAGCATGCCCAGCACCAGGTACATCGTGACCACCGCCGCCAGCATCAGCCACAGCGTATTGGACAAGGACGCCTGGAACGCCGAGGCCGCGCCTTGCAGCCGCAGTTCCACGCTGGGCGGCAGGGCGATGTCGGCCTTGGCGGATTCAATGGCGGCAATGGCGTCGCCCAACGACCCGCCCGGTGGCAGGTTGAACGACAGGTTCACCGCCGGAAATTGCGACAGATGGTTGATCGCCAGCGGCACCGCGCGTTCGCTGACCGTGGCCAGCGCCGACAGCGGAATTGCCTGCCCGTCCTCGGTTTGCAGGTGGATGCGTTCCAGTGCCTCGGGCCCCAGCGCCAGGCTGCGGTCCACTTCCAGCACCACGCGGTATTGGTTCGACTGCGTGAACAGCGTGGCCACCTGGCGCTGGCCGAACGCGTTGTACAGGGCCTGCACCACGTCGTCCATCGTGACGCCCAGGCGCGCGGCCGTATCGCGCGACACTTCCAGGTAGGCCTGACGGCCGTTGCCTTGCAGGTCGGACGACACCTCGGCCAACGCGGGCGACTGCGCCAGCCGCTGCGTCATCGCCTGGCTCCATTGCGCCAGCAGCGCGCTGTCTGGCGAGGTCAGGCTGAATTGGTATTGCCCCCGGCTGACACGGTCTTCGATATTCAGTTCCTGCACCGGCTGCAAGAACAGCGAGATACCGTGCACGTCGCGGGCTCTGGCGTCCAGCCGCGCCATGATGTCCGCCAGCGGCGCGCTGCGTTGCGCCCAGGGCTTCAGGTTGATCAGCAGGCGGCCCGTGTTCAGCGTGGCGTTCATGCCGTCGATGCCGATGAAGGACGACAGGCTTTGCACATCGGGATCGGCCAGCAGCGCCCGAGCCACGGCTTGCTGGCGGCGCGACATGGCGTCAAACGAGGTGCTTTGCGTGGACTGCGTCACGCCTTGCAGCACGCCGCCGTCCTGCACCGGGAAGAAACCCTTAGGTACCGCCAGGTACAGCAGGCCAGTCAAGGCCACGGTGCCAAGCATCACCATCAACGTCGGGCGCTGGTGGCGCAGCGTGACGTCCAGCCAGCCCGCGTAGCGCGCCTGGACGCGGTCCAGCAGGCCGGGGCGCGATTGCACGTGCGCCGGCAGCAGCCGCGCGCACATCATGGGCGTGAGCGTCAGCGATACGGCCAGCGATATCAGGATGGCCACGGCCAGGGTGATGGCGAATTCACGGAACAGCCGGCCCACCACGTCTTCCATGAACAGCAGCGGGATCAGCACGGCAATCAGTGACAAGGTCAGCGACACCAGGGTGAAGCCGATCTGCCCGGCGCCTTTCAGCGCGGCCGACATCGGGCTGTGCCCCTGTTCCCGATACCGCGCAATGTTCTCCAGCATGACGATGGCGTCATCCACCACGAAGCCCGCGCCGATGGTCAGCGCCATCAGCGTCAGGTTGTTGGTGGAAAAGCCCGCCAGGTGCATGAAGCCGAAAGTGCCGATCAGCGATAGCGGCACGGCCAGGCTGGGGATCAGGGTGGCGGGCAGGTTGGAGAGGAACAGGAACGTGACCAGCACCACCAGCCCCACGGCAAACACCAGTTCCCATTGCACGCCGCGCACCGACGCACGGATGCTTTCGGTGCGGTCGGTCAGGATGCGCACCTGCGCGGCGGCGGGCAGGCTGGCCGTCAGTTGGGGCAGCAGCGCCTTGACCTGGTCGGCCACGGCAATCACGTTGGCGCCCGGCTGGCGTTGGATATTGACCAGCACGGCCGGCTGCTTGTCGACCCAGGCGGCCAGGTAGCGGTCTTCGGCGCCGTCTTCAATGGTGGCGACCTGGCCCAGCCGCACCGGTGCGCCGTTCTTCCAGGCCACGATCAGTTCGCGGTATTCGGCGGCGCTTTGCAGCTGGTCGTTCGCGTCCATGATGACGGAGCGCACCGGCCCGTCGAAGCTGCCCTTGGGCTGATTGGAATTTGCCTTGGCGATGGCTTCCTGCACGTCGGACAGTTGCAGCCCGCGCGCCGCCAGCGCCATCGGGTTGACCTGCACGCGCACGGCCGGCCGCTGGCCGCCGGCCAGGCTGACCATGCCCACGCCCGACAGCTGCGACAAGCGCTGCGTCATGCGCGTGTCGACCAGGTCATACACGGTGGGCAAGGGCAGGGAATCCGAGGTGACCGCCAGCGTCAGGATGGGCACGTCGGCCGGGTTGACCTTGCGGTAAACAGGCGGCGTGGGCAAATCGCCCGGCAGCAGCGAACCGCTGGCGCTGATGGCCGCCTGCACCTCTTGTTCCGCCACGCCCAGCGACACGTCCAGCGAAAACTGCAATGTGATGACCGAAATGCCGCTGCCGCTGGTGGACGACATCTGCTTTAAGCCCGGTATCTGCCCAAAGCGGCGTTCCAGCGGCGCGGTCACGGCGCGCGCCGTCACGTTCGGGCTGGCCCCCGGGTACGGCGTGGTGACCTGGATGATGGGGTAATCGACCTGCGGCAGCGCGGCCACGGGCAGCATGCGCCACGCCAGGATGCCCGACAGCAGCAGGGCGATCATCAGGAAAGACGTCGCGACCGGACGCAGGATAAAGGGGCGTGACAGGCTCATGCGCGGTTCAAGTCAGGGGTTCTACGATCTGGACGTTGCGGCCATCATGCAGGCGGTCCACGCCTTCGACCACCACGCGCTCGGCCGGCGCCAAACCGGCTTGCACGACGATATGGCCCGCGTTGGCGGGGCCCAGTTGCAACACGCGGCGCGTGGCGCGCGCGTCCTGGCCAATGACGAAGACGAAGGCTCCTTCCGAGCCATACTGCACGGCCGCCGATGGAATGGTGACCACGTTGTCTTGCTGGACCAGCGCCAGCCGGATGTTCACGAATTGATTGGGAAACAGCGATTCGTCGGTGTTGTCGAAACGGGCGCGCAGCCGCACGGTGCCGCTGCCGGTCTGGACGCGGTTGTCCAGGGCTTCAAGCGTGCCTTCGGCCAGCAGCCGGCGGTCGTCGGCATCCCAGGCTTGCACGCGCAACACGTCCGTTCGCGCCTGCGCCTGGCGCAGCAGGTCCAGCCGCGTTTCCGAAATGCTGAACAGCGCCGAAATGGGGGCGGTCTGCACCAGCGTGGTCAGCCCGTCGGCATCGTTGGCAAGCACATGGTTGCCGGCGTCGACGCGGCGCAGGCCGATGCGGCCATCGTGCGGGGCAGTGATGCGCGTCAGCCCCAGCCGCCGCTGTGCCTCGGCCACCTGTGCGCGGTTCAGTTCGCGCTGCGCAATGTAGGCGCGCACCTGCGCCTGGGCGGTGTCCAGTTGCTGCCCCGCCACGGCTTCCTGGCGCGCCAAGGTGCGATAGCGCTGTAGATCGGCCTGGGCGTTATCCAGCAGCGCCTGTGTGCGTGCCCGTTCGCCTTCGGCCGCCGCCAGCGCGGTTTGATAGGGGCGCGGGTCGATCTCGGCCAACAGCTGGCCGCGCACCACGGCCTGACCCTCGGTGTAATGCAGGCGCACCAGTTCGCCGTCCACCTGGCTGCGCAGCACGACGTGGGTCAAGGGCGTGATGGTGCCCAGCGCATGCAGGTCGCGTTGCAGCGGGCCGACGCGGGCCGGCGCCACACTGACCGCAACGGGAATCTGGTTGTATTCGGGTGGACGCGGCGCGGCGGGACCGCTTTGGGTTTTCCACCACATGGCCAGCGCCGCGACCAAGGCAAGTACCAGCACGGTTGCCGTCAGGATCACGCGGCGCCGTGATCGGGCGACGGGTGGAGGAGGGGCGTGGGCGGAGGCGCGCAGGGGGGCAGGGCCCGCGGCGGGGGGCAAAGACATCGGGACTGCCAAATAGAGGTTGCGCTGACGTTGCGAAAGACGTGGCGAAGGGGTTGCGGACGGGGTGTGCCGGACAGCCGAGATTCTATATTAATAATAATGATTAGCGTTATTAACTGAAAAATCCAAGAGGGGTTTGCCCGAATCGTTTAGAGTGGCGGCTACTTTCATTACCCGGTTTGCAAGGAGCAGGTCATGGGCCAACATTCACTGGAAACCCCGCGTCAGTTATTCGAGCGGCTACAGGCACGGCTGGAAACGGAACGCGGCCGCCTTGATCAATGGCAGGCGGTAGAGGCCGAGTACCAGCGCAAGTACACGGAAGGCCTGGCGCCGCTGGAAAAGAAGCTGCACGAATTGCGCATGAAGCTGGTGCTGTGTTTTGACCACGCGCACAAGAACATGGGGCTGTCCAAGGCCGAGCGCGAATTCGTGTCCGAGCTGGTGACCGAGTTCTCGGCCGAATTGCTGCTGCTGGACGCCAAGGGCGAATTGCCGGCCGGTTGCGATGCCGACAAGCTCAAGGCCCTATATAAAAAGCACAGCGGCCTGGACTACGACGAGGCGGCCGCCGACGAATCGGAAGACGCCAAGGCGGAACTGATCGAGGCGCTGGAGCTGGACCCCGACACCGATCTGTCGACCTTCACGCCGACGCAACTGCTGCGCATCATTCAGGACCAGTTCGAAGACGACGAAGCCGAAGACCTGCTGGCCTTGGCCCGCGCCGCCCTGCGCAACACCACGCCCAACGCGGTGGCGTGGCAGGCGATGCAGGACGAAGAAGCGGCGCGGCGCAAGCAGGGCACACCGGATTTGACGCCGCTGGCGGACGTGTCCGACGACGGCCTGCCGCAAGCCAACGCCGCGCTGCAAGCGCAGCTGGACGAAGTGCTGCATCAAGCCAGCTACGCCGAAGAAGGCTTCAAGCTGCGCTACGACCTGGACCCGTTCGCCTCGTTTGACCCCGAGACCGTGCTGGAAGAACTGGACGATGACATCGTCGACATCCAGGACTACATCGGCGAACTGGAACACGAAGTGATGCAGTTCTCGGATCAGGCGCTGCTGAAGGCGTGGCTGAAGGCCATGCGCCGCGAAGTCGAGGCGATCGAACGCCGCGAAGGGCGCGACTAAGCGGGCAGGCGGGGCGGGCCGCCCCGCTTAGACCCGCGGCCGGGCGGCCGGCATCACACGCATCATCGGCGCCGCCGGCTTGGCGGCGTCGGCGCGTGGGCGGATCATCAGCGGGAAGAAGCGCCACAGGTACAGGCCCATCGCCAGTACCCAGGCGCTGGTGGCGGCATGCAGCAGGCCGGTGCTGGCCACGCCGGGCCACAGCGCCGCCAACCGCAGCAGGGCTGCCACGATGACCAGCACGAAGCTGGCTACCATGCAGCGGTCGGTTTGCAAGGGCCTGCCCAGGTGACCCAGCGCGGTGCGCGTCACCATGCCCACGATCAGTACTGAAAAGCCCGCCACGCCGATCACGTGCGCCGGCCACGCCAGCCGGACGACCATGCCCGCCAGTTGCGCCGCGCCCACCAGCAGGCCCGCGCCCAAACCGACATAGCCGGCATACAGAATCCACAGCAGCGGCACGCGCCGCACGGCCCAAGGCTTCCACGACATCCATTGCCATAGCGCGATCAAGCCCGTGGCCGCCAAGGCCACCGCGGCCAGACGCGGCTGCCCGCCCAGCAAACCGGCAATGGCCGCCACGCCCGTGCCCAATTGCCAGTGACCGCTGCGGGTCTGTGCGGGAATATCCAGGCCCGCCACGGCACGCTTGGCGAAGAACGGAATCACCCGACGCGCAATCAGCAGCGTCAGCACCGCCATGCACAGCAGGCCGGCGTTGAAGTAGCGCATTACCGCCAGATAGTCCCCTTGCGCGGCGGCCCATGAATACAGCGCGTTGGTGGCGGCCAAGCCCAGCATCAAGACCGGCACGCCCGCGTTGCGCTGGTTGCGCGTAATCCAGACAGCGCGGCCCAGGGCGGCGGCGCCCCATACGAAAAATCCCAGGTCCGCCACGATGGCAACCACGTACGCGGGCCTGCCGGGCGTGAGGTAGCCCACGCGCGCGACCACCCATAACAGGCACAAGAGCGCCAGCGCGTTGCCGCGCAGCGGGTTCTTGCCCGTCCAGTTGGCGCCGGCCGTCAGCAGAAAGCCCACGGCAATCGTGGCGACGAACCCCCACAGCATTTCATGCGCATGCCAGAACACGCCGGCCATCAGCCCGGTGATGCGGCCCGGCGCATGCACCCACAACCACACCGATATCAACGCCCACAGGCAGCCGGCCAGATACAGCGGCCGGAACCCCATTTCGGTAAAGGCGCGCCACTGCGGGCGAGGGCGGCGGGGTGGCGCGGCGGGTTCATCGATGGTCAGCAACGAGGGCATGGCGGTCTGCGCTTTTTTTGAAGGTGTATTGGTGAAGATGTATTGGCAATACATATTAATCCTGGGGCTGCGCCGGGCATAGGCCAACGCTTGATCCAGCGCAAACGCGCGCGTGGAACCCGGGTGACTAGGCACATCGGCGTGCCCCGAATGGTCGGCCGGCGAATGGTCGCCGGCGCAGCGCGTGCCTAGGCTAGCGCCATGTCTTCGTGAGTAAAGCGAGAGTAACCATGACAGCAGCAACAACCCCGTTCGGCAGGCCGATGCGGGTCCTGATTTCCAGCACGTTCGCCTTCACCATCTGCTTCGCGGTATGGATGATCTTCGCGGTGCTGGGCATACCCATCAAGGCGCAACTTGGCCTTTCCGAAACGCAATTCGGCCTGTTGGCCGCCATGCCGGTGTTGACCGGTTCGCTGGTGCGCGTGCCCCTGGGCATCTGGACCGACCGCTACGGCGGCCGGCCCGTGTTCTTCATCCTGATGCTGTTGGCGGTGGTGCCGATCTGGCTGCTGTCCTACGCCACCGAGTACTGGCAATTCCTGGTGCTGGCGTTGTTCGTTGGCCTGACGGGCGGCTCGTTCTCGGTCGGCACGCCGTATGTGGCGCGCTGGTTTCCGCGCAACAAGCAGGGCCTGGCCATGGGCGTGTTCGGCGCGGGCAACTCCGGATCGGCCATCACCAAATTCGTGGCGCCCGCGTTGATCGCGGCGGCCGGCGGCGCCTGGGTCGTCGTGCCGCAGGTGTACGCGGTGGCGCTGCTGGTCACGGCGGTGCTGTTCTGGATGTTCTCGGCGTCGGACCCGTCGCACCGCGTGACCCAACGCGCCACGCTGTCGGCGCAATTCGCCATGCTGCGCGACCCGCGCGTCTGGCGCTACTGCCAGTACTACTCGGTGGTGTTCGGCGGCTACGTCGCGTTGGCGCTGTGGATGACCAAGTACTACATCGGCGAATACGGCTTCGACATGAAGCTGGCCGCGCTGCTGGCCGCCTGCTTCTCGTTGCCCGGCGGCGTCTTGCGCGCGATGGGCGGGTGGATCTCGGACCGCTACGGCGCCTACAAGACCACGTGGTGGGTGATGTGGGTGTGCTGGGTCGCGTTCTTCCTGCTGAGCTATCCGCAGACCCAGTTCACCGTCATGACCACCGGCGGCCCCCGGCAGTTCGGCATAGCGTTGGGTCCGGTGACCTTCACCGTGCTGCTGTTCGTGGTCGGCATCGCCATGGCCATCGGCAAGGCATCCGTCTTCAAGTTCATCTCGGACGAGTTCGGCGAGAACATCGGCGCGGTGTCCGGCATCGTGGGCCTGGCGGGCGGCATGGGCGGCTTCGTGTTGCCCATCCTGTTTGGCGTGCTGCTGGACCTGACCGGCGTCCGGTCCAGCGCCTTCATGCTGCTGTACGGCACCGTCTGCGTGTCGCTGATCTTCATGCACTTCAGCTTCCGCCCTGAAAGCGCGGCGCTGGGGCGGGCGTCGCTGACGGCCCCGCAACCCATTTCCTCCAAATAGAGGCTCCTATGTCCACACAAGTCCTGACGCGTTGGGAGCCGGAAAACCCCGGCTTCTGGAAGCAGACCGGCGCCCGCGTCGCCAACCGCAATCTTTGGATCTCGATTCCCGCGCTGATGCTGGCGTTCAGCATCTGGATGCTGTGGAGCGTGGTCGTCGTCAACCTGGACCGCGCGGGCTTCATGTTGTCCAAGAACCAATTGTTCTGGCTGACGGCGCTGCCCGCGCTGTCGGGCGCCACCTTGCGCATCTTCTATTCGTTCCTGGTGCCCGTGTTCGGCGGACGCAAGTGGACGGCGATCTCGACGGCGTCCTTGCTGGTGCCCGCGTTGGGCATGGGCTTTGCGCTGCGCGATCCGACCACGTCGTTCCCGACGCTGCTGATCCTGGCGCTGTTGTGCGGGCTGGGCGGCGGCAACTTCAGTTCCAGCATGGCAAACATCAGCTTCTTTTTCCCCAAGGAAAAGAAGGGCCTGGCGACGGGGCTTAACGCCGGCATCGGCAACCTGGGCGTGTCGCTGGCGCAGTTCGTCGTGCCCGTGGTGATTTCGGTGGGTGTCTTTGGCGTAGCCGGCGGCGCACCGCGGGAAATCACCGTCAATGGCGCGTCGCAGAACCTGTGGCTGCAAAACGCCGGCTTTATCTGGGTGGTGCCGATCGCCATTGCGGCCATCGCGGCATGGTTCGGCATGAACGACATCGCCGACGCGCGTGCGTCCTTCGCCGACCAGGCGGTGATATTCAAGCGCAAGCACAACTGGTTGATGTGCTGGCTGTACGTGGGCACGTTCGGCTCGTTCATCGGGTTTTCGGCGGGCTTTGCCATGCTGACCAAGACGCTGTTTCCCGACGTCAACCCCATGGCGTACGCGTTCCTCGGGCCGCTGGTGGGTTCGTTGACGCGGCCCGTTGGCGGCTGGGTGTCGGACAAGCTGGGCGGCGCGCGCGTCACGCTGGTCACCTTTGCCGGGATGATCGCTGCGGTGCTTGGCGTGATGCTCTTCCTGCCCATGGCGGGCCAGGGCGGCAACTTCAACGGCTTTCTGGCGATGTTCATCGTGCTGTTCGCGCTGACGGGCGTGGGCAACGGCTCGACGTTCCGGATGATCCCCGTGATCTTCCTGCGCGAACGCACGCAGGCGGCAGCCGGCAAAGGCCCCGAGGCGCATAAGCGCGCACTGGGCGAAGCGGCCAAGGAATCGGCGGCGGTGTTGGGCTTTTCCGGGGCCATCGGCGCCTACGGCGGCTTTTTCATCCCGCGCAGTTTCGGCACGTCGCTGGAAATGACGGGCAGCGTGCAGGCGGCGCTGTTTTGCTTCATCGGCTTTTACGCCACGTGCATGGTGATTACGTGGTGGTTCTATGCGCGCAGGAACGCGCCGGTGCCTTGCTGAACCAGACGCGCGGCGCGTGACTAGTCACTCTGCCGCGCCCGGGTTGGCCCTCTGGCGAATGGTCGGGGGACGGACCCCGCCCTACAGTGAAACCAGCGCAACGATTGCAGTACGCGCCGCCGACGCGGCGCTCTTGGAGAAACACAATGAGTCACTTCCTGGACCGGTTGAAGTTCATGTCCCGCGTTAAATCCACCTTTGCCGACGGCCACGGCGAAACGGTCAATGAAGACCGCAAGTGGGAAAACGCCTACCGCGCCCGCTGGCAGCACGACAAGGTGGTGCGGTCTACCCACGGCGTGAACTGCACGGGCTCGTGCTCGTGGAAGGTCTATGTCAAGAATGGCCTGATCACCTGGGAAACGCAGCAGACCGACTACCCGCGCACGCGGCCCGACCTGCCCAACCACGAGCCGCGCGGCTGTCCGCGTGGCGCCTCGTACAGCTGGTACGTCTATTCGGCACAGCGCGTGAAGTACCCGATGATCCGCGGCCGCCTGATGCAGATGTGGCGCGAAGCCCGCAAGACGATGGACCCGATTGCTGCCTGGGAGTGGATCAGCCAGGACCCGGTGCGCGCCAAGCGCTACAAGTCCATCCGCGGCCTGGGCGGCTTTGTGCGCGCCGATTGGGACACCGCCACCGAGATCATTGCCGCCGCCAACGCGCTGACCATCAAGAAATTCGGCCCCGACCGTGTGATCGGCTTTTCGCCGATTCCCGCCATGTCCATGGTCAGCTACGCCGCCGGCGCGCGTTACCTGAGCCTGCTGGGCGGCGCATGCCTGAGCTTCTACGACTGGTACTGCGACCTGCCGCCCGCCAGCCCCCAGATCTGGGGCGAACAGACCGACGTGCCGGAATCGGCGGATTGGTACAACTCCACCTACCTGATGGTGTGGGGCTCGAACGTGCCGCAGACCCGCACCCCCGATGCGCACTTCTACACCGAAGTCCGCTACAAGGGCACCAAGACCGTGGCCGTGTCCAGCGACTTCGGTGAAATGGTCAAGTTCGGCGACATCTGGCTGGCGCCCAAGCAAGGCACCGATGCCGCGCTGGCCATGGCGATGGGCCACGTCATCTTGAAAGAATTCCACCTGTCGGCCAACCCGTCGCCGTACTTTCGCGACTACGTGCGCCGCTACACCGACATGCCCATGCTGGTGTTGCTGAAGCCGCGCGAGGGGTTTTACGCACCCGACCACTTCCTGCGCGCCTCGCACCTTGACGGCGCGTTGGGCGAACAGAACAACCCCGACTGGAAGACGCTGGTGCTGGACGCGCACAGCGGCAGCCTGGTGGCGCCTAACGGCAGCATCGGCTTTCGGTGGGGCGAGGGCGCGGTCAACGACGGTGAAAAGGTCGGCCGCTGGAATCTGGAATCCCGCAATGGCGGCAACGGCCAGGCCATCGAACCCACCCTGAGCCTGCTGGACCAAGGCGCGGAAACGGTCGGCGTGGGTTTTCCGTACTTTGGTGGCGAGCACGACGACGTGCTGGTGCGCAACGTGCCGGCCCGCCGCATCCGCCTGGCCGATGGCACGGACGCGCTGGTCGCCACGGTGTATGACCTGCAAATGGCCAACTACGGGCTGGACCGTGGGCTGGGTGGCGCCAACGTCGCCACGTCCTACGACGATGACGTGGCCTACACGCCCGCCTGGCAGGAAAAGCACACCGGCGTGCCGCGCGCGCAGGTCATCCAGGTTGCGCGCGAATTCGCGCAGAACGCGCACGACACCGAAGGCAAGTCGATGGTGATCGTGGGCGCCGGCCTGAATCACTGGTACCACATGGACATGATCTACCGCGGCATCATCAACATGCTGATGATGTGCGGTTGCGTGGGCAAAAGCGGCGGCGGCTGGGCGCATTACGTGGGCCAGGAAAAGCTGCGCCCGCAGTTCGGCTGGGCCCCGCTGGCCTTTGCGTCCGACTGGGTGCGCCCGCCCCGCCAGATGAACGGTACGTCGTTCTTCTACGCGCACACCAGCCAGTGGCGTCATGAAAAGCTGAACGTGCAGGAAGTGCTTGGCCCCACCGCCGACCGCGCCAAGTACGGCGACCTGTCGATGATCGACCTGAACGCGCGCGCCGAACGCATGGGCTGGCTGCCGTCGGCCCCGCAGCTGCGCACCAACCCGCTGGACCTGGTGGCCCAGGCCGACGCCGCCGGCAAGGACCCCATTGCGCACGCCGTGGAACAACTGAAGTCCGGCGCGCTGCGCATGTCGTGCGAAGACCCGGACGACCCGGCCAACTTTCCGCGCAACATGTTCGTGTGGCGCTCCAACATCCTGGGTTCCAGCGGCAAGGGCCACGAGTATTTCCTGAAATACCTGCTGGGCACGCAAAACGCCGTGTTTGGCGACGAAGCCGCCGCCATCAAGCCCACCGAGGTCACCTATCAGGAAGACGCCGCCGAAGGCAAGCTGGACTTGCTGACGGTGCTGGATTTCCGCATGAGCACCACCTGCCTGTACGGCGACATCGTGCTGCCCACGGCCACCTGGTACGAAAAGGACGACCTGAACACGTCCGACATGCACCCCTTCATCCACCCCTTGAGCGAAGCCGTGCAGCCGCTGTGGGAAAGCAAGACCGATTGGGAAATCTACAAGCTGCTGGCCAAGAAGTTCAGCGAGATCGGTGGCCCCTACCTGGGCAAGCGCCGCGATCTGGTGCTGACCCCGCTGATGCACGACACGCCGGGAGAGCTGGGCCAGGCCTTTGAACCGCGCGACTGGAAGCTGGGCGAGTGCGATCTGGTGCCGGGCAAGACCGCGCCGTCGATGACGGTGGTTGAGCGCGACTACAACGACATCTATCGCAAGTTCACGTCGGTGGGCCCCTTGCTGGACAAGCTGGGCAACGGCGGCAAGGGCATCAACTGGAACACCGAGCACGAAGTGCACGAGCTGGCCGGCATCAATGCCAGCGTGGGCGAGGCCGGCGTCAGCCAGGGCCGCCCGCGCCTGGACACCGCCATCGACGCGGCGGAAATGATCCTGACCTTTGCGCCCGAAACCAACGGCCACGTGTCGGTGAAGGCCTGGCAAGCGCTGGGCAAGATCACCGGACGCGACCACACCCACCTGGCCGTGGGCCGCGAGCACGACAAGATCCGTTTCCGGGACATTCAGGCGCAACCGCGCAAGATCATTTCGGCGCCGACGTGGTCGGGCCTGGAAAGCGAAGAGGTCAGCTACAACGCGGGCTACACCAATGTGCACGAACTGATTCCGTGGCGCACGCTGACCGGCCGCCAGCAGTTCTACCAGGACCACCGCTGGATGCTGGACTTTGGCGAAGGCTCGTGCGTGTACAAGCCCGCCATCGACACCAAGACGGTGGCGCCCATGCTGGGCAAATATCCCAACGGCGAAAAGGAACTGGTGCTGAACTGGCTGACCCCGCACCAGAAGTGGGGCATTCACAGCACCTATTCCGACAACCTGCGCATGCTGACCTTAAGCCGTGGCGGCCCCCACGTGTGGGTGTCGGAAACCGAGGCCAAGCAGGCCGGGCTGGTGGACAACGACTGGGTTGAAGTCTTCAACGTGAACGGCACGCTGACCGCGCGCGTCGTGGTCAGCCAGCGCGTGCCCGTGGGCATGTGCCTGATGTACCACGCGCAGGAAAAGATCGTGAACGTGCCCGGCGCGGAAACCAGCGGCAAGCGCGGCGGCATCCATAACTCGGTCACGCGCACGGTGCTCAAGCCCACGCACATGATCGGCGGCTACGCGCAGCAGGCCTACGGCTTCAACTACTACGGCACCGTGGGTGCCAACCGCGACGAATTCGTGGTGCTGCGCAAGATGAAGAAGGTGGACTGGCTGGAAGGCCCGCTGGTCGAGGATCCGGCTGAACAAGCCACGCAACAAGAAGAGAAGCAATCATGAGGATACGCGCCCAAATCGGCATGGTGCTGAACCTGGACAAGTGCATCGGCTGCCACACGTGTTCGGTCACCTGCAAGAACGTCTGGACCAGCCGCGACGGCGTCGAATACGCCTGGTTCAACAACGTGGAAACCAAGCCCGGCATCGGCTACCCCAAGGAATGGGAAAACCAGGACAAGTGGAAGGGCGGCTGGAAACGCACCGCCGCCGGCAAGCTGGAACCGCGCCAGGGCGGCAAGCTGCGCATCCTGGCCAACCTGTTCGCCAACCCGAATCTGCCGGCCATCGACGACTACTACGAACCCTTCACCTTCGACTACGAACACCTGCAGAACGCGCCGCTGTCGCAAACGCCGCCCACCGCGCGCCCCGTGTCGGTGCTGACCGGAAAGAAGATGGACAAGATCCATTGGGGGCCGAATTGGGAAGATGACCTGGGCGGCGAATTCAGCGCGCGCAGCCGCGATGCGTTGTTCGAAGGCGTGCAGAAAGAGATGTACTCGACGTTCGAGAACACCTTCATGATGTACCTGCCGCGCCTGTGCGAACACTGCCTGAATCCCGCCTGCGTGGCCAGCTGCCCGTCGGGCTCGATCTACAAGCGCGAAGACGACGGCATCGTGCTGGTGGATCAGGACAAATGCCGGGGCTGGCGCATGTGCATCTCGGGCTGCCCGTACAAGAAGATCTACTACAACTGGAGCAGCGGCAAGGCCGAGAAGTGCACGTTCTGCTATCCGCGCATTGAAGCCGGCCAGCCGACCGTGTGCTCGGAAACCTGCGTGGGCCGCATCCGCTACCTGGGCGTCATGCTGTACGACGCCGACCAGATCGAACGCGCCGCCGCCACCGCCAACGAACAGGACCTTTATGAATCGCAGCTGGACCTGTTCCTGGACCCGCATTCCCCAGAGGTGATCGCCGCCGCGCGTGAACAGGGCATACCCGAATCGTGGCTGGAAGCCGCGCGGCAGTCGCCCGTCTACAAGATGGCCGTGCAGTGGCGCGTGGCGTTCCCGCTGCATCCGGAATACCGCACCTTGCCGATGGTCTGGTATATCCCCCCGCTGTCGCCCATCCAGACGGCGGCCGAAGCGGGCCAGATGCCGCAGCGCACCGTGGGCAAGAGCGCGATGATCCCGGACGTGTCCAGTCTGCGCATTCCCGTGCGCTACCTGGCCAACCTGCTGACGGCGGGCAAGGAAGCGCCCGTGTTGCAGGCGCTGGAACGCATGTTGGCGATGCGCGCCTACAAGCGCTCGGAAACCGTGCATGGCGAACGCGATACGGCGCTGCTGGAACAGGTGGGGCTGTCCGAGGAAACGGTGCAGGACATGTACCAGATCATGGCCATTGCCAACTACGAAGACCGCTTCGTCGTGCCCAGCAGCCACAAGGAAATCGTGGAAGACAGCTTCAACGAAAAAGGCAGCTGCGGTTTTACCTTCGGCAACGGCTGCTCGGGCGGCGTGTCCGAAGGCACCTTGTTTGGCCGCAAGCCGCAGGGCAGCGAAATCTTTATCGAAATGCCCAAATCCCGCAAGAAGGCCGCCCAGGCGCGCTAGGACAGGAGAGAACACCATGACGCACTACCGCTTGCTTTCCGCCTTGCTCAGCTACCCCGAGCCCGACTTGCTTGACGCGCTGGGCGAGGTCGAGGCCGCGTTGGCCGACGACCCCGACGCCGAAGAGGCCCTGCAACCGCTGGTCGCCTATCTGGCCACCAACGACCTGATCACCGTGCAGGAAAACTACGTTGCCACCTTCGACCGCAACCGCTCGCATTCGCTGCACCTGTTCGAACACATGCATGGCGAAAGCCGTGACCGCGGGCAGGCCATGGTTGACCTGCTGGATACCTACCGGCAGCACGGCTTTGAGCCGGTTGTGTCCGAGCTGCCCGACCATGTGCCGCTGTTCCTGGAATTCCTGGGCGTGATCGATCCGGCCGATGCGCAAGACCTGCTGGACGAGGCCATCCACGTGCTGGCGGCGATCGGTGCGCGGCTGGCTCGTGGCGACAGCCCGTACGCGGGCATCTTTCAAGTGCTGCGCGCGGCCGCCCGCGTGGTGCCGCGCGAGCAGACCGACGCGCCCGTGCGCGACATGGACGAAGCCATGGAAACGTTTGGCGTCAGCGCGGACGGCGTGGAACCGTTGCTGCGGCCGTTCGCGGGCGATGGCGCACAAGCCGTGCGCTTCTATCCCCGCGCCAACCCCCCCATTCGTGCTCAGGACGACGCATCATGAATACCCTGAATCAATTCCTTTTCGGTATCTATCCCTACATCGCGCTGACCGTCTTCCTGCTGGGCAGCCTGGCGCGTTTCGAGCGCGAGCAATACACCTGGAAAACCGATAGTTCGCAGCTGCTGCATCGCGGCCAGCTGCGGCTGGGCAACATCCTTTTCCACGTCGGCATCCTGGGCTTGTTCTTCGGCCATCTGGCCGGCCTGCTGACGCCGGTGGCGGTGTGGGACACGCTGGGGGTGTCGCATACGCTCAAGCAAACGGTGGCCATGGTGGCGGGCGGCGTGATGGGCGGGCTGTGCCTGATCGGCCTGCTGATCCTGATCCATCGCCGCCTGACCGACCCGCGCATCGCTCGCACCACGCGGCCGGGTGACAAGCTGCTGCTGCTTTGGATACTGGTGACCTTGCTGCTGGGCCTGTCGACCATCGCGTTGTCCGCCGGTCACATGGACGGCGAAATGATGGTGCGCCTGATGACCTGGGCCCAGCACATCGTGACGTTCCAGGGCGACGCCGCCAGCCACATCGCCGGCGTGCCGCTGCTGTTCAAGGCGCATCTGTTCATGGGGCTGACGCTGTTCGTGATCTTCCCGTTTACCCGGCTTGTCCACGTCTGGAGCGGCTTTGCCTCGCTGGGCTATCTGGGCCGCGCCTGGCAACTGGTGCGCCCACGCTGAAACCGTCTGAACCAGGAGCCCAACATGCCTGTCATCGTCAATGGCGTCGAACTGAACGACGCCGATCTGGAACGTGAACTGCCGCTGCATGCCGACACCAGCAACCCCATGCGGCACGCCATCACGGCGCTGGTCCTGCGCCGGGTGTTGCTGGACGAGGCGCGGCGGCTGGACGTCAACAACGCCGATTTCGATGACGCCGGCGACAGCGCCATCGGCGACAACGAAGACGCCATCATCACCGCCTTGCTGGCCCGCCGGGCCGCCTCGCCCGTGGCGGACGACGCCGCCTGCCGGCGGTTCTATCACGCCAATCCGCAGCGCTTCATGGTCGGGGAGCTGGTCGAAGCCGATCACATCCTTTTCCAGGTGACACCCGACGTCAACCTGGACATGCTGCGCGCGCATGCCAACGCGGTGCTGCAAGATTTGCTGGCCGATCCGTCAAGCTTTGCCCAGGTGGCGCGCGAGCAGTCCAACTGCCCGTCGGCGGCCGTGGGCGGCAGCCTGGGCCAACTGGGCCGGGGCGACACCGTGCCCGAGTTCGAACGCGCCGTGTTCGCGCTGCCGTCGGGCGGCTTGTTGCCGCAACTGCTGCACACGCGGCACGGCTTGCACATCGTGCGGGTCACGCGCCGTATCGAAGGCCGCATGCTGCCCTACGAACACGTGGCGCAGCAGATCGCGGCGGCGCTGTCGGCCATGAGCCAGGACACGGCCTGGCGGCAATACACCAAGCTGCTGGTGGATAAGGCGGACGTGCAGGGCATCGACCTGCAAGGCAGCGAGGCGGATCGCGTGGTCGGCGAGAGAGCCGCGTGATGGTGATGGACGGCCCCACGGTAATGGACGACTCCGCGGCAATGGACGACCCCGCCGCCGTCCGCGACTTGCGCGCGCTGACCGACGGCTTTGGCCGACGCATCGACTACCTGCGCGTGTCCGTCACCGATCGCTGCGACCTGCGTTGCAGCTACTGCCTGCCCAAGGATTTCAAGGGCTTTGAAACGCCAGCCAACTGGCTCACCCACGCCGAGATGGCGCGGCTGATCGGGCTGTTCGTTGCGCTGGGCGTCGGCAAGGTCCGGTTGACGGGCGGCGAGCCGCTGCTGCGTCGGGGCGTGGCGGACCTGGCCGCCGCCATCGGCGCCATGCCCGGGGTGTCCGACCTGTCGGTGTCCACCAATGGCACGCAGCTGGCGCGTCATGCGCGGGCGCTGCGCGCGGCGGGCGTGACGCGGCTGAACGTCAGCCTGGACACGCTGGATGCAGACGCCTTCAGCAGGATCACCGGGCGCGACTGCCTGACGGACGTGCTGGCCGGCCTTGCGGCGGCGCGCGACGCAGGCTTTGCGCCCATCAAGCTCAATAGCGTCGTGCACGCGGCCACGCCGCAAGCGCACGTGCGGCGGCTGCTGGATTACGCCGTGGCGCAGGGCTTCGTGCTGCGCCTGATCGAGCCGATGCCGATGGGTACGTGCGGGCAAGGCATGCGGCATACGGACTTGAACGCGCTGGGCGCCACGCTGGCCGCCGAGGCAGGGCTCATCCCGGCCATGCCGGTAGCGGGCGGGGCGTCGGGGCAGGGCTCAGTCAGGCAGGCGGGCTCCGGCCCCGGCCCCGCCCGTTACTGGACAGCCGGCCATGGCGCGCCGGTGCTGGGCGTCATTACCCCGATGTCGCGCCATTTCTGCGCGGCCTGCAACCGCGTCCGCCTGGGTGTGGACGGCACCTTGTATCTGTGCCTGGGTCAAGAGGACCAAGTGCCCTTGGGCCGCATGCTGCGCGCCGGCGCGACCGACGCCGAGCTGACGCGCGCCATCCTGGCCGGCATCGCCAGCAAACCAGAACGCCACGACTTCCAGGAAAAGCCGGAACGCATCGTGCGCTTCATGGCGCAGACGGGCGGCTGAAGGGCGAGGAACAACCATGCGCGACATCGAACGATTCATCGACGGCTTCCAACGCTTTCAACAGCAGTACTACGAAGACGCGCCCGCGCTGTGCCGCCACCTGCGCGACGGGCAGCACCCCAGCACCTTGCTGATCGGTTGCTGCGATTCCCGCGTCGACCCGGCCATGTTGCTGGGCTGCGACCCTGGCGACATCTTCGCCGTGCGCAACGTGGCCAACCTGGTGCCGCCCGCCAGCGCGGATCGCGGCCTGCAAGGCGTGCTGGCCGCGATTCAATTCGCGGTTGAACAGTTACGAGTCAGCCGCATCATCGTGCTGGGCCATGCACATTGCGGCGGCATCCGGGCGCTGATGGAACAGCGCACCCGCAGCGACGGCGAAACTGATTACCTGGAACGGTGGATGGATATCGCCGAGCCGGCCCGCGACCGGGTGCTGCGGCAGATGCCCGCCGCCACCGACGCCGAACGGCGGCGCGCGTGCGAGCAGGCGTCCATTCTGATTTCGCTGCGCAACCTGGACGACCTGCCTTTTGTGCGGCGCGCGGTGGCGGCGGGCAGCCTGACGCTGCACGGCTGGTACTTCGATCTGGTGGCCGGGGCATTGCTGGCATACTCGCCCCGGGCGGATGCGTTTCTGCCCATTGTCTGTCCCTTGTTTTCGGAGCACGCATGAGCCCAGTTTTCGGTATCGCCGGCCGGTCCGGCAGCGGCAAGACCACTCTTATCGAGGCGATGCTGCCGCTGTTGGCGGCGCGCGGCCTGCGCGTGAACGTCATCAAGCACAGTCATCACGACTTTCAGATGGAGCCGCCCGGCAAGGACAGCGCGCGCTTTCGATCGGCCGGCGCGCAGGAAGTGATGGTGGCCTCGCCATATCGCTACGCCATCGTGCATGAATTGCGCGACACGCCCGAGCCCACGCTGGACGAGCAACTGGCGCGGTTGTCGCCCGCCGACCTGGTGCTGGTCGAAGGCTTCAAGCAGGCCGCGATTGCGCGCATCGAAGTCTATCGGCCCGCCCTGGGAAAGCCACCGTTGCATGCGGAAGACGGCGGTTTTCTGGCGGTTGCCACCGACGCTGCCCTGGATACCGCCTTGCCATGCCTGCCGCTGAACGACCCCGCGCGGGTGGTGGACTTCCTTTGCGACCAACTGGGCCTGCCCTGAAGGCGAATACACTAGCGACCGCGCGGGACGCACGGCAGGCATTGCAGGCATCGCAAGTCCCGCATCGCAAGTCCCGCATCGCAAGTCCCGCATTGCAAGTCCCGCATCGCAAGTCCTGCATCGCCCTGATCCGATCACCATGACGACTTCTCCGTCCACCGCCGGTACCGCCACCTCGACGGACAGTGGCGCCAACGCCCGCACTGCCGCCAACGCCCGCACTGCCTCCCCGGACGCCGACGCCGACGGCCTGCCGTCCCCCCGGCACCGGCTGTCCACGCGCATCGTCGCCAGTTCGCTGGCCGCGCTGGTGGTCGTGCTGTCGATGATCGGTTGGACGCTGTGGCTGTCCTGGCAGCTGGAAGGCGCGGGCGCCGCCATCAACGACACCGGCAGCCTGCGCATGCGCGCCAACCGCGTTGCGGTCGAGCTGATGCGCCCGCAAGCCGGCCGCGAAGCGCGCAGCCAGGAACAGATGGCCGAAATGGACGACACCATTTCCCGCCTGGCGCGCGGCAACCCGGCGCGCCCGCTCTTCATCCCCAATAACGAAGCGATCCGCACGCAATGGCATGACGTGGCCAACTATTGGCACGACGTGATGAAGCCCGCGGCATTGCGGGCGCTGGCGCAGCCGGATGCGGCCATCTATTTACAGACGCTGCCGGAATTCGTGACGCGCGCCGACACGCTGGTGCGCATGATCGAGCAGGACAACGCCGGCAAGACCACGGCGTTGCGGCTGTCGCAAGGCGTGCTGGCCGCGATTGCCTGCGCCGGCACGCTGGCGATGATCTATCTGCTGTACCTGTGGATCATCGCGCCGGTGCTGCGCTTGCGCGATGGTCTGCAACGCATGGCCGACCGCGATTTCAGCACCCGCCTGCCCGTGGAAAGCGAAGACGAATTCGGTGTGCTGGCGCGCGGCTACAACCGCATGGCCGACCAGCTGCAAGACCTGTACACCGGGCTGGAAACGCGCGTTGAACAAAAGACGGCGCAATTGGCCGCGCAAAACCGCGACATCGGCGCGCTGTACGACATGGCCGCTTTCCTGAACCAGCCCAACGACATCGAAGCCATGTGCGACGGCTTCCTGCGCCGCGTCATGTTGCAATTCGACGCCGACGGCGGCAGCATCCGCGCGCTGGACCCCGACAATGAAAAGCTGAACCTGGTGGTGTCGGTGGGCCTGTCCGACGCGCTGGTGGAATCCGAACACTGCATGAAGGTGGACGACTGCTATTGCGGCGTGGCCACGCGCCAGGCGGGCGTCGTCGTCATCCAGGATTTTCGGCATTCCCCCCCCGACATGGATTTGAACTGTGTGCGCGATGGCTTTGCCAGCGTGGCGGTCTTTCGCATCGTGACGCGCGACGAAGTGCTGGGCTCGTACTCGCTGCATTTCCGCCAACAGCGCCGGCTGGCGCCGTCCGATTCGCAGCTGCTTGAAACGCTGGGCCAGCATCTGGGCGTGGCGCTGGACAACCGCCGCCTTAGTGCGCAGGCCCGGCAACTGGCCGTGGTTCAGGAACGCGGGCTGGTCGCGCAAGGGCTGCACGACAGCCTGGCGCAAGGGCTGAATTTCCTGAATCTGCAATTGCAGATGCTGGACGCGGCCGTCAAGCGCGGCGACGAAGACGAGGTGGCTGAAATCTTGCCGCTGCTGCGCACCGGCGTCGACGAAAGCTATCAGGACGTGCGCGAACTGCTGAACAACTTCCGCACCAAGCTGGGGCAGGGCGACCTGCAAGCCGCTATCGAAAGCACCGTGGATCGTTTTCGCCGGCAGACCGGCATCGACACCGCGTTGCGCGTTGAGCGCGGCGAAGGCGCGCCCTTGCCGCCCGACCAGCAACTGCAAGTGCTGTTCATCCTGCAAGAAGCGCTGTCCAACGTGCGCAAGCATTCCGAGGCCAGCCGCGTGGACGTCACGGTGGGCAACGACCGCGACTTCAGCCTGCACATCGTCGATAACGGCCAGGGCTTCGACCCCGCCGACGTGGCGGCGCGCGGCGACGCGCACGTGGGCCTGCACATCATGCAAGAGCGCGCGGCCCGCATGCGCGCCGTGATAAAACTCGAATCGCAGCCCGGCGCCGGTACGCGCGTCATGCTGACCTTGCCCGGCAGTGAACGCCAGGCCGCCTGACCTTTATTGACCATGCCCATCCGTATTCTGCTTGTCGATGACCACACCCTGTTCCGTTCCGGCGTGCGCCTGCTGCTGCAACGCCAGCCCGACTTTGAAGTCGTGGCCGAAGCGGGCGACGGCGTGGAAGGCATCAAGCGCGCCAAGGAATTGCAGCCCGATGTGATACTGCTGGACTTAAACCTGCCCGGCTTGTCCGGCCTTGAAACGCTGCAACTGCTGACGCAGGATCTGCCGTCTTGCGCCGTCATCATCCTGACCGTGTCTGAAGAAGCCGACGAACTGGGGCAGGCCTTGCGCGATGGCGCGCGGGGCTATCTGGTCAAGAACATCGACGCCGACGTGCTGACATCCGCCATTCGGCGCGCGGCGCGGGGCGAATCGGTCATCGCCGAGAGCATGACGGCCAAGTTGGTCGATCAATTTCGCGGCCAGGCCACGCAAGCGGCGCAGGCCGCGCAAGGCAAGGGCGTGGCCGAGCGCCACCGCCTGACCGCTCGCGAAACGCAGATCGTGCAATGCCTGGCGCGCGGCGCCAGCAACAAGGTCATCGCGCGCGAGCTGGACGTCAGCGAAAGCACGGTAAAGATCCACGTGCAGAACGTGTTGAAGAAATTGAACCTGACCAGCCGGGTGCAAGTGGCCGTCTATGCGGTGGAACACGGCCTGTATTCCGAAGAAGAATGACGGCAGCGTCACTAAACAATGACGGCCCTGAAATATTGAATCTAAGACGAGATTCAATACTAGTACGACGGGATTATCCCGATTCCTCCCAGTTCATATAAATAAGATCTCAAGGGGCTGGCATACCGAATCCGATTCGGTATCGCCGGGTGGCCCGTCCATTTTTTCATCGTTCCGCCATGCCCGTCCGGGGCATCGTCAACGGGCAGAACACTTTCCCGATATTGCCTCTATTGCTGCGTGCTGCTGAACCGGTGCGAGGCGAATCATTTGCGCGCGGTTGCTTTTCGAGCAATTCGTTTTTGCCATCTGATTATTCAGATCGAATTTATACGAGGTTTCACGCGCTAGCGACAAAACACAAGTCGGATTAATTCCTTTCACTAGGATTCGTGACAGAAATGTCTGAATTTGCTGGGAAAAATCCTCTGATTCTTACTAGAAGAATCAGCGTCGCATTTACTGCTGGCGAATCGCGAAATTCGTCAATGGAGATTGGCCGTGAACAAAATCTATAGCCTCGTTTGGAACCGTGTGACCGGTGCATGGGTCGTCGTGTCGGAATTGACGAAATCCCGTGGGAAATCCAATCGGGGCGCCCGTCAGGCCGCCTTGCGCAGGGCGGGGGGCATTGCGGCGCCATTGATACTCGCGGCGGCAATGGGAGGCTCGGTCTGGGCAGGCACCGCCGTCCAGGGCATGGCTGTTAACCCCATCACAACGGGCGGACTTACGCCCGCCTCGGTCGATGCGAACTCCATTGCCATCGGCGGCGGGTCCGGGGCAACCGCAACGAACGTCAGTATCGCCATCGGCGACGTGTCGATTGCCACGGGGTCCAACTCCATTGCGATAGGGCGCCTTTCCTCAACGACCGGCAACAATGCGACGGGTGTGGGCTCGCAGTCCTCCGCCACCGGCATCGGCGCGACGGCATTCGGGTCCAGCGCGAACGCGGGGGCGAACAACACCTTGGCGGTGGGTGCGGGGTCCACCGCTTCCAATACCGGCGCGACGGCCTTGGGGCAAGGCTCGACGGCGTCGGGCAACAGTTCCCTGGCGGTGGGCACGGGGTCGACAGCGCTTGGCGCAGGCTCGGTATCCATGGGGCTGAATACAACGGCAAGTGGCAATAGCACCGTCGCCCTGGGCCAATTGGCCAGCACCGGCGCGGGCAATGCCGTATCCATCGGCGTGTCGTCGACCGCAACCGCGACCGGCGCGGTGGCGTTGGGCGCGGGCGCCGCCTCTAGCGGCATCGGCTCGATTGCCACCGGCGTCAATGCGCAGGCGTTAAATCAGAATTCACTGGCGATCGGGTCCAGCGCGGTTGCAGGCGCGACCGTTGGTGGCCCGATCAACGACACGGCAATCGGCAACAACGCGCAAGCCAGCGGCGGCAGTTCCCTGGCCGCGGGCAATGGCGCGCGTGCCACCGCCGCGGGCGCGGTCGCGCTGGGCGGCAACGCCACGACCGGCGCTTCTTCAGCCGCCATCAACGGCATCGCTATCGGCGGGCAGTCTTCGGTGACTGCCGTGGCAACGTCGGGCATCGCGGTGGGCCGTGATGCACGCGCAATCGGAGCATTCGGCATTGCCATAGGCGATGGAGCCAGGTCCAACGCCACCGGCCAGAACGTGGCGATCGGGTCGGCGGGCACCTCGGCCAACGCCGCCACGGTGAGCGGCGGCGCGGTGGCCATCGGACGTCAGCAAAGCGCGACGGGCGACGGCGCCGTGGCAATCGGAGACCCGAACACGGCCACCGGCACGGGCGCGGTCGCCGTCGGCGCTGACAACAGTGCGACCGCAATCGGCGCGCTGGCGATCGGCAACGCAAACTCGGCGGTCACGCCGGGGGCGGTGGCGCTGGGGGCGGGATCGCAGGCGCACGGCGGCAACGGCGCATTCGGCGCGGGTTTCTCGTCCAATGCCTCGGGACGCGGCGCGGTCGCCATCGGCAACACCAACCCGGCAACGGGGCAAGGCGCAGTCGCCATCGGCGACTTGAACGTGGCAACGGGGCTGGCATCCATCGCCATGGGTTCGGGTTCGCTTGCCACATCAGCCAGCACCATCGCGCTGGGCTATCAGGCCGCCGCGACATCGGGCCAGGCCGTCGCCATCGGCTATCAAACCGTGACGGCGGGCGCCAACAGCGTCACGGTCGGCTATCAAAGCAGTGCGGCCGGGTCGAATTCGGTGGCGTTGGGCGCCAATGCCTTCGCCACGGGCACCTCGTCGGTCGCGATCGGCCGGGGCGCCATTGCCCAAGGGCTGGAAGACACCTTCATCGGCGTAGGCGCGGGCACGGGAACCCTGGCCAGCCGTGGGCAGAACACCGCCATCGGCGCGTACGCGGGATCGCTGGCTACGGGCGAGGGCACCACCGCCATCGGGCAGGACGCAGGCCAAAGCGTGTCGGGCGACGACAACCTGGCAGCCGGCCGGGGCGCGGGCAGCAACGTCACGGTGGACCGCACGGTGGCGCTGGGATATCTGGCCAACACCAACATCGCAAACTCCGTGGCCCTGGGCAGCAATGCGTCCACCACGGCGGCACTGTCCACCAGCACGGCCGGCATGACGTCTTACGGCAGTAGCACGATCAGCGGCAACACCTACAGTTTCGGGGGGGGCCAGGGTTCGCCCACCGGGGTGGTCAGCGTGGGCGATGCGGGCTCTGTGCGCCGCATTCAGCGCGTGGCGACGGGCCTGCTCAGTTCAAACAGTACCGACGCGGTCAACGGCTCGCAGCTGTACGCCGTGGCGCAGCAAATCTCCGCCGGTGCGCCCACCCCTACCAACTACTTCAACGCCAACTCCACGGTGACGGGCGCGGGCAGCAATACGCGCGCTAACTCGGGCGCGACCGGTACGGACGCCGTGGCCGTGGGCGCCAGCGCCGCCGCCACCGGGGTGAACGACATGGCGTTCGGCAAGACGGCCACGGCGGGGGCGGGCAACGCCATCGCCATCGGCGTGGGCGCGCAGGCGACGGGCATCGCCTCGATTGCGTTGGGCGCGGGTGCGACATCGGCAGTGCCGGGCGGGGTTGCGCTGGGCACGAACGCGGTGGGCTCGTCCAACGTGCAGACAAGCGGCCTGGTGTCGCCCAGCACGGCGGGGCCCATCGCGGGTATCGCGTTCGACAACACCTCCAACATGGGTGCGGGTGCCATTTCCGTCGGCACGGCCACGGGCAAGCGTCAGATCAAGAACCTGGCGGATGGCTCGGACCTGACGGACGCCGTCACGGTGCGGCAGATGACGGCCGTGACCAGCGCGGCCAACACGGGCATGAACAACGTGGGCACCAGCGTGGCCACGAACCTGGGCGGGGGGGCGACCTACACCCCGGCGTCCGGCACCATCGGCCCGCCGACCTACAACGTGCAGGGCACGTCCTACACCAACGTCGGCACCGCGATAGGCGGGCTGAACACGGCCGCGACCAACCTGGCCACCGGCAAGATCGGCCCCTTTGTGGCGGACAACAGTGTGACGACCGTGCAGGCGGTATCCTCCGGCGCCAGCGCGGCGGCGGGCGGCTTTGGCGCGTCGGCCACCGGCGCGGCCTCTACCGTGGTGGGCAGCCAGTCGACCGATAACGCGGTGGCCAACTCCGCCATCCTGGGCCAAGGCGCGTCGGTTACGGCGGGCCTGACCGGCAAGAACGTGGCGCTGGGCCAAGGTTCGACGGCGACGATCGGGTTGCAAGCCGGCTATTCCTCGTTCGGGCTGGCGGCGGCGCAGAACTCCGCCGGCGAAGTGTCGGTGGGCACGGCGGGCAGCCGTCGAAAGATCACCAACGTGGCGGCCGGCAGCGCATTGACCGACGCCGTGAACGTGGGCCAGCTGAGCGGCGCGGCCTCCAACGTAGGCACCAGCGTGGCCACCGGCCTGGGCGGCGGTGCCACCTACAACAGCACGGCGGGCACGGTCAGCGCGCCCGGCTACACGGTGCAGGGCACGGCGTACACAAACGTGGGCGCGGCATTGGCCGGTGCGAACACCGCGCTGACCGGCCTGGTAACCGGCAAGACCGGTGGGCTTGTCTCGGACAACAGCGTGACGGCGGTTCAATCGCTCGCCTCGGGCGGGAACAGCAGCGCAGCGGGCTTCGGTGCGTCGGCCACCGGGGCGGCGTCCACCGTTGTGGGCAATTCGGCCACGGATAACGCGGTTGCGAATTCCACGGTGCTGGGTCAGGGCGCTTCGATCACGACGGGGCTGAGCGGATCGAACGTGGCGTTGGGTCAAGGTTCCGTGGCAACGACCGGATCCGAAACGGGCTATACGGCAATTGGTTTGGCGGCCACGCAAAACTCCAGCGGCGAAGTGTCCTTGGGCACGTCGGGTGCCGAACGCAAGATCACGAATCTTGCAGCCGGCAGCGCCGCCACGGACGCCGTGAACGTCGGGCAACTGACGGGCGTATCGAACGCGGCAACCTCAGGGCTGAACACGCTTGGCACCAGCTTGGCGTCCAACCTGGGTGGCGGATCGGCATTCGATGCGACAAGCGGTACCGTGACCGCGCCAAGCTATGGCGTGCAGGGCACTACGTACGCCAACCTGGGCGGCGCCATTGGCGGGCTGGACACCGCGGTCACCGGACTGGACTCCGCAGTTACCGGCCTGGACTCCGCAGTTTCCGGGCTGGACTCGGCGGTTACCGGCCTCGACTCCGCAGTGGCGGGGCTGAGCAGCGGCAACATCGGGCCCTTTGTGTCGGACAACAGCGTGACGACGACGCAAGCCGTCGCGTCGGGCGTTGATGCGTCGGCGGGTGGGTTTGGGGCGTCGGCGACCGGCGCCGCGTCAACGGTCTTGGGCAATTCCGCGACGGATAACGCGGTGGCCGATTCCACCGTCCTGGGGCAAGGCGCGTCGATTACTGCGGGCTTGACGGGTTCCAACGTGGCGTTGGGTCAAGGTTCCGTGGCAACGACCGGATCCGAAACGGGCTATACGGCAATTGGTTTGGCGGCAGCGCAAAGCTCCAGCGGCGAAGTGTCCTTGGGCACGTCGGGCGCGGAACGCAAGGTCACGAATCTTGCAGCCGGCAGCGCCGCCACGGACGCCGTGAACGTCGGGCAACTGACGGGTGTATCGAACGCGGCAACCTCAGGGCTGAACACGCTTGGCACCAGCTTGGCGTCCGGCCTTGGCGGCGGATCGGCATTCGATGCGACAAGCGGTACCGTGACCGCGCCAAGCTACGGCGTGCAGGGCACTACGTACGCCAACCTGGGCGGCGCCATTGGTGGGCTGGACACTGCGGTCACCGGACTGGATTCCGCGGTTACCGGCCTGGACTCGGCAGTTTCCGGGCTGGACTCGGCAGTGGCCGGCCTGGACTCCGCAGTGGCGGGGCTGAGCAGCGGCAACATCGGGCCCTTTGTGTCGGACAACAGTGTGACGACGACGCAAGCCGTCGCGTCGGGCGCTGATGCGTCGGCGGGTGGGTTTGGGGCGTCGGCGACCGGCGCCGCGTCAACGGTCTTGGGCAATTCCGCGACGGATAACGCGGTGGCCGGTTCCACCGTCCTGGGGCAAGGCGCGTCGATCACGGCGGGCTTGACGGGTTCCAACGTGGCGCTGGGTCAAGGCTCGACGGCAACGAACGGATCCGAAACCGGCTACACCGCAATCGGATTGACGGCCACGCAAAGCTCCAGCGGCGAAGTGTCCTTGGGCACGTCGGGCGCGGAACGCAAGGTCACGAATCTTGCAGCCGGCAGCGCCGCCACCGATGCCGTGAACGTCGGGCAACTGACGGGCGTATCGAACGCGGCAACCTCAGGGCTGAACACGCTTGGCACCAGCCTGGCGTCCGGCCTTGGCGGCGGATCGGCGTTCGACCCGACAAGCGGTACCGTGACCGCGCCAAGCTACGGCGTGCAGGGCGCTACGTACGCCAACCTGGGCGGCGCCATTGGTGGGCTGGACACCGCGGTCACCGGCCTCGGCTCGGCGGTCACCAGCCTGGACTCGGCGGTTACCGGCCTGGACTCGGCGGTTACCGACCTGGACTCCGCAGTTACCGGCCTGGACTCGGCAGTTTCCGGCCTCGACTCCGCAGTGGCGGGGCTGAGCAGCGGCAACATCGGGCCCTTTGTGTCGGACAACAGCGTGACGACGACGCAAGCCGTCGCGTCGGGCGTTGATGCGTCGGCGGGTGGGTTTGGGGCGTCGGCGACCGGCGCCGCGTCAACGGTCTTGGGCAATTCCGCGACGGATAACGCGGTGGGCGGTTCCACCGTCCTGGGGCAAGGCGCGTCGATTACTGCGGGCTTGACGGGTTCCAACGTGGCGCTGGGTCAAGGCTCGACGGCAACGATCGGATCCGAAACCGGCTACACCGCAATCGGACTGACGGCCACGCAAAGCTCCAGCGGCGAAGTGTCCTTGGGCACGTCGGGTGCGGAACGCAAGATCACGAATCTTGCAGCCGGCAGCGCCGCCACGGACGCCGTGAACGTCGGGCAACTGACGGGTGTATCGAACGCGGCAACCTCAGGGCTGAACACGCTTGGCACCAGCTTGGCGTCCGGCCTTGGCGGCGGATCGGCATTCGATCCAACGACCGGCACAGTCAGCGCGTCGACTTACGGCGTGCAAGGCAACACGTACTCCGACCTGGGCAGCGCCATCGGCGGGCTGGATTCGGCGGTCAGCACGATCGGCAGCGGCAAGGGCGGGCCGTTCGTATCCGACAACAGCGTCACCACCGTCCAGGCCTTGGCGTCGGGCGCGGACAGCGCAGCGGGCGGGTTCGGCGCGTCGGCAACGGGGGATGCGTCCACCGTCATCGGCAACCAATCCACCGACAACGGCGTCGCGGCATCCACCATCCTGGGTAACGGCGCCAGTGTTACGACGGGAATCACGGGTTCCAACGTGGTGTTGGGACAGGCCTCGACGGCAACCCTGGGCGCACAAAGCGGCTACGCGGCGTACGGCTTGAGCAGCCCGCAACGTTCCGTGGGCGAAGTGTCCTTCGGTTCGACAGGCGCCGAGCGCACGCTCACCAACGTGGCGGCGGGCAGCGGCGATACCGATGCCGTCAACGTCGGCCAGTTGAAGGGCTCGGCGGCGTTGCTGGGTGCAAGCGTGGCGACCGGTCTGGGGGGCGGATCGGCCTTTGACCCCGCCACGGGTTCGATCAGTGCGCCCACCTACACCGTGCAGGGCAATACGTACACGACGCTGGGCAACGCGATTGGCGGGCTGGATGCCACCGTGTCCAACATCAGCAGCGGCAAGTCGGGGCCCTTTGTGGCGGATGCGTCGGTCACCACCGCGCAGCCCGTGGCAGCGGGCGCCAACAGCGCGGCGGGCGGCTTGGGCGCACTGGCGGCGGGCGCGGCGTCCGTCGTGCTGGGCAACCAGGCTAGCGACAACGGCGTGGCCAATTCCACTGTGCTGGGCCAGGGCGCAACCATCAATGCCGGCTTGACCGGCGCCAACGTGGCGTTGGGCCAGGGGTCGGTAGTGTCGATGGGCGCGCAGAACGCGTATGTGGCCTTTGGTTTGGCCGGCACGGTCAGCTCGGCGGGTGAAGTCTCGGTGGGCTCGCCCGGCAACCTGCGCAAGCTGACCAACGTGGCGCCGGGCAGCGAGCTGACCGACGCGGTCAACGTGCGCCAATTGCAGACGCTCAACACGCGCCTGGGCCAAGTTAACTACGACGCCCTGATGTGGGACCCCACATCCAATGGCGGCGTGGGCGCGTACACCGCCGCGCACGGCAGCATCGGCGGGCCCAGCATCATCACCAGCGTGGCGCCGGGCGTACTCAGCGCAAGCAGTTGGGACGCCGTGAACGGGGCGCAGCTGTTCGCCACCAACGAAGCCATGATGCAATTGGCCAGCACGGTAAACAACAACGCCGGCTCGCTTGACCCGATCGTCAACGGCCAGGGGTCGCGCTACGAGCGCACTAACGACAACGGCATGGTGCAAGGCAACGCGTATGCGCGGGGGCAGGGCGCCACCGCCATCGGCTACAACGCACAGGCCGACGGCGCGGGCAGCCTGGCCATGGGCGCCAACACGCAGGTGACTGTGGATGGCGGTGTCGCCATCGGCGAAGGCTCCATCTCGGATCGGGCCGCCGTGACACGCGCCGCGACGCGTGCCGTGGCACCGGGGGCGTTCTCGGTGGGCGCGCCGGGCATGCTGCGACAGGTCATCAACGTGGCCGACGGCACCCAGGCCCAGGACGCCGTGACGGTGCGCCAGTTGCAAGGCGCCATCGCATCGGTCGCGGTGACGGGCACCCAGTACTTCCACGCCAACAGCACGCTGGTGGACTCGCTGTCCGTCGGCACGGACGCCATTGCCGTCGGGCCCCAGGCGGTGGTGAACGGGGACGCTGGCATCGGCATCGGCCTGACCGCGGAAGTGGACAGCACCGCCATCAACGGCATCGCGATCGGGTCTTCGGCGCGTTCCTCGCTGGACTCGGCCGTGGCCTTGGGCACATCGGCACTGGCGGGCGGCTCGCGGTCGATGGCCTTGGGTGCATCGGCAAGCGCCGCGGGCGATCGGGGCGTGGCGCTGGGTGCGGCCGCCAGCGCCTCCGGAAATGACTCCCTGGCGCTGGGCTCGGGCGCGCAAGCATTGCAAGCGGGCGACGTGGCGCTGGGTGCGAATGCGGTGGCCGACATGGGCGCGGCACCGGCCTACACGGGCAAGTACTCCGGCGTGTCCAACACCATCGCCGGCACGGTGTCCTTGGGCACGGCGGGCGCCGAACGCACGATCAGCAATGTGGCCGACGCGCAAAACGCCACTGACGCCGTGAACCTGCGGCAACTGGATGGCGCGGTGATACAGGCCAACCAGTACACGGATCAGCAGATCGCCACCGTCAATAGCGGTTTGACGCAAGGCGGCAGCGGCATGTTCCAGGTGAACCAGGCCAGCGCCACACCGGCGCCCACGGCCACCGGCGCGGACGCCACGGCGGCCGGCGCGGGCGCGGTCGCCTCGGGCAGTGGCAGCACCGCATTGGGCAACGGCGCCGAAGCCCGTGGCGCCAACTCGGTGGCGTTGGGGGCGGACAGTACCGATGGCGGACGCGCAAACGTCGTGTCCGTCGGTGCGGCCGGCACGGAACGTCAGGTGACCAACGTGGCGGCTGGTACGGCGCAGACGGACGCGGTCAACGTGCAACAGCTGGACGCCGCCAAGCAGGGGTCTGTGCAGTACGCCACCACGCCGGGCACGGACGCGGTGGATTACTCGCGCGTCACGCTGGGCAACGGCGGTGCGCCGGTCACGCTCGGCAACGTGGCCGATGGCGTGGACAACCACGACGCCGTCAACGTGCAACAGTTGAACGAAGGGCTGGGCGGCGCGTTGCAGCAGTCCAACGCCTACACCGACGGCAAGTTCCAGAACCTGCGCAACGACGTTGACCGCTATCGCCGGGATGCGGCGGGCGGCACGGCCACGGCGTTGGCCGTGGCGGGCCTGGCGCAAGCCTACGCTCCGGGGCGCGGCATGTTCTCCATCGCCGGCAGCACGTATGACGGGCAGCAGGGCTTTGCGATGGGCCTGTCCACCGTGTCGGCCAGCGGCAGCTGGGTCTACAAGCTGTCCGGTTCCACCAACACGCGCGGTACGTATGGCGCGGTGATCGGAGCAGGCTATCAGTGGTAAGGGAACGTCGGCCTGCCGGAACGATTTTCCGGCAAGCCGGTGGGCTTGGGCTCGTGCTGTGTGCTTGTGCCAATGCGGTGTTTATCTTTTTACAGTGAGGACTTATGCGACAACAAACTCTGATTTCTTGCGGCTTGCGCGTCGGCCTGTTCAGCGGCGCCCTGTTGCTGGCGGCGCCTGCCCTGGCGGCCGATCCGTCGCTGGACAGCGCGGTGACGGCGGCCCGGCAATGGGCGTCGATGTCGGATAGCGGCGCCACGGACAAGATGTGGAGCGCCAGCAGCGACATCATGAAAAAGCAAGTGGACAAGCAGGGTTGGTCCGAATACCTGAGCCAGCTGCGCAACCAGGTGGGCCGCCACACGAAGCGCGAATGGCTACAGGTGGTGCGGGTGTCCGACCCGGCCGACCTGCCGCAAGGGCAATACGTGAACGTCATCTTTGAAACCAAGTTCCTTAACATGCCCGCCACCGAAACCGTATCGATGGTGGCAAGCAAGAACCGCTGGGTGCCGATGGGATATGTGGTGCGCAAGATTGCACCGGACGGGCAGACTCCCATGTAAGCCGGCCGCCGCGCCCGTGGCCCGTCCAGCCGGGCCATGTTTTGATTTGCGACAAGGCCCGCGTGTGCGCCGGACTCTAGACTGCCGGGCATGGATACGACTTCCCATCCCCTGGAATTGGTGGCGCCCGCCGGTAGCCTGGCGGCGCTGACCGCCGCATTGGATGCCGGCGCCGATACCGTCTATCTCGGCCTGCGCAACGCCACCAACGCCCGCAATTTCGCCGGGCTGAACTTTTCTGAAAACGACATACGCCAGGGCGTCGAGCTTGCGCATCGGCGCGGACGACAGGTGCTGTTCGCCATCAACACCTTTGCGCAGCCGGGCAGGGCAGGCGAATGGCACGCGGCGGTGGACGCGGCGCACGCCTTGGGCGCCGACGCGGTCATCATGGCCGACCCGGGCCTACTGGCCTACGCCAGCGACCGCTATCCCGACCTGCGCCTGCACTTGTCGGTGCAGGGGTCGGCCACGCACGCCGACGCCATCGAACTGATGAAGGAACAATTCGGCATCCGCCGCGTGGTGTTGCCGCGCGTGCTGACCCTGGCCGAAGTGGCGCGCATCTGCGCCAACGTCAGTGTTGAAGTCGAAGTGTTCGGCTTCGGCAGCCTGTGCGTGATGGCAGAGGGCCGTTGCCTGCTGTCGTCCTACGCCACGGGCGATTCGCCCAACAACAAGGGCGTGTGCTCGCCCGCCCACGCGGTGCGCTGGGTGGAAGAGAACGGCCGCATGGACGCACGCCTGTCGGGCATTTTGATCGACCGCTACGAACCCGGCGAACCAGCCGCGTACCCCACGCTGTGCAAGGGCCGTTTCGAGGTGGACGGCCGCGCCGATCACGCCTTGGAAGAACCCACCAGCCTGAATGCCATCGGCCTGTTGCCACGGTTGGCGCAGATGGGCGTGCGCGCCATCAAGATCGAAGGCCGCCAGCGCAGCCCGGCCTACGTGGCGCAGGTGGTCGCCACGCTGCGCGCCGCGCTGGACAGCGCGCAGGCCGACCCCGCGCGCTATGCCCCGCTGCCCAAGTGGAACGCCTTGCTGGCGCGACACGCGGAAGGATCCCAAGTCACTCAAGGCGCATTTGAACGGCCATGGAAATGAACGCAAAACAATTTCAGATTTCTGTCGGGCCGCTGCTGTACTACTGGCCCCGGCGCGACACGCTGGACTTCTACGCCGCGCTGGCCGACGGGCCGGCCGACATCCTTTATGTTGGCGAAACGGTCTGTAGCCGCCGCCATGAACTGCGCGCGGACGACTGGCGCGACCTGGCCCACGATCTGCGCGCGGCGGGCAAGACGGTGGTGTTGTCGGGTCGCACCCTGATCGAGACCAGCGCCGAAGCCGGCGCGTTGAAGAAGCTGTGCGCCCAGGACGACTTCATGATTGAAGCGGGCGAGCTGGGCGCGGTCCGGCATTTGGCCGGGCGGCCTTTTGTGGCGGGGCCGCACGTCAACGCGTATCACGGCGGCACGCTGCAATGGCTGGCGCAGCAAGGCGCCATCCGCTTCGTGGCGCCGCTGGAGATGGATGGCGAAACGCTGGCCAGGCTGCTGCAAGAGCGGCCCGTGGGGCTGGGCGCGGAAACGCTGGTGTGGGGGCGCATGGCGCTGGCATTTTCGGCACGCTGTTTTACCGCGCGGCACTTTCGCCTGAAGAAAGACGAGTGCGGATTCCGCTGCATTGAACATCCGGACGGTCTGGACATGCGCACCCGGGAATCGCGCGAATTTCTCAGCATCAACGGCATCCAGGTGCAGTCCGCCGCGTGCCTGGATCTACTGGCGCAGGCAGGCGAACTGGCGCGAATGGGGGTGGACGTCTTGCGCGTCAACCCGCAGTCGGCGGGTACGCACGAAGCCATTGCCGCGCTGGATGCCATACGCCATGGCCGCATTGCGCGGAACGTACAGCCGCCCGCCGGTATCGGACGATGCAATGGCTATTACCACGGCCGCTCGGGCATCGAACTGCTGGAGGCAGCGGCATGACGGTGTCGATGCGCATTCCCGCCATGTTCAGCGCGTTGGGCCGCCGCGTGCCGCCACCGCTGGCGTCGCTGCACATGGTGGCGGGGCTGGAACTGGCGCGCCGCTTCAAGTGGCTGGCGCCGCCCGCCGAGCTGGACGGCCGCACGTTTGCGATCACCATCGAGGACCTGGGCGTGCGTGCCGGCTTCTGGGTGCAAGGCGGCGCCTTCCGTCCAACATGGCGGCGCGCGCCAGCCGATCTTGAACTGGGCGCGGCGCTGGCGGACTTCATCAGCATGGCGCGCGGCGACACCGACGCCGATACCTTGTTCTTTCAACGGCGCCTGCGGATATCCGGCGACACCGAACTGGGCCTGATCGTGAAGAACTGGCTGGACGCCGCGCCGCGCCCGGCGTGGATGCGCGCGGCGGTATAAGGCCTTGGGCAGGCTCGTAGACCTGCGAAAACTAAGGGTTTCCACTCATTAGGCAGACTAATTCAGAGGATAAGAAATAAGAATTTTTCTTATGGCGGGGCCGGGGCTATAACGATTGGCTGATAGACCTCAACCTACGTAAGAGAGATAAACCATGAGGGGAAATTCCGTGACGGGCCACCAGCCGGTGCGCGCGTCGACCGCCGCTTTTGTCGGCACCATGATCGAGTGGTACGACTTCTACATCTACGCCACCGCCGCCGCGCTGGTGTTCGGCAAGTTGTTCTTCCCATCGGCCTCGGGCTTTTACGGCACCTTGGCCGCGTTCGGCACGTTTGCCGTGGGCTTTTTTGCGCGGCCGCTGGGCGGCGCCATCTTTGGTCACATCGGCGACAAGATCGGCCGCAAGAAATCCCTGGTGATCACCTTGGTGATGATGGGCTCGGTCACGGTGCTGATCGGCCTGTTGCCCACTCACGCGTCCATCGGCGTCTGGGCGCCCGTGCTTTTGATCCTGCTGCGCATCGTGCAGGGCATTGCCGTGGGCGGTGAATGGGGCGGGGCGGTGCTGATGGCGGGCGAGCATTCGCCCGACAAAAGCAAGCGCACGTTCTTTGCATCGTTTGCCCAACTGGGTAGCCCCGCCGGCCTGATTTTGTCGATGCTGATGTTCAAGCTGGTCACCGGGCTGGATGACGAGGCGTTCCTCAGCTGGGGCTGGCGCGTGCCGTTCCTGTTCTCGGCCGTGTTGCTGGTGGTGGGATTCGTGATTCGGCTTAGCGTGAACGAATCGCCCGACTTCGTGGCCGAACAGGCCGCGCAGGCCACGCGCGCCAAGTCCGCCGCGCTTGCAGGCGCCCAGCCCGCGCAGGCGCCGCTGACGCAAGTGCTGCGCGGCGCGCCGGGCTTGCTGGCACTGGCCGTGGGCGCCAATGTGCTGGGCATTGCCGGCTTCTATTTCACCAACACGTTCATGATTGCCTACACCACGCAGTACGTGGGCCTGAACCGCGCGGTGATCCTGGACTGCCTGCTGGTGGTGTCGATCATGCAGTTCTTCATCACGCCGCTGTCGGCGTACATCGCCAGCCGCGTGGGCAACCTGCGCTTTCTGGGCGCCATGGCGTTTGCGTCGATCTTCACGCCCTATGCGATGTTCAACCTGGTCGACCAGGGCTCGCTTACCAGTATTACGCTGGGGGTTGGCGTGGCGGTACTCTTCATGGGCGCCTATTACGCCGTGATCGCCGGCTACGTCAGCGACAGCTTTCCCACCCGCATCCGCTACACCGGCATTTCGATGGCGTATCAGTTGTCGGGCGCCATCTTCGGCGGTTTGACGCCGTTGCTGGGCACGGTGCTGGCCGAGAATTTCAAGGGCCAGTGGTGGCCGCTGGCGATGCTGTTTTCGGCGATCTCGTTGCTTTCCCTGGTTTCCGTTTTGCTGCTGGGCACTGTCGGCCAGCGCACCCAGAATTTTCAACTGAAGGATCAGCAAGCATGAAGGCATTTTTTCACGACGACCAGAAGCTGCATCATCCCCAGACCTATTTCTCACGCGGCAAGATGCGCACGCCGCAAGAAGTGCCCGCCCGTCTGGACGGCCTGGTGCAGGCGGCGCAAAAGCTGGGCTTTGACGTGCAGGCGCCGGCCGACCATGGCGCGGGCGCCTTGGCGGCGGTGCATTCGCTGGACTACCTGCGCTTTTTGCAAGACGCGCATGCCGACTGGATGAAGCTGCCGGGCGACTGGGGCGGCGAAGTGGTGTCGAACGTGTTCGTGCGCGAACCCAACGCCTTGCGCGGCGTGCTGGCCAAGGCCGGGCGTTACCTGGCGGACGGCAGTTGCCCCGTGGGGCCGCACACCTGGCAGTCGGCCTATTGGGCGGCGCAGTGCGCGGTGGCGGGTGCCGAAGCCTTGCTGGCCGGTGACCAGCATGCTTATGCCATCTGCCGCCCGCCTGGCCACCATGCGCGGCGCGATGCGGCCGGCGGCTTTTGCTATCTGAACAACGCGGCCATCGCGGCGCAGCGGCTGACGTCGAAGTTTTCCCGCGTGGCCATCCTGGACACCGACATGCACCACGGCCAGGGCATTCAGGAAATCTTCTACGAACGCAGCGACGTGTTGTACGTGTCGATCCACGGCGACCCTGAAAACTTCTACCCGGTGGTCGCCGGCTTTGAAGACGAGCGCGGCGCGGGCGAAGGCTACGGCTACAACATCAACCTGCCCATGCCGCACGGTTCCAGCGAATCGGTGTTCTTTGACCGGCTGGCGCAGGCGCGCCGCGCCATCGAACTGTTCCAGCCGGACGCGCTGGTGCTGTCGCTGGGTTTCGACATTTTCGAGAAAGACCCGCAGGCTATGGTCAGCGTTACGGAAGACGGTTTCGAGCGGCTGGGCGGTGAGGTCGGGGCGCTGCGCCTGCCCACGCTGATCGTGCAGGAAGGCGGCTACTATATCGACGGATTGGAATCCAACGCGTCGCGCTTCTTCGCGGGGCTGACCGGCGTCTGAAACACGGGGCATCGGCGGGGCCGGCGTGGATTCCACCCGGCCTTTTTTTGATCTTGCCCCTACGCCATGCCCCAGCCGCCCGCCCGCACTGTCCCGTCACAACCGCTTGCCCCTGAACGCATGGACTGGAACCTGCTGCGCACCTTCATGTTTGTCGTGCAAGAGCGGGGCGTGGGGCGCGCCGCGCAAGCGCTGCACCTGAGCCAACCGGCGGTCAGCCAGGCGCTGAAGCGGCTTGAAGAGGCGGTGGGCGGCTTGCTGCTGCACCGGCGCAATGGCGAATTCCGTCTGACCGGGCTGGGCGATGAAATCTACGCCATTGCCCGCGACATGTACGGCACGATGGCGCGCATTGAAAATGCCGCCACGCAAGACCGCGCGGAAATCGCCGGCACCTTGCGGCTGCTTGTCATGAGCAAAGTGCAAAGCCCCGCTTACGACGATTTTCTGGCGCAGTTTCATCGGCGCTATCCCAAGATTGAATTCCACGTGGACGTGCTGCCCAGCGCCGCCATCCTGGACGCCCTGGCCAAGCGCGTGCCCGCCCTGGGCATCTGCCTGTGCCGTAAGCCGGTTGACGCGCTGGAAAGCCGGTTGTTCCTGCGGCACCACTACGCGGTGGTTTGCGGCCGTCACCATCCGCTGTTTTCCAAGCCGCGCGTCAATCTTGAAGATCTGATGGATCAGAACTTCGTGTGCTTTGCCAGCGACCAGATCGGCGATACGCTATCGCCCTTGACGATCTTTCGCGATCAGCAGGGGTTTACCGGCCGCATCGTAGGCACGTCGCCCAATATCGAAGAGATACGCCGCATGGTGGTGGCGGGCATCGGCCTGAGCTTCCTGCCCGAACACCTGATCCGCCAGGACGTCATGAGCGGCGATCTGCGGCGGCTGCCGCCCGCCGAGTCGGTGGCCGAGATCGATGTGTTCCTGACGTGGCACAAGCAACGCAAGCTGAGCACGGTGGAAGTCGCGTACCTGAGCGCGTTCGACCGTTTCCTGAACCGCATTCCGCTGGATTCGCGCGCGGGGTGAACACGCCGGCAATAAGGAAAGCGCATGACCACGGCAACGTCCGGCCAAAGCGGCCAGGAACCCACCGCATCCGAAAAGATCGATGCGCAAGGCGACACCATCAGCGAGCCGGCATTCAAGGCGCTGATCCTGGCGGCGGCCCCGAAGAACGCGCGCTAGCCCGGGGCTGGCGGCTGCACTGATCCGGGCACCAAACTCGGTACTAAAGCCCGCGCCAAACCCACACCAAACCCGCGCCAAACCCGCACCAAACCCGCACCAGACCCGCACCAAACCCGCACCGAACCCCGTCCTAACCCCCGCGCGTTTCCATGCGCCGCGCCACGCGTGACAGCGCCAGGCTGGCGCCGAAGTACCCCAGCGCCACCGCCAGGTAGACCTCGACGTGATAGGGCCGCCAGTCGGTGCCGGCAACCAACGCCTTGGCCGCTCCCAACACGTCGAAGACGCCGATGATACTGACCAGCGAGGTGTCTTTGACCGCGCCCACGAACACGCCCAGGGCCGCTGGCGCGGCGATGCGGCGAGCTTGCGGCCAGATCACCGTGGCATAGGCGGTGAAGGGCCGCATGCCCAGTGCGCGCGCCGCCATCATCTGGCCGGGTGGAATCGCCTGCAACGCGCCGCGCAGCACTTCGGCCAACAGGCACGCGGTGTGCAAGGTCAGCGCGGCCAGCGCCATGCTGAACTTGGACACGTTGCCGCCCAGCAGCATGGGCAACACGAACGAGGCAAACAACAGTTGCGTCACCAGCGGCACGCCGCGCACCGCTTCGATCAGCCCGGCGGCCGCCAGCGATCCGGCCCGGCTGCCGGACCGGCGCAGCAGGGCCAGGGCAAACGCCAGCGGCACGGCGGCGGCGAGCGCGGCAACGGCCAGTATCAGCGTGACCAGCAAGCCGCCCCACCGTTGCGGCCCGATAGGATTGCCGCCCCAAGGCCAGCCGGACAAGGCGGAAACGGCGATGGCCAGCAACGTCAGAAGTAACCCCGGCAGCAACCCCGGCAGCAACTTCCCCACCAAGTCCGCCAGCCGCCGTGGCTGCGGCCCCCGCAGCAACCTCGGCAGCAAGCCCCGCAGCCACCCGGCCCGAAGGCGCGCGGCCAAGCCCTGTGCGCCCAGCGTCAACGCGATGCCTGCCACCAGTGCCGCGCACGCCACCAGCGCGGCGCCCCGGTCGCCCGGAGCCATCGTTCCGAAGACCAGCAACGGCAGGTTTTCGCGCACGGCTGCCCAGCATGCGCCGGCGGCGCGGGCGCAGGCGGCGGGCTCGCCCTGCCAGGCCGCGCCCAGCACGGCCCAGTCCAGCAATGCCCACACCGCCATCGCAAGCGCCAGGGTGCTTGCCACCGTCATGGAAAGCCGGAATCCGAAGATCAATGCCGCCTGGATTGCCGAGGCGTACGTTGCCCTTGTCGCCAAGTTCAATGGCGCCGTGATTGCCGATGCAGAAGCCTGTGCTGTTGCCCACGCCGCCAGCCCTTTCAGCGTGGCAGCCCCCCGCCTGCCGCGCCGGCGTCGGCCGTCATTGCTGGCGTTCCAACGGGGGCGATCACCCAGGCGCGGCCCGTGTGTGTCGCCCGGCCCATGCCGTGCGTGGCGCGCGTTCCAGGCCGACAGGCCGCCGCCTACCAGCAGCGCCAGGCCCAGGTAAAGGGCCAGCGCCAGCGTAATGCCCTCCAGCGCAAGCCCCGTCTGCGTGATGGCCGTGTTGATGACGGCCATCAATTCCTGGTAGCCGATGGCGATGGCCAGGGTGCTGTTCTTGATCAGCGCCAGGCACTGGTTGGCGTAGGGCGGCAGCGCCACGCGCACGGCATACGGCGCGATCACGCGCTGCATCACGGCGCGCGGCGTCAAGCCCATGGCCTGGCCGGCTTCGACCAGCCCCAGCGGCACCGCGCGCACGGCGGCACGCACGATGTCGGCGATGTAGGCGGCGTGAAAGACCACCAGCCCGATCAGCAGCGCCACGAATTCGATGCTGGGCTGCCAGCCCCCATGCAGCCCCAAGCCGCGCCTGACCGGCAGGTCAATCTGCACGGCGGGCAGCAGCGCCCACGCAAAGAACGCGGCAACCGCTGGCGCCGCATACACCGCGCGCGGGCAGGCGCGGCGTCGCGCCCAGGCGGTCAGCGCCAACGCGGCCAGCCCCACGGCAGCATAGGGCAGCCAGCCGTGCAAGGCAGGCAAGGCCAAGCCGCGATTGGACAGCAGCACGGACGGCAACGGCGCCCAGGCTTGCCTTGCATCCGGCAGCCGCAACAGCAGCCCATACCAGACGAACAATTGCAGCAACACCGGCGTGTTGCGCAGCGGGGCGATGATGGCCGCCGCAGCGCGCGCCGCCCACGGCTTGGCGGATAAGCGCATCAGTCCCAGCACGATGCCCAGCAACGTCGCCAGCGCAATTGCCAGCACTGCCACGGTCAGCGTGTTGCCCAGGCCCGCCGCGATCGACATCCAGTAAGGATCGTCGGGCGTGACGCTCAACAGGCTTTCCGAAATGCGAAAGCCCGACGGCTGAAGCAGGAAGCCGAACCCGCCTTGCACCCCGCGCGCGGCCTGCACGCCTTCGATGTGCGCAAGCAGCACGGCGGCCATGCCGCCCAGCACCAGCGTCCATGCCAGCGTGGGCAGCCAGCGGCGCAGGAAGCCGGGCGGCGGATAGGGAAGTGTGGTTGCAGTCATTGAAGTCTTGCCCATGCAAAAGGCGGGCCCATGGCCCGCCCGCCGCGTTCAGTGGTTAGCGCTTTACTGGAATGGCGGCGAATACAGCAGCCCGCCCTGGTTCCATTGGGCATTCAGGCCACGTTCCAGTTTCAGCGGGGTGGCGGCGCCCAGGTTGCGGTCCCACACTTCGCCGTAGTTGCCCACGGCCTTGATGGCGTTTCGGGCCCAGCCTTCGTCCAGGCCGAAGCTCTTGCCGATGCCCGGGTCCACGCCTAGCAGGCGGCGCACCTGCGCGTCGCTGCTTTGCGATTGGGCGTCGGCATTGGCCGACGTCACGCCCAGTTCTTCGGCGGCCACCAGCGCGTTGACCGTCCACCGCACAATGGCGGCCCAGTTGGGATCGTCCTGCCGCACGAAGGGGCCCAGCGGCGACTTGTTGATGCGTTCGGGCAGGATGACGAAGTCGTCCGGCTTGGCGGCGCGCGCGGCGCGGCTGGCGGCCAGCGTGGACGCGTCCGACAGGTACACGTCGCAGCGCCCGGCGTAGAACGCCTGTTCCAGCTCGACCAGGTTTTCAATCACCACGGGCCGATACGTCAGCTTGTTCTTCTTGAAGTAATCGACCAGGTTCTGTTCATTGACGGTGCCCGGCTGCACGCAGACCTGCGCGCCTTCAAGCTCGGTGGCGCTTTTGACGCCCAGCTTGCGCGGCACCAGAAAGCCCTGGCCGTCGTAGAACACGATGCCGGCCGACGCAATGCCCAGGCCCGCATCGCGGCTGGACGTGATGGTGGTGTTGCGGTTCAGCACGTCGATTTCGCCTGACTGTAGCGCGGGAAAGCGTTGCTGCGAACTCAACGGCACGAAGCGGGTTTTGTTCGCATCGCCCAGCACGGCGGCGGCCAGTGCGCGGCAAAGGTCGGCGTCCAGGCCGGTCCAGCGGCCGTCCTTGTTCGCGATGGACAAGCCGGCCGACCCTTGGCTGACGCCGCATACCAGTTCGCCGCGCTTCTTGATGGTATCGACGGTGCCTGCCTGCGCCACGCCCGCCGCCGCCGCCACCGCCACCGCCACGCCCGCCGTCTTCCAGAGTTGAATCAATCGCATGCCGTTCCCGTATCGTATGTATGCAAGAAGGGCATGAATTCTAGGGGTGCGCCCGCGATATCCGAGCGACTGTATCGTCATATCAATATAAGAACTAAGCCTTATCCAGATGCGCATCGGGTCCCTAGAATTCGGCGACACCACGTTGCAATCCACAGGAAGGCCGCGCATGAGCTGGCAGGACGAATTCAGACAGTTATTTCCCATCACGCGCGACAAGGCCTACGCCAACATCGCCTACACCAGCCCGCTGTCGCCCAAGGTGGCCGCTGCGGTGGCACAGTTCTTTGAGGGCATCACACACGCCCGCAGCGACAAGCCGCAATGGCTGCGCGATGCCGACGCGTTGCGCGTGCGCCTGGCACGGCTGATCGGCGGCGACGCCCGGCGGCTGGCATTCACCAAGAACACCACCGAAGGTTTGAACACCGTGGCGCAGGGCCTGGCGTGGCAGCCCGGCGACAACTTGATCGTGGATGATCAGGAACACCCCACCAATGCCTTGCCGTGGTTGAACCTGCGCCGTCACGGCGTGCAGGTGCGCGTGGCGGCGGCGTCGTCGCATCGCTATACGGTGGACGATTTATGGCAGCACGTGGATGCGCGTACCCGCCTGATCGCGGTGTCATGGGTGCAGTACGGCACCGGCCTGCGTACCGACATTGCCGAGCTGGGCCGGCGCTGCGCACAGCGCGGCATCTGGCTGGTGGTTGATGGCATCCAGGGGGCGGGGCTGCTGCGCGCGCGCGTCGATGAATGGCAGGTGGACGCCTTTGCCTGCGGTGCGCATAAAGGCATGCTGGGGCCGCTGGGCGTGGGCCTCTTGCATGTGTCGGAAAAATTATTGAACGCGCTGGACCCGCTTTACGTGGGGCCATCCGGCGTCACCACCCTGGATAAGTCCGGCCTGCAATGGCAGGTGGGCGTGGCGGATGCGGGCGATGCGCGGCGCCTGGAAACGGGCAACCTCAACTATCCCGGCATCGCGGGTTGGGCGGGTGCGCTGGACCTGATTGAAGGCGCCGGCCCGGACCGCATCGAACCCTGGGTGCTGGAACTGTCGCACGCGCTGCACGACGGACTGCGGGCGCAGGGCGTGGCGGTGGTATCGCCGTCCGACCCCGAATTGCGCAGCACCACCACGGCCCTGCGCGTGGCGGACCCCGCCGCGGCGCTGGCGCATTTGGCGCGCGCCGGTGTGGTGGCCAGCGTGGTGGAGTATGGTTACGTGCGCTTGTCTGTCGGCGCCTATAACAATCACGCGGACATCGACCGTATCCTGAGCGCCACGCGCGCCCTGGCGGCCTGATCCGCAACATCGAATCAACGACATCCCTGGAGAGACACATGACTGACCCGAAGAAGCCCAACTGGCGCCTGGAAACCGTGGCCGTGCATGGCGGCTACCGGCCTGATCCGACCACGCGCGCCGTCGCCGTGCCGATCTATCAAACGGTTGCCTACGCGTTCGACGACACGCAGCATGGCGCCGACCTGTTCGACCTGAAGGTGCCGGGCAACATCTATACCCGCATCATGAACCCCACGACCGACGTGCTGGAGCAGCGCGTGGCGGCCCTGGAAGGCGGCATCGCCGCGCTGGCGCTGGCCTCGGGCCAGTCGGCCGTAACCTACGCCATCCTGACCATCGCGGAAGCGGGCGACAACATCATTTCGTCCAGCACGCTGTATGGCGGCACCTACAACCTGTTCGCGCACACGCTGCCGCAATACGGCATCACCACGCGCTTTGCCAGCCCCGGCGACCTGGCCGCCTTCGAAGCGCAGATCGACGACCGCACCAAGGCCATCTTCGCGGAATCGGTCGGCAACCCGCTGGGCAACATCACCGACATCGCCGCGCTGGCCGACGTCGCGCACCGCCATGGCCTGCCGCTGATCGTGGACAACACCGTGCCGTCGCCATACCTGCTGCGCCCCATCGAACACGGCGCCGACATCGTGGTGCAATCGCTGACCAAGTACCTGGGCGGCCACGGCACCAGCCTGGGCGGCGCCATCATCGACTCGGGCAAATTTCCGTGGGCCGAGCACAAGGCCCGCTTCAAGCGGCTGAACGAGCCGGACGTGAGCTACCACGGCGTGGTCTACACCGAGGCGTTCGGCCCGGCTGCCTACATCGGCCGCGCGCGCGTCGTGCCGCTGCGCAACACGGGCGCGGCGATCTCGCCGTTCAACTCGTTCCAGATTTTGCAAGGCATCGAAACGCTGGCGTTGCGCGTGGATCGCATTGTTGAAAACGCGGTCAAGGTCGCCAACTTCCTGCGTGAGCATCCGAAGGTGGAATGGGTGAACTACGCGGGCCTGCCCGACCACCCCGACCACGCGCTGGCGCAGAAGTACCTGGGCGGCAAGGTGCCGGGCCTGTTCACGTTCGGCGTGAAGGGCGGCCGCGACGCCGGTGCGCGCTTCCAGGATGCGCTGCAACTGTTCACGCGGCTGGTCAATATCGGTGATTCCAAGTCGCTGGCGACGCACCCGGCATCCACCACGCACCGCCAGCTGAATCCCGAAGAGCTGCAAAAGGCGGGCGTGCGCGAAGAAACGGTGCGGTTGTCGATCGGCATCGAACACATCGACGACCTGATCGCCGACCTGGAACAAGCGTTGGCGCAGGTCTAAGCGCCGCCCGGCGGGCGCTTGCGCAGGGCCGAGGGCGCAATGCCCTCGGTGCGCTGAAACACCCGGCTGAACGCGGCCTGCGATTGGTACCCCACACGCTCCGCCGCATCCTGTATGCCCATCCCCTGGCTCAGATAGCGACGCGCCACGCGCATGCGCAGCAATTGCAGCAGTTGCGCGGGCGTGGTGCCGCTTTGCAGCGTGAAGCGCCGGTGGAACGTGGCCTTGGACATATGCAGACGGTCGGCCATGTCCTGCATGCTCCAGGGCGCGGCCGGTTGCGCCAGAATGGCTTGCAGCAGGCTGGCCATGGCAGGGTCGCGCGCCAGCACGAACAGCCCATAGGCTTGGCGGTCGTGCAAGGCCAGATGGCGCAGCATGAAGAAGATCAGCAGATCGGTCAGGCGTTCAAGCACCACGGGCGAGCCGCCGGGCGTGGGTGCGCTGGCGGCGGTTTCGGCCAGGATCAGGTCGAACACGCCGCGCGCGGTGCGAAAGCGCTCGTCTTGGGCACGCAGCACCAGGTAATCGGGCAGCGTGTCGGCCAACAAGTCGGCCAGCCCGGGCCGGAATTGGAAGAAGCCGCAAGCAAGACCCGTGCCGTCGGCCTGCCGGGGCAGCAGCGGTTCCATGGCGCGGCACAGCGCCGCGCCGGGCCCGGGCGCGTCAAGCGGCGTCAGCGCATGCGGAATATCCCGCAGGAAAAATATGCCGTCGCCGGCGGCAAGCGTCAGCCTGTCCAGCTCGGCGCCTTGGCCGTCATGCACGGCAACCCGGCAGCGGCCATGCAAAATCAAATGAAAGCTGGCGCGCGCGCGGCCGCTGGTGCTGGCCGACCAATTGCCGCAATACTGGCCCAGGTGATACAAGCTGGATTGCACTTCCAGGCTGGACAGAAGCAGCGCGTCGACAGCGGCTTGATCGGTGGGGGAGGCGTCGTTGGGCAAGATGGGCAGGCGTGGCGGTGGGGGGGTGACTATGGCGGTGCCTGTGGGGCAAGCGGGATCTGATCCGGTTCGGTGACCGTCGCAGTTTCGGCGGATGATGTCGGCTTGGAATCGACACGGTAACCGGACTGCAAGCGGGAGCCGCGTCGGACGCGAACGCGGGTGCGGGTTTGGTTATAAGCGCATAGCTGAAAGTCGATAAGATCTAGCATCAAGTTGCGATCTTCGCGCATTGTCGCTTGTGGCCGGGCGCCCGCACAATACTGTTTTCAACGTTGTCTTGAACGACACCCAGGAGATCTACATGGCCCGTTTGCCCGTCCATACCGCGCAAAGCGCTCCCGAACCCACGCGCGCCGCGCTGGCCGCCGCGGAGCAGGGCGCGGGATACCTGTCCAATCTGCTGGGCGTGCTGGCCAATGCGCCGGTGGCGCTGGAAGCCTATCAAACCCTGTCGCAACTGAACGCGCGCGCCGGCCTTACCTTGCAGGAACGCGAAGTGGTGCAACTGGTGGCGGGCACGCGTCACGGCTGCACGTTTTGCGTGGCGGGCCACACCGCCATCGCCCGCAACAAGGCGCGCCTGTCGCCCGAAGTTGTCGATGCGCTGCGCGCGCAAGGCGTCCTGCCCGACGAACGCCTGCAAGCGCTGGCGGCGTTCACCGAAGCGGTGATCGAAACGCGTGGGCGTGTCAGCGACGACGCACTACAAGCGCTGCGCGATGCCGGTTATACGGACGGCAACGCGCTGGAAGTCATTGTTGGCGTGGGGCTGGCCACCATCTGCAACTTTGGCAATAACCTGGCGCAGACCCCGCTGAACGAGCAGCTGCGCGACTACGCCTGGAGCGGCGCATGACGGCGGCGCAAGCCTTCAGCAACAACGCAGGCCAGCGCGTGCCGGACGATCTGGCCGCGTGGCTGGCCGAACATGCCGACGCCCTGGACGACGGCACCCAGGACGCCGCCAGCGTGTTGCCCAAGCTGGCGCAGGCCGGCATCTTTCGTATCGGCGTGCCGCAAGCGCAGGGCGGGCTGGCCGGCACGGACATCGGTGACGCCATCGAAGCCGTGTCGCAAGTGGCCGAATATTCGGTCGCCAGCGCCTTCGTGGCGTGGGGCCAGCGCGTCTTTATCGAATACCTGTTGCGCAGCCCGAACGAGGGGCTGGCGCAACGCTGGTTGCCCGCGCTGTTGTCGGGCGAACAAGCCGGCGCCACCGCGCTGTCGAACGCGATGAAGTTCTTGTCGGGCATTGAATCGCTGCAAATCAGCGCGCGCGAAGACGATGGCGCCTGGGTGCTGGATGGCCGCATGCCGTGGGTAACCAATCTGCGGCCCCAGGGCTTTCTGGTGGCGGCCGCCGTCAGCGCGCCCGACGGCACGCCGGCGGTGGTGGCGTTGCCGCACGATATCGCGGGGCTGGTGCGCAGCGCGGACCTTTCCCTGATGGCCTTGCAGTCCAGCAATACGGCGGCGCTGGAGGTGCAGGGCGTGCGTATCAAGCCGGAATGGCTGATCCACCCTGACGCGCGCCAATATCTGCCCGGCGCCCGGCCGGCCTTTGCGGGGCTGCAATGCGGCTTGTCTATCGGCCTGGCGCGGCGCGCCTTGCAGACGGCGGCGCAAAGCGGGCAGGGGCAGGCGTCGCGTGGCATCCTGGGCGAACCGCTGGCGGCGTTGGGCGCGCAGGTAAAAGCACTAAGCGCAAGCCTGATCGACGGGGTGCGCAGCGGGCGCTTCGTGACCGAGCCCTGGGCGTTGTTCGAAATCCGCATCGCACTGGCCGAGGCCGCGCAGCAGGCGGTGCAACTGGAACTGCAAGCCAGCGGCGGCGCGGCGTATCTGAAGCCGGCGGGCGCCGGCTTTGCGCGGCGCTGGCGCGAGGCGGCGTTCCTGCCTATCGTCACGCCCAGCCTGGTGCAGTTGAACACCGAATTGGCCAAGCGCCGGGCCAAGCTGGCGGCCGAAGCGGCCGGGGTTACGGCATGACGGCGGGCGAGCCACGGGTGCACCTGACGGCGGACGCGCTGCCGACGCGCATGACGGCGGATGCGCCGCCGGTGTTGCAGGCGCGCGGCCTGGCCCTGCGTTATCCCGCCGCGCCGGCGGCGGTCTTTGAAGCGGTCGACCTGGACCTGGCGCGCGGCGAAGTGGTGGCGGTGCTGGGCGCCAGCGGCGCGGGCAAGTCCAGCCTGCTGCGCGTGCTGGCGGGCCTGCAAGCGGCCACGGCGGGATCGCTGCTGATGGAAGGCGCGCCGCTGACCGGCGTGCACCCGCGCGTGGCGGTGGCGTTTCAAGACCCCAGCCTGTTGCCGTGGCTGTCCCTGGAACGCAATGTGGCGTTCGGGTTGGACTTCAAGCATCAACCGGCGCTGACGGACGCGCAGCGCCGGGCGCGCGTGGATCAGGCCATCGACGAAGTCGGCCTGTCGCATGCGCGCCATCTGCGTCCCGCGCAGTTGTCCGGTGGCATGGCGCAGCGCACCGCCTTGGCGCGTTGCCTGGCGCGCCAGCCGTCGGTGCTGCTGCTGGACGAGCCGTTCGGGGCGCTTGATGAAGTCACGCGCGGCGACATGCAAGTGCTGCTGCGCAAGGTCGTCGCCGACTTCCAGACCGCCGCCGTCCTGATCACCCACGATATCGACGAAGCCCTGGTGTTGGCTGACCGCATCGTGCTGCTGGGCGGCGCGCCCGGCCGTATCCTGGGCACGTGGCAGGTTGACCTGCCACAGCCGCGCGCCGACCTGTTGCCTGAAATGGGCGCGCTGCGCCTTGAAATCCTGACCCGCTTGCGCAGTGCGCTGCGCGCGGGTCATGTTGCGGCTGTACCGGCCTGACCGGATTCCGATTCCCAAGCAAGGAGTGTTTGATGTGCCTGGAACACATGTCGCGTCGCGACTGGTTGAAACTCTCGGCCCTGCTGACGGCAGGTGGCGCAACGTCCTTGCTATCGGCGTTCAACGCCCGCGCGCAGACCGAGCCGGATGCGCCCGTGCGCATCGGCTACCTGCCCATTACCGACGCCGCGCCGCTGCTGGTGGCGCATAACAATGGCTTGTTCGACAAGGCCGGCGTCAAGGCCGAAAAGCCCACGTTGCTGCGCAGCTGGGCGCAAGTGATCGAAGCGTTTATTTCCGGGCAGGTCAACGTGGTGCATCTGCTGTCGCCGATGACCGTGTGGGCGCGCTTTGGCAGCCAGGTGCCGGCCAAGGTCGTGGCATGGAACCACGTGGGCGGGTCGGGCCTGACCGTGGCGCCCGCCGTCAATAGCGTCAAGGAACTGGGCGGCAAGACCGTCGCCATTCCGTTCTGGTATTCCATCCACAACGTCATGCTGCAATACCTGCTGCGCGAAAACGGCCTGACGCCGGTGGCGCGCAAGGACGGGTCGGTGGGCGCCAATGAGGTCAACCTGGTCGTCATGGCGCCGGCCGACATGCCGCCCGCGCTGGCGCAGAACCGCATCGCCGGCTACATCGTGGCCGAGCCGTTCAATGCGCTGGCCGAAACGCTGGGCGTGGGCAAGGTATTGCGCTTTACCGGCGACGTCTGGCGCAACCACGCGTGCTGCGTGGTGTTCATGCACGAGCGCGACCTGGAACAGCGGCCGGCGTGGTCGCAGAAGGTGGTGGACGCCATCGTGCAGGCGCAGCTGTGGATTCGCGATCATCGCGCCGAAACCGCGCAACTGCTGTCCAAGGAAGGCATCAACCGCTACACGCCGCACGCCTTGCCAGCGCTGACGAAGGTGCTGGCGCCGCCCGCGTCCGACCGCGAGCAGTACCTGGCCAGCGGCGCTATCCGCCATGCCGATTGGGATGAGCGGCGCATCGACTTCCAGCCGTATCCGTTTCCCAGCTACACCGAAGAACTGGTGCGCCGCCTGCGCGACACGGTGATCGAGGCCGACCGGGGCTTTCTTGCCGACCTGGACCCGGCGCGCGCGGCGCGCGAGCTGGTGGACGACCGCTACGTCAAGCGCGCCATTGAATCCGTGGGCGGCCTGAGCCGCTTCGGCTTTCCCGACGCCTACAGCCGGACTGAAATGGTGCAGGCGTGACGGCACGGGAATCGCTTGCCGGCGGGGCGGTGGACGGTATGGCAAAAACGGCACAACCGGCACAAGCGGCGCAAGCGGCACAACCGGCACAAGCGGCACAAGCGGCACAAGCGGCACAACCGGCTCAACCGGCTCAACCGGCTCAACCGGCTCAACCGGCACAAGCGGCACAAGCGGCACAAGCGGCACAACCGACACAAGCGGCACAAACCGGGCACACCGGGCACACCGGGCACACCGGGCACACCGGGCACACCGGGCACACCGGGCAAGCGCCACAACCGCCGTCCGTGACGTCCACGACGCGGGCCGCGCGGACGGGTCGCGCCGGCGCGACGGCCCTAGGCCTGGGCGCGCGATGCGCGCTGGGCCTGGGGGGCCTGGCGGCGCTGCTGGCGCTGTGGTGGTTGGGCACGGACGTGCTGTCGCCGGCCGGCGGCATGGCGCGGCGTTTTTCGCCCGGCGCCACGTTCATCAGCCTGGCCGAATTGCTGACGGCGTCCGACCTGCCGATGCACATCCTGGTCAGCCTGCGGCGCATCGGCGTGGGCCTGGGGTTTGCGCTGGCCATCGGCGTGCCGCTGGGCCTGGCAATCGGCAGTTGGCGCCGCCTGGAAGCCACGGTGTCGCCCGCCATGCAGTTCTTGCGGATGATCTCGCCCTTGTCGTGGATGCCGATTGCCGTGATGGTGTTCGGCGTGGGCGACGATCCGGTGTATTTCCTGCTGACCTTCGCTGCCGTCTGGCCCATCGTGCTGAACACGGCGGCCGGCGTGCAGCAGTTGGACCCGCGCTGGTTACAGCTGGCGCAAAGCGTGGCGGCCACGCGTTGGGAGACCTTGCGCAGCGTGATCCTGCCGGGCGTGCTGGGCCACATCCTGACGGGCGTGCGCCTGGCCATCGGCATTTTGTGGATCGTGCTGGTGCCGTGCGAGATGCTGGGCGTGTCGGCGGGGATGGGGTATTTCATCCTGGACACGCGTGACCGGCTGGCCTATTCCGAGCTGATGGCGATGGTGCTGATGATAGGCGTGCTGGGTTTTCTGCTGGACGCGGCGGCGCGCGGCTTGTATCGCTACTGGCGCGGCTAGGGCCGGCTAGGGCGCAAGCCGGGCGCAGGAAGGGCGCAAGCCGGGCGCAGGTAGGGCGCAGGTAGGGCGCAGGTAGGGCGCAGGTAGGGCGCAGGTAGGGCGCAAGCCGGGCGCAGGTAGGGCGCAAGCCGGGCGCAGGTAGGGCGCAGATAGGGCGCGAGCAGAGCGAAGTTCGTGATGCCGCTGCGCGGCAAGTTCGGCGCTCGGCGCCCGTCACTTGCGCGCGTTCTTGCCCGGCGTCGGGCAGACCACGCCGCGCAGCTTGCGTTGCACCGGGTCGCGCGCGACCGGTGCATTGTGGATGCCCGCCACGGGTATCGATTCCACCAGCGCGCCGGTGGCGTTGTTGCCGGCGTAATGCTGGGTCTGCGTCACGGTGTAGGTGTTGGCGCTGCAATTCAAGATGATGGGTTGCGAGACCGACGCGTACGGCTGGCCGTTGGTCTCCGACACGCGCGGCTGCGCGTAGAACCAGGCCACGGTCACCGCCATCACCACCGGCCGGTCGGACATGGGCGCGATGGATGCGCTGTCGTAGAACACACCGGGCATGGCTTGCGGATCCAGCGGCGTCCAGACCGGGTCGCCGCCAAAGGTCATGCCGGATACGCCCAGGTCGCGCGGCACGATGTTGACGGCGCAGGCGTCGGCGGGGATGGGATCGCCTTCGCGTACCGTCACCGCCGCGCAGACATCGGGCGCGAGGGCCTGTGCGGGCTGCCCCCAGGCCGCTGCCCCGAAAACAAGCAGCGCGAGGGTAAACGGGGCAAGCCTTGCAATCATGTGCGGGTTCCGTGTATGGCCGGTGCGGCGTAAGAGTATGTCACGCCAGTATAGAGAACGTTGCGCAACGCGCTATAGTTTCGCCCATTCTCTAAATACCCCTGACCAAATGGTTGGTCTTCATCCCCAGTATGTGTTGTCGCCATGAACCTTAGACTGCTTGCCGGCGGCGCCGCGATCGCCGTCGCGGCGGTCCTGGGCTATGGCATCTATCAGCTGGTGCCGATGGGCCAGCCGCTGACCCGCAGCGAAGTCATCGGCGAGTTGAACGGCTTGCCGCTAGCCGCGTCCTCGCGCGTGACGCTGCAACGGTTCGGTGAACGCCAACTATTGATTGGCCAGCGCCTGGTCGGCGCCAAAGACCTTGCCAGCCTGGAACGCGCGCCGCTGCTGGACGCGCAACTGCCCGGCTACGACGCGCGCCAGCCGCCGCCGTGGCAGTTGGCCGACACGCGTAATCTGATCTATGGCGGGCAGGGCACCGGCGTGTTCGAGCTGCTGGGGTCGGTTCGCGGGGATACCGGCGTCAGCGTGATCGGGGCGCCGGGTGGCGGCACGCTGTATCTGGTCACCGCCGCGCCGGCTTTGACCGGGCGGGGCGACCCCCCGGCCGGTTGGGACACGCTGCGTTCAGATGATCTGGGCAAGAGCTGGACATACGCACCCGACATCATTCTGGGCGGCAGCCGGCAGTACACCGTATTCCTGACCAGCCAGCGCGTCATCGCGCTGGAACGCCACGAGTCCGGGCAGCGCCTGCTGGTCAGCGAAGACGGCGCCCGCCACTGGGCAGCCACGCGGCTGGACGAACAAGTCTGGCCCGACGCCAGCGCGTTTGATCGCGCCTTTCGCGAAGCGGCCGAACGCCCCGGCAACCCGCGCGCGGACGACCAACTGGCTTATGACTGGTCCCTTTATCCGCTGGACGATAAGCACGCCGTGGGCTGGAGTTGGCGCACGCGGGTCAGCCTGAACGCGTCCAACAGCAATGAAGTGCTGGAAACGCGGCGCTTTGAAGTGGAATTCCAGGACGGCGCGCCGCCCGGCTTTCGCGTCACGCAGGGCGTACCGCCCGTGCCCGCGCCAGCCCCGGACGACCTCTACACGCGCGACCAGGCCGTGTTTGAAACCCAGGGCGACGCCATTTATGAACTGGACAAAGCCGACCGGTCATGGCGGCGCCGGGCCGAATCGCCCAGCGTGCAAGGCACGCCAAGCTGGATCGGCGACGCCTGGTTCGGCCCCAACGCCTGGGTCATCAAGACCTACGCCGACCATTTGCTGTCGTTCAACGAATACACCAAGACGTATTTCTACACGCGCGACCAAGGCAAGACCTGGCGCCCGTTTCAAATGCCGCAGGACGTGGAAACCGGTCTGATCGGGCTGGACTTGTCCGGCGACGGCCTGTTGTCACTGGCCGAGCGCGACGGCAAGACGGTGATCCGGCGGTATCCGCTGGACTAGGCGCCGGCCCCGCCGCGTTGGCAATCGGGCCGCGGCACCGGCGCCGCTGCGCTACCGCCTTGCGCCCGTGTCGTTATTGCTCCAGCACGTATTCCGGATACCGCTTGCATATCTCGGCCACCTGACTCAGCGTGCCGGACAGATGCTCGCGCAGCACGCGCTGCGCGCCGGCCGGGTCCTGCGCCACGATGGCGTCCAGCAGGCGTTGATGGTCGTCCATGATGCGTTCCGCCTTGCCCGCCTCGGGCAGGTGCAGGCGGCGCAGACGGTCCAGGTGCCCGCTGTAGCGCTGTTCCAGTTCCCACAGGTTGTGCACGCCCGCGGCCGTATGCATGTCGCGGTGAAACGCCTGATCGGCGTTGATGAATTGCTGGTATTGCCCGCTGGCGTGGCTGGCGTGCTGCAAGTCGATGCTGGCTTGCAGGCGCTGGTGCAGGATGGGGTCGGGCCGCTGCGCCAGCAAGTACACGATTTCAAGCTCCAGCGACTGGCGTAGAAAATGCGCCTGGCGGGCAGCCGGAATATCGATGCGGCTGACCACCGTGGTGTGCTGCGGATAGATTTCCACCAGCGCTTCTTCGGCCAGCCGCATCAGCGCGTCGCGAATCGGCGTCTGGCTCAGGCCATACGTTTCCGCCAGCGTCACGCGGGACAGGGGCGCGCCGGGGGCGAGTTCCAGCGACACGATCTGTTCGCGTAGATGTTCGAAGACCTGGGGCGCCGCGTGGCGCGAACGGTCCAGTCTTAGCTTGGGGGTTTGCATCGCGGATCTGGCGGGGTACGGGGTAAAGCCCGCAGTGTAGCGGGTTTCCACCTAGCTGACGCACTAATGTATTAGTGTTTAAATGGCCCCATCCCCACCACGCCTTTCTTTTATTCGCCCATGAAACGTACCTACGAAAGTCTGCGCAGCGCCGCCTGGATGGCCAAGGACGACCTGCGTTCGTTCGGCCACCGTTCACGCATGATGCAGATGGGCTACGGCCCCGATGACTGGGTCGGCCGGCCCATCATTGCCATCATCAACACCTGGTCGGACCTGAACCCCTGTCACAGCCACTTCAAGCAGCGCGTCGAAGACGTCAAGCGCGGCGTGTTCCAGGCGGGCGGCTTTCCGGTCGAGCTGCCGGCGATTTCGGTGTCGGAATCGTTCGTCAAACCCACCACCATGCTGTATCGCAACTTCCTGGCCATGGAAACCGAAGAGCTGCTGCGCAGCCACCCGGTCGATGGCGCGGTGCTGATGGGCGGCTGCGACAAGACCACCCCGGGCCTGTTGATGGGCGCCATTAGCGCCGGTCTGCCGTGTGTGTACGTGCCCGCCGGCCCCATGCTGCGCGGCAACTGGAAGGGCAAGATCCTGGGCTCGGGCTCGGACGCCTGGAAGCTCTGGGACGAACGCCGCGCCGGTAAGATCACGCAAGAACAATGGACCGAGGTGGAAGGCGGCATCGCGCGCAGCTACGGCACCTGCATGACGATGGGCACGGCCAGCACCATGACGGCCATTGCGGAAGCCATCGGCATGACGCTGCCCGGCGCCTCGTCGATTCCGGCGGCCGACGTCAACCACATGCGCATGTCGTCCGAATGCGGCCGCCGCGTGGTCGAGATGGTGTGGGACGACCTGACCCCGCAGCGCATCCTGAACATGGCCTCGTTCAAGAACGCCATCAACGTGGCCATGGCCATGGGCTGCTCGACCAACGCCATCATCCACCTGGTGGCCATGTCGCGGCGCGCGGGCCACGCCGTCGGGCTGGAAGACTTTGACGCCGCCAGCCGCAAGGTGCCCGTCATCGCCAACATCCGGCCCAGCGGCGACACCTACCTGATGGAAGACTTTTATTACGCCGGCGGCCTGCCCGCGTTGATGACGCGCCTGGAAGGGCACCTGGACCTGTCGGCCATGACGGTCACGGGCAAGACGCTGGGCGAGAACATCGCGGGCGCCGAGGTCTACAACGACGACGTGATCCGCAAGCTGGACACCGCTATCTACGACGAAGGCGCGCTGGCGGTCTTGCGCGGCAACATCGCGCCGGACGGCTGCGTCATCAAGCCCAGCGCCTGCGCCCCGCAGTTCTTGCAGCACACCGGCCCCGCGCTGGTGTTCGACGACTACCCCAGCATGAAGGCGGCGGTCGATGACGAGAACCTGGACGTCACGCCCGAACACATCATGATCCTGCGCAACGCCGGCCCGCAAGGCGGCCCGGGCATGCCGGAATGGGGCATGCTGCCGATCCCGACCAAGCTGGTCAAGCAGGGCGTGCGCGACATGCTGCGCCTGTCGGACGCTCGCATGAGCGGCACGAGCTACGGCGCCTGCATCCTGCACGCGGCGCCCGAGTCCTACGTGGGCGGCCCGCTGGCGTTCGTCAAGACGGGTGACCTGATCACCGTCGACGTGCCGGCGCGCAGCATCCACCTGAACATCAGCGACGAAGAATTGGCCGCGCGCCGCGCCGCCTGGACGCCGCCGCCCAAGCGCTATGAACGCGGCTACGGCTGGATGTATTCCAAGCACATCCTGCAAGCCAACGACGGCTGCGATTTTGATTTCCTGGAAACCGAGTTCGGCGCACCCGTGCCCGAACCCGAAATCTTCTAAGCGCAACGGCGGGCCTTTGCCCGCCGCGTAGTGCCTTGTTCCGCCACGCCTTTTCGTCTTCGTTTTTTGTTGTCCGCATTTTGACCCGGAGCCATCGTGTCCCAAATGAATCCCGAAACCCGTGCCCGCCTGTCCGGCATCAGCACGGCCACCTTGTGCACGGCGCTGTTCAAGCGCGGCCTGCGCAACCAGTTCATCCAGGATGTGCGTCCGCTGAACGCCAACCTGCCCAACATGGTCGGCCCGGCGTTCACGCTGCGCTACATCCCGGCCCGTGAAGACCTGAACACCATCAAGGTGTTCGAAGACCGCTCGCACCCGCAGCGCGTGGCCGTTGAGACCTGCCCGGAAGGCGCGGTGCTGGTCATGGACAGCCGCAAGGACGCGCGCGCCGCGTCCGCCGGCTCCATCCTGGTGACGCGGCTGATGAAGCGCGGCGTGGCCGGCGTGGTGACCGACGGCGGCTTTCGGGATTCACCGGAGATCGCCGAGCTGGGCTTTGCCGCGTATCACCAGCGCCCCTCGGCACCCACCAACCTGACCTTGCACCAGGCGCTGGACATCAACGCGCCCATCGGTTGTGGCGACGTGGCTGTGTGGCCGGGCGATATCGTCGTGGGCGACCGCGAGGGCGTGGTGGTGATCCCCGCGCATCTGGCCGATGAAATCTCGATTGAAGCCGTGGAAATGACCGCGTTCGAAGACTTCGTAACCAGCCAGGTGCAACAGGGCGCGTCCATCCTGGGCCTGTACCCGCCCACCGACCCGGGCACGAAAGACAAATTCGCCGCGTGGCGCAAAGAGCAGGGTCGGTAACGCGACAGGCCGACAAGCCGAACCATCAAGTCAAGGCCACCGAGCCTTGCCGCCGGCCACGCGGCCGGCGACCCCATACCTATAAGCAATAAGTCAAGGCAGGAGACAAACCATGAACATGCAACGACGCAGTGCGTTGGCCGCGCTGCTGGCGGGCGCCGTCCTCGGCACGCTGGCCGCACCGGCAAGCGCCGCCGACTGGCCCGCGCAAAAGCCGATTTCCTATGTGGTGCCCTTCACCGTGGGCGGGTCCACCGACGTGGTCGGCCGCGTGCTGGCCCAGAAGCTGGGCGACCGCCTGCACCAGAACGTGATCGTCGAAAACAAACCCGGCGCGGCCGGCGGCATCGGCGCCACATATGTGGCCAAGGCGGCGCCCGACGGCTACACCTTGTTCGGCGGCACCATCAGCACGCACGCCATCAACGCCAGCCTGTACAAGAACTTGAAGTACGACCCGGTCAAGGATTTCGAACCCGTTTCGCTGATCGCGTACCTGCCCAACGTGTTGCTGGTGGACCCGAACCTGGGCGTGAATTCGGTGGCCGATTTGATCGCGCTGCTCAAGCGCGACCCCGCCAAGCGCACGTTCGCCTCGTCCGGCGCGGGCACGTCCACCCACCTGGCGGGCGAATTGTTTTCCAGCATGATCGGCGTGCCGCTGACGCACGTGCCGTACAAGGGCACGCCGCCGGCCATGGTCGATGTGTCGTCGGGCGCCGTGACCTTCATGTTCGACCAGATGACCGCCGCGCTGCCGCTCTTGCAAACGGGCAAGCTCAAGCTGCTGGCCGTCACCACCAAGGACCGCATTTCGCTGGCGCCCAACGTGCCAACCATGCAGGAAGCCGGCGTGCCGGGCTTCCAGATGGCGTCCTGGCAGGCGGTCTACGCGCCCAAGGGCACGCCCAAGCCGATCCTGGACAAGCTGGCGGCCGAGATTGCCATCATCCTGAAAGAGCCCGACGTGCAGGAAAAGCTGGGCAAGACCATGGGCATGGAACTGGTCGGCAGCACGCCTGACCAGCTGCGCGCCTTGATGGCCACCGAGATTCCGCGCTGGGCGGAAGTGGTGAAAAAATCCGGAGCGACGGTGGAATAAGCCATTTGCTCGGATGGCAAAACGCCCACGGACGCGACAAGCGGCGTGGGCGTTTTGTTTTGGGCGGGACGCGGCCCCGTTCAGTTGATCTTGATATTGCGTTCCTTCACCAACGTCTTCCACTGCGCCGTTTCCTTGGCCAGGTGGTCGCGCAACGCGTCCGGGGTGCTGCCGATCGACTCCGCGCCGATGGAATCCAGGGTCGCCTTCACCTTCGGTTCAGCCAGCGCGTGGCGCATGGCTTCGTTCAATTTCGCCACCACCTCGGGCGTGGTGCCGGCCGGCGCAAAAGCCGCAAACCACGGCATCAGTTCATAGCCCGCCACGCCCGCCTCTTGCAGCGTGGGCACATCGGGCAGGGCGGCCGAGCGCTTGGCGGTCGTGACGCCCAGCGCGCGCAGCTTGCCGCTGGCAATGTGCGGCTTGGCCGACGTGATGCTGTCGAACATATAGTCCACCTGGCCGCCCAGCAAGTCGGCAACGGCGGGGCCGCTGCCCTTGTACGGCACGTGCAGCATGTCCACGCCGGTCATCGACACGAACAGTTCCCCCGCCAGGTGAATCGATGTGCCGACCCCCGCCGAGGCGTAGGTGTAGTGGTTGGGCTGCGCGCGGGCTTTCGTGATGACGTCCTGCACGCTGGTCGCGCCCGTGCGCGCCGGGTTGGTCACCAACACGTTGGGCACGACCGCCAGCAACGAGATCGGCGCAAAGTCCTTGATGGGGTCGTAGTTCAGGTCCGCGTACAGCGCGGGGTTGACCGCCATGCCGTTGGCCACGATCAGGATCGTGTAACCGTCCGGTTTGGCGCGCGCCACGCCGGCCGCACCGATGTTGCCGCCCGCGCCCGCGCGGTTTTCCACGATGACCGAGGTATTGAGCTGCTTGCTCATCGATTCGCCCAGCGTGCGCGCGATGCTGTCCATGGCGCCGCCGGGCGGGAACGGCACCACCCACTTGATGGGATGGTCGGGGTAGCTGTCAGCCAGCGCGGCGGACGCGCCGCCCATCAGCGACAGGGCCACGACGGCGCGGGCTAAGGGTTTGATCACATGGCGCAGGCGCATGGTTGTCTCCGTGATGCTTGGTTTATTCAGGACGCGCTCTTGTCCGGTGGCGCGGCTTTGGTTTCGTGTGGGGCAATGCCCCGTGTGCTGGATTCATACTTTTCCAGCCGAAGGGCCAGCAATTTGCGCAGTATGGCTTGTGCTTTTCCTTGGCGTCCAAGACTATATGGGTTTCCATTCATACCTTTCCAGTCTAGGTGTCCCATGCAGCTCAGGCACTTGCGTTATTTCCAGGCCGTGGCCGAAGAGGGCAGCTTCACGCGCGCCGCCGCGCGATTGCATATCGCCCAACCGCCCCTTAGTCGGCAGATCCGCCAGTTTGAAGACGAGCTGGGCGTGGTGCTGTTCGAACGCACCACGCGCGCGCTGCGCTTGACCGAAGCCGGCCGGTTCTTGCTGGAACAGTCACGGCTGTTGACGGCGCGCCTGGAAGAAGTGCTGGAAGGCACGCGCCGCCTGGGCCAGACCCAGCGCCGCTGGTTCGGCATCGGGTTTGTGCCGTCGACGCTGTATGGCTTTGTGCCGGAACTGATCCGCCAGTTGCGCAGCGCCGACCCCCAAGTGGAAGTGGGCCTGACCGAGATGACCAGCCTGCCGCAGATCGAAGCGCTGAAGGCGGGGCGGATCGACCTGGGCATCGGCCGCATCCTGCTGGACGACCCGGCCATCGAACGCCGGGTGCTGATGACCGAACCGCTGATGGCCGCCGTGCCCTTGCATCACCCGCTGGCCGGCCTGACCAGCGTATCCGTTGACCGCCTGGCGCAAGAGCCCTTCGTGCTGTATCCCGCGCGCCCACGCCCCAACTTCGCCGATCACGTGCTGGGCCTGTTTCGCGCGGGCGGCCACGCGCTGCAAGTCGTGCAAGAGGCCAACGAATTGCAGACGGCGATCGGCCTGGTGGCGGCGGGCCTGGGCGTGTCCGTGGTGCCGGCGTCGGTTCAGCGTTTGCAGCGTCAGGACGTGGTGCACGTGCGCATCGAGGGCGATGGCTTTGTGTCGCCCGTGATCGCCAGCTATCGCAAGGACGACGGGTCGGAGTTCCTGGCGCATGCGCTTGAATTGGCGCAGTCGTTGGCCCTGGATAGCGTGGCGGCTGCGTAGCCGCCTTGCGCGCGTCAGAAGCTGACCGCCAGCCCGACGGAGAACCCCGACACGTTGGTGCCGAACACATAACGGCCTACCAGACGGGTGCGGGTGATGATGACGTCGTACGCGCTGGAGTCCAGCTCCAGCCCGGCGCCCACCGACGTCAGCCGGTCAAACCCCAGCACCCCGCGCTGGTCGCCCAGGAATTCCGAGTGCGTCAGCTCCAGCACATAGCGCAGCGGGCGTTGCAGCATGGTGAGGCCCGTGGGCGCCCGGTAGCGCGCCCACAGGTTGGCGGATTGCGCGATGGCGTTGCCTTGGACGGCGGCCGAACTGGCAAAGCTCTTCAGGCGGATGTCCGAATAGCGCAACTCCACGTCCACTTCGTAGCCCGGCCGGTAATGTTCGTAGTCCAGCATCAAGGATCCGCCCAGGCCGTAGGCGTTCAGCGATCCGCGATCCAGGAAGGTGACGTCCTTGTCCGTCTGGCGGCCCACGTACCAGCTTGCCGCGCGCAGGTCGCTGGTGACGTTGCCCAGCGCGATGTTGAAGATCGGCCGCAGCTTCAGCTCATCGGTCAGCTTGAAGTCCCAACCGATGCCGCCGGTGGCCGACAGGCTGTTCCATTTGGTGGGGATATTGCGCGTTTCGGTGCCCTGGGTGGCCACAAAGGTGGGGTCGTAGCGGCTGCCGGCCAGCACGCCTTCCAGATAGATCGGCACGGAATCGGAAATGGTGTCGCCGCCACCCAGCTGCGTCATGAAGAATTCGGTGGACCCGGACGTCGAGCCGCCTTTGCTGCCAATAGACAGCGAACTGGTGGTGATGTCGGGCACGATGGAAAACGACATCAGGGCCAGCACCCCGTTGGCGCGTTTTTGCAGGTCGTCCTGGCTCAGGCGCAGTGTTTGCGCGGCGGCGTCCGGCGCGGCCCCGCAGCTGGCCGCCGCAACGACGCAGGCCGACACGCCGGCACGCAAGCGCGGCGCGCGAATCTTGGGCGCGCGAATGACGGTCGCGCGAATCACGGGCGCGCTCCGGATGGCTCGCCGCCCATCGCCTGGCGCTGCGCCATCAACAGAACGTCGCTTTGGTCGATGCGTATCACGCCGATGCGCGGAAATTCAAAGTCGACAATGATGTACAGCGCCGCCGTCATGACCAGCGCATAGATGATCTGGTGCAGCAGCGTGTCGCGATGCGCGGTGGCCAGGTTCAGACCGATCAGGCAGGCGCACACCAGTGCCAGGAACCCCAGGAACACATACGTCATCGCGGGCGGATGCACCTTTTGCGCCACCGTTTGCGCGGTGGACACGTCGAACATGTCGTTGACCGCGCCGATGTACGACGCCGCGAACGGCGGCACCGCGTTCCTGGCGGCCGACATCGACGTCTTCCATATTTCGTTCTGCAAGGCGGACGCCTTGGCCGCGATGGCGTCGCGCTGATTCAGGTCGGCCACGTGCCGGTAGTAGTTGATGCGCTCGTCCACATAGCGGCGAAACTGGTCGCGCAGCGGCGGCTGGTCGGGCGCGTTCAGCATGTCGATGCGCAGCCAGGCGGTGCCGATGGCGTTGACCTCTTGCACCAGCAGGTTGCGGCGATCGGCCATGCGCTGGGCCGCGCCCGAAAACGTGAAGGCGATCAGCAAGCCCAGCAGCGCGAATACCGACGCTTCGATCGCCGCCGACCCGGCACGGCTTTTCTCGTCCATGTCGTGCCGATGGCCCAGGTAGCGGCCGACGCGGATCGCGCCAAGCAGAAGAAAGAAAAATACGGCTGCACACAATGCAAGAATCAATGAATAGCTCACGTTGCCACCTTGCCTTCGGGGTTGGTTGTCTGGACGTGCCGGGTATTCCATCGGGTAACGCGGTTGCGCCCGTTTTGTTTGGACGCGTACAAAGCCTGGTCGGCGCAGGTAACGGCGGCTTGGGCCGATGGCGCGTCTTGCGGCCACAAGGCCAGCCCCACGGACACCGTCACCTGGCCCACGCCGGGCGGCATGTCGGTGCGCGCAACGCCGGCGCGGATGCGCTCGGCCGCGGCCAGGGCCACGGCCTCGGTGGCGTCCGGAACGATCACCACGAATTCCTCGCCGCCCACCCGAAACGGCCGGTCTTGCTGGCGCACGCTGGCGCTCAAGGTGCGCGCCAGCGCGATCAGGACCCGGTCGCCAGTGGGGTGGCCGTGGGTGTCGTTGATCTGCTTGAAATGATCGACGTCCAGCGCAATGATCGCGAAAGCGGTGCCGGCGGCCACCCGTTCATCCAGCCGCAACCGCATGGCGCGGCGGTTCATCAGACCCGTCATCGGGTCCGTCAGCGATTCGGTATTCAGCCTGCCCACTTCGTGCCGGTGCTGCGCCAGCCTGTCCGCCAGCGCGGTGCGCAAGGCATCCGCCTCGGCGTACCAGGCGCGTGGCCCGTTGGACGTCAGCCCCGGGGAGTCGGCCGCGACGGGGGTGGCCAGCGCGCGGGTCAGGCGAGTCAGCGGGCGGGCGATGGCGTAGGCCAGGGCGCTGACCGCGATCAGGGTCAGCAACACGGTCGGGATGGCCAGCCGCAACGATTCGTAGAGCAGCGCCTTCAATGGCGACAGCGCGTGGTCCAACGGCCGCTGCACGACCACCGCCCATTTGCCTTTGCCCAGAGGCGCATAGCCGGTCAACAGGACATGGCCGTCCGCGTCTGTCACCTGGGCCGAGCCGGGCGCCGTCATGGTCGGCGTGCCGGCGGGCGTATTGCCGGGCACGATGGCCAGCGGCGTGTTGGCGTCGCGGCTGTAAAGCGCCTGGCCCGCGCTGTTCACCAGATACACCTGTGTGCCGTCGTCGTATGGATGCTGGCCGATTAGCTTGTCGATCTGGCTGCCGCGTTCCAGGATCACCACGGCCGCAAGCGCGCCACCATCGGGAAGGGGATTCACCAGCGTCAGCGTCGCGTGCCCGCCGTCGGGCTGGCAGCAGGGCCGGACCCATTCCCCGATGCGACGTTCCGTAACGCGCAGATCGTCCAGGCTATGGATGGCGGCCAGCGCGTTGGGGCTGTTGGCGCCGCGCGCCGTAACCGTGCCCTGCGCGTCGGCCAGCAGTATGGTGGAAACCCCTTCGATTCTTGAGGCCAGGCGGGCAAGTTCGGTTTGCCGGGCCGCCCCGGACAGGTCGCCGGCGGTAAACGCGTCGGCGCCCACGTCCAGCTGGCGGTGGACGGCGGCAAGGTACAGGGTGATGACTTCGGAAAGTTTCTGGGCGTACGCCCGGTTCGATTCCAGCGCGTTGCGCACGGCTTGCGCCTTCTGGACCTGATAACCGGCGACCAACGCGTTGGCGAAGCCCACCGCTACGCTGAGCACGGCCAGCGCAATCAAGACCGCCAGCAAGCTCACTTTCCTTTGTGTCGCCATGTCGTTGGACAGTCCTGGTCTGCTGCCGCAGGATTCGGGTGCGCCGCCGTTCTGCTGAACGACGGTGCGGGCGGATTAGTGAAATCCGCGAATGCAGAATAACGAAGTCTCTTTGGTTTTTCCAGGCTTTCAGTTTGTGGCCGGTGCTTTTTTCGGGCGCACGCCTAAAAACAGAACGGAACCCACAACGGCCGCCACCAGGCCGGGCAGGGCGCCGATCTGCAAGGAATCACCGATGGAACGCAGCCGGTCCACGCCGGTAAGCTGCAACATGAACACGAAGCCGTACAGCGCGCCGGCGCCGCATACGGCCGCGAACACCGGCCAGCTGGGCGCTGACCGTTTCAGCGCGCCCGCCGTCATGCCGCAACACAGGGCGGGCAGGCCGCCCAACAAATACGCCGCTTGAACGCCTTCCAGATTTTGCAGGCTGTCCGGAATTTTGACGACCAGCGGCACGACGGCCAAGCCAATCAGCGGCCCGATCGCGGCATACAGCACCGCACCGGTCAACACGCGTAATCCAAGCACGCGATACGCCTCGGCCGGACGCGGGCGCGCGACCCGATAAACGAGGATGGCCGCCGTCATTACGGCCGGAAAACCGAGCAGGAAAAGATTCATCGCGCGATTGTTGCACGCGCCGTTTGGATCCGACCAGGGCCTTCAGGCGGCGATGGCCCAGGAGGTGTCGGGGCCGGGGCATTCCGGCAGCGCGATGTCGCTATGGCCCGGCCGCACCCAGCGCACCCGCTCGCGCGTTGCATCAATGCAGCCGCCGTCGGCATACACGCCTTGCGGGTCGCGGATGCGCGCCATGCGCGACATGACGGCGGCGGTGGCGGCGGGGTCCGCCAGGGTCTGCCGGACTCGGTCGCGTACGATCTCTTCGTCCATGCGGGGGGTGCCGGCCTCATCACGGAACAGGCCGTGACGCCAGTGAAAAATCTCCACGCACTTGGAGGTCAGGGTGTAGGGGCGGCCGCGTTCCCAGAAATTGTTGAACAGGCCGTTGCCCAGATAAAACACCCACGACCCTTCAAAGCCTTCCACGTCGGACGATGCCGCGTCGGGGTTGCGGAACCACAGGCGGTCGCCGGGAACATAGAAGCGTTGCGGCAGCGGCGCGTCCATCGACCCGTACTCGTGCAGGAACGCCTCATGAAAGCGCCCCGACATGACGGCGCGCGTTTCCCATTGGCGCTGAAGCCGGCGCCCAAGTTCAGGGTTGGCCTGCTGTAGCTCCTGCGCAATGCCCAGCACGGTCACGTATTCCGTCGCGCGATAGCAGGAAAACGCGTACCGCTGACCCGACGCATCCGGCTGTGTAGCCTTCAGCAGGCCTTGGATCAAGGATCGCCCGGGCAGCACGGTAAAGCCGCGCGCTTCATCGTAGGTCCAGTAATCGTCCGGGCGCTCGGCATGCTCGGTATCGAAGGCCAGCGCGGTCTTGCGCGCGGCCTGCACGATGTAGCGGCGGATGCGCACCGCCGACTGCAATTCGGCCACATCGGGAAAGGTGAACGCCACCGGGCTGGCCAGCATGGCCAGCAGGATTTCGCAGTCCAGGTCGGCGTCGTGGGTCTCGGTGCGCAGGCCCAACTGCCGCGCGAACTGCGTGGTGTCGTCGTTCGGGGCGTATGCCCGGGCAAAGGCATGGTGCAACCAGGCGTGGGCGCCGGGCCAGGCGCCGGTCAAACCCGCACAGTTCGCTGCATGGCGCAGGCCCGCTTGCGTCAGGAACTGCGTCAGCTCATGCAGCGCTGTTCCTGCGTGGTGAAAATCCGGGGATTCAATGCGTATTCCGCCCCGCTGCTGGGAAACCAAAGCCTGCTGCAAAAACCGCATGAACATCCAACCCGAAAAGCGGAATAAATTCCATGCGGAAATTGTAGGCAGGCGGGCTTAATACCACCTGTACGAAAGCTGTATTGCAGCTGTATTGCGGCGGGGTTGCCCGGGGCGCAGGGGGGCGCCCTTACTTGACGACGTACGCCTTGGTGGCCGGGTTGAAGACATAGGCCGTGATGTCGGACGCGCCCAGCTGCCGGGTCTTGTTCGGGCCCGAAATCGTGGTGCCGCTGGGTCTGACGGTAACGGTGGGCATGTCCTGCTTGCCATCGTTGGAGAACACCAGCTCGCCCTTGCTGGACGTGCACGGCATGACGTCGCCGTCGGCGCAGGCCGCGCTGTTGTCCTCGCCGGTCAGCAAGCTGCCCACGTAGGTCCAGACGTGGCCGTCCACGTCTTCCTTGAGCCGCTGGGGGTTGAAGACCAGCAGCGCGTAGCCGGTGCTGGTGATGCCATTGTCGAAACTGGTGGTGGGCACGGCCAGCAGCAGCCTGCCGGCGGGCGTGCGGAATTCCAGCGGCTTGCGGCGCGTGTCCACGTCTTCACCGCGCTCGTACGCGCCGAATTCACCGATGGTGGGCTCCATGCCGCGAAACTTCCACGGGCGTTCAGCGGCGGGGTCTGTCAGTACGAATGTCACTTCGGTCAGGTTGACCCGGGTGCCCGGGCCGACATCGTCTTCGCCCGGCTTGCCGTAACGGTCCGCCGTGTCCCACGCAAAGCCGGTGTAGTAATGCGTACCCTCGGATTCGAAGGCGTGCCCGAACCAATAGGTCGCGACGCTGCCGTTGGCCACTTCGTAAGTCGTCTCACCCTTGCCGTCAACGTCGTAGATGGCGTAGAGCATCGTGGGCACATCCGGCGGCGCCACCTTGGCCGCGGCGGCTTCGGATATCGGGGCGGGCGCGTCGTTCGCGGCCAAGGCGGGCGACGCCGCCAAGGCCACGCTGGCGGCGGCAAGCAGGCTTGCCAGGATGCCGCGAACGGGCAAATTGGCCTTCGAAGAGGGTGTCATAAAGGTCGCGCTTTCCTTTTGTGTTCTTGGAATGCAAAGGCGGGATGGGCAGACGGGTTACCCACGCGGCAAGCCGGAAACCCCCATGCCCCACCGCGTGCGCTGGCGAGTATAAGGGCACGCGTTTACCCCTAGGCTTCACGATATTTCAGGTATTTCTTATAAGTTACAACTCGGTCGGGCATCTGTTGGCAAAGTAGCCAACGGCGGGTATGTTGTCTGAATTGCCAACACGACGGGCCGGTATGCCTTATGAAAGCTCAACTCATCATCAGCGACAAGAGCATTGATGAAGACTTTGGGATCTTGCAGATCGTTATTTGGAAGGTGCCCGACCCCGTCCCGCCCACGACACACGGCAAGTATCGCCTTGCCTATATCCGCGAAGGAAACGCGTCGTCGGTTTTGACGACGAGCGTGGCAAAGGCGATCACAAGCATGTCGGAGACCTGGAGCCTGCCTATCGGTTTACGACCATCGAGCAGTTGCTGGAAGACTTTTCTAAGGAAGTCGAGAAATGGAGGGAATGACAATGGACCGGACTTTAACCATCACGATCGACCAGGATTGGCGGGCGTTTCTGGCAGATGCGGGGCGCCGTGCCAAGCAGGGTCTGGCGGCCGGGGGCTACCAGGGCGAACGGCTCAACTTCGAATCGCCAGCGGCATTTTTCGGCCAACTTACGGAGTTGCGTTGGAATATCGTCAGGGAAATGCTGGGCGCGGGACAGGTCGGCATCCGCGAACTGGCGCGGCGTTTAGGGCGCGATGTCCGGCGTGTCCACGGGGACACCAAGGCGCTGGTTGACTTGGGTCTGCTGGAAAAAGCCGACGACGGTTCCGTGATCTGTCCGTTCGCCGACATCCATATCGACATGCACCTGACTCAGAACTTCCCCGCCGCGGCTTGAGCCGGGGCAACGTAGGGATCGGGGGTGGCGGATAGCACCGGTTCGGCGGCGTCGGTGCCTGGGACGACGTTGGTCAGGTCCTCGGTCATTTCGTGGTCCAGCGCGCCTTGCACCAGGTCTTCGGTGACGCGCATTTCCACGCCGGCCGGGGACATCTGCGCGGCGGCGGCGAAGGGGGCGACGGGGGCGGGGGCGGGGCGCTCGCCGCGTCGCCACACAAAGAAGGCCAGCAGGCCCAGGTTCAGGGCCGTAAAGCACCAGAACAGGCCGGCGGCGCCAAACCTGTCCATGACCTGTGCGATCGCCAGCGGGCTCAGGGCGGAGCCCAGGGAATTGATCAGCAGCAGGCCCTGGATCATGCGCACCAGCGCGTCGGCGGGCGCGCGGTCGGCGGCGTGGCTGACGGCTACCGGATAGATCGCGAACACGCCGCCGCCCAGCAGGAACAGCAGCACCATCAGCAGCGGCGACCCGGCCGGCAGCAGCAGGATCAGCAGGCTCAGAATCGTGCAGAACACCGCCAGGGCGATCAGCACCACCTGGCGGTCGCGCAGGTCGGACCAACGGCCCACGGGATATTGCAACACCATCGCGCCCAGGATTACCGCGCCCATCATCTTGCCCACCTCGGCCACGTCCAGGCCGATGCGTTGCAGGTATAGCGGCAGCAGCGTGTACACGGCGGCGATCGCCACGCCGGATCCAAAGCAACCCATCACGCCCGTCGGCGTCATGCGGATCAGATGCTGCGGCATCAGCGGTTCAACGCGTTCCACCAACGGTGAGATGCGCGGAATGATCACCATCGGCATGACGGACAACGACGCCAGCAGGCCCGCGATCATGAAGGGCGCCATGTCGCCTAGCTGCGTGATGGCGCCCAGTTGTACCTGCCCCAGCATGCCCGAGCCATACAGCGCAATCATGTACAGCGCCAGCAGGCGGCCGCGCATCTTGGGGTCGCCGCCCAGCAGCAACCAGCTTTCCACCACCAGGAACACGCCCACGCAGGCCCAGCCATTGATCAGGCGCAGCACGAACCAGGCGGTGGGGCCGTAGATCAGGCCCTGCAACAAGACGGTGACGGCGATCAGCGAGGCAAAGCTGCTGTAGGCGCGGATGTGGCCGATACGCACGATCAGGCGGTCGTTGAAGATCGCGCCCAAGGTCAGGCCGATGAAGTACGACGACGAGACCAGGCCGATGACGGTGGCCGATTCGCCGGCTGCGTCCAGGCGCAGGGAGGTCAGGGAGGAAATGAACGCGTTGCCGATACAGACAACGAACAAACCGAGTAGCGGCCCAAGGACCAGGGCCAACAACTGCCGAAACATGAAATTCTCAAGGCGGGAAGCTAAGCGATGCGGCGCAACGGCCGAAGGCAAGGAGGGGGGGCGGGGCGATTGTAGCGATATCGCCGCCCATGCGCTTGCCAGCCGCTACATCAGGCCCCCGCCAGCACCGCCCGGCGAAATTCTTCCATCAGCGGAGACCAGGTGGTGCCGCGCCGTGAGATCAGGGCAATGCTGCGCCGTAACGGCGGGCCCAGCGCCACCGGCAGCGCCACCACGTCGGCGCTTGCGGCCAGTGCGCTTTGCGGCAGGACGGCCAGCAGCTCGGCGTCCGCCAAAATCTTCAGCGAACCCTCGGAAAAATGTTCCACTTCCAGGACCGCCGCCGGCAACGCCAGGCCGGCCTCCGCGAAACGCGCGTCCAACATCTGCCGTGCAACCGAGGTCGGGCGCGGCAGGATCCAGCGTTGACCCGCCAGTTCGCGCAGCGGGACGCGGGCCTTCGCGGCCAGGGGATGGCGGCTGCCTGCCGCCACGCACAGCGGGTCTTCGAACATGATTTCGTGGTGCAGGGTCGGCGGGCCGTCGGCGTAGATCGGCGTCACGGCCAAGTCCAGCTTGCCGCTTTCCACTTGCGCGTTCAGATCATCCGACAGACCTTGCACCAGTTGCACGCGCAGCGCGGGCCGGCGCGGCAGCACGCGCTTCAGGACGGGCATGACCACGCTGTCCACCGTGGCGCCGGTGGCGCCCACGCGCAGCAAGCCGGCTTCGCCCACGCGCAGTTCCATGGCGTGGCGCACCGCGTCGCGGTATTCGGCCCACAGCCGCTTGGCGTGCTGCAAGAAAACCGTGCCTTCGGAACTAAGCGCCAACCCCCGGCCGTGCCGCTGCATCAAGGCCAGCCCGGTGTCGGCTTCCAGCCGCCGCAACGACTTGGACAGCGCAGGCTGGCTGACGCCGCACGCCGCCGCCGCGCGTTCCAAATGGCCGTGCTCGACGGCAGCCAGGAAATATTCGATATCACGCAGGGATAGATTCATGAACGTCAGGAATGCCAGAACACACTTTCTGGAATATTACGCGGGGCGGCCAACCCTAGAATCCGGACATACCCCAGACCGATACATAGAGAGCCGCGCGTATGCCGAACCGCCCCAACATCGTTTTGATCGTCGCCGACAACCTCGGTTGGGGCGAGCTGGGTTGCTACGGGGGCGGTGCACTGCGTGGCGCGCCCACACCCAACATCGACCGCCTGGCCACCCAGGGCCTGCTGCTGCACAACTTCAACGTTGAAAGCGACTGCGTGCCAACGCGGTCGGCGTTGATGAGCGGGCGGCACCCGATCCGCACCGGCTGCCTGCAATCGGTGCCGCCGGGCTTGCCGCAAGGGCTGACCCGCGACGAGATCACGCTGGCGCAGCAACTGTCCGGCCAAGGCTATGCCACCGCCCATTACGGCAAATGGCACCTGGGCGATATCCCGGGGCGCTACCCGTCGGATCGCGGCTTCGACCACTGGTATGGCATCCCACGCACCACCGACGAAAGCCAGTTCACGTCATCCATCGGTTTTGATCCCAGCGTGGCCGAGCTGCCCTACATCATGGAAGGCCGCGCCGGGCAGCCGTCCAGCAATGTGAAGCTGTATGACCTGGACAGCCGCCGTGGCATCGACGCGGATCTGGTGCAGCACGCGCAGGCGTTCATGCGCGACAACGCGCGCGATGGCCGCCCATTCTTCCTGTACCTGCCGCTGGTGCACCTGCACTTTCCCACGCTGCCGCACCCGGACTTCGCGGGCCGCACCGGCGCGGGCGACTTCGCCGATTCCATGGTGGAAATGGATCATCGCGTGGGCCAGATCATGGACGAAGCCGACCAGCTTGGCCTGGCCGACAACACCGTCTTCATCTTTTGCAGCGACAACGGCCCGGAATATCGCCGGCCCTATCGCGGCACCGCCGGCCCCTGGAGCGGCACCTATCACACCGCCATGGAAGGCAGCCTGCGCGTGCCGTTCGTCATCCGCTGGCCGGGCAAGGTCAAGCCGGGCCAAGTGTCGAACGAGATCGTGCACGTGACGGACCTGTACACGACCTTGTCGCGCATCGGTGGGGCCACGGTGCCGACCGACCGGCCGATCGACGGCATCGACCAGACCGATTTTTTCACCGGCGAGCGCCCGGACTCGGCGCGGCAAGGCTTTCTGTTCTACATCAAGAACGAATTGCGCGCGGTGAAATGGCGCGACTGGAAGCTGCACTTTTATTGGGAGCCCGAGGTCAACGAAGGCAAGGGCAAGCTGGAATCTCCGTATCTGTTCAACCTGAAGCAAGACCCCAAGGAAGAAAGCGATATCTTGATTTTCAATACGTGGGTGCTCGGGCCGATGCTCAAGATGGTGCAAGCCTTCAACGCGTCTTGCGCGCAGCACCCCAACACCACCCCCGGTCGGGCTGACGGGGAATGAACGGCCCGCGATAGACGGCGCCAAGCACAAGGGGAAGTCATGAAGTTCGTCAATCGTTGCGCCATCATTCATCGCGCCATCGCGGCGGCCGGCCTGGCCGGCGCCGCTGCCTTTTCCGGGGCCGCGTCCGCCCAAGCCACGCTGCCCTGGCCGGCCAAACAGATCAACTGGATCGTGGGCTTCGTTCCCGGCGGCACGGCAGACGTGCTGACGCGGGTGGCCGCGCAAGACCTGACGCAGCGCACGGGCCTTACGGTCGTGGTCGAGAACAAGCCCGGCGCTTCCGGCGCGATCGCGCTTCAGATGGTGGCCCGAAGCAAACCCGGCGACGGCTATCTGATTACCGTGCCCGGCCCGCTGATCTATCCCACCCCGCAGCCGGCCATCGGCAAGGAACTGGCGCCGGTGATGTTGATGGCGCAGGGGCCGATGGTGGTCGTGGGCCCGGCGCAGCGCGCCTTGCCGGGCTTGGCCGACGTGCTGGCCGATGCGCGCCGGCATCCCGAAAAGTGGAGCTACGGCAGTTCCGGCAACGGCACATCGCAGCATCTGGCGGGCGAATTGCTGAATCAGTACGCGGGCACGCACATTGTGCATGTGCCGTACAAGGGCGGCGGCCAGGCCGTGTCGGATGTGGCGGGCGGGCAGATTCCGCTGGCCATTCTTGGGTCGTCGCCGGTATTGCCGCAAATCAAGGCCGGCACGCTCAAGGCCTACGCCGTGACCACGCGCGCGCGGCTGGATGCCTTGCCCGATGTGCCCACCGTGGCGGAATCCGGCTTTGCGGGATACGAAGCCAGTCAGTGGTTTTCGGTGGCCGCCTCGCCCGGTATCGACAAGGCGGTGCTGGATCAGTTGAACGCCGCCTTACAGCAAACCGTGCAGTCCGACGCGTTCAAGACGGCGGTCGAGAACGCGGGCATGATCGCGGCGGGCGGCTCGCGCGCGGACTTGCAGCAGTTCATCGCAAACGACAGCGCCAAGTGGCAGAAGCTGCTGGACAGCGGTGCGATCAAGCTGGCGAACTGAGGCCATTCGCCGTGCCACAAGCGGGCGCGGGGAAGCGCCCGGTTGCGATTGGTGCTGCCATTGCTGCCGTCATTGCTGCTGCCATTGCTGCTGTCATTGCGACTGTCATTGGCGCTGCCCCCGCCACGTCCGCTACGTTGCCACTACCACCGCTTAACGCTGGCCTGCGCCCGTGCGCGGGTTGATGGCCGACAGGCGGATCAGCTTGATACCGCGCGCCGCGTGATAGCCGTGGATTTCCTTCACATCCAGCTTGCGCATGAACTCGATGGTGCTTGAATCGATGACCTGTCCCGGCACCATGATGGGAAACCCCGGCGGATACGGGATGACGAAGTTCGCGGATACCAACTCCGGGCCGTTGGCCAGCCGCTCGTCCAGGGCGGGGCTGGTCAAGGGCAGGTACTCGCATTCCGCTTCGTCGTAGGCGGCGAAAAACGCGGTGCGCATGTCGCCTTCCGCCGTTCTGCTGGCGGGATTGTCGCGATAGCCGTCATGAAACCGGCTGAAGTTGGGCAGGCTGGGAACGTCATGCATCAGGGCTTTGACCCGGGCGTCGAACTCCGGCCTGCCGGCCCCGTTGTCGGCGCCGAGGCGGGCATCGACCTCCTCTGAAATTTCAAGCAGCACCTTGATCAGCGCGGCGACATCGCTGCGGGTGTTGTTGATATTGCTTTGCAGCAGCACGCTGTTGCGCGAGGTCTTGTTCAACTGGATGTTGTATTTGGACGCCAGCAGATTCTTAAACGCCGTGCCGTCGAACCCCGCCGTGCCGCACACCAGCGTCAGGCGGGTCGGGTCCAGGCAGAATTCGTCATCCTTCAAGGCTTTCACGGCGGTCAGCCAATTGGCTCCGGGTTGCAGGTAGTCGACAAAGCCGGATGCGCGGAACCCGTCCGGGATCATTTTGTCGGCGCCCAGCACGCTGAAGTAACGGGAAATCAGCGGATGGCTGGCGACTTCGCGGCGGATGGCCAACGCGACCTCGATTGCGCGCATCACCAGTTCATAGCCTTCCAGCTCCATCTGGCGGCGAGCGACGTCCAGCGACGCAATGATCTGTGCATTGGGCGAAGTCGATGCATGGATGAACACGGCTTCGTGAAAGGCGGAAATATGATGTTCGTAGTCTTCGTCGCGGACCGCCACGATGGACCCTTGCCGCAGGCTGGACATCGATTTGTGTACCGAGTCCGTTTCGTACACGCGTATCCGCATGGTTTCCGGGTTGGGCACCAGTTCGCGTTCCAGCAGACGCGGGTCCTTGGGGTCCAGCTCGTCGCCCAGCTCTCGCACCTGCGCCTGCCAGGCGGCTGTGGCTGCCGGGTCGTCGCGCCATTGTTGCAGGGCGGCCGCCGCGCCCATGGCCGTGCGCGGGCGCAGAAAGGGCGACCACCGGGCAAAGCCGAACCAGGCTTCGTCCCACAAAAAGATCAGGTCCGGCTTGATGGCCAGGCATTCGGCCATGACCCGGCGCGTGTTGTAGATATGTCCGTCGAACGTGCAATTGGTCAGCGTCACCATGGCGACTTTGTGCAGCCGCCCCTCGGCCTTCAGGTCCAGCAAAGCCTGTTTGATGGTGCGCAGCGGCACCGCCCCATACATCGAATATTCCGTCATGGGAAAGGCTTCGACGTACAGCGGTTGCGCGCCGGACAGCACCATGCCGTAGTGGTGCGACTTGTGGCAGTTGCGGTCCACGATGACGATGTCGCCCGGCTTGGTCACCGCCTGATAAACCATCTTGTTGGACGTCGACGTGCCGTTGGTCACGAAGTACACGTGGTCCGCGCCCACGGCGCGCGCGAACTTCTCCTGCGCCACCTTGATGTTGCCCGTGGGCTCCAGCATGCTGTCCAGCCCCCCGGTGGTCGCCGACGTTTCAGCCAGGAACAGGTTCAGCCCGTAGAACTCGCCAAAGTCGCGGATCCAGTTGGATTTGATGATGGACTTGCCGCGCGCGATGGGCAGGGCGTGGAACGTGCTGATGGGGCGGTTCGCATAGCGTTTCAGATTGTCGAAATGCGGGGTGGCCTGGCGGTCGCGCACGCCTTCCAGAATGTTCAGGTGCACTTCCATGGGCTCTTCGGCCTCATAGAACACCCGGCGGATGCAGTCGGCGGCCGGGTCGCCGGCAAGTTGTTCGACCTTGCGATCCGTCAGCAGGTAGATATCCAACTCGGGCCGGATGTTGGCAATGAAGCGGGCCAGCTTGACGCCCGCTTGCCGCGTGTCGTCCGGCTGCGTATCCAGATGCTGGTAGGCCGCCAGAAAATCGCGCAGCAGCGGGGCTTCGTGGGTGGATGCAAAAGGCACGCCTTCGTAGATCACCACGGCTTCGATCTTGCCGTTCATGATCGTGGCAAGCAGGGCGTCTTCCACGCTGCCGACTAGAACGGGCTCATAGATCAGGCCATCGTCGGGTCGACGGAACTGGCGAATCTCTTGGCAAATGGCCGCCGTTCGCGACGCTGACATCGGCGTCACGAACAGGGTTTCGAAATAGGGCTGACGCCCGCCGTTCTCGCCCAGCCCCGCCGGTAGGCGGTCGGGGGCGTCGTACGAGGCGTCTTCGGCTACGTTCCACTCCGCGGCGTCATAGCGGTAGCTGCCCGACAGCATCGCGTTGCTCATGCGCAGTATCAGGCGCGCCGCGCCCATGGCGTCGCCCTCGGCCAGGCGCTCATCCAGCGCGCGCAGCAGCTGCGCGCCGGGATAGGCAAAGTAGGTCTCCATCGGGCGCAACGCGGCCAACGCCTCTTGCACGGCCGTGGCCGCGCTGCGCCCGTTGCCGCCACGCGCTTGCGCCGCCCAGGCCTGCGCCTTGGCGTTCATGTCGCGCCACCGATCCATGCGCGCGGCCGAATTCGAAAACAGATGGTCCAGATCGCTGCCGTTGGTTTCACGGTTCATCATGGTGTACCCCTGGCGTTGCAAGGCGCGAAGCGCCCCGCGAATACGCAGAAAACGAAGAAGGCGGACAAAGAGTGGGCGTCGGGATGGGCGGCTTTTTCAGGAAAGCAGCATGATCACGATCATTCCCCAGATGGTCAGCAAGGTGTTGCCGACTGCGTAGGTGACCGTATAGCCCAGCCCCGGGACCTGGCTCTTGGCGGCTTCGCACACCATGCCGAGCGCGGCGGTGGTGGTGCGCGCGCCGGCGCAGATGCCCAGGATCAGCGCCGGATGAAAGCGAAACACAAACTTGGCCAACAACATGCCGACGACCAGCGGCACGGCCGTGGCGAAAATGCCCCACAGGAACAGGCTGATGCCCAGTTTCTGCAGGCCCGCCACAAAACCCGGCCCGGCGGATATGCCGACCACGGCAATGAACACGTTCAGGCCCACCGAATTCATGAACCACAGTGTCGGTTCCGGTATGCGTCCAAAGGTGGGATGAACGGCGCGAAACCAGCCGAACACAATGCCCGCGATCAACGCGCCACCCGCGGTGGAAAGCGTCAGCGGAATGCCGCCGACATCGATCACGATCGCGCCAATCAACGCGCCGGCGGTGATGGCCAGCGATACAAACGCCACGTCCGTCACTGTCGTGGGCCGATCCACATAGCCCAGTTCCTTGGCGGTGATATTGATGTCTTGCGTGCGCCCGACCACGGTGATGACGTCGCCCCGGTAGAGCTGCGTTTTGGGCAACACGGGAATCTGCGTTTCGGTGGGGCCGCGCCGGATCTTTTTAAGAAACACGCCGCGCGCGCCCGGCCACCGCGCCAATTCCTCCAGCCGTTTGCCGTCCACCTTTTTGTTCGAGACGTAGATGTCCACGCCTTCGGTCTTGATGTTGAGCAGCTCGGGGTCTTCGACTTCGCGCCCGCTGGGGCCCAGGCGCAGAATCATCTGATCGCGCTTGCCGCCGATGACCACCACGTCGCCCGCCTGGATAAGCGTGGCCTGGTCCACTTCCATGATGTCGCCGTCACGCCGTATGCGCTCGATGAATGCGCGCACGCCTTCGCGGGTGCCGGCTTCAAGCTCACCGACTGATTTACCGATGAACGGACTTTCGGGCGCCACGGAATAGGCCCGCATCTCGAATTCGTGCCACTCGGTGGCGCCTTGCGCGGCGTTGCCCGCACCCAGCATTTTTTCGTATTCCTGACAGGCCGCCACCAGATCGATGCCCAACAGTTTCGGGCCGATCTGCGCCAGGATGATGGCCGAGCCCACGGTGCCGAAGATGTAGGTCACCGCGTAGGCAATGGGCATGGCGTCCAGCAAGGCCTGGGTTTCTTCAGGCGACCGGCCCAGGCGGTTGATCGCGTCGGTAGCCAGCCCCATCGACGCCGAGATGGTCTGCGAGCCGGCCAGCAAGCCGGCGGCCGAGCCCAGGTCATATCCGGCAATGATCGCGGCGACGGCCGCAGAGCCTAATGAAAGCAGCGCCATGACCACGGCGAAGATGGCCTGCGGCAGGCCGTCCTTGGCGATGCCCCGCACAAACTGCGGGCCGACCCCGTAGCCGACCGCGAACAGGAACATCAGGAAGAACACCGATTTGACGTTGGGCGAGATCTTCACGCCCAGGATGCCGATGACGATGGCGACCAGCAAGGTCGCGGTCACAGCCCCAAGGCTGAATCCCTTGAAGCTCTTTCCCCCGATCCAGTAACCGATTCCCAGCGCCAGGAATATGGCGATTTCCGGATAAGCCTTAAGCGTAGAAACGAACCAGTCCATGGTCTTCTCCTCGAAGGGGCCACTAGATGATCTTGCTTCGTACAAACGCGGGCATACTGGCCTGCTGCGCTGCAACGGACGCGGCGGCGGGCATATCCGGCAAATCTAATCGCGGAAAAAAACGCGCGCCATACTCAGTCTTGGGTATGGCGCGGGCTGGGCGCGGGGCGCCTCGTTGCGGGGAGAGTCGGCGCAGGCGGCCGCCGGCAAGGCGGGCAGGCGCTTGCGGCTTACTTCACCACGTAGTTGTTCGCTTCCGCTTCACCCGACCACTTGCGCAGCGCCGCGATGAATTCCGGGCACACGTTGCCGTCTACGCTGGTGCTGGTGATGATGCTGTTTTCCATGCGCATCAGCACGGTGCATTCATACACGCGGGTGCGGTTTTGATAGTGGCCCGTGCTGTTGGTCTGAAAAACAGGCGTGGCGGCGGAGGTGTTGGTGGCGGGAATCATGCCCACCACTTGCTGGCTTGTGCCCGTGGTGACCCACTCGGTGTAGGGCGCCGCCTGGTAGTCGGACCATTCCAGTTCCATGGTGTTGCCCACCGCGCGCTTCTTGGATGGCTCGCCCAAGGCGGCGATGGCGTCGTTGATGGACCGGCCTTCCATGTTCTTGGCCACGTTCACGCTGGGCGAGAACGACAGGCCGGACTTGAACACATTGCCTAGCGACGGCAAACCCGAGCTACCGCCGTCAGGCATGGGCGCGCAGCCCGACAAGCCCAGGGCGGCGGCGATCAGGGTGGCCGGCAACAGCATTTTGCGGCGGGTCGAACAATGCAAGGGCGACGTCATGGTGGGCGGTCGGTGTTCCGTGGCAAGGGTCCGGTCGGCGTTTGCGGCCGGCGGGGAGTCGGGGATAACGCAGTCTGATTGTTTCTCTTCGTGACAGGCGGCCGGGGGGTGCGGGCAAGGCATCTGGCCGTCGGCGCGGGGCGGAGCGCCGATATGCGTAAGAAAAGTTCGACATTTTTACCGGAAAACGGGGCCAGCAATCTCATCACGGCATGTGAAATTTGTTACTCAATATGCCTGGAAGGCGGCAAATCTGGGGGACGGAGCCCGGCCGCTCTTTGCTAACATCGTCCCCGCTTCGCTCCCGGATTCCTTTCTTTCATTGACCACGACGATGATGCCTGCCCGCTTTCACCGATTGATCCGCGCTGCATTCGCCGCTATCGCGTTGCTGGCCGGTTTGGCTACAAGCCCCGCGTACGCCGACAAGCAGTTTGGCGGCGTCGCCACCGATGGCAATCACGACAAAACGTACTGGACCCTGCCCGAAGCGTCGCAAAAGGACGCCGAGGCCTCGTCGCTGGCCGAGTGCCGGCGCCAGGGCGGCAAGGACTGCAAGAAGTTGAACTGGTTTTCGGACAGCTGCCTGGCCTATGCGCGCAACTCGCGCCAGGATCTGTTTCCGGGCAACAGCGTGTCGTCCGAACTAGCCGCCAAGAAAGCCATGCGCCGCTGCACCGCGGGCAGCCCCGACGGCAAGTGCCGCCTGGTGACGCTGCCGTATTGTGTGGGCCCGGGCTACAGCGCCGCCGACCTGCAAGGCGCCAAGCGCGCCAAGCCCGCCGATGTGGAAGCGTTGTCCGCCAAGGTAAATGACCGCCAATACTGGGGCGCCGTGGCCGAAGGGGCCGACGGCGGCCTGGTCTATTCGGACGGCTACCCGAAAGAAGACGATGCCGTCTCGACGCTGCTGAAGTGGGAAGAATGCAAGGACTGCCGCAAGGTGCTGACCTATAAGGACACCTGCGTCGGCATGGCCTGGGTGAAGGGCAGCGAAGGGCGTGGCACGCGCTTCACGGCGCTGAACCCCGACCCCGTTGCCGCGCGCGAGCAAGCTCGCACGGCATGCTCGGCCAAGACCGGCGCACCGGCCTGCGTGGCAATGCTGCGCTGCTCGGGTCGCGCCTACATCGACGGCTACCCCGGCGAGGACGTGAAGCCCAAGTAAGCAGTCGGGGCGAAGCAAGACATCACTTATCCAGCCACGGCGCTTCCTTCCACAGCTTCTGGAATTCCGCCTCGCCGTTCGTCAATTCGCCGGCGTAGTCCGCGGGCGGCAGGTAGCGCAAGGGGGCGAACATCTCTTTCGCCTTGGCCTGGAACGCCGGATCATCGACCGTGCGCTTGACGGCATCCGTCAGCTTTGCCCGCACCTCGGGCGGCAAGCCCTTAGGCGCCGCCAGGCCGCGCAGCGACGCCAGTTCAAAGTCATACCCCTGTTCCTTGAAGGTCGGCACGTCAGGCAGCGCGGCGGATCGCGTCTTGCCCATCTGCCCCAGGAAACGCAGCGGCGTGCCGCCTTTCTGATACTGCAACGCCTCGCCCACATTGATGGCGCCAATGGTGATTTCGCCACTGGCCAACGCGCCACGCACTTCGCCCGCGCCCTTGTACGGAATGTGGCTCAGCTTCGTGCCCGACGCGCGCTCAAAACGCAGCATGGCCAAGTGGTCGTCGGACCCCGTGCCGGTCGTGCCCACGGTGACCTTGCCCGGGTTTTTCCTGGCGTAGGCCAACAGGTCGGCCAACGTCTTCAGTTCGTTATCGTTGCGCACCGTAAAGGCACCCGGGTCATCGATCAGGTTTCCCAACAGGTCGTAGCTTTGCCACGTGAAGTTGGACTTGCGTTCGATCGGGATGGTCAGCAGATTTGGCGTGTTGATGAAGCCGATGGTGTAGCCGTCCGGTTGCGCGCGGGCCAGTTCGGTAAAGCCGATGGCGCCGCCCGCGCCGGGGCGGTTCAGCACCACGATGCGCGCATCGTTGCCCAGGTACTTTTGCAAGAAGGGCGCCATCATGCGCGCCACCAGGTCCGTGCCGCCGCCGGGGCCGTACGACACGATCAGGTTGATGGGGTGTTCGGGGTAGCCGGCCGCTTGCGCGTTGCCCGCGAACAGGGTGGCGCCGGACAGCAGGGCGATGGACGCCGCCAGTGCGCGCAAGGTGCGGCGCTTGTTGTGGGGGGTTTGCATGGTGTCTCCTCTTGGGGTGGGTTGGCGGCTTGATGCCGCACTGTGTTTTTTCAGGTGCCGCGCACGGTATTTTTCAGAGGACGTGCACGGCGGGGCGCTACGACTGCAAGGCGGCAATGCGCGCCGCCGCTATCGGCCAGACCTCGGGGTTGACCAGTTGCGGCGGGCGCTCGCCGCGCAGCATGGCCGTCAATTGCTGCGCGGATGACCGCGCCACATTGCGACGGGCCTCATGCGTGACGCCGGCGGTATGAAAGGTGGCGACCACGTTCGGCAGCGCCAGCAGCGGCGCATCGCGCGGGGGCGGCTCTTGCTGCCAGACGTCCAGGCCCGCGCCGCGCAGGTGGCCGCCGCGCAGCGCGTCGTACAGCGCGGCCTCGTCATGGATGCCGCCGCGCGCGGTGGATACGAACACCGCGTCGGGCTTCATGGCGGCAAAGGCGCGGGCATCGATCATGCCGCGTGTCGAGGCGTCCAGCGGACAGTGCAGCGACACCACATCGGCCTGCGCCAGCAGGTCGGGCAAGGACACCGGTTCCGCGCCGCGCGCACGAATGGTGTCGGCGTCCAGCAGCGGATCATGCGCAATGACGCGCATCCCGAATCCTTGCGCAATGCGCGCCACCCGCGAGCCGATCTGGCCGATACCCACCAGGCCGATCACCGTGCCGTGAATTTCATGGCCCATCAGATCCTCGCGCGAGAAGCCGGTGTCGTGGCGCAGGCGCTGGTGGGATTCGACCACGCGGCGCTGCACGGCCAGCAGCAGCGCATAGGTATGCTCGGCCACCGACGCGGCGTTGCCGCCCGCCTGGTTCAACACCGCAATTCCCGCTGCCGTGCAGGCGGGCACGTCCACCGTGTCGTAGCCCGCGCCGCCAGACGACACGCAGACCAGATCGGGGCATTGCGCAATCAGCGCCGCGTTGACGAACCACTGGCGCGGCAGTTCGTCCTTGGCGGCCGACACGTGGTAGGCGTGGGCCGAACGCAGCCCGGCCAGCGTGCGCGCGTCATCGCCGTGCGCGGGCAGCACGGACAAGGCAATGCCGGATTCGGCGCCGATGATCTCGTCGAAAATCGGGTTCAGCCACAGGTCAAGGCGGCACAGGCGTTTAGGAAAGTCTTGCAAGGGGGAACCGATATGCGGCATTGCACCTAGTCTCCGGTGGGCGGTCATCGTTTGAGGCGACTCTACGCGTGCGGACACCGGAGATAAAGCGAATAATTTTCTATTTCGTGGGAGACTTTTTCGAAACAGTGGCGGTGCGGGGGAAGCGTGCTACAGCATTCCGGCGGGCGCGCCGAAGTCCAGCGCGTCCTGCGCCAGCGCCCTCAGGTTGGCCAGCATGGGTCGCGTGTCGTCGCGCCGCCATTGGAAGGTATAGGGCAGGGGGCGCAAAGGCGGCAGGCCGGGCAGCGCGTGCAGGTCACCGCGTTGGATCATGATGCGCGCCCATGCCGTGGGCAGAAAGCCCAGGCCCAGCCCCTGCCGCAACATCCCCGCGATGGCGCCCCAGCTGTTGCAGCACTGGGTGCGGCCGGGCGAGACGCCTTGTTCGGTCAGCCAGTCGTCCAGCATGCGGATCACGCCGGAACTTTGCGGTTGCGTAATCAGCGTCAGCCCGGGCAGGTCGGCCACGGCCAGCGCGGCGGGGTCCGGCACGGCGCGCGGGGCGGCTACCCATTCGAAGGACGCGCTGCCGATCAGGTGCGAGGCTATGGACGCGCGCGAAGACGGCCCCGCGATCACGGCAAAATCCAGGTCGCCTTCTTCCAGGCCACGTTCAACCAGTTCGCCCACGCCTACATAGGGTTCGACCAGCAGGTTGGGATGCGCGCGCTGGATGTCGTCGATCAAGCGGGGCATCCATGTCATGGACGTCAGCTCGCCCGCGCCAAAGCGGCAGCGGCCGGAATAGGTCAGGTTGTTGCTGGCCTGCTGCATGAACTGGTCGGCGTTGCGCAGCAGGTCCTTGGCATGGGGAACCAGCTGTTCGCCCAAGGCCGTCAGGGTTGCGCTGCGGGCGCTGCGGCTGAACAGATCGGCGCCGATGGACGCTTCCAGTTCACCGATGCGTTTGGACAAAGACGACACCGAGATATTGAGCCGGTTGGCGGCAATGGCAAAGTTCTTGCAGGTGGCGGCCCAGTAAAAGGCTTCGAGTTGCTTGAGGGTCATGGCGGGGTCCGGGGTGGGGCCTGGAAAGGGCCCGGGCAGCTTCAGGGCGAAGAAAAGTGTAATAAGCAATATCGATAAAGTCACTTTATTCAAACAAGTGACGGGCCTATAGTCGTGCGCCATCGCCAAAACCACCGCGCGCAGGCCCTCGTATCAGGGGCCCGCCGCCGCCAGGAGACCGCCATGCCCGACCCGTTGCGCCATCTGCTCTGCCTTCAAGATTTCCAGGCGGCCGCAAAGAAGCGCCTGCCTGAACCGATCTACGCCTATGTGTCGGGCGCGGTGGAAGACGGGCAGTCCGAACGCGGCAACCGGCAGGCCTTTGCACACTACGGCTTTCGGCCCAAGGTGCTGGTGGACGTTTCCCAGCGAACCACTCGCGCCACCGTGCTGGGCCGAGACTACGCCGCGCCGGTCGGCGTGGCGCCCATGGGCATCGCGGCGTTGTCGAGTTATCGCGGCGACATTGTGCTGGCGCGCGCCGCCGCTGCCGCCGACGTGCCTTGCATCATGAGCGGGTCGTCGCTGATCCGCTTGGAAGAAGTGATGCAGGCCGCGCCGGGCACCTGGTTCCAGGCATACCTGCCGGGCGATGACGCGCAGATCAGCGCCTTGATCGATCGCGTTGCCGCCGCCGGCGTCACCACACTGGTGCTGACGGTGGACACCCCGGTGGCCGCCAATCGCGAGAACAACGTGCGCGCCGGCTTCTCAACGCCGCTGCGGCCCAGCGTGGGGTTGGCCTGGCAGGGCCTGACGCATCCGCGCTGGCTGTTCGGTACGTTTCTTCGCACGCTGTGGCGCCACGGCATGCCGCATTTTGAAAACAACTACGCCACGCGCGGCGCGCCGATTCTATCGGCCAACGTGCTGCGGGATTTTTCGGATCGTGGCCATCTCGACTGGCGCCACGTGGCGGCCATCCGCCGTCGTTGGAAAGGGCAAATGGTCATCAAGGGCATCCTGCATCCCGACGATGCGCGCACCGCAAAGGCCCATGGCATGGACGGCGTGATCGTGTCGAACCACGGCGGCCGTCAACTGGATGGCAGCGTGTCGCCGCTGTTGGCCCTGCCCGCTGTGGTGGACGCCGCGGGCGGCATGGACGTGATGCTGGACAGCGGCGTGCGGCGCGGGTCCGACGTGCTCAAAGCCATCGCGCTGGGCGCGCGCTGCGTATTCGTGGGGCGGCCGTTCAACTACGCGGCGACGGTGGCGGGGCAGCGCGGCGTGTCGCACGCCATCAAGCTGATCGTGGAAGAAATCAGGCGCAACATGGGCATGCTGGGCGTGGTGCAGTTGCGGGAAGTGACGCGCGACGCGCTGGTGCGTTTGCCGCCGGGGCTGGACGGCGAGGGCGGCGGGGGCAGCTAGGGCGGCGACGGTGGCGATGGCGGCCGGCGCGCCGGGACGGCAAAGGCGGCCGGGGCAGCTTGGGCAGCGGCGGCGCCATGATGTCTTAGCCTAGAATGCCGGCACCCTGACTTTACGCGGCTTCGTCCGCACCGCCACTGTGTTCCGTTCTTCCTGCGTTCTGGCGTGGCCTTGTTTGAAAATCTGGCGTCGCCGCGTGCTGGCCGGCGCCGTGGCAATGTGCGCCGTGATGCCGGCCATCGTGGCCGCACAACCCGCGGCCGGCAACACCGATCACCTGAAGGCCGTCGAGCCCCTCGGCGGCGATTTCGCGCTGGAAGGCTATCCAAGGTCGAACCTGCGCACCATCCTGTATCGCGGCAAGATTTACCGGCCCTTGAACGCCTATGAGTTCGTGCACGTCAAGCCTCTGGGGCCCACGCAAGGCGGCCAGCCGATGCTGCTGGCGGTGTCCAACGACATGATGGGCGTGGGCACGATCTTGATCGCGGTGCAAAACGGCACGCCGCTGGCGCGCGTGCTCAGTCCCACGGTGGACCTGCGCGACCCGGACCTGGGTATGTCGCAGCCCGGCCGGCAAGACGTGCTGCTTTTCACCGCGGGCTCGCGTGCGCTGGTGACCTCGACCGGGCAGGTGTTGTGGTTCGAACACAAGCGCCCGAAGGAATACATCTCTTCCATCCCGCTGTTGGTGTCGGTGTCGCCGGACAACAAGCAGGGTGCGTTGTTGTTGGACAACCAGATCCGGCTGGCGCGCGTCGATGATGGCCCTTATGCCAGTGTGCCGTTCACCAAGGACCGGCAGGCCAAAGCGTTCGCCGGTTTGTGGGACGAGAGCTCGCAAGCGGCCAAAAAGGCCCTGGACGCGGGACAGCGCATCGATCAACGGCGGCTATACAACAACTTGAAGGCGGCATGGATCAATCGGCATTTTGCATGGCGGCAGGGCAAGGACGGCTGGCAGTTCACGGGGCTGGACCTGACGTCCGCGCCCCTGCCGGCACTGAGCGCGCGGGAGAATTGACATGACGCACCTTGCAAAGCGATTGCCGCTTAAAGGCGTGGGCTTGCTTGGCGTAATGCTGTTGGCGGGATGCGCGGGCAGTGCCGCCATCTACGAAGAGCACGTGCGCACCGATGACGCTAAGCCCCAGGACGTCGTGCTGACGCTGGACGTGACGTTTGCGCGCGCGCCAGATTTCGACCCGAAGCAGGACACCCGGGCAGGGCCGCCACCGCACGTGGAATATTCCGGCGGCCCCAGCCTGGACGTGCCGTTCTATCAAAAGGGCATCGGCTTTGACCTGGGCGTAGTGGGCGATCCGCGCGCCTTGCTGGCCTTGCCGTATCCGTCGCCCGCCACGCGCACCACGTCGGCCAAACTGAAGATCTTTGGTGAACGACGCGATGCCAGGCGGTACCGCTTTGTCGTGCTGCCCCGCGCCGGCTGGAACAGCTACAACAGCTTCCAGGTCTCTTTCGCCATCAATGGCCGTCAAGAGGGCATGACGTTTGCCTACAGCACCAAGGCGGTGTGCGACAACACGTTCGACGTGACGACGCCCACCTATGGGTTCGGCATGTCGGTGTCTGCCATATTGCCCGACGGCAAACCCGCTTGCTTGATGGCGTGCGACGCGCGGCCCGGCTACCCGGGATATTGCGCGTTCGGCGCCGACGTGGAGTCCATGCTGGTCCGCTGATGGCGGGCTGGGGCGGTCAGCCGCCCATGTCGTTCACCGCCCGTTGGATCAGCCCTTGCAACCACGCCAGCGCCGCGTCGGTCGGCGCGCGTCGGCTGCTGATCAGGTCAACGGCAAATGGGCCGGGGTCGACTTCAGGCGGCAAGGGCCGCAGGCTGAGGCTTTGCCCGGCCAGGCGCTGCGCCGCGCGGCGCGCCAACGTGGCGATCAGGTCCGTACCGGCCACGGCATGGGGCAGGGCGACGATGTGTGCAAACGTGCACGCCACGCGGCGCTTGCGGCCCAGGCGTGCCAGGCCGGCGTCCACCACCCCGCGCGCGGAGCCATCGTCGCTGGGCACGAACAGCGCGTGCGGCAAGGCGACGTAGCGTTCCAGGGTCAGCTTGCGGCCCCGCAGGCCGGGATGCTGCTTGTCGGCAATGCAGATAAAGGTCTCTTCGTATAGCCGCGTGGCGCGCATGCGCTTGGGCGGGCTCAGGTGGCCGCCGATGGCGATGTCCACGGTGCCGTTATCCAGCTGTTCGTAAATGGCGGCGCGGTCCAGGCGCGCAACGCGCAAGTCCGCCGCGGGCGCTTCACGGCGCAAGCGCGCCACGATGTGCGGCACCAGCACCACGTCGGCATAGTCGCTGGCGGCCAGCGTAAAACGCCGCCCCTGCGCCGCACCGGGGTCAAACCCCACCCCTTGCGCCAGCGCGCGCCGGATCTGATCCAGCGCACCGCTTACGGCGGGCATCAGCGCGATTGCATGGTCGGTGGGCTGCATGCCGTCGGCGGTGCGCACGAACAGCTCGTCGTTGAACAGACGCCGCAAGCGGCCCAGCGCGCTGCTTACCGAAGGCTGCGCGCGATGGATGCGCTGCCCGGCCAACGTCACGTTGCGCGTTTCGTACAGGGCTTCAAACGCCACCAACAGGTTCAGGTCCACGGCAGATAGATTCATACCGTCAATAGTATGTATAGCGAATATCGATTTCAACAATTAGCGCTGTCGCTTCTACCATGGTCGGCATCGACACAAAAAGGAAGCTGGCATGGCAACCGTATTGATTACCGGCATTGAACCGTTCGATGGCGAAACGCTTAACCCCTCGTGGGAGGCCGCGCGCCGCCTGGACGGGCAGGCCGTGGCGGGCGCGCACTTGGTTGCGCGCCAACTGCCCTGCGTCATCGGCAAGGTGGTGGATCGCTTGCGCCAGGCAATCGATGACGTGCAGCCGGACGTGGTGATCTGCCTGGGGCAGGCGGGCGGTCGGGTGGACGTGTCGGTCGAGCGCGTGGCGATCAACGTGATCGATGCGCGCATTCCCGACAACGAGGGCCGCCAGCCCGTCGACGAGCCCATCGTGGCGGGCGGCCCGGCGGCCTATTTTTCCACCTTGCCCATCAAGGCCGTCGTCCGCGACCTGCGCGCTGCCGGCATTCCCGCTTCGGTGTCGTCCACGGCGGGCACCTACAACTGCAACACCATCTTCTACGGCCTGGCGCATCTGATCGCCACGCAGCGGCCCGCGTTGCGCGGTGGCTTCGTGCACGTGCCTTACCTGCCCGAGATGGCCACGCGCCATCCCGGCGCGCCCAGCCTGGCGCTGGACGTGCTGGTGCTGGGCGTCAAGATCATGGTGGCCACGACGCTGGCGGTGTCGCAAGACATCAAGCTGGGCGCGGGCGCGTTGCACTGAACCGGCGGGCATCAACATGAATACAACATTGGCAAACGCCGACACTTTTGCGCTGGACGGCACGCCGTTCCAGCATCGCCGCGTGGTGGTGGACGGCTTGGGATACCACGTGGTGGAAGGGGGCGCGGGGCCCGCGCTGATCTTGTTGGCGGGCTTTCCGCAGAGCTGGTACGCGTGGCGGCGCGTGATGCCGCTGCTGGCGCCGCACTTTCGCGTGTTCGCGGTAGACCTGCCTGGGCAGGGCGATTCCGACAAGCCACTGGATGGCTACGACACGCGCACCGCCGGCGAACGCCTGCATGCTTTGTTCCACGCGATGGGCCTGACGCGCTATGCGCTGGCGGGCCACGATATCGGCGCGTGGATCGCGTACCCCTACGCCGCGCGCTATGCGCACGAGGTCGATCACGTGGTGCTGCTGGACGCGAACATTCCCGGCGTCACCCTGCCGCCCGCCATCGAGCTTGGCGCGGATAACTGGCGCAGCTGGCACTTCCTGTTCAACAGCGTGCCCGACCTGCCCGAAGCCTTGCTGGCCGGGCGCGAGCGCATCCTGATCGAATGGTTCTTCTCACGCAAGACGGCCAACAAGCCGGGCGTGTTCAGCCGTGCCGACATCGACGAATACGAACGCGTGTACCAGACCTTGGGCGGCCTGCGCGGCATGCTGGGCTACTACCGCGCCGAACCCGAAGACCGCGAGCAGAACCGCGCGCTACGCGATACGCCATTGACCGTGCCGGTGCTGGCGCTGGGCGGAGAGCAGGGCAGCGCGCCCGGCCTGCACCAAGCGCTTAAACCCCTGGCGCGCGATCTTCAAGGCGGCGTGTTGTCCGATTGCGGCCACTATCTGCCCGAGGAACAACCGCGAGAATTGGCGCGGCGCATGTTGGCGTTCTTGACGGACAAGCGCGCCTAGCCGGGCTATTTTCACATTGCGTATCGGTATTTGTTGCGCGCCGGCGCCGCCCCTATCCTGAATTTTTGCAAACACACAGGGGCGGCAAATGAGCACACTGGAACACACGCGGCTGGACATCCGGCCGCTGTCGGTTTTTACGGGCGCCGAGATTCACGGCGTGGACCTGACGCAAGCGCTGACCGACGACGAGGTCGAGCAGATCCGCACGGCGCTGCTGCGCTGGAAGGTCGTTTTCTTTCGTGACCAACACATCGACCACGCCCAGCACCTGGCTTTTGCGCGGCGCTTTGGACGCCCGACGTCGGCGCATCCTTACGACGCGAATCCACCCGAGGGCTATCCCCAGATCCGCACGATTTCATCGCGGTCCACTACCGGGCGGCGCGGTGAACGCTGGCACACCGACGTAACGGGCGTGGTCAATCCGCCCGCCGGGTCCATTCTGCGCGCGGGCCGGCAAGTGCCCGCGTATGGCGGCGACACGATCTTCACCAATCTGGTGGCGGCTTATGAGCATTTATCGCCCGCGCTGCGCGCGCTGGCAGACGGCCTGTGGGCGCGTCACCAGTTTGGCGGCTACAACGGCGACTTCGACAACCAGACGGTGTATGCCCAACGGGTGCAGGCCAGCCCGCTGGTGTCCGAACACCCGGTGGTGCGCGTGTTGCCCGAGACGGGCGAGCGCGCGCTGTTCGTGAACCCCGGCTTCACGCGGCGGATCAAGGACGTCAATGAAGAGGAAAGCCGCCATCTGCTGAACCTGTTCTTTGAAGAAATCACTCGGCCCGAGTACACCGCGCGCTTCCGTTGGGAGCCCGGCAGCATTGCGTTCTGGGACAACCGTGCGACGGCCCACCAGGGGCCTGGTGACTTTGCTTATCTGGACACCGAGCGCGTGCTGTACCGCATCACCCTGGAGGGCGACGTGCCCGTGGGGGTGGACGGCCGGCATTCATCGGCCGTGCTGGGCAAGCCGTTCAGCGCGTTCGGCGCGGACACGGGAGCGACGGCATGAGCAGCAAACGCAAATCCGCATGGCGGCTGGGCCTGGGCCTGGCGGCGGGCGTGGTGGTGGGCGCCGGCTTGTTGAGCAACTTTGCCGGGTCGGCACCGGTGGCCTCGGAAGACGCCAACCGCTACCCGAACCGACCCGTCAAGATTGTGGTGCCGGTTGCGGCGGGCGGCAGCGCCGACAAGCTGGCCCGCACCCTGGCGCAAAAGCTGGGCGAGAAATGGCGCCAGAGCGTCGTCGTCGAAAACCAGCCGGGCGCCAGCAGCGCCATCGGCAACGCGGCCGTGGCGCATGCGCGCGGCGATGGCTACACGCTGCTACTGGCCGGCGACGCCTTGTCGCTGAACGCCTTGCAGGCCAGCGTGCCGTACGACCCGGTCAGGGACTTGCAGGGCGTGACCAAAGCCGTGGTGAATCCGCAGCTGCTGGTGGTGCGCCCCGGCCTGGGCGTGAAGACCTTTCAGGAGTTCGTGGCGCTGGTCAGGCAACGACCCGGCGAGATTTCGCTGGCCTTGCCGGGCGGCACGGGCAGCTTGCAGCACCTGGCGGTGGAACTCTTGAACGAGCGCATCGGTGCCAAGACCAATCAGATTCCCTACCCGGGCGGCGGGCCGGCCACGTTGGACGTGCTGGGCGGGCACGTGGACGCGATGTTGATCACCTTGGCGGCTGCCACCGAAAACGTGCGCAGCGGCAAGCTGGTGGCCTTGGCCGTGACCACGCCGACGCGCTCCAGTGCGTTGCCCGACGTGCCCACCATGCAAGAGGCGGGGCTGCCCGACTACGCGGTGGAAAGCTGGCAGGGATTTTCCGTACCGGCTTCGACGCCCCGCGCGGTGGTGGACCGGATCAACCGTGACGTCGTGGCGGTGCTGCGCGAGCCGGACACGGCGGCGTTGCTGGAAAACCTGGGCTTCACCATCGCGGCGACGGCGCCCGACGCGGTGGACCAGACGGTGCGCGACGACATCGCGACGTACCGCCGCATCATCGCGTCAGCGGACGTGAAGCTGAAGTAGCACGCAGCCGCGCCGGACGCCCGGACGCCCGGATGCCGACGCCCGGACGCCGCCGCACGGATGCGCCGCCCGGCTGCCGTCCCGGCCCGGGCCTTCCGCATATTGATATCTGAAAGTCTTCTTTGTCTTGCCGGCCCGGCGCCCGCAGCATGGACGCACGTTCACATCAACCGACAACACAACACCATGACGATACGCAAAGCAGCCGCCCACCAGGCCGTCGGCATCGCCGGCGGCTACATCAGCCTCACCCTTACCCTGGCGCTGGCGCTTGCCGCCGGTGCGGCCCACGCCGACGCCACGCTGGACAAGATCAAGCAGCGGGGCACGGTCACCATCGGCGTGCTGGCCAACGGCGGCGTGTTCGGCTCGCTGGACCCGGCCACGCAGCAGCTGGTGGGCTGGAACCCCGAGCTGGCGCGTGAGCTTGCCAAGGGCCTGGGCGTGAAAGCCGAACTGGTGCAGGTGCAAACCGCGACCCGCACGCAATTCCTGATTTCGGGCAAGGTGGATCTGCTGATCGCCTCGATGGAACTGAACCCGGAACGCGCCGAGATCCTGGGCTATGCGCCTACGCCGTTCTTTCGCGTGGGCGGCGCGGCGGCCACGCTAAAGACCAGCGGCATCGCCAAATGGGAAGACCTGCGCGGCAAGCCGGTGTGCGTGTCGCAAGGCAGCAGCTTCGCCAAGCCCTTGTCGTCGGACTATGGCGCGGTGGTCAAGGGCTACAAGAGCTCTTCCGATTCACTGTTGGCGCTGCGTGGCGGCCAGTGCGTGGCGGCGGTGCACGACTCTACGTTGATCCATCCGCTGCTGCGCAACAACGCGGAATGGGCCGACTACCACGCACCCATCGCGACCGAGGTGCTGCCCGCCAATTCCGTGGTGTGGACGCGCAAGGGCGAAGCCGACACGATTGCCGCCGTCGACAAGGTGGTGCAGGACTGGCACCGCACGGGTTGGCTGATTGCCACCGAAAAGCGCCTGGGCATCGAGCCCGCCCAACCCTTGTTGCAGGAACTGCACGCCAAAGCCAGGCAGGGCGGCTGAGCACGCCTGAATACGGATCGGACATACGAAGATGAAGCATCTGGGCAAGAGCAATTCGGGCAGGAACAATTCAGGCAACGCGGGCTCGGCTAGGGATCCCCGTGTGCTCACCAACGGTGATGCCGGCAAACCAATCGCGCTGCCGTCACGCGCCGCCATGGCGGTCGCGCTGGTCGCCGGTTTGGCGACCTTGGGCGCGGCCGGCATCGCGCACGCCGACGCCACGCTGGACAAGATCAAGCAGCGCGGCAAGCTGGTGGTTGGCGTGGACGGCGCCAGCCCGCCGTTCGGCATTCTGGACCCGGCCACCGGCAAGGTCGGCGGCTTTCAAACCGACCTGGGCGCGGACATCGCCAAGCGGCTGGGCGTCACGCTGGAAACGGTGCCGGTCACCGCCTCCACGCGCGTGCAGTTCCTGCAAGCCGGCAAGGTGGATCTGCTGATCGCCAACATCCAATGGACCCAGGAACGCAGCGAAATTCTCAGCTATGCGCCCACGCCCTACAACCTGGTGGGCGGGGCGGCCATGGTGTCCAAGAAAAGCGGCATCAAGCGTTGGGAAGACTTGAAAGGCAAGGTGGCGTGCGTGTCGCAGGGCAGCAACTTCGCCAAGCCCTTGCAGGACACCTATGGCGCCGTGGTCAAGGGCTTGCGCAATATTCCGGAATCGTTGCTGGCGTTGAAGGGCGGCAGCTGCGACGCGTCGGTGCACATTCAGCCGGCGCTTTACGAAACGCTGCATGGACCCGGCGCCGGGCAATGGAGCGACTTTGAACTGGCCACGCAGGACCCATTGATTCCGTCGCCCACGGTGATCTGGACGCGCCGTAACGAGGCCGACACGCGCGCCTTTGTGGACGGGGTCATCCGCGACTGGTTGACCACGGGCCTGCTGGTGCAAGAGGCGGAACGCCATGGCGTTCCGGCCGACTACCTGAAGCAGGCGAGCGCCCAGGCGCGTGCCGGCCGGTTCGACAGCGCACCGCCCGAGGCCAACGCCAAGCCCTGACCCCGACGCCGACCCTTGACCCCGACCCTTGACCCCGACTCTTGACCCCGGCCCTTGACCGCAAATCACGATGCCACGGGTCCATCGACCGCAAAGGAAGTGACATGACCACCACCCTGTTCCCCAACGCGCTGTCGCGCCGCGCCCGCAGCGCGCAGCTGTCGCCCATTGCCGCCGCCGGCGCACGGGCGGCGCGGCTGGCGGCCGAGGGCCGTTCCATCATCGTGCTGACCTCGGGCGAACCCGACTTCGACACGCCCGATGCCATCAAGCAGGCGGCCCGCGACGCGCTGGAACAGGGCCAGACCAGGTACACGCCCACCGCGGGCACGGCGGCATTGCGCCGCGCGGTGGCGCAGGGCTACCGCCAGCGTGACGGGGTGGACGTGGATCCCTCCAACGTCATCGTTTCCAACGGCGGCAAGCAGGTGATCTACCTGGCGCTGAACGCCACGCTGGACGAGGGCGACGAGGTGATCGTGCCCGCCCCGTACTGGCCCACGTTTCCAGACGCGGTGCGCATCAACGGCGGCCAGCCGGTGGTGGTGCCCACGCGCGCCGAACAGGGCTTCAAGCTGACGCCGCAGAGCCTGCGGCAAGCGATTACGCCGCGCACCAAATGGCTAATCCTGAATTCGCCCGGCAACCCCTCGGGCGCCGTCTATACCGCTGACGAGCTGGCCGCGCTGGCCGCCGTGCTGCGCGACGCCCCGCACGTGCTGGTGCTGTGGGACGAGATGTACGAAACGATCTGGTTCTTGCAGCCGCCCGTGTCCCTGCTGCGCGTGGCGCCCGATCTTGTCGACCGCACGCTGTTGGTCAACGGCGTGTCCAAGGCGTACGCCATGACGGGCTGGCGCATTGGTTGGGGCACGGGCCCCAAGCCGCTGATTCATGCGCTGGAAGCCGTGCAGTCGCAGGTGTCGTCCGGCCCCAGCTCGTTGGGGCAGGCAGCGGCCTTGGCCGCATTGCAAGGGGCGGCGGACGACTTTGTGTTGAACGCGCGGCAAGCGTACGCCGCGCGTGCGCAACGCGTGGTGGACGGCTTGGGCGCGGTGCCGGGCTTGCAGGTGCACGCGCCGCAGGGCTCGTTTTTTGCATGGATCGGCGTGGCGGGCCTGATCGGCGCGCTGCGCCCGGACGCGCGCCGCATCGAGCACGATGGTGACGTGGTGGACTGGTTGCTGGAGTCGGCAGGCGTGGCCGTGGTGCAGGGCAGCGCCTATGGATTGTCGCCGTATGTGCGGCTGTCGTTCGCCGCTTCCGACGCGAATATCGACGCGGCCATCGTACGCATCGGCCAAGCCGTCGCTACGTTGGCGCCCTTGGCATCGCTGGAGGCCGCTGCATGATGGACAAGGTGTTGCACGCCTGGGTCGATGTCTTCAAGCCGCTGGGCTTGAACTACAGCTTTGTGCTGGACCCGGGCGAGCTGTCGGCGTTCGGGCATGGCCTGCTGGTGACGCTGCAACTATGCGCATGGACCATCCCCGTCAGCCTGTTGTTCGGCGTGCTGATCGCGGCGGGGCTGACCAGTGGCCGTCGGTGGTTGGCGGCACCCTTGCAGGCCTTTGTGGAAGTCACGCGCAACACGCCCACGCTGGTGCAGCTGTATTGCGCCTTCCTGGTGTTGAACATGCTGATCACGCAGAAGCTGGGCGGCGGCAATCCCATCACGCCCTTTGCCTGGGTGGTGATTGTGGTGGCGCTGCACAAGGGCGTGTTCCATGCGGAAGCGCTACGCGCCGGCATCCAGGCCGTGCCGTCGGTGACGATGGAGGCCGCGCGGTCGCTGGCGTTTACAAGGCGCCAGATCCTGACTCAGGTGCAACTGCCGCTGGCCGTGCGCTTTGCCTTGCCGGCGCTGGTCAACAACCTGGTGGATTTGGTGAAGATGACCGCCATCGCGTCTGCCATTGCGGTGGGTGACGTCACGTATGAATCGATCATGATCTGGTCGCATCGGGACAACGTGCTGGAACTGCTGCTGTTGATCCTGCTGTACTTCAGCCTGCTGACCTGGCTGGTGAGCGTGGTGGGCCGTAGTCTGGAAGACCGCCTGAGGATGCCCGGCTATGGCCAATGATCTTGCCTTCAAGGGCGCCGACGCCCAAGCTCCCGGCCGCGGCGGGGATCAAGACGGTCGGCCCGCGGCCGCCGGGTTTCTACCCACGTTCCTGTCCTCGTTGTTGCCCGCCTTGCTGCGCGACCCGTGGTTCGTGCTACTGCTGGGGCTGGTGGCGCTGGGCATGACCTGGGGCGTCACCGGCACCACGCCTGAAGCCGTGGCGGCGTTATGGCACTGGTCGCCCGCCTTGCTGCGTGGCCTGGGCGTGAACGTCCAGATCAGCGTGCTGGCGATGGCGCTGGGCACGCTGGTGGGGCTGGTGGTGGGCGCGCTGTCGCTGTCGCCTTCATGGCTGCTGCGCCGGTGCACGCGCGCCTACGTGCTGCTGTTTCGCAACGCGCCGATTCTGGTGCTGGTGTATTTCACCACCTACGTCTTCCCATTCGAATTGAATTTGGGCGGCTGGTATGTGCCGTTTCCCGATTGGATCAAGGTGGTGATCGGCCTGGGGCTGCCCGCCAGCGCCAACGTGGCCGAGATCTTCCGGGGCGCCATCCAGTCGATCCCCAGCGCGCAGTGGGAAGCAGCGCAGTCGCTGGCCTTCAGGCGTACCCAGATCTTTCGCATGGTGGTGTTGCCGCAGTGCGTGCGGCGCATGTTGCCGTCGTGGATGAACCTGATGGCCAGCATCACGATGAGCACGTCGCTGGCGTCGCTGGTGGGCGTGCACGACCTGGTGGATACCGCCACCGTCGCCAGCAACACCGTTGCGCGCAGCGACTTCACCATTCTTGTTTATTTCACGCTGTTGGCGCTGTTTTTCGCCTATTGCTATCCCATCGCGCGTTGGACGCGGTACCTGGAACGACGCCATGAACATCATTGAACTGAATCCGCTGGTCAGCCTGCGCGACGTGCACCTGGCGTTTGGCGACACCGAGGTGTTGCGCGGCATCGACGTCGAGGTCAAGCAAGGGCAGGCGGTATCGATCATCGGCCCGTCGGGCTCGGGCAAGTCCACCATCCTGCGTTGCATCACCGGCCTGTTGCGTCCGCAGCGCGGCGCGATCCAGGTGGGCGGCGTGCGGGTGGACGGGCTGAAAACAGAATCCGACTTCATCGCCTTGAGAAAGCGCGTGGGCTTCGTGTTCCAGCAATACAACCTGTTCCCGCACCTGAGCGTGCTGGAAAACCTGGTGATCTCGCCCGTGAAGGTGGCCGGGCTGCCGCGCGTTCAGGCCGAAGCCCGCGCGCGTGAATTGCTGGCCAAGGTGCGCATGGAACACAAAGAAAACGCGTATCCCGGCGAGCTGTCCGGCGGGCAGCAGCAGCGGGTGGCAATCGCCCGAGCGCTGGCCCTGCAACCTGAATTGATCTTGTTCGACGAGGTGACCTCGGCGCTGGACCCTGAAATGGTCGGCGAAGTGCTGACCGTAATCCGCGATCTGGTCCAGGACGGCATGACGTGCGTGCTGGTCACCCATGAAATGCGCTTTGCGCAAGAGGTAAGCGACACGGTGTATTTCACCGAGGCCGGCCGCATCGTGGAATCCGGCTCGCCCACGCGCATTTTCGGCACGCCTGACAGCGACCGTACCCGCGCCTTCTTGCAGCGTTCGCTGGGCGCATCGCCCGCCCGCCGGTCCACGTCCGATCCGATCGCGAACGCGCTGTCTTTCGACCCGCTGCGCCTGGCGGTGTAACCCACAAGGAATCCCATGATGACTTTCCCCTCCGCAGTGTCGGCAGCCTTACAAGAGGTGCGCGCATGAGCCTGGATCACGCCCACGTTCAAACCCGGCTGGTGCACGCCGGTTCCCCGGCATTGACGCAGGGCGCGGGCCCGGTCAACGTGCCCGTCGTTCGCACCAGCACCGTGCGTTTCGCCGACACCGCCACGCAGGCGGCGCTTAACCAGCAACGCGCGGCAGGCGACCGCGTTGCCACGTACGGCCGCCATGGCCTGGACACGCATCAGGCGCTTGAAGAGGCGGTGGCTTTGCTTGAAGGCGGCTATCGAACGGTGCTGGCGCCCTCCGGTCTGGCCGCGATCACGCTGGTGCTGCTGGCGACGCTTGCGCCGGGCGACCACGCGTTGGTGGCCGATAGCGTGTATTCGCCGGTGCGCAAGGTCGATAAGTCTTTGCTGGCGCGCTATGGCATCGAGGTGGAATATTTTTCACCGGGGCAAGATGCGCTGGAACCGTTGATCCGGCCCAGCACGCGGCTGTTGTACCTGGAGTCGCCCAGTTCGCTGCTGTTCGAGGTGCTGGACTTGCCCGCGCTGGCAGCCACCGCGCGCCGTCATGGCCTATGGGTGGCGGCGGACAACACCTGGAGCGGCGGCCTGTACTACCAGCCGTTGGCGCTGGGCGCGCACATCTCCATCCAGGCCGCCACCAAATACCTGGCCGGCCACTCGGATGTGATGATGGGCGTGGTGACCGTGGACAGCGCCGAACTGGCGCAGCGGATCGGCGCCACGTACGACGCGCTGGGCTTGTCGGTGGGCGCGGACGATGCCTATCTGACGCTGCGCGGCCTGCGCACGCTGGATGTGCGGCTGGCGCGCCATCAGGTCAATGCGCTGGCCGTGGCGCAATACCTGGCCACGCACCCGGACGTGTCGCGCGTGTTTCATCCCGCTTTGCCTGATGACCCCGGCCACGCGTTGTGGCGGCGCGATTTCAGCGGTGCAAGCGGCTTGGTCTCTTTCGCCTTCGACCATCCGGACCGGACGGCGGCGTCGCGCTTCATCGACGCATTGCGGTACTTTTCGATCGGCGCGTCCTGGGGCGGTTATGAAAGCCTGGCGCTTGAAGCCGCGCCGCAACGGCTGGCGGAACACAGTCTGTGGAAGCAGGTGCCTGGGCAGCAATCCGTGGTGCGGCTGCATATCGGCCTGGAGAGTCCGCAAGACTTGGTCGGCGACCTTGAGCGTGCCTTCAGCAGCACGCGGGAGGCTTTGCGACGCAGCGCCTGAAGTGTCTCGTAAACCTCAGCGCAACCATAAAAAGACACGCGCGCGTATTTGCTAATAAGCGGCGCGCTTTAAGGTTTCTGGCTATGTAGAAGCAATTACAACCTCTTTGTCCGGTTGTGCCTTCGGGTACTAAGATTTGCCCTGTTCCATGGCTGGCAGCAGGGCATGACTTCACTTCTTTCGATCGATTCGGTACAGCTTCCATTTCTGTCGCGCCGGCTTCATGCCGTGCGCGAGTTCTATCACCGTGTCATCGGTCTGGACGAGATGCCCACGCAAGGCGACCAGCGTCTGCTGTTCTCGCTGGGTGACGCGACGTTATCGCTATCGCCTGTCCATGAGCTGAGCGGTGGCGTCAAGCCGGACTACCTGGCGCTGAAGACGCGCGCCTACGACGAGATCCTGGCGCGGTTGCGTCAGGCCGGCCATTTTCCGGTCTGTTCCAAGCCCGACGCATCACCGCGCGTGATGTACGTGAAGGATCCGTCCGGCAACCAACTTGCCTTCCTGGGCTGAGGGCGCGCGATGAACTTCCAGCAATTGCGTTCCGTGCGCGAAGCCGTGCGCCAGGATTTCAACCTGACCGACGTTTCGGAAAGTCTGCATACGTCGCAACCCGGTGTCAGCCGGCAGATTCGCGAGCTTGAGGAAGAAGTGGGCGTGGACATCTTCGTGCGCTCGGGCAAGCGGCTGATCGGCCTGACGCCGCCCGGCGCGCTGATCTTGCCCTTGGTCGAGCAAATCCTGCAATGCGCGGACAACATCCGGCACGCGGGCGCCGAATACGCCGACAGCCGCCAGGGCGTGCTGTCAATCGCGGCCACGCATTCGCAGGCGCGCTACGCCTTGCCGCCGGTGGTCAAGGAATTTCGCCAGCGCTATCCCGAGGTGGTGCTGCACCTGCATCAGGGCTCGCCCAAGCAGGTGTCCGAAATGCTGCTGGAAGGCGAAGCCGATATCGGCGTGGCAACCGAAGCCGTCGCCAACTATCCCGGTCTGGTGAACCTGCCGTGCTACCGCTGGAGCCACAGCATCATCGTGCCGCGCGGCCATCCGCTGGAAGGCCGGCACGACGGCATCAGCCTGTCGCAATTGTCCCGCTATCCCATCATCACCTATGGCCAGGGCTACACCGGCCGCGCCCACATTGACGAGGCCTTCGCCCGCGCCGGCATCACCCCGGACATCGTCATGACGGCCATGGACGCCGACGTGATCAAGACCTACGTGGAACTGGAACTGGGCGTGGGCATCGTGGCCGCCGTGGCCTGGGACCCCGAGCGCGACACCCGGCTATGCGCCATTGACGCCCGCCACCTGTTCGAAATCAACCTGACCCGCCTGGCCATCCGCCGCGGCGCCTGGCTGCGCGGCTACGCGTTCCACTTCATCGAAATGTTCGTCCCGACGCTGACGCGGGAAGTGGTGGAACGGGAGTTGAAGGCGGAGGGGTGAGGGGCTGTGCGGCCGGCGTTTCGGCCTGGCAACGACGCCGCGCTGCCAGATCACGCGGCCATGCGATGGGCTTTGTGAGATCGACGGAGCCGCTTCCCCAGCCTTGAAATAGCGCCGCGAACCGGTTTTTGCAAGGGTGTACCACCAGCCGTCCGACGGGATGTCTTCGCCGACGAGGATATGTGTGGGCGTGGGTTCGTTCGGCGCGGCCCCGGGTGTCCGGCCTCGAATTTCAGGCGTGGGCCAATCACTGCCGTCATCGAACCGGCCAAGCCAACGCTGCGTGTCGGAGCGATTGAAACGCTCATTCGGATCGCCATCCCATTCGCCAAAGCCCACCAGGTCCAGCAGGGGATGGCGGATACGGCGAAGCAAACGGTTGGCCAACACGGGGAGCTCTGGCACGCCGTTTTCGACGGGGTAGAGTTCCGGTTGCGGGCCAAGTTCGATCCACTGGCCGCAGTGCACCGAGTCGATGCGGACGCGGGGGTCGGCAAGGTGCGCGGCAACGTCGTCGCGCGATATCCCAAGCTTTTCGCGCCAGATGTCGGACAGGAAAAAGCCCCAGGTGGGGGGGCGGATGCCGGAGGGTAGATCTGGGCTGAACATCATGCCGAAGGGATAATCCGTATCCAGGCCGTAAAAATGGTTGGCCAACGCGCGGTCCCAAGTGGCCACTTCGGCGCGCATGCCGAATTCCAACGGGTTGCCCATTGCAAACCCACTGTAGACCTGTGCCGGCTTCAGAAGCTCGATCGTTTCAATCACAAATCTCCGCCAGATATCTCGGTTATCCAGCCACCATTGCCAACGGTAATAGAACTGAACAGAGGAATAGCATTGCTGACGCTCACCAAGCGTCGGCTCTCGCCACAGATAGGCCGAGTGCGTCGGCGAGCTTTTGTAGTTCTTTTCGTCGGTGAACTTGACCGCGAACGCTTGATCGAGCGGGGTTTTTCTGGCCCATTCGCGCAGGTCGCCCAGACGTTTAGAGCCGTAGGGGTGCGGGCGCTCGGAGTCCGGATGAGTGGCGATCAGATACGGGTGACCCAGGGCGTTTTCAAATGATCCGTGGACGTCCATCATGTCCAGAGTCGCCGCAAGATAGTGCTCTGGATCGTAGTTGAAGTAGAACGTTAGATATGGCGTTGACGCGAGTTCGAAATCGCCGTGGTCCACTGCGGTATTAGGCCATCGTTTCAGGTCGGCGATCATGCCGGAAATGTCGTCTTGGTTTATCAGACTATCGCTGGCGCTCATCTGCCTCTCCTTGGTTTTCCCTGTTGATCCGACTTGGCATTCGCGACGGACCGGTATCCGGTGCAATCCTCGGGAACCCGTAGCAGGGCCACTTTGGATTTGTCTTCGTTCATGAGCCGTACGTAAGCGCCCATTTGCCTGTCCCTGACCCAGTCATCGGGAAACTTGATTTCCACAGCGGCAAATACGTTGCCGACTTCAAAGGGCTGCTGCCTATATTCGACGATGACGAGGTCGGGCGCTAAGCTTCCCCTCGGCCGTGGCCAGAACGGAAAAAACTCGCTAATGCGCTTTGGGCGCGTGGATGGATTGCCGAGATAGGCGGCGTTGGATTTTCCGTCATAGTTCGGCTCCGCCTTCAACGGGCTTTGCCATCCCAGTAAATCGTCCACGACTTCAAACACCAGCGACGCGGTCGTTTGCTTCAACGCCACATCAATCGTGGTTTCGATGATCTCTCCGGGAATTTTCTTGCGTATTCGGCGCGGCACGGTCAGCGGAGATTTCAGCGCCCACTGGCATACCGTGCTGATCGCCGGCCGAAACGGAATTTTTCGCTCGATATATTGTCGGTACGTGACGTTCTCGCTGCGTCCGCGCGATACCGTGCTGTTACCACCCGTCCGCACGAACGTCGAACTCTTGATGTCGATTTCATCCTTCATCCCCTGAATCACGTCTTTCAAGATCGATTGCACTTCTTTTTTCCGCTGACCGATCTGCGCCAGGGTCTCGGCGGCTTCAATAGCGGTTTGTGCGGTCTCATAGGCGGCATAGGCGCGATAAGCGCGGTAGCCCCAGATGAGAGCGGCGGCGACAGGGGCGGCCATTGGGTTCTCCTGATGTGGGGATGCGGCTAATAACCCGCGGGCGTCCCGATGATGGACTTGCGGGTCGGCCAATCGCTGTCGTCATCGAACCGGGCCAGCCAACGCCGGGTGTCGCGGCTATCGAAGTGCTTGCCGGGTTCTACGTCCCGAGGGCAGGAGCCAAGCAGATCCAGTTGCGAATGTCGGATATTGCGCAGCAGGCGGTTGAGCACAGCGGGCAGTCTGGGCAGGCCCTGTTGAACGGGATAGAGCTCCGGCCGGGGTCCCAGTTCGATCCATAGTCCGCAATCCAGGGATTCGATACGGATCAGCGGGTCGGCAAGGTGGGCCACCACATCGCGGCGGGAGGTGCCGAGCTTTTCGCGCCAAATGTCAGACAGAAAGAAGCCCCAAGTGGGCGGCCGTATGCCGGACGGCAGTTCGGCTGCGCGCATCATGCCCGGCGGGTGGTCGATGTCCAGGCCGTAGAAATGCGCTGCAAGCGCCCGATTCAGGATGGCCGCTTGTGAACGCATGCCAGGTCCCAAAGGGTTCGCGACCGCAAAGCCGCTATAGACCTGCGCGGGCGTCAGATACGCAATGCTCTCCAGCACAAACTGCCTCCACTCGTGCTGGTGGTCCAGCCACCACTGCCAACAAAAGTAAAACTGTAGAGACGAGTAATACGGTTCTTTCCCCGCGATGGCGGGTGCGCGGCGCAAATATGCAGAATGCCCGGGTGAAATCTGGTGGTTTTCCTGGTCCGTGAAGTTGACCGTAAACACTTGGTCAACCGGGCAACTGCGGGCCCACTCGTGTAGTTCCTCCAAGCGAATCGAGCCATATCCAAGCAGCCGCTCGGAACGGGGGTGGGTAGCTATCGTGTAAGGGTGTCCTAGAAGTCGCGCGAACGCATCTTGTACGTCGAGCATATCCAAGGTGGCCCGCAAGCTCTGGCCGGGCAAGTAATGAAGGTAGAAGGTGAGAAAGAAGCGAGGCCAAAGGGGAAATGAACCGTTATCAATGGCGATACCAGGCCACGGTTTCAACGCATCAACCCCGCACGTCAGATCGTTATCGTTGAGGAAAGGAGGGCGTGTATTCATTTTTCGCTCCTGCGTGAATGTTGGGCCTTGGTGCTTGATGCGTACGCCGGCCCGTGTCGATGACTACGCCGGGAATCTGCCGGCGTGTTCGTAGCCAACATGGGAAGCAGTCGCCGATGGGTTTGCGGGGTGCGGCGGAATCTCGAAGCATCGCCCGATCGGCGGTTCCGTTGTGGTTCGGTTCCGACTTCAATGGCCTTTTCCACGACAACAAGTTAGCGGTAGCGTCGGTAGATGGGCGGTATAGGTGATGTAGGCGATATAGGCGGGATATCCGGGATAGGCGGGATTGGTGGGATACAGCGGTAGCCCCAGACGAGGGCGGCTGCGGTAACGGGGGCGGCCATGGCTTGTCTCCTAACGCAAGAAAGAAACCAGTGCCCACGTCACGTCCTGCCCGTTCACTTGTGGCAGGGGGGCTTGATAAGCGAAGGATTGCGGACCCGTAGGGTGTTCTTCGCAGGTCCACGTGCCGGGATAGGGGCATGGCTGACCGGACCGCACGCGGACAGCGGCGCTTTGGGCGGTGTCGTGCATCCAGTGCCAGGTAAGGGACCGGCCTTGATATGGCGGCAGCGCCTCATGTTTCGCGACCACGCACAGGACTTCGCCTTTTTTGTCGCCACGCCATTGACCACCCCGTGGGGCCGGCTGGCCGGTTTCGGCCTGGCGTGCCGCTTCGGCTTCGGGTGGGCGTTGATCGATGTCGCGTTGCCAGATGACGCGGCCGCGCGATGGGCCTTGATGGATGGCTGGCGCCGGCTGTCCCGCCTTGAAGTATTGGCGCGAACCTGTCTTTGCCAGCGTGTACCACCAGCCGTCCGACGGGATGTCTTCGCCGACGACGACGTGGGTGGGGGTGGGTTCGGCAGGCGCCGGGCTCGGGGTGCGGCCCCGGATCTCAGGGGTCGGCCAGTCGCTGTCATCATCGAACCGGCAAAGCCAACGCTGCGTGTCGCGGCGATCGAAGCGCTCGTTCGGGTCGCCGTCCCATTCGCCGGCGCCCACGAGATCTAATTGCGGGTGCCGGATGCGGCGCAGCAGGTGGTTGAGCATGACGGGTAGTTCCGGCACGCCTTCTTCGACGGGATAGAGTTCCGGTTGCGGACCGAGTTCTATCCATTGGCCGCAACTTAACGTATCTATGCGGATACGCGGATCGGCTAGGTGGGCGACAACATCGTCGCGCGAGATCGCCAGCTTCTCGCGCCAAATGTCGGACAGAAAGAAGCCCCAGGTAGGCGGGCGTATGCCGGAGCCCAACTGAGCGGGGATATCCATCGCAAATGGATAGTCCGTGTCCAGTCCAAAGAAATGAGGCGTCAGGGCCCTGTCCCAAACCGCAACTTCGGAACGCATGCCAAATTCCAAAGGATTGGCCATAGCGAAGCCGCTATAAACCTGCGCGGGCATCAGGCGAGCGATGCTGTCGAGCACGAATTTTCGCCAGTCATCCCTGTTGTCCAGCCACCATTGCCATCGGAAGTAGAACTGAATCGACGAGTAATACTGGAGTTGGTCCCCAATGGTGGGTTCCCGCCACAGGTATGCCGAATGCGTGGGCGAGCTCTGGTGGTTCGCCTGGTCAGTGAAGTTCGCCGTGAAGGCCTTATCCAGTGGCGTCTTTCTTGCCCAGTCGCGCAAGTCGCCCAAGCGAACCGATCCGTACCGATGTGGTCTTTCTGAACTTGGGTGGGTGGCTATCGTGAAAGGCCGGCCGACCAGTCTTTCGAATGCCTCGTATACGTCCACCATGTCCAGCGTCGCGCGCAAATAGTGCGCGGGGTCGTAATGGAAATAAAAGGTAAGAAACGGGCTGGTCGACAGCTCGAATGACCCATTGTCGATGGCGGTATTGGGCCAGCGTTGCAGGTCTTCGATCATGCCCGCCAGATCTTCGTCGCTGATGAGTGGATGGATGGTGCTCATTTGCCGCTCCTGGGTGAATGACCGGCCTTTCCACGCGAGCTGCCCCGGTCTGGTCGATGCCCCGTGCAGTCCTCTGGTACGCGAAGGAGCGCGACCTTGTGGGTGTGGCCGTCCATCAGCCTGACGTAGTCTTTCATTTGGGCGGGCTTCGCCCAGTCGCTGGGAAACTTGATTTCGACCGCCGCGAATACGTTCTCCACGTCGAATGGCTGCTGCCGGTATTCCACAATGACCAGATCAGGCGCCAGGCTTCCTCTAGGGCGCGGCCAGAAGGGGAAGTACTGGCTGATGCGCTTCGGACGTGTCGAAGGCTCACCCAACATCGCCTTGTACGACGTGCCGTCGTAATTCGGCTCTGCCTTCAGCGGGCTTTGCCAGGCCAACAAGTCATCAACCACTTCAAACACCAACGACGCGGTGGTTTGTTTCAGTGCGATATCTATCGTGGTCTCAATAACATCGCCCGGGATCTTCTTGCGCAGACGCCTGGGAACCGTCAACGGCGACTTCAGCGCCCATTGGCATACCGTGCTGATCACTGGCCGAAAGGGGATCTTGCGTTCGATGTACTGCCGGTAGGTCACGTTTTCGCTACGTCCGCGCGACACGGTGCTGTTGCCGCCAGTGCGCACAAAGGTCGAGCTTTTGATATCGATTTCCTCTTTCATGCTCTGAATCACGTCCTTGAGAATGGCTTGGACTTCCTTCTTGCGGTCACCGATCTGCGCCAGGGTTTCGGCGGCTTCGATGGCGGTTTGCGCCGCTTCGTGGGCGGCGTAGGCGCGATAGGCGCGGTAGCCCCAGACGAGGGCGGCGGCGGCGGCGGGGGCGGCCATGGCTTGTCTCCTAACGCAAGAAAGAAACCAGTGCCCACGTCACGTCCTGCCCGTTCACTTGTGGCAGGGGGGCTTGATAAGCGAAGGATTGCGGACCCGTAGGGTGTTCTTCGCAGGTCCACGTGCCGGGATAGGGGCATGGCTGCCCGGACCGCACGCGGACAGCGGCGCTTTGGGCGGTGTCGTGCATCCAGTGCCAGGTAAGGGACCGGCCTTGATATGGCGGCAGCGCCTCATGTTTCGCGACCACGCACAGGACTTCGCCTTTTTCGTCGCCACGCCATTGACCACCCCGTGGGGCCGGCTGGCCGGTTTCGGCCTGGCGTTCCGCTTCGGCTTCGGGTGGGCGTTGATCGATGTCGCGTTGCCAGATGACGCGGCCGCGCGATGGGCCTTGATGGATGGCTGGCGCCGGCTGTCCCGCCTTGAAGTATTGGCGCGAACCTGTCATTGCCAGCGTGTACCACCAGCCGTCCGACGGGATGTCTTCGCCGACGACGACGTGGGTGGGGGTGGGTTCGGCAGGCGCCGGGCTTGGGGTGCGGCCTCGGATCTCAGGGGTCGGCCAGTCGCTGTCGTCATCGAACCGGCAAAGCCAACGCTGCGTGTCGCGGCGATCGAAGCGCTCGTTCGGGTCGCCGTCCCATTCGCCGGCGCCCACGAGATCTAGTTGCGGGTGCCGGATGCGGCGCAGCAGGTGGTTGAGCATGACGGGTAGTTCCGGCACGCCTTCTTCGACGGGATAGAGTTCCGGTTGCGGACCGAGTTCTATCCATTGGCCGAAACTTAACGTATCTATGCGGATACGCGGATCGGCTAGGTGGGCGACAACATCGTCGCGCGAGATCGCCAGCTTCTCGCGCCAAATGTCGGACAGAAAGAAGCCCCAGGTGGGCGGGCGTATGCCCGAAGGCAGCTCGGGCATGAACGCCATGCTGAACGTATCGTCGGTGTCCAGTCCATAAAAGTGCGGAGCCAGCGCCCGGTGCCAGACCGCGATTTCGGATTGCATGCCGAACGCTAACGGCGTACCCCACGCAAAACCGCTATAGACCTGCGCCGGGCGCAAGCGCTCGATGGTATCCAGAAGAAATTTTCGCCACGCATCCTTGTTGTCCAGCCACCATTGCCAACGGTAGTAGAACTGGAGGGAAGAGAAATCTACTTCGGCTCCTCTGTCCCGTTTCCTCCAGAGGTACGCGGCTTGGGTGGGACTGCTTTGGGAGTTTTTTTCGTCAGTAAAGCCAACCGTAAACGACTTGTCGGCACGGATTTTTCGGGCCCACTCGCGAATATCTCCCAGCCTTTTTGAGCCGTACGGATGAGGCCGTTCGGAGTCGGGGTGCGTTGCGACGGTGTAGGGGCGGCCAAGAAGCACTTCGAAGGCTTCGTGTATATCGACCATATCAAGCGTTGTTTGAAGCAGGTGCCGGGGGTCGTAAGTGAAATAGAAGGTCAGGTATGGCGTGACAGCAAGCTCGTAGTCCCCGAGGTTGACTGCGGTATTGGGCCATCGCTTCAGGTCTGTCGCCATGCCAAACACGTCGTCGTCGTTCAACAAATGCTCGTTGGTGCTCATCTGGTTCTCCTTTGATGGCTGCCACGCCCCGATTTGCCGGCGGAAGGCCTGTATCCCGGGCAGTCTTCCGGTACGCGAAGCAAGGCCACTTTTCTGTTGTTGCGACCCATCAGCACGACATAGTCTTCGATCTGATCCCGCTTCACCCAGTCGTTCGGGAACTTGATCTCCACAGCTGCAAATACGTTCTCGACATCAAATGGCTGCTGCCTGTACTCGACGATTACAAGGTCCGGCGCCAAGCTGCCTTTTGGTCGTGGCCAGAAAGGAAAGAACTCGCTGATTCGCCTTGGGCGGGTTGTCGGGTCACCCAGTATGGCCGCGCGCGAGGCCTTGTCGTAATTCGGCTCTGCCTTCAGCGGGCTTTGCCAGGCCAACAAGTCATCAACCACTTCAAACACCAACGACGCGGTGGTTTGTTTCAGTGCGATATCTATCGTGGTCTCAATAACATTGCCCGGGATCTTCTTGCGCAGACGCCTGGGAACCGTCAACGGCGACTTCAGCGCCCATTGGCATACCGTGCTGATCACTGGCCGAAAGGGGATCTTGCGTTCGATGTACTGCCGGTAGGTCACGTTTTCGCTGCGTCCGCGCGACACGGTGCTGTTGCCGCCAGTGCGCACAAAGGTCGAGCTTTTGATATCGATTTCCTCTTTCATGCTCTGAATCACGTCCTTGAGAATGGCTTGGACTTCCTTCTTGCGGTCACCGATCTGCGCCAGGGTTTCGGCGGCTTCGATGGCGGTTTGCGCCGCTTCGTGGGCGGCGTAGGCGCGATAGGCGCGGTAGCCCCAGACGAGGGCGGCGGCGGCGGCGGGTGCGGCCATCAGGTGTCTCCTTCAATGTGGGAATCCAGAAAGGCTTGGTCCATCGGCCCGTGCTCGGCGTGATGCGGATTGATGTCGTCCACGCGTTCCGCGAGCTGGCCGGGGTCGTCTGGGATCTTCTGGTCCTCGCGCATGATCGTCTTGTAGGTCTGCACGTCGCGGGCGCGCGGGGTGTCCAGAAAATCCGTCGCGCCGTCGTTGTCGGTGGTGCCTTCCAGGAGCAGCGTGGCGCCTGTCATGACGCGGTACCGATAACGTTCGAACAGGCGGGTGTCGGTCTTGTGCAGGCGGAACCGGCCGGCGTAGTCGCCGGCGGCGACGTCGGGGGATTTGAAGGCGGGCAGGGTGGCGCTTTGGCCGCCTGGGCCTGAGAAATTGTGCGAGGCGGCCTTCACCGTAAACGTGCCCGGCATGCCCAGTTCGATATTGCCGTCGGCGATCTTGATCGTCGCCCCGCCGCACAACAGCGTGATGTGTTTGTCGGCGGCGACCAGCACGTGTTGTTGGCTGGACGTGATTTCCGCGCTTTGATCGGCCTGGATGCGAATGGCGTTGTGCTGCGCCTGTAGCAGCATTTCGCCTTGATGCGCGATCTGGCGCAGGGCACCGCCTTGCGAGAACAGGCCCAGGTCACCGCTCGCGTTCAGCACGATCTTGTCGCCCGCGCTGACCTGCTGATGCTGCTGCGCGACGCTGTCCACATTGCCACCGGCCGACATCACGATGCCTGCCGGGGTGGCGGCGGCGATGCCGGCTGGGGCGCTTAGCGCGATGGCGCCAGCGTCGCCTTGGCCCGCGTCGTCCGACTGGTTATTGGCGCCGTGGCCCAGGTCGCGCACCGCATCCGACAGGGATTGCTGCGGCCGGGCGTCGTGGGCAACGCCCTCGTGCTTTTCGGCGTAATCCCCCAGGTTGCGGGCGAGTTCCAGCGCCGCTTGCAATGCCGCGACGATATCGGACCGGTCCAACTGCCCGCCCTTGGCGCGCAGTTGCGTCTCGGCCGTCAACAACAACCCCTTCGCCGCCCGCAGCGCTCCGTGTTCATCCGTGCGCAGTTCGAACCCTTCACCGCGAGCTTGCCCACCGCTTGGACGCGGGTGCGTCAAATAGCCCAGATGCAGCTGCGTGTCGCCGTGTTCACTCATCAACGCCGCGCTGATCTGCGCGGACGTGTCATCCAGCCGCAATTCGTTCGCGCGATCGCCCCTGAATTCCTTGCTCTTGATGGTGTTCAGGACGTTGTGCCGTGGCAGTTCATACGGTGGCAGATTGGTCGCCCGGAAAGTTCTGCCGATTATCAGCGGCTGGTCCGGGTCGCCGTTTGCGAATTGCACGATGACCTCTTGTCCGATGCGAGGTATCGCCATGTGACCCCACTGCGCACCGGCCCAGTTCTGCGATACGCGAATCCAGCACGAGCTATGTTCGTCGTGCTCGCCCAAGCGATCCCACGGGAATTGGACTTTGACGCGGCCCCATTCGTCGCAATAGATCTCTTCATTGGGCGGGCCGACCACTGTCGCCATCTGGTGGCCGTCGATGCGGGGTTTGGGTAAGGGCTCGGGTTTCCAATCGACCTTGTCGGGCACCAGTTCAGCGGTGTAGCGGTATTGTGTGCCGTGCTCCGGGCGATATTCCGAGCGGTGCATCGGGCCATGATCCAGCCCGCCTTGCTGACCGTTTTCGGCTCCGAACCCGTCTTCTTCCTGGCTGGCAGGCTGCACGCCCCGATGTTGCATCCGCACGGGTCGCCAACCATGGTTCCAGTCTTCACGAGGATGGCCCGCGAGATCGAACGCCACGCCAGGAACCAGGCGCGCGTCGTCCCCTTCGACCAGCGCCACGCGCGCATCGCGGCGGCGGCCCAGCAAGCGCGTCTGGGTAAACGGTTGACCCGCCTCGTCGCGTTTGTAGCGACCGGGATAGTCGTAGCGTTCGTACCGGGCATCCTGATGAGAAAGATCCGATGCAACCGGCGAATGTTCCTGGCTATAGCGCGGATGCGTGTAGGTGTAATCGCGTTGCGTCTGCACGGCGGTGCGCACGCGCTCTGCATAAGACAACCGATGCAACGCGGGTTCCGCCTGATCACCGCCCGGCATTGGGTTGTAAACCACCGGCCCGCCCGCGATCTCGCCGTGGATGTAAATCCGGTCGCCATGAATCAAGCGGTGCCCATGCGCGGAATGCGCGTAGCGATAGAAATAGCCTTCCTCTGCCGCTAGCCTGTCGATAAACGCCAAGTCCGTGTCGCCTGCCTGCACGCAATATTCGCGCGGCAGGTGGGCATCGGTAGTGATCTGCTCGTAGTCGGTAATGCCTTGGCGCTTGATCACGTCCGCCATGATCTCCGGCACGCAAAGATGCTGATAGATTCGCCAGTCCGAACACAGCGCGGCACGCGCCAAAGACGGTTCCAGCACCAGCCGATACCGCGTGCGCCGAAAGCCCGTGTCGCCTTGAACGAATTCAGTGACGACGCCGTGTACGTGGCGCACCGGCAGCGCCCCGCGCCATATCGTGAACAGGGCCGGCTGATCCAGCAGCGCGCCGAAATCCACCGCGGGATCAAAGCTGGACAATTCCACGCATAGCCGATACGTCTCGGACAGCGCCTCGTCCAGCGTGAATTCAATGACGTCAAACGCCGCGCCGCTGGCGGGCGTAAAACTAAAACGAAAATCGTTCGCGTGCGATGACACAGGCGCCTCCGGACGAGTCAGGTTGACTGATCATCTTGCGCAGGCGGCGACTCGGCCGTCTATAGAACTTCTCTGATATTTCCCGCCTGGCGATTCCCCTTAGGGCCCGCCTGAACCCTTGCGACAACGGTTCGCATATCCATAGACGCATTTCTACGTTGTCGGCGGCGCGCGGGGCACGTAGCCTGAGCCGTTCCCTTATCCGACACCGCGGGTCACCTCATGAGCAATTCCTACCAAGCGGCCAGCCCGGCCACCGGCAAGCACACCGAGCGCGCGCAGGCCGTGCGCGAATTCATCGCCGACGTGCGCAAGCGCGTTCCAGACGCGGCGCGCGCCTCGCCCCAGCAGTTGGCCGAGGCCGCCGCGCTGTTGCAGGCTTTGGGCAGCCGGCGCGACTTGTTTCCGGCCGAGGAATTTCCGTTGGTGCCGGGCCGTCCCGGCACGCTTTACCGCCTGGCGGAAGACGTGGACGGCAGCTATGCGCTGTACCTGTCGCTGGGCGAGGCGGGCAAGGCCCAGCCGCCGCACGACCACACCACCTGGGCCATCATTGCCGGCGTGCGCGGCAACGAGCGCAACGAGGTCTATACCCGCGCGCCCACCGCCGACCCTTTGCGTGACACGCTGACCCACGTGCGCCGCGTGGACGTGGGGCCGGGCAGCTCCATCGTGCTGGGGCCGAACGATGTACACACCATTGAACTGATCGGCGACGAGGCGGGCGCCCACCTGCATTTCTACGGCCTGGCGCTGGACCGGCTGCACGGCCGGGTGGTCTTTGAAAGCACGACGGGCGGCACGTACCGCACGTTCTCGCCGCCGGCCGCCATCTTCCACGCGCGCGTGTCGCCCGACGCCTTGCAAGAGGCGTTGCGCGGCGACGCCGAGATCGCGGTGCTGGACGTACGCGAGGCGGGCCGCTATGCCCGTCGCCATCTGCTGTATGCCGTGCCTGCGCCGCTCTGGCGGCTTGAAGTGTTGGCCGACCGGCTGGTGCCGCGGCGAGACACCCGCGTCGTGCTGGTGGACGAAGACGAATCCCAGGCTCACCTGGCGGCCGCGAAGCTGACGCGCCTGGGCTGGTCGGACGTGTCCGTCCTGGCCGGCGGCACCGACGGCTGGGCGCGTGCCGGGCGGGAGGTGTTTACGGGGACCAACGTGCCCAGCAAGGCGTTCGGCGAAGTCATCGAACATGAAAAGCAGACGCCCTGGATTGATGTGGACGAGCTGCACGAACGCATCTCGCGCGGTGACGATATCGTCGTGGTCGATAGCCGCACACCCGAGGAATTCCATCACTTCACGCTGCCGTTCTCGCACAGCCTGCCGGGGGCTGAACTGGTCTATCGTATTCGCGAGCTGGCGCCGGACCCGAACACTTTTGTGGTCGTCAATTGCGCCGGGCGCACCCGCAGTATCGTGGGCGCGCAGACGCTGATCGACGCGGGCATTCCGAACCGGGTGGCCTCGTTGCGTAATGGCACGATGCAGTGGTTGCTGTCTGGGCGCGAACTGGCCTATGGGCGCCACGCGGCCTTGCCCGAGCCGGGCGATGCCGCGCGGGAGGCGGCGCGGCAGCAGGCGCGTGACGTCGCGCAGCGCGCCGGCATCGGCTATGTGGATGCGGCAACCTTGCACGCCTTTGAGGCCGAGCAGGACACGCGCACGCTGTACAAATTCGATGTGCGCACGCGCGAGGAATACGAGACGGGGCATCTGGAGGGCTGGCGCTGGGCGCCGGGCGGCCAACTGGTGCAGGCCACCGACGACTATCTGGCGACCCGCCGCGCGCGCGTGGTGCTGGCGGATTGGGATGGTGTGCGGGCGTTGACGACGGGCGCATGGTTGGCGCAGCTGGGCGCCGTGGAGGTCTATCTGTATCAGCCGCCGGCGTGGGCCGCGCTGCAAAGCGGTCCCGAGCCGCGCCGCGTGTTGCGCCATCGGCCCGAGGCGGCCAGCGTGCGGCCGCAGGGGCTGCGGGCGGCGCTGGATGCGGACGAGGTGATCGTGTTTGACGTGGAATCGCGCGTGGCCTACGAGCGCGGCCATGTGCCGGGCGCGCGCTTTGCGGCGCCGGACAGGCTGTCGCAATTCCTGTCGCCTGACGATCATCGCACCGTGGTGCTGACGTCGTCCGATGGCGTGTTGGCCAGCGTGGTGGCCGCCGAATTGGCCTGGCGCGGCAAGCATGCCGTGCAGTATCTACTGGGCGGAACCCGGGCCTGGAAGGCGCAGGGCCTGGCTCTGGACACCGGCGCTGCCGGGGTGCTGACCGCTGACGACGATCAAAGCATCAGCCCGTATCTTTTTGAAGACCTGTCGGCGCGCGACGAAGGATTTCGGGAGTACCTGGATTGGGAGCTGGGGTTGGTGGCGCAACTGGAGCGCGACGGCAGCGAACACATCCGCTTGATTCCTGCTGCGCGATAAGGAGGGGGGCGAGCGAGGCAGCGCTACGCCCGCTATCTTTACGGGCCGCGGGCGCTACGCCAGCTCCAGCCGATTGCCGCCCATCGCCTTGGCGCGGTACAGCGCGCGATCGGCCGCCGCCAGGCTGTCGGGCAGCGGCGGCACGTCGCGTTCGTAATACGCCAGACCGATGCTGACCGTGGCGCTTATTGCGCTGCTGTCGCCCGGTGCGGACGTGGATTCGGCGAAGCGCCGCGCCACGGCTTCGCCTAGCGCTTGCGCGCGGCGCGCGTCGTCTGCCAACAGCAAGGCGGCAAATTCCTCGCCACCGATACGGGCCAGCAGCACTCCCGCGCCGGCCACGCCCTGGGCGATATCGGCAAACGTCTTCAGCACCTGATCGCCGGCCTGATGGCCGTGCCGGTCGTTGATGGACTTGAAGTGGTCCAGGTCAAAGGCCAGCACCGCCGCCGGCTGCTGCGGGCCCTTGGCGCGCAGCAGCCGCGCGCCTTCCTCGAAAAACCAGCGGCGGTTGCCCAGGCGGGTCAGGTAGTCCGTTTGCGATTCAAGCAGCAGTTGGCCATGCGCTTCTTCGCGCACCAGCTTGAGCAACGCCATGGGCAGCAACACGGAATACAGCACGCCTTCGTACATCGTGATGCTGCTGGCCGCACTCTGCACGGACGCGCCATGGTGGGCAACGAGCCACGGCAGGATCAGCGCCCGAAAGGCATAGAACAACGCGTGGATGCCGGTGATGGCGACGACAAAGCGCCGTGGCGTCAGCGCCTTCATGGGTGCGCACCGCCACATTTCCCAGGCGGTCAACCCGGCCACGATGGCAATGGGGGCCGCGCTGACGTAGGCCCACACGACGCCTTGCCAACGCGTGCCGGCAATGGCCCAGATCAACGCCATGACGATCAGTAACGCCAGCGATCCGCCCCGATAGCGCCGGCCGTTGAATGCGGCCACGCCTTGCAGCACCAGCAGATAGCCGCCAAGGATGACCAGGTTGCTTAAGGCCGGGCCCAGCCAGGCGGGCAGATAGCCGCGTAGCAGGACCCCGGTGCAGCCGGCGGCGATGGTGGCAAAGCCCGTGGCCAGCAAGCGCAGTTGCTTGCCGCGCTTGACGTTGCTGCGGTGTTCCCAATAGGTCATGCCGGCGCTGGCAAGCAGCGTTCCGATGACCAGGAAATAAAGGGTGTAGAGATCGACGTGCATCACGGCGGGTATCAGCGTAGTGCCGACACGTGTTGCCGACTGCGGGATTTTACGGGGAAAAAAGCAGCGCCGACGGTTACATCGCCGCCTGTTGCGCGGCCGCCAACAGGTCATCGGCATGCACCATCAGCTCGCGCACCAGGTACAGCTGCGGGTACTGATTCAACACGCCCGCCCACTGGGGCGATGTCAGCAAGGACTGCCAGACAGCGTCCAGCTCGCGTGTGTCGGCGGGCCGGCCCCGGGCAAGCTCGCTGGCGTACGCCACGCTTGCGGGCGCGGATAGCAGCTGCATGCGGCAGGCGGCGTTTAGCAGGCGCGGCGCGGGGTCCGCCGGCGCGTCGCTGCAATAGAGCACGGCGCCGGACAGGTCCGTTTCGCCGGTGGGCAGGGCGGCCAGGGACGCGCCGCGTATCGGCACGGCGCCTTGGTGGCTGTGGAACGGGTAGGTCATGCCTGATTCAGCCTGTGCCAGGCGCGCAAGGCCACGCAAGAGCCGGGCGAAGTCGGTGCTGGCGGCGTCCACGGACGCCTTGGCCTCGACCAGCAGGCAGACGTCCCAGGCGGCGGGCTGGGCGGCGGGCGCGACGGGCGCGTTCGGCACGCTGGGCGCATCCACACGGCGCAGCAGCGCAGCGTCCCATTCGCTTTTGGCGCGGTCGGCATCGCCGGGCAGTGTGGGCGGCACGCGCATTGACGTCACCACGCGATAGGCGGCGTTGCCCTCCGGCGCCGCGTTGAGTCGGTCCGCCAGGGCTTGCAGCGCCTGCGAGGCGCGCGCTTCGACTGCCGCGCCGCGCTGCTGCGCCGCCACGCCTTGTGCCACGGCCCCGGGGCTGCCCGAGCGGGGGCCGTTGCGGTTCCATAACGCCTGATAGCGCCGTACCCAAGGATCCAGGGCCAGCTCGTCCAGGCGTTGCAAGCGTTCCAATGCGGCGCCGTCGCGCAAGCGGGACAGGCTGCGCGCCAGCGCGGGGTCGTTGGCGGGGTCGTGGTCTGGGGCGTTGGCCGAGGCGTTGTCAGGGGCGTTGTCAGGGGCGTTGTCGGGGGCGTCAACTGCGGCGTTGTCAGGGGCATTGGCCGGGCCGTCGGCAAGGTCTTTGCCTGGGCCGCTAGCGGCACCCCCCAGCGATTCCAGTTGCGGCACCGCAGCCGCCAGCGCGGGCCAGGACGCGGCCGAGGCAGCCGCCTGAAGCCGGGCCAACACGGTGCGCAGCGGGCCGGGGGGCATGCGTTCCAGCTTGGCGGGGTGGGCGATGGCGTTGACGGCGGCGACTACGTCGCGTCGGTCAGCCTCGGCCCCAGCGGATAAGGACGCGTATTCGCGGACCTGTGGCGCCTGGTGGCGCAGCACCATCGCCTGGATGGCGGGGTCGCCCTGGTCAGGGCGCATGGCTTCGTGGATCAGTTGCGCCAGCGCGTCGATAAAGCACTGCTTGACCGAGGCCGGCGGGGTGGTGGCGCGGGCCAAGGCCTGGCGGGCCTGGTCAATGGCCACGGCCAGGCGGGTCGCGCAAGGGCGCTGGGACAACACGGATGGGTCCGTGTCGCCGGCCAGGGTGGCCGGCACCCGATAACGTCGGGCGACGATGCGTAGCGTTTTGTCCAGCAAGGCGGGGCGCGGCGGCAAGGGCATGGGAGGCTAGGGCGATCAGGGCGTTTTTCTGATGGGGCGCCCGTAAGCCTAGCCTGTTGACGCCGTGCGCGCCAATCGCAAACCCGGAAACCCGCGATCCCACGAACCCGCGACCCCACGAACCCGAAACCCGAAATCCGAGATCCGAGATCCGAAATCCGAAATCCGATATCCGAAATCCGAAATCCGAAACCCAAAATCCGAAACCCAAAATCCGAAACGCGGGCGGGTCGCCTGGACCGCGCCCGCCGTCGATCACTTGAACAGCGCGGCGTTCTCTTCCAGCACGGTGTCGGCGCATTGCGCATCCAGGTTGCCGCCGGGTGCGCCGGCCACGCCGATGGCGCCGATCACGTTGCTGCCTGCCTTGACCGGCACGCCGCCGCCCAACAGCAGAAAGCCCGGGATGTCGGTCAGATTGGCGGCGCCGGGGTTCTTTTGCGCGTTTTCCATCATCGTCAGCGTGGGCGTCTTGGCCGACACCGCCGTGAAGGCCTTGGCGCGGCTGGCTTCGATCGTGTGCGGGCCGGCGTTGTCGGCGCGGGCAAAGGCCTTGAGCAGCCCGGCGCGGTCCACGACCGAAGCGCTAACGTTGTAGCCCTTGGCCTGGCAGGCGGCGACCGTGGCGGTGGCCAGTTTTTGCGCGTCGGCCATCGACAGGTTGCTTTCGGTCAGCACGGCGGCGTGGGCGGCGCCGGCAAAGGCCAGGGTGGACAACAGGGTGGCAAGCGTGACACGGTTCATGGTCTGCATCCTTTGATTTCAGAGGGTTCGGTAGGAGCAGTCAGTGTGGCCAAAACCGGCGTTGCGCGGTATACGCCCGACTACGCGCGCGCCTCCGTAGCGTTACGGAGGCGCGGCGCGCGCTAGTCGAGCAGGGTGGCGTATTGGCGGATCAGCTGCGCCAGCGAGTCGGCTTCGAGCTTGGCGAAGACGTTGGCGCGATACGTTTCGACGGTGCGCGGCGACAAGTCGAATTCGCGCGCGATTTCTTTGTTGCTCATGCCACGCACGATGCGTTCCAGCACCTCGTGTTCGCGGCCGGACAGGCGCGCCAGCCGGTCGGCGGCTGCCTGCGTCACGGCCAGCCTTTCGCGGCTGGCCACGTGCGTGCGCACGGCAGCCTGCACCGCGTCCAGAAACACGTCGTCGTCCACCGGCTTTTGCAGGAACTCCATGGCGCCGCCCTTGAAGGCACGGCGGCACAGGTCCACATTCGCGTGGCCGGTCAACATGACGACGGGCAGGTCGGATTGGTCGGCCAGGCGGTTCAGCACGTCCAGGCCGCTGATGCCGGGCATGCGGATGTCCAGCACGACGCAACCGATTGCGCTGGCCGGCAGCTCCGACAAAAACGCCTGCGGGTCGGCATAGCCGCTGCTGGCCAGGCCCACGCTGCGCAGCAGCAGCGCCAGCGCGTCGCGCACCGCGTCGTCGTCGTCCACCAGGTACACCCGGGGCGACTGTTCGGGCGTGCGGTTGGGGCCAGGGTTCATGCGGGGCTCTTGTTGCAAGGCAGGCTGACGGTAAAACACGCGCCCGAGGGTTTGAGGTTGTGCGCGGCAACGCTGCCGTCCATCGAGCCGGCCAACGTTTCGCACAAGGCCAGCCCCAGGCCCATGCCTTGCGCGCGCGTGGTGTAGAACGGCGTGAACAGGCGCGGCAGCGCGTCGGCGGCGATGCCTGGGCCGTTGTCGCTGATGCTGAAGCGGTAGACGTCGCCGGAGGCGCGGCTGTCCACCCGGCCTTCCAGCTGGATCACGCGGGCGCCGTCGGTTCCGGCCAGCGCGTCGGCGGCGTTTTGCACCAGGTTGTGCAGGATCTGTTCCAACGCCACGCGGTCACCCAGCGGCCGCGCGCCGGGGCTGGCGTTGTGCCAGACAAGGCGGATGCCCTGCCGGGCGAGCTCGCTTTCCCGTAGAAAGCGCAGCGCGGCCACCAGCGCGTCCGGGTCCAGCGCTTCGCGCCGCGCGGGCGAACGGGGTTGGACCAGCGCGCGCATGCGGCTGATGATGTCGGCCGCGCGCTTGGCCTGCTCGGCGCTGGCCAAGAGCGCGTGGCGCACGGCGGGGCGCTCGTCCTCGTCGTCCAGCAGACGCTGGGCGGCGCGCGTCTGCGCCAGGATGGCGGTCAGCGGCTGGTTCAATTCATGCGCGATGCCGGCGGCCATTTCGCCCAGCGCGCCCAGACGCGCCATGGCGGCCAGCCGCGCCTGTTCCTGTTGGCGACGGGCCTCGGCGCGGGAACGCTGCCACGCGGCGGCGCCGGCCACCAGCAGTGCGCTGGCAAGCGCCCACGCGGTCCATGCCGTCCACGGCCAATATGCCGGCGTCAGGATGCGGCTGCTGCGCATCTGAAACGGTTGGCTGGCCGCGCCCAGGGGCTTTTGCAGCGTCATGGGCAGGCCGCGCGCGTCCTCGGGCTGTTTGTCCAGCAGCGCAAGCGGGCGCTGATCCACCAGCAGGCTCAGGTTGCTGAGATTGGGCGGGAAGTCGGCGGGGGGCACCAGTTGGCGGGCGTCGATCAACAGGCTCCAACTGGACGGCGCGATCAGCCAGTAGCGCGCGGCGTCCAGCGGCAAGGTCACCGGGCGGCCCAGCCGCGCGGCGCGGGCCACGGCCGCGGACAGATCGGGCGGCGGCGGCAGGCTGCCGGCCCACGCGCCGTCGGCCAGATAGCCCAAGCCCAGCAACTGCGGCATGGCAGGGTGCAGGCTGGGGTACAGACGTTCGGGCGTGGGGGGATGCGACAGGGCCGTCAGCGTGGCCAGCACGGCCTCGTGCTGCACGGTCTTCTGGCTGAGCATGCGCTGGGCGATGCTGGTGCCTTGAAAGAAGCGGTCGTGCTGGTCCAGGTATTCCTGGCGGGCGATCCAGGCGGCGCCCAGCAAGAACAAAACCAACCAACAGAGGAGGGCGCGGATGCGCGATAGGGGATTCACGCGTGAAATTATGCCTTGCGGCAAGCGCGCCCCGACATCCGTAGGGTTACGGAGGCGGGGGGGGCGAAGGCGCGGGTAACGAAGGCGGCGGTTTTGGGACGATGGCTTCGGGGCGATGGCTTCGCGGGCGATGGCTTCGGAGGCGTCAGGCCGCGCGCTGGGGGGCATGGTCGCCGGATTCGGCCTGCGAACTGGCCGACACCGCTATTTGATACAGCGCCGCCACCAGGTCCGACTGCGTCACCAGCCCCTGCAAGTTGCGCGAGCCGTCCAGCACCGGCACGCAGTGCACGCTGTCCGACATCGGGCGGGCCAGCTCAATTACGGGCAGGCCGGGCGTGGCGAAGGGCACTTCGCTGCGCATGCAATCGGCTACCAGCAATTCTTGAGGCGGCGTGCCGTCCGGCATGGCGGCCAGCGGACGCGTCTTGCGCGCCAGCACATCGGCCTGCGCCACCATGCCCGCGTAACGACCGGCGGCGTCCAGCACCGGCAAGGCTTGCAGCCGGTGCTTGTCGAACAAGCGCACGGCGTGGTCAAGCGGGGCGTGCTCTTGCACGGTGACGACATCGCGCGACATGATGTCCGCGCAGGAAACGTCGCCAAAGCGGCGCACGCTGGCGCGCAGCTCGGCGGCCAGCACGATGTCTTCCAGGTCTTCCTTGCTGATGTCCAGCAATTCGCCGCGCTGCGCCAGGGCCTCGTCCAGGTCGGCGCGGGAAAAGCCCAGGCGGGTGCTGGGCGCGGCATCGCGCGTGTGATGGCTTTGCGCGGGGTCGGCGTGGCGGCGCGGGTAGTTGCGCTTGAAGGCGCCGTTGAACGCCACGGCGATGCACAGCAGGATCAGTGAATTCAAGCCCACGGGCCACAGGGCAAAACCATAGCCCAGGCTGGCCACCGACGGCCCGCCCAGCACGGCCGTCAACGCCACCGCCCCGCTGGGCGGATGCAGGCAGCGCAGGCTGAACATGGCGCCGATGGACAAGGCCACCGCCACGGCGGCCGCCACGCCCGGCACGGGGATCATCTGTGCGCAGAACACGCCGATCAGCGCCGACACCAGGTTGCCCGCCATGATGGACCAGGGCTGCGCCAGCGGGCTGGCCGGCGCGGCAAACAGCAGCACGGCCGATGCGCCCATGGGGGCGATGAACCAGGGGCTGGCCGCGCCCAGCGCATGCCGCCCCACCCATTCCGTGCAGAACAGTCCGACCAGCGCGCCCAGCACGCCCACCAGCTTTTCGCGCCCGTTAACGCCTACCGGCGCTGGCGCGAATGCGCTCAGCCAGCGCTTTAATGCCACACCCAAAACGATCTCCTCGCGTGCTTGAAATATGTCGCGGGACGACAATTTATCACGCGGCGCGGTGTGGGTCGGTTATGAACTTATGCGGGGGCGGAGGGGCCCGGGGCGGCGCAGGATGCGCGCTCGTCCCAAGGCACCCCTCAGGCCGTGTCGTCGCCGATGCGCGCCAGCAGGCGACCCAGCAAGGGCCGCATCGCGCGCAATTCTTCCAGATGCGAGGCCGACAGGCTTTCCAGCACGCGTTCGGCCTTGGGCGTCAGAACCACTTCTACCCGGCGGCCGTCTTCGGGGTCGGCCTCGCGGCTGACCAGGTCCAGACGCGCCAGGCGGCCGACCAGCTCGGCCGCCGTGTGCGGCCGGATCAACAGCCGATCGGCGATCTCGCCGACATACAGGCCGCGCCGGTCGGGCGCGCTTTTGCGCGTGCCCTTGATGGCCAGCAGGGTTTGGTGCTGCTGCGGCGTCAGCGCCAATTCGGCGGCGGCGCTTTCGCTGAACGCGGCGAACGTGCGCAGCGCGTAGCGAAAGTCAGCCAACAGCTCGTAGTCGGCGGGGGACAGCGGAGTGGGGGACGGAGACGTTTTCACAAGGGCAATTCTAATATATGTCGTGATACGATATAAATAAGCAAATCAAACCGTCCTGGCAATCCCATGTCTTCAACGCCTGTTTCCCCATTGTCCGAGTCCCCCGCATCGCGCACGTCCGCCACATCGCCCACGGCCTCGCTATCCCCGGCATTGCCTGCGTCCCCGTCGTCTATCCGGTCAAAATCCGGCGCATCCCCCCACGCTCATCGGCTGGGCGACTTCACCACCGACCGTCGCGTGGTGATGCTGATGGCGTTGGCCGTGCCCGTGGGCCTGGCCAGCGTGTTGGCCGCCTGGGCCTTGCTGCGGCTGATCGCGCTGTGTACCAACCTGGCCTACCACGGCCAGTTTTCCTTTGTTGACCAGCCCATCACGACCGGTGCGCTGGGATGGGCGTCCGTTGCCATCCCGGTCGTGGGCTGCCTGATCATCGGCTTGATGGCGCGGTACGGCTCCGAGAAGATCCGCGGCCACGGCATTCCCGAGGCGATGGAAGCCATATTGATCGGCAAGAGCCGCATCCAGCCCAAGGTGGCGGTGCTGAAACCGGTGTCGTCGGCCGTGTCGATCGGTACCGGCGGGCCGTTCGGCGCGGAAGGGCCCATCATCATGACGGGCGGCGCCATCGGGTCGCTGCTGGCGCAAACGATCCACCTGGACGACGGCGAGCGCAAGACCTTGCTGGTGGCGGGCGCCGCCGCCGGCATGACGGCCATCTTCGCCACGCCGCTGGCCGCCATTCTGTTGGCGGTGGAATTGCTGCTGTTCGAGTGGAAGCCGCGCAGCTTCCTGCCCGTGGCGGTGGCGGCGCTGGTGGCCGCCGCCGCGCGCGCCTTCATCCTGGATGCCGGGCCCATTTTCGCGTATGCCGGCGCCTTGTCCTTTACGCCGGGTCACCTGTTGGCGTGCGCGGCGGTGGGGGTGCTGGCCGGCCTGGGCTCGGGCGTGCTGACGTCCTTGGTGTACGCGGCCGAGGACCTGTTTGAAAAACTGCCCTTGCATTGGATGTGGTGGCCCGCGTTTGGCGGGCTGGCCATCGGCATCGGTGGCCTGATCGACCCGGCGGCGCTGGGCGTGGGCTATGACAACATCCGCCACCTGCTGGCGGGCGATCTGGCGTTGCAGGCCGTGCTGGTGCTGCTGGTGGTCAAGGTGGCGATCTGGTCCATCGCGCTGGGGTCGGGCACCTCGGGCGGGGTGCTGGCGCCCTTGCTGATTTTTGGTGGGGCGCTGGGGGCGCTGGCCACGCCGTGGCTGCCCCAGGCCGATCCCGGCTTCTGGGCGCTGGTGGGCATGGCGGCCATGATGGGCGGCACCATGCGCGCACCGCTGACCGCGACGCTGTTCGCCGTCGAACTTACCGGCAACCTGAGCGCGCTGCTGCCCGTGCTGGCAGCCTGCGTGTTCGCCTACGGCATGACGGTGCTGCTGTTGAAGCGGTCCATCCTGACCGAGAAAATCGCGCGGCGCGGGCATCACGTCAGCCGTGAATACCATGTGGATCCCTTCGAACTGCTGCGTGCCGAAGCGGTGATGACGCATCCCGTTGAGTCCTTCGCGGCAAGCATGACGGTGGCGCAGGCCATTGCCCATTTCACGACGCTGGGACACGTGCATACCAGCTACCCGGTGGTGGACGACGAGGGCGTGGTGGTGGGCACGGCGACTCGCGCGGATTCGCTGGCGTGGGCGCTGGGTGAAACGGAGGACACGCGCACGCTGGCGCAAGCGCTGGCTGGCCGCGAACCGGTGCTGGGCTATCCCGACGAACTGGCCAGCCGCATCGCCGACCGCATGGCGCTGTCCGGGGTTGGGCGTGTGCCGATCGTCGACCGCGCCAGCCATCGCTTGCTGGGCTTGGTGGGCCGGCGCGACCTGTTCCGCGCGCGGGCTCAACGGCTGCGCGATGAAACGCAGCGAACGGCATATTTCCGCCGTGCTTCCTGACCGCCGCCGTGCTTCCTGCTTTCCGATGCGTTTCCGGTTTTCAGACCCGCTTCTTGAAGACGCGCGCGTCCTGCTTTCAGACCCGCTTTCTGAAGACGCGCGCGTCGTGCCTTCAGACACGTTTCTTCGCTACCCGCCGTCAGCCGCCCGCAGCTGCCACAGCACGTCCAGCACATGCTGGGTCGACCGTTCCACTTTTTCGGCCCGGTGCGCAATGCCCAGCGGCCGCCACAATGCCGGGCGCAACGCGCGCATGATGATGCGCGCGTCTGACTGCGGCGCGGTGGCTTCGTGCGGCAGCAGCGTTGCGCCATAGCCTGCCGCCACCAGGCTCTTGATGGCGTCGTTGTAATTAAGCTGGATGCGCGCGCGCGGGTTCAGCCCGGCCGCGGCAAACCATTCACCCGTCTGGCGCGATAGCCGCGTGGTCGCGTCGTTCAGGATCAGCGGGCGGTTGGCCAGCCAGGCTGGGGTGACCCGTGCCGGCGCGGCCCAGCCGGCCGGCAGAAACGCCATGACGGGATCACGCCGCCACGGCTTGATCACCAAGCCGTCGATAGGCGGTTGCGGCAAGGCCACCAGGCCCACGTCCAGGCTGCCATCGTTTAAACGCTGCAAGGTTTCCTGCGACGTCAGCACCGCCACCTGCACGTCGATGCCGGGGTGGTGCTTGCCCAGGGTTTCCAGCGCTTGCGGCAGCAGATGCGCGATGGCGCCGGTGGACGCGCCCAGCCGCACGCGGCCGGACAAGCCCTGCACCTGGCGCTGCACGTCATCCAGTGCCTGATCGGCTTCGGCCAGCAGGCGGCGCGCGCGTTCCAGCAGCGTGTCGCCGATGGCGGTGGCGCGCACCTGGCCGCGCTTGCGCGTCAGCAGCGGCGCGCCCACGCGGGCTTCCAGGTCGGCCACGTGCAGGCTGACGGTGGGCGGCGCCAGGTGCAACGCACGCGCCGCCTCGGCGAAGGAACCCAGGTCGGCGATGGCAACCAGGGTGCGCAGGCGGTCAAGGCTGATTTCACGCATGGGGCAGTCATCCGGGAAAAGGATCATTCAGAAAAGATGAATTTGACGGTCATGATATTCGACTTTTCTTATGCACTGCGCGGGTCGATGATACGGCTTGCATCCAGACCCCCATTCCTTTTCCTGACGGAGCAGCCATGACCCAACCCCTGGTCTTTATCGATGGCGACCAAGGCACGACCGGCCTGCAAATCCATGAACGCTTGAATGGCCGCACCGATCTGCGCCTGCTGACGTTGCCGGCCGCCGAGCGCAAAGACGCTGCCCGCCGCGCCGAAGCCATCAACGCCAGCGACGTGGCCATCCTGTGCCTGCCGGACGAGCCGGCGCGCCAGGCGGCGGCGTCCGTGGTGAACCCCGCCGTGCGCATCATCGACGCCAGTTCGGCGCATCGCACGACGCCGGGCTGGGTCTATGGCTTTCCGGAAATGGCCGCGGGGCAGGCCGACGCCATCGCGCGGGCCAAGCGGGTCAGCAACCCCGGGTGCTATCCCACGGGCGCCATCGCCTTGCTGCGGCCGCTGATCCAGGCGGGGTTGGTGCCTGCCGACTATCCGGCGGTGGTGCACGCCGTGTCGGGCTATTCGGGCGGCGGCCGCGCCAGTGTGGAGGCGTACGAAGGCGCCGATGCGGCGTCGCAGCCCGCATTCCAGCTGTACGGCCTGGGGCTGGCGCACAAGCACACGCCCGAAATCGAAGCGCATGCCGGGCTGACGCAGCGGCCCGTGTTCGTGCCCGCTTATGGCGCGTTCCGCCAGGGCATAGTGCTGACGATTCCGCTGCAACTACGGATGCTGCCGGCCCGCGTCACCATCGCCCAGCTGCATGACGCCCTGCAACAGCACTACGCGGGCACGACGCACGTGCAAGTGGTGGCGCCGCAAGACGCCGCCACCCATACGAATCTGGATCCGCAAGCGCTGAACGGCACCAACGACCTGCGGCTGGCCGTCTATGGCAACGCGCAGCATGGGCAGGTGTTGTTGACCGCCGTGTTCGACAACCTGGGCAAGGGCGCGTCCGGCGCGGCGGTGCAGAACCTGGACTTGATGCTGGCGGCGATGGGCTGAGGCCCGCTGCGCGGGATGGGGGCACGGGTTTTGCAGCCACTTTCAGTGACTGCGTAGCCTGGGCTTCGTCGCCGTGGCCACGCGGTTGGGGCAATGCCGCGGTGGCGACGCTTCTGCCGCGTCGTCACCGCGGGCTGCTTGCCTTGCGCCCGCCTACCATTTCATTTCGCCCTTGGCGACCTTGGCGCTCAGTTCCAGCGACGCCGCGCCGCCCGCTTGCGGGTATTGCGCCTTCATCGCCGCGATCAGCGCCGCGCTGTCGGCGGCCTTGGCGGTTTGCGTGTCAAAGGCGCGGATATAGCCCTGCGTGTACTGCGCCGATTTCACCGTCAGCGGCGCGCCGGGGGCGTAGTGGCCGGGAATGACCGTGACCGGCTTCAACGCTTCGATGTGTTGCAGCGTGGCCAGCCAGTCTTTATGCGACTGCGGCGTCTGCGTGTCGGCCATCCACACGTGCAGATTGCCGAACACCACCACGCCGCCCACCACTGCCTTTAGCGACGGAATCCACACATAGCTGCGGTCAGGCTGTGCGCCGTCCAGGCCGGTGATTTCAAGCTGATGGCCTTCCAGCGTGAGTGAGTTGCCGGCCAGCACCTGCGGGATCACGGCCTTGGCCGGCGCATCCGCGCCCAGCTTGGGACCCCAGAACGCCAATTTGCCGTCAACGGTTTCCTTGATGTGCCGCACGGTCGGCTCAGTGGCGACCACGCGCACGCCCGGAAAGGCAGCCAACACGGTGTCCAGGCCAAAGTAGAAGTCAGGATCCCCGTGGCTGATGTAGATGGTGGTCAGCGTCTTGCCGCTGTCACGCACCATTGCGACGACCTTTTCCGCTTGCGACTTGCCAAATTGCGCATCAATCAAAATGGCATCGCGCTGGCCGGCGACCAGCACGGAAGACACCGGAAAGATGGCGTCGTTGCCGGGGTTGAAATGGGTCAACGTCAAGTCGGTGCCGGCCGCGCGGGCGGGGGCGTTCAGCACAGGGGCGATCAACAGCGCCAGCGCGGCGGTCTGTAGCAGGCGGCGTGCGAAAGGGAAGAGGGTCATTGCGGCTCGCAGGGTGGGGTAAGGAAGCGGCCAGTCTAGTGGCGTGAATCCTGTCGATCTATCCCCGTCCTTGCCAGAGTCTGTTGCGCACTTCGAGCAGATCAGGCGCGGCCTCTCTAGGCAGCGTTCGGCGACGCATCCGCCAGCGTGGCCTCGACCTGCCGGCGCAGCCACATGGTGCCCGGGTCGCTCTCGAAGCGCGCATGCCAGTGCACGGTGACCGACAAGGGCGGCAGCGCGATGGGCAGCGGCCGGATCTCAAACGCCTTGTCGCGGTTGAACCACAGCGCGGCGCGATGCGGCAGCGTCACGGTCAGATCGGTGCGTCGCACGATCTCGGCGGCGGCCGAGAAATGCGGCAGCGTCAGGTATGGCTGGCGTTGCAGGCCGGCTTCGCCCAGCACGTCATCCAGCAGCCGGTGCGCACTGGCGCGCGAGGCCACCAGGATGTGATCCAGCCGCTTGAACTGCCCGCGCGTCAAGCCCACCGACAGCACGGGATGGCCGCGCCGCCCCATGCAGGCATAACGTTCACTGAACAGGTCGGCGTGACAGGTATGGCGCGCCAACCCGGCCAGGTTGCCAATGGCCAAGTCCACCTGGCCTTCCTTCAGTGCCTGCGGCAATTGTTCCAGCGGAACCTCAAGCACCTCGACCCGCAGGCGGGGCGCCAAGGCGTGCACGCGTTCCATCAGCGGCGGCAAAAACACCATTTCACCGATGTCCGACATCGACAGCCGAAACCGTCGCGTACTGGTGGCGGGGGTGAACTGCTGGCGCAGGCTGACCGCCTCGGCAAAGCTGTTCATGCCGCGTTCGATGGGGTCGGCCAACGCAAACGCCACCGGCGTGGGTTGCATGCCGGTGGCGGTGCGCACGAATAGCGGGTCGTCAAACTGTTCGCGCAATCGGGCCAGCGCGTAGCTGACCGCGGGCTGTGTCAGGTTCAGCCGTTGCGCCGCGCGGGTGACGCTGCGCTCGTGCAGCACGGTCAGGAAAACCCGCATGAGATTCAAGTCGAAGTCCACGCATGCCCCTGATATCAGTCGTATTTATAAGATAAATAATACTCATAAATTTGACACATAAATAGTTGATTCCTAGACTAATTTCACGCTACACACCGGCCGCGATGTGCTTACAAGCCTTATGCGGCCGCTACACGACACAAGACTGCAACCGGGGAAACGTCGTCATGCATGCGTTGACATTACCGTCGTTGTTGATGGAACAGGCGGCCCGCCTGGGAGACCGCCTGTGGGTGCAGGCGCCGGGCGGTGCGTTGCGGTTTGGCGATGCGCCGGCGCATGCGGCAAGCTGGGCCGCGCGGCTGGCTGCCGCGGGTGTCAAGCGCGGCGATCGCGTGGGGCTCATGGCCGGCAACCGTCATGAATTCCTGTCGGTGGTGCTGGGTTGCGGCTGGCTGGGTGCGGTGGTGGTGCCCATCAACACCGCGTCGCGCGGCATGCAGTTGCGGCACATGCTGAGCAACAGCGCTTGCGTGTTGTTGGTGGCGGACGCGGCATCCTGTCCGGCCGTGGCGGCGCTGGCGTCGCTGTCGCACGCAGGGCAGCCGGCGCAACCCGTGCAACCCGTGCAACCCGAGCAACCGGTGCAACCGGTGCAATCAAGGCACGACGCGCATCCACCGCAGGACACGCCGGCCGGGCAGCCAGCCTCGCACCATGCGCCGCCGGCCCTGCGCGCGATCTGGTTGCTGGACCCGGCCGACCCGGATTGCCAATTGCCCGTACCCGCCAGCGCGCCGCCGCCGGCCCCGCACGCCGACGCGCCGCCATTGCCCGCCGCTGCCATCCAGCCGGGCGACATGCTGGCCATTCTGTACACCTCGGGTACGTCCGGGCCGTCCAAGGGCGTGTGCTGCCCGCACGCGCAGTTCTATTGGTGGGGCAAGATCGCCGCGCGCAACCTGGAAATCTCGGACGCCGACTTGCTCTACACCAGCCTGCCGCTGTTTCACACCAACGCCCTTAACGCCTGCTTCCAGGCGCTGGTGACCGGGGCATCCATCATCTGCGACGAACGGTTTTCGGCCAGCCGCTATTTCGACCGCCTGCAAGCCACGGGCGCCACCGTCACGTATCTGTTGGGCGCGATGGTGCCGATGTTGCTGGCGCAAGAATCCCGCCCGTCCGAACGCGGGCACCGCACGCGCATTGCCTTGGCGCCTGGCGTACCCGAACGTTTTCATGCCGTATTCGCCCAGCGCACCGGGATGGCGCTGCTGGAAGGCTACGGGTCCACGGAAACCAACTTTGCGTTGGGCGGCGTGTTGGCCGATCAACGCCCGGGCACGATGGGCCGCGTGGCGCCTGAGTTCGACGCCATCGTCGCCGATGAACACGACGCGCCGGTGCCGGACGGCGAACCTGGCGAACTGCTGCTGCGCGCGCGTCCGCCATTTGCGATTGCCACCGGCTATTTCGGCATGCCCGACAAGACGGTCGAGGCCTGGCGCAACCTGTGGTTTCACACGGGCGATCGTGTCGTGCGCGATGCCGATGGCTATTTCCGCTTTCTTGATCGCATGAAAGACGCCATCCGCCGCCGGGGCGAGAACATTTCGTCGTACGAAGTGGAACAGGTGCTGCTGTCGCATCCCGCCGTGGCCACGGCGGCGGTGTATGCGGTGCGTTCCGAACTGGCCGAGGACGAAGTGATGGCCGCGCTGGTCTACAAGACCGGCCACGCGCCCACGCCCCAAGGCCTGCTTGATTTCTGCCAGCCCCGCATGCCGTATTTCGCCGTACCGCGCTACCTGCGCGTGCTGGACGATCTGCCGCGCACCGAGAACGGCAAGGTCCGCAAGTTCCGTTTGCGGGAAGAAGGTATTACCGGCGACACCTGGGACAGGGACGCGGCCGGTTATCGCGTGGCGCGCTGACGCGCCATCCCTCCATTCAAAAATCCAAGGGGCGGCAATGACAATGGCATACAAGGGGGCGGCGCTGTCCGCCGACGACGAAGCAAAGCGCAAGCGAACCCGGCGCGTCGTGGCGGCATCCGTCGCGGGCAACGCGATGGAGTGGTACGACTTTTTCATCTACGGCACAGCCGCCGCGCTGGTGTTCGGCGACCTGTTCTTCCCCAAGGGCACCGACCCCTTGCTGGGCACCATGGGCGCGTTCGCAGGTTTTGCGGTGGGCTTTCTGGCCCGCCCGTTGGGCGGCGTGATCTTCGGCCACATCGGCGACCGCTACGGCCGCAAGCTGGCGTTGGAATGGACGCTGGGCCTGATGGGCGCGGCCACGTTCCTGATCGGCCTGCTGCCCACGTACGAGCAGATCGGCTTCTGGGCGCCGGTGGCGATGGTGGTGCTGCGCGTGTTGCAGGGCGCGGCGGCGGGCGGCGAATGGGGCGGCGGCGTGCTGCTCATCAGCGAAGCCGTGGGCGGCAAGCGGCGCGGCTACTTTTCATCGTTCAGCCAATTGGGCGTGGCCGGCGGCTTCGTGCTGTCGTCGGGCATTTTCATGCTGGCTCAGCAATTGCCCAAGGACATGTTCATGAGCTGGGGCTGGCGCTTGCCGTTCCTGCTTAGCGTGCTGATCTTTGGCGTAGGGCTGTACATCCGCAAGCACATTCCGGAAAGCGAGGAATTTGTGCAGGCCAAAAAAACGGCCAAGCGCGGCATGCCGGCCGTGGAGGTGTTTCGCCGCTATCCGCGTCAAGTGCTGACGGCGATGGGTCTGCGCGTGGCGGAAAACGGCGGTTCGTATATTTTCCTGGCTTTTGCGCTGGCCTATGGCAAGTTTCTGGGCATATCGAATGACGTAATGCTGGGGGGCGTGCTGGCGTCCATGTTCATCGAACTGGGCACGCTGGTGTGGTTCGGTCATCTGTCCGACAGCATCGGGCGGCGCGCGGTGTACCTGATCGGGTCCGTCGGCCTGGTGCTGGTGGCGTTTCCCTTCTTCTGGATGGTGCAAACCAAAGAGCCGCTGTGGATTTTCCTGGCGTTCTTCCTGGGCAACACGGTGTGCCACGCTGCCATGATCGGCACGCAGCCCGCGTATTTTGCCGAGCTGTTTCCGGCGGAAGTGCGCTACACCGGGCTGGCGCTGGGGCATGAGCTGGCGTCGGTGTTTGCCGGCGGCCTGTCGCCGTTAATTGCCATGGCGCTGCTGCGCAAGTATGAATCGGCCACCCCGGTCGCGTGGTTCCTGGTGGGCATGGCGGCCATTACGGTAGTGACCTTGCTGTTGACCCGTAATCCCCCGAAGCAGGACACGGAATGAACCCGGTTCGTTCGGCCGGCCCCGGCATTGTCGCGGTCGGTGAAACCCCGGCGTTGCGCCATCCCGAGCCGGGCTGCACCACGGCGGGCTTGATGGCGCAGGCCATCGGTCAGGCTCTGCGCCACGCGGGCCTGACGCCCGCGCAGGTGGACGGCCTGGGCGTGGCGTCGTTCACACTGCGGCCCGACCGCGCCATCGACCTGGCTTGGCAGCTGGGGCTACGGCTTAACTGGTGCATGCAGGACGAACTGGGCGGCGCCAGCGCCATCAACCTGCTGCGGCAGGCGTGGCTGGCACTGCAAGCGGGGCAGGCGCAAACCATCGTGTTGGTGTCCGGTGACCACTTCACCGGCGCGGACTTCGCGCAGTTGGTGCGCGGATATAACCGCAGCGCGCAGGACTATCTCAGCCCGCTGGGTTGCCAGGGTCCGAATCCCTTGTTCGCAATGCTGACCCAGCGGCAGATGGCCCAAACGGGGCTGCGCCGCGAAGACTACGGCGCGCTGTGCGTCGCGCAGCGCGCCTGGGCCGCCGACAACCTCAACGCTGCCTATCGCGCGCCGTTGACGCTGGCGCAGTACCTGGATGCGCCGATGGTGGCGCCACCGTTGGGCCGGCTGGATTGCGTGCCGGTTGTCAGCGGGGCCAACGCCCTGGTCTTGCAGGCGCGGCCGACGGGTGTACATGTGCGGCTGCTGTCCAGCGGGGCGCGCTACAACCACGACCAGCAGGAAGGCGACGGCCTGCAAACCGGCGTGGCCGAGCTGGCCGACTGGCTGTGGCAAGAGGCGGGAATGGGCCCCGAAGACATGGACGTGGTCAGCGTGTACGACGACTATCCGGCGATGGCCGTGGCGCAGCTTTGCGACCTGGGTTATGCCGACGCAAACGACTTGCCCGGGTTCATCACCCGCCGTATCGCCACGCGCGGGCTACCCGTGAACACGGCGGGCGGGCAGTTATCGGCCGGGCAGGCCGGCACGGCGGGCGGCATGCACGGCGTGGTTGAAGTGGCGCGGCAACTGCTGGGCCAGGCGGGCGCACGCCAATTGCCGGGCGCACGGCATGGCGTCGTCACCGGCTACGGCATGGTGCAGCTGCGCTACGGCATGTGCGCCAACGCCGCCGTGTTGAGCCGGGAGGAATCATGAGCCTGTATGTGTACGAATGCCGCGCTTGCGGCCATCGCGTCTATCCCGCCCGCCTGTGGTGCCCGGCGTGCGGTCACGACGGCGCGCGGGCGGTGGCGGTGGAAGAGGGCCAGCTGCTGGCCTGGACGACGTTGCCAAGCGCCGGGCAGGGCGCGGACACGGGTGTCACTCTCATCGGGACGGCGCGTGCGTTGCCCGACGGGCCGGTGTTGGTGCTGCGCCTGCAAGACAGCCCGACGCATATCGGCCAGCGTCTGCGGCTGTTCGAGCGCACGACAGCCGGACGCGCGCTGCCCTGGGGGGCGCTGTAGGCATTTAGTCCCCCGCGCCAGGCACATCGGCGGCTTGCGCGCTTGCGGCCCGCGTCGCCTCTACCCGCTGCGCCAGTGATGCGGCCGACAGCTCGCCCACGCGCACATCGATCACGCGCCCCTGGGCGTCCACGAACAGGGTGGCGGGCAGCCCGCGGTTGCTGAATTCGCGCGCCGCGTGGGCGCCGGGGTCGATCAGCACGTTACGCAACGCCGGCGCATGGTCCTTCAAGAACTGCGTCACCTCTGGCTTGGCCTCGGCCTGGTTCAGAAAGACGAAGTTGATGTCTGGATTGGCGGCTTGCGCGGCGGCAAAGGCGGGCATCTCGCGCCGGCAGGGCGGGCACCAGCTGGCCCACAGGTTGATCACGGTAGGCTTGCCGCGAAAGTCGGACAAGTCGGCCATCGCGCCGTGCATGTTATGGACGAAGATATCGGTCAGTTCCGGATACGCTTGCGGCGTGGGCGCCAGCCAGCGGCTGCCGCCGACCCAGGTTGCGCTGGCCAGCGCCAACGCGCCCAGCAACGCCGCGCGCGGGGCGTGCCCGCGCAGCACCACGGCCGCCGCGTAGACCCAGGCCGCCGCCAGCCCGGCCATGCCGTTCCAGCCGCCGTCGCGGATGTCCAGGATGTTGATGGGGTCGGGCAGATAGCTGTTGCGGTAGCGCCAGACGAAAGCCAGCCGGGCGACCAGCAGCCCGATGATCAGCGCGCGCCACAAGACCGTGGACAGGCGCGCGGCTTCGTCTTGCCGGCGGTTGATCAAACGCGCCGCCACTATCGCGACAAGGCCGGCGACGATCAACACCGCCAGTTCGGTGGGAAATACCAGGGGGCCGATACGGATGGCGGGGCTCATCCGTCGGCCTTGGCGGTCAGCGGGTGTTGCAAGGTAAAGCGGATTCGGTCGCCCGCGATGCGTAGCGCCTGGACGGCAGTGGTGCCGGGCAGCGGCATCGGGCCTTGCGCCACGAAGCCGTGGCCATCGATATCGCGCTGAAGGCGGTCGGCTGCGTCATTCATACCGGAGGATGGCGCCGAGTCAGCCGGGTTGGCCGAGTCAGCCCGGTCGGCCGAGTCAGCCCCGGGCGCGTTCTGCGCCTCTTCGCGGGCGGCGAACAATGCCGCGTAGGGCGCGAAGTCGGGCATGGGCGTAAAGCTGCCTTCCATCACGGCGCCCGTGCCCGTGCTCACCTTTGCCACGCCGATGAGGCGACCGCCGTTGTCCTTGATGTTCAGTTGCATGCCTGTCCTCCGTGTGTATACCGTGGGCTCCGGGTGTTCCGGGTGTTCCGGGTGTTCCGGGTGTTCCGGGTGTTCCGAGTGTTCCCCGCGTTCCCCGCGTTCCCCGCAGCCCAGCCGCTCCAAGCGGCCAAAGCCTAGCATGGCTTGCATTCCTTCCCGGCCCGCGTTGCCGCCTTGACATCTCGTTCCCACACCAATCCTGGCCGCCCCGGGCGCTTTCCGGCACGGTCTTGCAGTAACGCTAAAATGGCGGCTCGCGGCTGACCGGCCAGCCATTCCGGCATTCTTATTCCGGCATTCTTATTCTTACGCTTCGCACACCTGAACCCATGAAAAAACTGACTGCTGTTTTCCTCGTGTCCGCAACCACGATGCTGACCGCCTGCGGCCCCGGCGATGACGCCAAGCCGACCGCGGGCGCCCAAACGCCGGCCGTCGCCAAGAAGGTCGTGGTGGGCCTGGATGACAACTTTCCGCCCATGGGCTTTCGCGACGCCAGCAACCAGATCGTCGGTTTTGACATCGACATGGCCAAGGAAGCCAGCAAGCGCCTGGGCATCGAAGTCGAATTCAAGCCCATCGACTGGAGCGCCAAGGAAGCCGAGTTGAACGGCAAGCGCGTCGACGTCCTCTGGAACGGCCTGACCATCACCGAAGAACGCAAGAAGAACATCAGCTTTACCGCGCCGTACATGGCCAACCACCAGATCATCATCGTGGGCACCGCCTCGCCCATCAAGGTCAAGAACGACCTGGCCGGCAAGACGGTCGGCGCGCAGGACGGCAGCAGCGCCACGGACGCCATCGCCAAGGACCCGGTTGCCGCGCAGATCAAGGACGTGAAGAAGTTCGGCGACAACGTCACCGCGCTGATGGACCTGGCCGCCGGCCGCCTGGATGCCATCGTGGTGGACGAAGTGGTGGGCCGCTATCTGATCAGCAAGCGCGCGGGCGAATACCGCGTGCTGGAAGAGAACTTCGGCACCGAAGACTACGGCGTCGGCGTGCGCAAGGACGACACCGAGCTGCTGGGCAAGCTGGACAAGACGCTGGATTCGATGAAGCAGGACGGCACCGCCGGCCGCATCGCCACCCAGTGGTTCGGCGCCAACATCATCAAGTAAGCGGCGCGCGAACTCTCTTAAATGGACTACGTTCTCTCTCTGTTGGGGCCGATGGCGGAAGGCGCGAAAGTGACCTTGACGCTGTTTTTCATCACCTTGGCCCTGGCAGTGCCGTTGGGATTGGTGCTGGCCCTGGCGCGCATTTCGAAGTGGCCGCTGCTCAGCAACCTGGTCAACGGCTACATCTGGCTCATGCGCGGCACGCCGCTCATGCTGCAAATGCTGTTCATCTACTTCGCGCTGCCGTTCGTGCCGGTGGTGGGCGTGCGGCTGCCCGACTTTCCGGCGGCCGTGGTGGCGTTTGCGCTGAACTACGCCGCGTACTTTGCCGAGATCTTCCGCGCGGGCATCCAGTCGGTGGACCGGGGCCAGTACGAAGGCAGCAAGGTGCTGGGCATGACCTATCTGCAAACGCTGCGCCGCATTGTGTTGCCGCAGATGGTGCAGCGCGTGCTGCCCCCCATGAGCAACGAAACCATCACGCTGGTCAAGGACACGTCCCTGATCTACGTGCTGGCGTTGAACGATATCCTGCGCACCGCGCGCGGCATCGTGCAGCGTGATTTCACCACCACGCCGTTCCTCGTGGCCGCCGCCTTTTATCTGCTCATGACGCTTGTCCTGACGTGGTTCTTCCAGCACATGGAAAAGCGCTATGCCAAATATGACCAGTAATCCGCCGCTTGCCGCCGGCGCGCCCGGAGCCAGGCCCGTCATGATTCAGGCCACCCACATCACCAAGTCCTTCGGCGCGAACCGCGTGCTGGACAAGGTTTCGTTGACGCTGGGCCAGGGCGAGGTCGTGGCGGTGATCGGCCCGTCCGGCTCCGGCAAGAGCACCTTCCTGCGCTGCCTGAACCACCTTGAAACCATCGACGAAGGCAGTATCGAAGTCGAAGGCGAAGTGATGGCGCGCGCCGTTGACGGCGGCCGCAGCCATTACGCCAGCGACGCCGAGGTGCGGCGCATCTGCCGCAAGATGGGCATGGTGTTCCAGTCGTTCAACCTGTTCCCGCACATGACGGTGCTGCAAAACATCATTGAGGCGCCGATCACCGTCAAGGGCATGACCAAGGCGCAGATCATCCCCAAGGCAGAAGAACTGCTGCGCAAGGTCGGCCTGCTGAACAAGCGCGACAACTATCCCACACGCCTGTCGGGCGGCCAGAAGCAGCGCGTGGCGATCGCCCGCGCGCTGGCGATGGAGCCCGACATCATGCTGTTCGACGAACCGACCTCGGCGCTGGACCCGGAACTGACGGGCGAAGTGCTGCGCACCATGAAGCAGCTGGCCGACGAACGCATGACCATGCTGGTCGTCACGCACGAAATGGGTTTTGCGCGCGAAGTGGCGCATCGCGTCATCTTCATGGACGAAGGCCGCATTGTTGAAGAAGCGCCGTCGGCCGCATTCTTCAGCGCGCCGCAACACGCCCGCAGCCGGGAATTCCTGGCCCACATGCTGTAAGCAAAGCCGGTGCGGGCAGCGCCCCGCGCACCGGTACCGGGAGGGGGGGATGCGTTCCGACATCATGCCGATGCTGCGATTGCGTGGCGTGTATAGCCAACGCCTTGCCCCGGTCAGCCTGGATCTTGCCCGCGGCGAGTGCGGCGCGATTGTGGGCCCGTCGGGTTCAGGCAAGTCGCTGCTGCTGCGCCAGGTCGCGGACCTGGACCCGGGCCATGGCGAGGTCGAACTGGAAGGCAGGCCCCGTTTCAGGATGCGCGGCCATGAATGGCGGCGCCAGGTTGTCTATTGCCAGGCCGAGGCGGGGTGGTGGGACGATCACGTCGCGCCGCATTTCACCGACCGCGCGCAGGCGCAAAGCCTGATGCAGCCTCTGGGCCTGGGGCCAGAGAAGCTGGACGCCCTGGTCCACGAGCTATCCACCGGCGAGCGGCAGCGCCTGGCGCTGGTGCGTGCGTTGGCGCTACAGCCGCGCGTGCTGCTGCTGGATGAGCCCACGGCGGCGCTGGACCGGGCCGCCACCGCAACCGTGGAATCCGCGCTGCAACAGTTTCTGGACAATGGCGGCGCCATTCTGATGGTCACGCACAATGCCGAGCAGGCCCGCCGGTTGGCCCGCCGGACCTGGTGCATGACCAATGGCCAGCTGGAGCCGCTATGGACGTAATCCAACTGCAAGCGCTGGACCTGGTCATCGCCTCGTTGTTGGTGCTGCTGTGCGCGGCAATCTCGTTCGCCCTGCGGCTGAACCTGCAACGGCAGGTTTTGTGGGCGGCGGTCCGTACCGTGGTGCAGCTGTTGCTGGTCGGCCATATCCTGCGTGTGGTGTTCGCGCATGCCACGCCGGCGCTGACGGCGCTGGTGGTGGCGGTGATGATGGCCCTGGCCGCGCGCGAAGTGGCCGCACGCCCCAAGGCGCGGCTGACCGGGCATGGCAACGGCTGGGTGGGCACGCTGGCGGTGGCGTCCACCACATTGATCACGGCCATGTTCATTTTGAACACGGCGTTGCGGCCGGACCCCTGGTTCGATCCGCGCTATGCCATCGCGCTGGTCGGCATCGTGCTGGGCAGCGTGCTTAACGCCGCCAGCCTGGCGCTGGACGGCATTCTTTCCGGCGTGCGCCGCGAAAAGCTGGCCATCGAGGCGCGGCTGGCCTTGGGCGCCACGCCGCATCAGGCGTTTTCGACGCTGCTGCGCGAATCGGTCCGGCGCGGCATCGTCCCCAGCGTCAACCAGATGTCGGCGGCCGGCATCATCACCTTGCCCGGCATCATGACCGGGCAGATTATCGCGGGCATGGACCCCATCGACGCCGCCAAGTACCAGATTTTGCTGATGTTCCTGCTGTGCGGCGCCAGTGGCATGGCGGCCATGGGCGCCGCCTACGGCGCCATGCGGCGCTTGACCGACGAGCGCGGGCGGCTGCGCCTGGACCGGCTGGTCGCATCAAAGTAAAGCGGGGCAGGGCAGGCTGGACGCGCCGGGCGGCTTGGGGGCCCCGCGCTAAGGCCCAGGGGATGCCTTCGGCAGTAAATAGGGTCGTGTCCGGCCCGGAATTTCATGAGAAATTGACGCACCGGTTTTCATAATGACGGCGATGCGGATTTTTCCGTGCCAGCGTTGGAACGGATTTTCCACCTGTGTCACCCCCCTCGGTCTCATTTCCTGCCGCCCCACATTCCATGCCTGTAGAGCTTCCCCTTGCCGACCCGCGCCACGCCGGGCTGCCCCCGTCTGCCCTGGCGAACGCCGACGCTGCCGTCTTGCGCCAGGGCGCCGCTGCCCAGCGCCGCGCCTTGCCGGGCTGGCTGGTATTGCTGGCACTGGCCGGGTGGCTGGCCGCGTTGGCGTGGGCGCGCTGGCTGACCTTGCCCGACGAAGGCCGCTACGCCGGCGTCGCCTGGGAAATGCTGCGCAGCCATTCGCCCATGGTGCCGTTGCTGGACGGCATGCCGTATTTTCACAAGCCGCCGTTGTATTACTGGCTGGCGCAGATCAGCTACGGCCTGTTCGGGGTCAATGAATTCAGTGCGCGCGTGCCGTCGTTGCTGGGCGCCTGGAGCGCGGGCGCGGGGCTGTATGCGTTCGTGACGCGCTATCGCAATGTGGCGCAGGCGCGCTGGGCCGTCGTGATCCTGGGCTTGATGCCGTTGTTTTTCGGCGCGGCGCAGTTCGCCAACATGGACATGCTGGTCGCCAGCATGATCACGCTGTGCGTGCTGGCCGCTGCCGACACCGCCTTGCGGCGCGCCGACGGCCGGCCCTTTCGCGGCATGTCCATCGCAACCGGTGTGCTGGCCGCGCTGGCCGTGTTGGCCAAGGGGCTGATCGGGCTGGCGCTGCCCGGCGCAATCGTGCTGGCCTGGCTGCTGCTGCGGCGCGACTGGCGGGGCATGCGCGCCTTGCTATGGGTGCCGGCCTTGCTGGCGTTCGCCGTCGTTGCCGTGCCGTGGTTTGCGTTGATGCAGATGAAATTTCCCGGCTTCTACCATTACTTTTTCGTCTACCAGCACTTTGAACGCTTCGCGCAAAGCGGCTTCAACAACGCGCAGCCGATCTGGTTTTATGTGCCGATCGTGGTGGGCCTTGCCTTGCCATGGTCCATCTGGGGCGCGGCGATTTTCACGCGTGCGTTCTGGCGTGACGCCGATTCGCATGGGCTGCGCCGGCTGATGGCGATCTGGATCGCGGTCGTGATGGTGTTCTTTTCCATCCCGCAATCGAAGCTGATCGGCTATGTGCTGCCGGTATTTCCGCCGCTGGCATTCTTGATCAGTGAACGCATCGCGCCCGCCTGGGCGGCAGGCAAGCGGCGGGGCGCGGGCATTGCCATCTTGGTGGCGGCGGTGATCTGCCTGGGCGCGATCATCGCGGCATCCAACAACCCGCGCGGCAGCGCCGGCCCCACCATGACAGACCTGCGCGGCGAAATGCGGCCGCAAGACACGCAAGTCGCCTTGCACGCCTTGCCGTTCGATCTGGGGTTCTACACGAAGGCGTCCGACGCTTCCTGGATTGTCGATAACTGGAACGACCCCGAGATTCCCACGCGCGACAACTGGCGCAAGGAACTGTACGACGCCGCGCAGTTCGACCCCGTTGTCGGCAAGCGCGTATTGATTCAGAACGAAGATTTGACCGCGCGGCTTTGCGGGTCGGCTGACGGCACGCGTTTCTGGATCTGGGGCCGCGACGACGACGCCGGTCGCTATCCCGCGCTGGGCGGCGTTGCGCCGCGCCTGCCGGGTGCTACGCGCGCGGTGTGGCGGCTGGATATCGATACCGCTTTCCGCCAACGGATGTGCGGCGGCGCGCGCTGATCCGATACGCGCGATAGGCGCGATACGCCCGATAGCCCCGATAGCCCCGATACGCCGGATACGCCCGATACGTCCGATACGCCCGATACGTCCGATACGCCCGATACGACAGCCTTTCGCCCATAAAAAAAGCCGGCAGCCTTTCAAGGGCTGCCGGCTTTTTTGCGCCGGCGGCAAGCGCCGCCGGGCGGTGACGCTTAGCCGATCGAGGCCAGCACCTGGTTCAGCGTGGCGCTGGGGCGCATGGCCTGGCTGGCCAGCGCTTCGTTGGGCTGGTAATAGCCGCCGATATCCACCGGCTTGCCCTGCGCAGCCTTCAGTTCTTCGACGATCTTGCCTTCGTTTTCAGCAAAGGCGCCCGCCGCGCCGGCGAACTGCGCGGCCAGCGCGCGGTCGTCGGTTTGCGCGGCCACGGCCTGGGCCCAGTACATGGCCAGGTAGAAGTGGCTGCCACGGTTGTCCAGGCCGCCGACCTTGCGGTCCGGCGACTTGTTTTCGTCCAGGAACTTGGCGGTTGCCTGATCCAGCGTCTTGGCCAGGATCTGGGCAGTCGGGTTCTTGTACGCGCGGCCCAGGTGGTCCAGGGATTCAGCCAGGGCCATGAATTCGCCCAGCGAATCCCAGCGCAGGAAGCCTTCTTCCAGGAACTGTTGCACGTGCTTGGGAGCCGAGCCGCCCGCGCCCGTTTCGAACAGGCCGCCACCGGCAACCAGCGGAACGATCGACAGCATCTTGGCGCTGGTGCCCAGCTCCATGATGGGGAAGAGGTCGGTCAGGTAGTCGCGCAGCACGTTGCCGGTGACCGAGATGGTGTCCAGGCCTTCGCGGATGCGCTTGACCGAGAACTTGGTCGCTTCCACCGGGTTCAGGATGCGCAGGTCCAGGCCGCTGGTGTCGTGATCGTTCAGGTACTGCTTGACCTTGGCGATGACCTGGGCGTCGTGGGCGCGCTTTTCGTCCAGCCAGAAAACGGCCGGCGTCTTGCTGGCGCGGGCACGGGTAACGGCCAGCTTGACCCAGTCCTGAATGGCGGCGTCCTTGGTCTGGCACATGCGCCACAGATCGCCCGCTTCAACGGCTTGTTCCAGCAACACCTTGCCCGACGCGTCGGTGACGCGCACGGTGCCCGATGCCGGGACCACGAAGGTCTTGTTGTGCGAACCGTATTCTTCGGCGGCTTGCGCCATCAGGCCGACGTTGGGCACGCTGCCCATCGTGACCGGATTGAAGGCGCCGTTCTTTTTGCAGTCGTCGATGACGGCTTGGTAGACGCCCGCGTAGCTGCGGTCGGGAATGACGGCCTTGGTGTCTTGCAGTTGCCCTTCGGCGTTCCACATCTTGCCCGAGTCGCGGATCATGGCCGGCATGGACGCATCGACGATGACGTCGCTGGGAACGTGCAGGTTGGTGATGCCCTTGTCGGAATTGACCATCGCCAGTTGCGGCAGGGTCTTGTAGGCGGCGTCGATGTCGGCGGTGATCGCGGCTTGCTGGTCAGCGGGCAGCGATTGGATCTTGGCGTACAGGTCGCCAATGCCGTTGTTGGGGTCGAAACCGGCTTGCTTGAGCACGGCGGCGTGCTTGGCCAGCACGTCTTTGTAGAACACGGACACCACGTGGCCGAAGATGACCGGGTCGGACACCTTCATCATCGTGGCCTTCAGGTGCACCGAGAACAGCACGCCGGTGGCCTTGGCGTCGTCGATCTGGGCTTGCAGGAACGACTTGAGCTTGGCGGTCGACAGCACGGCGGCGTCGATGATCTCGCCGGCCTTGACCGGGGTCTTTTCCTTCAGGACCGTCTTGGTGCCGTCAGCGGCGGTCAGTTCGATCTTGACGTCGCCGGCGTCGGCGATCAGCGCCGACTTTTCGGTGCCGTAGAAGTCGCCGTCGGACATGTGGGCCACGTGCGACTTCGAATCAGCCGACCAGGCACCCATCTTGTGCGGGTGCTTGCGGGCGTAGTTCTTCACCGACAGGGGGGCGCGGCGGTCGGAATTGCCTTCGCGCAGCACCGGGTTCACGGCGCTGCCCTTGACCTTGTCGTAGCGCGCTTTCACGTCGCGTTCGGTGTCGTTGGCGGGAGCGTCCGGGTAGTCGGGCAGCTTGTAGCCCTGGTCTTGCAATTCCTTGATGGCCGCTTTCAGCTGGGGCATCGAGGCGCTGATGTTGGGCAGCTTGATGATGTTGGCTTCGGGCTTGACGGCCAGCGCGCCCAGTTCGGCCAGGGCGTCCGACAGCTTCTGGCTGTCTTCCAGGTAATCCGGGAACAGGGCGATGATGCGGCCGGCCAGGGAGATGTCGCGCGTTTCCACCGTGACGCCCGCGGGCTTGGCGAATGCCTGGACGATGGGCAGCAGCGAACGGGTTGCAAGCGCCGGCGCTTCATCGGTGAGGGTATAGATAATCTTCGGAGTAAGAGACATGATCCTTGAATCTGTTCGGCGCATAGCGCTTTCGGCGCAAACCCGAACATGCTAAGCGGCGTACGCCGGTAGATGTTGTCGAGAGTGGGTTCGTATGGGCAGATGCGAAGCAGGCTCCGGATCCGCGCAAATTGGCGGTTGCCCGTCCTTTATTAATGAGCCGGTTTGACCGGTCATTCTGGAAGGTGCGAACTGCCACGAAGCCGGTATTGTAATACCGCGACACGCTTGACGCGCAGGGAAATCACCGATAAAGCCCGCGTTATGGGCTCGATATCGCACCAATACGGCCAGGATATGGCGCAAGGGCGCCGGGCCGGCAAACCACCAGGCGGGCAATGACGCGAACGAGAGGGGCTCGGTGGCCCGCAGCACAAACCCCATATCGCCGTCAGGCCGCCGCGCCCGATTTGACAAATTCGCGCGCCCGGCGCAAGCTTTGCGCCATGAATTTCCCCGCCGTCCGCATTGCGCTGATTATTACCATCATTCCGAAAATGGTGGGTTAGCGCGCGACCGCAACAGTCACAGCCACCCGCCCCACGAGGCGGGTTTTTTGTGGCCGCCTCTGCCGGGCAAGTCTTCCCCCAAAGCAGAGAACCCCCATGCAAACCGCTACCCCCGACACCGCATTCCAGCACGGCAACGCCTCGCCCATGGAATACCTGCGCCAGATTCTGACGGCTCGGGTGTACGACATTGCCCGCGAGACCGAGCTGGACCTGGCGCGCGGCCTGTCGACGCGGCTGAACAATACGGTCTACCTGAAGCGCGAAGACAACCAGCCGGTTTTTTCCTTCAAGGTGCGCGGCGCCTACAACAAGATGCGCAACACGCCGCAGGCCGCGCTGGACCGGGGCGTGATCACCGCGTCCGCCGGCAACCATGCGCAGGGCGTGGCCATTTCGGCGGCGCGACTGGGCGTGCGCGCCATCATCGTGGTGCCGCAAACCGCGCCCCAGGTGAAAGTGGACGCGGTGCGCGCGCACGGCGGGCCGACCGTCACGGTGGTGCAGGCCGGCGATTCCTATAGCGACGCCTACGCCCACGCCCAGACGCTGGCGCAGCAGCACGACATGACTTTCGTGCCCGCGTTTGACGACCCCTATGTCATCGCCGGGCAGGGCACCGTCGGCATGGAAATCCTGCGCCAGCACGCCGGCCCGCTGCACGCGGTGTTTGTCCCCATTGGCGGCGGCAGCCTGGCGGCGGGCGTGTCGGCCTATGTGAAGGCAGTGGACCCGTCGGTCAAGGTGATCGGCGTGCAGACCGAGGATTCCTGCGCGATGGCGCAGTCCATCAAGGCCGGCGAACGCGTCAACCTGGCTGAAGTCGGCCTGTTTTCCGACGGCACGGCGGTCAAGCTGGTGGGCGAGGAAACCTTCCGCCTGTGCCGCCAATACCTGGACGAAATCATCCTGGTGAACACCGACGCGGTGTGCGCCGCGATCAAGGACGTGTTCCTGGATACGCGCAGCGTGCTGGAGCCGGCGGGCGCGCTGGCGGTGGCGGGGCTGAAGCAATACGTTGAACGCGAAAACGCGCAGGGGCTGTCGATGGTGGCCGTGACGTCGGGCGCCAACATGAACTTCGACCGCATGCGCTTCGTGGCCGACCGCGCCGAAGTCGGCGAGGCGCGCGAAGCCGTGTTTGCCGTGACCGTGCCCGAGGAACGCGGCAGCTTCCGCCGGTTCTGCCGCGTGTTGGGGCAGCGCAGCGTCACGGAATTCAACTACCGGATCGCCGACGCGCACACCGCGCACATCTTTGTCAGCATGCAGATCACGCGGCGCGGCGATGCCGCCGACATCATGGCTGCGTTGCAAGAGCAGGGGTTTTCGGTCAGTGACCTGACGCACAACGAAGTGTCCAAGCAGCACATCCGCTACATGGTCGGCGGCCGTTCGCCGTTGGCGGGCGGCGAGCGGTTGTTCCGATTCGAATTTCCGGAACGTCCCGGCGCGCTGATGAAGTTCCTGTCCGAGATGGCGCCCAACTGGAATATCAGCCTGTTCCACTATCGCAACCAGGGCGCGGATTTCAGTTCTGCGCTGGTAGGCATCCAGGCCCCGCTGGCCGACAGCGCGGCGCTGGACGCCTTTCTGCTGCAACTGGGCTATGCGCATTTTGAGGAAACGGACAACGAGGCGTATCGGCAGTTTTTGATCTGAGGCGGCTAGGGCACGCGGCAGGTGCGAAGCGCTGCCGGGCCACCCTTCACGGCAACAGGGGCCGGGCCTTTGGCCACGCGGCGGCATCAACCCCGTTTGCAGTTCGGCTTGGTCGGCAAGGTCACGCCGGGTTTCAGCTGCAACGTGGCGCGGCCCCCCGTCTGCGTCAATTGCAGCGTGGCCGCGCGCCAGGCGGGCACGTCGTCAAACAGAACGTCGCGCTTGGTCGAGGACGGATATAGCGGATCCGGCTGATTGAATTCGATGGCGGGCAGGGCGGCGCACGAGTCCTTCACATCCAGGCGCGCCAGCTCCTGGCCGGTGGACAAACGCACCGCGCGAAACGCCAGCGGCGTGTCCACGAATTTGACGACTTCCGGCACGATACGCATGTCGCCCTGTGCGTCCTTGATGCGCATTGCCGGCTTCACCACCACCACATCGCGGCCGGGCGGAATGGCCAGGTAGACCACGTCGCCATCCACGTCCAGCAGCTTGCCCGCGCCCAGGTTGATGACCCCGGGGCGCGTCGCTCCCGCTCCCGTTGCACCGGGCGCGGACCCGCCGGGCTTGACCAAGCGTTGCGCAGGCGCGAGCGAGGCGTGCCGGATCATCACCGTTTCGGCCCACGCGGTTTCCACGCGCGTCCAGCCCGGCAGGCGCGCGTCTTCAAAGCGCGTGCCACTGGGTTTGTCGCGATCAGGCTGGCGGGACAAGGCCAGCCGGTTCACCCGCAGCGCACCGTTGACCACTTGCAAGTGCGCCAGCGCCGCATCGGCGCTGGAGCTGGTGAAGTAGGCCAGCACCGCGTCCGTTTCCAACGCTCGCGCGCTGGCCGCGCAGAAGAACGCGTTGGCGGCCATGTTGCGGCCGTCGGGGTAAAGCAGCTTGCCGACGTCTTTGCCGCACAGCTTGTTGCCCTGGAACGAAATGGTGGTGCTGCGCGTGTTCTGGCGCTGGCCGGTGTTCCAGTCCCGCTGGCCGCCGGTAGTGATGTCGACGACCAGGCCATGGTTGTCGTAGATCACGGCGGCGCCGGCCGGCGCGGCAAGCAGGCTGAAAAAAAACGCCATGATGCGGCTTCTCGTCATTCGGCAGGTTCCCTGGATGGCGTGCATGGTGACGCGTACCGGGGTGACTATATACCGCCTTCGATCCGGCGCCCGCGATCCCTGCCCCGGGTTTGCCACCTTCAGCCCGGCATCGTCCCGGCCGCTTACGCCGACAGCCAGCTGCCGTCGCCTTCGATCAGCGTGCCGCCGTGGCTGGTGGTATCGCCTTGGCGAGCCACCGGCTGTCCTTCCACTTTGGCCACTGCCGACCCGGTGACGATCACCGCCCCGCAACTGATGCGATCCCCCACCCGCGCGATCGGCCGGCCATTGACGGCGGCGCTGGACGCTCCGCTGACAATGGTGCCCGGGCCATGGATGGGGCAGGAATGTGCGTGGCCGACTAGGGCGATGGGAGTCATGAATATTCCAGGTGGAAATCGATAAAGGGCGCAGTCAAACGGGGTCGCGGGGAGTTACCCGGGGCCGTTTGCGGCGGGCCAATGAAAACTTGGGCCGTGGCGGCGGCGAACCGGGCTGCACAACCCATCGATGCGTGTTTTCCAGCAACGCCGCACGAACGTCCGGCGGGTAGTCGTCGATGGTGGTCAACGGCGGGGTCGGCTTGCCGGGCAAGCCGGCTTCCCGAATGAATTTTGGCCAACGCGGACGCCAGCACAATATGAGCGACACCCAATGCCCCAGGCCGATAACCAGCAGGGCCGGAGAGATCAATAGCATTCCAAGCCACGTCAACGGGCCGCTGTGACGCAGGTACGGGCCCAACGCCTCGAACTGCGCCGCGAAGGCGGCCCAAGGCAAGGGCAGGTGCGAACTCAGGCGCGGCGGGGATACCGCATCCAGACCGCCTTCATCCATGTAGCGGCGGATGTACTCCCATTCGGCTTTCATATCGAATTCGCTGACGCTCTTCTTGCCGACGAAAACCATGTTGGGAAAAGGCAGCGGGGAATAGGGCGGGTACCAGCCAACGACAAGGTTCACGCCGGGGACTGCATCGTGATGAATGTCATCCCAGGGCAGTACGGCGATACCGCCGCAACTGGGTGGGCGGTGCAGGTAGACCTGGCGGGTGATGCGGTTGAATCGGATGAGCAGGTGGCGGGACGTGAAGGATTCCAGGCGGGTGAAGCGGAAGAGGTATTTGAAATAGATGTAGAGCAGACCGACTCCCTGCACGGCAACCAGCATCAAATGCAGCGTGCGCGCAATGCCCCAGGGATTTTTGCCAAAGTCGGACAAGAGTGTCGGAAGGTATACAAATGCCTCCACCGCACCCCCGAATATGAACATAGATATCATCGTGATAAATCCGCGCTTTTCTTCCATGCCACCGCAGCGCATTTCGAGGATGGTGTTATTGCAGGCGTAGACCGGGCTTTGAATTTTTGAGTTGGTAAAACGCTGAGCATGGACTCGATTTTGCTCTGATCGCGCCGGCTCCTCATAGATTGGAGGCGCCTCGTAAGGCGTGTCGGTATGAGCATTAATCCAGGCGTCTGACTTAATGTTGCCCAGCCATGTAAGCCATTCGATCAAAAACACTACAGCACCTCTAGCAACGCGCCATACAGAGCGGACAACTCGTCAGCGGAGTCGCGGAAGGGCGTGTTCCCGGCATAATCTTCGCCACGATAAAGGCAACGTTGGCACCATTTTTCGAGCGAGTCGTCATCGAAAATGCAAATTGCCAGGGTGGCGACCAATCCGACCAACGAACTGCGCAGCAGAACGTTTCGCATGAATAGCAGTACCGCTCGCCTTCCGAGCACCCCAGAAAGTGCTGCGGCCAGCGAGAGCGCTCCTTGGACGCCCGTTCTTTCCGCCGACCGCTCCGCGAGAATCTTCAGCATCGGACCGGCGGCGGCGAAAGCAAGACTCGACTGGCTGCCGACCATTGCTAACACCGCCCCAGCGCGTACTCGGTATGCAAGAGCCAATTCCGTTTTTCCGTCGAGCATTGCGGCTTGATCGTCCTTCCAGTCATACCCCATCAACACCACCCCACCCACCGCCGCCAACGCGCCACCTACCAGCTTCAACTGCCCCAGAAAGACCGTCGCTCCCGTACCGGTGACGCTGGCGGCGCTGTAATGCTGCAATACCAACTCCGTCCCGGCCGCCAGTATTTCCGTCCCCGCAGCACCTGCAAGCAACCCATGGGCGATCAACTCCCCCGCGCCGCGTTCATCGTCCGGCATATCCCGCACCCGCATTGCAATCAACGCCGCTTCAAAGAACAGCAACCAGCTGCTGGCGCGCAGCTTGTAAAAGTCGCTGCGATGGGCGTCCACAAGTTCGGTGGCAAATGCGAATCTGGTGTTCCGGCCAATCTGTGCGCGCAATTGCTTGGGATCCGCGCTACGCCCTAGTTTGGTCAGTTCGTCGATACGAAAGTTCGTGGCCCGCTTGCTGACGCTGGCCGCCAGCCAGCTTCGGGTGATGCCATGGAAGGCCCATTCCTTGCCCGTCGAGCCGTAGCGCAGGGATTGGCGGCCCAGGCTGGAGTACCAGGCCAGGGCGCCACCCGCCAGGTTCGTTTCGCCAGCCGCCGACAAGGCTTCGAACAATCCGTTCGCCTTGTCGAATAGATCGGCCAGATGTTGAACGGCGACGAACCCGGCCTGAACCTGCTGGATCATCCTGTCGTTAGACAGAATAAGATCACGCGCCTGGGTTTGCGCGTGAAGGCGCGCCGCGTCCAGCGTGCGTTGCAATTCCGCCTGAATCTCTGTTTGGTTCAGCGCAAAGCCGCGCATCGCCAGGTTGGCGCGGTCGGTCGGGTTTCCCGTCCACCATTGTTCGATCAGATCCGCCGTGCTTGCGCACCCGTCCGCGCCCAGCACGCATAAGCCCGTCTGGCCCGCAAAGCGCCAGCCGCTTGTCAGATCCCGGTCGTCGTAGACGTCCAGCGCGCTCAGCAGTTGTTCGCTGGTGAGCCATCGTTCGTGATCCTTGGCGCGCTTGGCGCCGACGTTTTCGGCGGCCGCCGACACGGCGTCGAACGTCGTTAACTCCACGTCCATGTCTGCCACGCGCACCGCCTGCCCCGGTTTTGCCGGAGACAGATATTTGCTGTCGAACCTGCGCCGGTACTCACCGCTGTCCAGCTTCGCCTGCATCTTGGCGCGCATCGCGTCTTCGAACTGGGTGATGTATTGGTCTGCTGCGCTGTCCCAGCGTTCACGCTCGTCGTCGTTCAAGACCCAGTTGCGGCCCACCGCCATGCCGGGGTCGTAAACCCTGGCGCGCTCGATATCGATGAAATGTTGGGCTTCCAGCGCCGCCGTGCGGGTTTCGAACTGCTGCTTGACGTCGATAAATGCCTGGGCCACCAAGACCTTGCGCTGGTTCTCAACGCCTTTGCCGTCCTTCTTGTCCAAGTACCGCTGCACGGCTTCATAGGCGTCATTGCGCCAGCTATTGAGCTGCTGCGTGATCCCGATGGCGTCGTGCAGCACGATGCCAAAGCCGCGAGCACGGCGTGCGCTTTCCTTCAGATCCAGGGCGACGATTTGGCGCGCGTAGCGGTTCTCGGGATCGGAATAAAGCTGGCCCGCCAGGACGGACGCGGTGTCAGGCTGATCTTGCGCGATGGCGTCCGCCAGCGTGTCGTCGATGATGTTGGGGTCCAGCACGTCCGGCGTACGCGAGCACGACATCAGCAGCTTTCGGATATCGAAGTTCTGTAGTTGATTGCGTAGCGGGCTGAAGCTGGATATCAAGTCCAGCATGCGCTTGGTCAAGGGATCGGGCGTGAACAGGGCGCGAAGTTCTTCAATGTCTTCGGGGGCTTTCAGGCACACGGTCCAGGCACCGGGGCCGCTTTCGGCCGGGCCGTGCAGATCGTGCACACGGGCTCTGGGTTCATGGATCGGCTCAAGAGCGTGGTGCTGGGGCGCATAGGGAAAGACACGCTTGAACAGACCGGTGTCATAGGTGCGATAGGCACTTTCGCAGAACCAGTCCTTCATGTAGCGCTTCGTGAACAGGTACAGATAGCCTCTGCGCATCGTGCGTACGGCATAGCGCGCGTGCTTGCCCTGTAGCGGCGGAAAATCGGCGCCAAGGTGGGGCGGTAGCGCAGGCGCCAAGGTATCCAGGCCCGGGCCGGCGTCGGTCACAACGGCATAGCGCAGGGGCAAGATGGCGACTTCGCTCTTGCACGCGACCACGGCGCTGGGGCCCGCGTCGCAGCGCGTCTGATCAGCGATGCGGAGAATTTCCGGCACCAGGGATTCCAGACTGGGTTCGGTCGTCATGGTCGAAGCGGAAACACCCGCTACAGGAAGGCGTAAAACCCACCATGTTCCCTTGCTTGCAGGCGTGTATCTATAGGAGGGTTACGAAATCGTGGCCAATCAGTGCTACGCGGCCCCTTCGCGATTTTTCCAGCCTCCCCATCGCCCGATTCGCGCGATTCGCCCTTGCAACCTACTTGCACCGTTCGCGGCGAGGCCACGTACCCGCCCTAAAAAAAATGCCGCCCTTCATCAAGGACGGCATTTCATGTCAGACGCGCACCGACGCCAGTCACGCTGATGAGAGGCGCCTCAGTGCAATATCTGGCTCAGGAACAGCTGTGTCCGCTCGTTCCGCGGGTTATCGAAGAACGCATCCGGGTTGTTCTGCTCGATGATTTCCCCGCGGTCCATGAAGATAACTCGGTTGGCGACCTTGCGCGCAAAGCCCATTTCGTGCGTCACGCAGATCATCGTCATGCCGCTTTCCTGGGCCAGCGTCACCATCACGTCCAGCACTTCCTTGACCATTTCCGGGTCCAGCGCCGACGTGGGCTCGTCGAACAACATGACTTTCGGGTTCATGCACAAGGACCGCGCAATCGCCACGCGCTGCTGCTGGCCGCCGGACAGCTGGCCCGGAAACTTTCTGGCCTGATCCGGAATGCGTACGCGTTCCAGGTACTTCATCGCCGTGGCTTCGGCCTGCGCGCGCGGCTGTTTCAGCACCCACATGGGTCCCAGCGTCAGGTTTTCCAGCACGGTCAGGTGCGGGAACAGGTTGAAATGCTGGAACACCATGCCCACTTCTCGGCGGATGGTCTCGATGTGCTTCAAGTCGTTGGTCAGTTCGGTGCCGTCCACAATGATCTGCCCCTGCTGGTGTTCTTCCAGCCGGTTGATGCAGCGGATCATGGTGGACTTGCCCGAGCCCGACGGGCCGCACACCACGATGCGTTCACCGGGTGCCACGTCCAGGTTGATGTTGCGCAGCACGTGGAACTGGCCGTACCACTTGTTCACGCCCTGCAATCGAATAATGGAATCCGACATGCTTGGTCTCCGTAAGGTTTACCGGTATCGACGCGGCGCCATCAGCGCGCGTGCCCGGTGGCCAGGCGCTTTTCCAGCGCTTGACTGTATTTGGACATGGAATAGCAAAAGACGAAGTAGATCAGCGAGATAAAGAGGTAAGCCTCTACCCCGAACCCCCGCCATGCCGCGTCGGACAAGGCCGCCTTGGCCGCCAGCGTCAAATCGAAAATGCCGATGATGACAACCAGCGACGTGTCCTTGAACAGGCTGATGAAGATGCCGACCAGGGGCGGAATCACGATCTTCAGCGCTTGCGGCAGGATGATCTTGCGCATCTGCTGCCAGTAATTCAGGCCCAGCGAATCGGCGCCTTCATACTGCCCCTTCGGGATTGCCTGCAAGCCGCCGCGCACCGTTTCCGCGATGTAGGCGGCGGCGAACATGATGATGGCGATCTGCGCGCGCAACAGCTTGTCGATGGTGAAGCCTTCGGGCAGGAACAGGGGCAGCATCACCGACGACATGAACAACAAACTGATCAGCGGCACGCCCCGTATCAGTTCGATGTACACGACGCACAGCGCCTTGATGGCGGGCATTTTCGAACGCCGACCCAGCGCCAGCATCACGCCGATGGGAAAGGCAAACGCAATGCCGAACGTGGCCAGGATCAGCGTCAGCGGCAGGCCGCCCCAGCGCGAGTTCTCGACATAGGTCAGGCCGAACACGCCGCCCCACATCAACAGTGCCACGGCCGTCAGGCCACCCGTCCAGATCAGCGCCAGCTTGCCGTTCCAGAAACGCCGCATGCCGCTGCACGCGATCACGCCAACCAGGATCAGCGTCGCGATCAGCGGCCGCCATTGCTCGTCGAACGGATAGGTGCCGAACAGAATCAGCCGATGCTTCTCAGCGATGAACGCCCAGCAGGCGCCGCCGACGGAAGCGCGGCACTCCATGGCGTTGGTGGCGGTGAAGTTGGCTTTCAGAAAAGCCCATTCCACCAGCGCCGGCAGCGACATCAGCAAAAACCACGCCAGCAGTACCGTGATCAGGATGTTCAGCGGCGACGAAAACAGGCGCGACCGTACCCAGGCCCATGCGCCCACCTGGGTGCTGGGCGGGGGCAGGGCGTCGGTGAAGGAATGCGTAGTGCTGCTCATATCAACGCTCCACCAGCGCGATGCGCTTGTTGTACCAATTCATGAATATCGAAATCGACAGGCTGACCGTCAGGTAGGCGCCCATGATGATGAGGATGCCTTCGATGGCCTGGCCCGTCTGGTTCAGCGTGGTGTTCACGACCGACACGATGTCCGGATAGCCGATCGCGACCGCCAGCGAACTGTTCTTCAGCAGGTTCAGGTATTGGCTGGTCATTGGCGGAATGATCACGCGCAAGGCCTGCGGCAGCACGACCAGCCGCAGCACTTTCGCGCGTGGCAAGCCCAGCGAACCGGCCGCTTCCCACTGGCCGTTGTTGACCGCCTGGATGCCAGAACGCACCACTTCGGCGATGAACGCCGAGGTGTAGACGGTCAGGCCCAGGAACAGGGCGACGAATTCCGGCGACAGCGTCAGCCCGCCAACGAAGTTGAAGCCCTTCAATGCCGGCATGTCCAACGTCAGCGATGCACCGCCCGCCAGCCAACCCGCCAAGGGCAATCCGATCAGCAAGCCGATGGCGGCGCGGCCTAGCGGAAACGCGCGCCCCGTGGCCTCCTGGCGCTTGGTGGCCCAGTGGCCCAGGAACAAAATCGCCACGATCGCCAGCGCCAGGCCGCCCAGCACCCAGTCCAGCGACGTGCCTTCCAGGCCGGGCACTTTCAGGCCCCGGTTGGAAATGAACACGCCCGGCAAGGGGTTGTGCGCCTGGCGCGGGCCGGGCATGTTTTCGGTGATCAGCGCGTACCAGAAGAACAGTTGCAGCAAGAGCGGCACGTTGCGCATTACCTCGACATACACCGAGGTGATTTTCTTGACGAGCCAGTTCTTCGACAGGCGGCCGACGCCGATGAAAACGCCCAGTATCGTCGCGGCGACCAAAGCCAGCAGGCCCACGCGCAGCGTGTTCAACACGCCCACGAAGATGGCGCGGCCATAGGTGTCCGCCGGGCCGTAGGCAATGACGGATTCGCCAATCGCAAAGCCCGCCTCGCGGTCCAGGAAGCCGAAGCCCGTGGCGATGTTGCGCAACGACAGGTTGTGCAGCGTGTTGTGCACCAGGAACCAAACGCCGGCCCCGACCAGCGTCAGGGCCAGCACCTGGTAGACCAGCGCGCGCGTGGCCGGGTCGTTCCAGGAAACCCGGTGCGCGGGCCGCGGCACCGGGGACTGCGCAAAGTGCTTGGCCACGACTTAGTCCGCCATCAAGACTTTGACGGCCGCTTCCAAGCGGTCCATGCCTTGTTCGATGACTTCGGTGGACGTCGCGAACGAGAAGCGCACGTAGGGCGACAAGCCGTACGAACCGCCGTCGATGACGGCGACGCCGGCTTCGCGCAGGAAGAACAGGCTGACGTCCAGGTCCGTCTTCAGTTCGCCGGCCGGGCCGGTGCGGCCGATCAGGCCCTGCACGTTGGCGTACACGTAGAAGGCGCCGTCGGGCATCGCGCACGAGATGCCGGGAATGGCGTTCAGGCGGCGCACGATCAGGTCGCGGCGTGCCTTGAAGATGTCCACCATCTGCGTCACGCTGGATTGGTCGCCTTCCAGGGCGGCCTGCGCGGCCACTTGCGAGATCGCGCTGGGGCAGGACGTGCTTTGCGACATGACGGTGCTCATGGCCTTGATCAACTCGGCCGGGCCGGCGCCGTAGCCGACACGCCAGCCCGTCATGGCGTAGGACTTGGACATCCCGTTGACGATCAGCGTGCGCGGAATCAGGCGCGGCTCGACCTGCACGGGCGAGGCATGCGCCTGGCCGCTATAGCAGAAGGGCGCGTAGATTTCGTCGCTAAGAATCCAGACGCGCGGATGGCGCACCAGCACGTCGGTCAGCGCGCGCAGTTCGGCGGCGCTGTAGACGGCGCCGCTGGGGTTGCTGGGCGAATTCAGGATCAACCAGCGCGTGCGCGGCGTGATGGCGGCTTCCAGCGTGGCGGCGTCCAGCTTGAAGCCTTGCGATTCCGGGCCGGTCACAACCACGGGCTTGCCTTCGTTCAGCAGCACCATGTCCGGGTAAGACACCCAGTACGGCGCGCACACGATCACTTCGTCGCCCGGTTCCAGGCTGGCCGTCAACGCGGCGCCGATGATCTGCTTGGCGCCCGCGCCCACAGTGATCTGGTCCATGCCGTAGGACACCCCCAAGCCCAGTTGCAGGCTGTTGGCGATGGCGCGGCGCAGGCCCACGGTGCCGTTCGGGCTGGTGTAGCGGATGTCGCCGCTGGCAATGGCGTCCTGGCCGGCGCGCGCGATGTGGGCGGGCGTGGGCATGTCGGGCTCACCCAAGGTGAAGTCGGCGATCTCGCGGCCCTGGCGGCGCAGTTCGTCGACGACAATCTTGGCGGCCATGCTGGGCGAGGGTTTGATCTGTTTCAGGCGGGCGTTGACGATGCTGTTCATGTTTACAACGTAAAAAGGGCAAACTAGGCCGTGCGATGGCCGGGCTTGCGGGTAAAGAGAAAAGCGGCTTCGCACCGGGGCGAAGCCGCGCACAGGGAAGGCCGGGCTTAACGCACCGGCCAGCCGTACATCAGGCCGCCCTGGGTCCACTGCTTGTTCAGGCCGCGTTCCAGTTTCAGCGGGCTGTCCTTGCCCATGGCGCGGTCATAGCTTTCGCCGTAGTTGCCCACCTGCTTGATGATGTTGTAGGCCCACTTGTCGTCCAGCCCCAGGTTCTTGCCCATGCCCGGCGTCACGCCCAGGATGCGCTGCACGTTCGGGTTGGTGCTCTTGAGCATGTCGTCCACGTTCTTGGACGTGATGCCGTATTCCTCGGCTTCCAGCATCGCGTTCAGCGACCAGCGCACCACGTTGAACCATTGTTCGTCGCCTTGGCGAACCATCGGGCCCAAGGGTTCCTTGGACAGGTTTTCGGTCAGGATTTCCCAGTCTTCCGGCTTGGCCAGGCGCGTGCGCATGTTGGCGGCGGTGTTGGACTTGTCGTTGGTGTAGGCGTCGCAACGGCCCGATTCCAGCAGACGGAAGTTCTCGTCGTAGTTCTCGACCAGCACGGGCTTGAACGTCAGGCCACGGCTGCGGAAGTAATCGGCCAGGTTCAGTTCGGTGGTGGTGCCGGGCTGCACGCAGATCGTCGCGCCGTCCAGTTCCTTCACGCTCTTGACGTTCATGGACTTCTTGACGATCAGGCCCTGCGCGTCATAGAAGTTCACGCCCACGCCGATCAGCCCCAGCGTGGTGTCGCGGGTCAGCGTCTGCGTGGTGTTGCGCGACAGCATGTCGATTTCGCCGGACTGCAAGGCGGTGAACTTCGCTTGCGCGGTCAACACATTGCCCTTGACCTTGGACGCGTCGCCGAACATGGCGGCGGCCACGGCGCGGCACATGTCCACGTCCAGCCCCGTCCATTCGCCCTTGCTGTCCAACACCGAGAAGCCGGGAATGCCGGCAAAGCCGCACTGCAAGAAACCCTTTTTCTTGACGGCATCGAACGTCACGCCGGCTTGCGCGCCAGAGGCGGCGCACAGCAAAGTCGCCGCAACGGCGGTGGTCAGAAACTTACGCATGGAGAATGCTCCTGGGGAGGGGGTCGAAAACGCTTGGAATAAGCGACAGGGAAAGCGGCGTCCGTCGCGCACGCGCAGCCGATCGCCGGCTAAGGCCGGGGTGGGGCGCGCGAAGGCGAGGGGCAGGAAGTGGGCCCGGGAAAACGGGCGCGAGTTGACCGGCTCAGGCGGTCAGGGGGTATGCCGATGGATACGCGTCGTGTAGCGCTGGAACGTCGTGCGTAGAGATAGGATCGGACTCATCGGCGGTACTTGTACAACGAGGGTCATAACGAAAGTCATGCTTGGGCGGGCGCTTTGGCCGGTAACCCGGCATGAGCTCAATCCCTCAAGTCATGAGACGTATGATGGCAGCTGTCATACAAGCTAGCAAGTAAGGGGATTCCCGTAATTCCGCGCCGGGCGGTGACGAATCCGGCACGGTTTCCCCTGGCAAGCCGGCTTATTGGGCGGGCGCCTGCGACAGCAGCTTGCGGTATCGGGCGATGCTGTCGCCCAGATGGCGGGCCATGGCGGCGCGCGCGGCGCCGGGGTCGCGGCGCATGATGGCGGTGAGGATGGCCTCGTGTTCGCGCACGTTGCGGGTTTCGTAGGTTTCCAGTTCTTCGGGGGTCTTGCCGCCGTGCTTGATGTTCAAGTCCAGCATGACGTCGCGCACCGCTGCGCGCAGCAGCGCGGGAAAGTGCGGGTTGTTGGACGCCTTGGCAATGGACAGGTGGAATTCGTAGTCGGCCTTGACGGCGGCTTCCATGTCGCGCGTGGCGCGGTTGAACGCGTCGAACGCTTCCACGATGCCGCTCAGGTCCGAGGCGCTGCGGCGCTCGGCCGCCAGGCCACAGGCTTCAACCTCAAGCCCGGCGCGCAACTCCATGATATGCAGTGCCCAGCGCGGGTCGGTAGCCGGTTCGATGACGAAGTCGATGGGCTTTTCGCGATCTTCCGTGACGAACACGCCGATCCCCGGCTTGCTGACCAGCCGACCACTCAGGCGCATCGACGCGACCGCCTCGCGGATGACCGTGCGGCTGACGTTGAATTCGTCGCACAGCGCATGTTCCGACGGCAGCTTGTCGCCGGCGCGATAGGTGCGGGCGTCCAGGCGCTTGTTCAGTTCCTGGATAACCACGTCTGTCAGGCGCGAACGCTGGCGGGGCCGGGCGGGAGTTTCCATCGTCTCTCTTATAGGGGTGGGGCGGTTGCTGCGGGCTTTATGCCCGCGTCCGGAGCCGCAAGTGTACGCTTTCCGGGCATCGCGCCGGCTTGTACAAAGACGCGATCAAGGCGCGAAATAAGGCGCTTCCACGGCAACGCCATGGCCGTACCTTCATTCAAAAGCCCGCCTGTATGACAACATACAGGCCCAGCAAACGGCAATGCATCTTTGCGAGGTAGGCGTAAGCAAAAAAAACGCCCTCGAACCAGAGGGCGTTCTGCTCAGCCAAGCGGCTGGAATTTTGCTGCGCGTTTACTGCGGGCCAAGCTTCTTGATCAGGGCGTTGAGCATTTCCAGCTCTTCGCCGGTCAGGTCAGTCAGCGGGGCGCGCACGGGGCCGGCGTCGTGGCCGACCAGCTTGGCGCCGGCCTTGACGATGCTGACGGCGTAGCCGGCCTTGCGGTTGCGGATTTCAAGGTAAGGCAGGAAGAAGTCATCCAGCAAGCGGTTGGTGGTGTCCGAGTCGCCGGCGGCAATGGCGCGGTAGAAATCCATGGCGGTCTTGGGCACGAAGTTGAAGACGGCCGACGAATACACCGGCACGCCCAGCGCGCGGTAGGCGGCGGCATAGACTTCGGCGGTGGGCAGCCCGCCCAGGTACGAAAAGCGGTCGCCCATCTTGCGGCGGATGCGCACCATGGCTTCGATGTCGCCAATGCCGTCCTTGAAACCGACCAGGTTGGGGCAGCGTTCGGCCAGGCGTTCCAGGCTGTCGGCCGACAGGCGGGATTGGGCGCGGTTGTAGACGATGACGCCGATCTTGATGGACTTGCAGACTTCTTCCACGTGCGCGGCGATGCCGTCTTGCGAGGCTTCGGTCAGGTAGTGGGGCAGCAGCAGGATGCCCTTGGCGCCCTGGCGCTCGGCTTCTTGTGCGTAGGCGATGGCGGTGCGGGTGGGGCCACCGGCGCCGGCCAGGATCGGCACCTTGCCGGCGCAGGTTTGCACGGCGGTGCGGATGACATCGGAATATTCCTGGGGCGCCAGGGAGAAGAACTCGCCGGTGCCGCCCGCGGCAAACAGCGCGGTGGCGCCGTACGGGGCCAGCCATTCCAGGCGCGCGGCATAGGTCTTGGCGTTGAAATCGCCGTTCTGGTCAAAGTCCGTCACGGGGAAGGACAGCAAACCTTCCGATACGATTTCTTTGAGTTCCTGGGGAGTCGTCATGCCTGTCATCCAATAAAAAGGAGGGGAGTAGAACCGTGGGACGGCCTGGAAAAATCCCTGGCCTGGAGTAGATGTATGTCATCGTACAACATATAACCGGTTTAATGCAACGGCAGCATGGATTCGACGTCGCCCCTATGAAACACCGCCCGGCAAGGCGCAACGAATTCGGAATTACCCTAGATTGAAACCCGGTCCGCCGTCGAAGTATTCTCCTTTTTCCATAAGTCGTACGACAACGTACAAGACTAGACGACCCCTAAGGAGACAAGCTTTGAAGGCAATTCCCCTGCTGCGCCGCACGTTCGCCGCTTTGGCGCTGACCACCCTGGCCGCCGCGTCAGCCCATGCCGCCGACGATTGGCCACGCGCCAAGCCGATCACCCTGGTGGTGCCGTTTGCAGCGGGTGGCACGTCGGACATTCTTGGCCGTTTGATCGCGCAGGAACTGGGCGCCAGCCTGAGCCAGACCGTACTGGTGGAAAACAAGGGTGGCGCGGGCGGTGTATTAGGGGCCGACGCCGTGGCCCGCGCCAAGCCGGACGGCTACACGCTGCTGCTGGGCACCATCGCCACGCACGCCATCAACCCGTCGCTGTTGCCGGGCATCAACTACAACGCCGCCCGCGATTTTGCCCCGGTGATTTTGTTGGGCAGCATTTCCAACGTGCTGCTTGTGGGGGCGAACCAACCGTACAAGACCGTGCAGGACGTCGTGGCGGCGGGCAAGGCCAACCCCGACACCATCGCTTTCGGCTCGGCCGGGCAGGGCACGTCGCAGCATCTGTCCGGCGAAGTCTTCAAGCAGTTGACGGGCGCGCACCTGACGCACGTGCCGTACCGGGGCAGCGCGCCGGCCATTCAGGATTTGATCGGCGGTCAGATTCCCAGCTCGTTCGAAACCGCGCTGGTTGCCTTGCCCTATGTCCAAAGCGGCAAGGTACGCGCGCTGGCCGTCACGTCCGCCAAGCGCACCGAGGTCATGCCCGATGTGCCGACCATGCAGGAGGCGGGTGTCGCGGGCTTTGACGTAAGCAGCTGGCAGGCGATCTACGCGCCCGCCAACACGCCGCCCGCTGTGGTTGACCGGTTGAACCAGACCATTGCCGGCATCATCGCCAAGCCCGAAGTCAGCGCCAAGATGAAGGCCCTGGGCCTGGCCTACACGCCCAACACGCCCGCGCAGTTCACCGCTTTCCAGAGCGGCGAACAGGCCAAATGGGCCAAGATCATCGCCGACGGCAAGCTGCGGGTTCAGTAAGGGAATCCGGCGGCAAAGCGGTGACGCGGGGCGTAGTGGCGGCCCGCGTTTTGCCGCGCGGGCAGGCTGGACGGTTTCAGCACTGTTCCACATTTTGAGACGCGTTCAAAACAGGTATAGTCCAGCGCTTAAGGCCGTTAGCCACGACCGCGCCTCGTTCATGATCTGGGGCCGCCGCGTCGTCGGGCAGCGGCGCTCGCCCCTACCTTGAACCGCCCCGCTACCATGCCGAAATCGTCGTCGCAGCCTGCCAACCGTTCTGCCTTTCCCCGGACTTTGTTGGTCGGATTCCTGACGGCCGCGCTTGCCACTTTGGTCATCGCCTTCGTCAATGTGCGGTCGACCGACAGCCGCACCGAAGCCGTCAAGGCGATGGACCGCAGCACGGAAACGTTGCGCCAGCTCAGCCTGTTCAATTCGGCGGTCAAGGATGCCGAGATCGGCCAGCGCGGTTATCTGCTTACGGGCGAACTGCCTTACCTGCAACCGTATTTGCGCGCGCTGCCGCTAATTGAACAGCGGCTGGCCGTGATCAAGGCCGCCACCTCCGACGACCCGGCGCAGCGCCGCATCGTCAACGATATCGAAGGCATCACCCGCCAGAAGCTTGAAGAGCTAAGCGAAACCATCGACATGCGAAAGGCCGGCAACACGGAAGGCGCCATGGCCCTGGTGCGCACCGACGCGGGCAAGGAAGCGATGGACCGCCTGCGCGACCTGGTCAGCGATCTGTACGCGCGGCAGATGGAAGATCTGGCCGGCGGGCGGGACGCCTGGGCAACGGCCGCGGCCACGTCGGCCTACTACTCGTGGGGCGGTTCGATCCTGCTGTTGTTCCTGATCGCGTTGTCCGCCGGCATGACGGTGCGCGAGTATCAGGCCAAGGCGCGGCAGTCATGGGTCACTACCGGCTTGTCGGGTCTCAGCGTGCGTTTGCAGGGCGACCTGCGCCTGGATGAAATCGGCAAGCGTTCGCTGGATTACCTGGCCGAATACCTGGGCGCCGAGGTGGGCGCGGGCTACGTGCTGGATCGCGCTACCGGTGAACTTGAACTGTTCGGCGGGTTCGCCTTGCCGCCCGAGCGGCTGGCGCGCAAGATCCTGCCGGCCGAAGGGCTGGCCGGCCAGGCCGCCATGTCGCGCCGCCTGCTGCACGTGCGCGACGTGCCGGCGGGCCACCTGGAAGTCGCGTCCGCCGTGGGCCGGTCCAACCCGGCCGAGCTGGTGCTGGCGCCCGCCATGATGAATGGCCGTGTCTACGCGGTGATCGAACTGGGCTTTAACCATCCGGTGGGTGAAGATGAACGCGGCCTGCTGGAAGGCGCGTCGGAAATGCTGGCCTCGGCGATCCGTTCCGGCCAGGACCGTACCCGCCTGGAAGCGCTGCTGGAAGAAACCCAGCGCCAGGCCGAAGAGTTGCAAACCCAGCAGGAAGAACTGCGCGTCAGCAACGAAGAACTTGAACAGCAAAGCCGCATCCTGCAAGAGTCGCAGGCACGCATGGAATTGCAGCAGACCGAGCTCGAGCAAACCAATACCAACCTGGAAGCGCAAACCGAACAGCTGCTGCGGGTGCAGGGCGCGCTGACCGAGAAGGCCCGCCAGCTGACGCAGGCCAGCCAATTCAAGAGCGAATTCCTGGCCAACATGAGCCACGAGCTGCGCACGCCGCTTAATTCCACGCTGATCCTGGCCAAGCTGCTGTCGGACAACAAGCCCGGTAACCTCAGCACCGAACAGGTCAAGTACGCGCAAACCATCTACGCCGCCGGCAGCGACCTGCTGACGCTGATCAACGACATCCTGGACCTGGCCAAGATCGAGGCCGGGCAGGCCACGATGGAAGTCGAGCCGGTCACCATCGCCTCAACGCTGCAACGCTTGATGGAACCCCTGCGGCCGATGGCGCTGGAAAAGGGCCTGGCGCTGGAACTGGATATCGAGCCCGCCGTGCCGCAGTCGATGCACACCGACCCCAAGCGTCTGGGCCAGGTGCTGAAGAACCTGTTGTCGAACGCGCTGAAATTCACCGAGCGCGGCACGGTGGCGTTGCGCGTCTCGCGCACGGCACGCGACCGCCTGCTTTTTGCGGTGCACGACACCGGCATCGGCGTGCCGGCCGAGCAGCAGGAACTGATCTTCGAGGCGTTCCGGCAGGCGGACGGCAGCACGCACCGCAAGTACGGCGGTACGGGCCTGGGGCTGTCGATCTCGCGCGATCTGGCCGAACTGCTGGGCGGCAAACTGACCGTGGCCAGCACGCCGGGGCAGGGCAGCGTGTTCACGCTGGAAGTGCCCGTGCGCCTGGAAAACGCGCCGCCGCCCGCGCCAACGCGTAGCAGCGTGGCGCCGTTTCCGCGCGTCGCCAAACCGGTGTATGCCGCGGTCGAAACGCGGCAGTCGCAGCCGACCGCCAAGACGCCCGATGCGCCGGCGCCCGCCCGCGACGGCGGCGACGCCGAGCCGGAACGCAGCATTCTGGTCATCGAGGACGACGAGCGCTTTGCCGGCATTCTTGCCGACCTGGCGCGCGAAATGGGCTTTGGTTGCCTGACGGCGCATACCGCCGCCGATGGCCTGGAACTGGCAACGCAAAAGCGGCCCAACGCCATCGTGCTGGACGTGAACCTGCCTGATTTTTCTGGCCTGGGCGTGCTGGACCAACTGAAACGCAACCCGCAGACGCGTCACATCCCCGTGCATGTGGTGTCGGTGGCGGACTACGCGCAGGAAGCCATGGGGCGCGGCGCGGTCGGCTATGCCCTGAAGCCCGTCAAGCGCGAAGAGCTGGTTGAAGCCTTGCGCCGCCTGGAAGCCAAGTTCACGCAACACGTGCGCCGTGTGCTGGTGGTGGAAGACGACGACCGCCAGCGCGAAAGCGTGCGTCAGTTGCTGGCGCGCAACGATGTTGAGATCGTGCCCGCCGCCACCGCCGCCGCTGCCCTGGAACTGCTGCGCGCCACCACGTTCGATTGCGTGGTGATGGACTTGAACCTGCCCGACATCAGCGGCTATGAATTGCTGGAGCAGATGGCCGAGCAGGAAAGCGTGTCGTTTCCGCCGGTCATCGTGTACACGGGCCGTGCGCTGTCGCGCGATGAAGAGCAGCACCTGCGCCGCTTCTCCAAGTCGATCATCATCAAGGATGCGCGTTCGCCCGAGCGCCTGCTGGACGAAGTGACGCTGTTCCTGCATCAGGTTGAAGCCGAACTGCCGCCCGAGCATCGCCAGATGCTGGAGCTGGCCCGCAGCCGCGATTCCACGCTGGAGGGCCGCACGGTGCTGGTCGTGGAAGATGACGTGCGCAACGTGTTCGCGCTGTCCAGCATTCTTGAGCCCACCGGCCTGCGCGTGGAAATCGCCCGCAACGGCCGCGAGGCGCTGGACGTGCTGGAGCGCGCCGGCACGGACGGCATCGCCGCGATTGACCTGGTGCTGATGGACATCATGATGCCGGAAATGGATGGGTACACGGCGATGCGCCACATCCGCAACCGGCCGGAATGGCGGCGCCTGCCGATCATTGCGTTGACCGCCAAGGCCATGAAGGACGACCAGGAGAAATGCCTGGCGGCCGGCGCCAACGACTACATCGCCAAGCCCCTGGATGTTGAACGCTTGCTGTCCCTGGTGCGCGTCTGGATGCGCAGCTAACGCCGCGTCCGCGCTTTTTTACGCTGAACACCACCATGCCTGCCTCTGCCAAAGCGCGTATTGCCGACATCGAGCAGCGTCTGCTGCTTGATGCGATCTACCATCATTACCACTATGATTTTCGCGAGTACGCGCAGGCGTCCCTGAAGCGGCGGCTGCACACTGCGCTGACGCAGTTCGGTTGCAAAACGCTATCGCAGTTGCAAGACCGCGTGCTGCATGAACCGGCGGTTTTCACCGCGCTGTTGCAGTTCCTGACCGTGCAGGTCAGCGACATGTTTCGCGATCCGGGCTATTTTCAGGCGCTGCGCACCGAGGTCATTCCCATCCTGCGCACCTATCCGTCGATCAAGGTGTGGGTGGCCGGATGCAGCGCCGGCGAAGAAGTCTATTCGCTGGCCATCCTGTTGGCCGAAGAGGGGCTGCTGGACCGCGCGCTGATCTACGCCACCGACATCAACCCGCATGCGTTGCGCGCCGCCGAGCAAGGCGTGTTCGACCTGGACCGCGTGGCGGCGTTTTCCAGCAACCACGCACGCTCGGGCGGGCTGAGCTCGTTGTCTGACTACTACACGGCTCGATACGGGCGGGTAGTGTTCGACAAGCGCCTGCGCGAGCACATGGTGTTTTCCGATCACAGCCTGGCCACCGACAGCGTCTTTGCCGAGGTGCACTTGATATCGTGTCGCAACGTGCTTATTTACTTCGAGCGCGACCTGCAAAACCGCGCACTGGGCCTGTTCCACGAAGCCCTAGTGCACCGCGGCTTTCTCGGCCTGGGCTCGCGCGAATCCCTGCGGTTCACGGGGCAGGCCGACAACTTTGACGACTTTGTGCTTGAAGAACGCATCTATCGTAAAAAGGCCGGGCTGTGAGCGGGGACGCGCCGACCCAGCCGGCAACGGTGGCGAATGCGTCCGCGGGCCCGTGGGACGCCATCGTCATCGGCGGTTCGTCCGGCGCCATTGACGCGCTGAGCGTACTGATTCCGGCTTTGCCTGCGCGCCTGTGCGCGGCCGTGATCGTTGTGCTGCATCTGCCGCGCGACCGTCGCAGCCTGCTGGTGGATATTTTTCGTGAACGCTGCGCCTTGCCCGTGCTGGAGGCGGAAGATCAGCTTTGGATCCAGCCGGGTCATCTGTACTTCGCGGCGCCGGATTACCACCTGCTGGTGGACCAGGGGCCGCGATTGGCGTTGTCGGTAGGCGCGCCCGTGTATTTTTCACGGCCGTCGATTGACGTCTTGTTTGAATCGGCTGCTGACTGCTATGGCGACCGGCTGATGGGCATCCTGCTTTCCGGCGCGAACGAAGACGGCGCGCAGGGCCTTGCTGCCATCCAAGCCGCCGGCGGACGCACCGTGGTGCAGTTGCCGTCGTCCGCCTCGATGCCCACCATGCCGCAAGCGGCGTTGGCCAGGCTGGCGGTGGACGAGCCGCTGGCCCCCGACGAGATCGCCGCCATGCTTGCCCGATTGCCGACGCAGCGCGTGCTGTAACCCTAAACCGCTTTGACACCATGTTCCTGACATCTGCCAAACCGCAAGAAGAAAGAACCAAATGCCTGCTCGTCGACGACGTTCCCGAAAACCTGATCGCGCTGGAAGCGCTGCTGCAAAATGAAAAGATCCAGGTGCTCAAGGCCCAATCCGGCCCCGAAGCGCTTGAACTGCTGCTGAACCACGGTGACGTGGCGCTGGCGCTGCTGGACGTGCAGATGCCCGACATGAACGGCTTCGAGCTGGCCGAACTGATCCGGGGCAGCGAACGTACCCGCCATATTCCGCTGATCTTCATCACCGCCGGTTCGCGGGAACAAAACTGGCAGTTTCGCGGCTACGAAAGCGGCGCCGTGGACTTTCTGTACAAGCCCGTCGACCCGCACATGCTGCGCATGAAGGCAAACGTGTTCTTTGAACTGCACGAGCGCAAGCGCGCGCTGGCGCAGCAGCTGGAAGAACGCACCGAAGCCTTGCGCATCAACGAGATGTTCATGGCCGTGTTAAGCCATGACCTGCGCACGCCCTTGCAGTCGATCGTGATGGGCGCGTCCTTGCTACAGCGGCAAAACGACCCCGGCCGCGTCAGCGGCCTGGCCCAGCGCATGTTGCAAAGCAGCGAACGCATGGCGCGGCTGATCGAGGACCTGCTTGACGTTACCCGCATCCGGCAGGCGGGCGGCTTGACGCTGGCCTTGGCGCAACAGCGCATGGATACGCTGGTGCGCCGCACGGTGGACGAAGCGCAGACCGGCCGGCCCGACCGGCAGATCGAATGCGAATGCGTGGGCGACATGGCGGGCGTCTGGGACGGCGACCGCCTGTGCCAGGTGTTTGCCAACCTGATCGGCAACGCCCTGCATCATGGCGACCGCGACATCCCGGTGCATGTGCACGCCGATGGCACGGTGGCCGACCGGCTCACGGTCACGGTCAGCAACGGCGGCACCATAGCGCCGGCTTTGCTGCCGCATTTGTTCAACCCGTTTCGCAGCGGCGAGCGTCGGGCCGACAGCCACAACGGCCTGGGCCTGGGCTTGTTCATCGCGCAGCAGATCGTGCTGAGCCATCACGGCCGCATCGGCGCCGAATCGCGCAACGGCGTGACGCGCTTCCGGGTGGATCTGCCGCGCGATAGCCGGCGCGAGGCGCTGGCGAACCCGGCGTAGATCAAACCCGGCGTAGATCGAACCCGGCGTGGGTCAGGTCCCGGCGCAGATCAGAACTCGGCCGAGACCGACAGCAGCACCGTGCGCGGTGCGCCCACGGTCAGGCCTTCCCGAGCGGCCGACTGCCAGTAGTTCTTGTTGAACACGTTCTCCACCGTTGCCCGCACCACCATCGGCGTGCCGCTGGCGTTGAACGCGTAGCGCGCGCCCAGATCAAAGCGCGTCCACCCCGGGATAGTCTGCGTGTTGCCCACGTCGACATACTGCTGGCTGGTGCGCAACATGCGCGCCGTGACGGTCAGGCCGGGCAGGAAAGGCGTGTCCCATTCCGCTGCCGCGTTGAACTGAAAGCGCGGCACGGCGGGCGCCCAGTTGCCGTCATTGGCGCCGCCTTCGGTGCGCGTCAGGCGCGCGTCGGTATAGGCCACGCCGCCCAGCAATCGGACGCCCGGCGCGGCGTCGCCTTGCACCAACCATTCCAGCCCGCGATTGCGCTGCTGGCCGTTGGATACGTAGCGGCGGGTGCCGGGGTCCAGGAAACTGCTGGGCTTCTCGATCTGGAATGCGCTTAGTGTCGTGGAGAATTCGCCGAAGTCGTATTTGCCGCCCACTTCGATCTGCTTGGCAATTTCCGGGTCAAACATTTCACCCGCATTGACCGCGCCTTCGGGCGCGGTGCCGCCCTGGCTCAAGCCTTCGATGTAGTTGCCGTACAGCGACAGCCGCTGGGTGGGGCGCACGGTCAGCGCGAAGGCGGGTGTGAGGGCCGACTTGGCGTATTCAGACGTGCTGCGCCCGGTGGCGGCGTCAAAGTTGGTGGATTCGATACGCTGGTGCCGAAAGCCGGCAATGACCTGCACGCGGTCATCCAGGAACGAGATCTTGTCCGCCAACGCCACGCTGTACAGGCGCGACTCGCTGGTCTTGGGCAAGTCGCCCGGCCGCGCGATGTCGGGCTTGGGCAGGTCAGCCGGGTCGTACAGGTTTGAAAACACCGTGCGCGAACGGATGCGGGCCGATGAGTAATCGATGTCCAGCGCGCTGGCGCTGATGGATGGTTCATGCTTGATGGCGCCAGTGTTGAAGCGCCCGCGCAGACCCACTTCGCCCGTCTTGCTAAGCAGGTTTTCGTTCAGCCGTGCAGGCACGGCGCCGATGTCGCCGTTACCGTCCAGCATCAACCAGCTGGTTTGCAGGCTTTCAAAGTCGTGCTTGCGCGCGCCGATGGCGCCATACACCGTCCAGTCGGGCGTCAGGTCGTATTCGGCGCGCAGTGCGCCCGACCATTCCTTGGTCTTCCAATAGGTCCACGACGGAAAAAAGTTGCGGCGTGCGTCGGGCGCCGGGCCGATGCCCACGCCGGTCGACGGTGGGAACAGCAAGCCGCTGCGCGCGTCGGTGGTGCGGTTCTGGTAGTTGATGTCGCCGTCCAGCCGGAAGCGTTCGCCCTGGTAATCCAGGCCCAGCGCTACCGCGCCCAGGTTTTCCTTGGAGCCGTCTTGCGGCAGGTCGCCACCGCTGCCGGCCACGTTCAGGCGAACGCCGAATTGCTGGGTGTCGCCATAGCGGCGCGCCAGGTCGGCGTGCGCGCCGAACTGCGAGTCGCCGATGTAGTTGACGGTGTAGCGGTTAAGCGGCTCGGGGCCGGCGCGTTTGGGCACCAGGTTGATCGCGCCGCCCACCGAACCGTAAGGCGCCATGCCGTTAAGCAAGGCGTTGGGGCCGCGCAGCACTTCCACGCGCTCCACCCCGATCAGCGAACTGGCGTTGCGCGGCGACACGCCGTACAAGCCGTTAAACGACACGTCGTAGTTGAACAGGGTGAAGCCGCGAATGTTGAACTCATCGCGCCCGGCGCCGCGTGAATAGGTGTTGCGCACAGACGGGTCGTTGACCAGTACGTCGCCGATGTTCTGCGCCTGCTGGTCCTCGATCAGCTTGGACGTGTATTGCGTGGCGCTGAACGGGGTGTCCATGTCGCTCATGTTGCCCAGCAGGCCGACGCGGCCGCCGCTTGCCACCTGGCCGCCTGCGTAGGCGGGGGGCAGGCCGGTGTCCAGCGCGCTGCCGGTCACGGTGACGGCTTCCAGTGTGGTGGCGCCGGCCGCGGGCAACGCGGACAGCCGGAACTGGTTGGGCGCCTCGCGCGTGGCGCGCAGGCCGGTGCCCGCCAGGGCCTGGTCCAACGCATCGCCGCGCGTGTAGCGGCCGTGCACGCCGCCGCTCTGGCGGCCGGCCAGCAGGTCTGGCGGCGCCGCCAGCAAGATGCCGGTTTCGTTGGCCAGCCGGGTCAGCACCTGGCCCACCGGCGCGGCGGGGATGTCGAAGGACAGCAAGTCAGTGGCGGGCGCGGACTGCGCATGCAGGCTTGGCGCCCAGGGAGCGAAGACGGCGGCGATGGCCAGCGCCAGCGTGGGCGCGGAAGGAAAGCGGTGGGACATGACGGAAACCTGTGCGCTCGTGCGAAGGATCAATAAAGGAAGCGGGTGGACGGGCAACGAAACGGACGTTGCCAGAACCCTTGCTTCCTAAATCGAACGACGCATCGAAATGCGGAACCGCTTGGCAAGATATTCTTCAGGCATCGCGCGCTTCGATGCTGATCCACCAGGGCAGTGGGCGTTGCAGGCGGATGGGCAGCACCGAGGCCAGCATGGTCAGCGCCCGGTCCACATCGTTCAACGGATAGCTGCCGAAGACGGGCAGGTGGCCCAGCACGGGCGACAGGCCCAGGTGGCCCGGGTGGTAGCGGCGCAGTTCGGCCACCACGTCGGACAGCGGCGTGCCGTTGGCCAGCAGCAGGCCCTGGCGCCAGCTTTCGCGGGCGGGGTCGGCGGGCATCAACGGCTGTATGGCGTCGGCCGTAAAACGTGCCTGCTGGCCTGCGTTGACGACCTCGCAGGCGTCCGAGCGCAACAGGTTGACGCGCACCGCGCCGTCATACACCGCGACCAGCGTGCCCGCATCGCCCTGGCTGACCGAGAAGCGCGTGCCCAGGGCTTGCAAGCGGCCTTGGCCAGTTTCCACGAAGAAGGGCCTGAGCGGGTCCTTGGCGGTATCGATCAGAATTTCGCCGGCCGCCAGTTGCAGACGTCGTTCGGTGTTGTTGTACGCCACGTTGAACGCGCTTAGCGCATTGATCCAGACCGTGGTGCCGTCCGCCAGTGTCACCCGCCGGGTTACGCCCACGCCCGCCTGGTAGTCGTTGCCCCATAGCGTGGCCAACGCGGACAAGGGCGTCCGGCGCCAGGCGGTCCAACCGATCCACGACAGCCCCAGCGTGCCGGCGAGACCCAGCAGGACCTGGCGGCGACGGCGCGGCGCATCGGTGCGCGCCTGGCGAAACGCCGATACGGCAGCGTGGCGGTCAGGGCTGGATTGCAAGGGGGTGAAACGGCGGTCGATACGTTCAACATAGCTCCACGCTTGCCGCTGTTCAGCGCCCCGTTCCATCCATTGCCGCCATTGCTGCTGCTCGGCGGCCGACGCCTGCCCGGTGCGCAGCCGCGCGTACCATTCGGCGGCTTCTTCCATGACGCGGTGCGACGGTTCGACGGATGCCACGGCCGTCATGGTGCTGTGCGTGTTGCGAGTGCTGCGGGTGTTGCGGGTGCTGCGGGTGCTGTGCGTGTTGCGGGCGCCGCGGCGGGGGCAGGGGCCGCAGCGCCCTCATCCGGTAGCCCGGCGGCCAGGCGCGCTTCCAGCTTCATGCAGCACAGCATGGCGCGCGCCACGTACTTGCGCACCATGCGCGGCGACACGTTCAGCGTTGCCGCGACTTCGTTGTCGGTCATTTCACACGCCACCGCCATGACGAACGCGTGCGCGACCTTGGGCGGCAGTTCACGCAGCATGGTGTCGATTTCGCCCAGCGCCTCCAGGACCATGGCCTGGTCTTCGGCGGACGAAACGGTGGGTTCGGGTTGGGTGGCCAGCGCGTCCAGCCACGCTTGTTCCAGACTGCGGCGGCGCCACAGGTCCACGCACATGCCGTTGGCCATCTTGCGCAGATAGCTGCGTGCTTGCTGCGGGCTGTCGAAGTGGCAGGGGCGGGTCAACAGGCGCACGAAGGCGTCGTGAGCCAGGTCGGCCGCATCGGCCGCGTTGCCCAGACGCCAGTTCACCCAGGCCAGCAACCAGTGATGATGGTTGCCGTACAGGTGTTCGAAGTCCGTGGACAAAGGGGGTGCAGCGCTCAAGGATCCCGCCCGCTCGCGACAGGTGCCTGCATTAATGCTAATGCGAACACTTATCAATTATTTACCGAGCGCAGATTATTGCGCGGCGCCGGGCGGCTTGGCAACTCGGGCAAAAACCAGTGTGGCGCGGGGGCGTCATGGCCCCGCTATTGAACCCCGATCACCGGCCCGGACCTGCGGCCCGGACCCGCGGCAACCCGCGCGCCGCGTTGCGCGGGCGCGGGCTGCCGTTCTTTGCTTGCTCAAGCCGGCGTCAGCACCCCGTCGACCATGCGAGCGATCGACAAGGGGTTGGCGCGCTTGACGCCGTCGGGCAGCAGCGCGTCGGGCAGGTCCTGATAGCAGACCGGGCGCAGGAAGCGGCGGATTGCCGTGGCGCCCACCGACGTGGAAGACGGATTGGACGTGGCTGGGAACGGGCCGCCGTGCACCATGGCGTGGCTGACTTCGACGCCGGTGGGATAGCCGTTGGCCAGGATGCGGCCGGCCTTGCGTTCCAGCACGGGCAACAAGGACTTGGCCTGAGACACGTCGGCATCGTCCACGAACAGCGTCGCGGTCAACTGACCTTCCAGGTGCTCGGCCACGGCCGTCATCTGGGCGACGTCGCGGCAGCCCACCACCAGCGAGGCGGGGCCGAACACTTCGGCTTCCAGTTCGCGCGATGCCAGGAAGCGGTCGGCTTCGGTGCCGAATACCACCGCGCCCGCCGCGTTGGAGGCCGGCTTGGACGCTTCGCCCCGGCCCAGGGTGGCCACGTTGGCGTGCTTGGCCAGCGCATCGGCGCCTTCCTGGTAAGCCGCGAAGATGCCCGGGGTCAACATGGTGGCCGCGCCTTTGGCGGTGACCGCCTCGGCGGCCGCCTTGCGGAAGCGGTCCAGCGCCGGGCCTTCCACGCCCACGACCAGGCCGGGGTTGGTGCAGAACTGGCCCACGCCCATGGCCAGCGAATCCACGAAGCCCTTGGCGATGGCTTCGGCGCGCGCTTCCAAAGCGGCCGGCATCAGGAACACGGGGTTGATGCTGGACATTTCGGCGTACACGGGAATCGGCACGGGGCGGGCGTTGGCGGCGGCGACCAGCGCCAGGCCACCACGGCGCGAGCCCGTGAAGCCGACGGCGGCAATGGCCGGGTGCGACACCAACGCGGTGCCGATTTCGCTGCCGGCGCCAAACAGCAACGAGAACGTGCCTTCGGGCAAACCGTGCTTGGCGACGGCGGCCTGGATCACTCGGCCCACCATTTCCGAGGCGCCGGGGTGCGCGTTGTGCGCCTTGACGATGACGGGGCAGCCGGCTGCCAGCGCCGAAGCGGTGTCGCCGCCCGCTACCGAGAAGGCCAGCGGGAAGTTGCTGGCGCCGAACACGGCGACGGGACCCAGGGCCACGTTGGCCAGGCGCAAGTCGGCGCGCGGCAGCGGCTGGCGTTCGGGTTGTGCGGGGTCGATCGTGGCGTCCAGGAAGTAGCCGTCGCGCACGACTCGCGCAAACAGGCGCAACTGGCCCACGGTGCGGCCACGTTCGCCTTGCAGGCGGGCCACGGGCAGGCCGGTTTCCAGGTGCGTGCGTTCAATCAGTGCGTCGCCCAGCGCCAGGATGCCTTCGGCGATGCTTTCCAGAAACTGCGCGCGGGTTTCCAGCGGGGCGGCACGGTAAGGGTCAAAGGCGGCGCGGGCCAGCTCGGCGGCGCGCGCGACGTCGTCGGACGAGCCGGCAGGGAAGGCCGGTTCCAGGCGTTCGCCCGTGGCCGGGTTGATGGCGTATTGCGCGGCGCCCGCGCCCAGGACGGGGGTCGAGCCGATCAGCATTTGGCCGGTCAGTGTCATGAGGAATTCTCCGAAAAAAACGCCCCCGAATCCGGGGGCTGATTGCAGTTCAGTGCGGCCGTTTACTGCGGGCCAAGCTTCTTGATCAGGGCGTTGAGCATTTCCAGCTCATCGCCGGTCAGGTCGGTCAGCGGCGCGCGCACGGGGCCAGCGTCGTGGCCGACCAGCTTGGCGCCGGCCTTGACGATGCTGACCGCGTAGCCGGCCTTGCGGTTGCGGATTTCAAGGTAAGGCAGGAAGAAGTCATCCAGCAAACGGTTGGTGGTGTCCGAGTCGCCGGCGGCAATGGCGCGGTAGAAATCCATGGCGGTCTTGGGCACGAAGTTGAAGACGGCCGACGAATACACCGGCACGCCCAGCGCGCGGTAGGCGGCGGCATAGACTTCGGCGGTGGGCAGCCCGCCCAGGTACGAAAAGCGGTCGCCCATCTTGCGGCGGATGCGCACCATGGCTTCGATGTCGCCAATGCCGTCCTTGAAACCGACCAGGTTGGGGCAGCGTTCGGCCAGGCGTTCCAGGCTGTCGGCCGACAGGCGGGACTGGGCGCGGTTGTAGACGATGACGCCGATCTTGATGGACTTGCAGACTTGTTCCACGTGCGCGGCGATGCCGTCCTGCGACGCTTCGGTCAGGTAGTGCGGCAACAGCAAAATGCCCTTGGCGCCCTGGCGCTCGGCTTCTTGCGCGTAGGCGATGGCGGTGCGGGTGGGGCCGCCTGCGCCGGCCAGGATCGGCACCTTGCCGGCGCAGGTCTGCACGGCGGTGCGGATGACGTCGGAATATTCCTGGGGCGCCAGGGAGAAGAACTCGCCGGTGCCGCCCGCGGCAAACAGCGCGGTGGCGCCGTACGGGGCCAGCCATTCCAGGCGCGCGGCATAGGTCTTGGCGTTGAAATCGCCGTTCTGGTCAAAGTCCGTCACGGGGAAGGACAGCAAACCTTCCGAAACAATTTCCTTGAGTTCCTGCGGGGTGGTCATAGCGCGGTCGTCCGGTGGGGTCGCGGCAGCGTGCTAAAGCGGGCTTGCCACGAGGGGGCGGTGGTGAAAAGGTAAGTCATCGTACAACACGTTTTCAGCCGATTCAAGGGCGCCCGCTCTATGGTTTCACTTGTAGACAAGGGGAAACCCGAAATTTATTTTTGACCGTGTTCAAGGATATTCTCACGGTTGTACGATAACGTTTCTGGATGCCGGGCCCGCCTGCATCCCCATGCAAAAGGACTTTTCATGCAGGTTGCGCAACCCCAGGCGCCCGTGCTCATCAAGATACACGCGGATGACAACGTGGCCATCGTCGCCAATGAAGGCGGCTTGCCCGCCGGCACGGTGCTGCCCGATGGATTGCAGTTGGTGGACGCCGTGCCGCAAGGGCACAAGGTCGCGTTGCGCGATCTGGCCGAGGGCGATGCCGTGGTCCGCTACAACGTGGTGGTCGGTTACGCGGCCAAGCCCTTGCCGCGCGGCAGTTGGGTGAATGAACGCGTGACCACCATGCCGTCGGCGCGCACCTTGGAAGACCTGCCGGTGGGCACGCGCGTTACACCGCTGCCGCCGCTGGAAGGCTATACGTTCGAAGGCTATCGCAATGCCGACGGCACTGTCGGCACGCGCAACATCCTGGCCATCAGCACCACCGTGCAATGCGTGCAGGGCGTGGTCGAACACGCCGTGGCGCGCATCCGCCAGGAACTGCTGCCGCGCTATCCCAATGTGGACGACGTGGTCGGCATTGAACACACCTACGGTTGCGGCGTGGCCATTGACGCGCCGGGCGCCGCCATTCCCATCCGCACGCTGCACAACATTGCACGCAACCCCAACTTTGGCGGCACGTCCATGGTGGTCAGCCTGGGTTGCGAAAAGCTGCAACCGGAACGCTTGCTGGCGCCCAACGCCATCCCCATTCGCGCGGGCGAGGGCATGGGCAAAAGCGGCGATGACGCCGAACGCGTGGACACCATCGTCTTGCAAGACGAGGAAAACGTGGGCTTTCAGTCGATGATCGACTTGATCATGCGCACGGCCGAACGCCACTTGCAAAAGCTGAACGCGCGCCGCCGCGAAACCTGCCCCGTGTCGGACCTGACGGTGGGCGTGCAGTGTGGCGGCAGCGACGCGTTCTCGGGCGTTACGGCCAACCCCGCCGTGGGCTTCGCCACCGACCTGCTGGTGCGCGCGGGCGGCACCGTGATGTTCTCGGAGAACACCGAAGTGCGCGACGGCATCGACCAGCTGACCGCGCGCGCCGCCACGCCGGAAGTGGCCGACGCGCTGGTGCGCGAGATGGCCTGGTACGACGACTACCTGCAACGTGGCATGGCGGATCGCAGCGCCAACACCAGCCCGGGCAACAAGAAAGGCGGCTTGTCGAACATCGTGGAAAAGGCGATGGGGTCCATTGTGAAGTCGGGCTCGTCGCCGATTCATGGCGTGCTGTCGCCCGGCAACCGCCTGACGCAAAAGGGCCTGATCTTTGCCGCCACGCCCGCCAGCGATTTCATCTGCGGCACGCTGCAACTGGCCGCCGGCATGAACCTGCATATCTTCACCACCGGGCGCGGCACGCCTTACGGCCTGGCGCAAGTGCCGGTGATCAAGGTGGCCACGCGCGACAGCCTGGCGCGGCGCTGGCATGACCTGATGGACGTCAACGCGGGCCGCATCGCCACCGGCCAGGCCACGATTGAAGACGTGGGTTGGGAACTGTTCCGCCTGATGCTGGACGTGGCCAGCGGCCGCCAGCAGACCTGTGCGGAAAAGCTCAAGCTGCATAACGCCCTGGCGTTGTTCAACCCTGGGCCCGTGACATGACGCGTCGCTGATCCGGGTTAGCGCCGGATCATCCACTGGACCGCATTGCCATCGCACTACACCGACAAGAGGAGACACCGATGGAGCATGCCCCCTTGGCCCAACCCGGCCGCCGCCGACTGCTGGGCGCCGCATTGGCGTTGGGACCGGCCGCGCTGGCCCAGGCGCAGTCGTTCAACTTCACGCCGCAGCAGCGTTACCCCGACCCGTCAGTGCGCATCCTGGACCCGGAGTTTTCCAAATACCGCATTTACAGCAGCAGCGTCGAGCAACTGGCCAGCGGCTTCCGTTGGCTGGAAGGCCCCGTCTGGGTGGGCGATGGCCGCTATCTGCTGGTGTCCGACATCCCGAATGACCGCATCCTGCGCTGGGACGAAACCACCGGCGCGATCAGCGTGTTTCGCCAACCGGCCAATTTCAGCAACGGATTGGCGCGTGACCGCCAGGGCCGCCTGCTGGCCTGCGAGCACCTGACGCGCCGCGTCACGCGCACCGAATACGACGGGTCCATCACCGTGCTGGCCGATGGCTATGACGGCAAGCGGCTGAATTCGCCCAACGACATCGTCTGCCAGCGCAACGGCGTCATCTGGTTTACCGATCCGCCGTTCGGTATCGGCGGGCATTGGGAAGGCGACAAGGCAAAGCCGGAACTGCCGCACGGCGTTTACCGCATCGACCCGGCCAATGGCCGTGTGACGCGCGCGCTGGACGACCTGGCCGGCCCCAATGGCCTGTGCTTTTCGCCGGACGAAAAGATACTGTACGTGGTCGAGTCGCGCCATCAACCGAACCGCGTCGTGTGGGCCTTTGACGTGGGCGCGGACGGTGCGCTGTCGGGCAAGCGCGTCCATATCGACGCGCAAGGCCCCGGCGCCATCGACGGCATCAAGTGCGACGAAGACGGCAACCTGTGGTGCGGCTGGGGCAGCAATGGCGCGCCCAATGCCAAATCGGAAGAGTTGGACGGCGTGATGGTGTTCAACCCCGCCGGCAAGCCCATCGGCCATATCCGGCTGCCCGAACGCTGCGCCAACCTGTGCTTTGGCGGCGCCAAGCGCAACCGCCTGTTCATGGCCAGCAGCCATTCGTTGTACGCCCTGTACGTGGAAACGCGCGGGGCGGCCTGAGGACAGCGGGCCTGATCGCAGGCCAATGAAAGCAGGCCACTTTGATCTTCGTGCGCGGCGACGCAAGCGGGGCGCCGCGCCAGTTTTACCCAAGAACACCTCAAACAGTGTGGAGACAGCATGAACGTAAGCAAGAGACATTTCCTGGGCGGCGCCGCGGCGCTATGCCTGTCGCCGCTGGTGCCGGCATGGGCGCAGCAAGCCGGCGCCGCTGCCGGCGGCAATGCGGCGAACTGGCCCACGCGGCCGGTGCGCATCATCGTGCCTTACCCGCCCGGGGGGTCGTCGGACATCATCGCGCGCATCCTGGCGCCGCGCCTGTCCGACGCGCTCAAGCAGACGGTGGTCGTTGAAAACAAGCCCGGCGCCAACGGCAACCTGGGCGCGGGCCTGGTGGTGCAATCGGCGGCCGAAGGGCACACCGTGTTGCTGTGCGATGTGGGCGCGCTGGCGATCAGCCCGTCCGTGTACACGAAGCTGTCGTTCGACCCGTCCAAGGACCTGCGCGCCGTCAGCATGCTGGCGTATTCGCCGCACGTGCTGGCCGTGCATCCCGACGTGCCGGCCAAGACGGTTCAGGAACTGGTGGACCTGTCGAAAAAGCAGCGCCTGAACTTTGCCGTGACGGCGATCGGCAGCGCGCCGCACCTGGCGGCCGTCGCCGTGCAGCAAGCCACCGGGGCGCAATGGGAATACGTGCCGTACAAGGGCGGCTCGCAGGCGGTCACCGACACCATCGGCGGCCAGACCCAGATCATCATGAACGGCCTGTTGGCCACGTTGCCGCACATCAAGGCCGGCAAGCTGCGCCCCATCGCCATTTCCAAGGGCGAACGCATGCAGCTCGTGCCCGATATCCCGACCATTTCCGAACAGGGCGTGAAGGGCTTTGAATCGGGCACGTGGCAAGGCGTGATGGCGCCCGTGACCACCACGGACCCGGTGGCCGAACGCCTGGCCGTGCTGCTGGCGCAGATCGTCAACCAGCCCGACGTGAAGGCGCAATTGAACGAGCAGGGCGCCGAGATCGTGACGCGCAACCCCGCCGAGCTGACGCAGTTCTTCAACAGCGAACGCGCGCGTTGGGCCAAGGTCGTGAAAAGCGCGGACATCCGCCTGGATTGATGCGGGGGCAGGCGCGGGCTGGGCAGACGTGCGCGCTGCACGGACTGCACCGATCCCACGTGTTGCGAAGGCGGGGCGGATGGGCGCACACTCGTGCCAGGCTTGCCCCGAATTCGTCATCCTCTGGAGCCGCGATGAAAGCCCTGATCCTGGCCGCGTCCCTGGCGCTGGCGGCTGGCCCCGCGTCGGCGCGGGACGGCGTGCCCAGCGTCCCGCAACCGCCCGCGTCCGCGCGCACCTTGCCCGATACGTGCCTGGGCACGTCATGCCCGAAGACGGTGGACCCGAACCGCAGCGGGCAACCCTGCCTGGGCACGTCTTGTGGCGGCACCCGCTACCCACAACCCGGCTCACGCACGACTCCCGCCAACCCGCCGTGGAGCGGTCCGGCGCAGCCGAAATTGCCGCCGATGCCGTCGCGTTCCGGCCAGCCCGTGGGGCCATTGACGCCCGGCCCCGTGTTACCGCGTTAGTGTCGATGACACACGCGGTGCCACCATGTTGAAAAAATGCGTGACGATACTTGTTGCGCGGCAACATGGCCTGTTATCTTCCCGCCGATAACAAGATTGTTGCGTTTCTTTGCACCGGTCGCGACCCTGGGGAACCATCCATGCCTGCCCGCCAACGCCTTATGTCCGCGCCCGCCCCAGGGCCTGAACCCTTCCTGCTGGCAGCCGCCGCGCCCATTCCCGCGCCGTCCACCGACGCCCTGGGATGTTTGGCCAGCAAGCTGGTCATCAACCAGCATTTCGAAGGCGGCGGGCTGACGTTCTATCGCAAACGCACCAACAACGACCGCTTTGGCACCGTGGAGACGCCCGCGTCCGACCGGGGTTTTCTGGTGGGCGTGGCGATGCAGGGTGGCCACCGCCGCCGCATCCTGCAAGGCCCGCACGCCGCCGCCCACGATTTCGACATCGGCTCGGTCTACATCCGCGATTTCAACGATGACTACCGCGCGGATCTGTCCGGCGGTTTTGATTTCGTGCTGATCGAATTGCCACGCGCCTTCATTGAACGCGTCAATGATGAAAAAGGCGGCCCGCGTGTCAGCAGCCTGCTGCCGCGTACCGGCAAGGGCGACCCCGTGCTGGCAAATCTGTCGCAAGTATTGACGACGGTGCTGGCGCAGCCCGCGCCGGCCAACAGCTTGTTTGTGGAGCACCTGAGCCTGACGATCGGCGCGCACCTGTTGTCGCACTACGGCGCCGGCGCCACCACCGGCTGGGCGCCCGCGGGGGGCACGCGCGTGCTCTCGCGCAAGCTGGAAGCGCGCGCCAAGGACATGCTGCTTTCGACCTTGCGCGAAGACCTGTCCATGACGGATATCGCCGAAGCCTGCAACCTGTCGCGCAGCTACTTCATCAAGGCCTTCCGCCAGACGGTGGGCACCACGCCGCACCGCTGGCTGCTGGAACAACGCGTGCAAAAGGCACAGGAATTGCTGCGTGTGCCGGGTCAGTCGATTACCGACGTGGCGCTGCTGTGCGGTTTTGCGGACCAGGCCCATATGACGCGCGTGTTCACCAGTGTGGTGGGCGTGTCGCCCGGCGCCTGGCGCAAGGTGCACGCCTAGGGCGCTTGCCCCTTGTGCGATCATTGCTCTTTCGTACAAAGCAACACCCAAGTACGCAAGACCCACCGGCAGCCCGAAGCTATCTTGATAGCGTATCTTGCCGCTTTCTTCGGACTTCCCGGACGTGAACCTCATGAATCGCCCAGCCATCGATCTTGCCTGCCGTCCGCCGGACTTGCCGGCCTTGCATGCGCAGGCGTTTCCCATGCTGACCGCCGACCAGATCGCGCGCGCCGCGCCGTACGGCCAGCCCATGTGGGCGCCGTGCGGCAGCGTGCTGCTGCAAAGCGGCAGCCAGGAGGCCGCCTTTCACATTCTGCTGCAAGGCACGGTTGAAGTGCTTGAGTGCGAGCCCGATGGCGCCATGCAAAGCCTGCTGGTGCATCGCGATGGCGAATTCACCGGCAGCCTGGACCTGTTCACCGACCGCCCCAATGCGGTCACGGCGCGCGCCGCGTCGGACAGCCGGCTGCTGCGCCTGTCGCGCGAAGCCCTGGCGCGGCTGCTGTTGGCCGAACCGGCGCTGGCCGACATCGTGCTGCGGGCGTTCATGCTGCGTCGTATCAGCTATTTGCGCCAACGCCCGTATGGCGGCGCGATCCTGCGGTCGGCCATGGGGGTGGGGCGGGTGGACCCGGTGCTGGATCTGGCGGTTATCGGTGGTGGTCCGGCCGGCTTGGCGGCTGCGGCCTATGCGGCGTCAGAGGGGCTGCACACGCTGCTGGTGGGCGGTTCCCTGTGCGGGGCGCAAGCGCCCGGCGCCTACGCCTTGCCCGCCTTTCCGGGCACCATCACGGGCCTGTGCGACGGCGGGTTGCTGCGCCGCGCCGAAACGCAAAGCCGCCATTTTGGGTCGCACGTCATGCCGCAACGCCTGGCCACGGCGTTCGACAGCGCCAGCTATCCCTACCGCGTGTGGCTGGATGACCGCCAGGTAATCGAGGCGCGCAGCCTGATCGTGGCGACGGGCCTGGCCGAAGATGGATCGGGTCTGGGCAACACCGACTGGCTGGAAGGCTGCCTGGACACCGATGGCCGGGGCCGTATCCACACCGGCCGCGCCGCCGCCGGGTCCATGCAGGCGCGCGCCTATGAAAGCTCGCAGCCCGGCGTGTTCGCGGCCGGCGCGGTGCGCGCCGGCTGTGTCCCGCAAGTGCTGGCGGGCATCGCCGAGGGCGCGGCCGCGGTGCGTGTCGTGCACCGCTTCCTGGACGCCTCGGCGCATTGAACCGGCGGGTCGGCCGGCTGCGGCTTGCGCCGGCCTTATCCGGCTTCCGTACTGCCCCCGGCTTCCGACGCGCCCCCTGACTTACCCTGCCGCAAGTCCAGCGCCAGGAAGTGATGCACCACCGGCTTTTCCGGACCGATATGAAAGCGCTGGGCTTCGCCTTGCAAGTCGGCATCGGCCTGCGACACGCGTTGATGCTGGCGCAGATGTTCCGCCCACGATTCCACCAGGAACCATTCCTGCACACGTTCGGGTTCGCCCGTGTGCTCGGCCACGCCCCAGGCATAGGCGCCATCGCGCCGCCTTTCTTCGGCTACCGACTTGAGCGCGGCCAGGAACGCGGGGCGATCCTGCACGCGGATGCGGTATTCGATCTGCACCATGACCGGTCCGCGGTCGTGTTCCACCGGGGTGTCCAGCAGGGGCTCGGGCCAATGGTTGGACGGGTCCAGATTGGCTTCGCCCTGCGGCAGGCGCATGCGGTGCAGCAGCACGCCCGCCACCAGCAGACCCGCGGCGCCAGCCAGCAAGGTCGCCGGCACGCCGATCTCTTGCGCCAACAAACCCCAACCCAGGCTGCCCGCCGCCATCGCGCCGTTAAAGACCATCAGGTAGATGGCCAACCCACGGCCGCGCACCCAGTTGGGCAGGATGGCCTGTGCCACGCCGTTGAACGTCGTCAGCGCCACGATCCAGCCCATGCCCAGCAGCAACAGCAGCAGCACGGCGGCCCATTGCGGCGGCGCGAACGACAGCGCCGCCATCACGGCGGCGGCCACGACGGCGGCTGCCAGCACCAGGCCGTCCGTGTTCAGGCGCGCGCGCAGGCGCGGCAACACCACGGCGCCCAGAATCGCGCCCACGCCCACCGCGCCCAGCAGCACGCCATAAAAGCCGGCGCTGCCGCCCAACATGCGGCGCGCCACCAGCGGCAGCAACGCCCACACTGAACTAGCAAAGATGAAGAACACGGCCGCGCGCAGCAACACCACGTGCAGCTCGCGGCTGGCGCGCGCAAAGCGCACGCCCGCGCGGAAGGCGCCGAAGAACTGCTCCGACAAGCCGTCGTCCACTTTCTTGGGCCGCTTCCACCAGATCAGTGCACCGATCACGAACACGTAGCTCAACACGTCCGCGCCATAGGCGGCGGCCGCGCCGAACGCGGCCAGCAGCAAGCCGCCCACGGCCGGGCCCAACGCGCGGGCGATGTTGATGCCCAGCGAGTTCAAGCCCACGGCGGTTTTCAGTTCGGCCTTGGGCACCAGTTCCGGCACGATGGCCTGCCAGGTGGGCCCCATCAGTGCCGTGCCCACGCCGCCCAGAAAGGTCAGGGCGATCAAGGTTTCGACGGTCAGCGTGTTGGTCTTGGCCATCATCAGCAGGGTGAAGCTGACGCAGGCCAGCAGCACCTGGATGATGATCAGGAAGCGCCGCCGGTCCAGGATGTCGGACAGCACGCCGGCCGGAATGGCCAGCAGGAACACCGGCAAGGTGGCCGCCGTCTGCATCATGGCGACGGCGGCGGGGTTGGTGGACAGGTCGGTGACCAGCCAGGCGCTGGCCACGTCGCGCATGAAGCTGCCGATGTTGCCCAGGATGGTGGCGCCCCACAGCACGGCGAACAGCGTGTGCTTCAAGGGCGCCATGCCGCCCACGGCGGCGGCGGGCGGGGTGATGCGGTCAGGTCCGGCCATGCAGGCGCTCCGTCAGGTCGTGCCAGGCGACCAGGACGAATGCCCCGGCCAGCCCCAAGTGTTCATAGAACGCGTTCATTGTCATGAAGCGCGCGTCGGCGGGGGCTTCCCAGTAGCGGTTGGCCATCAGCGCCGCCACGGCGGTGAACAGCGCCAGCGCCAGCGCGCCCAGCCAGCGCAGCCGCCCGGACAGGATCAGGGCGCTGGCGCCCAGTTCCAGCACGATAACGGCGACGGCGGCCGGCGCGGCGGGTTGCAGGCCAAAATGCGCCATCTCGGCCTGCGCGCCCGCAAAGTCCAGCAGCTTGACCAGGCCGCCCTGGATATAGGCGCCGCAAAGCGCCAGCAGGGCCAGCCAGCGCACCGCCTTCGAGGTCAGCGGACGGGGCACGGTCATACCGCCCAGCACGCGCAACCCAGCGCGCCCCAGAAGCCTTTCAGGTCCGACACGGGCAGCTTGCTGGCCCAGGCGCCCGCATGCTGGTGGCCGTGCACATTGCAGTCGTTCGCGCAGGCGCAGCCGGCGGCCGCTTCGCGCAGCGAGGTCTGCAAGGGCTTGCCTTCGGTGTCTGCCCAGGCGCCGTAGCCGCCGAACAGACGCGTGGGCGACCAGTCGGGCATGGCGGGCGGGGGCGCCGCGTCGTCATGGGCCGAGAATTCGCCCGCGCCCCACACCACCTTGCCGCCCACCACGGTAAGCAGGCTGCTGGTGTCGGCGATATCGGATTCCGGGCACGCGAAGAAGTCGCGGTCGGGCACCACCAGATCGGCCAATTGGCCCACGGCGATGCGGCCTTTCTTGCCTTGTTCGTTCGAGAACCAGGTGACGTTCTCCGTCCACATGCGCAGCGCGGCGTCGCGGTCCAGGCAGTTGCGTTGCGGCGTCAGGCGCATGCCGCCCACGGTCTTGCCGGTGATCAGCCAGGACAGCGACACCCACGGGTTGTAGGACGCGACGCGCGTGGCGTCCGTGCCGGCCGACACGTTGACGCCTTTCTCCAGCATGCGCTTGACGGGCGGGGTGGCCTCGGCCGCGCCGGCGCCGTAGCGTTCAACAAAGTACTCGCCCTGGTAGGCCATGCGATGCTGCACGGCCACGCCGCCGCCCAGCGCCGCGATGCGGTCGATGGACTTTTCGGAAATGGTTTCCGCGTGGTCAAAGAACCAGTTCAGCCCGGCCAGCGGCACGTCGCGGTTGACGCGTTCAAACACGTCCAGCGATCGGCTGATGGTTTCGTCATAGGTGGCGTGCATGCGCCACGGCCAGCGGTTCTGCGCCAGGATGCGCACCACTTCTTCCAATTCGCCTTCCATCTCGGGCCCCATCTCGGGGCGCGGCTGGCGGAAGTCTTCGAAGTCGGCGGCCGAGAACACCAGCATTTCGCCCGCGCCGTTGTGGCGGAAGTAGTCGGTGCCTTGCTTGTATTGCGACGTGGCCGTCCAGTTCAGGAAGTCTTCTTTTTCCTGCTTGGGCTTTTGCGTGAACAGGTTGTAGGCCAGGCGGATCGTCAGCTGGTTGGCGTCGGCCAGTTGCTGGATGACCTGGTAGTCCTCGGGGTAGTTCTGAAAACCGCCGCCCGCGTCGATGGCGCCGGTGACGCCCAGGCGGTTCAGTTCGCGCATGAAGTGGCGGGTGGAGTTGACCTGGTATTCCAGCGGCAGCTTGGGGCCCTTGGCCAAGGTGGCGTACAGGATCGACGCGTTGGGCTTGGCCAGCAGCAGGCCGGTGGGGTTGCCGGCGGCATCGCGGACGATTTCGCCGCCCGGCGGGGCGGGCGTGGTCTTGTCGTAGCCCACCGCGCGCAAGGCAGCGGCGTTCAGCAGCGCGCGGTCGTACAGATGCAGAATGAACACGGGCGTATCGGGCGCCACGGCGTTCAGTTCGTCGATGGTGGGCAAGCGCTTTTCGGCGAACTGGTGCTCGGTGAAGCCGCCCACCACGCGCACCCACTGCGGGGCGGGGGTAATGGCGACCTGGCGGCGCAGCATGGCCATGGCGTCGGACAGGCTGCGTACGCCGTCCCAGCGCAATTCCATGTTGTAGTTCAGGCCACCGCGGATGATGTGCAGGTGGTTGTCGATCAGGCCCGGCAGCACGCCGCGTCCGTTCAGCGCGATCACCCGGGTTGCGGGGCCGGCCAGCGGCAGGATGTCGGCGGCGGCGCCCACGCGCGTGAAGCGGCCTTCGCGGATGGCGACGGCGTCGGCCACGGGGTTGGCGGGGTCCAGCGTGGTGAAGCGACCCTGGTGCAGGATCAGGTCGGGGGCTTGGGTGTCAACCATGGCGCTTGTCTCCACATGCATCGGCGGTTGTTTCAGAGGGGGCGGACGCCTTGGGGCAGCTGGGCAGTTCGCCGAACATATGCGGCTTGACCTGCTCGTGCAGCCAGGACGTGCGCGTGGCCGGTTCGGCCATCATGCGCTTGACCAGCGGGGGAATCTGTTCGCCCGCCAGAATGCCCAGAAGGCCTACCAATGCAATGACCGGTGGCGCGGGCGAGCGCACGTTGAACAGCGCGTAGATCACGCCGACCAAAAGGCCAAGCGCCAGCGAAACAAGGTAGACCTTCATGGGCGGCTCCTATCAGGCTTCGTGCGCGTTGAACATGGACTTGGCGTAGAGGATGCCCAGGCCATAGGCGCCGCCAAACTTCTTGGCGATGCCGGTGGTCATTTCGTAGCTGTCGGTGCGGGCCCAGTCACGCTGCATTTCCAGCAGGTATTGCAACGCGGTGATCGGCTGGCCGCCGGCTTGCACGATGCGTTCGATGGCGCGGTTGTGCGCTTCCACGGACACGTCGCCGCAGGCGTCGGTGATCACATAGACTTCAAAGCCCTGGTCCAGCGCCGACAGGGCCGGGCCGACGATGCACACGCTGGTCCACAAGCCGGCCAGCACGATGCGCTTCTTGCCGATTTCGTTGACCTGCTTGATGACGGCGGCGTCTTCCCAGGTGTTCATGGACGTGCGGTCCAGCAGGGCCTGGCCGGGGAACGGCGCGGTGACTTCGTCGAACATCGGGCCCGAAAAGCTCTTTTCGGCAACGGTGGTCAGGATGGTGGACGCCTTGAAACCGGCGGCGGCGTGCGCCACCAGCGCGGCGTTGTTGCGCAGCGTGACGGCGTCGATGGAATGGGTGGCAAATGCCATTTGCGACTGGAAGTCGATCATGATCAACGTGTGGTCCTGCGGGGACAACAGCTTGGCGCCGGGTTTGGCGAAGGCGGTAACGGACATGGTGTGGCTCCTTGGATGCCGTTTGGAAACCCCCGCAATGTGCCTGCGTCATGTGGCGATGTATTGAACGATTGTCCGGCGCTTTGAAGATTGTGACTGCCCATGCCCCGGCGTTCCGGCGTCCCCACGCCTTGGCGCTCCGGTACCCGTGCCTTGTTGTGCGCGGAACAATTTTGCAATGGCTTGTAAAAAAGACGCGCGGGGTCGCAGCGGTCATCGCACTGGTTTGGTGCCCGGTGCCGGATATCGGGCATGGCCGCGCGTCATTGCGTGCGCCGTGGCCGGCTGCGGGCAGGATTTCACGGGCGTCATCCCGTTGCCCGGGCGCGCGCAACGCGGCTGTCCCGCTGGCACACATGTTGCTTGGTCATTGCATGGTTATGGCTTTTTCATGGCTTGCGCATGGCCTGTTCATCGCTTGCGTATTGCTGATTTATTTCATTGGCTTGTTGCTACGATCGACCGTCGTGCCCCGCCGGTAAACAGCATACGGGCAGGGTGCGCCGCCCGGACGAGACCAGCGTGACCGCAGTGTGGAGATTTTCATGAAGCATCTCATCAAGCACGTGACCCGCTATCGCTATGCCGCCCCGGTCAACTACACCATCCAGACGCTGCGGCTGACGCCCCGGCGCGACGACCACCAACATGCCTTGCGATGGCAGATCCAGACGCCGGGCGAAATCCAGCCGCAGGTGGACGCGTACGGCAACGTCACGCACACGTTGACGCTGCACCGCACCCATAGCGAAATCGAGATTCATGCGGTGGGGCAGGTCGACATCCATCCGCTGGCGCAGGGCCGCGTGGGCGATGAAGACGAACGCCTGCCGGTCTACATCTACGGCGTGCCCACCGCGCTGACCCAATGCGACGATTCCATCCGCGCGTTCTGCCGGCGCGTGCTGCCGCGCGGCGTGCACAGCGCCGACGACGTGCTGATGCTTAGCGCCGCGATCCGCGAACACGTGGCGGTTCAGCCCGGGCTGGGCGGCCCTGCCATGACGGCCCCGCAGGTGCTGGCGGCGCGGCGCGGCGGCAGCCAGGACCAGACCCATCTGCTGTTGGCCTGCGTGCGCGCCATGGGCACGCCGGGCCGCTTTGTCAGCGGCTATTGGCACGAAGCCGGCGACGACGCCGCCAGCCATGGCTGGGCCGATGTCTGGCTGGCCGGGCACGGCTGGGTCAGCGTGGACGTCAGCCACGCGGCGTTTGCCTCCGACGGCCATTGCCGCCTGGCGGTTGGGCGCGATTACGAATCTGCCTCGCCCGTGCGCTGGTTGCACGGCACGGCGGCTACGCTGTCGATGGACGTATCGGTACAGGTGCAGGTGCAGGTGCAGGTGCAGTCAAGCCACTGATTCTTTCAATTTTCCATTTGCTACCCCGCGTTTGCCACCCGCGCCCCCATAATCCAAGACGGCCACCGCCGACCCGGAGAAGGCTTTGACGATCCACGTAGCGCTCAAGCACGTCACGCAATACAACTATGACCGTCTGGTCAGCCTTTCCGCCCAGGTGCTGCGCCTGCGACCCGCCCCGCATAGCCGCACGCCCATCCTGTCGTACTCGCTGACGGTGGAGCCCGCCGAGCACTTCCTGAACTGGCAGCAGGACCCGTTCGCCAACTACCTGGCGCGGCTGAATTTTCCGAACAAGACGCGCGAATTCAAGATCACTGTGGACCTGGTTGCCGAAATGGCGGTCTACAACCCCTTTGATTTCTTTCTGGAACCCGACGCCGAGGAATTTCCCTTCACCTACGACGATGGGCTGGCGCGCGAACTGGCGCCGTACCTGATCCGCGACGAGGCCACGCCCCGATTCGCGGAATTCCTGTCGCGAGTCGATGTGCGGCGGCAACGCACGGTGGACTTCCTGGTGGCGCTGAACCAGCAGGTGCACAAGGAAATCAGCTACCTGATCCGCATGGAACCCGGCGTGCAGACGCCCGAGGAAACGCTGGCGCGGGCGGCGGGATCGTGCCGCGATTCGGGCTGGCTGCTGGTGCAGGCGCTGCGCCACCTGGGGCTGGCGGCGCGTTTCGTGTCGGGCTACCTGATCCAGCTCAAGCCGGACGTGCGCGCGCTGGACGGCCCCAGCGGCGCGCAGACCGACTTCACGGATCTGCATGCGTGGTGCGAAGTCTATCTGCCGGGCGCCGGCTGGATCGGGCTGGATCCTACCTCCGGGCTGCTGGCCGGCGAAGGCCACATTCCGCTGGCCGCCACGCCCGAACCCGGCAGCGCCGCTCCCGTGACGGGCGCGGTCGACGAGGCCGAGGTGGAATTCACGCACACCATGTCCGTCACGCGCGTGTTCGAATCGCCGCGCGTCACCAAGCCATATAGCGACGAGCAATGGCGCGCCATCCTGGACCTGGGCGACAAGATCGACGACCGGCTGGACCAGATGGACGTGCGCCTGACGATGGGGGGCGAGCCCACCTTCGTCTCGGTGTCCGACCGCGAGGGCGCGGAATGGAACACCGCCGCGCTCGGCCCCACCAAGCGCGGCTATGCGCTGGAACTCTTGAACCGCTTGCGCACGCGCTACGGCGGCAACGGCTTTGTGCACCTGGGGCAGGGCAAATGGTATCCGGGCGAACAATTGCCGCGCTGGGCGCTGTCGATCTATTGGCGCGCCGATGGGCAAGCATGCTGGGACGACCCGACGCTGTTCGCCGACGAGCGCCAGCGCAGCGCGTACACGGTGGCGGACGCCAAGCGCTTCGTCACGCGGCTGTGCGAGCGGCTGGAAGTGGACGCACGCCACGTCGTGCCGGGCTACGAGGACGTCTTCTACTACCTGTGGCGCGAACGGCGGCTGCCGGCCAACGTGGACCCGTTCGATTCCCGGTTGGACGATGAAATGGAACGCGCGCGCCTGCGCCGCGTGTTCGAGCAGAAGCTGGACAGCATCGTCGGCTATGCGCTGCCGATCCAGGCGGGCGAGGGCGGGCCGTGGGTGTCCGGCCCCTGGTTCCTGCGCGACGAACGCATGTACCTGTTTCCCGGCGATTCGCCGATGGGCTTGCGCCTGCCGCTGGACTCGCTGCCCTGGGCGGCCGAGGCCGATGCACCGGTGGTCACGGAACGCGACCCCTTCGATACCCGCCGTTCGCTGCCGGGGCCGACGCAGTTGGTGGCGCAGAGTCAGCGTAATGGCGCGTCCGCGGCACCGGGCGCGCACCCGCCCGCCAAGTTCGAATCCGCCGCCAACCTGACCCGCACCGCCATGTGCGTGGAAACGCGCAGCGGCATCCTGTATGTGTTCATGCCGCCCTTGCCGCGCCTGGAAGACTATCTGGCGCTGGTGGCGCAGGTGGAGGGCACGGCGCGCGATCTGGGCGTGAAGATTGTGCTGGAAGGCTACCCGCCGCCGCGCGATCCCCGCTTGAAGGTGCTGGCGGTTACGCCGGACCCCGGCGTCATCGAGGTCAACATCCACCCGGCCGCCAATTGGGCCGAACTGGTGGACCACACCGAATTCCTGTACGAAACCGCCTTCGAGACGCGGCTGTCCACCGAAAAATTCATGGCCGACGGGCGCCACACCGGCACCGGCGGCGGCAACCACTTCGTGCTGGGCGGCGCCACGCCGGCCGACAGCCCGTTCCTGCGCCGCCCCGACGTGCTGGCCAGCCTGTTGGCGTACTGGGTCAATCATCCGTCGTTGTCGTACCTGTTTTCCGGGCTGTTCATCGGCCCCACCAGCCAGGCGCCCCGCATCGACGAGGCGCGCAACGATCAGGTCTACGAGCTTGAACTGGCATTTCAGGAAATCCACCGGCGCTGCGCCGAACAGGGCGAACAGGTGCCGCCCTGGATGATCGACCGCGCGCTGCGCAACATCCTGGTCGACGTGACGGGCAACACGCACCGCTCGGAATTCTGCATCGACAAGCTGTATTCGCCCGACAGCGCCACCGGCCGGCTGGGTTTGCTGGAACTGCGCGCCTTTGAAATGCCGCCGCATGCGCGCATGAGCCTGGCGCAGCAGCTGCTGCTGCGCGGCCTGGTGGCCCATTTCTGGAAATCGCCCTATACCGCGCGCCTGACACGCTGGGGCACCGAGCTGCATGACCGCTTCCTGCTGCCTACCTTTGTGAAAATGGACTTCGAGGACGTGCTGTCCGATCTGAACGAGGCGGGGTACGGGTTTGACGCCGCATGGTTCGCGCCGCATTTCGAGTTCCGCTTTCCGCTGTTCGGCGACGTGGCGGCGCGCGGCATCCACCTGGAACTGCGCGGCGCGCTGGAACCCTGGCACGTGATGGGCGAAGAGGGCTCGTCCGCGGGCACGGTGCGCTACGTGGATTCGTCGTTGGAACGGGTGGAAATCCGGGTATCGGGCTTGAACGACAACCGCTATGTTGTCACGGTCAATGGCCGCGCGCTGCCCTTGCAGCCGACCGGCCGGGTAGGCGAGTACGTGGCGGGCGTGCGCTACAAGGCATGGTCGCCGCCGTCGGCGCTGCATCCGACGATACCGGTGCATGTGCCTTTGACGGTGGATATTGTCGATACCTGGAATCAACGCTCATTAGGGGGCTGCAAATACCATGTCGCGCATCCGGGCGGGCTGAATCCGGAATCGTTCCCGGTCAATTCCTACGAGGCCGAGAGCCGGCGCCTGGCCCGTTTCGAGAAAATCGGGCACACGCCGGGCCGCATGGACGTGGCGCCGGCGCAAGTGGGCCGTGAATTTCCGTTCTCGCTGGATTTAAGGCACGATTGACCCCTTGTTGGAATTTGAACCCCGGCGCCCCCGTCGCCTTTTGAAGCCCCATGCCGCAATTTCTTTTTCAGACCGATCCGTCGCAGGATGTCGCATCCCTGGCGGTTCATGCGGCGCTGCCCGCGCGGCCTGGGCACTATGACGAACTGCGCGCGCCGCCCGATGCGTCGGGCGCGACGCGGCTGCGCGAACCGTGGCCCCAATTCTTCGAGCTTCTGGGCACCAGCGGCTTTGCCGACCTGGACCGGCGCGTGGACGTGGTGGCGCGGCAAATCCGCGAAAACGGCATCACCTACAACATCTACGCCGAAGCCAATGGGTCGGCGCGGCCGTGGTCGCTGGACCTTTTGCCCTTTGTCATCAACGACACCGACTGGGCGGCCATCGAACAGGGGGTATGCCAACGCGCCGGCCTGTTGAACCGCGTGCTTGCCGACGTCTACGGCCCGCAAACCCTGCTGGCCGACAAGCTGATACCGCCCGCGCTGGTGTTCGGCCATCCGGGTTATCTGCGGCCCTTGCGCGGCTACCAGCCGCCAGGCGGCACCTACCTGCACATCGCCGCGTTCGATCTGGCGCGCGCCGCCGATGGCGGCTGGTGGGTGGTGTCGCAACGCACACAGGCGCCATCCGGGTTGGGGTATCTGCTGGAAAACCGGCTGACCATTTCGGGCATGTTCCCCGAGGCGTTCAAGCAGTTGCGCGTGCAGCATCTGGCCACCAGCTACCGGCGGCTGATGGACATGCTGTACAAGCTGAGCCCGGGCGGGCTGCCGGCGCATACGCCGCCGCGCATCGTGCTGCTGACCCCGGGGCCGTACAACGAAACCTATTTCGAACAGACGTATCTGGCGCGCTATCTGGGCGTGACGCTGGTCGAAGGCGGCGACCTGGTCGTGCGCGACAAGATGCTTTACCTGAAAACGCTGCACGGGCTGGAACGCGTGCACGCGGTGCTGCGCCGCCTGGACGACGATTTTTGCGACCCGCTTGAGCTGCGGTCGGATTCCACGCTGGGCGTGCCGGGGCTGTTGCAGGTGATGCGCGCGGGCAATGTGCTGGTGGCCAATTCGCTGGGCGCGAGCTTTCTGGAGTCGCCCGCGATCAACGGCTTTTTGCCCGCCATCAGCCGCCGCCTGTTCGATGCCGATCTGCTGTTGCCGTCGTTGCCTTCGTGGTGGTGCGGCGAGGCCGCCGCGCGCGAACAGGCGTTGGCGAATCTGCCGGGCATGGTCATCAAATCCACCTACCCCAGCAATATGCGGGGGGGCTTCGAACCCGTCATCGGCGGCGCCGTGCCGCCGTCCGACACCGCCGCGCTGCATGCGCGCATCGCCGACAACCCCGACGCCTATACCGTTCAAGAATATCTGCCGCTGTCACAGGCGCCCAGCTGGAGCGCGGGCCACATCGTGCCGCGCGCGGCGATGCTGCGCGTGTTCGTCATCGCCGATGGCGAGGGCGGTTGGAACGTGCTGCCGGGCGGCCTGACGCGCATCGCCAGCCGCGAACAGCAGATTGTGTCGATGCAGCGCGGCGGCAGCAGCATGGACACCTGGGTCACCACGCGCGGCGCGGTCGATATGTTCTCGATGCTGCCCGTGCAATTGCGGCTGGAGGACATTGCCCCCGCGCATCGCCCCGTGTCCAGCCGCGCCGCCGAAAACCTGTTCTGGATGGGCCGCTACACCGAACGCGCGGAAAACGATGTGCGCCTGGCCACGGTGGCGCTGACCTGGCTGAACAGCGATGAAGACAATGCCGGCGAACTGTTCGCCGCCGTCGACACGCTGTGCCGTCGCAGCGGGCTGGTGCCCGCCGCGCCCACCTTGTCGGCGCGCATGTTTGAATCCACGCTGGTGGCCCATCTGGTCAGCGACGACGCGCAGGGCGGCGTGGCGCGCAACCTTGGGGCGCTGGCCTTTGCCGCCGGCCAGATCCGTGACCGCCTTTCGCCCGAGCATTGGCGGCTGGTGGTGACGGCGCATGAATGGTTCATGCGCATGGCGTCGGCGGGCAAGGGGCGCGATACCGCCGCGGCGGTGCCCGCGCCCGTTTCCGCGCCGGACGTGCTGCGCGGCTTGCGCAACCTGGGCATGCAGCTGTCGGCAATCACGGGTTCGCAAACCGACCGCATGACGCGCGACGACGGCTGGCGCCTGTTGACTATCGGCCGGCAGATCGAACGCCTGGCCGCCATGGCCGGTTTGCTGGGCGAACTGTTCCGCCGCAACGCGGTGCTGGGCGATAGCGGCTTGAACATGCTGCTGGACCTGTTCGACAGCAAGATCACATATCGCGCCTATTACCCTGGCCGCCAGGAAGTGCCCGCGTTGCTGAACCTGCTGGTGCAAGAGCCCGCCAACCCGCGTTCGCTGACCTGTGTGCTGAGCGTGTTGCGCAAAGAGCTGGCGCGGCTGCCCGATACCGTGGCGGGGCCGGGCAGGGATCTGGTGAACCTGCTGCCGGCGGAAGGCGTGGGCGTGTCGTTGGCGGATTTATGCCAACAGACCCAGGGCCTGTACGCGGGCGTGCTGACGTTGTGCACGCAACTGGAACTGGCCGCCAGCGCCTTGTCCAACGAGATCAGCCTGCGGTATTTCAGCCATGCGGCCGGCCATGACCAAACGCTTACCGCGTAACTTGCGAGGCATGCCGACATGAACGGGGTGACGCTGATCGTCGACCACGAAACCGCGTATCGCTACGATTCGCCGGTGGAACTGGCCCACCATTTGGGCTATCTGCGCCCCTTGAACGATGCGTGGCAGGTGCTTGAGGCTTACGCGCTGGAGGTCACGCCCGTGCCGCCCGGCATCACCGAGGCGGTGGATGGCTTTGGCAACACGCGCTGCACCTTCGCGCTGTACGCGCCGCACGAGGCGCTGACGGTGCGCGCCACCAGCCGCGTTACGGTCCATCCGCGCTTGCATGCGCTGGACGCAGCGCTGGGTTTGCCCTGGGAGGCCGCCGCCCAGCGCCTGCGTTACGACCCGGCCTTGCCCTACGCGCCCGAGGTCGAATTCACCTTCGCGTCTCCCTATATACCGATGCATGCCGAGCTTCGGGCATACGGCTTGCTGTCGTTCACCCCGGGCCGCCCGGTGGCCGAGGCCGCGCTGGACCTGATGCACCGCATCCACGCGGATTTCACCTACCGGCCCGCGCACACTCAGGTGTCCACGCCGGTGCTTGATGCGTTCCAGGAACGTATCGGCGTATGCCAGGATTTTGCGCATGTGATGATCGGCTGCCTGCGCGCGCTGGGTTTGCCGGCGCGTTATGTCAGTGGCTACCTGATGTCGCAACCGCCGCCCGGCAAACCGCGCCTGATCGGCGCCGACGCCTCGCACGCCTGGGTGTCGGTGCACTGCGCGGGGGTGGACATCAATGGGGGCTGGATCGACCTGGACCCCACCAACGACGTGGTGCCGGGCACGGCGCACGTGGTGCTGGCGCATGGCCGCGACTACGGCGACGTCACTCCCTTGCGCGGCGTGATCCGGGGCGGCGGCCATGAATTGAATGTGCGCGTAACCGTCGCGCCCATAGACGAGTTTCCGACAGGGACTGATGCATGAGCTATTTCTTCGACGCGATCAACCGCCAACTGCGCGCCCCGAAACGCCAGCGCGTGCGGCATGCGCGCGCGAAGGCCTTTCAGTGCGTGTGCGGGCAGCCCGTTTTCTTCAGCAATACCGAATGCCTGAACTGCCACCGACAGCTGGGGTTTGACCCGAAGCGCGGCCACGTGATCGCGCTGGACGACGCGCCGGGCGGCATCCTGCGTGAATCGGGCAAGGTGCGCGGCAAAACGTACAAGCGCTGCGGCAACTTCAGCCTGCCGGCGCTGTGCAACTGGCTGGTGCCCGCGCAGTCGCCCGACACGCTGTGCCTGGCCTGTAACCTGAACCGCACCATCCCGGATCTTTCCGTACCGGAAAACGGCCCGCTGTGGTTCAAGGTTGAGGCCGCCAAGCGCCAGATGATTGCGCAGATCATGACGCTGGGCCTGCCGATCCGGCGCTCGGTGGCCCCTGACGACGGCGGCCTGGCGTTCGACCTGCTGGCGCCCGTTGACGATGGCACCCCCTTGCTGACCGGCCACGCGCAAGGGCTTATCACCATCAACATCCGCGAGGCCGACGACGCCTACCGGGTGAAAGTGCGTGAAGACATGCACGAGCCGTACCGCACCCTGCTGGGCCACTTTCGCCACGAGATTGGCCACTATTACTGGGACCAGCTGATTTCGCCCGGCCCGTGGCTGGAACCGTTCCGGCAGGTCTTCGGCGACGAGCGCGCCGACTACGGCGAGGCCCTGCAACGCAACTACGAACAAGGCCCGCCCGCCGATTGGGAACTGCACTACATCAGCACCTATGCGTCGTGCCACCCATGGGAAGACTGGGCCGAAACCTGGGCGCACTACCTGCACATGATGGACACGCTGGACACCGCGATCAGCTTCGGCGTCACGCGTACCGCCGTCGAACAGTCCTACGAGCCCTTCACCAAAGAAGCCCTGTATGACCCCGAAGACCCGGACGGCCAGGCGTTCCTGGACCTGGTCAACGCCTGGGTCGCCCTGACCGGCGTCCTGAACGAGCTGGCCCGCAGCATGGGCCAACGCGACTTCTACCCCTTCGTCCTGCCCGCCGAGGTGATCGGCAAGCTTCAGTTCGTGCACCGGGTGGTGAAGGGCGCTTCGGCGGGGTGAGAGGGCGGTGGGCGCGGAAAGTAAGAGGCAAACGAAGCGGAAAACGAAGCGGAAAATGAAGCGGAAAATGAAGCGGCAAATGAAGCGGCAAATGAAGCGGCAAAAAACATGGCCCGCATGCTGGCTCTGGACTCGATGAAAGCGAAGATCAGCGCGGTCGTGCAGGTGGAAACCGCGCATGGCCGTTTGCGGAAAGAAGCCGCCTTGCCGATCTTGCTGCCCGCCCTGTATGGCGGGGTGGATGACGCTCCGTGACCGGACTGCACCAAGCGCTACGCCTGCCCGACTGGGTGTGCATGGCGTCCATGCCCGTTGCCCAGGCGGCGGAGCACCTGCTTGCCGCCGTGGGCGATGAGGCCTTGGCGTGGCGCCAGGCAACCTTGGCGATGAGCCCCGGGCGGCGCGCCGAGTTCGTGGCGGGTCGGGTGTGTGCGTGGCGGGCGTTGCAAGAGGCGGGGGCGAAGAGGGTGGGGGCGAAGAAGGCGGGGGCGACGGATCAGGGGCCGGTGTTGCCGGTGGACCAGCGTTTGCCGGTGTGGCCGGCGGGGTGGTTGGGCAGCATCAGCCATAGCGGGGCGTGGGCGGTTGCGGCGGTGGCTTCGGCAGCGCGGTGCCAGGCGCTGGGGCTGGACTTGCAGGACTTGATTGCCCCGCAAACCGTGGTGGACGTGCAGCCACTGGTGGCAACCGAGCGCGAACTTGCCCGCATGGCGGCGCACTTGGATCGCGGGCATGCGCTGACCTTGTTGTTTTCCGCCAAGGAAGCGCTGTACAAGGCGCTGTATCCGCGCCTGCGCAGGTTCCAGGATTTCGATGCCGCCGAACTCACGGCGATGCGCGCGAGCAGGGCAGAAGTGACGCTGACCCTGACCCGCGATTGGGATGACGCGGAGTGGCGGGCCGGGCAGGCGCTAAGCGTGCGCTACGCCTGGGTGGCCGACGGCGTGCTGACAGCCTGCTGCGTGGCGGCGCGTGGGGCCGGCGCCTAGGGCTGAGTGCCCGCGACGACCTCAGCCCGGCCCCGACCCGCCATTCACACCGTCAGACTGATCCAGGTCGTCTTCAAGTCCGAATACTTGTCCAGCGCGTGCAGGGACTTGTCCCGGCCCGACCCCGATTGCTTGACTCCGCCGAACGGCACCGTGATGTCGCCATCGGCGTAGCAGTTGACCCAGACCAGGCCGGCGCGCAGGCGGCGCGACAAGCGATGCGCGCGCGACAGGTTGGCCGTCCACAAGCCCGCTCCCAGTCCATAGACCGAGTCGTTGGCCAGCGCAATCGCTTCGTCTTCGGTGCCGAAACGTTGCGCCGCCAGCACCGGGCCGAAGATCTCTTCGCGGACCAAGGCGGAATCCTGGCGCGCGCAATCGAAGATGGTCGGTTCGATGTAGTAGCCGCCCGTGTCGCTGCGCGCCTGCTTGCCGCCGATGCGCAAGGTGGCGCCTTCGGACTGGCCGGCGGCGATGCGGGCCAGCACCCCCTGCATCTGGCGTTCGTCCACCATGGCGCCCATGGCGGTGGCCGGGTCCAGCGGGTCGCCCGGCTGCAAGGTGGCCGCAAAGGCGGCGACTTTGTCCATGAAGGCGTCGTAGATGCCGTCCTGCACGTACAGGCGCGAGCCGGCGATGCACACTTCGCCCTGGTTCGAGAAGATGGCCAGCGCGGCGGCTTGCGCGGCGCGGTCCAGGTCGGGGCAGTCGTCAAACACGATGTGGGGCGACTTGCCGCCACATTCCAGCCATACGCGCTTCAAATTCGATTCGCCCGCATAGCTCATGAAGCGCTTGCCCGTGGCGGTGGACCCGGTGAACGCCACGCAGTCCACGTCCGGGTGGCGGCCCAGCGCCTGCCCGGCCACCGCGCCCAGCCCCGGCACCACGTTGAAGACGCCGGCGGGAATGCCGGCTTGTTCCGCCAGCGCCGCCAGCCGGATGGCCGACAGCGAGGCCTGTTCGGCCGGCTTCAGGATGACGCTGTTGCCCGCCGCCAACGCGGGCGCGACCTTCCAGGCGGCCATCATCAGCGGGTAGTTCCACGGCACCACGGCGGCGACCACGCCCAGCGCTTCGCGCGTGATGGTGGCTAGCGCGTCCGGGCCGGTCGGGGCGATCTCGTCATAGATTTTGTCGATGGCTTCGGCGTACCACGCATAGCAGCGCGCGGTTTCCGGCACGTCGAAAGCCAGCGCGTCGCGGATGGGCTTGCCCATGTCCAGCGTTTCCAGCAGCGCCAGTTCTTCGGTGTGTTCGTCGATCAGGCGGGCCAGGCGCAGCAGGCGTTCCTTGCGTTGGCGCGGGGCCAGCTGGCTCCAGACGCCGGCTTCGAAGGCGCGGCGCGCGGCGGCCACGGCGCGGTCCACGTCGGCCTGGCCGCAGGCGGCCACGTCGGCCAGGCGGCGGCCATCGATGGGGCTGGAGGCGGCAAACGTGGCGCCGTCGGCGGCGTCGCAGTAGGCGCCGTCGATGTAAGCGCGGCCGTCGATGCGCAGCGTGGCGGCGCGGTCATGCCAATAGGCGCGATCGTGTTGGCTCATGCGGGTTCTCCGGAATGAAGGCGGTGCGGGGTGGTGGAGGCGGGGGCCGTATCGGTGTGCGCGTTGGCGCGCGCGACCATGGCGTCCAGCAGCACGTTGCAGCCCGCTTCCAGGTCGGCGGGCTTGGCGTCTTCGATTTCGTTGTGGCTTACGCCGTCCTTGCAGGGCACGAAGATCATGGCGGTGGGCGTGACGCCGGCCATGTAGACGGCGTCGTGACCGGCGCCGGTGACGATATCCATGGCGGCCAGGCCACGGCGCGTGGCGCCGTCGCGCACCTTGGCGACCAGGTCCGGGTCGAAGGGGGTGGGCGGGAAATACTGCACCTGCTTCACGTCCACGGTGACGCCATGGCGTTCGGCGACGTCGGTGCAGGCGGCCAGCCAGCGCGCGTCCATCTGCGTCAGCGTGGCTTCGTCTTCATGGCGCAGGTCCACGGTGAAGCGCACCTGGCCGGGGATGACATTGCGCGAGCCCGGATGCGCGTGGATCTCGCCAACCGTGCCGCGCCCATGCGGCTGGTTGTCGTTGGCGATGCCGATCACCGCCTGCAACAGAAAGGTGGCCGCGTACAGTGCGTCGCGGCGGATGGGCATGGGCGTGGGGCCCGCGTGCATTTCCATGCCGGTGATCACCACGTCGTACCAGCGCACGCCCAGCGACCCGGTCACCACGCCGACCACTTTGTCTTCATGTTCCAGGATGGGGCCTTGTTCGATGTGCGCCTCGAAGTACGCGCCGACCGGTCGGCCACCCACGGGGTCCGCGCCCGCGTAGCCGATGGCGGCCAGTTCGTCGGCCACGGACTTGCCGTCGTGGTCGCGCGCATTCAGCGCCACTTCCAGTGGGAATTTTCCGGCGAACACGCCGGAGCCCATCATCACGGGCAGAAAGCGCGAGCCTTCTTCGTTGGTCCAGATGGCCACTTCCAGCGGGGCCTCGGTGATGACGCCATGGTCGTTCAGGCTGCGCATGACTTCCAGCCCGGCCAGCACGCCGTAGCAGCCGTCGAACTTGCCGCCGGTGGGCTGCGTGTCGATGTGGCTGCCGGTCATGACCGGCGGCAGGTCATTGTTGCGGCCGGCGCGGCGGGCAAAGATGTTGCCCACCTGGTCCACACGCAGCGTCATGCCGGCCTCGCGCATCCAGCCGGTGACCAGGTCGCGGCCCTGGCCGTCCAGCGCGGTCAGCGCCAGCCGGCAGTTGCCGCCCTTGGGGGTGGCGCCGATCCGCGCCAGGTCCATCAGCGACTGCCACAGCCGCTGTCCGTTGATCGAAATCGTGCTTGTCATGGGTTCACGTCCTGTCAATGATCGTTATTGGCGGGGTTGGCGGGGGCGTTGCCGCGCGCGATGCGGGCTTGCGCGGCTTCGCGGATGCCCATCAGCGTTTCGCCCGGGGCAATGCCGTTGGCGTCGTAGCGGATTTCCAGCAGCGCGGGCAGGCTTTCCTTGTCGGCAAAGGCCAGCGCGCGTTCGAACGCGGGTCCGAAATCTTCCGTGGTCTCCACGGCTTCCCCGTAGCCGCCATAGCCCCGGATGATCTGCGTGAAGTCGGGGTTTTCAAAGCCCAGCGCAATCGTGCGGGCGGGGAATTCGCGTTCCTGGTGGGCGCGGATGGTGCCCCAGATGCTGTTGTTGAACACCAGCACGACCACGCCCAGCTTGTACTGCAAGGCCACGCCCAGTTCCTGCATGTTCATCTGAAAGCAGCCGTCGCCCGCATAGCACACCACGGTGCGAGCGCGGTCTTCCAGCTTGGCCGAAATAGCGGCGGGCAAGCCATAGCCCATCGACCCGACCGTGGGCGTCAGGCTGGTGCCCGGGCCGGTGTAGCGGCGATAGCGGTGCGGATACAGCGCGTAGTTGCCCGCGCCCACGGTGATGCAGGCGTTGGGGGGCAGGTGCGCGTCCACATAGGCGGCGGCCGCGTCCAGGCTCATCGGGCCGGGCGCGGGCAGCGGGGTCAGGCTGTCCACCAGTTGCTGATGCGCGATGCGCACGGCGTCGCCGCGCGGCTTGGTATGGCCGGGCGCCCGGTCCGCCACGCTGGCGGCAAAGCTGGCCACATCGGCCACGATGGCCTGCGTGGGCGAAAACACGCGACCCAGTTCGGCGGCGTCGGGGTAGACGTGGATCAGCTTCTGGCGAGGCAGCGGGCTTTCGATGACGCTATAGCCTTCGGTCGTTGCTTCGCCCAGGCGCGTGCCCACGGCCAGCACCAGGTCGGCGTCCTTCAGGCGCTGGCGCAGTTCGGGCGTCATGGCCCAGCCGACGTGGCCGGCGGCGTTGGGGTGGCGCTGGTCAAAGCACTCCAGGCGGCGCCACGCCGTGCCCACGGGCAACTCGAAGCGTTCGGCAAAGCCGGCAATCTGGTCGATGGCGGTCTGGTGCCATCCGTTGCCGCCCAGCAGCAGGAAGGGGCGTTGGGCGGCGTTCAGCAATTCGGTCATGCGCGCCAGGTCGGCGGCGCCCGGGTGGCTGTGCACGCGCGGGTAGCGTGGCAGGTCCGCCACGCGCGCCGTGCCCCACAGCGTGTCTTCGGGCAGTGCCAGCACCACGGGTCCGGGCCGGCCGCTGGTGGCCACGGCGAAGGCGCGCGAAATGAATTCGGGGATGCGGTCGGTGCGGTCGATCTGCGCCACCCACTTGGCCATTTGCCCGAACATGCGGCGGTAATCGATTTCCTGGAAGGCTTCGCGTTCCATGAAGTCGTTGCCGACCTGACCCACGAACAGGATCATTGGCGTGGAGTCCTGGTAGGCGGTGTGCACGCCGATGCTGGCGTTGGTGGCGCCCGGGCCGCGCGTGACGAAGCAGATGCCGGGTTCGCCCGTCAGCTTGCCATAGGCTTCGGCCATGTACGCCGCGCCGCTTTCCTGGCGGCAGACCACGGGCTCGATGGCGTCGGTGTGTTCGTTCAGCGCGTCGATGCACGGCAGGTAGCTTTCGCCGGGAATCATGAACACGCGGCGCGCGCCATGGATGCGCAGCTGCTGCATCAGGATCTGGCCGCCGTTGCGTTCGGGAAGTGCGGATGACGTCATGCAAGGTCTCCTTGTTGTGGGACGGCCTGCGCGCGGCGCTCGGCGGCCCATCGTTCGAATTGGTCATGGCGCGCCAACAGGCGGCGCGCGGTGTTGTAGGTGGGCGGGTCGATGCGTTCGGCGTCGTGGCGGCCGGCGCGTTGGGCCTCGAAGCGGGCCACGCAGTCGCGCGCGGTGTCCACGTCCGGCGCAGCGGGAGTGAACACCTCGTGGATCAGGGGGACCTGTTCGGCCACCGTGGCGCATTTGGATTTCAGGCCCAGGCGACGCGCCCAGCGCAGGTCCGCTTCCAACGCGGGCAGGTCGCGGTAATTGAACGGGCAGTCGATCGGCACGCAGCCGGCGGCGGTGCAGTCCACCAGGAAGCGGGCGCGCACGGCGTGCAGTTCGATGCCGTCCTTGCCGCGCTCGGCGCCCAGGCTGGCCGTCAGGTCTTCGGCGGCCAGCAGGCAGGCGGACACGCGCGGGCTGGCGGTCAGGATGTCGTAGGCGCGCACCAGCCCCAGCGCCGATTCCAGCGTGGGCACGATCTCGGTGCTGCCGGCGGGCAGGCCCAGTTCGGCTTCCAGCGCCGTGATCGCCTGATCCAGCGCAATGATCTGCGCGGCGCTTTCGGCGTGCGGCAGGAATACCGCAACCGGCGCACCGGGCATCACGCCACGCAGGTCGGCCAGCCCGTCGTCTTCCAGCTTGTTGATGCGCACGGCCGCCACCACGCCTTGCGCGCGGCACGTGGCAAACAAGGCGGCAATGCGCGGCCGGGCAGCGGGCCGTTCGACGGGCGCCGTGAATTCTTCCAGGTCGGCCACCAGCGCGTCCGTGCCGCTTGCCAGGCCCGCGGCCTGCGCGGCGGCGTCCATGCCGGGCACGAACATCCAGCTGCGGCGCAGCGCGGCGGGGCGGCGGAGATATGGGGAAGTAGTCATTGCACGTGCCTCGGCAGGAACAGCACCAGTTCAGGAACAAACGTCAGCAGCAACATCACGGCGGTCATGGCCAGCATCATCCAGGACAGCGGGCGCAGCGTTTGCATCATATTGATGCCGCCGATCTTGCAGGCGGCCATCAGGTCGACCCCGACCGGGGGCGTATTGGCGCCGATGGCCATGTTGATGGACAGCAGGATGCCGAAATGCACCGGGTCGATGTTGTAGTGTGCCAGCACCGGCATCACCACGGGGGCCACGATGATGATGACGGGGATGGCTTCCATGAAGGTGCCCAGCAGCAGCAATACCACCGTCAGCACCAGCAGCACGGCCGTCTTGCTGTCGGTCCAGTCCACCAGCAGCGTGGACAGGGCCTGCGGCACCTGTTCGGCCACCAGCACCCAGGCGAAGAGGCCCGAGGCGCCGATGATCAGCAGGATCGACGCGCTGCTTTCACCGGTGGACTTCAGGTTGTCCCACAGCGATTTCAGGCTAAGCGTGCGGTACCAGAAAAAGCCGATCAGCAGGGCGTAGACAATCGCGCTGGAGGCCGCTTCGGTGGCGGTGAAGATGCCGAAACGGATGCCGCCGATGATCAGCACCGGCACCATCAGCGCGGGCAGCGCATCGATGGCGGCCGCGCGCAGTTCGCCCCAGGAAAACGGCTGGCCGCCCGCCCAGTTGTGCTTGCGCGACTGCCAGATGGCCACGCCGATCAAGGACAGGCCCAGCAGGATGCCGGGGATGATGCCCGCCACGAACAGCTTGCCCACCGACGTGTCGGTGATGGTGCCGTAGACGATCAGCACGATGCTGGGCGGGATGATGGTGGACGTGGCACCCGCGCTGCCCACCAGCGCGCAAGAAAAACCCTTGTCGTAGCCGCTGCGCGCCATGGCGGGCAACAGCAGGCTGCCGATGGCGACCACGTCGGCCACGCCCGAGCCCGATAGCGCGCCGAACATCAGGCAGGCCAGCACGGCCACCACGGCCAGGCCGCCCTTGATGTCGCCGACGATGGCGGCGCACAGGCGCACGATGCGTTGCGTCAGGCCGGCACCGTTCATTAGTTGCGCGGCCAGGATGAATAGCGGGATCGCCAGCAGGGTGAAGCTGTCCAGCCCCACCACGTACTGCTGCGCCGCGACCATCATGGGCGCCGAGTCATACACGGCCAGGTAGGCCAGGCACGACAGCACCAGGCCGAATGCAATGGGCATGTCGATCAACACCGTGATCGTGAACACGCCCATCAAAAAGAGAGCACCCGAAGACATCTTGTTATTCCTTTGCCGTGGCGGGGGTGGGCGCGAACAGCTGCGCCAGATGGACGACGATGGTGACCGCGCACGCAAACGGCAACGCCAGGTAGACCGTGCCGGCGGACACGTCCAGCGCGGGCAGCGTCTGGTCGCCCGTAAGCTCGGCCAGCTGCCAGCCCGCGTAGCCCAGCGCGGCCAAGCCCACGATGACCAGCACTTGGTTCAAGCGCTCGAAGGCATTGAGCACGCGCGGGCTGCGCACCACGAAGGGCAGCAGCCCGGCCATCAGATGCGAGCGTTCGTAGCTGCACGCCACGCCACCGATGAAGGCCGACCACACCAGCACCAGGCGCGGCAATTCCTCGGCCCAGTGCGGCGTGGTGTGCATGACGAAGCGCGAGAACACCACGTAAGAGATCAGGATCGCCAGCAAGGCCACCGCCAGGGCGGCAAAGGCCTTGCTGATGCCCGACAGGATGGCGGACAGTCGGTTAAGCATTACTTGGCCTCGCGGTACTTCTGCACAATCGCCATCAGCTCGGGGCCGTAGGTGACCGAGTAGGTCTTCCATACGGGCTGCACGGCGGCGGCAAAGGCGGCCTTGTCGACCTCGTTGACCTGCATGCCTTTTTCTTTCAGCTGGGCCACGAACTGCTGGTCGCCGTCGGTGATCATCTTGCGCTGGGCGTCGCGCCATTTGTCGGCGGCGGCCTGCACCACCTTCTTGTCATCGGCGGAAATTCGGTTCCAGACCGGCTTGGAAATGATCAGGTTGGCCGGGCCCCAGACGTGACCCGTCAGCGACAGGTACTTTTGCACTTCGAAGAACGACGAGGTGTAGATGATGGACAAGGGGTTTTCTTGCGCGTCAAACACCTTTTGCTGCAAGGCGGAGTACAGCTCGCCAAAGGCCAGCGGGGCCGGGTTGGCGCCCAGCGCGGTAAAGGTGTCCAGACGCATCTTGTCAGGCGTGACGCGGGTTTTCAGGCCGGCCAGATCGGCGGGCTTGTTCACGGGGCCGCGATTGTTGGTCACGTGGCGAAAGCCGTTTTCCCACCACGAAATGATCGTCAGGTTCTTCTTGTCGGCCAGCTTGGCCAGCGCCTCGCCCAGCTCGCCGTCATAGGCCTTGTACGCTTGTTGCGACGTGGACCACGTGTACGGCAGTTCGACCACGCCGAACTTCGGTTCAATCGGCTGCAACGAACCCGAGCCGATGATGGCCGCGCCCTGGCTGCCGATCTGCAAGCCTTCCAGCATGGTCTTTTCGTTGCCCAGCTGGCCGCTGGGAAACAGCACGAAGTTGACGCGGCCGGCGGTCTTTTCCTTGACCTCGGCGGCAAAACCCTCGGCCGCCTTGTTCCAGCTGTGGCTGGGGGCCAGCACGTGGCCCAGCTTGATGTCCATCGCATGGGCCGACAGCGGCGCAAAGCCGGCCATCGCGACAAGGGCGCCGCCGATCAGGGCGCGAAACGTTTGGGGTGCTTGGGTCATGGGGTAACTCCAGATACGAAAGAGAAGTAGGGGTGGTGGGTTCAACACGCGGCGGGGTGCGGCCCCGCTCAGTAGGATTGCGCCCGCATGGATGCGGGGTGGCCGGGCAGGGAAATACACGTACCGGTATCGGTCAGGCCGTTGTCTTCCACGGCCAGCACCTGCATGGTTGCGTCCAGAAAATTGCCGACGTACAGGTAGCGGCTGTCGGGGCTGAAGGCGATGCCTTCGGGCAAGGCGCCCACGCCGATGGCGCCCGCGCGGGTGACGCGCCGGCCGTCGATGCGCAACAGCACGATCTGGCCGTGCGGGTGATGGAACCAGTCGGACGAGGGGTTGTTGGAGCCTTGCACGATGGCCACGGCGGCGTGGCGGCCATCGAGGCTGATGGCGATGCCTTCGGGGCCGTCTTCCACCATGACCCGGTCGATGACGCGCGGCGGGTTGCTAAGCAGATCCACCACGCTGATGGAATCCGCATGGCCGTCGGACGCCGTGGGGCTGCCCATGTCCACCACCAGGGCTAGCGCGCCGTCGGGCGACACGACCAGGTTGAACGGCACCAGGCCGGTGGTCAGATCTTCGGACGAATCGTGCGTGACGCGGGGCGTGGGGCCGGTGTCGTCGATGCGCAGCACGGCCAGGCGATGCGTATCGGTCTTGACGGCATAGGCGCGGCGGCCATCTGCCGAGAACGACACGGCGACCACGGGCGTGCCCAGATCGACTTCGGCGCAGACGGCCACGCGGCCATCGCGGATGCTTAGCACCGATATCGAGTGGCCCGCCTTGTTGGCGACGAGGGCCATGGTGCCCGCGCGGTTGATCGACAGGCCGGACGGTTGCAGGCCCACTTGCAGCGTCTGCACGATGGCCGGCGGGGTGGCGGCCAGGTCCACCACATACAGGTCACGGCCCGGGGTGGGCTGCCAGCCCTTGCTGTCGGCGCGTTCGGGCCACGCCATGGAATCGGCGATCAAGGCCAGACGCTGGTCCGGCGTCACGGCCAGGTTGACAGGCGGGCCGAACAACGAGTTGGGTAGCGGCAGCGTGGCTACGAGGACAGGCGCGGCGGGGTTGGCAGCGGCGTCGAAGATACTGAGCGAATCGCGGCCGGGCGCCAGGAAGCGGATCCGGCCGTCGTCCCAGGTGACTTTCTCGTCGTTGCCGACCAGCAGGTAATGCGGCGCGAGGGTAGGCGGGTGTGCCTCTGGCATCGGTGCGGTGCCGGGGGTGGGGGGCAGGGGCGTCGTCGCGGGGCTGGTTGCCACAGGGCTGGTCGTCACCGGGCTGGTCGTCACTGCGGTCGGGTGTGCTGTCATGCGGCCAGCTCCCGCGCTTCGGGCACGGCCAGCGTCGCGCCGATCAGTTGCCGGGTGTACGGGTGCTTGGGCGAAAAGTAAACCTGATCCGCCGCGCCACGCTCGACCACGCGGCCGCCTTGCAGCACGACAATCTCGTCCGCAATGTGCTGCACCACCGCCAGGTTGTGGCTGATGAACAGATAGCCCAGGCCGCGTTCGCGTTGCAATTCCATCAGCAGATTCAGGATCTGCGCCTGCACGGAGACGTCCAGCGCGGAAGTCGGCTCATCGCAAATCAGCAGCTGGGGCTCCAGCATCAGCGCGCGGGCAATCGCCACGCGCTGGCGCTGGCCGCCCGACAGTTCACGCGGGTAGCGGGCGGCAAACGCGGGCACCAGCCCCACGGCGTCCATCATGCGGCGCACCGCGGCCGCTTGCGACGCGGTGTTGCCGATGCCATGCACGCGCAGCGGCGCGGTCAGGATCTCGTTGATGGTGCGGCGCGGGTTCAGCGACGAATACGGGTCCTGGAACACCATCTGGATGCGGCGTGCGCGGGCGCGGGCCGGCATGGCGGTCAGCGGCTTGTCGTCCAGCAGCGCCTGCCCTTGTGTGGGCGCCAGCAGGCCCAGCATCAGCTTGGCGATGGTGGACTTGCCGCTGCCGGATTCGCCAACCAGCCCGATGGTCCGGCCAGCGGGCACGCGCAGGTTGATGTCATGCAGGATGCGCGGTGCGGGGCGGCGCGAGAACAGGCTGGCACGGCCGTATTGAAACGACAGCGCGTCCAGGCGGATGCTGCCGGGCGGGGGGGGGGATGGGGTGGCCGACGGCATTGCGGTGGTTTTGTTCAGGGATGCAGTCATGCCAGCGCTCCTGCGCGCAGCGCGCCGGGTTTCACACACAGGCAGCGGTGTTCGCCCTGCACGCGCGGGGCGATCGGCTGCGCGCAACGAGGTTCCGCCACCGGGCAACGGTCGCGGAACGCGCAACCCCGGATGGCGGTATCCAGCGACGGTACGGCCCCGGCGATGGTGGGCAAGTCGGTATGCGGCGCGGTGCGGCCGGGTTGGGGGATGCAGTTCAACAGCATGGCGGTGTACGGATGGCGCGGGTCCGCGAGCACCTCGGCCACGCTGCCGCCTTCCACGATGTCGCCTGCGTACATGACGATGACGTGGTCGGCGATGCGGGCCACCAGCCCCATATCGTGCGAGATGAACACCATGCCCAGGCCGAACTCGGCCTGGATGTCGCGCAGCAGGTCCAGCAGTTCGGCCTGCACGGTAACGTCCAGCGCGGTGGTGGGCTCGTCGGCAATCAGCAGTTCCGGGCCGCACATCAGCGCCATGGCGATCATCACGCGTTGGCGCAAGCCGCCCGACAGTTCAAACGGATACTGGCGCATGCGTTCTTCGGGGTTGGTGATGCCGACGCGGCGCAGCAGGTATTGCGCGCGTTCCGCGGCCTGGCGGCGGCTGACGCGCTGGTGCCGGCGCATGACGTCGATCAACTGCGTGCCGATCTGAAACACCGGGTTCAGCGACGTCATCGGATCCTGGAAGATCATGGCGATGCGCGCGCCGCGCAGCTCGGCCAGCTGGCGCGGCGTCAGCGTGGACAAGTCCTGCCCGGCGAATTCCAGCCGCGTCATGCGGCGGCGCGCGGCGGCGGGCAGCAGGTCCAGCAGCGCCAACGCCGTCAGCGATTTGCCGCAGCCGGATTCGCCAACGATGCACAGCGTCTTGCCGCGTTCAAGTGTGAAGTCCACCGCGCGCACCACATGCTTGGTGTGCGTGGCGGTGTGGATGTCGATATGCAGGTTTTCAACCCGCAGCAGCGGGTGGGACGTCGCGGTCATGGCCTCAACCCTTTTTCATCTGGATGGCGCGCAGCGTTTCGCCCGCGCGATTCACGCACAGCACGAGCACGAACAGCACGATGCTGGGGATGACCACCAATGACGGCTGGAACAACATGTTTTCCTTGCCCTCGGCAATCATCAGCCCCAACGACGGCATTGGTGCGGGCACGCCCAGCCCCAGGAACGACAACGAGGCTTCCAGCGTGATGGCCATGGCCGCGTCCACCGTGCCGATAATGAGCAGGTTGCCCACCAGGTTCGGCAGAATGTCGCGCCAGATGATTTGCAGATGCGTACAACCTTGCAGCCGCGACGCGGTGACGAATTCGGCATTGCGCAGGCCGGCGGCCATGGTGCGCGCCACCAGTGCGTAGCGTTCCCACAGCAGCAGGCCCAGCACCAGCACCACCACGGTCAGCGACGCGCCCACCACGGACACGACGGCCAGCGCCACCAGGATGATGGGCAGCGCCAGACGGGCGGTGATCAGAAAGGACACGGCGCGGTCCACGGCGCCGCCGAAGTAGCCGGCGACCACACCCAGGGTGGTGCCGATCAGCCCGCCCATCAGCGCGACCGACAAGCCGATCAACGCCGAAACGCGCACGCCGTAGAGCGCGCGCGCCAACACGTCCCGGCCCAGTTGGTCGGTGCCCAGGATATGGTTCCAATCGCCGCCTTCGGCCCACACGGGTTCTTGCAGGCGCGCCAGCAGGTCTTGCGAATACGGGTCGTGGGAAATCAGGTACGGGCCGATCAGGCCGGCCAGCACCAGCAGCGCCAGCACGGCAAGGCCAAGCATGCGGCCGGCACGGGCCAGACGGTCGCCGCGCCGTGGCGCGGGCAGGGAAGTCGCATTAGCGGTAACAGCGGTATTCATGAGGCGGCTCGCACGCGGGGGTCTAGCCAACCGTTGACCAGGTCGGCAAGCAGGGTGAGCACGATGTAGATCAGCGCAAAGATCAGGATCAGCGCCTGCATCGTGGGAAAGTCGCCACGCAGGATGGACGTCCAGGCCAGCAGGCCGGCGCCGTTGATGGCGAACACGGTTTCGATGACGACGGAGCCGGCCAGCAAGGTGCCCATCTGCGCGGCCGCCAGGGACACCAGGGGCCGCAGCGCGTTGCGCAGCGCGTACTTCAACACCACGCTGGCGCCGCCCAGCCCCATCGCACGCGCGGTGCGGATGTAGTCGGTGGCCAGCACGGTTTCCATTTCGGACTTCATCAGCCGCAGCATCGCGGGCATGGCGAACAGGCCCAGCGCCACCACCGGCATCACGTAGTGCTTCCACGTGTCAAAGCCCGAGGCGGGCAGCCATTGGTTGCGCACGCTGAACACGATGATGAGCAAAAACGCCAGGCAGAACGGCGGCATGGCCTGTGCGCAGGCGGACAGCAGCATGGTGGCGCGGTCGATCAAGGACCCTTTGCGCAAGCCGGCCAGCACGCCCAGCGGTATCGCCAGCAGTAATGCAAAGGCCATCGCGGCCAGGCCCAGCTTGGCGGTGGCGGGGAAATGCTGGCCCAGCAATTCCGCCACGGGGCGGCTGAAGTAAAGGCTGTCGCCAAAATCACCGCGCACCACGCCGGTAAGCCAGCGGCCGTATTGCACCAGGATGGGGTCGTCAAAGCCGTGCTGTTGCGATAAGCGGGCGGCGTCGGCCGCGCTGCCTTCGCCGGCCAGGCGCGCGGCCGGATTGCCGGACGCAAACACCAGCGAAAAACTGATCAGCGATACGAACACCACCAGCAAGGCGGCGACCATCAAGCGGCGAAACAGGAATGCAATCATGGGTCAACCTATATGGCTTGCGTCGGCTGGCATCGGCGCGCACCGACAAGCACCGACAAGCATCGACATGCTGCGGCTTGCATTGGCGCGCGCCGTTCCGCCCAGGCCCATCAAGCGCATGGATCGGACGGGCACAACGGTTGGAATATCACCTGGGCGCAACGCCCCTCGGATCAGTTCCAGGAGGCCTTGTAGAAGCGCGGGAACTCGTCGCCGTCCACCGAGAAGTTCAGGCCTTTGGCCTGCACGGCATTCAGCGAGTGATTCCACAACGGCACCCAGTACGCCTGCTCGGCCACGATCTTCTGCGCGGCGGCGTAGTTCTTGGCGCGCAGGTCGCGGTCTACCGATGTGTCGGCGGCTTCGAGGTACTTGATGACCTCGGGGTTGCGCGCCTGGTCGTCCGGGCCGCCACGGAAGAAGTTGCTGGTGGACAGCGCCGCGTCGGCAATGCCGTACGAGCCCCAGTTGGACGCCAGCATGGCGGTTTTGCCGTCGCGCCAGTTGGTCATGGCGGCGCCGTATTGCTGTTCCACCAGGTTCACCTTGATGCCGGCCTGCGCCATTTGCGCGGCGGCGGCGTCCAGGATGCTGCGCGGCGGGGCAGAGATCACCAGGTCCAGCGTGATGCCGTTGGGGTAGCCGGCCTGGGCCAGCAATTGCTTGGCGCGGGCGGGGTCGAACTTGTAGGCGTGCACATCGGCCGAGCAACCGAACTGCGCCGGGTTGCACGCCGCGTTGATGACCTTGGACGCGCCGCCCACCAGTGCCTTGCGGATGGCCTCGCGGTCGATCGCATGGTTGATGGCCTGGCGCACTTCCTGCTTGGCCAGCGGCGATTTGCCGTCGTCAAAGCGCGGGTTCAGCGAGATATAGCTGATGCGCATGATGCTGCTGCTTTTCACGGCCACCGACGGCGTTTTCTCCATGCGCTTGGCCACGTCGGGCGGCACGCGCCAGATCCAGTCCAGCCCGCCGGACAGCAGCTCGGCGTACTGCGTGTTGGCGTCGGGCAGCACGCGCACCACCAGTTTCTGCACGGCGGGCTTGGCGCCGAAGTAGTCGTCAAAGCGTTCGTACACGTAGCGGCTGCCGGGCTGGCTGTCGGTCAGGCGGTAGGGGCCGGTGCCGATGGGCTTGGCGCCCATGTCGGACTGGTTGGCCTCGTAGTACTTGCGCGGATAGATCGGCAGGTTTTCCGACAGCATTTCCAGCGCCAGCGGGTAGGGCGTCTTCATCTTGATGCGCACGGTGTCGTCGCCGACTTTTTCCGCGCGGGCAATCCAGGCCACCTGGTTCTGAAAGCGCGCCTTGTACGTGTCGGATGACACCAGGTTCAGCGTGTACAGCACGTCGTCGATGGTCAGCAGCGAACCGTCGTGAAACTTCACGTCGCGGCGGATCGGCAGGTCGATCGTGGTGTCGTCCACGAACTTATAGCCGGTGGCGATGGACGGGCCGAATTCCCCCGTGTCCTGGTTTTTTTGCAGCAGGCCCGAAAACACCATGCGCGCCAGCGCCAGGCCGGGGCGGTCTGATTCCTTGTAGGCGTCCAGCGTGGCGGGCGCCGCGTCGAACGCGATGTTGAGGGAATTGTCGGCCTTGTTGGCCTGGGCGGCATGAGCGCCTAGCGCCAATAGCGCCGCGCTTATCACCTTCACGGTACGGGTCAGCTGCATGTTTTTCACCTTGAACTGTTTTTATGTGTTGGAACTACGGGTGCTGCGGGGACTGCGAATTCACGTTTCAACGGACAAGCCGATCCCCTTGCCGCGGGCGGCGCAATCTGCGCCGGCGGTGCTTGCACGGTCGGTAAGGGAAAAGGCCGGGGCGTCAGGCCAGGGCGGGTTAGCGGGTTATGAGGTCATGGGCTCATCGAATCCCAACGTTGCCGAAATCTTCCCGCAGACGCGCCAGGATGCCGACCAGGTGGTCATGCATGGCGTGGCGCGCGCGGATGGGATTGCCGAAATCTTCCCGCAGACGCGCCAGGATGCCGACCAGGTGGTCATGCATGGCGTGGCGCGCGCGGATGGGATCGCGGTCGACGATGGCCGCGAGGATGCGTTCGTGTTCTTTCTGCGCTTCGATCCACACCTTGGTGGTCACGAAGTGTTCTTCCAGGCGGTGGAACACCGGGCTTAACGTGCTCAGGTGCCAGATGTGCGAAATGGCGGCCGCCAACGCGGCATTGCCGCACGCCGCGCCGATGGCGCTATGGAAGGCGCGGTCATGCACGCTGGGCGATTCGGTCAGCGACATGCCGTCGTGCGCGGCGCGGATGGCGGCAATCTGTGCGGGCGACGCTTTCTGTGCGGCCAGCGCCGCGCATTCCGGCTCGATCAGCAGGCGGGTTTCCAACAGGTCGAAGGGGCCGATGTCGGTGGCTTCAACATTGCCCTGCGCGCTGTCGGCGGTCGCTGCGGGCGGCGTGGCCGTGTCACGTGCATCGTGATATTGGCCGTCTTCGCGCGGGGCGCAGACGAACACGCCCGTGCCCACGCGCACATCCACATAGCCTTCGATTTCCAGGGCGATCAGCGCCTCGCGCACCGACGCCCGGCTCACTTGCAGTTGCTCGGCCAATTCACGCTCGGCCGGCAGGCGGCCGCCAACCGGAAAGTGGCCCGCCTTGATGCGCGCGGCGATCTGGTCGGCAATCATGCGGTAAAGGCGGGTGGGGGCAACGGCCTGAAGGGAATTCATCGTGGCGTGAGAGTGGGTTCCGGGGGGTAGAGCGTAATAGGTCTGGGGCGGATGTGTCTTGGATAACGTTCTGACCGGGCCGGGCCTTGGGTGCGGAGCCCTGTGGAAATCAACCCGCTCTGTACAGCTGCCTGATGGTCCGGTGGTCAGGCCACTGGACGAAATGTACCGGAGCCGGGCCCGGTTGGGAATCGGGGCGGGCGCCTATTTGCCGGTTTTCAGGGAAAACCACTAGCAGCGCCACATCGTTTATGCTTCGCGAAAATCTCCTTGAACCGCCCATTAACAGGTCGATCAATCCGCCGATGGCCCTGCGGGTTGGCTTGCCGATTGACCTGACGATCAACCCGCCGATCAACCCGCCGATCCTCCCGCCTTCATGACTGATTCCCGCTATCCCTCGCTTGCGCACTGGGGCGCGTTCACCGCCGTAGTGAAAGACGGGCGAGTCGTCGGCTGCGAGCCCTTTCATGCCGACGCCGCGCCGTCGCCCATGTTGGACTCCATCGCCGAAATGCAGCATTCGCCGTTGCGCGTGCAGCGGCCGGCCGTGCGCCGGGGCTGGTTGGCGGGCAATCGCCAGCGCGAAGGCGATGACTACGTTGAAGTGGAATGGGACCACGCACTGGACCTGGTGGCGGGCGAACTGGCCCGGGTGCGCGCGCAGCACGGGCCCGGCGGCATCTTTGGCGGCTCGTATGGCTGGTCGTCGGCGGGCCGCGTCCACCACGCACGCAGCTTGATCCGACGGTTCCTGTTTCAAGGCGGCGGCTGCGTCGATCAGGTGGGTAACTACAGCTGGGGCGCGGCGCAATTTCTATTGCCGCACGTCATCGGCACCTTCAGCCCGGTCAGCGGCGACGTCACCGACTGGGACAGCGTGCTGGCCAACACGCGCGTCATCGTGGCCTTTGGCGGCATTCCCGCCAAGAACAGCCAGGTGACATCGGGCGGGGCGGGGCTGCACAACCTGCCGGCCTGGTTGGCCCGCGCGCAAGCGGCCGGCATCCGCCTGGTGGTGCTCAGCCCCACGCGCGCTGATGTGCCGGACGGCATCGCCGCCGAGTGGATTCCGATTCGACCCAACACCGATACCGCGCTGATGCTGGCCATGGCGCACACCTTGCTGGCCGAAGGGCGGCACGACGCGTCGTTTCTGGCCAGCCACTGTGTGGGCGCCGATACCTGGGCCGACTACCTGAAGGGCGTGTCCGACGGTCGGCCCAAGGACGCGCAATGGGCGGCCGGCATCTGCGGTGTGCCGGCGCCCACCATCGCCGCGCTGGCTCGCGCCATCGTGGCGCAACGCAGCCTGTTGACGGCGGCGTGGTCGTTGCAACGGGCGCAACATGGCGAACAGCCGTACTGGGCATTGATCGGGCTGGCCGCGCTGGCCGGTCAGATCGGCTTGCCGGGCGGGGGCTTTGCCTTCGGCCACGCGTCCTTGAACGGCATAGGCCAGCCGCGCCGGCGGGTGCCCGGCCCCGAAGTGCCGGTGCCGAAGAACCCGGCACAGCTTGCCATCCCCGCCGCGCGCATCGCCGACATGCTGCTGGCGCCCGGCCAGCCGTATGACTTCAACGGCGCGCGCCACACGTATCCGGACATCAAGCTGATCTATTGGGCGGGCGGCAACCCGTTCCATCACCATCAGGACCAGAACCGTTTGCGGCAGGCGTGGACCAAGCCCGATACCGTGATCGTGCATGAATCGTGGTGGACGCCGTTGGCGCGCCGCGCCGACATCGTTCTGCCCGCCACCACGTCGCTTGAACGTTGCGACGTGGGCGGGTCGTCGCGCGACCCCTACGTGTTTGCCATGCACCGCGCGGTGGCGCCGCAAGGGCAGGCGCGCAATGACTTCGACATCTTTGCCGACCTGGCGCGGCGCGCGGGCTTTCACGACGCCTACACGGCGGGGCGCGACGACATGGGCTGGTGCCGCCACGTGTACGACGGCATGCGGGGGGGCTGCGCCGAACGCGGCGTAACGTTGCCGCCGTTCGATGAATTTTGGGCGCGCGGCTACGCCGAGGTGCCCGCGCCCGATTCGCCGTACGTGCTGTTCGAGGACTTCCGCCGCGATGCGCAAGCGCATCCGCTGCGCACGCCCAGTGGCAAGATCGAACTGGCCTCCGACGTGGTGGCGAGCTTTGGCTATGCCGATTGCCCGGGGCATCCCGTGTGGCTGGCGCCATCGGAATGGCTGGGCGCGCCCGTTGCCGACACGTGGCCACTGCATCTGCTGACGAACCAGCCGCGCCATCGTCTGCACAGCCAGTTGGATCCGGCCGCGTTGTCGCGGTCAAGCAAGGTCCAGGGCTGCGAACCCATCTCGATGCACCCGGACGACGCGGGCGCGCGGGGCATCGCCGACGGCGACCGCGTGCGTGTGTTCAATGCGCGCGGGGCCTGCCTGGCCGGCGTGCGGCTGGATGCCGGCATGATGCCGGGCGTGGTGCAGATGTCCACGGGCGCGTGGTCCGACCCGGATGGCGATCTGGACCGGCACGGCAATCCCAATACGCTGACGGCGGACATCGGCACGTCGCGGCTGACGCAGGGGTCCAGTGCGCAGACGGCGCTGGTGCAGGTGGAGCCTGCCCCGGTCCCGGCCCTGAATCCTGCCCTGAATACCGACCCGAAGCCCGACCCGAAGCCCGACCCGAGCCCGACCGCTGCGCATAAGGCTTGGCAATTGCCCAATATTTCGCCGGCGGCATAGGGGCGCGCGATGGCTCTGATTTCGATCCCCACGAGTCTTAGGCCCCTATGACCCTTATGCCCGACCCTTATGCCCCGATGACCCTTATGCCCCGATGACCCTTATGACTTGAAGCGGCAGTGCCCCCCGCGTCAAGGATTTCCCGGGCATATCATTACAACGGCACGTTCTGATTTCTAGCGGCAAACTCCGGATTCCTTATTTACCGACCTGCGACATCGTGCCCCGCACTCGCATGTCTTTCTGATCCGGAGTGCACAATGAGCCGTCACCGCTACCTGGGCCTGGCCCTGGCCCTGTCAGCGTCCGTGCTGTCTACGTCCGTGATGTCGGCGGCGCAGGCGGCCGACATCACGTTGGCGCTGGGCACCGAGCCGTCCACGCTGGACCCGCAAACCGCCCAGGACGGTTCCGAGCGCGCGGTGTCGCGCAATATCTTCGAAACCCTGATCACCCGCACCGCCAAGGGCGAGCTGGTGCCGCAACTGGCCACCGAGCTGCCGCGCCAGACCGGCGCGGACACGTGGGAAGTGACCCTGCGCCCCAAGCTGACATTCAGCGACGGCAAGCCGCTGGACGCGGCCGCCGTGGCCGCCAGCATCAACCGCATCGTCGACCCCAAGACCGCGTCGCGCCAGCGGCCGTTCTTTCTGGGCATCAAGCGTGCCGAGGCGGTCGACGCCCTGACGGTGCGCGTGTTCACCAATGGCGCCGACCCCGCCTTGCCCGCGCGCCTGTCGTGGCTGACCATCGTGTCGCCCGCGGCCGCCGCCGACGGCAGCCTGGGCCAGAAGCCGGTGGGCAGCGGCCCGTACGTGTTGACGGAATGGGCCAAGGGCAACCGCATCGTGCTGTCCCGCAACCCGAACTACTGGAACCCGCAAGCGGTGGGCAATGTCGACCGCGCCACCTACCGTTTCGTGGCCGAGCCGGGCACGCGCCTGTCTGGCCTGCGCGCCGGCGACTTCGACTTCATCACCAACGTGTTGCCCGAGGACACCAAGCGCGTCGCCCGCGCCGTGACCTTGCAAGGCACCGACCTGCCGTTCGTGTCGCTGAACGCGCTGAAGGGGTTGACCCGCGATGTGCGCGTGCGCCAGGCCTTGAACTACGCGGTGGACAAAGAAGCGCTGGCCAAGGACCTGTACGGCGGCTATGCGGCCGTGTCGCGGGGACAGCTGCTGGCGCCTGGCTGGTTCGGCTACGACGCCAGCATCCAGCCGTATCCGTATGACCCCGCGCGCGCCACCGAGCTGCTCAAGGCCGCGGGCGCCTACGGCAAGTCCATCGACCTGTACGCGCCGTCCGGCCGCTGGCTGAAAGACAAGGAACTGGCCGAAACCATCGCGGCCTACTGGGAGGCAGCCGGCCTGAAAGTGAATTTCCGCGTGCTGGCCTGGGCCGAATACCTGGAAGCCATCAACAAGAACCGCGTGCCCACCGAAGCGCAGATCAGCAGCAGCCATTCCAACCAGTTGTTGGACGCCGACCGCACCCTTAGCGCCTACTACGCCGATGGCGGCGTGGCCGCCGCCAACGATAACGCCGAGCTCAAGGGCCTGATCGACGCCGCCCGCCAGGAGGCCGACCCGGTCAAGCGCCAGGCGCTGTATACGCGTGCGCTGAAGATTGGCCGCGACGAAGCGTATCTGGTGTTCCTGTTGGAAGGCGGCGAAATCTTCGGCTTGTCCAAGCGCATAGATTTCGCGCCGCGCGTGGACGGCCTGATTCCGCTGAAGGACATCCGTGTCACCCAGTAATCGCAGCGGGCGCGGCTTGCCGCGCTTCTTGTTGGGCCGCTTCACGCAGGGCTTGCTGGTAGTGTTCGGCGTAACCACGATCGTGTTCATCGTGACGCGGCTGGTGGGCGACCCCGTCCAGGCAATGTTGCCGGTGGACGCGTCCGCCGCCGACCGGGCCGTGCTGGCGCGCGCCCTGGGCATGGACGGGCCGATCTGGGCGCAGTATCTGCACTACCTGCGCGACATCGCCTCGTTCGACTTCGGCAATTCCATCTGGCAGCAGCGGCCCGCCATGGACATCGTGCTGGAACGCCTGCCCAACACGCTAACGCTATGCCTGGGTGCGCTGGGACTGTCCATCGTGGCCGGGGTGCCGCTGGGCATCGTGGCCGCGCTGCGCCCCGGGCAGTGGGCCGACCGCATTTCCGTGGTGTTGAGCCTGGGCGGCCTGTCATTGCCGCAGTTCTGGCTGGGGCTGCTGCTGATCCTGCTGTTCGCGGTGACCTTGAACTGGTTGCCGTCATCGGGCGCCGAGGCGCCGGGCAGCGCCATCCTGCCCATGCTGACGCTGGCCTTGCCCGCGCTGGGCCGCATCGCCATGATGCTGCGTTCCGCCCTGATCGACGAATTGAATTCCCTGTACGTGCGTACCGCCCGCGCCAAGGGGTTGCGGTCCGGCCGCATCGTACTGGTGCACGCGCTGCGCAATGCCGCCGTGCCCACCGTGGCCCTGCTGGGATGGGAATTTGCCGGCATGCTGGCCGGGCACACCGTCGTCGTTGAAACCGTGTTCGCGTGGCCCGGCCTGGGCCAGACCGCCATCCAGGCCATCGAGCGCCAGGACCTGGTCCTGTTGCAAGCCGTGGTCTTTTTCATTGCGTTCCTGATCGTGCTTATCAACTTCTGCCTGGACATTGCGTACCGGCTGCTAGACCCCAGGATTGCGGTATGAGCAGCGTTCCCGCCTGGATGGGCGATGTGCGGCCCACGCCCGACGCGCCGCGCGCACGCGGCCGGCAGGCGCTGTCCGATCGGCAGCGTGGTTGGGTGCTGGCGGCGGTGCTGCTGCTACTGCTGGCGCTGGTGGCCATCGTGCTGCCCTGGCTGGCGCCGTATGACCCCGCGGCCATCAAGCTGTCGGCGCGCCTGCGGCCCCCTGTGTGGGAAGCGCGCGGCACGGCCGCCAATTTGTTGGGCACCGACAACCTGGGCCGCGACGTCCTTAGCCGGATTCTGCACGGCGCACGGCTGTCTATCCTGATCGGCGCGGCGGTGGTGGCGGTATCCGCAAGCTTCGGCGTGCTGGTCGGCCTGGTTGCCGGGTTTGCAGGGGGCCGAGTGGACGCCGCCTTAATGCGCTGGGTCGATGTGCACGTGGCGTTTCCGGGCTTGCTGCTGTCGCTGGTGATACTGGTGATCCTCGGCCCCGGGCCGGGCACCGTGATCCTGGCGCTGGCCTTGAACGGCTGGATGGTCTACGCGCGCCAGATCCGCAGCGTGGTGCTGTCCGTGCGTCAGCTGCCCTATATCGAAAGCGCCGAGATGATCGGCGCGCGCGCGGGCCGCATCCTGCTGCGCCACATCCTGCCCAACCTGGCCGCGCCGCTGATCACCTTGATGGTGCTGGAGTTTGCACGCGTGGTGCTGGCGGAAGCGGCGCTGTCGTTTTTGGGCGTCGGGGTGCAGCCGCCCGCGGTGTCGTGGGGCCTGGACGTGGCCAACGGCCGCAACTACCTGACCAGCGCGTGGTGGCTGGCTACGTTCCCTGGCCTTTCGATCGCGCTGACCGTGTTGATCGTGAACCTGGCCGCCAGCCGCTTGCGGCTGGCGCTGGACCCGCGCGAACGAGAAAAGGACTTTGCCCGCCGCCTGATCGCGAAGGTGCGTCGATGAACGCGCCGCCCCTGCTGCGCGTGCGCGACCTGCACGTGCAATTCCTGACCAGGCATGGCACCGTGAACGCCGTGGACGGCGTGTCGTTCGACCTGCATGCCGGGGAAACCTTGGCGCTGGTCGGAGAAAGCGGTTCCGGTAAAAGCGCCTGTGCGCTGGCCTTGATGGGCTTGACCACCTTGCCGGGCCGCGTGGCCGGCGGGCAGGTGTGGTTCGACGACATCGACCTGCTGGCTGCGCCGCCCCGGGTGTTGCAAGACCTGCGCGGCAACCGCATCGCCATGGTGTTTCAGGACCCTATGAGCGCGCTGAACCCGCTATTGACCATCGGCACGCAGATCGACGAGGTGTTGCGGCGTCACACCAAGCTGGATGCCAGCCGCCGGCGCGCGCGCATCGTCGAACTGCTGGTGCAGGTGGGCATACCCAAGCCGGCCGAGCGCCTGGGTCGGCTGCCGCACGAGTTCTCGGGGGGGCAGCGCCAGCGCATCCTGATTGCGATGGCGCTGGCTTGCGAACCCCGGATTCTGATCGCGGATGAGCCGACGACGGCGCTGGACGTCACCATCCAGGCGCAGATCCTGGAGCTGCTGGCCACGCTCAAGCAGCGGCTGGGGCTGGCGCTGTTGCTGGTCACGCACGATCTGGGTGTGGTGGCCAAGGTGGCCGACCGCGTCGCCGTCATGTATGCCGGCCGCCTGGTGGAACTGGCGGACGCCGACGCGCTGTACGCCGCGCCGGCGCATCCCTACACAGCGGGCCTGCTGCGCGCCACGCCGCGTCTGGACGACACGCGCCACCGCATGATCGCCATCGAAGGCGTGCCGCCGGACCTGCGCCAGCGTACCCAGCACTGCGACTTTGCGCCGCGTTGCCCAGCGGCAGACGCCGCATGCGCGCGCCGCCCACCGCTGCAAGAGGCCGGCCAGGGGCGCTTGGCCGCCTGCGTGCGCCCGTACACGCCCGTTTGGGTAAAGGCGTAATGAATGCCGCCTTATGAACACCGCCCGATGAACACCGGCCGATGAACACCGGCCGATGAACACCGCCCGATGAATACCGCCCGATGAATACCGCCCGATGAATACCGCCCCGTGAATACCGCCCCATGAATACCGCCTCATGATCACCGCCTTTTGAACGCCGCCCCATGAATACCGACCGGATGACCGACCCCAACGTATTGCTACGGGCGCGCGACCTGCGCGTGCACTTTCCGGTGCGATCGGCCGGCTGGTTCGGCAAGCCCGTGCTGGCGCGTGCGGTCGATGGCGTGTCGCTGGATCTGGCGCGCGGCGAGACGCTGGGCCTGGTCGGCGAGTCCGGTTCCGGCAAGACCACGCTAGGTAGGGCCGTGCTGCGGCGCGCACCGCTGGCCTCGGGCTCATTGCATTTCCGGGGCGAAGACATCACGCACGCCCGCAACGCGCAGCTGCGCCAAATGCGGCGGCACATGCAGTTGGTGTTCCAGGACCCGTCCACCAGCCTGAACCCGCGCCACACCGTATTCGACGCCATTGCCGAACCGCTGATCGTCCACGGATGGAGCGGCGGGGGAGACGCCTTGCGCCGCCGCGTTGCCCAGCTGATCGACCAGGTGGGCCTGCCCGCCGACGCCGCGCAGCGCTATCCGCACGCGTTCTCGGGCGGCCAGCGACAGCGCGTGGGCATCGCGCGCGCCCTGGCCGTGCAGCCCGACCTGATCGTGGCGGACGAACCCGTGTCCGCGCTGGACGTATCGGTGCGCGCCCAGATCATCAACCTGTTTCAGGACCTGCAACAGGAACTGGGCCTGTCCTTGCTGCTGATCGCGCACGACCTGGCCGTGGTGCGCCATGTGTCGCATCGCATCGCCATCATGTACGCGGGGCAGGTCGTCGAGACGGGCCCGCGCGACGATATCTATCAACGCCCCAGGCACCCCTACACCCGAGCGCTGCTGGCCGCCGTGCCCGAGCCGCGACGCGGGGCGGACGCACAGCGCGCGCCCTATCGGGTCGCCCCGGGCGAGCCCCCCAGCCCAATGTCGCCACCTTCAGGCTGCCGCTATCACCCGCGCTGCCCGCTGGCGACAGAACGCTGCCGGCAAGAGGCCCCGCCGTTGGTGACGGGGGCGTCCGGCGCGCCTGCTAAACCTTCGATTCCGGCCGCGCTGGCCGCGCCCCATCCGCCCGTCGCGCCCACCCACGCCGTGGCGTGCTGGTTCGCCGATCAGATTCCTGCTACACCCTGATTCATTACTTTATTGGAGCGATATTCATGTCCGTGCAAGCTCTGGCCCCCGTTGACGCCGCCGATGCCGCCGCCGTGCGCGCCTGGTTCAAAGAACTATCCGACCACGTGCAAGCGGTGGATTACGCGGCCGCGCGCCACCTGTTCGCCGAAGACTTCGTCGCCTTCGGCACCTACACCAACTTCGTCACCGGCCGCGACCACGCCGAAAAGACTCAGTGGCGCAACGTCTGGTTCACCATCGACGACTTCATCTGGCGCCTGGACGACGTGCAAACGTTCGTGTCGCCCGACCGCCTGTTCGCCGTCGGCATGGCTGTATGGGATTCCACCGGCTACCACCCCGACGGCAAACCCTTCGACCGCGTCGGCCGCGCAACCGTGTCGTTTGCGCGCGTCGCCGTGGGCGACCCATGGGTTGCCACCCACACGCATATGTCCTTGTTCCGCGACACGCCCAGCGTCTCGCACGGCAACAAGCCGGCACGCAGCTGACGCGAGGATGCCGCGCGGGCCGGCGCCTGCGCCCGCGCATCAGATGTTTCACCGCGCCGGCGGGTCGTCATCGGCAGGCGGCGTCCAGGGCCGTCCGTCTTCATCAGTGCTAAGAAACTCATCCAGCGCCTTTTGATCGGCAGCGGCTTTTTCCGGATTGCCCTGGTCAAAAGCGGAAGGCGGCTTGGGCGCGACGGCCAGGTAACGCAGCCGCACCGACGCCACGATCGCGTCCCACAACTTGCCGGCTTCTTTGTCGCTTAAGGTGGCATCCACGCGGGGCGGGGAAGGCGGCCGCTTCCAAAGGGGAATCTCGTGCTTGTCCGGTACGAAGCGGGGCAGGGACCAACGGACAAGGTCGGGTTGATAGTCAGGGCTTTGGACCTTCATGATGGTGCCGCCGCCCCGCAATCGCATGTTGATGGACGGCCAGGCAAACCCGGGATTGTCGCGATAGCTTTGCACGACAAACAGAAAAGCGTGGTGATCCCCGTTCCGGTAGCTGAAGCCGCTTTGCTCGGACTCCATGCCGGCAAAGGTCGGCGCGCCGGAACGCAAGGAGTTGTAGCGGATGCCAGCAAGCGTTTGCTTTTCCTGTTCCTTCATGTTGATTCTTTCTTGCTCCTGGATCGCGCTTGTCGCGGCGTCCAGTTCGAGGTTTGTCCCGGGCGCGCGAAACTTCAACATCCCGATTTCCTGATCGTGGTGGTCGCGGATGATGACGGGCCCCAGCCCGAAGCCGGGGCCGGCGGTTTGTGGGTCGGTGATTTTTGTGATGGTTTTGGCCAGCGCCTGGATGCGAGCCTCTACGGGGGCCATGACGTTCTTGTAGGAGTGGGCTTTGATCAGGACGTAGACGTCGCCGACCAAGAGATGCAGTTCATGGGTGTGGTAGTTTTTCTGCTCTGGGTTGCGAAAAAAACGCAGCAGCGTTCTTGTCGGATCCAGGGCAATATGGGCAAGCAGCATTGATCCGCCCGAATCATGCGCAACCTGCTGAATCTGTGAAGATCTATCGTTTATCGCTTCGATGTAGCGACCAGGCGAAACGTCGATACCCAGCACACGAACTTCGACGGTATTGAAATCCGTACCCAACCCGTAGTACAGCGTGACAAAGCTGCCGGTGCCGTAAAGCCAGTCCGAGGGCAAGTCGATCAGATGGCGCCCGAACATCCAAGTGCGTTTGCTGGAAGAGAATGTGGTCACTGTCGGGTCCTTGTCCTGGAACAGAAAGAAGCTGCTACCTATCAGGCTGGCGATCGCAATCGCGGCGATGGTAATGGTCCTTTTCATGATGGCTTTCTCGCTTGTGCGGCTATTTTTAGAATCCATTGAAGCGTGATCAATTGAACTTGCTCGTTCCGGAACGGACCTTCTTGTTAGCCCGCGTTCCTTTATGCGGTCGCCTGAAGACGCTGACCGCGCAAGAGGATTACCGCGCCGGCACGTCGTCATCGGCAGGCGGGGTCCAGGGCCGGCCGTCTTCATCAGTGCTAAGAAAATCATCCAGCGCCTTTTGATCGGCAGCGGCTTTTTCCGGGTTGCCCTGGTCAAAAGCGGAAGGCGGCTTGGGCGCGACGGCCAGGTAGCGCAATCGAACCGACGCCACGATCGCGTCCCACAACTTGCCGGCTTCTTTGTCGCTTAAGGTGGCATCCACGCGGGGCGGGGGAGACGGCCGCTTCCAAAGGGGAATCTCGTGCTTGTCCGGTACGAAGCGGGGAAGGGTCCAACGGACAAGGTCCGGATGGTCATCCGGAGCGGCCGGCGGGGTAAGGGTGCCACCGCCGCTCATCCGCATGTGAATAGACGGTTGAGTGAATGCGCGCTTGTCGCGATAGGTTTCGGCCAGGAATAGAAACGCGTGGTGATTGGGTTCGGTGAAGCCGAAGGCAAATTGTTCTCCTTGCATGGAGGCAAGAGTCAGCTTTCCCGCCCGCAAGGTGTTGTAGGCCATACCAGCCAGCTGTTGTTTTGCGCGTGCCTGAAGGCCGGTAGATGGACTGGGCTGCAAGGCCGTAATGCGCGTCTCCAAGCTGACATTGGAACCGTCGATGAAAAATTCGATCACTCCGACCTCTTGATCGTGGTGCTCGCGGATGATGATGGGCCCAAGGCCAAAGCCAGGACCGGCGCTGAGTGGGTCGGAGATTTTGGTGATCGTTTTGGCCAGCGCCTGGATGCGGGCTTCTACGGGGGCCATGACGTTTTTGAAGGAGTCAGCCCTGATCAAGACATAGACGTCACCAACCAGAAGGTGAAGCTCATGGGTGTGGTAATTCTTCAGTTCGGGACTGTGAAAGAAGCGTAGCAATATTTGCGTTTCGCTCAACTGCATCTTGGCAAGCATCATCGAGCCGCCCGAATCATGATCGACGAGCGCGATCTGCGATGCCCTGTCGTTGACTGCATCCGCAAATCGGCCAGCGGACACTTCGGTGCCCAGAACCCTGACTTGGGCGGTTTTGAAATCGGTATCCAATCCGTAATACAGCGTCACGTAGCTGCTGGTGCTGTAAAGCCAGTTCGAAGGAAAATCAATCAAATGCCTGCCGAACACCCAGGTTTGAATGTCTGCGGTATCTGGAGTCACTGTTGTGTCCTTGCGAAGAAATAAATCATTGCTGCTTCCTATGATCCCGACGATCAGGAGTCCGGCAAAAAAGAAGCGCGATTTCATGACGGCTTCTTCGCCTGCGCAGCAATTTTCAGGACCCACTGAAGCGTGACAAGCTGAACCCGCTCGTCGTGGAATGGGCCTTCATGGTCAAAGCCTTGCATTTTCAGTTGTTCTCGAACTTCGCCACGTTCGACCTGATCGATCGGAGCACGGCCCGAACTCGTGGGTACTGTCCCGTCGCCGACGCCATCCTGCATGCCGCAGTGAAGTTCCCAATCGCTATATATCCGCGGTCCCGGGTCATGTGGCGTGGACGTATCTCCGACGAACTTTACTGAGGCGCGCCCAAGGGCACTATGCGGACCCACGCGGACTATTGTGCGACCGCGGTGCTGAACTTCGGTGTGCCGTGCCGTAATGAGCGATTCGATCGGAGCTGGTGCGCTTACGGTACCGGGCGACCGCAACCCTGGCCGTATGTTCCATCGGATGGTTTCGAAGCTTGGAAACTTAGCATCGGACCCATAGAGAACATAAGTGTTGGGATGGAAATACGTATTCAACTCGGCGTGGAATTCGCGGGCAAATTCGATAGCACGTTCGTAGAGGGTCCATTCAATAGCCGTGCCACCTTCCGGCGCCAGCCATTCCTCTTTTACCAAGCCCCACCACCGATGCCTTTCTAGGTAAATGGAGTCATACGGGCATTGATCAAGCGCTGGCATCGCGGACAGGGCGCGAGATTGGTTCTCGCGCAGCAGTTTCAACCATCCCGGTGCGTATCGCGTGGTCGGCAGTAACTGCAACGCTCCGGGCGACTGGGCAAAAACCGCTGTTACTTGCTGACCGTTGCTGCCAATAACCAGCGAGGCACCGAAGCTCTCGTCTCGCATACCGACCTTGCACCGGCGGTAGGCCACCGGTGCGCCATTAGTCGGCATGACGCCGTGCACGATGCCGCAAATCGCGGACTCCATGCCGGGCAGGGTTGCGCACATTCTGGCAATCAAACCGCCCATTGAATGCGTCACCAGCAAGACCTGTTTGCAGCGGGATCCATACTGTTCCAGCAGGGTTTCAATGCGCTGCCTGAGTTTCTTGGCCGAATCGGTGTTCGACGCCAACCAGTTATATCCAAACGCGTGCACCGGCATATTGAATCGAACCCCGGCCAGCAGATCGTCCGTTGTCAAGGGCTTGGTGCCTTCGGTTTCGTCATCGATACGATCCATTCCGTTCAAGCCCGGCATAAAAACATCCACGCCAGGTTTCAATCGTCGATATGCGGCTTGCGGGTCTTGCCAGTGCTTGTCCTCCAGTTCAAGCGTGTAGTTCAGGTGGCGAGGAACCGTGGGAGAATTCAGCACATGTTCCAGCCAGATCAAGAAGCGTTCGTAGCTGGCCTGTCCGACCTCGCCCCAGCCCCGCTCGCGATATCGCTTCATCAGGGCGGTCTTGCGTTCAGCGGGCAGCATTTGCTGGTTCTCTTGCACCATCCCCCACGGCACATTGGGAACCCCACCCTGGTCATCGACCTCTACGCGGTCGGGGTGCAAGGTGGTCTGTCGGAAGCCGGCGTCTTTGGCTACCCATTGGGAGGCCAAGGGAGTCCGTAACCCCGCGAATCCATAATCAAGGGTCCAGACCTGTCGGGAATCCTGTCCGATGCGTTCGGGCACCGACTTCAAATTACTGCCCATCACCCCGGGAATAAAAATCACCGGCAGGATCAGATCCGGGCCGATACGCAGTTGCACGGGGTCGGTAATGTCGCAGTCGGTCAAAGTCCAGGTGAAGCACTGCTGTCCCCTTGCGTTGTAATGAAACGGTGCCACGCGTTCCTCTGGTGGGCCGGTGGCGGGTTGGTTGTCGGTCACTTTTTTCCTCCATTCGATTTGCCTTTCTTTGAGCGCGGGCCTATACGCGGTCGCCTGAAGAGGCTGACCGCGCAAGAGGATTACCGCGCCGGCACGTCGTCATCAGTGGGCGGGGTCCAGGGCAGGCCGTCTTCATCAGTGCTAAGAAATTCATCCAGTGCCTTCTGGTCGGCAGCGGCTTTTTCCGGATTGCCCTGGTCAAAAGCGGAAGGCGGCTTGGGCGCGACGGCCGCGTGGCGCAGGCGCACCGACGCCACGATCGCGTCCCACAACTTGCCGGCTTCTTTGTCGCTTAGGGTGGCATCCACGCGGGGCGGGGAAGGCGGCCGCTTCCAAAGGGGAATCTCGTGCTTGTCCGGTACGAAGCGGGGCAGGGACCAACGAACGAGGTCGGGTTGATAGTCAGGGCTTTGGACCTTCGTGATGGTGCCGCCGCCCTGGAATCGCATGTTGATGGACGGCCATGCAAACCCGGGGTTGTCACGATAGCTTTGTACGACGAACAGAAAGGCATGGTGATCCCCGTTCCGATAGCTAAAGCCGCTTTGCTCGGACTCCATACCGGCAAAGGGCGGCGCGCCGGAACGCAAGGAGTTGTAGCGGATGCCCGCAAGCGCTTGCTTTTCCTGTTCCTTCATGTTGATTCTTTCTTGCTCCTGGATCGCGCTTGTCGCGGCGTCCAGTTCGAGGTTTGTCCCGGGCGCGTAAAAATTCAACATCCCGATTTCCTGTTCGTGGTGGTCGCGGATGATGACGGGCCCCAGCCCGAATCCAGGGCCGGCGGTTTGTGGGTCGGAGATTTTTGTGATGGTTTTGGCCAGCGCCTGGATGCGAGCCTCTACGGGGGCCATGACGTTCTTGTAGGAGTGGGCTTTGATCAGGACGTAGACGTCGCCGACCAAGAGATGCAGTTCATGGGTGTGGTAGTTTTTCTGCTGTCGGTTTCGAAAAAAACGCAGCAAAGTCGCTGTCGGGTCTACGTCGATTTTGGCGAGCAGCATTGAACTGCCTGAGTCATGCGCAACCTGCTGAATCTGTAAAGATCTGTCGTTTATCGCTTCGATGTAGCGACCAGGCGAAACGTCGATACCCAGCACACGAACTTCGACGGTATTGAAATCCGTACCCAACCCGTAGTACAGCGTGACAAAGCTGCCGGTGCCGTAAAGCCAGTCCGAGGGCAAGTCGATCAGATGGCGCCCGAACATCCAAGTGCGTTTGCTGGAAGAGAATGTGGTCACTGTCGGGTCCTTGTCCTGGAACAGAAAGAAGCTGCTACCTATCAGGCTGGCGATCGCAATCGCGGCGATGGTAATGGTCCTTTTCATGATGGCTTTCTCGCTTGTGCGGCTATTTTTAGAATCCATTGAAGCGTGATCAATTGAACTTGCTCGTTCCGGAACGGACCTTCATGGTCGAACCCGCGCATTTTGAGTTGTTCTTGAACTTGGCCGTGTTCGGCTTGGTCGATGGGTGCGCGACCAGAGCTTGTAGGTACTGTGCCGTCTCCCACGCCGTCCTGCATTTCGCAGTGCAGCTCCCAATCGCTGTACGGCAATTTCTCAGACGCCGAGCTGCCGTCGATGTACTTAACGGAGGGATGACTCATGCCGCTATGGCCGCGTACATAGAGGGGAGTCCTGCCGCCTTGGTGCACGTCCGAATTCCGCGTTTGGAAAAGAGAATCGATGGGCACCGGCGGGATCGTGGAACCCGCTGGCCGCAAGCCCGGACGTATCCTCCATCGGATGGATTCGAAGCTTGCAAAATTGGTATCCGAACCGTAGAAGACGTAAGTCTTGGGGTGGAAATATGTGTTTAATGCGCTATGGAAATCACGGGCGTTTCCAATAGCATGCTGGTAGTCCTTCCACTCAATCGCCGTCCCACCTTTGGGCGCCAGCCATTCCTCCTTTACCAAGCCCCACCACCGATACCTCTCAAGATAAATCGCGTCATACGGGCATTGATCGAGCGCGGGCATCGCGGACAGGGTGCGAGATTGGTTCTCGCGCAGCAGTTTCAACCATCCCGGTGCGTATCGCGTGGTCGGCAGTAACTGCAACGCTCCGGGCGACTGGGCAAAAACCGCTGTTACTTCCTGACCGTTGCTGCCAATAACCAGCGAGGTACCGAAGCTCTCGTCCCGCATACCGACCTTGCATCGGCGGTAGGCCACCGGGGCTCCGTTTGTCGGCATGACGCCGTGCACGATGCCGCAAATGGCGGCTTCCATTCCAGGCAGTTTCGCGCACATGCGGGCTATCAGACCGCCCATCGAATGGGTCACAAGAACCACTTGTTGGCAGCGCTTTCCATACTGCTCGCGGATCGTTTCTATCCTGAGCTTTAGTTTCTCGGCTGACTCCGCGTTCGTCTCCAACCAGTTATATCCAAACGCATGCACCGGCATATTGAATCGAACCCCGGCCAGCAGATCGTCCGTTGCCAAGGGCTTGACGCCTTCGGTTTCGTCATCGATACGATCCATTCCGTTCAAGGCCGGCATAAAAACATCCACGCCAGGTTTCAATCGTCGATATGCGGCTGTCGGGTCTTCCCAGTGCCTGTCCTCCAGTTCAAGCGTGTAGTTCAGGTGGCGGGGAACCGTCGGGGAATTCAGCACATGTTCCAACCACATCAGATAGCGTTCGTAGCTGGTCTGTCCGACTTCGCCCCAACCCCGTTCCCGATATCGCCTCATCAGGGCGGCCTTGCGCTGAGCGGGTAGCAGCTGTTGGTCATCCTGCACCATCCCGCGTGGCACGTTGGGTACACCGCCCTCGTCATCCACTTGCACTCGGTCGGGATGCAGAAGGCTCTGCCGTATCCCTGCCTTCTGGCCGACCCATTGGCCCAGCAACGGAGTTGGGATGCCCGCAAAACCATAATCCAGTCGCCACACAGATCTGGTTTTTTCGTCGTCCCGACGCGGTACCGACTTCAAATTACTGCCCATCACCCCGGGAATAAAAATCACCGGCAAGATCAGATCCGGGCCGATACGCAGTTGCACGGGGTCGGTAATGTCGCAGTCGGTCAAAGTCCAGGTGAAGCACTGCTGTCCCCTGGCGTTGTAATGAAACGGCGCCGCGCGTTCCTCCGGCGGGCCGGTGGCGGGTCTGGTCTCGGTCATTCTTCGGCCTCTGTCCATTCGATACGGACGCCGTCGCGGCGCATGTCGCGTTGCAGCGTCAGGTAGCCTTCGCTGTCCGTGCGGCCGGTGATGCGCGAGCCGTCGTTGCGGATCAGGGTGTAGGCAAGGTTGCAAGCGCGGGAACCGTCTGCCAGCGTGGCTTGAAAGCGGTCGTCGAAGGGGGTGGCATCCCAGGTGTTGAATGTCATCGAGGCGCTGCTTGGCCCGGTGAAGTTGTGCCCCGCGGCCTTTACCGTCAGCTTGCCGGGCATGGAGAACTCGATATTCCCATCGGCGATCTTGATGGCCGCGCCGCCACACAGCAACGTGATGTGCTTGTCGGCGGCCAGCAGCACGTGTTGTTGGCTGGAAGTGATTTCGGCGCTTTGATCGGCCTGGATGCGGATGGCGTTGTGCTGCGCCTGTAGCAGCATCGGGCCTTGGTGGGCGATGAGGCGCATGGCGCCGCCTTGCGCGAACAAGCCCAGGTCGCCGCCCGCGTTCAGCACGATCTTGCCGCCCGCGCTGACCTGCTGATGCTGCTGCGCGACGCTGTCCAGGTTTTCGCCGGCGGACATCACGATGCTTGCCGGCGTGGCGGCGGCGATGCCGGCCGGGGCGCTTAGGGCGATGGCGCCGGCATCGCCTTGGCCCGGGCCGTCCGACTGGTTGTTGGCGCCGTGGCCCAGGTCGCGCACCGCATCCGACAGGGATTGCTGCGGCTGAGCGTCGTGGGTAACGCCTTCGTGTTTCGCTGCGTAATCCCCCAGGTTTCGAGCAAGTTCCAGCGCCGCTTGCAATGCCGCGACGATATCGGACCGGTCCAACTGCCCGGCCTGGGCCCGCAGTTGGGCGTCGGCCGTTAACAACAATCCCTTCGCCGCGCGCAAGGCACCGTGTTCGTCCGTGCGCAACTCAAACCCTTCACCGCGAGGCTGCCCGCCACCCGGACGTGGGTGCGTCAGATACCCCAGATGCAGCTGCGTGTCGCCGTGTTCGCTCATCAACGCTGCGCTGATCTGCGCGGACGTGTCATCCAGCCGCAATTCGTTCGCGCGATCGCCCCTGAATTCCTTGCTCTTGATCGTGTTCAGCACGTTGTGGCGCGGCAGTTCGTACGGCGGAAGATTGGTCGCCCGGAAAGTCCTGCCGGTTATCAGCGGCTGGTCCGGGTCGCCATTTGCGAATTGCACGATGACCTCTTGCCCGATGCGCGGGACCGCCATGTGGCCCCATTGCGCACCGGCCCAGTTCTGCGACACGCGAATCCAGCATGAGCTATGTTCGTCGTGCTGCCCCAAGCGATCCCACGGGAATTGGACTTTGACGCGGCCCCACTCGTCGCAAAAGATCTCTTCATTAGGCGGGCCGGCCACCGTAGCCATCTGGTGGCCGTCGATACGCGGCTTGGGTAAAGGCTCGGGTTTCCAATCGACCTTGTCGGGCACCAGTTCAGCGGTGTAGCGGTACTGTGTGCCGTGCTCCGGGCGATATTCCGAGCGGTGCATCCGGCCATGATCCCGTCCGCCATGCTGACCGTATTCGGCGCTGGCCCCGTCTTCTTCCTGGCTGGAAGGCTGCACGCCCCAATGGTGCATGCGCACCGGTCGCCAGCCGTGGTTCCAATCTTCGCGAGGATGGCCGACCAGATCGAATGCCACGCCAGGAACCAGGCGCGCGTCATCCCCTTCGACCAGTGCCACGCGCGCATCGCGGCGGCGGCCCAGTAAGCGCGTCTGGGTAAACGGCTGGCCCGCCTCGTCGCGTTTGTAGCGGCCGGGATAGTCGTAGCGTTCGTAGCGGGCGTCCTGATGAGAAAGATCCGATGCAACCGGCGAATGTTCCTGGCTATAGCGCGGATGCGTGTACGTGTAGTCGCGCTGCGTCTGCACGGCGGTGCGCACGCGCTCCGCATAAGAAAACCGATGCAACGCGGGCTCCGCCTGATCGCCGCCCGGCATCGGGTTGTAAATGACCGGACCGCCGGCGATCTGTCCGTGGATATAAATCCGGTCGCCATGAATCAAGCGGTGCCCATGCTCCGAGTGCGTATAGCGATAGAAATAGCCTTCCTCTGCCGCCAGCCTGTCCAGAAACGCCAAGTCCGTGTCGCCTGCCTGCACGCAATATTCGCGCGGCAGGTGTTCCTGCGTCGTCACCTGTTCGTAATCGGTAATCCCCTGCCGCTTGATGACGTCGGCCAGGATCTCGGGCACGGACAGTTGCTGATAGATGCGCCAATCGGAACACAGCGCGGCGCGCGCCAATGACGGCTCAAGCACTACGCGGTAGCGCGTGCGCCGAAAGCCCGTGTCGCCCTGGACCAATTCAGTGATGATGCCGTGCACATGGCGCACCGGCAGCGCCCCGCGCCATATCGTGAAGAGCGCGGGCTGATCCAGCAGCGCGCCGAAATCCACCGCAGGATCAAAGCTGGACAAGTCCACGCATAGCCGATAGGGCTCGGACAGGGCCTCGTCAAGCGTGAATTCAATAACGTCGAACGCCGCGCCGCTGGCGGGCGTGAACGAGAATCTGAACGTGGATGCGAACGTGGGGCGCGGGTCGGACAGCCGTGGCACGGCGGTGCTCCTTTTCTGTCGGGCAAGATCGGATCCAGCATCTTGCCCAGCCACGAAAGGCGCTGTCCATGAGACGACTACGAAACTTAAGCTAACGCTCTGCTAGGCGGCCAGGTTGCGTTTGAGCGCGTGGACCAGGTCGGCGCGGGCTTCTTGCGCCTGGGGAAGCAGGCGCGTCATGCCGATAAAGCTGTGGGGCACGCCGGAATAGACCACCAGCATAGGCGCGGCGCCGCTGGCGAACAGCTGGTTGGCCAGGTCCAGCGTGTCGTCCAGCAGGGGGTCCAGCGCGGCGGCTTGCAGGATCAGCGGCGGCAGTCCGGCAACGTCGGCATGCAGCGGAGCCACGCCGGGGTCCGTCAATTGGGCAGCGTCGGCAACGTATTGGTCCCAGAACCAATCCAGTTTTTCCGTGGACAACCCGAAGCGGCCGTCGCCAAACGATTCCTGCGACGGCGTATCGCGGCGGGCGGACAGCATGCCGTAGATGACCACGCCGGTCTTGATGAAGGCGTCGCCCTCATCGCGCAGGCGTTGCAGCGCGGCCAGCGTCAGGTTGCCGCCCGCCGATTCGCCGCCTACGGCCAGGCGCTGCGCGTCCAGGCCCAGTGCCGGCGCTTCGTCGCGCAACCAGCGCAACGCGCCCAGCACCTGTTCCAGGGCCACGGGGTAGCGGGCTTCGGGGGACAAGGCGTAGGACAGGCCGGCCGTGACGATGCCCGCGTCGGCCGCGATTTCGCGCTTCCAGCGGTCCAGCGTGTCCAGGTCGCCGTGCGCGAAGCCGCCACCGTGCAGATGCAGATACAAAGGCAGCGGCTTGTCGTGGGCGCCTTCGGGGTAATACAGGCGCAGCGTGGCGGGCACCGGCAGATGGTCCAGCCGATGTTCCACCACGCGTCCGACCGGCGGTGCGGGCTGGCTCAGCCAGTGTTGATAGGCGCGGCTTTTTTCGCGGGTTTCGGCGATGGGCGTGGTCAGCACGTTCGGCGTGCCGACGCCGTGTTGCTTGGCCAGGGCTTGCGCCGCCAGCACGTCGGGCGCCAGGGTGGGGATAGGGGAGGAGCTCATGCGGTTACCAGTCAGGGTTGGGCGGTGTCGCTTACCCGTGAAGGATACCAACGCCAGGAACCCGCCAGTATGACGCGGCTTGGCGGGCGCGGCTAAATACGCCTTCGGCATAAGGATCCAACGTGACCGTGGGCCGCGCGCCGCCCGGACAATCCCTTCCGAAGTGGCAGACGTGCAAGGCCAGGTTCTCTGGGGCGGGCGCGCAGTGTCGGGCTCGAAGTGTGCCGCGCACAGTATCAGGCGTAGCGCGCGACCGGGCGCATTTCGGCGGGCGCGTGGGCCAGATCTGGACCGGCCGGCGCCACGTGGCCCGCCGTTGCGGCCGGCACGGCGGCCAACAGCGTGCGCGTGTAGGGGTGCGCGGGGCGGCGCCAAATGGCTTCCGGCGTGCCTTGCTCCACGATGCGGCCCTGGTTCATGACCATGACCCGGTCGCATAGATAGCGCACCACGGCCAGATCGTGGGAAATGAACAGGTAGGACAGGCCCAGTTCGTTCTTCAAATCCACCAACAGATTCAATATCTGCGCCTGCACCGACACGTCCAGCGCCGACACGGGTTCGTCCAGCACCACCAGCGACGGGCGCGTGATCAGCGCGCGGGCGATGCCGATGCGTTGGCGCTGTCCGCCCGAGAACTCGTTGGGATAGCGCCTGGCCGCGTCGGCCGGCAAACCCACGTTGTCAAGAATTTGCGCCACACGCCGACCCCGTTCGGCGCGGTCGCGCACGCCGTGCACCTTCAGCACGGCGGCCAGGATGTCGTGCACCGTATGGCGTGGGTTCAACGAGGCGTAGGGGTCCTGGAACACCATCTGTATATGGCGCCGGGTTGCTTTCAGCGCACGTTCGGGCAGGGTCAGCAGATCGGCGCCACGCAGCAGTGCCTGGCCGGCATGCGCCGGCGTCAGCCGCAGCAACGTGCGCGACAAGCTGGATTTGCCGCTGCCTGATTCGCCCACCAAGCCCAGCGTTTCGCCGTGGGCAATATCGAAGGACACGTCATCGACCGCAAGCACGTCGACGCCCCGGCGACCCGCGTAGCGGGTGATCAGGCCTCGCACGCTGAGCAGCGGCGCGACGCTGTCCAGCCCGGTCGCACCGTGCTCACCCGCACCATGCCCGGTCGCACCATGCCCGGCCGCGGGATGCCCAGTCGCGGGATGCCCGGTCACGCCGTGCAGGGCCGCGGCATCGCCCTCGCGGGCGTGCCCGGGCAGGCGGGCGTCGCTACCGCCCTGCGCCATGGGCAATGGACGGGGCGCTTCGCCACCGCCCTTGGTCGTGCGCAATGTGAAATGCGGTTCGCCATGGCCAGGGCCACGACTGACCAGGATCTCCGGCAGACGCGCCTGACGGTAGTGCAGCCCGTCGCGTGCGTGCAGCGATGCGCCCAGCAGCCCCTGGGTATAGGGATGCGACGGCGCGGCGAACAGTTGGGCGGCGGGCGCCTCTTCCAGCTTGTTGCCACCGTGCATGACCAGCACGCGGTCAGCCCATTGCCGCACCACGCCCAGGTCGTGCGTGATCAGCAGCACGCTCATGCCCAGGTCGCGCCGCAGCTCGTCCAGCAATTGCAGGATCTGCGCCTGGATGGTGACGTCAAGCGCGGTGGTGGGCTCATCAGCGATCAGCAGTTTGGGCCGGCAGGCGATGGCCATGGCAATCATCACGCGCTGGCGTTGTCCGCCCGACAGCTGCATCGGGTAGTCGTCAATCCGGCGTTCGGGGTCGGGGATGCGAACGCGCGCCAGCAGCTCCAGCGTGCGCTGGCGCAATGCCGCGCGTCCGATGTCCTCGTGGCAACGGATGGCTTCGGCGATTTGGCGGCCGATGGTCAGCACCGGGTTCAGTGACGTCATGGGCTCCTGGAAGATCATGGCGATATCGCGGCCGCGCACCTGGCGCAGTTGCCGGTCGGGCAGGGCGGCCAGGTCCACGCCATTGAACAGGATGCGGCCCCGCACCCGGCTGCCGGGCGCCAGCAGACGCAGCACGGCCAGCGCGGTGGTCGACTTGCCGCAGCCGGATTCACCCACCAGCGCCAGGGTTTCCCCGACCGCAAGCTCGAAGCTCAGGCCATTGACCGCGCGGCGTGGGCCGTCGTCAGCGCGAAAGGAAACGGTCAGGTCTTGCACGCTTAAGAGCGCACGGGTGTCGGGGGGGTGGGACGTGAGCGTCATGCGGACAGCCTCGGGTTGAAGGCATCGTTCAAGGCGTCGCCTAACAGGTTCAGCGACAACACGGTCAGCACGATGGACAGGCCGGGCAGGGCGGCCAGGTACCACGCGGTGCGCAGCATCTCGCGCGCGTCGCCGATCATGCTGCCCCATGACACGGCGTTGGGGTCGCCCATGTGCATGAACGACAAGGCGGATTCCATGAGGATGGCGTTGGCCACCAGCACCGAGGTCGTCACGATGACAGGCGGCAGCGCGTTGGGCAGGATTTCCAGCAGGGCGATGCGGGCGTGGCCAAAGCCGTTGCTGCGCGCGGCCAGCACGAATTCGGTTTCGCGCAGGGTCCGGAACTCAGCCCGGACCAGGCGCGCCACCACGGGCCACGAGGCCGCGCCGATGGATAGCGCGATGACGCTGACCGACGGCCGCCCGATGGCCACGATCACCACCACCAGCAAGAACGAAGGAATCGTTTGCAGCAATTCGGTGACGCGCATCAGCACCACGTCCACCCAGCCGCCGAAGTAGCCGGCCGACGCGCCCACGGCAATGCCGATCGCCAAACTGAGTAGCGCGGCGGTCACGCCGACCGTCAACGACACGCGCGCGCCGTGCGCCAGGCCGGCGGCGATGTCGCGGCCCATCGTGTCGGTGCCCAACCAGAACTCCGGGTCTTGACCGGGCCACTGAATCGGCGGACCGACCATGTCGAGCGGGTCGTGCGGAAACACCCAGGGCGCGGTGACGGCGGCGCACAGAATCAGCAGCAACAGCACGCCGCCGACCACCGCGCCGGGGTTGGCCCACAGCCGGCGCAGCGTGCGCGCGCGGCGTGGCGTGCTCCTGGCCTGGACCGAAGGCGCGGGCGGCGGCAAAGAAGGGGACGAGAAGTCAGGCAGCATGAAATGAAGTGAAGGAATAGCGGAACAAGGAACAAGGAACAAGGAACAAGGAACAAGGAACAAGGAACAAGGAACAAGGCCAAGCCATGCGGAATGGCCAGGCGGCCGGGCGGCCGGGACACCATCAACCGGCGCGTATACGCGGGTCCAGCATCGTCTGCAACAGGTCGACCAGAATATTGGCCACGATTACCAGCAGCGACGACAGCACCAGGATGCCCAGCAGCACCACGTAGTCGCGCGCCATCACCGATTCATAGGCCAACCGGCCCAGCCCGGGCCAGCTGAAGACCGTCTCGACCACGACCGCGCCGCCCAGCAGGGTGCCGAAATTCAAGCCGGCAACGGTGGTGACCGGAATCAGCGCATTGCGCAGCACGTGGCGCAACGCCACGGCCGCGGGCGCCACGCCCTTGGCATGCGCGGTGCGCACGAAGTCCTGCCGGCTGACCTCCAGCATGGCTGCGCGGGTCAGCCGGGCGAAGATGGCCACGTAGAAGCCCGCCAAGGCCAACGTCGGCAGCACCAGATGGCGCGCCACGTCCAGCGCGTGCGCCAGGCCGGTGGCGGGCGAGCCGATCGTGGACACGCCGCCGGGCGGCAGCCAACCCAGCTGCACGGACAGCAGGATGATGGCCATCAAACCCAGCCAGAAGCCCGGCGTGGAATACAACAGCAGCGCCGCCAACGACAGCAGGCGGTCGGGCCAGCGGCCCACAAAGCTGGCCATGACCGCGCCCAGCGCAATGCCGGCGGCCAGTGCGCAGCCCAACGCGCTGAACATCAGCAGCACCGTGTTGCCCAGCCGGCTGAAGATCAGGTCGGACACCGGCAGGTTGTAGCGCGGCGATACGCCCAGGTTCAGGGTGGCCAGCTTGCCCAGATAGGCGCCAAGTTGCTGCAACACCGGGCGGTCCAGCCCGAACTGGCTGCGCATGGCCGCCATGCCGGCTTCGGTGGCCGACCCGGACTCGGCCGCGATCACGTCGGCGGCGTCGCCCGGCACGGCTTGCAGCAGGAAAAAACTCAGCAGAATGACCCCGATGACGGTCGGAATCGCCTGGACCAGGGATAAGCCCAGCGTGCGGGCGGCGCGTCGCGCGTTCATTGCAGGTAGACGTCCGCCAGGTTGGATTCCACGCCGTCGGCCGTCAACGAATGGTCGTGCACGCGCTGGTTGGCGATGGTGATGAATTCCGGTTGATACAGGTTCAGGTCGGGCACCTCGCGGGCGACGATCTGCTGAAAGTCCTTGAACAGCTGGACGCGGCGCGCGGGGTCGTTTTCAACGGCGGCGGCTTCCAGCAAGGCATCGACCCGCGGGTTCTGGTAATGCGTGCCGTTGGAAAACGGCACGCCCTTGATGAAGTTCCTGGACCAGTACAGCCGCTGCACGCCCACCGTGGGGTCGAACAGATTGCTGGCGCCGTTGGTGGTGAAGGCAAAGTCGCGGTCGGTATAGACGCGCTTGATGAAGGCCGAGGCGTCTTGCGAGCGCACCGTCACGGCGATGCCGGTGCGCGCCAGCGTCGTGCGCAGATAGTCGGCCAGGCGCGCGCCGTCCGAGCCGATCGGGTTGTAGTCCAGCGGCACCCGAAAGCGCACGCCGTCCGGGCCCTTGGGGTAGCCGGCTTCGTCCAGCAGCGCGTTGGCGCGCTTGAGGTCGAAGGCGTAGGGCGACGGCGTGGGGTCGTTATAGGTTTTCAGGCCGGGCGCAATCGGCGAATACGCCACCTGGCCCACGCCGTAGTTCACGACTTTCAGGATGACGTTGCGGTCGATGGCGTGTGCCACCGCCTGGCGCACTTTCTCGTTCTTGAAATGCGCTTCGTCCAGGTTGAATTCCAGCCGCGTCACGTTGTACGAATAGCTGTTGCCGCGCGTTTCGAACCGCAGTGACGGCACGGCTTTCAGACGCGCCAGGTCGGCCAGTGGCACGGGCGTACGGTAGCCCAGGTCCACGGTGCCGGTTTCGAATGCGATGGCGGCGGCGGCCGGGTCGGCCACCACGCGCACGATCAGGCGGTCGATATAGGGCTTGGGCTTGTCCCAGTAATCGGGGTTGCGTTCATACACGATGTGGCTGCCGCGCACCCATTCCTTGAACTTGTACGGGCCGGTGCCGATGGGCGCCGAGATTGCGGGGTTGGTCAGCGGGTCGGCGCCGTCGAAGATGTGCTTGGGGATGATGGGGGTTTCGGTGGCGACGAAGGCGCGGATCAAGTAAGGCGCGGGCTTGGCCAGGCGCAGCACCACGGTGTGATCGTCCGGCGTTTCAATGGCGGTGACATTGGCGAACGTGTTGCGCCCGCGCGGGTGGATCTTCTTGAGCAGTTCGATCGAAAACGCCACGTCGGCGGCGGTGAACGGTTTGCCGTCATGCCACTTGACGCCTTGGCGCAGCGTGAAGGTGTACACCGTGCCGTCGGGGCTGACGTGCCAGGCGGTGGCCAGTTGCGGCTGCGGGTTCAGGTCGTAGTCGTACTTGAGCAGGCCTTCGGTGACCTTGGCGCTGACGCTGAGGATGGGCGTGGCGACGTTGCCCACCGTCACCAGCGCGGTGGGTTCGGAAGGCAAAAGCAAGGTCAGCGTACCGCCCCGGGTGGGCTCGGCGTGCAGGCCGGGCGCAAAGCAAAGCAGGGCGGCGGCCAGCAGCAGGCCTAGGCGGGCACGTCGCGTCGGCGCGGCGGTTGAAGTCCGGGCCGGGGTCGGGGTCAAGGTCGAAGTCAAAATCGGGGTCCGGGGCAAGGTGGGTTTCAAAGTCAACGCAAGGCAGACGCGTGGGATGGCGGGCGGCATCATGCGGGTTGCTGCTGTTGGTACGCAGTGCGAGCCTGGTCCAGGCTGACCAGGCCGTCGCGCACATCGCGATCAATGCGCTCGGCGTCGCGGCCGGCAGGGTCGCCCAAGCCGCCGCCGCCGGGGGTTTGCACGACCAGCCTTTCGCCGGGGGGAATCAACTGTCGCCCCTTGGCGCGCAGCGTGGCCCCGCCGGCCAGGCCCAGTTGGCCGCCCGCGCCGGCGTGGCCGCCCAGGGCGCCGCGCGCGGGATGCACCACGCGGTCAAATGCGGCGGCAATGATCATGGCGGCTTGCGGGTCTGCGTGGCGCACGACGATGGTCTGGCCCAGCCCCCCGCGCTGCGTGCCAGGGCCGCCTGAATCGGGCCGGTATTCCTTTTGTTCGAAGACCAGCGGGTTGGCGCTTTCCAGTATTTCCAGCGACACGTTGCGCACGCCGCTGGGGTAGGACGTGACGGACAGGCCGTCCTTGCCGGGCCGCGCACCGGTGCCACCGGTGGAAAAGCTGACGGCGTTAAAGCGCGGGCCGGCCAGCAGGGCTTCCTGCTGTTCGGGCGTGGCGCCCGCCAGGGGCTCACCGCCCACCAGGTGCAGGTTCCACAGCGACGACGCGCCCTCGGCCGGCACTTGGTCGGCGCGGGCCTGGCGTAGCGCGCCGAACACCACGTCGGGCAGCATCTGCCCGATGATGTGGCGCGCCGTGACGGCAGCGGGAAAACGCGCGTTCAGGATGGAGCCCTCGGGCGCCGCGACCTCGACGCACGACAGGGACCCCGCGTTGTTGGGCACGTCGGCGCCGATCAGGCAGCGCACACCAAAAGAGGTATAGGCGTCGGTATAGGCCTTCACCACGTTGATGCCGCGCGCCACGCTGGGCGAAGTGCCGGTGAAGTCGATGCGGACCTTGTCGTTCGCAATGCTCACGCCGGCTTGCAAGGTGATGGGCGCGTCGTACCCGTCGATCACTAGCGTGTTATGCCACGTGCCTTGCGGCCATTGGGCGATGGCCTGGCGCATGGCGTGTTCGGACTGCTCGATGATGTAGCCGCCCAGGGCGTCCAGCCCGCCCAGTTCGAATTCGGTCAACAACGATTTCAGGCGGCGCCCGCCGATCGCGTTGCAGGCCACCAACGCGAACAGGTCGCCTTCCACCTGTTCGGGCTCGCGCACGTTGGCGCGAATGATGGCCAGCACGCCCGGGTCCACTTCGTGTTGACGGAAGAAGCGCAGGATGGGCAGGAACAGGCCTTCGTGATAGATCTCCAGGCCGTCGGCGCTGCTGCCGATGCCGCCGATATCGATCACGTGCAGGGTGGACGCAAACAGCGCCACCAGCGCGCCGTCGTGAAACACGGGCGTCACCATCGTCATGTCGAACAGGTGGCCGGTGCCTTTCCAGGGGTCGTTGGTCAGCAGCACGTCGCCATCCTTCAACGATTCGGGCGGAAAGACGCGCAGAAAGTGTTTGACCGATTCGGCCATGGCGTTGACGTGTCCGGGCGTGCCGGTGACGGCCTGGGCAATCATGCGGCCATCGGGCAGGAAGACGCCGGCCGACAGGTCGCCTGCTTCGCGCGTGGCGGTGCCGAAGGCCGACCGGATCAACACCTGCGCCTGCTCTTCCACGACGGACAGCAGGCGGTTCCAGGCCAGTTGAAAACGGATGCGCTCTTGTGCCAGGGGCGCCGCGGCGGCGGAGGTCGGGCGGGAGAGGTCGGCGGGGGTGCTCATGATGTGTGGTCCTTGTCGGCCGCGTCGGCCTGGTGGCGCCGGGCGGCGCGGGCATCGTCCAGCACCAGCGAGCCCAGGCGGCTGCGGCGCGCCACGAAGCCGGGCGGTACGAAGGTGGTGGTTTCGTCTTCGACGACCAACGCGGGGCCGGTCAGCGTCTGTTCGGGGTCCAGCGATTGGCGTTCGTAGACAGGGATGTCGATGCGGCGCCCCTGCGCGGCGTCGTACACCGGGCGCGTGCCTGTCACGCGCGCCGCCGTGCCCTGGCCGGCGGCAATGTGGTCGTGCGGCCGTGCGCGGCGCTGGCCGGCTTGCGCGGCCACGGACCAGCTCACGGCTTCGGGCGCCACATGCGGCAGGCTGCGTCCATACAGCTCGGCGTAGCGCTGGGCGAAGGCGGCGCTTAGGCGGGCGCTGGCCGCCTGGTCAAACGGGCCGTCTGGCAGGTCGACCGCAATCTCGTGCCCCTGGCCGCTATAGCGCATGTACACGACCCGTTTGTGCGTCAAGGCGGTGTCCGGGGCGGCTCGGCGAACCACGGCGTCGACGCCGGCCGTCAGCTCGTCCAGCAGGTGTTGCACGGCGGCGTGGTCGATGCCGTCGATGCGCTGGTGAAAGCTGCGGATCGCCTGATAGGCGATGGGCGCCCACAGGAAGCCCACCGCCGAGCCCACGCCGGCGGATTCCGGGATGATGACGCGGCCGATGCCCAGCTTGCGCGCCAACGTGGCGGCATGCAGCGGCGCCGCGCCGCCAAAGGCGATCAGCGTGTGTTCTTCGGCGGCCTTGCCCAGTTCCGAGGCATGCACGCGCGCCGCGTTGGCCATGTTCTCGGTGACGACATCGATGATGGCTTGCGCGGCTTGCGGCGCATCCAGTTCGGCGGGCGCGGCCAGATGCGCGTCGATGGCGCGCCGCGCCAACTCCGGTTGCAGCGTGACCTTGCCCACGGCGAAGCGCTCGGGCGTTACGTTGCCGATCACGGCATGGGCATCGGTCACCGTGGGCAGTTCACCGCCGTTGCCGTAGGCTGCGGGGCCGGGCGCGGAACCGGCGCTGTCCGGGCCGACCTGCACCACGCCCAGGTGGTTGATGCGGGCGATGGACCCGCCGCCGGCGCCGATTTCCACCATCTCGATGACGGGTATGCGGATAGGCAGGCCAGAGCCTTTCAGGTGCCGGTGCACGCGGCCGAATTCAAAGCTGCGGCTGACCTGGGGTTCAAAGTCGTCGATGTAGCAGATCTTGGCGGTGGTGCCGCCCATGTCGAACGAGAGTGCGCGCGCGGAGCCCGTCTGCTCGGCGATATGCTGGGCCAGGATGGCGCCGCCCGCCGGGCCGGACTCCACCAGGCGCACGGGTTCTTCCACCCCGGTTTGCAGGGTGGCGATGGCGCCGCCCGAGGTCATCAGAAAGGGTTCGTCGCGCAAGCCGCGTTCGCGGGCCGCGTCGTTCAGCCGACGCAGATAGCCGGACACCTGCGGCTGCACATAGGCGTTGGCGCTGACGGTGGACAGGCGCGGATACTCGCGGATCTCGGCGCAGATGTCGGATGACAGCGACACCCACAGGCCGGGCGCATGGGTGTGCAACAGCTCGCGGATGCGGCGTTCGTGGGCGGGATAGGCGTAGCTGTGCAGCAGGCAGACCGCCACGCTTTCAATACGCGCGGCGACCAATTCATGGGCCAGCGCGATGACCTGCGATTCGTCCAGCGGCGTCAGCACCTGCCCGCGCGCGTCGACCCGTTCGGTGATGCCATGGCGCCAGGGGCGAGGCACCAGCGGCTGGGGCTTGTCCAGAAAAATGTCGTACTGCGCGAAGCGGTCTTCCAGGCCGATTTCGACCAGATCCCGAAAGCCCGCCGTGGTCAGCAAGGCGGTGCGCGCGCCCTTGCGTTCAATCAGCGCATTGGTGGCCAGCGTGGTGCCCAGGATCAGCAAGCTGACATCGGGCCAGCGCAAGCCGGCTTCGCCCAGCAGCTCTTCAATGCCTTGCAGTACGGCCGTTTCGGGCGTGTCGGGCGTGGTCAGCAGCTTGGCGGACCAGCGGCGGGCGTCGCGTTCCAGAACAATGTCGGTAAAGGTACCGCCCACGTCGACGGCGACGCGCACGGGTGGGGCCTGGGGCTCCCGAAGGGAAATATCTGGCATGGGGCGATAAGCAGGGCGCACGGTGCGCCATCGGGCGTTAGGAAGAACCCCAGATCCTAAGCAGTCACCGCGCCCACATGAACGATGATTTTCGAGTTTCGATATGCGGTTTGCGCGACGCGGACGCCTCTGGCGGCCGGCTTGGCGCTATGATCGTTGCGTCTTTGGCCGCCTTGGCGCCCGACCAGGAAATGCAACGCACGCAGGAAACTCACCGCATGAATGATCGTCTACACCAGACGCTGCTTCGGTTTGACCAGTACAACGGCACCGATCCCAATCTGTTCGCCTGGCAGGGCGAGACCTGTCCGCAGGAGCTATTCCTGGCGCAAAAGCTGCATGAATGGGTGTTGAAGCTGGCGCCGGATGCGTCTGAACCGCTGGTGCTGGCCTCGCGCTGCCAGCACATCGGGCGCTGGGAAATCACCCGCAAGAGCTATCCCGACGGGCGCGTGGGTTACCTGACGTGGCGCAAGGCGCTGGCGCGGCATCATGCCGCCATCGCGGAAGGCATCCTGCGCGACGCGGGCTACGCCGACGACGTGCTCGACCGCGTGAGAACCATCGTGATGAAGCAGGGCATCAAGCAGGATGCCGATGTGCAGACCATGGAAAACGCCTTGTGCCTGGTGTTTTTGCAATACCAGTACGAAGCGTTTCATCCCGCGCACGGGGAGAAGATCGTCGAGATACTGCGAAAGTCATTGCAGAAGATGGACGCGGCGGGTCACCAGTGGGCGCTGACGCTGCCGTACAGCCCGACGGGGATGCGGTATCTGGAACAGGCGCTGGCTGCCTGAGGCAAGCATGCACGAATGCAAAAGCCCGGCCCGCGACGGATCGTTGCGGGCCGGGCTTTTTGGCGTCACCGGGCGGGGTGGCCCGATGGCGGTATGACTCAGGACTGCGCGGGCTTGTCGGCGGACGAATCAGCGGACGAATCAGCGGACGAATCAGCGGACGGCGAGGTCGGCTCGGCGGACGGAGCTTCAGCAGACGGTGCCGACGCGTCAGCGGCCGGCGCTTGCGGGGCTGTTTGCACCGGCGCCGCAACGTCGGCCGTCACGGGCGCCGTCACCGCGGCGTCACCGGTAGCGGCCGTAGCGGCTGCTGCCGTATCGGCGCCAGCTGCCGTATCCGCAGCGGCGGCTTCGGCCTTCTTGGCCTTGTTGCGCGCGGCGGCGTTCTTGGATGCGCTGCGCGACGCCATGCGCTTGGCATGCTTGGCTTCGTTGGCCGTCACGACGCCCGAGGGTTCGCCGTTCAGGTCCACGCGCGGGGCGTCCTCGATCATGCTGGCCCAATAGCGGCGGCCATCACACCAGGTCTTGACCGCTTCCTTGATCTGGGCTTCGTCCAGTTGCAGCGTCTGGGCATGTTGCACCAGGTCCGCCAGCACGCCCAGCTTCAGCGGCAGCTTCGGCGCGGGATTCTTGGGGAAGGCCTTGGGAAACTGGCGTTGCAAGCGCGAGATAGCGACCACGACCGGATCCACGGGCGATTCGCGCCGGTCGGCGCGCTGCGGCCGCTGGCCCTTGTCGCCGCCCTGGGAACGGGCGTTCTTGTCGCCGCCTTGCGGGCGTGCTCCCTTGTCGCCTTGCGGACGCGGGCCTTTGCCGCCGCCGGGTGGGCGGGGGCCTTTGCCTGCGCCTTGCGGGCGCGCTTCTTTCTTGGGGGTCGGCTCTTCAGGCGCCTGCTTGATGATCAAGGCCCGGATCGCGGCTAACTGTTCTAGTCCCATGTGCTACACAAAAAAAAGGTTGAGGCCGTGAGCATCAGCGCTCGGGCGGCTATCCCGACAGCACGACAAGCAGTGCCAGGAATAAAAGAATGCCGAACGCGGCCAGGGCAAACGGCAGTAGTAGAACATACACGCTGCGTTCTTGCCCCTGTCCGTGGGCCAAACCCGCCGCAATTGACATCCTGACGGGTGAAAAAAACCCCATCGACGTGCCCGAAACGTGTAACAGCGCTGCCGCTGCCGGCACGTTCAGACCCGCGTGCAGCGCTAATGATAGCTGGGACGGCATGAACAGGCTGTTCGGCGCGTTGCCGCTGTTGGCCAAAATGCCGAAGGCGCCGGCCAGCAAGGGCGTGATCAGGATGGTCCCGTCCTGCAAGGCGGCGAACAGGCCATCGGCATAGGCTTGCGAGATGCCGGCGCCGGCCAGCACTTCGGCCATCATGGCGAACAGGAATACGGACATGACGGCGTGGCGGCCGGTGCGCCAGGCGGCGCGCGCCTGCACGGCCAACGCGCCCGGTTGGCGCCACCAGGCCGCCATGGCCAACGCCCCTGCCACCAGCCAGCTGCCGGCATGCAGGAACGGCATCCAGGCGGGCAGGTCGGCAAACGGACGGATGTCGGCCCAGGCACCCAGCGCGCGATTCAGCGTGGGCATCAGGCGCGTGGCCACCAGGCAGGCAATCACCAGGATGTAGGGCAACGCGCGCCGTGCGGCCGTCAGCGCCTGGGCGCGATCCGGCCTGCGGACCAGCAAGAAGCGCAGCACGATCAAGGGGCCGTAGGCGGCCAGCAGCGCCGTTTCCGGGCCCAGCAGGGCTGTGGCGGCCCAAAGCAAGGCCAGGCCGGTGACGATCCAGCCGGCTTCCCTGACATGCTCGGCGGCGCCGGCGTTCAGCCCCGCAACGCGCGCCGTGCGCCAGTACAGTGCCATCCAGACGGCCATCAGCAAGGCCACCGCCACCATGCTGTACAGCGCCAGCTGCGGGGCGGGGACGCGCGCGTAGGCAGATGCCAGCAAGGTGCCGCTGCCCATCGCGCCCCATGGGATCAGCGTCTGGCTCAACAGGGCAAAGATCATGATGTCGCGGGGCTTCAAGCCCAGCGGACGAATCAGCAGCACGGTGCCCAGCATGCCCACGCCAAAACCCGTGGCGGATTCCGCGAATGGGCCGATCAGGAAACAGGCAAAGAACAAGCGCCGCCGACGCGCCAGCGGGTCATTCAGTTCCGCGGGGTGAACGCCGGGGGGGTGAACGCCGGCCCCCACCGGCTGCGTGGGCGAGGCCATCTGCCAGAACAGCAAGCCGCCCAGGATGTAGGGCGTGATGATCCAGCCGATCCACGCGCCGCGTTCCAGCGTCACCGCCAGCTGTGCGCCGGTGAAAGCGCCGGGCGCGGCGCTTAGCGCAACCGCAATGGCGGTGAACAGGCCCAGCACGGCCGCCATCGTTGTGTTGACTCGCCCGCTGGCGATGGCAACGATCACGGTCAGTGCGGGCAGGGACCACAGCAGGTAGGTCATGGAAACGTGGGCGGGCGTAGGCAGCCTACGGCGCGGCCACCCGGGCCGGCGCGCGCAGCACGATCTGCGTGATTTCGGAAGGCCGGCCCAGGCGGATCGGAAAGCCCGGCCACAGCCCGGTGCCGTTACTGACATACAACTTCATGCCGTTCACCTGGTATAGGCCGGACACATAGCCTTCGTTGGCCAGCTGCGTCAGCAGGTGCGGTCCCAGGATCTGGCCACCATGCGTATGCCCGGACAGTTGCAGCCCGGCCCCGGCCTGGGCGTTCAGCGCGGCGCCCGGGGGGCGATGGCTCAGCAGGATGACCGGGTCGGTCTTGGGCACGCCCTGCAACGCCCGTGCCACGTCCGGCACGGGCTGGTCGTAGGCGGCGGCCATCTTGTCGGTAACGCCGGCCAGCACCAGGCGCTGCCCCTTGGGCGTCAGCGTGACGTGGTCATTGAGCAGCAGGCGCAGCCCCAGCTTTTCGAAGGCCGGCAGCCAGCGCTGGTATTCGGCGTAGTACTCGTGGTTGCCGGGGATGGCATAGACGCCCTGCGGCGCGCGCAGGGCTTGCAGCGGCAGCACATCGGCCGCGCGCGCATCGGTGGTGCCGTCAACCAGGTCCCCAGTGATGACGATCAGGTCCGGGTTCAAAGCGTTGGTTTTCTTGACCACCGCTTCCATCCACGGCGCTTCCAGAAGGCGGCTGGCGTGCAGGTCGGTCAGTTGCACCAGCCGAAAGCCGTCCAGTTCGGGCGGCAGCTTGGGCAGGGCGATTTCCAGCGTCTTGACATCGGGCACGCGCACCGCCTGCCACACGCCGATGGCCGACAGCAGCGCGGCCGCCACCGCCGCCCCTTGGCCCCAGCGGCGCGCGGCCAGCACACCGTGTCCCCGCACGCGCGAGAACGCATAGATCACCACGCCCACCACGTCGCGCAGCAACAGCAGCATGGCCAGCAGCAGCAGGGCGCCAAATGCCCAGCCCAGTGCCATCAGCAAGGTGGCGGGCACCTCGGGCGAGGCCATCGAACCAAAAAAATTGCGCGTCACCAGATGGTGCTCGGCCACGCCCAGCAGCAACAGGGCCAACACCGCCTTGGCAGGGCGGGACAACGACAGAGGCAGGACGAAACGCCAGATGACGTAAAGACTGATCAGTCCGGTAAAGACATGGAACACGAAAGGAATTCCTACGGAAAGCGACTGGAATGGGGGCCGAGGCCAGCGACATTATGCCGATCCGCCGGGCAGGGCGTTGGCTACACCCATGGCGCGTAGGGACAAATCAGTCGTAATTTCACAACAGCAAATCGATATGCGAATCAGTCGCATTACACTTCGTTCCCATAATGCAACCCGTAGAAGGAAAGGAACGCAGCATGCACGAGCAAAGGCCGCTGGGCGGCAGACCCCGTATTCACCCTTCTGGTCGCTTCGCGTGGCGGCTGGGGCCCACGTCGGCCCTGGTGCTGATGGCGCTGGCGTCCACCGGCGCGGCGGCCCAGGCGCAGGACAGCGCCGTGGCCACCTTGCCCAGCGTGCAGGTGGTGGGCGACGGCGATCCCACCACCACGGAAGGGACGGGATCCTACACGCCCCGAGCCACGGCGGCCGGTACGGGCATGCCCCTGACGCTGCGCGAGACGCCGCAGTCGGTCACCGTGGTGACGCGCCAGCGCATGGAAGACGAAGACATGCGTTCGCTGGCCGACGTCATGGCCGGCACGCCGGGCATCGCGGTTCAGAACTACGACAGCGAGCGCTATTCGTTCAGTTCGCGCGGATTCGCCATCAGCAACTACCTGTACGACGGCGTACCCACCGGCTTCGATAGCGGCTATGCCGCGGGCGAATCGTCAATGGACACCATCATCTACGACCGCGTGGAAGTCGTGCGCGGCGCCACCGGGCTGCTGACCGGCGCGGGCAATCCGTCGGCGTCCATCAACCTGGTGCGCAAGCACGCCATCAGCCGCGAATTCAAGGCCGACATCAGCGTCAGCGCCGGCAGCTGGGACACCTATCGCGGCACGCTGGACCTGTCCACGCCGCTGAACAAGGACGGTAGCGTGCGCGGCCGCATCGTGTCCGCCTACCAGGACAACCACTCTTATCTGGACGACTACAAGAGCCAGAAAAAGGTGTTCTACGGCGTGGTGGACGCCGACCTGACCTCGCGCACCACCTTCAGCGCGGGCTTGAACTATCAGGACAACGAGCCCAGGGGCAGCAGTTGGGGCGGCTTTCCGCTGTGGTACGCGGACGGCGGCCGCACGGATTGGAAGCGGTCGCTGAACACCGGCGCCGACTGGAGTTCCTGGGCCAGCACCACGACCGGCGGTTTCGCCAGCCTGGAACATCGCTTTGACAATGATTGGCGCGTGCAGGCGGTGGCATCTCATTCCAAGCACGAAATGGATGGCAAGCTGCTCTATCTGTACGGCTGGCCCGACCGCGAAACCGGCTTGGGCGTAAACGGATCGCCGTCGTGGTACCTGGGCGACCGCAAGCAGAACAGCCTGGACGTGAAGGCCACCGGCCCGTTCACCGCCTTTGGACGCCGCCACGAAGCCGTGGTGGGCGCCAGCTTCACCCGCCAGTACGCCGACTTTGATTACCGCGCAGGCTTGAACGCCGCGCCGGTGGGCAACTTCTTTGACTGGAACGGTTCGTATCCGGAACCCGACTGGAGCGACACGGCGGTGACGGCCAGCCGCTACACCACCAAGCAGACGGGCTGGTACGGTGCGCTGCGCTTGAACCTGGCTGACCCATTGAAGCTGATCGTGGGCGGCCGCTACAGCACCTGGAAGACGGATTCGGTCGGCTTTGGCGGCGGCGACCACACCGCGTTCGACAAGAACGCGTTCACGCCCTACGCCGGGCTGCTGTACGACATCAACGACAACTACACCGCCTACGTCAGCTACACCGGCATCTTCAATCCGCAAAGCTACCAGGACCGCAACGGCGGCTGGCTGGACCCGCTGGAAGGCAAATCCTACGAGGCCGGCGTCAAGGGCGAATTCCTGGAAGGCCGCCTGAACGCCAGCGCGGCGGTGTTCCAGGTCGAGCAGGACAACGTGGCGCAAACCGACCCGGGTTACCTGGTGCCGGGTTCCATCAACCAGGCTTATCGGGCCGCACAAGGAACGCGCAGCCGGGGCTTTGACCTGGAAGTGTCCGGAGAAGTCACGCCGGGCTGGAACCTGGCGGCGGGCTGGTCGCATTGGACGGCGCGCGACGGCGACGGCGCGGCCATCCAGACGGACCAGCCGCGCACGCTGGTGCGCGTCTTCACCACCTACCAGCTGCCGGGCGACTGGAACCGGCTGACGGTGGGCGGTGGGGTGAACTGGCAAAGCGGCGTCTACACCATCGCCAGCGGCCCCAATGGCGACGAACGCGTGGGGCAGGGCAGCTACGCCATCACCAACCTGATGGCCCGCTACCGCTTCAACCGCAACTTGTCGGCACAGCTGAACGTGAACAACCTGTTTGACCGCAAGTACTACAGCCAGGTCGGTTTCTACAGCCAGGGCGCGTGGGGGGCTGGGCGCAGCGCCATGGTGACGATGCGATACCAGTACTAAGCGTGGACGCGCTGGGACGCTACTCCGTCGCCAGCAGCGCCACCGGCCCGTCTCGCAGCAGTTGGTCCAGCGCAAGTTCACCGGCCGTGTTCACGCTGGGACGGCGGCCGAAGAGCACGTCGCGCAAGGCGTCCAGGTCCGCGTCCACGTCGGCTGGTAGCACCACGCGCGTGCCCGCCCAAAAATCCGCCGCTTGCGCTGGTTTGCCCTGGGCGTATCCCGCCAAGGCCATGGCGCACAGCCTGGGCGCCACGACCAGCACGCAGCGGCCGTCATGGCGGCGCAGGTAGGCAATGACGTGAGCCGCGCGCGGGCCGTGCGCGGCAAGGGGCGTGTAGTCGCCCACGCGGAAGACGTCGGGGTAGCGTGCCCGCAGCGCCAGCGCACGTTGGATGAGCGACTGCTTGATGGCGCCGCTGCGCCATGCCCGAGCGTCGGTGGGGATGGGCGTGTCAACGTCCCCCGCCTGGACGCTCGTGGCCGCGTGGTCCCGCAACGGCGTGGTGGCGTCCGTTGCATCGCGGTCCGAGGCGCCGGACGGATCGGATTCGGCCAGCAAGGCCGCCCGCTCTGCGTAGTCCACGGGGCGGCGGTTGTCGGGGTCGACCAGGCTGAAGTCCCACAGGTCCGCGCCTTGGTAAAGATCGGGCACGCCGGGCACTGTGTTGCGCAGCACCGTCTGGGTCAGGCTGTTCACCAGGCCCGCCGGCGCGATTTTCAGCGCCCAACTGCCGATGTCTCGCAGCAACGCCTGGCCGTCGCCGGGCTGTTGCAAGGCCTCGATGCATTGCCGGGCAGCGCGCTCGTAGTCGGCGTTCGGGTCAGTCCAGCTGGTGTGCAGCTTGGCTTCGCGCAGGGATTTTTCCTGCCACTGCGCGATGCGGCCTAGAAACTCCGCCACGGCCTCGGGCTGTTCGCTTAGCCGGTCGGGCGACAACGATAGCGGCCACGCGCCCACCAGGCTTTGCAAAAGCAGGTAGCGGTCGGCGGGCGTAGGCGCCCCGGGCGGGGCCAGCCGCGCAATCCAGCCGTCCGCGGTGCGGCGCCAGTCCTCGGGGATTTCAGACAGCACGGCCAGCCGGGCGCGCGTGTCTTCGCCACGCTTGTGGTCGTGGGTGGCGGTGGCCAGCATGGCATGCGGATGCGTGCCCGCACGCGCCGCGCATAGCGCATGGAACTCTTCAAGCGGCAACGTGAACCGCGTTGGGCTGGAGCCCACTTCGTTGCGGGACAACAGCGGGCCGCGTCGGTAGAACAGCGTGTCTTCCAGGGCTTTGGCGGCCAGCGGGGGCGTCAGTTGCTGGAAGCGGCGCAAGGCCAGCGTGCGCGCCTCGGCTTCCTGGGAGTCGGCAGTGTCCGTCGAATCGGCGCCGGGGTTTGCGGCCGTTGGGGCCGTCGTGGAGCCGGACGGCGGCGTGCCACCGCCCAACCATTGGTCCAACTGGTCCAGCAGGCGCAGGTCGGCCGACGCGTCGCCCAGCGCCAAGCGCGCCTGGTCCAGCGCGATGCGGCACCAGTGCGTATCGGCGGGGCTGCGGCCGCCGTCCTCTGCATAGGTGCGGTACACCGGGAATGCCGCCAGTAACGCCGTCAGGACGCGGTCGATGGCGGGCTGGGTCCAATCGCGGGTACGCGCGTCCCTGTGTGCGATGCGTGCCAGCGCCGCCACCAGCGCCTGGCGCTCGCTGGGGAAGTGGCGGGCCAGCATGCGGTGGCGGGCGTCGCGCAGTTGGGCCGGGGCGTCGCGCGGGTCGCGGCTCAGGCTGGCCCAGAACTGTTCCAGCGGCGCCTGGGCCTGGGGCGCATGCAGCAGCGCGCCCACCTGATCCATGAAGTCGTAGCCCGTGGTGCCGTGGGTGGGCCAATGCGGTTCCAGCGCTTCGTCGTCCGCCAGGATCTTTTCAATGACCAGATAGCCTTCGCCGGGCAGGCCGGCCTGGCTGCGGGCGTCGTCCGCCTCGCGCATGGCGCGGCGCAAGCGGCGCAGATACGCGCCGGGGCTGGCCAGACCGTCGATATGGTCGATGCGCAAGCCGTCAAGCACGCCTTCGCGGTACAAGCGCAGCACCAGCGCATGCACGGCGTTGAACACGGCCTCGTCTTCCACGCGCACACCCACCAGCTCGCTGATCTCAAAGAAGCGGCGCCAGTTGATGAGGTCGGGCGCGGTGCGCCACCAGGCCAGCCGGTAATGCTGGCGTTCCAGCAAGGCGTGCAGGCGCGCCTGGCCCGCCGCGGTGTCGGGGTCGCAGGCGGCGCACAAGGTGGCCGGGTCGCCGGTGGCCGAGCCGGGCGCCAAGGGCAGTTGCTGGCCGCCGGCTTCGATATGGCTGGTGCCCGATTGCGCATCGTGCACCAGCCGGATGCCGCCCGCCGCCAAGGTTTCGCTGTACGGCTCGGGCAGCACGGGCAGCAGCACCTTGCCGCGCAGCAGGGGGTCGGGCGCGTCCCAGTTGATGTCGAAGGTGCCGGCGTGCGTGCTTTGCCGGCCCAGCCGCAACATGTCGGCCCACCAGGCGTTGGACGCATGCGCGGCCATGTGGTTGGGCACGATATCGGCAATCAGGCCCATGCCGTGGGCGCGCGCCGCGTCGGCGAGTTCGCGCAGCGCGCTTTCACCGCCCAGGTCGGCGCTGACACGCTCGTGGTCGATAACGTCATAGCCGTGGGTCGAGCCCGCCTTGGCCTGGGTGATGGGCGACAGGTACAGGTGGCTGACCCCCAACGCGGCGTAGTAGGGAAGCTGCCGGCGGGCGTCGTCCAACGTGAAGTCGGCGTGCAATTGCAGGCGGGCGGTGGCGCGGGGAATGCTGGGGGCGATGGGCGGGGCGACGGGCTTCATGAGCGGCCCCGCAGTGCGCGCACCGGGCGCAGCCGCGCCTGGCTGGTGTGCGCCGTCAGGCAATCGTTGACCGACAACGGCGCCCGCTGGCGCCAGTTGGGATGCTGGTCGATGGTGCCGGGCAGGTTGGGCTGATCCAGCTGACCGGTCAGGTCTTCCAGCGTAACCAGCATCAGCGGGCAGGGCGTGGCGGCCACAAAACCCAGCAGTTCCGCGCTGGGCGTCTGGCGGGGCAGGGGCCGCGTCGAGGCCGTGGGCGACGAGGCCTGCACCGAACGCCACAGCGTGGCGCGTTCTTCCAGGCGGTCGGCTCGTTGGGCGGCTTCTTCCTGGCCGGGGCCTAGCAGATTCAAGCGGGAACGCCACAGGATGTCCTGGGCGTGCCACCAGCCTTCCAGCGTGGGCAAATCATGAGTCGTGGTCATGGCAACAGCGTGTTTGGGCCATTCCGTAGGGGACAGGAAGGCCGGGGGTTCAGAGGGGGGGCTGGGCGTGTCGGAACCGGCGGCAGCGTCCGAACCGGCGGACGTTGCGGAAGCGGCGGCCGGGTCGGGACTATCCGCCGTGGCAGAGGCGCGCATGAACCACAGTACGTCCATGCCGAGCACGCCGTGTTCTTCCAGCAGCGCGTCAAAGCCTTCCGGCACCGTGCCCAGGTTCTCGCCCACGATCAGCGCGCGATGCAGCCACGCTTCCAGGGCCGTCAAGCGCAGCAGCTGGCGCAGCGGATAGCGCACGTAGCCACCATCTTGCGGACCGGCGCCATCCGGGATCAGCCACATCCGGGCCATGCCCAGGATGTGGTCGATGCGCAGGCCGCCCGCGTGCGACAGACTGGCCCGCAGCATCGCCAGGAAGGCTGAATAGCCGGATTCCTGCAAGGCGGCAGGGGACAGCGCGGTCAGCCCCCAGCCCTGGCCCAGCGGGTTGTAGATATCGGGCGGCGCGCCCACGCTGGCGCGCTTGACCAGGTCGGCCTGGCGGCTCCATGCGTGGCTGCCCAGCGGGCTTGCGCCCACCGCCAGGTCCGCCACGATGCCCACGCGCATGCCCGCGTCGCGGCCGGCACGCTGCGCCTGCTTCAGGCTGGCCGAGGCCAGCCACTGGGCGAACGCATGCGCGTCCACCTCTTGGGCGTGCTGCGCGGCGAACTGCTGCGCGGCCGATGAGCGCGGGTCGCGCAGAGCGGCGGGCCATTGCGTCCACGGCACGGGCGTGCCCGCCTCCAGACTGTGCGCCGCGTGCAGCGCTTCAAACAGCGCGTGGTCGCGCAGGTCCTGCCCGCCGGCGTTACGGAAGGCGTCGTAGGCGCGGCGCTGCTCGTCGCCCGCCGCCACGGCGAAACGGTCATGCAGGCGGCGCAGCAGCTGTTGCCGGAAACCGGCGGCCGCGGGCCAATCGATCAAGGGCTGGGCATCCAGCGAGCGCAAGCGCGTGTGCGTCATCCCCGCCAGGGCATCACGTACGGCGTCGGCGCCCAGGACGGCGGCGGGATCGGCGTACAAGGCGTTCAAGAACAGGCGGCTGGACGGCGAATACGGGCTGCACTGTGCCGGGTCGGCGGCAAACATGGCGTGCACCGGGCTGATCGCCAGCGCGTCCGCACCCGCATTGCCGGCTGCCTGAGCCAGGTCGCGCAGGGCGCCAAAGTCGCCAAAGCCGTGCGTGGCCTGCGTGGGGTCCGGGTTGGGCCGGCGCAGGCTGTAGACCTGCACCGCCAGGCCCCAGGCGCGGGCGTCTTTCTCTTGCAGCAGCTCGTTCAGCCCGGGCGCTCGGCGGGGCGCGACGGCAAGCGTCGTCACGCCGCCGGCCGTGTGCAGCGTGTAGTAACCCGGGGTCGAGGGGGCGCGCAACATCGGCGCGGTGCCGCCAGCCTGCGTAGGTTGGCCTGCGCGTTGGCCTGTGCGTGGGTCCGCGCGTTGCGCGGTGTTCTGGTCGGTTGTCTGGCCGGTGATGGCGGGCCCCGCTGGCGGCTCGATCCGATACGCGCCCGCGCAGTCGCGGGGCAGGAACACCGCTTCCTCGGTAACGGCGATCAGCATCGCGGGCAGGCGTGACCGCGCTTGCATGTCGGCCAACCGTTGCCGGCTGACGCGGATGTCAGCCTCTGATTCGGCGGGCAGGTCCATGGCGGCCAGCAGGGCGCGCAGCGTGTCGGCCGACACGCGTTGCGGGCGCTTGTCCGCGTCCGTCCAGTGTTCCGCGATACCGGCGTCGGCCGCCAACTCCGATAGCCCGGCGGGGGCGTCGGCGCTCATGCGGGTTCCTCCAGCAGCCACACCGTGCTTTCCGAGCACAGGTTGCCCTGGCACAACGCGTCGAACGCGCCCGCGCGCGACTCAAATAGCAGCGCCGAGAACAAGGGCGCGGCCGACGCTTGTTGACGCGGCAGCGCCTCCGGCACGGGGCCGAGGTTGACGTACGCGGACAGCAGCGCGCCGTCGGCAAGACGCCACTTGGCATGCACGCTGTGCTCGCCGACGGCACGCGCGAACACGGTCTTGGCGCCGTCCAGGCGCGGTGCGATCACGCGCTGGCGCATGTCCAGCAGCGCGCGGTACAGATCGCGCCACTGCTGCGCGTCGGGGCTGGCCTGTGCGCTCCAGGGGTTGCTCTGGTCCCAGGTGGTTTCGGCGTTGGGGTCCGGCACGGCGTCGCTGTTTGCGCCCGAAAACTCGGGAAACGCGGCGAATTCCCGCTGGCGGCCTTCGCGTACCGCCGTGGCCAGGGCCGGGTCGGTATGGCTGGTGAAGTACAGGAACGGGGCGCGGCTGCCGGCTTCTTCGCCCATGAACACCAGCGGAATCTGCGGGGCCAGCAGTTGCAGCACGACGCCGGCGCGCAGCCGTTCCGTGGTTTCGGCCAAAAGGGTCAGCCGTTCACCGCGCGCGCGGTTGCCGGTCTGGTCATGGTTTTGCAGGAACAGCACGAAAGACGTGGGCGACAGGTGGCCGCTGGGTTCGCCCCGGGCGGCGCCCTGGCGGTAGGGCGACGGCTGGCCCTGGTAGACCCAGCCTTCGCCCAGGCAGCGCGCCAAGGCCTGGGCCGGGCGGTTTGCGTAGTCGGCGTAGTAGCCGCGCGATTCCCCCGTCAGCAGGTGGTGCAGCACGTGATGCGCGTCGTCGTTCCACTGGGCGTCGTAGCCGTCGGTCAGCAGGCTGGCGCGGTTGTCGTCGTTTTCCAGCACCAGATGGATGTGGCGCTGCGCGGGAATCTGGCCCCGAACAAAGCGCGCCAGTTCCACCAGCCATTCCGGGTCGGGGATGGCGTGCACCGCGTCCAGGCGCAGGCCGTCAAAGCGGTATTCCGTCAGCCAGTACAACGCGTTTTCTTCGAAGTAGCGGCGCACGGGGGGCTGGCGAAAATCGATGGCCGAGCCCCAGGGGGTGGCCACGTCATCCCGAAAGAACGGGGCGGCGTACTGGGACAGGTAATTGCCGTCCGGGCCGAAGTGGTTGTAGACCACGTCCAGCATCACGCACAGCCCCAGCCCGTGCGCCGTGTCGATCAGCTGCTTCAGGTCGTCCGGCGTGCCGTAAGCGGTGTCCGGCGCATACGGCAGCACGCCGTCGTAGCCCCAGTTGCGCGGACCGGGAAAGTCGGCAATCGGCATCAGCTCAATCACCGTGAAGCCCACGTCGGCCAGCTCGGGCAGCTTTTTTGTCAGCCCCGCAAAGCCGCCCGCCAGGCCGGCGTGTGCTTCGTAGATAACGGCTTCGCGCCACGGCCGACCCATCCATGAGGGGTGCTGCCACGGATAGGTGTCCGCGCCCACCACCACGCTGGCGTCGTGCACGTCGCCGTCTTGCAGGCGCGAAGCCGGGTCGGGCGCCAGCAAGCCTTCGCCCAGGCCGTATTGATAGCGCGTTCCCGCCGCGCAATCGACGTCGACCTGCACAAAGCCATCGGCCTCGGGGTGCAAGGGGATGGGATCACGGCCGGAAATGACCAGCGCCAGGTCGGGCGGGGCGGATGGTGCCCACAGGCGAAAGCGCGTGCGGCCATCGGGCAGCGGCAGCGCGCCGTGGGTATACGGTTCGGGCAACACGGTCATGATGCATTTCCGGAGATGCAGGTGGCAGACAGCAGGACAAGGCTGTGCGCCTGTACGGTGATTTCGTTTTCGGTAACGGGCGCGGCGGGCACTTGCGTGGCCGAATCCAGCTCCCGCAGCCACGCCTGGCCAGGTTCGGGCAGGGCGAAGGTGGCGGGTTCGGCACCGGGGTTCATCAACAGCAAGGTGATGTCCGCGCTGCCGTCCTCGCGCAGCGCCGCGCGCCGCAGCGCCATCGTGCGTTGTTGCGGGTCGTCCCAGGCCCCCTGGTCGATGGGGCCGCCATGCGTGTCGAACCAGCCAATGGCGCTGACGCCGGGGCACACTTCGCGGGCCGCGTCGCCAAAGCGGGCGGCGCGCAGGCTGGGGTGGTCGCGTCGCAATGCGACCGCGCGGGCGACGAACGTGCTTAACGCACGGCCTTCGTCGCTTTGCGCCTGCGTCCAGTCCAGCCACGACACGGGGTTGTCCTGGCAATAGGCGTTGTTGTTGCCGTCCTGGCTGTTGCCGAATTCGTCGCCGGCCAACATCATCGGCGTGCCGTCCGACAGGAACAGCGTCGCCAGCAGCGCGCGTTGCACGCGGCTGCGGGTTTCCAGGATGGCGGCGTCATCGGTCGGGCCTTCGGCGCCCCAGTTGTGGCTGTAGTTTTCCGAATGGCCGTCGTTGCCGCCTTCGCCGTTGCCTTCGTTGTGGCTGCCGTCGTAGCTGACGACATCCTGCGTGGTGAAGCCGTCGTGCGATGCGATGAAGTTGACGCTGGCCCAGGGACGGCGGTGGCGGCGGTCGAAGATATCGCGCGAGCCGCACAGGCGCGCGGCCATGTCGCCGCGCATGCCTTCGTCGCCGCGCCAATAGCGGCGCACGGTGTCGCGGTAGCGGTCGTTCCATTCCGCCATGCCGGGCGGGTGGCTGCCCAGTTGATAGCCGTCGGGGCCGATGTCCCAGGGCTCCGAAATGAGCTTGACGCCGGCCAGCACCGGGTCCTGCAACAGGGCGTCAAAAAAGCCGGAGCCCGGGTCAAAGCCCGTGCCCTCGCGGCCCAGCGTCACGCCCAGGTCGAAGCGAAAGCCGTCCACGCCATAGGATTGCGTCCAGTAGCGCAGTGAATCGGTGACCATCTGAAGCACGCGCGGGTGCGACAGGTTGACGGTGTTGCCGCAGCCCGTATCGTTGATGTAGTAGCGTTCTTCGCCCGGCATCAGGCGGTAGTAGCTGGCGTTATCCAGGCCGCGCCACGACAGGGTGGGGCCCAGTTCGCTGCCTTCGCAGGTGTGGTTGTAGACCACGTCCAGTATCACCTCCAACCCGGCCGCATGCAGGCGCCGCACGGCCTGGCGCAAGTCGTTGGGGCCGCGTTGCAGGTAGGTGGGTTCCGGCGCGAAGAACGACAGCGTGTTGTAGCCCCAGTAGTTGCGCAGGCCGCGTTCCAGCAGGAAGCGGTCTTGCAGGAAGGCGTGCACGGGCAGCAGTTCGACGGCGGTGACGCCCAGGCGGTGCAGGTGTTCAATAAAGCGCGGGTCCGCCAGCGCGGCGCAGGTGCCGCGCAGCGGCGGGCGCAGGTCCTCGCGCTGCATCGACACGCCGCGCAGATGCACTTCGTAGATCGTGGTGTCGGTCCACGGCGTGTCGGGCGCCTTGCTGTTGCCCCAGTTAAAGGGCACGTCTTCGGTCACCACCGCCTTGGCCATGGCCGGCGCGCTGTCGCGGCGGTCCATCGACAAGTCGCCGCGCGCGTGGTTCAGGCGGTATCCGAACAGCGCATCGCTCCAGCTGACGGGGCCGGTCAGTTGGCGGGCGTAGGGGTCCAGCAGCAGCTTGTGCGGGTTGAAGCGGTGGCCGTTGCGCGGGTCGTACGGCCCATGGGCGCGATAGCCGTAGATCAAACCGGGCTGGGCGTCGGGCAGGTAGCCGTGCCAGATTTCGTCGGTACATTCCGGCAGGTCGAAGCGTCGTAGTTCTTTGCGGCCGCGCGCATCGAACACGCACAGTTCGATGCGGGTGGCGTTGGCCGAGAACACGGCGAAATTCACGCCCAAGCCGTCGCTGACGGCGCCCAGCGGATACGGCTTGCCGGAGGTAAGGCGGGTGAACTGAGTGGGGTCCATGGATTCAGCCTTCGTGCGTGAAGAACAAGGTGGCAAGAGGAGGTAGCGTCAGCGACAGGGATTGCGCGTGGCCGTGAGCGGGCTGGTCGGCGGACTGCGCCGCGCCCTGGTTGCCTTGGCCCGAGCCGCCATACCAACCGGCGTCGGTGTTCAGCGTTTCGGCCCAGCGCCCCGCCAGCGGCACGCCGACGCGGTAGCCGTGGCGGGTGACGGGGGTGAAATTGCAGATGGCCAGCATGGTCGACGTGCCGCTGCGGCGCAGGAACGCGGCCACGCTGTTGTCGGCGTCGTCCATGACCAGCCAGGCGAAGCCTTCGGGCCGGGCGTCCATTTCGTGCAGCGCGGGCGAATCGCGGTACACCCGGTTCAAGTCGGCCACCAGGCGCTGCACGCCTTTGTGGCCGGCGTCGTCCAGCAGGCTCCAGTTGATGGTGGCGTCGTGATTCCATTCGGCCGGTTGCGCCAGTTCGCCGCCCATGAACAGCAGCTTCTTGCCGGGATGCGCCCACATAAAGCCCAGGTAGGCGCGCAGGTTGGCCAGCTTGGTGCCGTGGTCGCCCGGCATCTTGTTCAGCAGCGAACCCTTGCCGTGCACCACTTCGTCATGCGATAGCGGCAGGATGAAACGTTCGGAATAGGCGTAGGCCATGCCGAAAGTGATGTCGTGGTGGTGGTACTTGCGATAGACGGGGTCTTCCTGCATGTAGCGCAGCGTGTCGTGCATCCACCCCATATTCCATTTGTAGTGAAAGCCCAGGCCGCCTTCGGACACCGGCGCGGTCACGCCGGGCCACGCGGTGGACTCTTCGGCCACCACGATGGCGTCCGGCGCTTCCTGGCGCACGGTCGTGTTCAAGTCGCGCAGGAAGGCCACGGCTTCCAGGTTCTCGCGGCCGCCATACACGTTGGGGATCCACTCGCCGGGCTGGCGGCTGTAGTCTCGGTACAGCATCGATGCCACGGCGTCCACGCGCAGGCCGTCGATATGGAATTGGCGCAGCCAGTGCACCGCGCTGGCAATCATGAAGGCTTTGACTTCGGTGCGGCCCAGGTTGTAGACCAGCGTGTTCCAGTCGGGGTGATAGCCTTCGCGCGGGTCGGCGTATTCGTACAGCGGCGTGCCGTCAAAGCGCGCCAGCCCGTGCGCATCGTTCGGGAAGTGCGCGGGCACCCAGTCCAGGATCACCCCGACGCCCACGGCGTGGCAGCGGTCCACGAAGCGGGCGAAAGCGGCGGGCGGGCCGAAGCGCGCCGACGGCGCGAACATGCCCAGCGGCTGGTAACCCCAGGACCCGCCGAACGGATATTCCATGATGGGCATCAGCTCGACATGGGTGAAGCCCATGGCGTGCGCGTAGGCGGGCAGCTTGTCGGCAAGCTGGTCCCATACGCAGCGCTCGTTGTCGGCGGCCACCCACGAGCCGGCCTGCACTTCGTAAATCGAAATGGGCGCGTCGGGCTGCTGACGCGCGCCGCGCGATTGCATCCAGCCTTCGTCTGTCCAGACGTGGGGCGTGGGGTCGTCCACCACCGAGGCGGTCGCGGGTGCCGCCTGGGCCCGCCGCGCCATGGGGTCGGCCTTGAACACGATGGCGCCCGCGGTATCGGTGATGGCGAACTTGTAGCAATCGCCCGCGCACACGCCGGGAATGAACAGTTCCCACACGCCCGCGGCGTGGCGCAGGCGCATGGGGTGCCGGCGGCTGTCCCAACTATTGAAATCGCCCACCACCGCGACGCGGCGTGCGTTGGGCGCCCAGACCGCGCAGCGCAGGCCGGGCACGCCGTTCATTTCCACCAGGCGCGCGCCCAGCAGGTCCAACGCCGCGCGCCAGTCTCCGCTGGACAAGGCGCCCAGGTCGGCGTCCGATAGCACCGGTCCGAAGGCATACGGGTCCGCCGTCACCTGTTCCGTGCCTGGCCACTGGATGGCCAACTGATACGAAGCCGGGTCGCCGGGTCGGGCGCCGGGTGCGGCGCCGGTATACAGGCCATGTGCCTGTTCTTGCAGCGGTGTGCGGGTGCCGTCGGCGCTGATTACAGCCACCGCGCCGGCGCCGGGCAACAGCGCGCGTACGGCGCCGTCATGCGGCCCCAGCACGGCGAACGGGTCGGCGTGCTGGCCCCCGGCCAAGGCTTGTAACGTGGCCGCGTCAACCCGGCCGGCGGGGGTGGAAGACGGCGGCAAGCCGCCGTTGTCAGGAACGCTCATCGTGTTTTTTCCTCGGCGCTGATCGCCGCATCTTGCAAGAGTTCTCGTGCCAGACCCGTCAGGGCGCACAGCGGAATAGAAATCCAGTCCGGCCGGTGCGCCGCTTCGTAGCTGACCTCGTAGGCGGCTTTTTCCAGCTGTGCCAGCTTGAGCAGGGTGTCTTCCTGCGCGCCGGGCAAAGCAATGGCGGTGGACGCGGCTTCCTGGTAGCCCTGCAAGAAGGCCTCGGCCGCGCGCGATCCGAAGCGCGCCAGCAACGTGTCACGCAGATCCTGCGGCACGCCGGGCGCGGCGGGCGAATCGGCGGCCCCGGCGTTGGCGTCGGTGGGCGCGCCGCCCATCGGGTCAGATCGCGCCACGGACGCGGCGGCGTAATCGAACGAACGCAGCATGCCGGCCACGTCCTTGTACGGCGTGGTGATGTTGCGCCGGGCTTCCAGCGTCTGGATCGGTTCGCCTTCGAAGTCGATCAGGTAGGCGTCGGTCTGCGCCACCAGCACCTGACCCAGGTGGAAGTCGCCATGCACGCGAATCAGCGGCGCGCCCACCAAAGCCTGCGCCATCGTGTCCACCTGTTTGCGCAGCCGGTCGCGATGTTCAAACAGCCATTGCGCGCAAGCGTGCGACGGCGCCTCCAGGCGGTCCATCACCGCGCGCAGGTCCTCGTCGGCGCGGTCCAGCTGCGCGGCGATGCGCGTGGCGTGCGCCTGGGCATCGTCGGCGGTGGCCGTCTGCACCGGAAAGGCCGGGTCATCCGTGGCTTGCGCCAGCGCGTTGTGCAGCTCGGCCAGACGGCGGCCGATGGTGCCGGCCATGACCGTGTAGCCCTCCAGGCTGGCCTCGAATTCCTCGGGGCTGTTGCCGCCCAGCATGGCGGCGCCCAGGGTCCGCTTCAGGTAGTCCAGGGTCCACGTCCAGGCGTCGCCCTCGTTGTTGACGAAGGCATGCATGACCGCCAGCGTGTGCGGCACGCCGTCGGCGTCCACCCGCACCACTTCACCCAGCAATGCCGGAATGTTGGCGTAGCCGGCGCGCGTCAGATGGCGCGACACCTCGACTTCTGGCGACACGCCGGGCTTCACATTGCGGATCAGCTTCAGGATGGCCTGGCTGCCCACGATCACCGAGCTATTGGATTGCTCGGCGCGGATCCACTGCAATTCGGGTTCCGTGCCAAAGTCGACATCGCCCAGCCCGGGCTCGGGCAGGTAGCGGATGACGCCCGGCTTGTCGCCCGGCTTGCCGCCGTCGCGTCCGTCCAGTTCCTGCTTGGCGCGCAGCGCGTCGATCACGCCCAGCACGAAGCCGGGTTGCAGGAAGGCGTCGGCCAGCGTGCCCACTTCCGGGCCGCGCCGCACCCGCGCGATGGGGTATTGCACCTGGGCGGTCTCGTCCCACACCAGCACGAACGGGGCTTGCACGCGCAGGCCGTCGTCAATGCCGTCTTCGGGTTCCACTTCGGCCCAGTAGTACTCGCCGCCCGCGCTGCTGCCGGCGCGCGTGCCGGCGCTGGTGGCGGCAAAGGGCGTGGCGTAGGCCAGGCGCGCGCGCGACGGCGCCTTCGACCCCGGGAACCAACGCTGGCGCGCCAGGTACTCGGGCAGTACTTCGTTTTCCAGCACATTGCGCGACGAGTCCGTCAACGCGGCGCCACCGCGCGACTTCAACACCAGCGTCGTCAGCTCGGGCATCTGGGCCGGGCCGCTGGCGTGCCATCCCGGCGGCGCGGCGTCCATGCTCAGGTCCATCCAGTAAAAGCCGTAGGGCGGCAAGGTCAGCAGGTAGGGCAATTCACCGATGGCTGGAAACGGCGTGCCGCCCAGCATTTCCACCGGCACGCGGCCGTTGAATTCCTGCAACGGCAGTTCCACGGGCTGCGCCGCGTTCGACAGGTTGGCCACGCACAGGATGGTGGTGTCGTTCCACTGCCGCAGGTAAGCCAGGATCTTGCGGTTGCCGGCCTGGATGAAGCGCAGCGTGCCCCGGCCAAACGCGTGCGTCTGGCGGCGCTGCGCCAACATGCGGCGCGTCCAGTTCAGCAGCGAATGCGGGTCGCGTTGCTGGGCTTCGACGTTGACCGCTTCGTAGCCGTACAGCGGCCCCATCAAGACGGGCAGGGGCAGGCGCTCGGGATCGGCGCGCGAAAAGCCGCCGTTGCGGTCCGGCGACCACTGCATCGGCGTGCGTACGCCGTCGCGGTCGCCCAGGTGCACGTTGTCGCCCATGCCCAACTCGTCGCCGTAGTACAGCACCGGCGTGCCGGGCATGGACAAGAGCAGGCTGTTCATCAGTTCGACGCGGCGGCGGTCGCGTTCCAGCAGGGGCGCCAGCCGGCGGCGGATGCCCAGGTTGATGCGCGCGCGCGGATCGGCGGCGTACACGCTCCACAGGTAATCGCGTTCGCGGCTGGTCACCATTTCCAGCGTCAGCTCGTCATGGTTGCGCAGGAAAATGGCCCATTGGCAGGTGTCCGGAATATCCGGCGTCTGGCGGATGATGTCGGTGATCGGAAAGCGGTCTTCCTGCGCGATGGCCATGTACATGCGCGGCATCAGCGGAAAGTGGAACGACATATGGCATTCGTCGCCCGCGCCAAAATATTCCTGCGCGTCTTCCGGCCACTGGTTCGCTTCGGCCAACAACAGCCGGCCCGGGTATTCCTGGTCGATCACGGCGCGTATCTGTTTCAGCACCTGATGCGTTTCTGGCAGGTTTTCGTTGTTGGTGCCTTCGCGTTCCACCAGGTACGGCACGGCATCCAGCCGCAACCCGTCCACGCCCATGTCCAGCCAGTAGCGCATGACGGACAGCACTTCCTTGAGCACCTGCGGGTTGTCGTAGTTCAGGTCGGGCTGATGGGAATAGAAGCGATGCCAGAAGTAGGCGTTGGCCTCGGGGTCCCACGTCCAGTTGGACTTTTCCGTGTCGCAGAAGATGATGCGCGTGCCGGCATAGGCCTTGTCGTTGTCGGACCATACGTAGAAGTTGCGCGCCGCCGATCCCGGGCGCGAGGTGCGCGCCCGCTGAAACCAGCGGTGCTGGTCCGACGTGTGGTTGACCACCAGTTCGGTAATGACGCGCAGCCCCCGCGCGTGGGCTTCCCGGATCAGCTTGCGCACATCGGCCACCGTGCCGTAGTCGGGATGCACGCCGCGATAGTCCGCGATGTCGTAGCCGTCGTCGCGCCGGGGCGACGGGTAGAACGGCAGCAGCCAGATCGTGTTCACGCCCAGGCTGGCGATGTAATCCAACTTCATGATCAGGCCGGGCACGTCTCCCACCCCGTCGTCATTCGAGTCGAAGAACGACTTCACATGCAGCTGATAGATAACGGCGTCCTTGTACCAAAGGCCGTCATCCTTGATGGGATTGGTTTCACTGATCATCGTGGGCTCCGGGCGTCAACCATGCAGGGACAGCCGCCAGACGCGATAGGGTTGGTCGGGGGACAGCGTCACGGTGCGCGTCGCGTCGCGCCAGGTCTCGTGGGTGTCCGTCAACAGGTCTTCGACTTCAAGATGGGCGGGCCTGGCGTCGCCGAACAACCAGAACGGCACCTCCAGATAGGACGTCTGCGGTTGGAAGGGGTCCAGGCTGACGACGGTCAGCACCACGTTGCCCAGCCCGGGCGTGGCTTTGACGAAGGCCAGGACGCGGTCGTTGCCGCTGCGCAACGCGGTCAGCCCGCGATGCGTCTGCAAGGCCGGGTTGGCCCGGCGGATCTGGTTCAGGCGCGCGATCTCGGCGCGGATGTTGCCGGGCTGGCGCCAGTCGCGCGGACGCAGCTCGTACTTCTCGGAATCCAGGTATTCCTCTTTGCCGGGCACGGGCGCGGACTCGCACAGCTCGAAGCCGCTGTACACGCCCCACAGCCCCGACCCCATGGCGGCCAGCGCGGCACGTATCAGGAAACCCGGGCGCCCCGACGTCTGTAGAAACACCGGGTTGATATCCGGCGTGTTCACAAAGAAGTGCGGGCGGAAAAAGTCGGCCGGCGGCGGGCTGGAAATCTCTTCCAGATACGCTTGCAATTCGGCCCGATCGTTACGCCACGTGAAGTACGTGTACGACTGCGTGAAGCCCACCTTGGCCAGCCGATACATCATCTTGGGCCGGGTAAAGGCTTCGGACAGGAACAGCACGTCAGGGTGCTGGCCGTGCACCTCGGCAATCAGCCATTGCCAGAAGGGCAGCGGCTTGGTGTGCGGGTTGTCCACGCGGAAGATCCGCACGCCCTTGTCCACCCAGAACAGCACCACGTCGCGCAGCGCGCGCCACAGCGCAAGCTTGCGCGCGCGGCGTGGCGGCGAACCGTAGAACGACACATTGACGATGTCCTGGTACTTCTTGGGCGGGTTCTCGGCGTAGCGGATGGACCCGTCGGGGCGCCATGAGAACCAATCGGGATGCGACTTCAGCCAGGGGTGGTCGGGCGAACACTGGATGGCAAAGTCCAGCGCCATCTCCATGCCGTGCTCGCGCGCGGCGGTGACCAGACGCAGAAAGTCATCCAGCGATCCCAGCTTGGGCTCGATGGCATCGTGGCCGCCGTCGGCCGACCCGATGGCGTACGGGCTGCCCACATCGTCCGGCCCGGCGTTCAGGGTATTGTTCGGCCCCTTGCGATTGCGCAGGCCGATGGGGTGTATCGGCGGCAGATACAGCACGTCGAAGCCCATTTCCTGAATGTCGGGCAGGCGCGCGATGACGTCGTCAAACGTGCCATGGCGGCCGGGCTCGCGCGCCTGTGAACGCGGAAACAGTTCGTACCAGGCGCTGTGGCAGGCCTCGGGGCGGTCCACCCACACGGGATACGGTTCGGGCGTGACGGTTTCGAAGGGGCGCGCGTCCAGTTCCCGCATCGCCTGCGCCAGCTCCGCGCCCAGCAGCAGCGCAATGTGCGCGTCAGTGGGCGCGATGTCGGCCTTGGGACCGGGCAGGGCTTTCAGCGCGGCCTTGACCACCGCCACGCTGTTGGCCGGATACGCGTGCTGGCTGGCGCGCTTGTCGGCTTCGCGCAGCAGCAAGATGCCCTCAACCACTTCCAGGTGCACGTCCACCCCGGCCGCGTGTTTAACCTCCAGGTCATGGCGGTAGGTTTCCCATACGTCGAACCACGCCGCCACCTGATATTCGTGCGGGCCGATGCGGCGCGGCCGGAAGCTGGCTTGCCAGCGGTCGTTGGACAGCAGCTTGAGCGGCGCGCGCCGCCAGTTGGCTTCGTCGGCCGCGCGCCAGCGGACTTCGCCCGCGATGCGGTCGTGGCCGTCCATCAGCAAGTCGGCCTGGACGGTGATGCGTTCGTGCACCGTGCACTTGATGGGATGCGCGCCGTCGTCAACGGCCGGCGCTACGCTTTCGATGGCGATGCGCAGGGCCGCGCCGCCTTCGGTGCGCGGTCCGGGATGGCGCGAAGCTTCGCGTACGGGTGGCATCGGCGTCACGGCCATCAGGGCGCAGCCGCCCGCGGGCAGGGTGTCGCCCGCCAGCAGCGGCGCGTCGGTCATGCGTTGGGGCAGGATGTCGCCGGGCGGCAGGCTGGATGCCACCGCGTCCCAATCGATGCGCGCCGGAGCGGCTTGGTTCGGGTTCAACGCCAATACCGCCGTGGCGCCGTCGGCCTCGTCGCGCAGCACCAGCGTGGCGCGGCCATCGCGCCCGCCCAGCACGCGCGGCGTCCCGGCGGGCGCGTCGCGCAGGCTGAGCCACTGGTTGATGTCCTGCATTTGCGGCGACGCGTCGATCTCGGCTTCCGCTGCCATCCACCCGTTGGCGGTAAAGGCGGCGGCCCACGCCAGGCGCGCGTCGGCGTGAGGCTTGTTCGGCGCGTCGCCGTGCAGCGGCGTCGTGCTGGCCAGCACCGTGGCCACACGCTGCAAGCGCGAGGCTTCCTCGGCCAGCCAGGCCGATTTGTAATCCCACCACGGCAAGGAAGAAAACACGCCGTCAAAACCGGCGTCGCGCAGCGCGTCCACCTGATGCGCCGTCAGACCCGGCGTCCAGGCCAGGCATTGCGGGGCGGTGGCGTGTTGGCGCAGCGGGCCCAGCACGTTGCGCCAATTGTCGGCGGGTACGCGCTGCGGCGCTTCGAATACAAAGCCGGCCACGCCGGCTTGCGCCCAACGCGCCAGCCGCGCGGACCAGGCCTGCGCGAACTCTGGCGGGGGCTTGCCGGCCAGGGCCATGACGCCCCAGGTGCTGACGGGCAGGCGCGGGTCGCGCGCCGGGTCGTCGGGCGGTGGCTGATACCAGCCGGGCGGCGCGGTGGCGGCGGTGGCGTCCACCGACACGCGGTCCAGTACCACATGCAGCATCAGGCTCAAGCCATGCGCGGCGGCGGCGCGCGACAGCCGGGCCAGCCGTTCCGTGATGGGCTCGGTGCCCTCGCCAGCCGGGCTGGCGTCGGCGTCAATGGGCGCCAACGTCTGCGCGTTGGCGGGTCGTATCCAGGGCGGCGGAATCAACACGGCGTTGAATCCGGCGCGCTGAATACGGGCCAGCCGGGCATCCAGCGCGGCATCGGCCGTTGCCGCCGGGGCGCCGTCCGGCAAACCCTGTGGCGCGTGGCAGATGCGCAGCGCGGTGGGCGGGGAGGGGACGGGCTTGGGGGCAGCGGCCATGCGTGTGCGCCTTGTGGTCAGATGGGCATCGGCATGGAGCCACGGGCTTGCCGGGTCCGCCGTTGGCGAGTGTCGGCCGAGCGGGCCGGCGCGGGTTCCGCAACCGCCTGCTCTTCAACCTGCGAGCGGCCGGTCAGGGATTGCAGCAATTCTTCGTACGCGCCCACGGCGCGCTGCCAGCTGAAATCGGTGCTCATGGCGTTGCGCTGCATCGCGCGCCACAGCATCGGGTGCTGGCGCAGGTGCATCGCGCGCGCCAGCGCATCGGCCATGGCGTCGGGGTGGTCGCCGTCGAACAGCAGGCCGTTGGCAAACGCCATCGCGGTCAAGGGCGAGTCCGAACCGGGGTCTTCAATGGTGTCGGCCATGCCGCCCACGCGCGAGCCGATCGGCACGGTGCCGTAACGCATGGCGTACAGCGGCGTCAGGCCGAAGGGTTCGAACCGGCTGCCGTGCAGCAGGATGTCGCCGCCGGCATGCAGCCGATGCGCGCCCGCTTCGTTGTAGCCGATGCGCGTGGCGCAACGTTGCGGGTAACGGTCGGCCAGCGCCTTCAAAGCTGTTTCCAGGCGGCGGTCGCCCTGACCCAGGATGGCCACCTGCATTTCGGGGTGGGCTTCCAGGGCGCGCGGCAGGGCTTCGGCGGCAACGTCGGCCATCTTCTGGTCGGTCAGGCGGCTGCCCATCACGACCAGCGTGGCTTGCGCATCAGGCGTCAGGCCGAATTCACGTTGCAGCACCGTCTTGCACAGGCGCTTGTTGGCCAGGTCGCCGGCGGTGTAGCGCAACGGGCCCAGATGCGGGTCGCGCGACGGGTCCCACAGGGCGGTGTCGATGCCGTTCGGAATGGCGATCAGGTCGTTGGCGCGTTCGCGCAGCAGGCCGTCCAGGCCGCAGCCAAACGCCGGCGTCAGGATTTCGCGCGCATAGGTGTGGCTGACGGTGGTGACGCGGTCGGCATGGGCGATGCCGGCTTTCATGAAGTTCAGCTTGTTCCAGGCAACGGCGGCGTGCTCGCCCCGGTAGGCGGGCGGGATGCCATAGGCGGCGGCGTCCTCTAGCGGGAACTGGCCTTGGAAAGCCATGTTGTGGATGGTCAGCACGGTTTTTACGTCCTGGATGCCGGCCTCGCGCATCAGCATGGGCGTCAAGGCTGCGTGCCAATCGTGCGCGTGCACCACATCGGGGCGCGCCAGCCCCGGCAAGCCGCGCGCAATGCGCACCGCAGCGTGCGACAAGGCGGCGTAGCGCAGACCGTTGTCGGGATGCTCCTGGCCGTCCTCATCCACATACAGGCCGGCGCGGTCGTATAGCGCGTCGTTCTCAAGCAGCAGGAAGGGCAGTTCGGATGTCGGGCACACGCCGGCCAGCAGGCGCGCGTCGCCGCCCGGCAAGTCTTCCAGCCGCGCCACTTCACGCAAGCCGTCCAACTGCTTGGCCGCGCCTCGGTAGGCGGGCAGCAGGACAGTGGCGGGGATGCCTCGCTGGACCATCGCCCGCGTCATGCCGGTGATTGCATCGCCCAAGCCGCCCGTCTTTGCGAGCGGGAATGCTTCGGCAGCCACTATGAGAATTGTCGTCGCCATGCTTGTTGCTCCGGGGAAAGTCGGAGGGCCGCTGAAAAAGTGGGCCCGGTTCCGTAAGGCCGTCATATGCGCAAGTGGCGTGCCCAAGGGTGGGCCGTACAGGGAAAAGGCGGGCTTACCCTGGGGTGCGAGTCGTTGTTGCTGACGTTTGTAAATTTGGGAGCGGCGCAACAAACGCCGTCTTTACAGTCGCCGGGGCGGGCGGTCGGGGACGGAGCCGGCGGGTCATCCAGGCATGGCGATTGCGGCGCGCGCAGGTTCTGGTTTTTTGATGAAACAGTGAACCGACTGAACCCGATTCAACCGACTGAACCGACCATAAGGAGCGTCAACTTGAAAACCGTTTCCGATTTTGTCCTCGCCCGCCTGGGCGAATGGGGCGTGCAGCGCGTGTTCGGATATCCCGGCGATGGGATCAACGGCCTGATTGGCGCGTTTGGAAGGAACAGCGAACTGGAATTCGTCCAGGCGCGCCACGAAGAAGGCGCCGCGTTCATGGCCTGCGCCCATGCCAAATTCACCGGCCAGGTGGGGGTGTGCATGGCCACGTCGGGGCCCGGCGCCATTCACCTGCTTAACGGCCTGTACGACGCCAAGATGGACCACCAGCCGGTGGTGGCCATCGTGGGCCAGCAAGCCCGCAGTTCGTTGGGTGGCGATTACCAGCAAGAAGTGGATCTGGTCAGCCTGTACAAGGATGTGGCTCACGACTTCGTGCACATGGTGACCTCGCCCGTGCAGGCGCGCCACATGATCGACCGCGCCATGCGCATCGCCATGGAGCGGCGCGGCGTCACCTGCCTGATCTTTCCCAACGATGTGCAAGACCTGGAAGCCGTGGAAACACCGCCGCGCGAGCACGGCACCGTGCATACCGGCATTGGCCTGACCGCGCACGCCGCCGTGGCGCCCGAGGCCGCGCTGGATAACGCCGCGTCCATTTTGAACAGCGGCGAACGCGTGGCGATGCTGGTGGGCGCCGGCGCGCTGGACGCGGGCGACGAGGTGCGCGCCGTAGCCGAGCGGCTGGGCGCCGGCGTGGCCAAGGCGTTGCTGGGCAAGGCGGTGGTGCCGGACGAGCTGCCGTACGTGACGGGCGCCATCGGGCTGCTTGGCACGCAGCCCAGCTGGGAAATGATGAACGAATGCGACACCCTGTTGATGGTGGGCACGTCGTTTCCCTATGCCGAATTCCTGCCCAAGGAAGGGCAGGCGCGCGCCGTGCAGATCGACCTGGACGGGCGCAAGCTCAGTCTGCGGTATCCGGTGGAAGTGGGGCTGGTGGGCGATGCCCGCCTGACCTTGCAGGCGCTGCTGCCCAAGTTGCAGCCCAAGGCGTCGGACCGGTGGACCAAGAGCATTGAAAAGAAGGTGGCGCGGTGGCGCGAAACGGTGGTGTCGCGCGCCATGGTCGAAGCCAAGGGCGTGAACCCGCAGCGCCCGTTCCTGGAGCTGTCCAGCCGCTTGCCGCCGCGTTGCATCGTCACCTGCGATTCCGGGTCCGCTGCCAACTGGTATGCGCGCGACGTGCATCTGCGTGAAGGCATGATGGGCTCGGTATCCGGCGGGCTGGCCAGCATGGGCTGCGGCGTGCCCTATGCCGTGGCCGCCAAGCTGGCGCATCCCGGACGGCCCGTGGTGGCGCTGGTGGGCGACGGCGCCATGCAGATGTTGGGCATCAACGAACTGATCACCATCGCGCACCGCTGGAAAGACTGGTCCGACCCGACGCTGGTGGTGCTGGTGCTGAACAACGGCGACTTGAACCTGGTCACCTGGGAACAGCGCGTCATGGGCGCCGACCCGCGCTTCGGGGATTCGCAATGGCTGCCGCATTTTTCCTATGCGGATTACGGCCGCATGCTGGGGCTGGAGGGCATACGCGTGACGGACCCGGAGGAAGTCGGCCCCGCGTGGGACCGCGCGCTGTCCGCCGGCCGCCCGGCGGTGCTGGAGGTGGTGACCGACCCCGAGGTGCCGCCGATGCCGCCGCACATTTCGGCCAAGCAGTTCAAGGCGTACATGACGGCGCTGCGCAAGGAAGACCCCGCCACCGGCGCCGCCGCGCTGCGCGCCACCATCAAGCAGTGGTGGGCCAGCTGAACGCCGTGTCGCGTATCGAGCATCGCGCAATGGATGCCGGGTATCGAAATCGGATATCAAAATCGGGACCCGTCGCCGTGTCCGGGCACCTTGGGCACGGCGCTTGCGGAGTTGCCTGTCCCTACCACCAGTACGCAGGGCGCAAGCCCCGCAAAGGAGATAGATGATGGAACAACATCAAACCAATATCGTCGGCGGCCCCAAGAGCAGCCCCGGCGGCCCCGGCCCGGAAGTCATGGCCGCCGGCACGCTGGAAGGCAATGACGTCTACAACTCGGCCGGCGAAGATCTCGGGTCCATCAAGGACATCATGATTGACGTGCCGCGTGGCCGGGTGGCGTACGCGGTGCTGTCGCGCGGTGGGGTGCTGGGCATCGGCGACAAGCTGTTTGCCATTCCGTGGGCGGCCTTGACGCTGGATACCGACCGCAAGTGCTTTGTGCTGGACATCGACGAAGAAACCTTGAAGAACGCCCCGGGCTTTGACAAGGACAACTGGCCCAGCATGGCCGACGAAACGTGGGCCCGCAATCTACACACGTACTACAAGCAGGACATCTACTGGTAAGGCGCTTGGCCGGGCACCGTGGCCCGGCCCGTGTGCATCATGGCACCGGCCGCGGGTCTCCCATCCGCGCGCCGGTGACCATTTCAGTCACCCAGTTCACCAGGATCGCCGTGTAGGCGCGTTGGGCGGATTTTTCGGTCAGCGCATGGTCGGCGCCATCAATGATGCGATGCGTCAGCGAGTGCGAGCGCCGGAACGCCGACCGGTAACTCATGATGGTGGAGTGCGGGATGAAGGTGTCGTGTTCCGCTTCGACGATCAGCACGTCGCCGGCAAATTCGGCGCAGGCCTTCAGCGCCCGGTTCGATTCGGGCGCCACGTAGCTGTTGCGATACGCGCGCAGTGTCTCGCGGTTCAGCTGGTTTTTCGGCAGCAACCATTCTTCGTCGCGATACAGCGCCGGCACGTGCAGCGCCAGCCAGCGCACGCGGCGCAAGCCGCTGAGCAGCGCCGCCAGATAGCCGCCATAGCTGCTGCCCACCACCGCCACGGACCCCGAATCCAGAGACGGGTGCGACGCCAGCCGGTCGTAGGCCGCCATGACGTCGCGCAGGTTATCTTCGCGCGTCACTTGCAATTGCTGTTCACGCGTGGCGGCGTGGCCGCGCAGGTCGAACGTCAGGCACACGCAACCCAGCGCGGCGATGCCCTTGGCGCGCGCCAGGTCAAACTGCTGGCTGCCGCCCCAACCGTGGATGAACAACACGCCCGGCACCTTGTCTTCCGGTGTCAGAAACGTGCCGTCCAGTTGCTGCCCGTCAACCGACAAGGCGATGGGATCACTATGCGCCGCCATCGGCGTCCTCCTCCAGCACGCCCGCCCACTTGCTGATGTGGCCCACGGCCGAGTCAACGCCGTGATAGACCAAGTGCTGCGGGATGGGGCGAGGTTCTTGTTCGCCATAGCGCTCGCGGGTGGCGGCGCGCACCGACATCAGCGACGGCGACAGCGCAAACGCCTGCATGGCCGCCAGTTCGGCCAAGCTGGCGCCACCCGCGCGCCAGGATTGTTCCAGCACGCCCGCGCGCGGCTGTCCGGACGGGCTCTGCCCGAACGCCACGTCGTAATTGCGGCGCGATGCCAGCAATTGCGGGTAGGCGGTGGACACGGCGGTGTCGTACTGGCAGGCCAGGGCCACGGCCTGGCGCTCGAGTTCGTTCAGGTCCAGCGCGCGCAGGTCGTCGAACCCGCCACGCGCCACGCGCAGTACCGAGCCGCCGTAAACCTTTATGCCCTGGTTGTCGGGCGTGAGCGACTGCGTGCCTACATACGAAATTTCCATCTTGCCCACGCGCGACCAGCCCACGCTGTAGGTCGCCACGTCTTGCAGGTCTTCTTCCAGCACCAAGCCCAGCCGCCGCATGACCAACGGCTCTTGCTGGGCCAGTGCCGCGCGCAGTTCGTCGGCGTTGCGCACCACCACCTGGCCGCGTCCGGCCGTGGCGTCAACGGGCTTCAGGCGCAGCGGGCCGTGGCGCAGCAGCTGCAAGCCGGCGGCTTCGGCGTCGGCCACGGTGAACGCGGTGTAGCCGTTCAACACTACGTCGCGCAGGGTGTCGCCAAGCGCGTGCGCCCAGGCTTTGGGGGCACGCGCCTGGGCGTTGACCAGACCGTGGGTAATGGCTTTGCCCGCCACGAAAGAATGCGGGGCGACGCCGCCGTACAGATCGGCGGGTCGCGTGATGCCCAGGCGCGCCGCTCGGATCGCGCCGATGATGGTGCGGTCGGGCACGTAGTACGGAGGCGGCTCGTCGCGGTGCCGGCTGGGTCGGAAGTGGGGGTCGAAGCGCCTGCCCAGCAGGGACGCCAGGCGGGCGGCCATGGCTTCTTGTGAAGCAATCTCGTGTTCGGACGCGGTGGCGCGGCGCGGGTAAGCCACCACCAGATCGGACTCTATCGGGGACGGATTTTTCTTCATGGGCGCGGGTGCAGCAAGTCTTGTTCCCGGTTGGCCGGCGCATGCTTCTTGCGCCAGGCGATGCGCGCTTCAAACATCGGAAACGCGGCCAGCGCCAGGCACATCGGCGCCAGTGCATAGCAGGCGCGGTAAGCCAGCGCCGCGCCCAGCACTTCGGAGTACGGCAGGCCGGGCGCCAGCACCGCCACGAAGATGGCCTCGGTGGTGCCCAAGCCACCCGGCACCCGCGTCAGCACCGCCGCGAAACTGGAGCACAGCAAAATGCCCAACACCACGGGGTAGGGCGCCTTGCCCTGCAACAGCACATAGGCGACCGCGCCCATGAACATCCAGGACAGTCCCGCGAACACGCATTGCAAGACGGCCATGCGCGCGCGCGGCAGCGTCACGCGTTGCCCCATCCACGTGGCCGAGCGGCGTCGCGCACGGACGCAGGCCCACACGTAGGCGGCGGCGCCCAGCAGCATCACCGCGCCCAATAGGCGCAGCACGCCGCTGCCCACGTCCCAACCCTTGGGCACGGGCAACGCGCCGCTGACGAACACCGCGCCGGCCACCCAGGCATAGCCGATCCAGTTCGACGCGGCCGAGAACACCGCCACGCGCGTGGCCACCGCCTTGCGGCAACCCAGCCGGGCGTACAGGCGCAGACGCGCGCCCAGGCCACCCACCAGCACGCCAAGGCTAAGGTTTAGCGCGTAGCTGACCATGGCCACGCCCAGCACCGTGGGCCAGCCTAGTTTGTGGCCGGTGTAGCGCTTGCCCAGCAGGTCCAGCGCGGCGTAGCTCAGATACCCCAGCACCACCAGGCCGCTGGCCATCAGGATGGCGTCGCGCGGTATGCGGCGCATGGCCTGCCACACCTGCGGCCAGTCCACCGACCGGCCGAAATAAAACAGCAGCGCGGCGACCACCGCCAGGATCAGCCAGGGCAGCACTTTCTTGATGCGCGGCCAGCGGTGGCGCAACGTGCGCATGAATGTCGTTCGATATACCCTCATGCGGTCTCACCTTCGTCGGGCGTGGGCGGCTTGATGGTTTGCAGGCGCGGCTTGTGGGCGGGCAGGGAACCCGCCCACGCCGGAAAGCGCCGCAAAAAGTGGAACACCACCACGCCTACCCAGAAGCGGCGCAGCGCCCGGGTGGATTTGGGGCCGCTGGGCACGGGCTTGCAGTCCTGGGCGATCAGGCGGTCCAGGCTTTCGCGCAGCGCGGCGTTCAGCGAGCGGTCGCGCACCACGACGTTGGCTTCCAGGTTCAAGGCCAGGCTTAGCGGGTCCAGGTTGCTGGAGCCCACGGTGGACCAGTCGTCGTCCACGCACGCCACCTTGCCATGCAGCGGGCGCTTGCAATATTCGTAGATTTCAACGCCCGCGTTCTTCAGATAGTCGTACAGCATGGTCGCCGCCAGCCGTGCCACCAGCATGTCGGGTTCGCCTTGAAGCAGCAGGCGCACGCGCACGCCACGGCGCGCGGCTTTGGTCAGGTCGCGCAGCAGGTGGTACCCGGGAAAGAAGTAGGCGTTGGCGATCAGCACGTCGCGCTTGGCGGCGCGCAGGCCCGCGCGGTAGTAGCGTTCGATATCGGTCGTGTGGCCGTCGTTGTCGCGCACCACCAGGCGGCCGCCGCCGTCGCCCTCGGGCACCGAGGCGGCGGCCGGCCGGCGCCAGCGGCGTGGCCGCTTGCGGTTCAGCGCCGAGCGGGCGTAGTCGGCAATGTCCGCCGCCAGCGGGCCGTCGATGCGCACGGCATAGTCCTGCTTGGCCTCGGGGCCGAAGTCGGCCAGGTGGTCCGCCGAAAAATTGATGCCCCCGATCATTGCGCACACGCCGTCGATGGCCACGATCTTGCGGTGCATGCGGCGGAACACGTTGGTGCGGATGCCCAGCAGGCGAGGCCGGGGGTCGAAGATATGCAGGCGTACACCGGCTTCGGTCATTTCGCCGATGAATTCGGGCGTCAGCACGTCCGAGCCGTAGCCGTCCACCAGCAGGTCCACGCTGACGCCGCGCTTGGCGGCCGCGATCAGGGTCTGCTGCAATTGCCGCCCCACCTTGTCTTCAAACAAGATGAAGGTTTCGACCAGGACTTCGCGCTGGGCGGCGTCGATGGCCTCGAACGCGGCCGGAAAATAAGCCTCGCCGTTTTCCAGCAAGGTGTAGCGGTTGCCTTCCCGCCATCCCAGTTCACCGGCACTCATAACGCAATCTCCGCGGATAGGGGTACGTGGTCGGATAGCCGCGACCACACGCGCGAGGCCAGCGGCACGGGCCGCCAGTCGCGCACATTACGAACATAGATGCGGTCAAGCCGCAGCAGCGGCCAACGCGCGGGAAAGGTGCGGGCGGGGCGGCCCAGGCGGCTGGTGAACACTTCCTGTGTGCCGCAGCCGGCCATCTGCCGGTTGGCCTTGCCGCGCCAATCGTTGAAGTCGCCGGCGATCAACAGGGGTTCGCCTTCGGGCACGTCGCGCGCCACCAGTTCGCACAGGCGGTTCATCTGCTGGCCGCGGTGCTTTTCCAGCAGGCCCAGGTGCACGCAGATGGCATGCACGGGGGCATCGCCCGGCACGCGCAGCACGCAGTGCAGCAGGCCGCGGCCTTCATGGCCGTCCACGCTGACATCGTGATTCTCATAGCGTTCGATGGGGTAGCGGGACAGGATCGCGTTGCCGTGGTGGCCGGCCGGGTAGACGGCGTTGCGCCCGTAGGCGTAGTCCGACCACAGCGTGTCGGCCAGGAATTCGTACTGGGACAATGCCGGCCAGGCCTCTTGGTGCCGCTCGGCGTGCGCCTGGTGTTCGCCCAGGACTTCCTGCAAGAACACCACATCGGGCGCGGCCAGCCGTAAGGCCTCGCGCAGGTCGTGCAGCATGAAACGCCGGTTGAAACTGGTGAATCCCTTATGGGTATTGACGGTCAGCACCGTCAGGCTCCGGCGGGATTCGTCGGTCGGGGCGGGCATGGACTCTCCGGAGGTGGTAGATCCTTACCCCTGCGCAAGTTTCGTGCCTGAGCCCGGGGGCAGGGGTATTTTCATTGGGAAAACACGTCCGGCGGCTTCCTGTTCCGGTGGCACGGCGGACGCGCAATTGTCCGCACCGGTCAAAATTGCCCTGGCCCGAGGCAGGCGGAAAGTGGCTGGCCCGACCGTACGCACGGCCAGGCCGGGCAGGCATAAAAAGCGGATTCAGAATCTGTAAAAACAGGGTTGTGCCTGCTTTTGGCCGGCGTCACAATCGACATCCCCAACCCTGGATACCCGCCAAGAAGGCGCAAGGAGACCCCGCACCATGACGATTGCCCCTCAGCCCCTGGACGCGCGCGTCGTCACGGCCCTGTCCCGCATCACGACGGCCACGCTGACGACCGTGCTGTTGAAGAAAGGCCTGCGCAACGTATGGGTGCGCGGCGCGCGGCCGCTTGCGCCGGGCGCCACGCGTATTGTGGGGCGCGCCTTCACGCTGCGTTTCGTGCCCGCGCGCGAAGACCTGGCCACGCCGGCATCGTGGGCTTCCCCCATTTCGACGCGCGCCGCCATTGAAGACATGCCGGAAGGTTGCATCGCCGTGGTCGACGCCATGGGTGTGACGGACGCCGGCATTTTCGGAGACATCCTGTGCGCCCGCATGCAAAAGCGCGGCGTGGCGGCCTTGGTGACGGACGGCGTGGTGCGCGACCTGGAAGGCGTTGAGGGCACCGGGCTGCCCGTCTGGTGCGCCGGCGCGGCGGCGCCGCCTTCGGTGGCGGGGCTGACGTTTGTCGGCTGGCAGGAGCCGGTGGGCTGCGGCGGCGTGGCGGTGTTTCCCAACGACGTCATCGTGCTGGACCGCGACGGTGCGGTGCTGATCCCGGCCGCCTTGCTGGACGAGGTGGTCGACATTGCCATCGAGCAGGAGCGGCTGGAAGGCTGGATCATGCAGCAGGTGGAGGCGGGCGAAAAGCTGCCCGGGCTGTATCCGCCGAATCAGGAAAACCAGGCGAAGTATCAGGCGTGGCGGGCGCAGCAGGGCGAAAAGTAGCCGGCAGCGGAGTGCTACGGCGCTTCACTTCCCGGGGTGCGTCAGGCGAGTTCGGGCGGGCTTCGGTTGAATCGCAGTCCAGGTTCGGGCGGCTTCAGGCTTATCAAAAAAGCCCGGAACGCGGCGGCTCTCGCCGTGCGTTTCGGGCCTGACGTGCCAGTGTGCAAGTCGCGGCGGCGTTCTAGTTGCCGCCGCGGATATTGCCCGCGACACCACCGGCGATGCCGCCGATGGCCGCCCCGGTCCAGGCGCTGCCGCCCGCGATGGCGGCAATGCCCGCGCCCGCCGCCGCGCCTATCGCCGCGCCGGACATGGTCCCTTGCTGCTTGGACGACATATTGGTGCAGGCCGCCAGGGCGCTGATCGCGACGCACACAAGTATCGATCGGATGACTTTCATGACGGCTCCTTCAAGGCTTGCGCTTGGCGCCAGGAACGACGATCTCGAACCACAGGGTTTCGATCACCGGCCGGTCCAGCCGCGACGGGTTCGCGGCGTACCAGCTATCCAGCCCCTCGCGCACGGAATCCAGCGTGTGGGTTTGCAGCCCCTTGGCAAAGCGGGGCACCAGCGTTTGGTTGTCGGGTGGCGCTCGGCGTTCCTGGTACGCGCGTTCCACTTGCAGCAGGTTGGCGATTCCCAATAGGTAGGCTTTCTTGATGTTGGGATCGGACTCCGACCAGTGCTTGCCTGTGACCATCGGGGCGGGGTCGGCGGATTGCGCCATGCTGGGCGCGGTGCACAGCGTAGACAGCGCGAAGGCTGCCGGACCTAACAGGTGTTTCACTTTCATCGCATCGCTCCTCGCGGGCTTAAAAGATCAAAAACAACCTTTGGACGCCGTCCGCAAAACAGAGCCGCAGCGGGCCTTGAGCGGAAAACGGCAACATCGAATTTATGCCCGAAGCCAGGCGGCGGCAAGCAACGTTTGCAGGCGGGCTGGCGGGGCGGGTGTCGCGCAATCCGAAGACGGCGCGTAAAATTCCGCCAAGACGCCGGCGCCCGCCGGCGTTGTGGATTGGACGCATGCGCACCGGATTGCCCCGTCGTTTACCCCGTTACCCGCGTTTTGCCACGGCCGCCGATTACGGGCGGCTGTTGCTGCTGCTGTTGCTGGTGGCGCGGGCGTGGGTGCCGACCGGGTACATGCCCGACGCCCAGGCGCTGCGCCAAGGCCGTCTGACCTTGGGCTTTTGCACGGCGGGCGGCAACGCGCTGGCCGCGTTGCAGGCGATGTCGTTACGGCAGGCGTCCGCCGATGGCCATCACGAGATGCACGGCCATCATGACCACCACGGTAGCGGGCAGGGCGATGATCGTGGCGCCGGCCAGGAATGTCCGTTTGGCCTTAGCGCGCATCAAATCCTGAACCTGCCGCCCTTGGCGGCGTTGACGCCGGTGCTGCTGCACTGGCTGGTACAGCCGCCGCTGAACGTGGACGGCCCGCGCCCGCCCATGCCGGCCACCGGCCCCCCGCTGGGCCCACGGGCGCCACCCTCGATAGACGGATGACCCTGCACGCATGCGCGTTGTGCGCATGCCTGTGGCCGCTATTTTGGTCGCGGATGTGGTCCTGGGTTTGGTGCGGATTCGGTGCGGATTGGGTGCGGATTGGGTCGGTTTTTTTCGGCCCGGTTTTTGCGGCCTGATTTTTCGACCTGATTTTTCGACCCGATTTTTCGACCCGATTTTTCGACCCGATTTCGCGACATGATATTGCGGCTTGTCTCGGCCGCCCGCCTGTGGCGGCCCCCGTTCCCATTCGAGAATCCCATGTCCACACAAACCCTGGATACCGCCGCCGCGCCCGCGCGCTCGCGAAGCGCGGCCCCCAGCGCTTTCCTGGCGCTGATCACGCGCCTGCATTTCTATATCGGGTTGTTCGTCGGCCCCTTCATCCTGGTGGCGGCCGTTACCGGCACGCTGTTCGTCCTGACCCCGCAGATCGAAAACCTGCTGTACGCGGACCAGTTGCGCACCCCCTCCACCGGCCCGGCGCAGCCCCTGGCCAAACAGGTTGAAGCGGCGCAGGCACACATCGGCGCGGGCGGCCCCCGCTTGTTCGCCGTGCGCCCCGCGCCCACGCCCGGGGAAACCACCCGCGTCATGTTCACGCAAGCCGGCATGGGGGATTCGGAAAGCCGCGCGCTGTTCGTCGACCCCGTCACGCTGGCCATCAAGGGCGACATGATGGTCTACGGCACCAGCGGCTCGTTGCCGTTTCGCACCACGCTGGATTATCTGCATCGCAACCTGATGCTGGGCGACCTGGGGCGCAACTACAGCGAACTGGCCGCGTCCTGGATGTGGCTGGCCACGCTGGGCGGGCTGGCGCTGTGGTGGACGGGGCGCCGCCGCGCGACCGCGACCCGTGCGCGCAGCCCGCGTCTGCGGACGCGGCGCTGGCACACCTTGCTGGGCTTGTGGCTGGCGCTGGGGCTGATATTTTTGTCCGCCACGGGCTTGACGTGGTCGAACTGGGCGGGCGGACGCGTCGATCAGCTGCGCGCGCAACTGGGATGGATCACGCCGGCGATTTCGCTGAAGCTACCGGGGGCAGGGCAGGCAGCCGGGACGGGGTCTGGGGCAGGGGGGCCATCGGGGCAGGCTGCCGGCGGGGATGAACATGCGCATCATCACGGCGGCATGCAGATGGCAGGGGCGATGTCGCACAACGGTGCGTCCGCCGCGATGAATGCGCCGATGAATTCGCCGATGAATGCGCCGATGAATGGGTCAGCGAATGCGCCAACGAATGCGCCCGCCAATGCCTCCATGAACGCGTCATCGGATGTCGCCATGCAGTTTGACCGCATTCTGCAAACGGCCCGCCAAGGCGGCATCGACAGTACCCAGCTTGAAATCCGCCCGCCGCGCGGCGCCGGCCAGGCGTGGATGGTGCGTGAAGTGGACCGGTCCTGGCCCACGCAGGTGGATACCATCGCCATCGACCCCGCCACCTACGCCATCACCAGCCGTGCCGATTTCGACACCTTTCCGCTGATCGCCAAGCTGATCCGCTGGGGCGTTGACATGCACATGGGCATTCTGTTCGGCTGGCCCAACCAGCTGTTGATGGGCGCCATCGGCTTGGCGCTATCAACCATGATCGTGCTGGGTTATCGCATGTGGTGGCTGCGGCGGCCGGCAGCCGGCGCGCATGGGCAGACGCTGACGCAGGCCTGGGCCGCGTTGGGCTGGCCGGCGCGGCTGGGCGCGCTGGCCGTGGCCGCAGTGCTGGGGTGGTGCCTGCCGGTAATGGGCGTCAGCCTGCTGGTATTCCTGGTGATCGACGCGCTGCGATCGTGGCGCTTTCAGTTGGCCACGCGGCGCGCATAACTGGCCAGGACGATGCGCTCGGACTGCGCCAGGTAGTCCTTCAGCGCATCGGCCGCCTTGCCGAAATCCCCGGCTTCCACGCGCTGCAAGATCTGCTGGTTCATGTCCGCGTACGGCGCGTGCAGGAATTCGGGGTCTTGCAGCAGGCCGAATACCAGCCGCAATTCGGCCAACAGCAAGGCGAACATTGCATTGAGCCGTTCGCTGTCCGCCAGTTCAACAATAGCCATGTGAAAAGCCATGTTTGCCGTACCCACGCCCGCCCAGTCCTGCCGCTCGCGACACGCCAGCGCGTCGTCCACGGCCTGCCGCATGCGCTGGCGGGCCGGGTGGTGTGGATAGGCCTGGGCCAGCGCCTGGCATTCGATCATGCGCCGCACGCGGTAGATGTCGATAATGGACGCCATGCTGGGCACCGCCACTGCCACGCCACGGTTGGGCGCATAAGTCAGCAAGCCTTCCTTGGTCAGGTTGCGAAAGGCTTCGCGCAAGGTGTTGCGCGACACGTCCAGCGATTGCGTCAGGGTTGCTTCCGATAGCCGCTGGCCGGGCATGAATTCACCATTGATCAAGCGGCGGCGTATCTGCTCGGTGACTTTGTCGGTCAGGGTCTGGTGCGCGTCGGATGTGGTCATAGGCGGTTGGGGCAATTACCGATAGCCGCTTGGGCAAGTTTGATCTACCATACTAACCAATTTGTAGAACAATTGTGTAACTATCGTTCCACACTATAAGCGGGGCACGCTGCGTAAACCACCTGCCCCGCGTCCGTGGACTAAGGATAAGACATGGCTGGGATCGATTTGAACAGCGACCTGGGCGAAAGCCTGGGCGCATGGCGCATGGGCGACGACGCCGCGATGTTGGCGGTGGTGTCCAGCGCAAACGTGGCGTGCGGCTTCCATGCGGGCGACCCCGCGGGCATTCTGGCCACCTTGAAGTCCGCGCGCGAGAACGGCGTGACGGTTGGCGCGCACGTGTCCTATCCCGATCTGTCCGGCTTTGGCCGCCGCAATATGGATGTGGCCAGCGCCGACTTGATCGCTGATGTCATCTACCAGATCGGTGCCTTGAAGGGGCTGGCCGCCGCCGCCGGCACCGACGTACGCTACGTCAAGCCGCACGGTGCGCTTTACAACACCATCGCGCACGACGCCCGCCAGGGTGACGACGTGATCGCCGCCATTCTTGAAATCGACCCGACGCTGGTGCTGGTGGGCCTGGCCGGCTCGCCGCTGCTGACGCGCGCCCGTGAACGCGGGCTGCGCGTGGTGGCCGAAGCCTTTGCCGACCGCGCCTACACGCCCAAGGGCGAGCTGGTATCGCGCCGCGAAAAGGGCGCCGTGCTGCACGACCCGCAAGCCGTGGCCGCGCGCATGCTGCGGCTGGTTCAAGAGGGCGTCATCGAAGCCATTGACGGCAGCCTGACGCGCGTGCAAGCCGATTCCATCTGCGTGCATGGCGACAGCCCGGGCGCGGTGGACATGGCGCGCGAACTGCGGCGCCAGCTTGAGCAATCGGGCGTTGCCATCCGCTCTTTCATTGACGCTGCCCCGGCACAATCCGCCTAGGAGGCCGCGTGCGTTTCCTGCCTGTAAACACCGACGCGCTACTGGTCGAGCTGGACGATCTTGAACAGACGCTGGCGCTGTTCGCCGCGTTGCAAAACCGGCCCATCGCCGGCGTCACCGAAATGGTTCCCGCCGCGCGCACGGTGCTGGTCATCTTCGAACCCGGCCTGGTGTCGCGCGATGCGCTGATTGCCGGCATCGGCGCCCGCGACACCACGGCTCACGTGGCGCGCGATGGCAAGCTGATCGAAATCCCCGTTCATTACAACGGCGAAGACCTGGACGAAGTCGCCCAGTTGCTGGGCATCACGCCGGACGAAGTCATCCGCCGCCACACCGGCGGCACGTACAGCGTGGCCTTCACCGGCTTCGCACCCGGCTTCGCGTATCTTAGCGGCGGCGACCCCACGCTGGACGTACCGCGCCGCAAGACCCCGCGCACCCGCATTCCGGCGGGCGCCGTGGCGTTGGCCGGCACATTCAGCGGCGTCTATCCGCAAGCCAGCCCCGGCGGCTGGCAGATCCTGGGCGTGACGCCGGTACCCATGTGGGACCTGGCGCGCGAGACGCCGGCGTTGCTGCAACCGGGGTATCGGGTGCGGTTCATTGATGCCGGGGCTGCGGCGGGCGAAGCCGCGACGCAGGGTGCTTCTTCCGGAACATCGGCCGGAACCTCGGCCGAGGCTTCGGTCGGGACTGCGGCCAGAACCTCGGCCGATGTGTCGGCCTTTGCTTGCGCTCGCGGCAACGCATCCGCCGTCAATTCCCACCCCACACCCGCGCTGGAAGTCGTGTCGCCCGGGTTGCAGGCGGTGTTTGAAGACTTGGGCCGGGCAGGGCAGGCGCGTCAAGGCGTGGCCGCTTCCGGCGCCATGGACCGTGGCGCGCTGCGCGCCGCCAACCGGCTCGTGGGCAACGCGCCCGCCGAAGCCGCCATTGAAATCGTCTACGGCGGATTCCAGGTGCGGGCGCACGGCCCCAGCGTGGTGGCCGTGACCGGCGCGCGTGGCGACGTCACGCTGCGCAGCGCGGCGGGCAGCACGTGGGCGGCCGACACGTATCAAGCCATCGCGCTTGACGATGGCGACACGCTGACCTTGGGCCAACCGTCCGCCGGTATCCGCTATTACCTGGCCGCGCGCGGCGGCTTCGACGTGCGGCCGGTGCTGGGCAGTTGCTCCACCGACACCTTGGCCCGCGTCGGCCCCGAGCCCTTGGCGTCGGGCGACCGCATCGGCATCCGGCCAGCCGGGCAGGGCGCCATCGTGGGGGCACCCGAAGTTGCGCCGGCGCATCTACCAACCACCAACACCGAGGTGGTGCTGGACGTGGTGTTGGGCCCGCGCACGGATTGGTGCGACGCCGAGGCGGTTGCGCTCTTGTCGCGCCAGGCCTGGACGGTGACGCCGCAGTCCAACCGCGTCGGCATCCGCCTGAACGGCGACGCGCCGCTGCAACGCGCCAACCACGCCGAACTGCCCAGCGAAGGCACCCGCAAAGGCTCCATCCAGGTGCCCGCCAGCGGCCAGCCCGTTCTGTTCCTGGCCGACCATCCCTTGACCGGCGGCTACCCCGTCATTGGTTCGGTCGCGCCGTGGCATCTGGACCGCGCCGCCCAAATTCCGATCGGCGCTCGCGTGCGCTTCAATCCCATTTCCGACTTCGTTCCGGTTGATGTTCCGGCCGTGCCCGTCAACCCGACCTAACTGAATCTGCCTGCCATGAAGAAAGTTCTGATTGCCAACCGTGGCGAGATCGCCGTCCGCATCATCCGCGCCTGCGCCGACTACGGCGTCAAATCCGTTGCGGTCTACGCCGACGCCGATTTCGACGCGCTGCACGCGCGCATGGCCGACGAGGCGTACGGGCTGGACGGCGACCGTCCCGCCGATTCCTATCTGAATATCGACAAGCTGCTGGACGTGGCACGCCGCAGTGGCGCCGACGCCGTGCATCCCGGTTACGGCTTCCTGTCTGAAAGCCCCGCCTTCGCCCGCGCCGTCATCGACGCCGGCTTGACCTGGATCGGCCCGTCGCCGGAAACCATCGAGCGCCTGGGCGACAAGGTCCAGGCGCGCAAGATCGCATTGGCCGTCGGAGCCCCGCTGGTCGCTGGCACGGCAGACCCGGTCAACGGCGCCGAAGACGTGCTGGCCTTCGCCAACGAACATGGCCTGCCGATTGCCGTCAAGGCGGCGTTTGGCGGGGGAGGCCGGGGCCTGAAAGTGGTGTGGCGCATGGAAGACGTGGCCGACCTGTACGAGTCGGCCGTGCGCGAAGCGGTCACCGCGTTCGGTCGCGGCGAATGCTATGTGGAACAGTTCCTGGACCGGCCGCGCCACGTCGAAGCGCAAGTGGTGGCCGACAAGCACGGCAACGTCGTCGTGCTGGGCACGCGCGATTGCTCGCTGCAACGGCGCAATCAGAAGCTGGTGGAAGAAGCGCCCGCGCCGTTCCTGACGGACGACCAGCGCCAACGCATCCACGCGTCTGCCCGCGATATCTGCGCCCATGCCGGTTATGTCGGCGCCGGCACCGTTGAATTCCTGCTGAGTGCATCGGGCGCGATTTCGTTCCTGGAGGTCAACACGCGCCTGCAAGTCGAACACCCGGTCACCGAGGAAACCTGCGGGCTGGACCTGGTTGTTGAACAATTGCGCATCGCAGACGGTTTGCCGCTGTCGTTCACCACGGCGCCCGCGCCGCGCTGCCACGCCATCGAATTCCGTATCAACGCCGAAGACGTCGGCCGGGGCTTCCTGCCGTCGCCGGGCCGCATCGACCAGTTCGCGCCACCGTCCGGACCGGGCGTGCGCGTGGACAGCGGCGTGGAGTCGGGTTCGACCATACCCGGCGCCTTCGATTCGCTGTTGGCCAAGCTGATCGTCACCGGCGCCACCCGCGAACAGGCCATTGCGCGCGCCCGCCGCGCGCTGGCCGAATTCCGCATAGAAGGCGTGGCCACCGTGCTGCCGTTCCATCGCGCGGTCCTGGCGCATGACGACTTCCTGGGCGACGACACCGGCTTCAAGGTCCACACGCGCTGGATCGAAACCGACTTTGCCCATGATCTGGAAGCGGCAGTGCGGCCCACGCCATTGGGCACGGTGACACTGCACCGGACCGCAGTCGAAATCGACGGCCGCCGCGTATCTCTGGGCCTGCCGGCCGAACTGCTGCGCGGCTTGCAATCCGCCGGCGCGGCGGCAACGACGGACGCAGGGCAGCCTGCCGGGAACCTCGCCAGCGCCGACAGCGTGCCGGCACCGATCGCGGGCACCATCCAGGCCTGGAAGGTGGAAGACGGCGCCACCGTCAAACAAGGCGAACTGATCGCCACGATGGAAGCCATGAAGATGGAAATGCAGGTGCTGGCACATCGAGACGGCGTGCTCAAACAGGAAGCAGCGCCGGGCAAATCGGTGGCAGCCGGGGCGACGATCGGGCGGATCGAGTAAGGGGAAAACGGGTGTTTACAAAGAGAGGCTGGGACGCCGTCCGACGCCTCTTCTTTCACTTAGGTGTATTACGCATAATGTGTATTATGTAAAGTACGAATTTGACGTGGTTGGGCATTGCCCTCGTAAACTCCCACCGCCACCCTCACGATTCCAACACTTCAACAAACCCAGGACACCATGAGCCCCGTCATCATCTATCACAACCCTAAGTGCGGCACGTCGCGTAATACCTTGGCGCTGATTCGCAACGCCGGCATCGAGCCGCAAGTGATCGAATATTTGAAGACGCCGCTTGACCGCGCAACGCTGGTCGATCTGATCTCGCGCGCCGGCCTGTCCGTGCGCGACGCCATCCGCCAGAAAGAATCGGCGTATCAAGCGCTGGGCCTGAATGACGAATCGCTGTCCGATGACGCGCTGATCGATGCCATGCTTGAGAACCCCATCCTTATCAACCGGCCCTTTGTGGTCACAGCCGCCGGTGTGCGCCTGTGCCGCCCGTCGGAATTTGTGCTGGACATTCTTGAAGAGCCGCAGCGCGGCGCGTTCACTAAAGAAGATGGCGAAGTCGTGATCGACGACAGCGGACGGCGCGTGGGCCAGGGCTAGAGCCCGATCAGCGCCAGGCCGTCGCCGCCACCCGTACTTGCCTCCTGCCCTTCCCCATCTGGGGCGAAGGGCTTGATCTTTGTCCAAGACGTTCGCCGGATGCAGCACGATATTCATCGAACAATTCGGTGACAGAGAGGGTCGCGGTATCCCGTCACCGCACAGGCATCTTGATGGCCCGTCCCATCAACCACGTCGACAGCGCTTGCCAGGACCCTGGCGCGCGTTGAACTCGCAGGAGCAAGATGCGCGCGATCAGGCTGACATTGGTTTTTTTCCTGCTGCTGGTCGCGCTGTTGTGGGCGCTGGCCGATTCCCGGTTGTGGGGCGCCTCAAGCCCTTACATAGGGCGGGCCGCGCTGATAGACGCCGCTGGCAGGCCCCGCCGCGCAGACGCTGCCGTCGACCCCGTCGCTGTTGGAAACGCCATTCGTGCTGCGCGCGCAAGCCGACCACGAAGATCTGTTGCGCGCCATTTCGCGGCGCGAAGCGGTGCGCGCTGAAAACCTGATGCGCGAACACGCATACCGCAGCCGAGAGAACAAGCGCGTGTTGCTGGGATCCTTGCGCGGTGCATTGCCGGCGCAGCCGCTGCTGGCCGACGGCAGCGCGTAGCCACCGCAGTCACCGCGGGCACGACATTTGCTGCTTGCCACGCACCGTCGCCCCCGTGCGGCTTACGTGTGGCTCACCATGTCGGATATCGCTGAAATTTTTGCGCTTCAAGCCGGGTTCGTGGAAATGTTCGTCCGCGGTACGACCATGTATTGGGTGTTGTACGCCCTGCTTCGTATTTCGGGCCGCCGCGACATGGGGTCATTGGGCGTGGCAGACATGCTGGTGTTGGTGCTGGTGGCCGACGCGGCGGGCAACGCGATGTCGGGCGATTCTTATTCCATGGGCGACGGCATCATCGTTGTCACGACGATTGTCGGCTGGAGCTACCTGCTGGACCGCCTGTGTTATCACATCCCCGTGTTGCGGCGCGTGCTGGAGCCGCAGCGGATCTGCCTGGTGCGCGATGGCCGGATCCAGGTCGCGGGCTTGAAGCGCGAACACATCAGCCGGGGCGAACTCATGGAGCAACTGCGGCTGAAAGGCGTGGGCGACGTCAGTCGCGTCAAGCGCGCATACCTGGAATCCACTGGTGAATTCAGCGTGATCGACCAGGTGGAAAAGCCCGTCGAGGAAACCTCCACGCTGGAAGAATCGACGAACAAGTCGTGAACGGCGGCTTGGCGAACGCCCCGCTGACGGCAAACACAGGCAGGAACGCGGTTTGCTGTAAAGCGCAAGGGTAGTTCTTATCAACGGCGCGCCGCGCCACCCCTTGGGAGACGTACATGAAAACTCGCACCCTTACCGCCGCCCTGCTTTCGGTTGCCGCGCTTGGTGTCGGCACCGCTGCTGTTGCGCAGCAGACTTCGCCCACCGCGCCCGCCGCGCCGATGGCCGCCGATTCCAAGCTGGACAGCAAAGACCGCGATTTTCTCGAAAATGCCGCACAGTCGGGTCATATGGAAGTGGAAGGCAGCAAGCTGGCCTTGCAGAAGTCGCAAAACGCTGAAATCAAGAGCTTTGCGCAGAAGATGATCGATGACCACGGCAAGGTGGGGCAGCAACTGACCAGCCTGGCAAAAAGCAAGGGCTACGACGCGCCCACCGAGCCGTCGTTGATGCAGCAAGCCAAGCTGAAGACGCTGGGCATGCGCGACGACGGGTTTGACAAGGCCTATGCCGAAGGCGTGGGCGTGTCCGCGCACGAAGATGCGGTCAAGCTGTTTGAAGACGCGTCGAAGAATGCCAAGGATCCGGAAATCAAACAGTTCGCCATGGAAACCTTGCCCGCCTTGCAGCAGCATCTGCAAATGGCGAAGACGCTGGAACAAAGCGTACAGACCGTCAAGAAATAGCCCTGATGCCAGGCGGGGGGCACGGGCAGCCGGCCCCCTAGCCGCACGCAGCCACCAGGAAAATCGGCACGGTCTGCCAGGCCACGGCCAATGCCGACAATACGCACAACGCCCCGGTCAGCCAAACGCGAAAGCGCGCGGCGTCCGGGGCGTCTTCATGTCGAGCCGAGCGGATCGCGATACGGATCGTTAGCCCCATGGCCAGCAAGGCCGCGGCGCTGCCCGCAAGAATCACCCACGACGACACCGGCATTCCCCTCGCATGCATCGCCAGCGCGGAATCCGGCCGCGCGCACGCAATGGCATTGACGATGTAGATGCCCAGAAAGTGCACCATCCAGATCATCGGGCCGGCGATCAGCAGCAGCGGGTTGCGTCCGAAGGCGGTGAGCACGGGCGTCTTCATCGCGCTACCCCGCCATGCGCGGAAAGGCATGCACAAGCGCTAGGCCCACCAAGCCCTGCGCCACGGTGTAGTACCACATCACCATCGTGCAGTGATGGCAGGCGCGGCGCGTGTACGACAGCCTGCCGGCCATGGAACGCGCGACGGTAAACGCTGCCATCGTGACCGCCAGCAAGGCGAACACTGCCTGCAAGCCGGCAACCGCGTACACGGCCGCCGCGTAAGCCGACGCTTGCGGTCGCAGCCCGTGCGTCCAGTGGCCGTGCAGGTCCAGCGCGGATGCCAGCGCCAGCAACACGGCGCCGGCGGCCATGCCCGTTCTGAGCAGATCGTGCCGGTTCAGGCGCAGCCAGCGCCCGCAGCACGCCATCAACACGGCGGCGTCCATCAGCAGCCACGCGGAAAGCAAAGGGCGAACCGGGCCAGCCAAGTCGGCGCCGCGTGGCCAGGCGCCCGGCGAGGTGGTCCACAGGAACAGATACGCAAAGCACAACGAGCCGAAGATGCTGGCGCAGACGACCACCAACAGCGTCATGGCCCAGCCGTAATGCGACGCCGCGCCGGAACACATCATCGGCACCCGCTCGCCCGCTCCGATGTGCACCGGCGCGTAGTCCGGCCCGGTGTCGGCGTCCCACAGCCAACGCCACAACGAGGCCACCGCCAGCACGGCGCAGGCCGCCGCCAACGCATGCATCTTGAACGTAAGCAACAAGAAAAAGCCCGCCGTGCCCAAAGCCGCCAACAGCGGCAGCCAGCCCGGCCCGGGCAGCGGCAACACGTAATCGGGCTGCGCGTCCACGGCGCTGGTCACCAGCGTTGAGCGCGTTCCCGATGGCGCCGAGGGCAGGAAATATCGGCCGGCGGCCACATCGCGCGCAAGGCCGGGCTGGTCCCACAGGGGCTCGCGCGAGGTCACGCTTGGAATGCTGCGCACGCCGTAGATATCGCTGGGCAGCCATTCCAGGGTGCCCGCGTTCCAGACGTTGCCGGCGTTGCGGCCCAGGGTCGGGCGGAAGTTGCGCGCCAGGTCCCACAGGAACACCAGCACGCCCGCCGCAATCAGGTAGGCGCCCACGGTAGACACCATGTTCAGCAAGCCCCAGCCTTGGCTTTCGGCGTAGGTGTAGACGCGCCGCGGCATGCCGGCCAGGCCCGTGAAATGCATGGGAAAGAACGTGACGTTAAAGCCCACGAACATCAGCCAGAACGCCCAGCGCCCCAGCCGTTCGGATAAGGCGCGCCTGCTGACCACCGGCGTCCAGTAATAGAACGCCGCGAACAGCGGGAACACCATCCCGCCGAACAACACATAGTGCAGATGCGCCACGACGAAATACGAGTCGTGCGCTTGCAGGTCGAACGGAATCACGGCCACCATCACGCCGGTCAGGCCGCCCAGCACGAAGATGAAGAAGAAACCCAGGATGAACAGCATCGGCGTCTTCAAGGGTCGCAAGCGCAGCGCCGCCGCGATCGTTGCGATCCATGCGAATACCTGTATGGCGGTGGGCACCGACACGGCCATGCTTGCCGCCGACGCAAAACTGAGCGATAGCGCCGGGATGCCGGTGGCGAACATGTGGTGCACCCACAGGCCAAAGCTGAGAAAGCCGGTGCCCACCACGGCCATGACCACCCAGCGGTAGCCCACCAGCGGCACGCCCGTCATGGCGGGCACGATCATCGAGACCATGCCGGCGGCGGGCAGGAAGATGATGTAGACCTCGGGGTGGCCAAAGAACCAGAACAGGTGCTGCCACAACAAGGGGTCGCCGCCGCGTTGCGTGATGAAGAACGGCATGTCGAAGGCGCGCTCCAGTTCCAGCAGCGCCGTGGCGACGATGACGGCCGGAAACGCGATGATGACCATGCCGCAGAACACCAGCATCACCCACGCAAAGATCGGCATCTTGTCCAGGCCCATGCCAGGGGCGCGCGTGCGCAGGATGCCCACGGCCAGCTCGATGGCCCCCGCGATGGCCGAGATTTCGATGAAGCCGATGCCCAGCAACCACAGGTCCGCGTTCATGGCGGGTGAATATTGCGAGCCGGTCAGCGGCGGGTACATGAACCAACCACCGTCCGGCGCCAGGCCGAAAAAGATGCTGCAAAAGAACACCAGCCCGCCCACCGCGTAAGCCCAATACGCATAGGCCGACAGCCGGGGAAACGGCAGGTCGCGCGCGCCCAGCATGTTGGGCAACAGCAATACCGCGATGGCTTCCACGGCGGGCACGGCAAACAGGAACATCATCACCGTGCCGTGCATGGTGAACAGCTGGTTGTAGAGCGCGTGCCCGATCAGGTGGCTGTCGGGCGCGGCCAATTGCGTGCGCATCAACAGCGCCAGCACGCCGGCCAACAGGAAGAACAGAAAGGCCGTGCCGATATAAAGCAGCCCGACCGATGCGTTGTCCACCACCGTAACAAGCCGCCAGCCACTGGGCCGCCACCACGCCCGCAACAGCGCGCCCTCTTCTTCCGGTGGGCGCGGTGAAGAATTGGGAAGCTTGGGCGTCAACAAGGCGCCGACGGACGGAGCTTGCGGCGTGGCGGTCGCGGGGGGTTGGGCGGTATCGCTCACTTCAGGCCTTCCAGGTAGCGGGCCACGGCGCGCAGATCTTCACCGGGCAGTTGGTTGAAGGACGGCATGGGGTTGCCGGGCTTGATGTGTTGGCTGCCGGCGATCCAGCCGGCCAGTGCACCCACGTTGTTGGGCAATACGCCTGCCGCGAGCGACAGGCGACTGCCCACGTGGGTCAAGTCCGGGCCCAGCGTGCCCCGGGCGTCGGTGCCGCGCACGGTGTGGCACTGCGCGCACGCTTGCAGGAAGACCTGCTCGCCCCGGCGCAGCGTGGGCTCGGACGGCGGGGCCGGCTGGGCCTCAGCCGGCCGCGCCTCAGCCGGCCGCGCCTGGGCCTCTTGCCATGCGCGGTACGCGTCGGGTTCCAACGCGACGACGTGGAACTTCATGTTGGCGTGTTGCGCGCCGCAGTATTCGGCGCATTGCCCGGTGAACGTGCCCGCCGTTTGCGCGCGCACCCGCATGCGGTTGACGCGCCCGGGAATCATGTCCAGCTTGCCCCCCAGTTCGGGTACCCAGAAGCTGTGAATGACGTTGTCGGAGGTCAACTCGAATTCAACCCACGCCCCGACAGGTATGCGGATGTCGTTGGCGGTGTCGAACAAGGCGGCGCCGGACGCGTCCAGGTAGCGCACCCGCCACCACCAGAGTTCGCCCTTGACGGCGATGCGGACCGTGGGCGCGGCCCCGTCGCCCGCCATGGAAGACCCCGCGCTTAGTACGTAGACCAGCAAGGCGGTCAGCGCCACGACCGGGAAAGCGATGCCCGCGCCAACGATCAGCGCGGGGCTGGCCAGGCGTCGGCGCGCGCTGGCGGGGCCGAACAGCGCCACGGCCACCAACGCCATTACCACCACGAAAATTGCCGTGGCGCCGATGAACAGGATTTGACTGATGTCAGCAATGACCCCGGCGCCATCGCCGGCCGCCCCGCCCGTCGGCGCGCTGGGCAAGCGCGGTAGAGCGGCACCCGCCGGCGCGGTGGCAAGCACGTAGGAAAGGATGGCGGCCATGCCGCGCGTCAGCATGTACCGTGCCCAGCGGCTTGGATGCGGCCACACGGGTGGGAACACGGGTGGGAACACGGGTGCGGACACGGGTGCGAACACGGGTTCGAACGCGCGCTGAAATATGCAGCGGAATTCGTCCGAGGAACAGGACTTGCTGGTGCCCGGCGGGTATCTCAGCCGAAGGACGTCACCCCCTCTTGCGCCCTACCGCCCGCCCTCCCCTCATCCTGCTTGGCGCCGCCGCGCTGTCGTTGCTGGCGGCGTGTGGGGACGAGCGTCCGCCCTTGGCGCAGAACGTGTCCGCTGATGCCTTGCCCCGTAGCGCCGACGCCGCGCGCGGACGCCAGTTGGTGGCAAACCACGGTTGCCTGGCCTGCCACGCCGTGCCTACCGTGCGCGGTCCGGCGTCCGCCGTAGGGCCGCCCTTGGGAAATGTGGGCCGTCAAGCCTATCTGACCGGGCTCCTGCCGAATACGCCCGCCAACCTCGTCCGCTGGCTGATGGACCCGCCCGCCATCAATCCCCGCACCGCCATGCCCAATGTCGGCTTGAGCCGGGCCGAAGCCGAGGACATTGCCGCGTTCCTGCTAAGCCTGCCCAAAGGCCAGGAGGCGCGATGAGACGATGGCCCCGTATCGCCGCCTGGTGTGTCGCCGCGTTGGTGCTTGCGGGCGCGGCGCTGGGCAGCGCCACCGTCTACTTCGGCTGGTATGACGTCAGCGCCACCGGTCCGCACACCGTGCCTGTGTACGCTTTGCTGGACGTGGCGTCCACGCGGTCGGTGAAGCTGCGGTCGGCGGATATCGACGTGCCCGACCTGGACAGCCCGGATCGCATACGGCGCGGCGATGCGCTGTACCGGGCGCAATGCGCGCAATGCCATGGCGGCCCGGGCCAGGCGCCCGAGCCCTACGCGCTGGGGCTGAATCCCGCGCCCCCGCCGCTGGTGACCAGCGCACGGGAGCGACCGGCGGCCGAGGTGTTCTGGATCATCCGGCACGGCATCAAGATGACCGGCATGCCCGCCTGGCAGTACCGCATGACGGACGAGCAAATCTGGGACGTGGTGGGCTACATGCGGGTGCTGCCGACGCTGTCGCCACAGCAGTATCGCGATGGCGCACCGTCAGGCGGGCCTGCTTCGAGCTTGGCATCCGCATCGACTTCGCCCTCTTCGTCCGCTACCGCAACGCCGCCGGGCGACATGCGCGTAGGCGACATGCGCGTAGGCGACGCCAAGGCCGGGCGCGCCGCGTTGCAGCAGTATCTGTGCGTGACCTGCCACGCCATTCCGGGCGTGCCGGGCGCGCGCCACTATGTGGGCCCGTCGCTGGACGGCATGGCGGACCGGTCGCGCATTGCCGGCGTCGTGCCGAATTCGCCCGACTACATGCAGCGTTGGTTGATGGATCCGCAAGGCATCAAGCCGGGCACGGCCATGCCCGCGCTGGGGTTGCGCGAGCAGGATGCGCGCGACATCGCGGCGTTTTTGCAGACGCTGTCAAATTTTGAATAGCAGATTGCCGCCGTCACGCCAGCAAGGCCTCGGCCCCCACCTGCAACAGCTTTCGGTCGCCTACGCGCAACGCCGTCAGCACGCCGCCCGTCACGCAGCCGGTGTCCAGGCAGGTAACGTCACGCCGTACCAACAAGCCCAGCGTGGCCCAGTGGCCAAACAGGATGGGCGTGTCGGCGCAGGCCCGCTCCGGCACATCGAACCACGGCAAGCTGCCTGACGGCCAATGGCCGGGGGTGGCCTTGGCGCCCAGCGCCATGGCGCCATCGCGCGTGCACAGCCGCATGCGCGTGAACGCCCCCACGATGAATCGAAGCCGGGCGTCGCCGTGCAATTTTTGCGTCCAGGCGCGCGGCGAGCCGCCGTGCAAGGCGTGCATCGCATCGCGCCAGCGATCACCGCGCAGCGGCACCTGTGCCTCGTCGGCCAGCGCCTGCGCGGTGCGCATGTCCCAGCTGGGGTAGATGCCGGCATGCACCAGCACGTGGCCGGCTTCCACGTGCATCAGCGGACGGTGCCGCAGCCAGTGCAGTAACTCGCCCGCGTCGGGCGCCGCAAGCAGTTCGTCCAGCGTGTCGCGCCGCCCGGGCCGGATGCAGCCGGCCGCGATTCCCAACGCGCGCAGATCGTGATTGCCCAGTACCACCGTCGCCCGTGCACCCAGCGCCATGACGCGTCGCAGCGTGGCGGCGGAATCCGGGCCCCGGTTGATCAGGTCGCCCACGAACCACAACCGGCATTGCGGATCGTCGGCGATTTCGGGGCGTGCCAGCAAGGCGTCCAAGGAATCCACGCAGCCGTGCACATCGCCGATCACCCAGATCGACGGCGGGTTGGGTGACGCCTGCGTGTCCATGTTTGCCCCGCCGTCGCCGAGAGTCCGTCAGGCGAAATCGCCCTCGCCCAACTGGATGGGGCCGTCGGCGGGCACCCCCTGTGCGCGTTGGGCGGCGTCTTGCAGCGCTTGGGCAGCGTTTTCGAATGCATGCAGCAGTTCAGTGGCGGTGTCGTCCGCCGCGCCGAAGCGGCGCCGCAATACGTCGCCCGAAATTTCAAATTGCCGCGTGACGCCGCCTGTTTCCATGTTGAACAGGACAGCATCGCCTTGCGTGTGCGCACCGGTGGCTTTGGTGAATTTCATGGGATCGTTCCTCCTTGATTGTTAAGGCTCGGCAGGTTGTCTGGCGCTTGATGCTTGGGTGACCGCTGCTGGAGCGACCGCGGCTTCACCCGCCTTCATCGGCCAGGCGCTTGGCGCGGGCCAGCGCCTGGACAATGGCGTGGTAAGCGGCGTCCCGGCTTTCGTGGCTGGGGCTGCGCAACGCAAATGACGGGTGGTAGGTGGCCAGCACCCGGGTGTCGCCGCGCTTCATCACGTGGCCCATGGCGTCTTTCAGCGTCCGCTTGGCGTCCTGCATCACGGCGCCCAGGGCGGTGGCGCCCAGCGCCACGATGACGCTGGGCCGGATGTCGTCCAGCTCTTGATCCAGCCAGTACGAGCAGGCGCGAATCTCGACCTGGGCGGGCGACTTGTGCATACGGCGCTTGCCGCGCAGCTGCCACTTGAAGTGCTTCACGGCGTTGGTCACATAGACCGCCTGGCGCTCTACGCCGGCCTCGGCCAAGGCCTTGTCCAGCAGCGCGCCGGCCGGGCCGACGAAAGGCAGCCCGGCCAGGTCTTCCTTATCGCCGGGCTGCTCGCCGACCAGCATGATGCTTGCGCGGCGTCCGCCTTCGCCCCCCACCGCCTGGGTGGCGTTCCGCCACAAACCGCAGCGCCGGCAGTCGTCCAGCTTGCGGGGCTGCTGATCGGGGTCGATGTCCCCGTCAGCGCCGTCGGTGGGTGTGGCATTGGCGTTCATGGCTTGCGCGCGGTTATTCCCGACCGCCGCCGATGGCGGTGTCGCCAGTGGCGGTGGATTCCCCCGCGCCGCCCTTGCCCGCGATACGGATGCGGTTGTCAACGTCTTGCACGCCCGCGCAGGCGTCGGTGCAGTCTTCAATGCGGTGCTTGGTGCGGCGATCCGGCGCGGTGCCTTCCAGCGTTACGCGGCCATCGGTCACGCTGACGGACACGTCGCTGACGTCCAGCCCGCTATGCGCCAGGTATTCGCAAACGTTTTCCCGCACGCGCTCGTCGGACCGGGTGTAGCCCTTGGGGTCGGTTCGGAACGAGCCCCGGTCGCGCCAGGCGGTGGGGCCGCGGTTGTAGCCGCCCCGTTCGGCGGTTTCGAACGACACGCCGGTCTCGTCGCCCCCGCGCGGACGGTCACCGTAGTAGCCGCCTTCTTCGTCGCCGTAGGACGTGGGGCCGGAGTAGGACGGGTTGCGCGACCCATACACCTGCTCGCGCTGGAAGGACGGGTCTTCATTGCGAAAGCCGCCGTAGCTGCTTTGGCCGGGGTCGGCGCTGCGGCTGCGCAATCCGCCGCGCGACTCGCGCGCGCCGGGTGCGGGCCGATTGCCGTCGCCCTGGTAGCCGTACGAGGGCGCGGGGTCGTGCCAGGGTTCCTGATCACCGGCGCCACGGTTGCCGCGCCCTTGACCTTGCGAGCCGGGATGGCGATAGGGGTCCCGATTGGGATCGCGATACGGATCGCCTTGGGAGCGGCCGCGCTGGTGGGCCTGCCGGTACGGATCACCCCGCCCGGCGTCGGCGCCCGGATCGCGTTCGAAGTCATCGTCATACCGGGGCGTGTACCTGGGGTCACGGTTCATTGTGAGTCTCCTGTGAAGGTGGGTCCTGCCTCGCACGAACCGGGGTGTGGCCCGTGCGGGCGCCTGCCGGGTACGCAGCAAGTGGTGTGCCGCACGGCTGGAAGGACGCGTTGCGCGGTGCGTCGGGTCCTTTTGCCTGCCGCGGCCAGGCCGGTTTGTGGTGGAGCCACCTGCCCGGCACTTCTTACAACGGCGGTAATAAGTGCCGGGTCGGCCAGGCGAGGCTATGCGCCTGACGGCGGCCAGCCGATCGGCACCACGTTGCCGTCGACGCAAGCCGCCAACCGCTGCCCAACCTGCCCCGCCTGTCCTGCTTGCACGGTCACGGTGTAGCCGCCCGTGAAGTCCGAGAACGCCGGCAGAACGGTGATACCCGTTTGCAGCCAGAACGCCGGCCAATGGCGGGGCACGCCGGGCAAGCGGGTCTTGGGATGTACGTGGCCAGCGATGACGTGGCGGCCTTGCGGGTCGGCCTTGGGGATATGCCGGAACAAAAACGGGCCGTCGGCCTGCTCATCCCCCAGCTGCCGCATGCCCAATGCAGCGCCTTCCAGCGCGCGGTCGTGATTGCCGATCAGCACCGCCACGTCAAGTTCGGCATGGGCGCGGCGCCACTGCGCCCAGTCATCGCGCCACTCGGCCTGCGACATCGGCCCATGCAGCACATCCCCCACAATCCACAACTGCTGCGCGCCGGTGTCGTGAACCAGCCGCGTCAGCCGGTCCAGGTCGGCCTGCGTGGCGCCGCGCGGCACGGCGATGCCGGCCTGACGGAACACGTGGCCCTTGCCCAGATGCAGGTCGGCGATGACCAGGCGCGCGCGGGCCGGCCAGTACAGCGCGCGTTCGCCCAGCAGCAGCACGGGTTCGCCGGCCAGCGTCATGGGCAAGGCGTGCGCCGACGGATCATCCTGCAATTCGGGCATAGCGTTTCTCTAGTTGGGCGGCGGCGCGCTTGACCCGGGCCTGCCAGCTTTCGGTACTGAGCTGCCCGCGCAGGCTTTCGGTCCACAGCGGAAACGACAGCGGCGTCAGCGCGCGGGGCGTGCACAGGTCCAGCGCGCGCATCTGGCAATCTTCCAACGCCGCCATCAGCCGGGGCGCTTCCAGCTGGTTGTCGAACACTTCGCGTTCGGCCTGCGCCAGCAAAAGGTGGTCGGGATCGTAGCGGCGCAGCACGTCGTACAGCAGGCCGCTGGACGCCTGCACCTGGCGCAGCGAACGTGTAGCCCTGCCGGGCAACGACGGGGTCAACAAGCCGGCCACTCGGGCAATCTCGCGGAACTGCCGCCGCGCCAGTTCGCCCAGGTTCACCCCATCGCGCAGATCGGCGGCCATGTCATGGGGGCTGAGCAGTTGGCGCAGCAAGGCTTCGTCCAGCGTTGCGGGCTCGGCCAGCGTCAACATCAGGCCGTAGTCATTGACCGTATAGGAAAAGGTGTTGGCATGGCGCCGGCCCCAGCGCAGCGCCATCATGGCGGCCATGCCTTCGTGCACGGCACGGCCCGCGAACGGAAACAGGAACAGATGCATGCCGCGCCGCGTAGAGATCTGTTCGGCCAGCAGGCGACCCGGGGCCGGCAGCGCGCTGGCCTGGCGCTGGATGCGCAGCAGCGGCTCAACGGCGCGCATCTCGGGGTGATCGCCGGGATCGGCATACAGGCGTTGCACTTCGCGCGCCAACTGAGTGGACAGCGGCATGCGCCCACCCTGCCACGTGGCCACCGGCCCATCGCCGCCCTTGGCGCGCCGTACGTAGGCCGTCATGCCTTCCAGCCGCGCAAGCTCCAGCGTGCGGCCAGCGAATTGAAAGCGGTCGCCCGGGCGCAGCCGGGCCAGAAAGCCCTCTTCCACCGACCCCAGGCTGCCGCCGCGCAGGTACTTCACCGACACCGCGCCGTCGGCCGTGATGGTGCCGATGGACAGCCGATGGCGCAACGCGATGCGGCGGTCGTGGACGCGGTAGCAGCCGTCGTCATCCTTTTCAACGCGGCGAAATTCCGGGTAGTTGGACAAGGCGCGACCGCCCTGCACGATGAAGTCCAGCACGGCCTGCCAGGTGGGCGCGTCCAGCGCGGCATAGGCGTGCGTGCCGCGCACTTCCTCGTACAGCGCGTCCGCCTCGAAGCCGCCGCCCAATGCCAACGTGACGGCGTGCTGCGCCAGCACGTCCAGGCTGCCACGCGGCGGTGGCCGCGATTCGATATCGCCGCGCGCGATGGCCTGACGGGCGGCGGCGTATTCCACCAGTTCCAGCGCCTGCGCCGGCACGCACACCACATGGCCGGACTCGCCGGGCCGGTGCTTGGCGCGGCCGGCCCGTTGCAGCAGCCGGGCCACGCCTTTGGGGCTGCCTACCTGCAACACCTGATCCACCGCCGGAAAGTCCACGCCCAGGTCCAGGCTGGAGGTGGCCACCACGCAGCGGATGCTGCCGTCGCGCAGGCCCTGTTCCGCGCGGGTGCGCAGCTTGGGGTCCAGTGAGCCGTGGTGCAGCGCCAGCGTGGCGGGGTCTTCGGGCCAGATGGATTCCAACGCGCGATGCCATAGCTCGGCCTGCGCGCGAGTGTTGGTAAACAGCAAGGTGGCGCGCACGTCGAACAGCCGCTTGTACACGCGCGCCAGTTGCGACAGGCCCAGGTGCCCCGCCCACGGCAGCGCGGCGCTGCGCTCGGGCAGCAAGGTGGACAGCGTCACCTTGCGCGGCCGCGCGCCGGACACCACCGCACTGTTCGGCTGATGCGGCAACAACACGTCGCGGGCTTCATCCAGATTGCCCAGCGTGGCGGACAGGCCCCACATGCGCACGTCGGGCGACAGGCGGCGCAGCCGTGCCAGACACAGCTGCAACAACACGCCGCGCTTGTTGCCCAGCAGTTCGTGCCATTCGTCCACCACGATGCAACGCAGCGCCCGAAAGCGCGACGACGCGTCCGCGTACGACAACAGCAGCGCCAGGGATTCCGGGGTGATGACCAGCACATCGGCCTTGCCCTGGCGCGCCAGCCGTTTGTCGCGGGCGCTGGCGTCGCCGGTGCGCAAGGCCACCGTCCAGCCCAGAGCCAGGTCCGCCACCGTGTCGGCCAGGGCGCGCGCCGTGTCGGTGGCCAGCGCCCGCAGCGGCGTCACCCACAGCACGCGCGGCCCCGCGCCCGTCGTGGGTGTGGCGCCGGCAGGATCGGCCAGCGCTTGCAGCATCGGCCCGCCAAACGCCGCCAGCGTCTTGCCGCTGCCGGTGGGGGTATGCAGCAGGCCGGATTCGCCGGCCAGGTAACGCTTCCAGGTCTCTTTCTGAAAAGCCGCCGGGCGCCAGCCGCGCGCGTTGAACCAGGCCGACAGCGGCGCTTCCCAGCCGCGCGGGGGTGCCGTCATCGCGCCAGCGCCTTCAGCGTGTCCAGCTGGTCGGCCTGGTCGGCGGGCTTGTCGCGCCGCCATCGCAGGATGCGCGGAAAGCGCACCGCCACGCCCGATTTATGGCGCTTGGACAAGTTGACGCCTTCAAACCCAAGCTCAAACACCTGCACCGGGTCCACCGAGCGCACCGGGCCGAAGCGTTCACGCGTGTGCGCGCGCAGCCAGCGGTCCAGCTCCAGGATTTCCTTGTCGTCCAGGCCCGAGTAGGCCTTGGCGATGGGCACCAGGGCATCGCCCTGCCACAGGCCGAAGGTGTAGTCGGTGTATAGCGTGCTGCGCCGGCCGTGGCCGGATTGGGCATAGAGCAGGACGGCGTCGATGGTCAGCGGGTCGATCTTCCACTTCCACCAATCGCCGCGCCGCCGCCCGCTTTGGTACGGGGCCGAGGCGCGCTTCAGCATGAAGCCTTCGACATCGCGTTCGCGCGATTCCAGGCGCAAGGCGGCGGCGGCTTCCCAACTGTCGGGCGATACCGCCGGCGATAAGGACAGGCGCGGGTCGGGGTGTTGCCGCAGCAGCGTTTCCAGCATGGCGCGGCGTTCAGACTGGGGCCGGTCGCGCAGGTCGGCGCCGTCAAGCTCAAGCAGGTCATAAGCCAGCATGCGCACGGGGGCTTGCGCCAGCCACTTGGGGCCGGGCTTGAGCCGCTGGATGCGGGTTTGCAACGCGGAAAACGGCATCGGGCCGCCGGCGTCTTCCTGCCAGGCCAGCAGTTCGCCGTCCAGTACGCAGTCCACCTGCAAAGCGTGGGCGGCGGTCTCCACTTCAGGGAATCGTCCGTCCAGCCGCTCTTCCCCGCGCGACCACAGCGCCACTTCGCCATGGCGGCGGATGAGCTGGGCGCGGATGCCGTCCCACTTCCATTCGATCAGCCAGTCGTCGATGGGGCCGAGCATGGCCGGGTCCGCTTCCAGGGGCGAGGCCAGGAAGAACGGGTACGGCTGCTGGCGGTCGCCGGGCAGCGCCTCGGCGCTGAGCAGATCGCGCAGGAAGGCCGGGCTGGGCGTCCACGTGCCCAGCATGCGCTGCGCGATCCGGGCGATGGGCACGCCCGACATGTCGGCCAGCGCCTGCTGCACCATGCGTTGCGAGACGCCGACCCGCAGCGCGCCCGTCAGCATTTTGTTGAACACCAGCCTTTCCGCCAGCGCCATGCCGCGCCAGGCGGCCACGATGATGTCGCGGCGTTCGGACTCGTCGCGGTTGGCAATGGGCAGCAGCACTTCTTCGATCCAGTCGGCCAGGCCGCGTTCAGGGTCGGCGTGGGCGGAGTCCGGGTCGGGCATCAACAGGGCCAGGGTCTCCGCCAGGTCGCCGACCTGGTCGTAGCTGGCGTCCACCAGCCACGCCGGGGTATCCGAGGCGGCGGAAATCCACGCGCGCAATTCGGCCGACCCGGCGATCTTGCGGCGTGCGCTGGTGATCTTGCCGCCCGCCAGCAGATACAGCGCCCACACGGCGTCGCGCGGCGGCGCGTCGCGAAAATACGCCACCAGCGCCGCTCGCTTGTCCAAGGTGGCGGTGCTACGGTCCAGTTCCTGATACAGCGCTGCAAATCGCTTCATGCCGGGGTGGGCCTCCTGTGGGTTGCCTTGGCCGTGTTAATCGTCTTCGCCGTACTGGGTGGCCAGGGTTTCGGCCGCCGTGCCGGTTTCGTTCAGGATGCGGACCAGCGCGTCCGTGTCGCCATGGGTGGCGATGACGCGGCGCGCGCCGGTCTCGCGGATGGTGCGCAGCAAGGCCGGCCAGTCGGCGTGGTCCGACACGACAAAGCCCCGGTCCATGTTGCGGCGCCGACGGTTGCCGCGCAGCCGCATCCAGCCGGACGCAAAGCCATGCTGCGCCTTGCGAAAGCGCCGCAACCAGCTGCTGCCGGCGGCGGACGGCGGCGCCAGGATCAGTTCACCGGCAAAGCCGGCTTTGGCGACGGCGGCCGCGTCGGCAAGCGCGGCGGCAGCGGCCGCCGCGGCAGCGGCCGCCGCGGGATCGCCCGCCGCGGGGTCGCCCGCCGCGGGATCGCCCGTCGCCGGACCGCCCGCCGCAGCCCCCGCCCGCGTACCGCTTGTGTCAATCACCAGGCGGGTGTCGGCCATGGCGATGCCGGCTTGGCGGTACACGTCCACCCCGGCCGCGATGGCGCCGTGCAGGTAGACGGGCCGGTCAATCCATGGGGCCAGTTCCGCCAACACGCGCTGCGCCTTGCCCAGCGCGTAGCAATAGAGGATGGCGGCCTCGCCACGGGCTGCGCAATGATCGCGCCATTGGACGATGTCGCGCGCCACGTCCGACGTGTCGGGCCAGCGGTAGATGGGCAAGCCGAAGGTGGCTTCGGTGATGAAGGTGTCGCAGGGCACGACTTCAAACGGGGCGCAGGTGGGATCCGGCTGGCGCTTGTAGTCGCCCGACACCACCCACACCTGGCCGTCGACTTCGATGCGCACCTGGGCGGACCCCAGCACGTGCCCCGCCGAATGCAAGGACACGCGCGCATTGCCCAACGTGAAGGATTCGCCGTATTCATGCACCCGGTAATCCTGCTGCCCCAGCCGCCATTGCAGAATCGGCAAGCCTTGCGCGCTGGTGTGATAACAGCCCATGCCCGCGCGGGCGTGGTCGCCATGGCCGTGCGTCAACACGGCCGTGGCGACCGGCCGCCAGGGGTCGATGTAAAACCGGCCGGCCGGGCAGTACAGGCCTTCAGGCCGCAATTGCACGACATCCTGCATCGATCGCCTCCGGGCATGAGTTGTGCTGATAACGAGGTTGCCTGTCTTAGTCACGATACTTCAAGAGGTCTTATGCGCACGAAGCACATTCTGCTGTTCCTGGTACTGGTTGTCGTTCTGTCCGTGGCGATGTCGATGGCGCCATGGTGAGGTAATACGCGGTGCGCGCGGGGCGCTAGCCGGTGCTGTCGCCCGCGCCCCAGCCGCCGCGCAGCGCGCTGGCAAAGCCGCCTTCCACGCGCGAATGCGGGCGCGCACTGGTCAGGACGCGCGGCAGGTTCGACCAGGCAATGCGCGCCCCGCCCTGCTGCAACCTATTTACCAGCGCCTGGTCCTCGCTGCATGGCAGCGCATCAAAGCCGCCAATGCGGCGATACGCGTGCGCGGCCACGCCCAGGTTGGCCCCGTGCACATGGCGGTGCCCGTCCTTATCCTGATAAGCCCTTTCAAATGCCTGCCGCGCGCGCTGCGCGTGCACGCCGTGCTCGCTCCAGCCCGACACGCCGACGGTGCCGCACACGACCTCGGCATTCAATGACAGCTGATCCACCAGCCAGCGTCGCGACACGCGGGTATCCGCGTCGGTAAACGCCAGCCATCGCGCGCCCGCGCGCAACAGGTGGCGGGCGCCTTGGGCACGCGCGACGCCGACGTTACGCGCTTGAATGGCCAGGCATTGCACCGGATGGTGGCGCAGCCGTTCGGCCGTGCCGTCCTCGCAATGGTCCAGCACCACGACGATGCGCACGGCCTCGGCGCGCAGTTCCGGGTGGTGCGCCGCGCGCAGCACGGCGCGCAGGCAGGCGTCGATATGCTGTTCTTCGTTATGCGCGGGAATACAGATACCGATCATGCGTCATCCTTCCGCTGTCGTTGCCAGCCGTTCAGCAGGAAAACGTCTTCCCGGTATTCGAACAGCAGGGTCATGCCGGGCAAAGAGCCCAGCGCGTCATGCAAGGCGTCGGTGGCCTGTTGGCGGTCGTCGAAATCGGGCCGCAGATGGCAGGCAACCAGTTCCCCGCCGGCGGCCAGGCAGCCGTCGATGCCTTGCAAAAACGCCGTCAGGGCGGTGTCGTCAAGGTAGTACCCCAGCTCGGACACGATGATGAGGTCAAAGCCGCCATCGGGCACGGGGGGCCATTCGCGGGGCAGCTCCAGCGCCAACGCCTCGACATGGGCCATGCCCTGCTCGTGGAGACGCGCGCGGCAGCGGTCGATGGCGGTGCCGGCAAAATCCACGGCGCATACGTGCCGGCATCGGGCTGCCAGCGGCAGCGTCAGGTCGCCGTTGCCACAGCCCGGCTCGAACGCGTGCGCGTATTCCTCGCGCGCCAGCGAGGCCAGCAACAAAGCGCGCTTGCGTCGCTCGTACCAGGCGCTGGCGATGCGCCAAGGGTCGGGATGCTGCCGGTACAGGGCCTCGAAATGGTCCACGCCTACAGTTGCCATGGGGTTTGCTCCGTGCGAACGATGAGACCCAGCGCGGCCTGGTCGCGTTCGGCGTGGCTTTGCCGGATGAACACCGGCAGGTCGGCCATTACCTGGGCAAAGCCGGCATTGCGGCACAACGGCCCCGCGCCCAAGGCGCGCCCCGCCCGCGCAATGACATCGGTGGCGGCGGCTTCCACCGCCAGCCGCGCGCGGGCGCAGGCCAGCGCGCAGGTGTCTTGGGGATTGGCGTCGATGGCGGCGGCGGTCTCGCGCAGGACGGCGCGTGCCTGGTCCAACGCCACGTCGATCGCGCCCATATGCGCCAGACGGTGCGGGTCGACAGAGTGCGCCGGTATGGCCGCCTGGACGGCAGCGGCGATCCGCGTCAGCGCGCCGTACCAGCACGCCGCCACGCCCACGCCGCCGCGCAGGAAGCCGGGCCGGTCCACGTAAGCGCCGGGTGCGCCCACCGGCATACAGACGGCGTCGTTGAACACCACGTTCACGCTGGCCGACGCCCGCATTCCTACGGCGTGCCAGCCCTCGTCGGTAACGGTAACGCCCGGTTGGTGCATCGCCACGGCGGCCAGACACGGCCTGCCGGCCTCGTCCCACGCGCTGACCAAGGCGTGGCTGACCGTGGCCGCGCCGGAACACCAGGCTTTCACGCCACGCAGGCGCGCGGTGGGGTGTGGAGCGGGCTCGTGCGTGGCATTCGCGCCAGGGGGCCGCAGGCCGTTTTTGCCTTCCTCTATGCCCGCCTCTTTGCCACTCTCTTTGCCACAAAGCAGGCTGACACGGAAGTCCGGCGGTTCGGCGCACCACACGCCCCAGATACTGCCCGGTGCGGCGTAGTTTGCGAGGGGCGTGGCGGCGTGCATTTCGGCCAGGATTGCCAACGCGTCCGTGTGTCCTTCATAAAGCTTGACCAGGCTCAGGTCGATGGCGGCCACCGCGGCCAAAACCTGCCACCGGGCCAGCGTGGCGCCGCCACCGGGCAGCGGCAATTGGTCATATCCAACCTGCACCAGCTGGCGCAGGGCCGCCCCGGGGTCGATCGGGGCGGCAAGTTCGCCCAGCAATCGGGTAATTTGCGACGGCAATCCGGCGGCGCCCGTCATGAGGCCCCGCGCTCAAAGCCAAGCGCGTCCATCGCAGGCCCCACCGCTTGCGGCGCATAGTCGTCCCACGGGGTGTTGGCCGAATCCAGCCGTTCGTGAATGTTGCTGATGGTCCAGTGCGCACCGCTGGACAGCTTGTCCAGTTCATCCCACGTGACGGGCACCGATACGCCCAGGCCGGGCCGTGCCCGCGCCGACCACGCCGACACGGTGGTGGCGCCAAAGCCGTTGCGCAGATAGTCCACAAAGATTTTGCCCACGCGGTTCTTCGGACCGCTCTTGGACACGAATATCTGCGGCAGGGTGCGGGCCAGATGCACCACCACGGCTTGGGCGAACGACTTGATGGTGTCCCAATCGTATTGGCGGCGCAGCGGCACCACGACGTGCAGGCCCTTGCCGCCGCTGGTTTTCAGCCAGCTTTGCAGGCCCAGTTCGTCCAGCATGGTGTGCACCAGCCGCGCGGCCTGCTGCATCGTCGCCCACTTGACCCCTTCGCCCGGGTCCAGGTCGAACAGCACGCGATCGGGCTTGTCGATGGCCGTCTTCACGGCATTCCAGGTATGGAATTCCACCACGTTCATCTGCACGGCCGACATGATGGCTTCGGGCGTGGGCACCTCCAGCAACGGCGGATGATCCGGGTCCAGCCGGTTGGGTAAAGACTTGACGCCCGGCATCGCGGCTTCCAGGTGCTTCTGGAAAAACAATTGCCCGTCGATGCCGGCGGGCGCGCGCAGGAATGACACCGGGCGGCCCTTCAAATGTTCGACCATCAGGGGCGCAACCAGGCCGTAGAAGCGAGCCAGGTCCAGCTTGGTCAGCTTGGTGGACGGGTCGATCACGCGGTCCGGGTTGGTCAGCCGGGCCGGCTTGGCGCGCGCGGGGGCGGTGGGCTTGGGGCGGTCTGGCTGGGCACCGGCAGCCGTCTTTGTCTTCGTGTTCGTCTTGCGCGCCGGCGCTTTGCTGGAATCGGACGCCGGGTCCGCCTCGGGCGGGGGCGACGGCCGTTCGCGAGTGATCTGGCGCGCGGGCTTGTCTTGCCGTAAGCCCCGGAAGACGGAATGCCGGATATGCCCGCCGCTGGTCCATTCGCTGAACGAGACCTCGGCTACCAATTCCGGCTTGACCCACTGCACGCCTTTGGCCTGCGCGCCGCTGACGGACTTTTTGTCGGTCTGGATGGCGGCAAGCTGCTTGTGCAAGGCAAGCAGCCCCTGGGTGTCAAAGCCGGTGCCGACCTTGCCCGCATAGCGCAGCGAGCCATCGTCTTCGTGCACCGCCAGCAACAGCGCGCCCAACCCTTCCCTGCTGCCCTGCGGCGCGGTGTACCCCACGATGACAAATTCCTGCCGCTGGGCGCACTTGATCTTCAGCCAGCTATCCGTGCGCCGCGACACATAGGGCGCCGACGGCCGCTTGGCCATAATGCCTTCCAGCCCCATCTTGCAAGCCGAGGCCACCAGGTTGGACGGCGCTTCCTTGAAGGCCGCGCTAAAGCGCACGTGGTCGTCGTCGGAGGTTTCCATCAGCTGCGCCAGCAAGTCGCGGCGCACGGTCAGGGGTTCGTCGCGCAGGTCCCGCAAGCCGATATAGGGCAGGTCGAAGGCGTAAAACACGATGTCGCCGGTGCGGTCGTTGTCGAAGGCGTTTTGCAGCGCCTGAAAGCTGGGCACGCCCTGCTCGTTCAGCACCACCACTTCGCCATCCACCCATGCCCATTTGGCGGGAAGCCGGGCAAAAGCCTGGACGATGTGGGGCAGCTTGGCGCTCCAGTCGTGGCCGTTGCGGGTGTACAGCTTGACCGAATCGCCTTCGATGCGCGCCAGCAGGCGGTAGCCGTCAAACTTCAATTCGTAGAGCCATTCGTCGGGGTTCGGCGGCATCCCTTCGACCAGCGTGGCCAATTGGGGCTTGAAGGTATCGGGCAGGTCGGACGGGCGGCCCGGCAACCGGGCGTCGCCGGCGGTATCGGCATCGGAGCCCTCGTTGTCCCGCAGCGGCACCACGCTGTCCGGCATTTCATCGACCACGCTGAATTCGCGTTCCGGGCGGGCATGGGCGTCTCGGTCCTTGATCAGCAGCCACGGCGGCTGTTTGTCGTTTTCCTTGCCCTTCATGCGCACCAGCGCCCAGCGCCCCTGCATCTTTTTGCCTTGCAGGTCGAACTTCAGGTGGCCTTCGCGATAGCCCTTGCGCGCATCACCCACGGGGGTCCACACGCCCTCGTCCCAGATGATGACCTTGCCCGCGCCGTACTGCCCTTCCGGAATCTGGCCTTCAAACTGGTTGTAGGCAATGGGGTGGTCTTCCACCTGCACCGCCATGCGTTTGACCGACGGATCAAAGCACGGCCCCTTGGGCACCGCCCAGCTTTTCATGGCGCCGTCCAGCTCCAGCCGAAAGTCATAATGCAGCCGGCTGGCCCAGTGCTTCTGGATGACAAACGCGCGCGCCTCCTCATTGGCCTGCCCGCCCTCCATCGGCTCGGAGGTCACTTGGAAGTTGCGCTTCTGGCGATAGGTTTTAAGACTGTCGGCCATATCACGCCGCCTTGCGCGACCTGGTCGAGGTCTTTGCGCTCTTGGTGGTGGTCTTCTTCGAGGCCGACTTGGTGGGCGTCTTGGCGGAGGATTTGGCAGAGGTCTTGGACGCTGTCGTGCCCGACGCCGATTTCTTCGCGGCGGGCTTTTCCTTGCTGCCGCCCTTGGCCGCATCGCCGGACTTCTTCGCCCCGCCCTTCAAGCTGCGTTGCAGCAACTCCGTCAGGTCGATGACGTTATCGGCGTACGCGGGCGCTTCCTCTTGCGGCTCGATCACGGTTTCGGTCTTGCCGGCCTTCACCTTCTTGTCCACGAGTTCCATGACAGCGGCCTTGAACTCGTCCTTGTACTGTTCGGGGTCCCATTCGCCCGCCATATCCTCGACCAGCATCTGGGCCATTTTCAGCTCGCCGGCGCTGGGCGTCATGGCCTTGGAGCCCGCCTTGGGCAAGTCCAGGTCGTCCATGGACTTGACCTCGTCGCCCCACCGCATCAGGTTCAGCACCAGCGCATCGCCAGACGGAATCAGCGCGGCCAGATGCTGCTTGGTCTGGATGACTACCTTGGCGATGCCGATCTTGCCGGTCTTGGTCAGCGTGTCGCGCAGCAAGGCGTACACCTTCTGCCCTTTGTTGATGGGAGCGATGTAGTAGGGGCGCTCCAGATACACGAACGGCACGTCGCCGGCATCGACAAATTGCTGGATCTCGATGGTCTGCGTGGTGCGCGGGTAGGCGTCGTTGATTTCCTCGGGCGACAGGATCACGTACTGGCCGTCTTCGTATTCCACGCCCTTGACGATGTTGTCCTTGTCGATTTCCTTGCCGGTGCGCTTGTTGATGCGCTTGTAGCCGACCGGGTCCATCGAGCGCTTGTCGAGCCAGTCGAAGTCCACGCCGGAGTCGGTGGTGGCGGTGTGCAGGCCAACCGGTATATGGACGAGGCCAAACGAAATTGCCCCTTTCCAGATGGTTCTAGTTGCCATGATCAGCTCCTCTTTTTTACGCGCATCCCAGCAAGTGCCATGCCTGGGCCTGAACGTAAACAAAAGAAAAAAACCAGGGATTGCCGGACGGGTCCGCCGGGGCAGACCCAAGAATTTACTTTAACTATTTGACTTTAACGATGGGTTTTTCAGCTAGGTATTCAACGACTTAGCGCATGTTTATGATGTTGATTCCAACTGTGCGAAATGCACCACCGCGCGTACGCGGAGTTGGGAAAGGGAAAACCCGCAGAAACTTTTTCTGCTGCCGTCCAGTCGCAATTTGTTCTTGTTCAGGCAACTGTCAGACTGGCCCGCGTGGCTGGCTTCCGACCCTTTCCGCGAGGTTCCGATGACCCTGCCCTGCCCGCGCGTCGCCCCGCCGCGTTCGTCAACATTCAGCCACGCACCCGGGGCCCGGCCATGACCGGCGCCGCCAAGACAATCGACGGCGCCACCCCCGCCGGCTTGTCCGTCATGGATGCCACCGTGGTGCTGGTCGGGGTGGTTGTGGGGATCGGCATCTTCGGTTTTCCACCGCTGGTGGCGCAGCACGCGACTTCTGACGCGATGTATATCGCGCTGTGGTGCGCGGGTGGGCTGGTGATGCTGGTCGGCGCGCTTTGCTACGCGGAACTGGGGTCGGCCTACCCTGGCGCGGGCGGCGAATACCTGTACCTGACCCGGGCTTGGGGCGCGCGCGTAGGCTTGATGTTCGCCTGGGCGCGATGCACGGTGATCCAGACGGGCGCCATTGCGGTGGTGGCCTACATCTATGGTGACTACGCCCAACGCCTGATGCCGCTGGGCGCGCACGGGCCGGCCTTGCACGCGGCGATATCGGTGGTGGCGTTGACGGCGCTGAACGTGGTGGGTACCCGCTATTCCAAACGGCTGCAATGGGTATTTACGGTCTTGACGCTGCTGGCGCTGTGCGCGGTGCTGGTGGCCAGCCTGTCGGCATCGGCTGGCGACACGGCCGTCGTGGCCACCCCGGCGGCGCTGACGGGCAGCCCGGCCGGGTTGATGGGCATGGGCATGGTGTTTGTGTTGCTGACCTACGGCGGCTGGAACGAAGCCGCTTATCTCAGTGGCGAACTGCGCGATCCGGGGCGCAACATGAGCCGGGTATTGCTGATCGGCACCGCCGTGGTGACGGGCGCCTACGTGCTGACAAACCTGGCGTTGCTGGAGATCTTCGGCTTGCAGGGGCTGCGCGATACCCCCGCGCTGGGCGCCGACGTGATGCAGCTGGCCGCCGGCCCCTACGCCGCGGCGCTGCTCAGCCTGACGATCTGCGCCACGGCGCTAAGCACCATCAACGGCACCATCATTACCGGGGCACGCGTGTATTACGCGCTGGGCCGCGACGTGCCCAAGCTGCATGCGTTATCCGGCTGGAGCGCACGCAACGAAACGCCGGTGGCCGCGCTGCTGGTACAGGGCGCCATCACGCTGGCGCTGGTGAGCCTGGGCGCGTTCAGCCAGAACAGCGTGCAGACCTTGGTGGCCTATACGGCGCCGGTGTTTTGGCTGTTCATGCTGCTGGTGGCGGCATCCGTGTGGCGGCTGCGCCAGCGCGATCCGCAACGGCCCCGGCCGTTCCGCGTGCCGCTCTACCCCCTTCCCCCGTTGCTGCTGGGCCTGACCTGCGCCGGCCTCGTGGTGTCCAGCGCCGTGTATGCGGGCGCCGGGGCGCTGATCGGCCTGGCGGTGCTGGCGGCCGGCGTGCCCTTGCTGCATTTTTTGAAGCCGGCCCGCCTGCCGGGTTGATTGATGACTTACGCCGTCTGACCGCTGACCTTCCGCCATCCGATCCACAAGGAGCCATCATGCAAGCCTCACCCCGCCCAGCCGTTTCCATCCGCCGCCTGCCCGCCGCCGATGCCCAGGCCCGGTCAAGATTCCGCCTGATTGCCACCGCCACTGCCATGGCGCTGTCCCTCGCTTTCGTGGCGTCGGCGCTGGCGCAGCCCGCCGCCAAGTCCGCCGGCCAGAACGCGTCGCAGAGCGCGTCCAAGGATGACTATGTGCCGGACGTGGGTCAGGACGGCAAGGACGTCATCTGGGTGCCCACCCCGCAGTCGCTGGTGGACAAGATGCTGGACATGGCCAAGGTCACGCCGCAGGACCGCTTGATGGACCTGGGCTCGGGCGATGGCCGCACCGTCATCACGGCGGCGCAGCGTGGGCTGACCGCGCAAGGCATCGAATACAACCCCGACCTGGTGGAACTGTCGCGCCGCAATGCGCAGCGCGCCGGCGTGGCTGACCGCGCCACGTTTGTGGCGGCGGACCTGTTCCAGACGGACCTGTCCAAAGCCGACGTCATCACCATGTTCCTGCTGTCCACGATCAATGAAAAGCTGCGCCCCACGCTGTTGCAACTGAAGCCGGGCACGCGTGTGGTGTCCAACACGTTCCGCATGGGCGACTGGGAGCCGGACGCTTCCGAGACGGTCACCAAGGACTGCTCGACCTATTGCACGGCGCTACTGTGGATCGTGCCGGCCAAGGTGGAAGGTAAATGGGAAGTTGACGGACAGACGCTGCGCCTGACCCAGCGCTACCAGATGCTGTCCGGCAAGCTGGGTGCAAGCGACATTTCGGACGCGCGGCTGGACGGCAACGCCATCTCGTTCACTGTCAACGGGGTGCGCTACAACGGCCAGGTCAACGGTAAGACGATGAGCGGCACGGCTGCCGGCAAGGGTGCATGGACGGCCACGCGGGCATGATTGCCGCGCGGGTTTGACCCCGCGCCTTCTCATGCAATAGCATCCGTTGCATGAGAAGAGACAGCAAACTTTCCGGCGTGCTTCACGTCCTGCTTCATATGGCCGAGGCGCCCGGCCCGATGACGTCCGAAGACCTGGGTCGGGTGATGCAGACCAACCCGGTCGTCATCCGCCGCATCATGGCGGGGCTGCGCGACCAGCAGCTGGTCAGCTCTGAAAAAGGCCACGGCGGCGGCTGGACGCTGTCATGCGACTTCAACGCCGTGACCCTGCGTGACATCTATGAAGCGTTGGGCGCGCCGGAGATCTTCGCCATGGGCAACCGCAGCGAATCGCCGGGCTGCCTGGTGGAAGCTGCCGTGAACAAGGCGCTGGACGGGGCGTTTGAAGAAGCCGAAGCCTTGTTGATGGCGCGTTTTGGCGGCGTCACGCTGGCCGCGCTAAGCCGGGATTTTCATGAAGGCATGGTCAAGGACGGGCGGCAGGTGGATTGGCATGGGCCAACGGCGGGCTGAGACTTACTGCCCGGCGCGCCACGCCGCCAAGGTGGATTCCACCAGCGCGATCTCTGTCGGCGCCATGCCGGCGGCCTCGTAGTACCGGTGCCGCTGGGCCACCACGCTGCGCACCGCGTCCACGATGGACTGCGCGGCGGCCTCTGACCGCAGGCCGAAGCGCCGATACTGCGTCAGGCAATTCTGAAACGTACTGTCGCGCCCATCCGTGCCGATATGCAGGTAATGGCGCGCCGAGCCTTCCTGCGTCACGACGTCGAACAGCGGCGAAAGGCGATAGGTGTGCGCGTTCTTGTCCTTCAGGAAGCCTACGTTTTTCAGGTGGTCGTCCGTGTTGTGCACGGCCACGTTCAGCACCATGCGGGCATATAGCTCTTTCAGGTCTTGCACGGGGTTGGACGAAATGCGGCGCGTCACGTCAGCCAGCCGCGCATAGGCATAGGTGGCCCTGCCCTCCGGGCCATCCAGGTCCCGTTTGCCGATGCGCACGGGCGGGCTGATCAGCGATGCGCCGCTAAGAAAATGGCGGCGCGCGACAACGGGCGTCGCGCCTGGCGCCGCCGGCAGCAGTTCGCGGTCAAAGCGGTGAGTGAGCAGTACCGCACCCAGGTGCGTCTCCGTCAGCCGGATTTCGGGTACGGTCAGCCCGATGGCCCGCGCCATTTGCAGGTTGGCGAATTCGATGCGCTGGCGGTCGTAGGAATCGCCCCGGCGCGGAAACTTCGCGATCCACATTTCGCCGGCTTCGTCGCGCACGATGGTCTTGGGGCGTGCCCCGCCGATGTCCCACGAACTACCCAGGATGTCGCGGTACAAGCCTTTGGGCTTGACGCCCTGATCGATGTCGGTCAACAGATCGGCCAAGGATTCCAATTGGCTGACTTCGGGCAAGCGGTAGGTTTTGCGCATGTTGGGCGTCAACAGGCGCGCGCTGAAGAACAACGCCCCGACGCCCATGCCCCGGCCGCGTAGCAGCACTTCGTCTTCCGTGACGCGGGCGCCGGCCTTGTCCACCCGCATGACGTTACGGCCCCAGGCGTCGGGCGCGGCATCGAAGATGGCGCCCAGCGTTTCATAGCGGCTTTCGGTGCGAAACGTGGTCTTGGCGTCGATCAGCGGCAGGTTCAAGGGGTCCAGCGCGAAGGCGCGGGGGTCGTTCACATACGACTGCACATAGGTGAATTCAGCAAAGAACAGCGATTCAGACGAGTCGTCCAGCGTCAGCACGCCGGCCAGCACCGCTTCGCCACGTATGTCGACGTAGACGAACAGTTCGCTTTCCACCGATTTGAGCTTGCGGGCACGTGCCATGCCGGATGCGTCCTAGAGCTTGGACGGATCGGCGCGATGCGTGTGCAGCGCGCCGCCGCTGCCCCGGCTTGGCCGCCGCAGTGCGTCCAGGCGTTTGCCCACGCCGTCCTGCTCGGGGTCGCCCAACGCAAATACCTGTTCGCCATAGCCGTATTGCAGCAGCGCTTCAACGGCCAGGGCCAGCGAGACGCCGCCGTCGCCGCGTTCCAGGCGCGCGATGGTAGCGCGCGAGACGCCCAGGCGGTCGGCCAGGACGCTTTCGGATTCCGCGCGCCGCAAGCGGGCGGTGCGGATGTTGGCGCCCAGGCGTACTAGCGCCTCGGCGGCATCGAAACTGGGGGCGAGCTTCTTTTTCATGACGCAATAATAGAGCCGCGCGAACGGAAATGCACGATTAATGCGTCATCTATCATGGATATATGAATCGTTAATAGCGCAAAGATACGGTATTTATACGATTAATGGTGCATTTTATAAGGACAAAACCCAGTCCTTACACCACCACCGCCTGGTCCAGCCGCAACGCGCCTCGCGCCGTGTCCAACGTCACCTGCGCACCCAGCGGCAGCGTCAGGTTGGGGTCGCCATGACCGCTGGGCCATGCCCCCAGGATCGGTATGTTGCGCGCCCGAAACTGTTCCAGAATCAGCGGGTACAGCAGCCCCTGCGCTTGATCGTCGTCCATGCGCACCCCCAGCCGAGTGAAATTGCCGACCAGCAAACCCTTTACCCCGTCGAACTTGCCCGCCGCCGCCAGCTGCGCCAGCAGCCGGTCCACGCGGGGGATGGCTTCATTGACGTCTTCGATGAACAGGATGGCGTCGCGCGTGTCGATGTCGTTGCGGGTGCCGGTCAGCGCCGCGATCAGCGCCAGGTTGCCGCCCACCAGCCGGCCGCTGGCCACGCCCGGCACCAGTTCGGTGGGTAACGAATCCTGCGGGGGCGCAATCCACGAGCCCGGCCCCATCTGCCCGCCGACCATCGCCCACACATTGGATTCCGTGGGCTCGCGTTTGCCGGCCAAGAGGTCCTGCGCCAGCATCGGCCCGTGAAACGTCACAAAGCCGGCATGGCGCTGGATGGCCAGGTGCAGCGCGGTGATGTCGCTATACCCGATGAGCGGCTTGGCGTGCCGACGCAGCAGGCCGTAATCCAGATGATTCAGCAGGCGCCATGAGCCAAATCCGCCTTGCAGGCACCACACGGCGCCCACGCCGGGGTCGGCGAAGGCCGCGTGCAAGTCCGCCAGCCGGTCGGCATCGCTGCCGGCCAGATATTCGTAGGGAGGGTCCAGGCGGCCACGGCTGGCGGGCATGACCTGGGCGACATAGCCTCTGGCTTCCAGCCATTCAGCGGCATCGTCACTGGCATTGGTGGCGGCCGACGCGGGCGCCACGATCGCCACGCGCGCGCCGGGCCGCAAAGCGGGCACGGGCGACGCGCCCTTGCCGTTCGGGGGCGGTGGCGGCGTGGGCCGTTGCAAGGCGGGGTTGGCCGGCGTGTGATGGCCGGTGGGCGCGCGGCCGGCGCAACCGGCCAGCGCCAACGCCGACAGGCACAGGGCCCCGCCCTGTTTCAAAAATCCGCGGCGCCCGGAATCGGCAGGGAACGGGGGCATGCCAGGCAGGGTCATGGTTGCGGTTCGCTTGTGCTGAGGCTGGCTGGGGCTTGCTGTGCGTGCTGTGCTTTTAGTGCTTTCAGTGCTTTCAGTGCTTTCAGTGCTTTCAGTGCTTGCCGCGGCTTAAAACCGCTCGTAATCCAGCCGATAACGCCACTGGCCCGCCGCCATGCCCGCCAGGGGCAGGCGGCCGATGCGGATGCGGCGTAGCTGCTGCAACTGCAAGCCGGCGGTATCGCACACGTACTCGATAAAGCCCAGCGGCGGCGTCTTCAGCGCAAAGCGCAGATGGGTTTCGTTCTGCCAGCTGACCTTCATGGGCGTGGCGGCGCGGCCTTCAAAAGCCATACCGCGTTGCAGGCGGGCCAGGTCGCTGTCGCTGAGTTTGCCCGTGACTTGCGCCACGTATTCCTGCTCGACCAACTTGCCCTCTTCCATCAGCTTGCGCGACACCGCGTATTCCTGCGTGTAGACGACCAGGCCGCTGGCCGCGCGCTCCAGCGGCGTGACCAGTTTCAGGCCGTTGAACATGCGTTTCAGATAGCGCCGGCCCGAGCGGTCGCCGGGCATCAGGTTCTTGGGAATGATCAGGTCCAGCGCGGACCCGGGCTCGTTGTCGGCATAGGTGCCGGCCGGCTTGTGCACCAGCACCGTCACGGGCTTAATGTCTTCCAGCTTGGCGCCGGGCAGCAGCGCAACGGTCTGGCCAGGAGCCACGCGCGCGCCGGGTTCTTCAACCGTCTTGCCATCCACGGCCACCCACCCGCCTTCGATATACCGTTCGGCGTCGCCGCGCGAGCAAGACAGATCCGCGGCCAGTCGCTTGGCCAAGCGTACGCTTTCGGTCATTGTCGCGGCCCCTGGGCGGCGGGCGTGGCCGGGGTTTGAAGAAGGTGAAAGGTGCCTGTGTGGGGCAGAAACGGGTGCATCGTCATGGGGTATTGCGCGGGGCGTTGCAAAAAAGCGGGCTATGCGCCCGCCGTGTCAGGCAGATGTTACGCCTTTTCGCCGACCGACCCCGCGCGCGCCAGCACGTCGCCCGGGGCGGCGACAGCGGACGCGTCGGGAAGGTCGATGGGCGTGGCGGGCGGCGGCACTTCGTCGATCCAGGCCTTAAGCAAGGTCGACGTCACCGCCAGGATCACCGGGCCGATGAACAGGCCCACAATGCCAAACGCAAACATGCCTCCCAGCACACCGGACAGGATCAGCAGCAAAGACAAATTCACGCCGCGCTTGATCAGCATGGGCCGCAGCAGGTTGTCCAGCATGGCCACCAGCACCGCCCAGATCAACAGCAAAATGGCGGCCAGCCTCATGTCGTTCTGAAACAGCCAGAGCACCCCGCCCAGCATCGGCAAAAACGGGCCCAGTTGCGCCAGGCACAGCATCACCATCAGCGCGGTCAGGATGCCGGCGGCCGGCACCCCGGCAATCCACAGCCCTACCCCGCCCAGCACGGATTGCACCACCGCCGTCACCACGATACCCAGCGCCACGGCGCGCACGGCGGCGCCGGCCAGCCGTACCGCCGCAACGCCGCGCTCACCGGCCAGCCGGTTTGAGAAGCGCTTGACGAATTCTGCCGCCGCATCGCCCCGGCTATAAAGAATGCCGGCGATGACGATCGTGATCAGCATGTGCATGACGAACACGCCGACGATGGCCGCATGGCTCAACAGCCAGCGGGCCGCCATGGTCAGATAGGGTTCCAGTCGCGCCAGCAGACCGCCTGCACCGGCATCGGACAAGGTCTGCCATTCCTGCGCCAGCCTGGGGCCGGCGACCGGCACACTGCTGATCCAGCTTGGTGGCGCCAGCAAGGTGTAGTCGGGCAGGCTCTTGACGGCTGCCATGATGGCGCCGCTATGCTCGGCCAGCGTCGCAATTACCTGATACAGCGGCAGGACGATGACGAACAGCAGAATCAGCAACATGACGACCGTGGCCGCCCACCGGCGCCCGCCGCAGCGCACCTGCACCGCGCGCAGCACCGGCCACGTCGCCACCACGATGGTGGTCGCCCAGATCAGCCCCGGCAGGAACGGGCTAAGCACATAAAGGCTGCCGATCATCAAGGCGGAAAGAATGACAATCAGAAGCAGAATGCGGGCCAGATCAACTGTAGGACGTGGATTCACCCGATGCTCCTGGCAAGGCGGCCAATGCGCCCCGCATGACGACGCATCGCTACGAATGGGCGGATGCCCGTGAGGCATCGTGGACACGTCTATCGGAATTTATCGCAAATTCAGGCCGACTTACAGGGGCAATCGCACGGGTGGGAATGCAGCTTGCTAGGCAGCCGTTTGCCGCCGACGTGGGGTGGCGACGGCCCCGGACTGTCTGGCGGCCGCACCCGTGGCGGCATCTCTTTGGAGGTATGCCATGAGGTCCTTGACCCTTTTTGCCGTCATCCCCGCCGCGCTGCTGGCCGTGACGCTGACCGGCTGCACCGCACCCAGTTCCTACAGCTCGACCCAGCAAGGCGCGCCGGCCATGCAGCGGGATCACGCCAACTACCATTCGGAGAACTTCGGCGAACCGGACAACACGCCGTTCCAGGGGAATTACCCCGGGCGTTAACGGCGGTAAGTTAGCAGTCGGACGTCAGCAGTCGGGCGTTCAGCAGTCGGGCGTCAGCAGTTGGGCGTTCAGCAGTCGGGCGCCAGCAGTTGGGCGTTCAGCAGTCGGGCGTTAACAGTCGGGCGTTAACAGTCGGGCGTTGATAGTCGGGCGTTGATAGCCCACCGTCACGAGCGGGAGGCCGGGCGCTTGAGCTGGGCGGCGTCGGCCATCAGATGGCGGGTCAATTCGGCCAGCTGCTCGTCCTTTTGTTGCAACTGGGCCAGCAGCGCTGCCGCCTGCGCGTCCGCTGCCGCCAGGCGCGCCAAAAGCGCCTGCTCGTTCTGCCGCGCCGTGGCCAAAGCATCCTGAGCGGAGGCCAGCGCGTTCTGGATGGCCGTTTGGGCGGCTTGGCCGGCAGCCTGAGCGCTGGCGTGCCGCGCCTGTTGCGCCATGTTTTCCGCCCGCGATTCTTCCACCGCTTTCTCGGCGGTGCGCCGGGCGTCCTGCGCCTGACGCAATGCCGCCAGGTGCTGTTCGGCCTGTTTCTGCGCCGCCGACTGAGCGTCGTCCAGGCGGGATTGCAGCTTCTTTGCCGCTTCGCGTTCCGCATCCAATTCGTTTAGCCAGCGCCTTTCGTGCGCTGCATGACGGGCTTGCAACGCGTCCACCGCCTGCGCATGCACGCCCCGCATCTTTTCGGCTTCGGTCAGCAGCGTCTGTACCGCGCTTTGTGCGTCTTGCAATTGCCCCCGCGCCTGCTTCAGTTGCTCGTCGCGCTGACGCACGGCTCGCTCTGCCGCCTGTAGCCGCTCTTCCGTGGCCGCCAGTTGTGCCGTAGCCACACGCAGGCCCTCTTCCAGGTCTTTTTCGCGATTCGCCAATTGGGCGTCGCGCTGCTGCAATTGTTCGGCTTGCTGGGCCAGCCGCTCGCCTTCGTCGGCCAGCTCCTTCCAGCGTTCACGGTACGCGTCGGCCTGTTGCGCGCGGGCTTCGGCCAAAGCGGCTTCCCAGAAGTGGGTGGCGGCTTGGGCAATGGGATCGGGCACAGCGGGTGGCGCGGCAAACGCGCCCGGGTCCTTGATGCGGGCGCCCAAGGCGCGAAACCAGGTTTCCAGGTGCGGGCTGACGGTATTGGGCGAGCCACGGCCGATTTTCTGCCGCACACGCTCGATGGTGGGGCGCGCCCCTTCCAGCAATAGCGCATCCGCGGCGGTCCAAACGTCGTTCTGGGTGATTCCTGTGGCCATTGCCAGTTCCTTGTCATCGCCGCATTTCGCGCGCGTTTTAAGCTGAATTAGTCACGATAATGGAACCTTATCGCGACTTACTCGGTGTCTCTGTTTGATATCATACAGTGTACGTATGTCTTAATACACATTATGTTTTGCGGTCGGCATCCGTCGGGATAGGTGCAAAAAAGCCGCAAAAACGACTGCTCCGCGCTTGTCCGGTCCCAAGCCATGCCCGAAACCCGGCTGCTTCCGTATAGTGCTGAAGTCTTTCCCGTTTGCTGCCCGTGCCCGTTCCGATGTCGTTGAAACTGCTGGCTTCGCTGCCCTTGCTTGATCCGCACGCCCTGGATACCCAGGCGGACGCCGCTGTCCGCGGGCTGATGCGCGAAGGCAGTTCGGCCAACACGGCGGCCAGTTACCGAGCCGCGATCCGGTACTGGAGCGCCTGGTTCGAACTGCGCTACGGCCAGCGCTTCGCCCTGCCCTTGCCCGAGGCTGCCGTCATCCAGTTCGTGGTGGACCACGCACAGCGCGCCACGGAGCAAGGCTTGAAATGGGAAATGCCCTTGGCGCTGGACCAGGAGCTGGTGCGCTTGAAGGCCAAAGGCCGGCTAGGGCCGCCCAGCTTGAACACGCTGCTGCAACGCCTGTCGGTACTGTCGAAGGCGCACGAGCTGCATGGCCGTCCCAACCCTTGCCGCGCGCCTTCCGTACGCGAATTGCTGGCCAAGACGCGCCGCGCCTACGCCCGCCGGGGCATGGCGCCCGCCAAGAAAGCCGCCCTGACGCGTGAACCCCTGCAAGCCATGTTGGCCACCTGCGATGCGTCGCTGCGGGGATTGCGCGACCGCGCGCTGTTGCTGTTCGCCTGGGCCAGCGGCGGCCGCCGCCGATCCGAGGTGGTGCGGGCCACGATTGAGAACGTGGTACGCACCGCAGACGGCTATCTATATAGCCTGGCCCAATCCAAGACCAACCAGGCTGGCGCCCGCCGAGCCGACGACCAAAAACCCATTACCGGGTCCGCCGCCAAGGCGCTGGACGCCTGGCTTGCCGCCAGCGGTATCGACCAGGGCCCGATTTTTCGGCGGGTACGGCGCGGCGACGTCGTGGGTGAACCACTGGCGGCTGCCGCCGTGCGCGACATCGTGCTGGAACGCTGCAAGCTGGCCGGCCTGGATGGGGACTTTTCCGCGCACAGCCTGCGGTCCGGCTTTGTCACCGAAGCGGGTCGACAGAACGTGCCGCTGGGCGACACCATGGCGATGACCGGTCATGCCAGCGTGGCGACGGTCATGGGGTACTTCCGGGCCGGCGCCGCGGCCCATTCGCCGGCCGCCCGCCTGTTGGACGAACCCGACCGCGACGCCCTATAGATGCCCACGCCTTTTGCCGTAAACCTGGGGCCGCGCCGCCGCCTGCTCCGCATCGCGCGCCACTGCCGCGCCGGCGTTGCCCTGTCGTCCATTGTCCTTACCTGATTCCCGCCCAACTAAAACTCCATGCGAATCAATCTACGCGGGCTTGTGCTTGCGCTTACCGTTCTTAGCGCCATCGCGGCCACTGCCAATGCCCTGTACGCCAGCTATCTGGTGCAGCGCGACCAGCTCATCACCAACACGCTGGAATCGAACCGGGTCTACGCGGCCAAGCTGGCCGAAAGCACCACGAATTTTCTGAAGTCGGCGCAACAGCAACTGGCCTACAGCGCGCGCCACCTGGCTACGCAGGTTGACGCGCCCGATGTGCTGGCCGCCGAAGTCGCGCGTTTGCAGGAACAGGCCAACGACTTCAACTCGGTCGGCGTCATCAGCGCGGACGGCATCCTACTGGCCACGACGCAGACGTTCCGCAATTTTTTGGGCACGCGGCTGGACAGCCCCGGAAGCCGTGCCGCGTTGCGCGCACGGCAGCCGTTGATCAGCAAGCCGTATGTGTCGATCGCGGGCAACATGCTGGTCAACCTGTCGCACCCCATCTATTCCAATGACGGCAAATACCTGGGCTACATCGCGGGCACCATCTATCTGCGCAATGACAGCGCGCTGCAACAACTGCTGGGCAAGCACCATTATCTGGATGGTTCTTACCTGTTCGTAGTGGATAGCGACGGCCACCTGATCTATCACGTCGACTCGACGCGGGTCGGTGAAAACGTAATGCGCAACCCGGTCGTCGCGGCCGTCACCCAAGGTCAGGCGGGCTCGCAACGCGTCATCAACACCAAGGGCGTGGACATGCTGGCCGGTTACGCGCCCGAGCCACTAAGCGGATGGGGCATCATCGCGCAGCGGCCGGCGCACGTGACGCTGGAACCCATCTACGAATTGATCTGGGCATTGATCGGCTACGCGGCGCCCCTGGCCGTGGCGTTCCTGCTGGCCATCTGGTGGTGCGCGCGCCTGATATCCCTGCCCCTGTCGCAGCTGGCCACCAATGTTGAACACCACGATGTGGGCGTGGCCATGCAGCGCGTGCAGTCGGTCAAGGCCTGGTACTTCGAGGCGGAACGGCTCAAGCGCGCCGTGATGGCCAGCATCTCAAGCTTGCAGGACAAAATCGGCAAGCTGAACCAGGCCAGCATGACGGACCCACTGACCGCGCTGCGCAACCGGCGCGGCATGCAGGATGCGGTTGACCATCTGCAAACGGCCGGCACGCCGTTCACGGTGGTGGCGCTGGACATCGACCACTTCAAGCGTGTGAACGACACCTACGGCCACCCCAAGGGCGACGAGGTGATACGCGGGATGGCCGACCTGATGCGGCAATGTTCGCGTCCGTCGGATGTGCTTTGCCGCAGTGGCGGCGAAGAATTCTTGATGCTGCTGCCCAATGTGGGCGTGAAAGAAGCGGCCAACGTGGCCGAACGCCTGCGCAAGCACACGGCGGGCCAGCCGGTGTCCGGCGTGGGCGGCATTACCGTGTCGGCCGGCGTGGCGCAATGGCGCACGTCGGTCGGCGATATCGCGCAGGTTTTCCAGGCGGCCGACGCGGCGCTGTATGCGGCGAAGGCGGAAGGACGGAACCGGGTGGTGGTGCACGGCGCGTGAGGCGCCGGCCTGTGCCGGAGGCTATCCACACCGGACCCAGGATGCGCAATGCATCCTGATTTGACGACCGCGCCCCGCACGGCCGTCGTTTTCTTGCGGTGATTTCGTCCTGCTTAGGGCTATGACGACATTCACGCTGCTCCCTGACACTCATATTCGTAGTCGTCTTATTTGATTACGCGGCGACGCTCACCATAATGCGCCATGGTCATTGCGATGTTAATGACTAGCCGCTGACGGGCAATCGCGTTTCGGGTTTTTTCGCCTTCGCCGTCGTGTTCACGCGGCTTCCCGGTTTCGGCTTCACGTCCGGCTGCCGTTCTTTTCGCGTTCTTTTCGCGCTCTTTCCACGCGCTTTCCACGTCCTTAGCGACCCGCCTTTTGGCCGGCCGCCAGGGAGCCTTTTGTCCAACGCAACACAACATCAACATGGGGTACTCATGAAAGCAGCAAGCATGAAGCGCGGTGCGCTGGCCGTCGCATTGGCCGCCTTGACGGGCGGCATGGCACACGCGTCCACCACCAGCGTCACGCTGTATGGCGTCATCGACCTGGGCCTGGCCTTCGAACGCAGGCATGACAACGCCGACACCTCGTCGCGCTCGCATGTGGGCATGCGCGACGGCACGCAATCCGGGTCGCGCTGGGGCCTGCGCGGCGTCGAAGACCTGGGCAACGGCTACAGCGCCTTCTTCCGCTTGGAAAGCGGGTTTCACGCGTCGGACGGCACGCAGGGGCAAGGCCGACTGTTCGGACGCTGGGCCTATCTGGGCCTGCGGGGGGATTTTGGGGAAGTGCGCGCGGGACGCCAGCAGGTCCTCAGCGATAGTTGGGGCGGCGTCGCCTCGCCGTTCGGCACCTCGTGGGGCGGCGCGTCGGCATCCGTCACGTCCGGCTACAACGACGGCGACTTCGGCACTGGCGGCCGCGTCAACAACGCGTTCATCTACCGCACGCCCGTCTGGGCGGGATGGCAGGCAGGCGTGGGCTACAGCTTCGAGGCACACGAGAACGATCAATTCGCCACCGCCGACCACGACCGCGTCTGGACCGCCGGCCTGCGCTATCGCGACGGGCCCTTGTCCACCGCGCTGACCTATGAACACTTGAATCCCGACGCCAGCGTGCCGGGCAAGCTGAACTCGCGCAACGTACAACTGGCGGCCGCCTACGACTTCGATTGGATGAAGTTGCATGCCGGCTACGGCAACCTGCGCAATCCGAACGTGGGGCCGTCGGCGGGCGTACGCCGCGTCAATACCTTTGTGGGCGGCGTCAGCGTGCCGGTCAGCGGCAGCAGTAAGGTGTTGGCCGCCTACCAGCGGGCGACCAGTTCGCGCATCAAGGGCTGGGGCTTGGGCTACGAGCATGACCTGTCCAAGCGCACCAACTTCTATGCTTTGCTGGACCGCGTGGATCGCCGGCAATCCCATACCTTGCAATCGGTGGTGGGCCTGCGCCACCACTTCTAAGCCCTGCCCTGCCCGGCAGCTTGCCGGGCTTGCTTAAAAACGCTGCCCCAGCCGCGAAAGTGGCTAGGGCAGCGGGCTGAAGCGCGGCCGACAAGCGCAGACGCTAGACCAGCATCGGCCAGTACGTAGGCGACAGGCATAGCCACATGTCGGCGCTCATGCCGTCAGGCTTGCGCTTGGGCAAACCCGTGCGCCGTTTAAGGGTGTCGCCCCGGCAGGCGAAGACGATGCTGTGCGCGCAAGACGTATCGCTAACCTCGATGACCGAGCCCAGGAACTGTTTCTTGATACGCCCCAGGTACGTGCTGAACTGAAAGTTCGAGGCATGAAAGTTGCACACCATCATGCCGTCTGGCGCCAGGGCGTTGAAGCAGGCTTCATAGAAGGCGTCGGTCGTCAGCTGGGTCGGCAGGCCATTGATGTCATAGCCATCGACCAGCACCGCGTCATATTCGTTCTGATATTGCTGGATCAATTCGGCGCCATCGCCTTGCAGGACCGCAAAGCGGTCGTCGTCGCGCGGCACATGGAAGGAATCGCGCAACGCGATTACATGCGGGTTGATTTCGTAGACGTCGATGCGCGCGGACGGCAGATGCTGATAGCAGAACTTGGCCAGCGATCCGCCTCCCAGCCCGACCATCGCGATACGGCGCGGGTTTGGGTTGAACAGCAAGAACGCCATCATGATGCGGGTGTATTCCAGATTGAGCGCCGCCGGGTCTTTCGTCCACATGCGGCTTTGGATCTCAGAGTGCGAAAACATCAATGACCGTGACGTCGAGGTGGCGTAAACGAAGGGTCGGACTTGATGATTGCTCGAAGTGTTTTCAGGCATTCCAGGCTCACTGGCAAAGAGGTGATGCTGCGTGCGACGCTTGCACCCAAGCGAAAAGCCGCCGACGCGACAAGGCGTTGACGGAATTCGAGCAAAAAGGGGAAAGAGGAAGTCGCGCGCTACACGTTCAAACGGCGCACACAAGGCGCGCCGTCTGGGTGTTTGCTAGGCAAGAACTACGCCCGCATGGGCGGGCGCAGCTAGAAGAACTACTTGGATGACCGCGACGTATCGCTGTCTTCAGAGGTTTCGGAATCCGCGTCGATGGAATCGATTTCGGATTCCTTGTTCGCGTCAGGGGCCGTCCAGTTCAGGGGCGGAACCTCGAAGCGCCACTTTTTACCAACCAGTTGATGCGACATGAGCGTTCTCCTATGCGTGGGTGCGTGGCTTTCCCGCCAAAGCAATGCACCACGGGTTCAAGCGTGCCAAGAATGCCCGGTAATTGCGGGGGGTGCGCAAGGTATTGCGTAGTCTTGCGCGGGGGTACTGCGCGGGGTATTGCGCGGTACTAAGGGGTTACTACTGGATGGCTTGGGCGAAAACTGCTGCTTCAGCCGGGGCATTCAAAAGGGGGCAATGCAAAACAAAAAGCAAACTGAGTTTGCCGGCCAAAAGCCCTTGCCGGTTTTATTCTTATTCTTTCAGACGTGTCTTTATAGACGTTGCCGTTATAGCCGCTGCCTTTATAGACGTTGCCTTTATAGGCGCTGGCTTTATTTTGGCTGGCAATTAAAAGATCTTAACATATTTATCGGTGAAAAAGCAAGCAGATAATGGCTTAAGCCCTATAGCTTGACGACCGAGAATGACCGTTCTACGATGCTCGCATTACATGCAGAATGATCGTTCTCTCCGATGAGTTCCAGTTTGGACATGCCCTCCTCGACCTCCCCCGCCTTCGCCTTTGAACCCATGACGCAGACACAGGAACGGCTGCTGCGCGCCACGGAACATTTGATTTACCAAGGCGGCATCCACGCCACCGGCATGGATCTCATCGTGAAGACCTCGGGCGTGGCACGCAAAACGCTGTACAAGCACTATCCCAATAAAGACGCGCTGGTGGCGGCGGCGCTGGCCGCGCGTGACGAACGCTGGATGCAGTGGTTCGTCCACGCCACCACGCGGGCCGACGCGCCGCGCGACCGCTTGTTGTCCATATTCGATGCGCTGCAAGAATGGTTTGAATCCGACGGCTTTCGCGGCTGCGCCTTTATCAACGCGGCAGGCGAGATCAGCGATCCGGCCAACCCCATCCGCCAGGTATCGCGCCTGCACAAGGCACGCCTGCTGGACCACGTGCGCGGCCTGACGCAAGCGGCCGCCCTGGCCGACCCGGACGAAGCCGCGCGACAACTGCTGGTGCTGATCGACGGCGCTATCGCCGTGGCGCTGGTCACGGGCGATGTGTCCGTTACCGCCACCGCGCAACGCGCCGCCGCCGCCCTTTTTCCCCCACAAGAGGTTCGCCCATGACATCCCAACCGAACGTCCGCCCACCCCTGCCGCCTTTCACCCACCAGAGCGCCGTGCAAAAAGTGCGGCTGGCTGAAGACGGCTGGAACAGCCGCGACCCCGACAAGGTGGCGCTGGCCTATAGCCTGGACACGCAGTGGCGCAACCGCGCGGAATTCGTCAAGAACCGGGACGAGGCCCGCGCATTTTTGGCACGCAAATGGGCGAAGGAACTGGACTACCGCCTGATCAAGGAACTTTGGACCTACGCCGGCAATCGCATCGCCGTGCGCTACGCCTACGAATGGCATGACGATTCCGGCAACTGGTTCCGCTCGTACGGCAATGAAAATTGGGAGTTCGGCGAAGACGGGCTGATGATCCATCGTTACGCCTGCATCAACGACTTGCCGATCAATGAAGCCGACCGAAAATTCCGCTGGCCGCTGGGCCGCCGTCCGGACGACCACCCCGGCTTATCCGAATTGGGGCTGTGACAAGATCATTGCGGGCGGGGCACCGGTGCAGCTTTTCCACGGGCGCCATCCGCCACCCGCCCGCGCCCCCCTGCTCCATCGCAATCATTCATCGCAATCACTCATACGCCTTCAGCAGCTTGCCCAGCAGCCGGCTCAGCTGTTCCTGTTCAGCCTGAGTCAACGGCGCCAGCACGTCCGCCTGATTTTTCAGGTGGGCCAACAGTGCCTCGTCGATCAGCTTGATGCCGGCGCGCGTCAGCATCACCAGGGTGGCGCGGCCATCGTGGGGGCTGGGTGTGCGGGCCACCAGGCCCGCCTTTTCCAAACGGTCGATGCGGTTCGTCATGCTGCCCGACGAGATCATGGCGTCTTCGTAAAGCGCCGTCGGGGTCAGCGCGTACGGCTTGCCACTACGGCGCAACGTGGCCAACACGTCGAATTCACCCGGCTGTAGGCCAAATTCCGCAAATAGCGGGTTGATGCGGTCGCGCGTGATCACCAGCGCGCATTCGCCCAAACGCCCCAGCACGCGCATTGTGGATACGTCCAGCTCGGGGCGTTCGCGGTTCCATTGCTCGACGGCACGGCTTGCTCTGTCCACGGTTCTCTCTCTCCGTTTATCTTGACGTCAAGATACAATCCAAATATCTTGACGCCAAGATACTTTACCGGACGGCATTGCAGCAACCCCCAGCCACGCGTGCCGCCGGCCACGGAGCTGTTGTGTCATCGACTTATTTGAACGCCTGGCGCATTGCCGCCATCATCCTCGTGGGCTTGAACCTGCGCCCCGTCCTGGCTTCCATTCCCCCTTTGCTGGACCAACTTCAAGCCGCCATTGCGCTGTCCGACAGCGCGGCGGGACTGTTGACAGCACTGCCCGTGTTCGTGATGGGACTGGGCGCATTAAGCGTGGCGCCGCTGCGCCGCAGGATGCGCGAACATCACGGCATCGCCGTCGGCGTAGCGCTGGTGATGGCGGCCACCGCGTGCCGTCTGTGGGCCAGTGACGCCAACCTGATGTTGCTGACGGGCGTTATCGCCGGGCTGGGCATCGCGGTCACGCAGGCACTGCTGCCCTACTTCATCAAGGCGCAATTCTCGTCCGGTGTCAGCGCCATCATGGGCCTGTATTCCACCGCCATCATGGGCGGCGCCGCCTTGGCCAGCGTAGCGTCGCCCGTTCTGGCTCAGCGCGTCGGCTGGCCGCAAGCCCTGGCCGCTTGGGCCATGCCCGCGGCCGCGGCGTTGCTGTGCTGGCTGGCGGTGAACCGGGTTGGCGCTGTGGCCCCCTTGATTGCAAACGCGGCGGGCCATGCGCACACCGCGCGTTCGCGTCGCTGGTTGCTGGCCGTGTTCTTTGGTTTGGGCACCGGCGCCTACACGCTGGTGCTGGCCTGGCTGCCGCCCTATTACACGGCCTTGGGCTGGACGCCGGCGGCGGCCGGGCAATTGCTGGGCGCCGTTACGGTGGCCGAGATCGGGGCGGGCTTGCTGGTGTCGGTGGCGATCGGCCGCTTGCACGACCGCCGGATGGCGCTGTTCATGGCCATCGGTTTGCTGCTGCTGGGTTTGCTGGGACTGCTCTTCGCGCCCCTCTTGCTGGCATGGCCCGCCGCCGTGTTGGCCGGGCTGGGCATCGGCGCGCTGTTTCCGCTGTCGCTGATCGTCACGATGGACCACGCGGCCACGCCCGCGCAGGCCGGCAGCCTTGCCTCTTTCGTGCAGGGTGTGGGCTACCTGATCGCCGCGCTGTTTCCCTTTGCGGCGGGCGTGATACGCCAGCATCTTTCCGGGCTGCGGCCGGCATGGATGCTGATGGCCGGTATCTGCCTGATCTTGTTCGTTCTCGCCGTGCGACTACGCGTTCCACATGCGTACGGCAAGCCATGACAATGTGTGCGCGGCACCATGCAACGGGCGTGACGCGATGGATCAGTCGTCAGGCGTGATGGCGGGGTCGGCCAACGGGCCAGCCAGCCCGCCGCCGGTATGGCCGTCAATATGGCCCAGCGGGCGGGTGGGATCCAGCCGGTCGCGTACGCGTTGCTTCAGGATCTTGGCGTCTGGAAAGCCCCCGTCGCCCTTTCTATCCCAGATCAGGTCGCCGTTGTAGGTGATCTGAAATATGCCACCCGTGCCTGGCTGCAAGACGACTTCGCCCAAATCGGTGGAAAACGTCGACAACAGCTCTTGCGCCATCCAGGCGGCACGCAGCAGCCATTGGCATTGGGTGCAGTAAAGGATGACGATGCGGGGTCGGAAGGCAGGTGTGCTCATGGCGAAATATTCTATGCCCGGCCTGGCAAAGCCGCCAGATATGCACGCAATGGACACCCAAGCGCAAAACAGGCACACCTGTCCCCTGCGGCATTCATGGATAATGTCGGGTTTTCCCGGGTGCGCATTGCCCCCAGAGTCTTGACATGAAGTCTGCTGCATCTTCCTCTAGCCAACGCTGGCTGATCGGCCTGTTGATGGGCCTGGTCACGCTGACGCCGATGGGCATCGATATCTACCTGCCTTCGCTGCCCGCCATGGCCGCCGGATTTGGTGAACCCGTCAGCGCGTTGCAGGCCAGCATCACGCTGTTCATCTTCGCGGTGGGCCTGGGCCAGATGCTGATCGGCCCCCTGGCCGACCGCTATGGACGGCGACCGGTCGCACTGGGCGGCGCCTTGGCGTATCTGGCCGGCTCGGCGCTGGGCGCGGCCGCAACATCCCTTGATGTGTTTTACGTTGCCCGTGTGGTCCAGGGCCTGGGCGCGTGCTCGGCATCGCTGGTGGCTTTTGCCGCGGTGCGTGACCGTTTCAGCCCTGCCGTGGGCGCGCGCGTGTACAGCTATCTGAACGGCGCACTGTGTTCCGTGCCGGCGTTGGCGCCCATGCTGGGCGGTGCGCTGGCGGTGCATGCGGGCTGGCGCAGCACGTTTGTCTTCATGGTGCTGTTTGCGCTTAGCCTGATGGTGCTGTTGGCCCGACGCTTTGAAGAAACACGCGTGCCGCCCAGCGGCCCGCGCGGCGCGCTCTACAGCTTGCGGCGGTACCTGCCGATCGTGTCCAGCGGGCGTTTCCTGTACTTCGCCATGTTCGGCATGGCGGGCATGGCGATGATCCTGGTGTTCGTGTCGGCCGCGCCCGTGGTGCTGGTGCAGCAGTTGGGCTATTCCGAGCTGGGCTTCTCGGCCTGGTTCGGCGGCAACGCCGCCATCAACATTGCCGCGTTCTTCCTTGCGCCTACGTTCATTGCGCGCTTTGGGCGCCACACGATGGTGCGGGTCGGCATGGTGGCGCTGTTGCTGGCATCGGCCATGCACGCTGCCGCATGGTGGTGGATACCGCAAGCGGCCTGGGTGTTCATGCTGCCGGTTGCCGTGTTGACGGTGGGCTTTTCGCTGGCATTGGGGTCGGGCTTGAGCTTGGCGCTGGAGCCCTTCGCCGAACGCGCCGGCACGGCCGCCGCCGTGTATGGCCTGTTCCAGATGAGCGGGTCGGCCATCGTGGCCACTGTGTTGCTGGATGCGGGCGTGGCGCCGCAAGCGGCGATGGCCCTGATCGGCGCGGTCATCGTCCTGCCCTTGCTCTCGCTGTCTCCGGCCATCGCGCGGCGGTTACGCAGCTGAACCGACGCGCGGGGCTTGCGCTAGTATCCAGGAATCGACCTTCCTGGAAACGACATGGCCCCCGATTTCCCCAACAACGACGCCCTGCTGTTGCGCACCTCGACCGACGGCGTGGTGACGCTGCGCCTGAACCGCCCCGCGCAATTCAACGCCTTGTCCGAAGGCTTGCTGACCGCCCTGCAGGAACAGATCGACGCCTTGGCCGGCGACGCCACCGTGCGTTGCGTGGTGCTGGAATCCGCGGGCCGGGCGTTTTGCGCGGGGCACGATTTGCGCGAAATGCGCAGCCAGCCCAGCCTGGATTACTACCGCGCGCTGTTCCGCCAATGCAGCCGCGTCATGCAGGGTTTGCAGGCCTTGCCCGTGCCCGTCGTTGCCAAGGTGCAAGGCATTGCGACGGCGGCCGGTTGCCAGCTGGTCGCCAGTTGCGACCTGGCGGTGGCGGCCGACTCGGCGCGATTTGCCGTGTCCGGCATCAACGTGGGTCTGTTTTGTTCAACGCCGGCGGTGGCGCTCAGCCGCAATGTGTCGGCCAAGCGCGCCTTTGAAATGCTGGTCACTGCCCGCTTCATCGATGCCGCGCAGGCCAAAGACTGGGGCTTGATCAACGACGCCGTGCCCGAGGCCGAGCTGGACGCGCGCGTCAACGCCCTGGCGGCCGACATCCTGGCCAAAAGCCCCAGCGCCATCCGCTACGGCAAACAGATGTTCTACAAGCAGCGCCAGATGGCCTTGGCCGACGCCTACGATTACGCGGGCGACGTCATGGCGCGCAACATGATGGACGCGGACGCGTCCGAGGGCATCGACGCCTTCCTGCAAAAGCGCGCGCCGCGCTGGCAGGCTTAGGACAGAAAGGCCAGCGCCCAACCGCCCCCCGCCGCCAGCAATACCACCCACACGGCAGACCAGCGGGCATACACCAGCAACGCAAACAGCAGCAAGGCAAGGCCGAAATCGGCCTTGTTCAAAATGGCGCTGGTCCACACCGGGTCATACAGCGCGGCCAGCAAGATGCCGACAACGCTGGCGTTCACGCCGGCCAGCATGTTGCGCACCCCGGGGCGCCGCCGCAGGCTTTCCCAGAACGGCAAGGCCCCCACCACCAGCAAGGCGCCCGGCAGGAAAATGGCGGCCAATAGCACCAGGCCGCCCACCCAGCCCGTCAGCGGACCGGTGGACAATGCGCCTAAAAACGCAGCGAAACCGAACAGCGGCCCGGGCATGGCCTGCGCCGCGCCGTACCCGGCCAGGAAGTCCGCGCTGGAAACCATGCCGCCGGACACCGCCGTCGATTCCAGCAGCGGCAGCACGACGTGGCCCCCGCCAAAGACCAATGCCCCCGCCCGATAGAAGCCGGCAAGCTGCGCGGCCATGGCCGAATCCGACATGGCCGCCCATATCGGCAAGCCCGCCAGCAATGCCACGAACAGGGTCAACGCCACATAGGCGGCCCGGCGCGACACGGCGTCAGCCGGGTTGGACAGGATGGGCCGGGGCGGCAATTGCAGCACGGCTACCCCAACGACAACGCCCAGCAAAATGGCGCCGATCTGGCCCCAGGCGTTGGGCAGTACCACGGTAATCAAGGCGGCGGCCACGGCCAGCCCGGCGCGCGCGCGGTCGGGACACAAGGTGCGGCCCATGCCCCACACGGCCTGCGCCACGATGGCCACCGCCGCGATCTTCAGGCCGTGTATGACGGCTGACCCCGACAGCCATCCAAAATGCGCCAGCCCCATCGCAAAGCCGATCAGAGCAAGCGCCGTGGGCAGCGTGAACGCCAGCCACGCGGCCAGCATGCCCGTCCAGCCCGCGCGGCGCAGGCCGATTGCCATGCCGACCTGGCTGCTTGCCGGCCCCGGCAGGAATTGGCACAAGGCGACCAGATCGGAATAGGCGTAGTCGTCCAGCCAATGGCGGCGGTCGACAAATTCCGTACGAAAGTAAGCCAGGTGCGCAACGGGGCCGCCAAACGAAGTCAGGCCCAGGCGCAGGAACACCAGGAACACTTCCAGACAGGACCCGCGCGCCGCCTCCGCGCGCTCGTGCGTGGCGGGCTTGTTGGCGACGTGTTCGTCGTGGGATGGGGGGTGCGGCATGAGGTGGCTTCTAAGTCGGTCAGGGCGCCGGGTTTCCGCCCCTGGATCAAGCTTATAGCCGGGGCGCGCGTGCGTATCAAGCACCAGTCTTGCCGCCCGCATGGCCTAGAACTAAACATCATTTATGGCACTTTCTGCCTGGGCCAATCTACCGCATCCTACGGTTTCCTGATTGTCTTCCCCACAGCAACTTAAAAGGTAGGTCTATGAGCCAGCGGTTGAATTACTTCCAGGTGTCCGCGGAACTGTCCAGGAAGTACATGGAATTCAGTGCGGCAATGAAAAAAGTGCCTGTGATTGAGGAATTTGGCGATCTGGTCGATATCCGCGCCTCGCAGATCAATGGCTGCGGCTTTTGCCTGGACATGCACGTCAAGCAGGCCAAGCTTCACGGCGAACGCGAACTGCGTTTGCACCACGTGGCCATCTGGCGCGAATCCACATTGTTCTCGGCACGCGAGCGGGCGGCGCTGGCATGGACCGAAGCGCTGACCACCCTGCCCTCGCACGGCGTGCCTGACGAGGTGTACAGCCTTGTGCGCGAGCAATTATCGGAATCCGAAATTTCGGACCTGACTTTCCGTATCGTGGCCATCAACGGCTGGAACCGCCTGAACGTGGCGTTTCGTACCGTGCCCGGCTCGGCCGATGCGGCATTCGGGCTGGACAAGGCCGGGCTGCATTGAGGGCTAGGCTTGGTCCGCAAAAATCCCGCTACATCAGTGCGCGAATTTGCAGGCCATAGTCGTACGCCTGGCTTTCCGAAACGATATTCGTAAAGCCCAGCAGCAAACCCGGCTGGGGATCCGGCAGCGTCGACCATCTGGACAGCGGGTGCGCGTACAGCCCCTGTTCCAACATGCGGGCGGCCAGCGGCTGATCGCGCTGCCCGCCTTCCATGCGCGCCACCAGATGCATGCCCCCCGGCTGCGGTTCAATCCGCATGCGCGGGCCCAGCGCCGCGCTCAGGCCCCGCGCGGTGGCCGCGCGCCGTTCGCTGTATAGCCGCCGCATGCGCTGGATATGGCGGCCAAAATGCCCCTCGTTAATGAAGGCCGTCAAGATCGCCTGGTTGAACGCCGCCGCGCCGCCCGATAGCAGGCGGCTGATGCGGTCAAAGCGCGGCACCTGCGCCTGGGGCACCACCAGGTAGGCCAGCCGCATCCCGGGAAACAGCACCTTGCTGAACGACCCCGCGTACAGCACCCGCCCTTGCACATCCAGGCTTTTCAGCGCAGGCAGCGGGCGGCTGACGTAGCGGTATTCCCCGTCGTAATCGTCTTCCACGATCCAGGCCTGACGACGTTCGGCCCAGTCCAGCAACGCTTGCCGCCGTGGCAATGACAGGGACATCGACAGCGGACTCTGGTGGGCGGGCGTGACCACCGCAGCCTGGGCCTGTTCCGCGCGCGCCAGCCCTTCCGCCACCACCAGGCCGTCGGCGTCCACCGGTATCGGCACGGCTTCCAGCCCCGCCTGCGCCAACAACGCCCGCGTGGGGGGATAGCCCGGGTCTTCCACCCACACGCGGTCGCCGGTTGTCAGCAGCGCCTGGATGATGAGTTGCATCGTGAAGTTGTAGCCGGACGTGATGTACACCTGAGCCGGCTGGCAATGTATGCCGCGCGCCACGCGCAGGTACGCGGCAAGCGCCGTACGCAGGCTTTCCAGCCCGTCGGCGGGGGGATACGACAGGTCTGGCGCTTGCAGGCTGCGCAATTCGCGCGCGCCCAAGCGCGCCCACAGCTTGCGCGGAAACGCGTCCAACGCCGGGATGCCCATCTGAAACGGCAGGATGCGCGCCGGCCGATGCCAGCCGTGGTCGTCGTCGGCGGCCTGGACCGGCGGCACGACGGCGGGCGCGGTGGCAAGGGGTTGCAGGTCGGGCGCGACGATTGTGCCGGCTTGGCCGCGCGCCTGGATATAGCCCTGGGCGCTCAGCAGCGAATACGCGACTTCGATGGTGCCGCGCGCCACGCCCATTTCCTTGGCCAGCGCGCGGGCCGACGGAATGCGGTCGCCGGGCTTGAGCGTGCCTTCGGAGATGGCGCCGCGAAACCGCTCATAGATCTGCCGATACAGCGGGTCGGGGTTGCCGGCGGGTAGCGGCGGCAAGGCGTCGGGGCGGCTGATCATGGCATAGTCCAAAGTTCAATTTATGGCTCTTCAAATTATGGCATGGGCTTTCTACGATGACGGCTGAAGTTTGATGGCTTCTTTTCCTGACACGACTTTTACCGCTCACCCATTCCATGACCGACCCAGACTTGAATCACATCGACACCGACGCCGGCCTGCGCGCCTGCCTGCCATTGATGCGCCAGCTGCGCCCACACCTTGCCCACGCAGACGACTTTGTCGCCCGCATCGCCCGCATGCGCGGCCAGGGCTATCGGCTACTGGCCGGTATCGACGCGGGTCAGGCGGTGGCGCTGGCGGGCTACCGCTACCAGGAAAACCTGATCTACGGGCGTTTCGTCTACGTGGATGACCTGATCGTGGATGACACACGCCGTGGCGGCCGCTGGGGCGCGCGCCTGTTGAACGCCCTGGACGACATCGCCCGCCAGGCCGGTTGCGCCAAGCTGGTGCTGGATACCGGCCTGGCCAATTCCCTGGCCCAACGGTTTTACTTTCGCCAGGGTCTGCTAAGCACCGCCCTGCACTTTTCCAAAAACCTGGACGCCGCCACCGCATGACCATTCTCCACATTCATTGCAGCCCGCGCGGTCGGGCGTCCGAAAGCCACCGCTTGTCGCAACACATCATCCAGCGGCTGGTCGGTGCGCACGGAAACGCCACGCCCGCCATCATCAATATCGACGCTACCCGCCTGCCTAACGTCGATGACGATTACGCCGCCGCGTTGGCCTCGCCCATGGACCCCGCCGACGACGTGCTGGCGCGCGGCGCGTTGCGCCAGTCCAGCGAACTGATCGACGCGTTGCACCAGGCCACCCACATCGTCATCGCCACCCCCATGCACAACTTCACGGTGTCGGCGGCGTTGAAAGTCTGGATCGATCACGTGGTGCGTGTGCGCAGCACGTTTCGCATCACGCCCGAGGGCAAGATCGGCAACTTGCCGGATCGCCCGGTGTATGTGGCGGTGTCGTCCGGCGGAGAATTTTCCGGCGAGGCCGCGCGCCAGCCCGACTTTCTGACGCCGTACCTGACGCATGTGCTGGGCACGATAGGCTTGAAGAACGTGACGTTTTTCTCGGTGCAGGGCACGGCGCGCGGCGACGCGGCATTGCAGGCCGCGCGCGCGTCGGCCGAAGCCGCCATTGCCGCGCATCCGATGGCGGCCTAGTCCGTTCGGCCCATTGCCGGATCAGGTGCACCAGGCGGCCCGGCGCGACGTGGTGATTCTTCATAATTGCTTGTTTACCAAGCCCTTTGGCCACGTCCGCGTATTTAATCGGGTCGCATTGACAGCGCGGAAACGGCAGCACTACGCTAGGCCGCAAGTAAAAACCGCCCCATGCCCGCACCCTCGCCTTGGCCACCGAATCCGCCACCGGATCATCGGGCGCAAGACGTAGTATCCCCTCCGCTGTTCCCTGCTGGAGATGCGTATGACCTGGCGCCAGCCCTTGTTTCGGGCATTGATCGTGCTTGCTCTTTTCGCTGGATTTTCGGCGCCGTCCCAGGCCGCATGCAGCGACAAGAAAATACTGTCACTGTCCGACGAGGGAAAGTCGGTCAAGGCAATTGCCAAGACCTGCAACATGACGGCGGCGAAGGTGCGCGCCGTGGTGGACGCCGACGACAATGCCGCCGAAGACGTGGCGGCCGCTACGCCTGTAGACGTGCCCGGCAAGCTGCCTTCGGGCGCGGGGCTGGCCAGCTGCGATTGCCAGGGCACGGTGCCGTACGGCGACAAGGCGCCTGAACAACGCTGCCAAAGCGGCACGTCGATCGCTACCCCGTGCGCCGGCTACTGCCCGCCACGCGGCATTGCCCCGTGGCGCCGCGTGTGCAGTTAGCGGCAATGCTTGCCGCCGGTACGCCGGTACGCCGGTCCGCCGGTACGAGCAGTCCGCGCTGTCCGCGTTGCGACCTTCATCGCCGGCGTCTGAATTCACAGGTCGGGGCGCGCATGCACCTGATGTATGCGCAGGCCGTCGCGGCGGGCGACTTCGAACGTCCATTCATGCATGCGGATCGTGTCGCCGGCATCTGGCAGGCGGCCCGCCACACGCAGCAGGCATCCCGCCAAGGTGGCATCGGGGTAGGCGTCACCCAGGCCCGGTGTGTTGAGCAGGCGCGCGGCCTCGCCCACCGACAGGCCGCCTTCCAGCAACCAGGATCCGTCGGACAACTGCAACGCCTCCGGCGGGTCTTCGCTGTGCTCGGGCAGTTCGCCGCCCACGGCGGTCAACACGTCCATCGGCGTCACCAGGCCTTCGCATACGCCGTGCTCGTCCACCACGATCAACATGTGATCGCGCGAGGCGCGCAGCTCTTCAAGAATCTTCAACACCGGCGTGGTTTCCATGACGTAGCGCGGCTCGCGCGCCAGCTCCACCAGGTCGATCGGCCCCGGGTTGCGCAGCAGCGGCATCACGTCCTTGAAATGCAGCACGCCCAACACATTGGACGCGTCGCCCGCGCATAGGGGCAGACGCGAATGGCCGGTGCTGAACTTGCGCACTACGGCCTCGGGCGTGTCGGCCACATCCAGCCACGTCATGTCGCCGCGCGGCACCATGATGGAACGCACGTCGTGCGCGCCCACCGACAGCACCCGTTCAATCATGGAGCTTTCCTCGGGCGCGAAGGCGGGCTCGTCGCCCACGCCATCAACCAGCGCCGCCATATCGTCCGCCTGCTGGCCGGGCTGGCCGCCGCGGCCGGCGCGCAGCAGGCGCAGAACCGCTTGCGCGGTGCGTTGCCGACGGCCCAGCGCATGGGTGCCCTTGACGCGATTGCGGCGGGCCAACTGGTTGCACAGCTCGATCAAGATCGAAAAGCCGATCGCCGCGTACAGATAGCCCTTGGGCACGTGGAAGTTCAAGCCTTCGGCGACCAGGCTGAAACCGATCATCAGCAACAGGCCCAGGCACAGGATGACCACGGTGGGGTGGCGGCCCACGAACGCCATCAACGGGCGGCTGGCCACCATCATCACGGCCATCGCCACAACCACGGCGATCATCATGATGCTCAGTTCCTGCACCATGCCCACGGCGGTAATCACCGAGTCCAGCGAGAACACGGCGTCCAGCACCACGATTTGCAGAATTACCTGCCAGAAGATGGCGTGCTGCGGCTTCTGGCCGGACTCATGGCCCGCACTGCCCTCGACGCGTTCATGCAGTTCCATCGTGCCCTTGAACAGCAGGAACAGACCGCCCAGGATCAGGATCAGGTCGCGCCCGGATATCTCGCTGCCCAGCACGATGAACAGCGGCTCGGTCAGCGTCACGACCCATGCGATGCTGGCCAGCAGGCCCAGCCGCATCACCAGCGCCAGGCTTAGCCCGATCAGGCGCGCGCGGTTGCGCTGCTCGGGCGGCAGCTTGTCGGCCAGGATGGCGATAAACACCAGGTTGTCGATGCCCAGAACAATTTCAAGTACCACCAGCGTCGCCAGGCCAAGCCAGGCGGTGGGGTCGTTCATCCAGTCAAAAATCATTGTTGATCCGCAAGTGTCGGGCGGGCGCGCGCGATGGCGCCGCCCTGGAAAGGGAACGCGTGGTCAATCAAGGGGGGATGGTTGCGACCCGGCGGTGCGCGGCACGCTATTTGCGGCGTGGCGCGCGCGGTGCAAGCCTGCTGAACGCGCCAAAGAAATCGGGCGGCAGGTTTTGCGACAGGAAGAAAAGGCGGGCGCCAAGGCGCCCTGCTAGGAGGTGGGTCTTCAGTCATAAGAGGCCGCGTCCGCGAGGCTGCTTGGGCAAGCCTTGGCCGCGTACACCGCCGAACTCTCGTTCTTACAGGAAGCTGAATGATACCTGAAAGTTGGATTTCCTCAGACAGCAGGCGCGACGACGCCGGGGCGGCGCCGCGTAACCCCTGTCGACTGGTTCAGCGGGTGTCCGCGCCGCCGCCCGAGCCGGACGTGGCGCCGGAGCCCGGCATGCCCGCGTTGTCGGGCGCGCCCGCCTTGCCACCGGGCACCTGCTTGCCACTGTGGGTGCCCGATGCGGGCGTCTTCTGGCGTGAATCCGATTCGCCCTTGGGCGGCGCATTCGAATCCTTGGCGCCGCGTTGGGGCTTCTGCGTCGTTTCTTCAGTGGACGGCATTTTTTTCTGGTCCTCGGATTGTGCGCCCGGCACCGGCTTGCCGATGGCATTGGCCGGTGCTGTCTTTTCGTCAGCGGTCGGCATGGGCATGGAAGGTGGCGGCGCCGCCTGCGCAACCAGCGTGGTTTGCGACGTTTGGGCGGTGGTGGCCTGCCAGGGCAGCGTCGCCAACATGGCGCACAGCAGTAGCAGTTTGTGGCTTTTCATCGTTGTCTCCCAGTTGAAAACAGTGACAAACTACGCGCCAGCGGATAACGATTTTGTACGGATCTCTTTGAATTCATGGGCAAGTAGCGTGCCTGCCCTGACACTGGAGTGATGCATGGACGATCAATCCCCTAAGGATTTACCCGCGGACGATCAGCCGGTTGCCGGTCGGCGCGGCTTGCTCAAGGCCTTGGCCGTGGGCGTGCCCGGAGCGGCGTGGGCCGCCAAGGCGGTAGGCGCCCCAACCGCGCCCGCCCCGGCGGCGGGCAACCCCGAAGGCCAGGCGGCCATCGCGCCGTCCGCGCCGCGCACCCTGCAATTTTTCAACGCAGACGAAGCCAAAACGATGGACGCCATCGCGGCGCGCCTGATCCCCGCCGACGAGCTGGGGCCGGGCGCCAAGGAAGCCGGCGTTACGTTCTTCATCGACGGACAACTGGCCGGAGCCTGGGGCGCGGGCAGCCAGTTCTACCGCCAGGGTCCCTTTGAAAAAGGTACGCCCGAACAGGGCTACCAGTTGTCGTTCACGCCCGCCGAAATGTTCCGGCGCGGACTGGCGGCGTTGGACGCCGCCGCCCGCAAAAAAGACGGCAAACCTTTCGCGGAACTAGACGAAGCCAGGCAGGACGCCTGGCTTCACGATTTGCAGGGCGGCAAGGCGGATTTTTCACCCTTGCCGTCCGACGTATTTTTCCAGGCCGTGCTGGACGCCACCATTGAAGGCTTTTTTTCCGATCCGCTATACGGCGGCAACGCCGACATGGTCGGGTGGAAACTGGTCGGGTTTCCCGGCGCCTATGCCTCGTTTTCCAACGACATCGAACGTCACGGCGTGATCTGGGCGGGCAAGCCCGTATCCATCGCGAACGCACGCGGACACACGATGAAACCGGGAGACCAGCATGGCTAAAACCTTACCTCCCGTGGACGTTGCCATCATCGGCGGCGGCTGGACGGGGTCGATCATCGGCAAGGAACTGGCCGCCGCAAAACAAAAAGTGGTGGTGCTGGAACGGGGGCAGGCGCGCTGGCCGTCGCCCGACTTCCAGGGGCCCAACGTTCACGATGAACTCAAGTACACGCGCCGCCACGAACTGCACCAGGACGCGGCCACTGAAACCTTCACCTTCCGCAACAACACCGACCAGAAGGCGCTGCCGATGCGGCGCTGGCAGTTCGCCTACCCGGGCACGCACCTGGGCGGCGCGGGCAACCACTGGTCGGGCGCGTATTACCGCTTCGACCCCACCGACTTTCGCATCCGCAGCCACTACACCGAACGGTATGGCGCGAAGATCTTCGACAAGGAACTGACCTGTCAGGACTGGCCGGTCAGCTACGACGAACTGGAGCCCTACTTCGACCGCTATGACTACCTGATCGGTGCGTCGGGCCAGGCGGGCAACATCAAGGGGCAGAAACAGGAAGGCGGCAACCCGTTCGAGCCGTGGCGCTCGCGCCCCTACCCCAACCCGCCGATGAAAGTGCCCTACGCCCCGGCGCTGTTCGGCGAAGCCGCGCGCGGGCTGGGCTATCACCCTTACGTGCAGCCCTCGGCCCTCTGCACCCGCCCCTACGTCAATTCCGAAGGGCTGCACATGAGCGCGTGCGTGTACTGCGGCTTCTGCTCAAACTTCGGCTGCGAACATTTTGCCAAGGCCTCGCCCCAGGTCTGCATTCTGCCGGTGGCGATGAAGATGGAGAACTTCGAAATCCGCACCGGCGCGCACGTGCTGCGCGTAGAGCTCACGCCAGACAAAAAGCGCGCGCGCGGCGTGACCTATGTGGACGCGGCGGGTGAAGAAGTGTTCCAGCCCGCCGAAATCGTGGTCATGTGCGCCTTCGGCATCAACAACGTGCGGCTGTTGCTGTTGTCCGGCATCGGCAAGCCTTATGACCCGGTCACCGACACGGGGGTGGTGGGCCGCAATTACACGCACCAGACCACGTCGGGCGTGAACCTGTTTTTTGACGAAGCCACCAACATCAACCCGTTCATGGGCGCGGGCGCGGTCGCCGTCACCATGGACGATTTCAGCGCCGACAATTTCGACCACGGGCCGCATGGATTCGTGGGCGGCGGCTACTTGCAGATCCAGGTGGTCAGCGGCGCGCCCATCGGCTACCACCCCACGCCCAAGGGCACGCCGGCCTGGGGCGCCGACTGGAAGAAGGCCGTCAAGCGCTACTACAACCATTCCGCGTCCATCACCATCACGGGGTCGGCCCAACCGTGGCGCGGCGGCTACCTCAGCCTGGATCCCACCTACAAGGACGCCTGGGGCCTGCCGCTGTTGCGGGTGACGTACGATTTTCCGGACAACGACATCCGCATGTCGGCATTCCTGACGGCCAAGGGCGATGAAATCGGCCGTGCCATGAAGGGCATCGTGCGCACCGAGCCGGGCCCGCGCAAGCGGCCGTTCTCGGCCACCGCCTACCAGTCCACCCACCTGACCGGTGGCGCGGCCATGGGCGACAACCCGGAAACCAGCGTGGTCAACCGTTACGGGCAAAGCTGGGACGTGCCCAATGTGTTCGTGACCGGCGCGGCGTTGTTTCCGCAAAACTCGGGCTACAACCCGACGGGCACCGTGGGCGCCACCGCCTACTGGATCGTGGAAAAAATCAAGGCGGACTATCTGCGTTCGCCGGGACGGCTGGTGTGATCATGATTGAACATCGCAAAGGCATTTCCATCGCCGTCCTGCTGATCATGGCGCCGCCGTTGGTCACGTTGATTGCCACGGCCCACCAGATGATCGGCACCGGCGGCGACGGGCTGATCCGCGCCAAGGCGGTGACGGCATCGGCGCCGACCGCCACGCAGGCGCCCGCCACCGCACCGGCCGCCTCAGGCGCACCGGGCGCCACACCGACCGCCACACCTGGCGCCACGCCCGGCACTGCACCCGCGCCCACCGCCGCGGCGGCCCCGCCCAAGCCCCCGGCGCCCGTGCCAGGACGCAGCGCGCTGGACTTCAGCGCATCGCGCCCCGCATGGGAGACCTTTCTGCACGATGCCGACCCGGCTGCGGGCAAGCAATTGGCCGCCAACGGCAAACCCGCCGCCGGCGTGCAAGCCTGCGTGGCCTGCCACGGCCAGGCCGGCATCACGCCGTCAGGCGGCATCTTTCCCAACCTGGCCGGGTTAAGCAGCGAATACCTGGCCAAGCAATTGGCCGACTTCCGCAGCGGCGCGCGAGTACAGCCCTTGATGAATACCGTGGCGCGCGCGTTGTCCGAGCAGGAAATCGGCCAAGTGGCGGCGTACTACGGCACGCTGGCCGGGCCGCCCATGCATGTGGGCGAGTTTGGCGGTGACGCCGCCCGCAAGCTGGACGTGCAAGGTGACGGCGCACGCGCCTTGCCCGCCTGCGCCAATTGCCACGGCCTGCGCGGCATGGGCGAAGGGCCGCTGATCCCCAGGCTTGCCGGCCAATCACGCGAGTACTTCACCGACCAGATGAACGCGTTTCGCAACGGCTCGCGCCAAAACGATGACGTCGGGGTAATGCGCGCCTTCTCGCAACGCCTGACCGACGCCGAGATACAGGCGTTGGCGGCCTACTACGCGGGGCCGGCGCCTCAGCAAAGGTAAGCGCCGCAGCTTGCCTCTCGCGGCGCCGGGTTGCGGCTGGTTGCGGCGGCCCCTTTGGCCGCCGCAACGCCCTTCAAGCCCGTCCATGTACAATCGCCACCGCCGTTTCTGCAATGGACGCGGCGATCGCGTTACCGCGATCCTGGTGGACCCGGCTTGCCGGGTGGCTCGGCCGGGCGCCTATCCCCCGGACAACTTCAAGCGACTTTGGGTGCGTGTCCCAGATCTGCCGCATCGCCCCTGGGCTCGATGACGACTCGCCGCTTGCTGACTTCAGGCTAGCTGAACCATGTTTTCGTTTTCCACGCTGCGCCGCGATTGGCTGTCCAATTGCCGCGCCGATATTCTTGCGGGCGTGCTCGTAGCACTGGCCCTTATCCCCGAGGCCATCGGCTTTTCCATCATTGCCGGCGTCGATCCCAGCGTGGGCTTGTACGCATCGTTTTCGATCGCCCTGATCATCGCCTTTGCCGGTGGCCGCCCCGCCATGATTTCGGCCGCCACCGCGGCCATCGCCGTGCTGGTCGTGCCGCTGGTGCGCGACCATGGCATTGCGTATCTGTTCGCGGCCTCGGTGCTGATGGGCGTGTTGCAGATCCTGGCGGGCCTGCTGCGTCTGGACCTGCTGATGCAGTACGTATCGCGCTCGGTGGTCACCGGCTTCGTCAACGCGCTGGCCATCCTGATCTTCATGGCGCAGCTGCCGCAACTGACCAACGTGACCTGGGTTGCGTATGCGATGGTGGCGGCCTCGCTGGCAATCATCTATGTGCTGCCGCGATTCACCAAGGTGATACCTTCACCGCTCGTGGCCATCATCGCCATGACCGCGGTGGCCATCTATCTGGGGCTGGACGTCAACACGGTGGGCGACATGGGCAAGCTGCCTTCCGCCCTGCCCTCGTTCGCGCTGCCGGACGTGCCGTTCACGCTGGACACGCTGCGCATCATCCTGCCGTATTCGCTGACGATGGCCGCCGTGGGCTTGCTGGAATCGATGATGACGGCGCAGATCGTGGACGACATGACGGACACGTCCAGCGACAAGCGCCGCGAATGCAAGGGCCAGGGCATGGCCAACATCGTCACGGGCTTTCTGGGCGGCATGGGCGGTTGCGCAATGATCGGGCAGTCGGTCATCAACGTGCGTTCGGGCGGACGCACCCGTTTGTCGACTTTCGTGGCGGCAACGTTCCTGCTGTTCCTGATCGTGGTGCTGGGGCCGCTGGTGGCACGCATTCCGATGCCGGCGCTGGTCGCGGTGATGATCATGGTGTCCATCGGCACGTTCAACTGGCGTTCGCTGCGCAACCTGAAGTCGCATCCCTGGCAATCGTCCGTGGTCATGCTGGCCACCGTTCTGGTGGTGGTATGGACGCACGACCTGGCGCGCGGCGTGCTGACCGGCGTGGTCTTGAGCGGGCTGTTCTTCGCCGGCAAGGTCAAGGGTTTGCTGACGGTGACGTCACGGCGGGCAGACGACCGGGACGCCCGCGTCTACCGCTATCAGGGCCAGGTGTTTTTTGCGTCGACGGGCCGTTTCGCGGACGCCATCGATTTCAACGATGACGCGCCGGCGGTCATCATCGACCTTGGCGACGCGCATTTCTGGGACATTTCGGCCGTGGATGCGCTGGAAAAAACCGTGGCCAAGTTGCGGCGAGCAGGCAAGACGGTCGAGGTGATCGGCCTGAACCAGGCCAGCGCCACGATGGTCGGTAAATACGCAACCCCGGCCCAGGGCACGCACTGATCGACTGGCTTAAGGGCTAAGCAGATCCGACAAGGCGTCGCCCAGCTCCTTGACGGCGCCCGTCACGCCTTCGGCGGCGCCTTCCGCGCCCACGCCGATAGCCCGGCCGAAGCCGCGCGCCACTTGCGCGGCAAATCCGCGCGTGACCGAGAACTTCGGGTTGTCCAGGCTGCCGCGCAACGCGAATTCAAACCGCAACGCGCCCGTCTTGTCTTTCATGGCAGCCAGCACCGCCTTGCGCGGCAAAGAAAACACGGACCCGTCGCCCGTGAACTTCAAGTCGCGCAGCGCCACCGTGCCGGACGCCCGCAGGTCACGCTTGGCGATGGCCGTGGTCATGTCCAGGTCCATCGCACCACCGGCCAGCGTGCCCGCGCCGTTCTCGGACAGGTACGGGGCGGCATGGCGAACGTCCATATTTCGCACCGCCACTTTCATGTTGGAATCCGTACTGCCCAGGGCCACCCAGCCCTGCGCGCGCACGGTGGATTCGCCGTTGCGGTTGTCTTGCACCACGCCACTGAATTCCAGGTCGCTATGCGAGCCGTCTCCCGGGATGGCGATCGGGTTCAAGCGCGCCTGAACATTCTTGAAGGCGATGCGGTGCGGCGGTTTGGAGACGACCGCATCCAGAAAATCCAGGCGCCCATCGCGCAAGACCAGATCCGCGATGCGTATCGGCATCGGCCCGCGCGTGCGGCTTTCGCCCGAATGCAAGGCCGTCTGCAAGGCCGGCGCAATCTGCATATCGTCACCGCTGCGCACCACCGCAAAGTCAAAGCCTTCGACCTCCACGGTATGGAATACCGCTTCATGGCGCAGAAAGGCCGTCCACTCCGGTTCCAGCGTCACGCGCGTGGCGCTGGCCTTGTTCTGGCCGGCCGCGCCCGGCACCACTACGTCGGTCAATACCACCTGCCGCAACCCCACGCTGATATCGCCCACCTGGCTGCGCGGGCCCAGCAGGCTGTAGATGCGCTGCTCGACCATGCGGGTTGCGGCAAACGCCAGTATCGCCACCAGGGCGACAAGCATCAGCAACACGGCCAGCGTGGTTCCCAAGGCCGATCGCCGGCGCGCAGCTGGGGCGGGAATACTCATGAAGGATCCTGTGTGGGCAAACGGGAGTGCGCGCGAACGCGGGCACGCAACCAAGGCATGGTCAAAGATACGGCGACATTATTCAATGGTCGAAATGGATGATGGCAGCAATCCCGGGTGCCAAGCAAATGGCCCCGGCCGCGCCGTTGTCGCTGGCGGGGCCGGGGCCGTCGGGAGTCGCGCTTGCCGTACTGGGTAATCAAGGCGCGGTCGAGACGCTAGCGCTGCGTCTTGTTTTGCTGTCCGGGATTCTGGCCTTGCTGGCTCTGGCCCTTGTCAATTTGCTGACCGGGCTGTTGACCCGATTGCTGGCCCGGCTGTTGACCCGGCTGCTGCTTGTCACGCGAATTTTCCTGGGCCTGTTGCTTCTGCGGCTGCTTCTGCTGGTCGGGCTGGTTCTGATTGGACATTTGCGTGTCTCCTTTAGGGCGGAACGATTCCGCAATACAGGACTAGCAACTAGCGTGCCCAAGCAAGACCCCGCGCCGAGCCCGGACGAAGATTTTTGATGACCCTGATTGATTTGCACGCGCCTGGGCAGGCGCAGCCACGGCTTCGGTAAGAATTACCGTCCGCGAAGGCTCATTGCGTGGTGACGCGCGCAAGAGCGGAGGGTTCGGCATCGGCGCCGTCAAAGGCTTCGATCCACGACGACGCGTAGCTGGCGGATGCGGCCAGCGGAGAGATCCCGTCGCGCTGGGTGCGCAGGCGCACCATCAGCTCGTCCAGCACCATGGGGCGGCCCAGCGCAAAGCCCTGGCCATAACGGCAGCCCGCCGCGCGCAAGGCCGGGATGTCCGCCACGTTCTCGACGCCTTCGGCCACCACGCGCCAACCCATGCGCGTGGCAAGCTCGGCGGCGGTGCGCAGCACCTCAAAGGCCACCGCGCTACGGCGCATGCGGGTCACGAAATACTGATCGATCTTGACTTCGGATAGCGGTATGGCGGACAGCAGCTTGAGCGACGCGTGGCCGGTGCCGAAATCGTCCAGGCTGACTTCGCAGCCGGCATCCTCAAGCTTCATCAATGACGCGCGCAGCACGTCCAGTTCCTTGATGGGCTGGTCTTCGGTAAGCTCGACCCGCACCAGCGAGGCCGGCAATTCTGCGGCCTGGATGCGGTTCAGAAGAAAGTCCACGCAGCGCTCGTCCGACAAGGTCGTGGCCGGCGCGTTGATCGCCAAGGGCACGGCAACGCCCATTCTGCGCATGGTCAGCAGCACATCGATGACGCGCAGGCACACGCGTTCGAACAGCTGCTTGTCCAGGCCCATGCGATTGACGGCGGGGATGAATTCGGCGGGCATGACGACGCCCAGCCGCGGATGTTGCCACCGCGCCAGCGCCTCGGCTGACACGATCTTGCCGGTCAGCAAATCCACCTGGGGCTGCAACAGCACGCGCAGCCCGTCCTTACCCGCAATCATGGCCGCGATTTCGTCATCGCTGACCACCGAGCCTGTGGAAGCCTCGTGATTCGGTGTCATGTCTATGCTCCTGGCGTGTTCCTGGATACCGCCTGCGCTGTCCGGGCGCAGATAGAACACATTGGGACATGAGTATTCACTGTTGGCTTGCCGCAATCGGGCGCGTTAAATTCCGCAGCGCGATCGCAACTGTTTTTTTATGCCATTTTGCGCAATTGTTCCAGGCAAATTTGCGACTATCTGGCATCCAATTCACATTTATGTAACCGTCCGTGTATGCCCGGGCCCTTGTCGACATGCTAGGGTTTGCATCCTTGGCCGGTTTGCCTTCCCCCTGCTGCGACTTCCCTTAGCGTGACAAAACTGCTTTCCCGTTGGCGCGCCTCGCTGCGCAATGTCCTGTGGCTGGACGCCCTGCAAGCCGCTGCGATCAGCGCGGCGCCCGTCATTCTTGCCGTGCTGGCGCACGAGCCCCGCCTGGGCTGGACGGCCATCGCCGCCTTCTGGGCCTGCTTCGGCGACCCCGGTGGCCCGCTGCGCCAGCGCGCCGGCTCGATGCTGGCCCTGGGGTTGGTCGGCGCCCTGTTCTGTTTTCTGGCCAGCGCCAGCGCGGGGCATCTGTGGCTGCTGCTGCCGCTGACCTTCCTGTGCTGCACGCTGGGCGGACTGTTGCGGGTGCTGGGGCCCGCCGCCGCCATCGTGGGCACCCTGTTATCGGCCGGCTTCGTGGTCGCGGCCGAACTGCCCGCGCCCACGCTGGCCGAAAGCCTGTCGTACACCCTGTTCTTCCTGGTCGGCGCCGTCTGGGCAATCTTGATGACGGCGCTGGTATGGCGGCGGCGTCCCTGGAAAGACGCAACGCACGCCGTCGCCCATTGCTATCGCGGCCTGGCCGACTTTGCCGATGCCCTGGCGCGCATGTATTCCGGCCTGACGCCCGCCGGCGGCCCGCAAGCCTGGACGGCCGTCACCAAGCCGCAACGCAGCGCGCAACGCGCTGCGCTGGAGGCCGCGCGCGTCCGCATACGCGAAGTGCAGGACGCGCGGCCCTCACGCCGTGCTCGCGCGCATCAACTGACGTATCTGCTGGACAGCGCCGAAGACAGCTTTATCGCGCTGGTGGCCGCCGCCGACCTGCTGGAATCCCACGCGCCCCGCTGGCTGGGGCGTAGCGCGGGCGCGCACCTGTCGCACGCCCTGCACCGCTACGCCAGCGTCTGCAACGCCATCGCCAGCACGTCCGATGTCAGCGACGCCAAGCAGGCCGAATGCCTGCGCGAACGCCTGGCGCATTTCGCGGGCGGCTTGCATGACCTGCGGGGCGGCGCCATGGCGTATGCGCCGGACCTGGCCTCCGTCGTCCCGGTGCTGGACCGCATGCTGCATACGGCCCAGTCCGTCATGCAGGCCATGTTCGACCAGGGCGATGCGCCCGCCGCGCCCGTTTCGTCACCCGGCATGGGCAGCCGGGCGCGCCAGGCCCTGCGTACGCTGCGCCAGAACATCGGCGTGGAATCGGACGCCTTTCGCCACGCCTGCCGGGTGGGCGTGGGCGCCACCATCGCGGTGGCCTTGTCCAAGACGTTTGCCGTCAATCACGGCTACTGGATGTCGTTGACGCTGGTTTTCATCCTGCAACCCTATTTCGCCACCACCTGGCAGCGCACGGTGGAACGGGTGATCGGCAGCGTGGCCGGCGCCATCGGCGCGTCGTTGCTGGGTTTGCTGCTCAGCACGCCGCTGTCCGTGGCCTTGGCCGTGCTGCCGATTGCGCTAGGCACGTTTGCTGCCCGCACCATCCATTACGCGCTGTTCACCTTCTTTTTGACGTCGCAATTCGTCCTGGTCAGCCATATTCAGCAGCCCGAAATCTACGAACCCATGCTGGCCGCGCTGCGCGCATTCAATAGTGTGCTGGGAGGCGTGCTGGCGCTGCTGGTGGGCTTTTTGGTGTGGCCGGAAAAAGAGCCGCGCCAGTTGGCCGATGCGCTGACACGCGCGCTGGAGCGGCACGCGGCGTACGCGCTGGCGCTGCTGCGCCAAAAAAGCAACGCGCCGTCGGCGCCCGCGCAGGCGGACATCGTGGGGCTGCGGCGCCTGGCCTGCCTGTCGGCCGACAACGCCGAAGCGTCGTTGCAGCGCTTGCAACAGAACCCGGTGCATCGGGACCGCAAGGTCGACACCGCCGTGAACCTGTTGAACGCCATGCGCCGCATCACGGCCGCCGGCACCGTATTGGAAATTCAAGCTGCCCTGCCCCGTGACGCGCCGGCAGCCGCCTCGGCGCTGCAAGACTATGCGCGCGTCCTGGCGCACGCCTTGCATCCGCAGGACGAAGCGCCGGGCGTGACCCCCCGCCAACTCGCGGTGCCTGCCGCCATCACGGCGGCGGACCCCGCGCTGGCCGGCCCGCTGGACCGCATCGCGCAGCAAGCGCGCCAGGTGCGCCAGCTGCGCGATCGCATCGAAAAGGAATCAACGGCGTGACGCCCGCTTGCGTCGAAGGCGGAAGACTGCCCACGGCTTGATGCACGTCAATAGCAAGGCGGCAAGAAAGCGCAACCATGAAGACATGGGACGCTTATCAAGGAGACCCGCCATGTATCGCCGCATTTCTGTTCACCTGGACCACGGTTTCGACTGCAAACGCCGCACCGACCTGGCGCTGTCGCTGGCGCGCCGCCACCAGGCGGAGCTGGTGGGTATTTATGCCAGCGCCGCGCCGCCGCAGTATTACTACGGCGAATCGGTGCTGATGTCTCGCACGCTGGACGTCATGAAGCAGTTGCAGGCGCAGAATCGCGACGTGGTGGAAAGCGCCTTCCTGGCCAGCGCTGCCGCGTCGGATGTTGCCGCCGTCGTCCGCGCGGGCGATGCCGCGCCCAGCGCAACCGTCGCGTTGCATGCGCGCACCAGCGACCTGGTCATCGTCAGCCAATTCAACCCTGACGATATCGAAGCCGCGCACGAAACCGAGTTCGTCGAACAGATGTTGCTGACCACGGGCCGACCCGTGCTGGTGCTGCCCTCAAGCGGGGAATTCAGCGCCGTCGGCAAGCGCGTGCTGGTTTGCTGGGACGGCAGCCGCGAAGCGGCGCGCGCCTTGGCCGACGCCACGCCCATCTTGCGCCAGGCGGCCAGCCTGGTGGTGCTGACCATGGACGAAGGCACGGCGCCGTCCAAGGCCGGTGTCGTTGATTTCAACGACCTGGCCACCTACTGCGTGGCGCACGGCATGCCGGCACCCAGCCACGTGCGCCGCGATATCAAGGGCGTAGGCGTGGGCAGCACCATCCTGAACGCCGCCGCCGACCACAGCGCCGACCTGATCGTGATGGGCGCCTACGGCCACAGCAAGTTCCGCGAATGGGCCATGGGCGGCGCCACCGCCTCAATCCTCAAGAGCATGACCGTGCCCATCATGTTCTCGCACTAGGCGCGGACCGCGGCAAGCGCAGACCGCAAAGACGCTCAGGCCGCTTGGGCTTGCGCGTCCAGGACGGGCGTCAGCACGGGCTGACCGGCAAAATGCGCCGTGGCGTTTTTCAGGAACAGCGCCACGGTGGCCGCCACCGCTTCGGGCGACCGCCCGGCGCTGTGCGGCGTCAGCACCACGTTATCCAGCTTCAACAGCGCCGGTGGGACTTGCGGCTCGCCGTCCACCACGTCCAGCCCCGCTCCCGCGATGCCGCCGTCGGACAGCGCCGAGATCAGCGCGTTCGTGTCCACAACGCTGCCACGCGCGATATTGATCAGGTAGCCATTCGGCCCCAGGGCTTGCAGCACTTGCGCGTCCACCAGGTGCCGCGTGCCGACTCCGCCGGGCGTGGCGATGACCAGGAAGTCGGACGCCGCCGCCAGGTCGCGCGGGTTATCGAAATAGGTGTAGCCCGTTTCCGGACGCGCGCGCCGGTTGAAATAGGCGACCCGCATCCCAAAGCCGTTCGCGCCGCGCCGCGCGATTTCCAGGCCGATGGTGCCCAAGCCCAGGATGCCCAGGCGCTTGCCCGTCACTTGCGGGCCCATGAAGCCGCTCCAGTGACCTTGACGCACCCACGCGTCGGCCTGTGGCAGGTGGCGCGCCACGCCCAGCAGCAGCGCCATGGCGTGGTCGGCCACCGACACGGCGTTGGCGCCGGGGCCATTGGTCACGATGATGCCGCGCGCATGGGCGGCGGCCAAATCAATATTTTCATAGCCGACCCCCAGCGAGCAGACCAGTTCCAGCGTGGGCATGGCCGCCATTTCGTCGGCCCGCAAACCCGTGGCGCCCCGTGTCAGGACGACGCGAATGTCCTGGCCGTGTTGGGCGATGGCGTCAGCGCGCGTCTGCGCGGTGGGGGCATAGACGGGCTGAAAGCCGCGCGCCTGGATCTCGGGCAGGTAGTCCTGCACGCTGTCGATCAAAATAAGCAAGGGGATGGTCATGTTGGCAATGCCGGGTGGCGAGGTCTTGGAGGGACAGGCATAGAAAGGCGGGCAAATCTTACGCCTCGCGTTGCGCTCGCGCCACCCGCCGTCCAGCCCTTGGCCACGCTGAAACGCAATGGCCCGGGGCAGCGATGCCGCCCCGGGCCACGTTGCAAGACCGTCATGTCCGAAGGCTTACCTTCGGCCGCGTCCAGCCCGGGCCTTGAAAGCCCGTAGCGTCAGGTTCGGACCGTTATATCCGTCCCATCAACAGCATCACGATCAGCACGATCACGACAATGCCGAGCAGGCCGCTGGGGTAATAGCCCCAGCTTCGGCTGTGCGGCCACGCGGGCACGGCACCGATAAGCAGCAAGATCAGAATGATCAGCAGGATGGTCGACATAATGACTCCTCGTCGTTATTGATTTGCGTTGTTCTGGGGGGCAACCGGCATCAGCGCTGGGGCGGCTCGATTTCTTTGACGGGCGGCGACAGCGGCGGCAAGTCGACCTCCGGCTGATCGGTGTCGGGGTCCACCGGCAAGTCTCCCGGCGGCGACCCGGGCGGAATGGGCTCCGGCTTGGGCGGCACGTGTAGATGCTGTGTGGCTTGCATGGCACTCTCCTGTAGGGACCGCTGCGCCACGCGCTTTGCTGCGCGCTGTGCAACGATCGATTCGCAGACGGTTGTCGCTGGCCCCTGTTCAGCAAGCGCCGTGCCCAAACCGCAACATGGCCGCAAGATGGCGGCTTGATGGCCGCTTGATCGGCGGGCACGGCATTTGCTCGGGGACGCGCGTAAGGTTCCGGAGACAGCATGGACACCCGCAGCAATACGCTTGCCGAGCCGGCCCCCGGCGCCGGCGATCCCCCCTTGATCTACGTGGACGACACCCAGCCCGGCTACCGGCGGGTACGCGTTAACGGCAGCACCTTTCATTACCTTGATACCGACGGCAAGCGCATCACGGATGAGGCCGAGATAAAGCGCATCCACAAGCTGGTGATTCCGCCCGCATACGAGGATGTGTGGATTTGCCCCCTGCCCCATGGGCACTTGCAGGCCACCGGGCGCGATGCCCGCGGCCGCAAGCAGTACCGCTATCACCCCTCTTGGGCGGCGCTGCGCGATGCGGGCAAATACCAGAACCTGCTTGCCTTCGGCCAGGCGCTGCCGCGCATCCGCCGACGCGTGGCGCGCGACATGAAGGAACGCGGCCTGACGCAGAACAAGGTCATCGCCACCTTGGTGCGTTTGTTGGAAACCACGCTGATACGCATCGGCGCCCGGGAATACGCGCGGTCAAACAAGTCTTATGGCTTGACCACGCTGACACGCCGCCACGCTACCGTGGCTGGCAGCAGCTTTCGTTTTCGATTCGTGGGTAAAAGCGGCGTGCCGCACGACGTGACGGTACGCGACCGCCGCGTGGCGCGCATCATCAAGCGCTGCATGGAGATTCCTGGCCAGCAGCTGTTCCAGTATCTGGATGAGGACGGGGCCAAGCACCCCGTGGATTCCGGCGCGGTGAATGCGTATCTGCGCCAAGCGGGCGAAGGCGACTTTACCGCCAAGCACTACCGAACATGGGCGGGGTCCGCGATGGCCTACGCGGCCTTGCAGGCGCACCCTTTCGACACGGCGACGCAGGCGCGGCAAACAGTTGCCGAGGTCATCAAGCAGGTATCGAAGCGGCTGGCCAACACGCCCGCCGTGTGCCGCGCCTGCTACGTGCACCCTGCGTTACTTGAGGCCTATCTGGAAGGCCGGCTGCCGCCCAAGTCGCGCGCACCCGACGGGCCGCGTGGGCTGCATGCGGATGAGCGGCGCCTGCTGGAATTCTTGCGCAAGCTGCCGCCCATCGACGCGCCCGCGCCGCCCATGCCTTCAGAAGAGGTGTGAGCGTGCGTTCTTCGCGCGCGGTTGCGGGGCGTCGCCATCCGCCCAGTTGGACTCGGTCTGGTTATCGACCACGGCACGCTTGTCGCGAGCGGCCTCGTCAGGCGTCGAGGCGTCTGGTTTCACCGGTTGTTTCGGCACATCGACGGGTCCGCGCGGCGGCAGTATCTTTGCGGTGTCCTGGGGGGCGTCCGCCTTGCGCGCAGAAGGGCCGGACGCCGCGGTTGCGGGTTTCGAAACGGATCGGGATTTCATGACTTCCTCCTGTCTGGGTTCGAGCTTTCATGCTACGGCCGCGCGCCGCCAGAAGGCACTGACAGTATCTTCAAATTGCAAGCGGATGTGCCCGGGCGGGCGCGACCGCGCCTTTGTCAACCGCCACGGGCACTCACAAGGAGATGCAATGCGAGACCCAAACTTCGAGCAATGTGTGCAAGCCTGCTATGAATGCGCGGTGGCTTGCGACCAGTGCGCCGCGGCCAGCCTGGAGACCAATGCCACGCGCATGAAGCGCTGCATCGCTCTGGCAACCGACTGCGCCGGGGTGTGTCGCTTGTGCGCCGCGATGCTGGCGCGCAACGGCGAATTTTCTACCGCGCTTTGTACGTTGTGCGCTTTGGTTTGCGACGCTTGCGCCCGCGCATGCGCGCCTTACCAAGACATGGAGCACTGCCAGATCTGCGCCGGCGCCTGCCTGGCGTGCACGCTGGCTTGTCAGGACATGCTCGAAGCTTGACGGCTTTGACACGCCACGGGGCCGCACGGGCAGGCCTCGGAACCGGCGCCCTTTTTTGCCCGACCGCAAGGAGCTTTTCGATGGCCTCTACGAATACCCCTTTGCCTTCCGATTTTCCCGAGAACGGCCCGGACGATCGTGGAACGCGCAGACGCGCGCGCCATCCGGAAAGTTGGATCGACGAAATCGAAGCCACCTTGCGCGACGCCGACCCGGGCGATCTGGACGCGCTGAAGGCGCGCCTGTCGGATCAGCTGAACGCCACGCGACGCAGCCTGCGCGATGCCTCGGATAATGCGGGGGATTTGATGCGGGAAACGCTGGACTGCACGGAAGAATATATCCACGCGCGCCCGTGGCAAGCCATCGGGCTGGTGGCTGGCGCGGCGTTCCTTTTCGGCGTCATTGTGGGACGCCAGTAACCGCCGCGCCAACAGGGCTCAGGCCGGGCATCAGCCCGGCTTTTGGGCCTTGTCCTTGGCGTCGCCGTAAGCGGCCTGCGTCTTGCCGGCCACCTTTTGCGCCGTGCCTTTGAGCTCGGTGGACGTGCTGCCGGTCGCTTTTCCAGCCACTTCCTTTACCTTGCCGGTGGCCTCTTCGACTCTGCCCTTTACCTGGTCCTTGTTCATGGCTCTCTCGCTTTCATCATGTTGATGGATGCCCGACGCCACGGTTGACATCGGTGCCTGTTTCTACGCAAGCGCCGTGCCCAAACGGTTGGGCGCAGCAACAGGAACAGGGTTTGCTCCTGCTGGGGCCAGGCGTGGATTTTCGCGCCGACACCCTGACAGGAGCCCAGCCATGAGCAAACCCTCGACCCCGCCCCAAACGGGCGACCGCCCGCACCCCACACCGCCCATGCCGGGCCAGCATCTGGAAAAGCCCGGCAATGAAGCCGACATGGTGCTCAAGCCCCAATATCAGGCGCCCGGTTACGAAGGCAGCGGCAAACTCAAAGACATGGTCGCCCTTGTCACGGGCGGCGACTCCGGCATCGGCCGAGCCGTGTGCGTGCTATTCGCGCGCGAAGGCGCGGACGTGGCTGTGGTGTATCTGGATGAACACGAAGATGCAGAGGAAACCCGGCGCGTCGTCGAAGCCGAAGGCCGGCGTTGCGTATTGATTCCGGGCGACGTGAAGGACGGCGGCTTTTGCAAAAGCGCCGTGGAGCAGACCGTGAAGGAATTCGGCAAGCTCGACATCCTGGTCAACAACGCGGCGTATCAGCAGCACATTGCATCGCTGACCGACATCAGCGACGAGCAATGGGAAAAAACGCTGACCACCAATATCACCGGCTATTTCCGCATGGCGCGGGCGGCGCTGCCACATCTGAAGACCGGCGCGTCGATCATCAACACGGGTTCCGTGACCGGCTTGCAAGGCAGCGCCAAGCTACTGGATTATTCGTCAACCAAGGGCGCCATCCACGCCTTTACGCGGTCGCTGGCCGCCAACCTGGCTTCCCAGGGCATCCGCGTGAACGCCGTGGCACCCGGCCCGGTATGGACGCCGCTGAACCCGGCGGACCAGAGCCCCGAGGCCATCAAGGAGTTTGGCCAGAAGACTGATCTTGGCCGCCCGGCGCAGCCCGAGGAAATTGCGCCGGCCTATGTGTTCCTGGCGGCGCCCGTGTGCGCCAGCTACATCACCGGCATCGTGCTGCCCATAACGGGCAGCGCCGGCGACTGAAACGGGGCTCGGGCAAATGCCGCGGGCTGCCCTGGGGCGGCCCGCGGCGTCTGGGTCCAAGTACAGAGAAACATCACGGCGTGGGCGACGGCGCCTCGACGGTTTGCGGCGGCGTGAGCGGGTCGAAGTCCTGCCATTTGCCGTCGCGCCACCGGCCCTGAGCGCGCTCGATATCCTGCCCACCGGACTCGCGCAGCACCCGACGCGCCACCGATTCCTTTTCAGCGGTCACATGCAACGCCAGCATCACACCGGCCATCCGCACCACCGGATGCGATTCCTGCACGACAGGCGTGCTGGGCGTCTTGCGGCGGCCCCGGCCAACGATCCACATGGCGCCAGCCAGCGCGCCGATATAAGCGCCGACACCGGCCGCCGCGATGATGATCAGCACCGGCGCGGACATCTGCGCGGCGATCATGCCACCCACCAGGGCAAACACCAGCCCCAGCGCCGATGCGCCGGCCATCGCGCCCAGGTGGCCTCCCTTGGCGTCGGGGTCGGCCGCCCGGTCCCCGCCAAGCGGATAGCGCGAATGGCCGCCTGCGGAATTGATATAGAACGTATGGACGTCGTCTTCCGTAAAGCCTTCTTTGAAGAGGTTCTGCGTGGCGACGGAGGCTTGGTCAAAGGTCTGGAATCTGGCGGCAACGATCAAGGACATAGCGTTCTCCCGTATGCGTACGCCGCTTGCCCAGCAACTGGCATACCCGACGCGGTCCGGCACGGCACTTGCGGGGTCGCCCGAAGCGCGGCGTTGCCACGCGGCTTCGCTATCGCTTGTTCAAGACCTACCGGAGACCGTCATGCCCCCTACCCCTGACATCCAATACCCCGACAATAGCGGCCGCCCCAACGTCGGACCCAGCGACACCTCGGACTCTGCCAGCGACGTGCCGCCGGGCCTGGCGCAAACCGATAGCGACTCGCAATCGACCGGCGACCGCGAAAGCGTGGACCCGGACTTGCTGGACGATGATGTGGACGGCGATGACATCGCGCCGGATCACGTGACCGACGCCGACGACGCGGGCGTTTCGCGCTCGCCACCCGACCCGGTCCGCAACGGAGGTTGACCTCGGGGCAGCATCCACGCGCTGCGGGCGGCCTTTGCCCGCAGCCTTCCCTTACCGGAGCATGCGCACCATGGATATGTCGGGCCAGAGTGAAGATATTTCCGCAGGTGAAGAAGAAATTGCCGCGCGACCCGCAGGGCGGCAGCGCGACTTGTCGCTGCTGGATTGGGCAGCGCTGATCGCAGTGGTGGCCGGCGGATTGAACTGCGGCCTGATCGCGGCGGTGAACCTGGATGTGATCGCCCGCGTCATTCCCAACGCCGCCGTTACGCGGGGCATTCAAGGCATCATCGGACTGGCCGCGCTGCATTGCGTGGTGATGCTGTTCCGCTGGGGCGACGAAGCGGGCGAGCCTGGAGAGCCGGGCTAAGCCCGGCTTTTTTCAGTTGCCGGGCGGACGCTGGCCCGGGTACTGGCCCCCTTCCTCGAATTCCGCGCCCTTGGTGTTGGGCTTCTTGTCGGCCGGCCGCTTGGCGGGCTGACGCTCTTTGCCAAAGCCCGGCTTATCCGCACCGAATTGACCGCTGTCGTGGGCGGCTTCGGTATTGTCCTTGGGCTGGTTGGCCTGGGATTTTCCGGTGTCCGAGCCGGCGGCCGGGTTGTCCTGCTTCATGTTGTTGTTCGTCATTTGTTTCTCCGCTATGACATGGGGGATATCGCCAGCCCCCGCGCAAGTGGCGTGCCTGGCAGGCCGGGAACGGCACTTGCTCTAGGGTCCGTAGGTCCGCCAAGTGTGGACCCTTACCCAAAGGAGTCAGTCATGAATCTGTCCAGAACCGTTTGCCCCGCTATCGCCTTGTGCCTGTCCGCCGTCGCCTTCCAGGCCTCCGCGCAAACCACCCAAGGCAGCTCTGCGCCCTTGCGCACGAACGATCAGATCGACAGCCAATACAAGATGGACAAAAAGGCTTGCGACGCGATGAAGGGCAACCAGAAGGACGTATGCGAGAAGCAGGCGGAAGCCAACCGCGACAAGGCCCGCGCCGACGCCAAGGCCGGCAAGGAAAAGGCCGAGGCCAACCATGATGCGGCAAAGGCCAAGAGCGACGCCGATTACAAGGTGGGCAAGGAAAAATGCGATGCCATGTCGGGCAACGCCAAGGACGCTTGCATGGCGGATCTGAAGACCCGCCACAACAAGTAAACCGCTAGTCGGTCAGGCTGCGTCCCTGGAATCGCGCTGGCCGGCGTTTTCGCCGGGCAGCGCGAAACCGGCCGCGGCATATTCTTCAAGCCGGTTGTAAAGCGTCTTGGGGCTGATGCCCAGCATCATCGCGGCTTGCTTCTTGACGCCGTTGCAGCGTTCAAGCGTCGCGAGGATCAGGCGGCGATCCGCCTCGGCCAGCGTTTCGCCCACGGGCACGCTGACTTCTCCGCCCACGGGTTCACCCGCCGGCGACACGTGCGGGGCCAGCATGTCCACCCCCAGCACATCCCCATCAGCCATGATGAAAGCACGGCGCACGAAGTTCTTCAGCTCGCGCACGTTGCCGGGCCATTCATACTGTTTGAGTATTTCGGACGCCTCGGGCGAGAAGTATTTGTTCCTGCCGGACTCCTGGTTCTGCGCTTGCAGAAAGCGGCGGGCCAGCAGCAGGATGTCGTCGCCCCGCTCGCGCAGCGGCGGTAGTTCGATCGGGAATACGCTAAGCCGGTAATACAAGTCTTCGCGCAGCTTGCCTTCTTGCACCGCCTGTTCGGGATTGCGGTTCGTGGCCGCAACGATGCGGATGTCGCAACTGATCTCGCGGTTGGTGCCCACGCGCATGAACTGCCCGGTCTCAAGCACGCGTAGCAGCTTGACTTGAAGGTCCAGCGGCATTTCCGTCACTTCGTCCAGGAACAGCGTGCCGCCGTCGGCCCGTTCGAAATAACCCTTGTGCTGGCGGTCGGCGCCGGTAAAGCTGCCGCGCTCGTGGCCGAACATTTCGCTTTCGATCAGGTTGGGCGAAATCGCCCCACAGTTCACCGCAATGAAGGGGCGCTGGCGGCGCGCGCTGAGTTCGTGGATGGCGTGCGCGGCCAGCTCTTTGCCGGTGCCGCTTTCGCCGATCAGCAGCGTCGTCACGTTGGTGGGCGCGACCCGGCCAATCTGATGGTATAGCTGCACCATGCGTTCCGACTCGCCGTACAGCTTGCCGAACCGGCCGGGCTCTTCGAACGGCATGCCGGGCAATTCGCCACCCGCGTTCGTAACCACCCGCGTCAGAATTTCGTTCAGCCGTTCCATGCAGATCGGCTTGACGAGAAAATCGCTGGCGCCCAGGCGCAATGCCTGGACCGCGTAATCCACCGTGCCGTGCCCCGTCATCACGACGACTTCGGCGCTGGCCACGGCCGCATTCTTAAAGATGTCCATGCCATTGCCACCGGGCAAGCGGACATCGGTCAACACCAGATCCGGCGCTTGCCGTTCGAGCTGTATCAGCGCATCTTTCACGCTTCCTGCCACTGCCACCGAAAAGCCGCTGTCGCGACCCATTTCGGCCAGTGTTTCCCGTATCGCGTCGTCGTCATCGACGACAAGCAGATGAGGCATGAGTTCTCCTGTTGCCAGTGCGCGGTCTATCCATCAGTGCGCGCGTTTATCACTGTGAGGATAGACACTCTGGAGCCATAATGCGTAAATAATAGATACTGTCCACTAAAGTTTTCGAATACTTGCAACTGGTCGCAGTCGGGCTACAAACGTACCACTACGATTGTGCTGTCGCGTTAGGCCCCGGCGGCCCGAGGTATCAGTATGGCAAATCGCACCACCGCGCGGCGCGACACTGCGCCCGCGTCTTCGGTCGTCCCCATGGACGTCACCGGCATGTCTGCTGTCATGCAGAAATTGGCAACCCAGTTGCAGCTGGCGGCGGCGACCGACGCCAGCGTTTTCATCGTGGGCGAAAGCGGCGCGGGCAAGGAAATCATTGCCCGAGCCATCCATGATGCAAGTGAACGGCGCGCCGCGCCTTTTGTCGCCGTGAACTGCGGCGCGATCAGCGGCACGCTGGCCCACGCCGAATTGTTCGGCCACGAGAAAGGCAGTTTTACAGGCGCGGTGGCGCAGAACGCCGGCTATTTCGAATACGCCAGCGGCGGCACCTTGTTCCTGGACGAAGTCACCGAAATGCCGCCCGACATGCAAGTGCATTTCTTGCGTGTGCTGGAAGCCGGCACCTATCAGCGCGTGGGCGGCACGGACCTGCTGCGCGCCAACGTGCGCATCATCTGCGCCAGCAACCGCGACCCCGCAGCCTCGGTGGCCGATGGCAGGCTGCGCCAGGACTTCCTGCATCGCCTGCTGGTCATCCCCCTTCGGGTTCCCCCGCTGCGCGAACGCGGCGACGATGCGCTGATCCTGGCGCAGCGCTTCCTGGACAACCTGAACGCGCAATACCAGACCCAGAAAACCTTTTCGAAGCGCATGCTGGACGCCATCGCCCAGCATGACTGGCCAGGCAACGTACGCGAGCTGCGTAACGTCGTGCAGCGCGCCTTCATCCTGTCGGATACCCAACTGGACACCAACCTGCTGGCGCGCCCTGCCACCAGCCAACACGCCGAGATGCGCGAAGGCGCGATGAACTTCCCGGTGGGGATGCCGTTAGGCCAGGCGCAGCGCGCCTTCATCCTGGCAACCCTGGCCCACCACGGCGGCGACAAGCGCTTGGCGGCCGACACCTTGGGCGTCAGCCTGAAGACCCTGTACAACCGACTGGACGTCTACGAAAAAGAAGGTTTGTCGGGAAGCTGAGCAGTTCTTACCGTCGGCTTGTAATACGGTCGCTGCCATAGGGCCGAAAGCTTCTTGCATACGCCCGAAAATCGACCTGGCACGGATCTTGCATGTGTCTAAGGATGCGCCGCCCTCCGGCGGCTTTCATCCAGGAGACTCGATTGGGCCACCCCTCGCAAGAATTGCGCCTGCGCCAGCAAATGACGCTTGCGCCGCGCTTGCAGCAGTCTGTCAAGCTGCTGCAGATGTCGGCGCTTGAATTCACGACCGCGGTGGAACACGCGCTTGCCACCAACCCCTTTCTTGAGGATGGCGACGAGCAGGACACCGAACCGCTGCCAAACGGCGATTCCATCAAACCCGGCAGTTACGGAGACGAGCCCTCGGCCATGGCCGATGCCGCCCCGCCCTCGGCCTCCGAGGCCGACGAGCCCTTGCCTGACGCCCCTTCCTATTCCGGCGACTATCCGACCCAACTGACGGGCGGCGGCGACGGCAAGGACATGGGCCAATGGGTCTGCGCATCGGTGTCGATGCGCGAGCGCCTGTCGGCTGATCTGGGCAACTACCACCTTGAACCGCGCGACCGGCTGCTGGCCGAATTCATCATCGACGCGTTGGACGACGACGGCTATCTGCGTGTGCCGCTGATGAGCCTGTGTGACCCCGAGCACGCCGGCTTCAGCCCGCCGCCGGACGAAGGCGAATGGACCGCCGCGCTGCGCCTGGTGCAGCAGCTGGACGCCCCGGGCCTGGCGGCGCGCGATCTGACCGAATGCCTGTCGCTGCAATTGGCGGCGGCGCAGTCCGTGGACCCCCACGTGCGTGACCTGGCCTTGCGCATCGTGCGCGAGCATCTGGACCGCCTGGGCAAGAATGATTGTGTCGGGCTGCGCCGTTTGCTGGGCTGCACCGATGAGCAAGTGCGCGAAGCGTGTGCGCTGATCCGCAGCCTGGACCCCAAGCCGGGGTCGCGCTATAGCGCCGAGGCGCCTGTGTATGTGGTGCCGGACGTGTTCGTGGACAAATGGCATTCGCGCTGGCGCGTGCTGCCCAACCGTCACGCCATGCCGCAGGCGCGGTTGCATCGCACCTATGCCGACCTGTTCCGCCGCGCGCGGCTGGATGACCGCAGCCCCATGGCGCAAGAGCTTCAGGAAGCGCGCTGGCTGGTGCGCAACGTGGAACAGCGCTACACGACCATCCAGCGCGTGGCCGAAGCCATCGTGAAGCGTCAGCAGACGTTTTTCGAGTACGGGGAAGTGGCGTTACGGCCGCTGATGCTGCGCGAGGTGGCCGACGATCTGGACATGCACGAATCCACCGTGTCACGCGCCACCGTCGGCAAGTACATGGTGACCCCGCGCGGCGTCTTTGAGTTTCGCCACTTTTTCTCGCGCGAGCTGGCCACGGAATCCGGCGGGTCGTGCTCGGCCGCGGCGGTGCGTGCGCTGATCAAGGAAATGGTGGACGCCGAGGACCCGACCATGCCGCTGTCAGACGTCGCCCTGACGCAGCAGTTGGCCGCCAGCGGGATCTTGCTGGCGCGCCGGACGGTGTCCAAGTACCGCGGGCAACTACGCGTACCGCCAGCGGAATTGCGCCGTCAGCACTAAGGAAAGGTCACCACGCGGCAGGCCGCCCGAGTGGCGGCCGGCGCCTGCATCGAAGTACGCACAATATGCCGGCCACGCTTTTTAAAAGCCGTGGCCGGTTTGCTGAAACAGCCGTGTTCGATTCGCCAAAAAAGAAGGCTTCCCGTGGGAAGCCTTCTGCTCGAATGGCGCGACGGCGGGACGTAGCTTTTACCGCTAATTCCCGCCATCGACTCCAGCCCTTACTTCGAGCCGCCCGTGTTGGGATAGCCCGGAGGCGGCGTGGCGCCTGCGCCCGGCGTGCGGGGCACGTTGTCGTTGGCTTCACGCTGGCGCTTCGGCGTTTCGTCGGAATGCTTCTTGCCCGACGACATGGTGCCGCTTTGGTGGGTGGCGGGCGGTGTCGTCCCGGTCGAAGGCGTCGCGGTGGGCGCCGGAGCCATCTGGCCCGGAGGCTGTGCCCGGTTCGGCTGCGCGGCGGTGGCGTCATTCGGCGTGGAAGACGGCGTGGTCGGGTTGGCCGATTGGGCCATTACCGCGCCGGCGGACGTCAAACCGGCTGCCAATACGAAAGCGCAAGTCAAAGCACGAGATTTCATAGTCAGACTCCTTTGTAGAAAAGCCCAGACCTATGAGCAAGCCCCGTTCCCAGACCGCTTTCCCACCCTGCTTTTCCCGCTTGCGTCCTGCCGTGCCCACTTATCCGCCTGAATTGTTGCCCATCCGGGTATTTTTTACCGGCGATTGCAGTGGGGACGCGCAGTGGGGACGTGCAGTGAGGACGTGCAGTGAGGACGTGCAGCGCGGACATGCAGGGGAAAATACGCAGTGAAAAGTGTAGCCCGGTGGCGTGCTTGCCCACGCCACCGGGGTGATGACTACACCGGCCGCGCGTTCTCGGCGTCTGCCCGGGACTCATCAAGCATCCGTTGCACGCGCTGGCCCAGCACCTCAAGCGAAAACGGTTTCACGATGAGCTCGATGCCGTGCTCCAGAAAGCCCCCGCCCCGCGCCGCGCTTTCGGCGTAGCCGGTCATCAGCAGCACCTTCAGCCCGGGATGCGCGGCGCGCGCGGCGTCGGCCAACTGGCGGCCGTTCAAGGCGGGCAGCCCCACATCCGTCACCAACAAGTCCATATCGTTCGTGTGCAGGACGAGTTCCAGGCCGGCCTCGCCGTCAGCGGCGGTCAATACGTGCATGCCAAGTTCGGCCAGGCATTCGCGCACCATCTCGCGCACATTGGCGTCGTCTTCCACCACGACCACCACCGACGGATTGGCGGCGTCCTGTGTGCCGTGCGCAGCGGGCTCATGGCGCATGGCCGCGTCAGGCGCGCCTTCGTAGCGCGGCAACAGCAGCCGGACGGTTGTGCCCTGGCCTACGCTGCTTTCCAGGGTTGCCGTGCCGCCCGCCTGCTTGGCAAAGCCATAGATCATGGACAGCCCCAGGCCGGTGCCCTCGCCCAGCGGCTTGGTGGTGAAGAACGGATCGAACGCGTGGGCCAATACGTCGGGCGGCATGCCCACGCCTACGTCGCTGACCGACACTTCCACGAATTGCCCTGGGCTGATCCCGGGAAACGGGCGCAGCGCGGCCTCGTCCAACTGCGTATTGGTGGCGGCCACCGTCAGCGTGCCGCCATTGGGCATGGCGTCGCAGGCATTGATGACGAGATTGAGCAACGCGTTCTCAAACTGGTTCCGATCGCAACTGACCGTCCACAGATCGGTTTGCAGATTGAATTGCAGCTGCACCCGTTCCCCCGTGTAGCGATGGAACAGGTCGGCCATCGATTGCAACGTGGGCGCCACGCTAAAGGGCTTGGGGTCAATGGGCTGACGACGCGAAAACGTCAACAGCCGCTGGGTCAGATGCGCGGCCCGGTTCGCGGAATCCATCGCCACGGTGATGAAGCGCTGGGCCTGCTCGGGCGTGCCGGCGGCCAGCTTGCGCTGGATGAGGTACAAGGCGCCCGTGATGCCTTGAAGCATGTTGTTGAAGTCGTGGGCGATGCCGCCGGTCAGGCGGCCCACGGCTTCCATTTTTTGCGATTGCCGCAGCGCCTGTTCGGTATCGCGCAGCGTTTCCGCCTGCACCTTCAGGTCGGTGTCGTCGCGCCCGGTCATGTACAGGCTGTCTTGCGACCACGACATGCTCCAGGTGATCCACCGGTACGTCCCCTCACGGGTCAGTAGACGGTTTTCCATATGGCGCACGGCCTGGGTCGGATTGCCCTGCGCGGCTTGCGCTATCGCCGCGCGCGTGGCGGCCTGGTCGTCCGGGTGGATCAGTTCGGTCAGCCCCATGGACAGGAATTGTTCCGGCGTCCAGCCCAGGATAGGCCGCACGGCCGGGTTGACGCTGACGAAGCGGTCCTGACTATCCACCACCGCCAGCAGCTCGGGCGACAAGCGCCAGATCCGGTCGCGTTCCGCGATGGCGTCTTCCACGCGCTGCTCCAGCGTGCGGGCATACTGCGAACGCTCGACCGCGTCGCACAACCGTTCGGATACCTCTTCAATGAAGGCAATGTCGCCGGCCTTGAGCCGGCTGCCGGCCTGCGGGCGTACCCACAGAGCACCGTCCTGACGACCCCAACGGCGCATGGGCACCACGATGGCGGATGGCCGGACCTCACCATTCTGTTGGGCAACCAAGGGTTGCAAATGCGCCGTGCGCCCTTTGCGCATCGCCGCCTGGAACTCTTCGCCCAATTGATCGGGCGCCAGGGCTTCGCGCGTTGCAAAGTCGGATTCCGACCGCCAACAGGCGGACAGCGTTGCCGGCTCGTTCTCGCCGGGCCAGTCCACCACGGCGACCAACCCCAGGGCCAGGTGCTGGCCCAGCCCCGCGCAGGCCGCATGTTCGATCTCTGCCTGATGGTGCAGTTCGCGCATGCGGTCCACCAGCGACAACAAAAAATTCCTGCGATGCTGGCCTTCCCAAAGTTCGGTTTCGGCGGCTTTGCGGGCCGTCACATCCAGGAACAACGCCATCATGCAATCATCGCCGTCCTTGCGGGCGCGCGCCTCGTACCAGGCCTCTTTGGGGCCGGGCACGGCGAATTCGAATTGCGTCGGCTGCCCGGTCTCCACGACCTGGGCAAAGGCGTCCATGATCTGACCCGGCACGCCGGGGATCATTTCGCGCAGAGTATGGCCCAGCGTGTCGCCTTCTTTCATGCCGCTTTGGCGTTCAAAGGCCGGGTTGACCTCTAGAAAGCGGAAGTCCACGATGCGGCCGGTTTCGTCACGCAGGGCTTCACTAAGGAAGAACGCTTCTTGCATGCCGTCGAACATGGCGCGCCAGCGCTCACCGCTGGCGCGCAGCGCGGCTTCGGTCAGGTGCCTTTCGATGGCCAGCGCGGCACTGCGCGTCACCAGCGCAATGGCGTCGATGTCATGGGCGGACGGCGAACGCGCCACCCCGTAGTAATTCGAAAACACGCCCAGCAAGCGTCCGTCCGGGGCCTTGATCGGCGTGGACCAGCAGGCTCGCAGGCCGTGCTCCAAGGCCAGCTCGCGCCAGGGTTCCCAATCCGGGTGTGACGCAATATCCTCGGCGTAGACCGGGTTGCCGGAACACGCCGCAGCGCCCCAAGAGGCCATGTGAGGGCCAATGGCGGTGCGCTGCACCGCCAGACTGAATTCGGGCGGCAAGCTCGGAGCGGCGGTGTGCACCAGATATTTCCCGGTGTCGTCCACCAGCGCGATGGCGGCCCGCAGTTGCACGCTGGACTGGGCCTCGATGGCGTGCAATACGTGTTCCAACACGTGCGCAAGCGGCATGCCGGCCGCAATGCGCTGCAACATAATCCGTTCATCCTCCAGACGGGCGAGCGTATCGGTCCATGGGTGGGATACGCGATCCTGCTTCTTCAACATTTCTGCCCCTTTACCAGCCAGTACTGTATTGCGGGGGCCCGCCGCGATGCCGAAACGCAAGGTAACGCGACGCTACCGATCCTGCCCCGCCTCCAACCGTAAGACGCCCAGCGCCCAAGGTTTGTCCACCTGACGCACTGATAGCCGTGCGCGGGTAATGCGTGTCCCGCACCCGCCAGTATGCGCCGTCGCGGGCGCATCCGGCTTGGCCAGTGGAGGATACGCGGCGCTCAGACGGTCATCAAACCGCTGAAACGAGACGTCTTGTCTGTTACGGACCCCTGAGGAACGTCGGGAACGTCGGCGAACCGCACCGGCGGCAAGGGAAATCCATTACTGACGCATTCCGATGGCTTAAATATCATCCACAGACCATATCGGCACGGCAGCCCGTCCCGGGTCTGCAATAGACGTTCGCCTTAGAACGCCGCGCGCCTTTCGCTCTCCGGTCGCGGCTGGCCAGCGAACTCTAGAAGGTGGGGCGTCCGATGCCGAATTCGACCGAACTTCTGCGCGATATCCACGAAACCAACCTGATGTACCTCCTGCTGCTGCAACGCATGGCGCGCACCTGCGACGCCACGGCGCTGGCGGGCATGCAGATGTCTCCGCGCGCCTGTCAGTGGTTGGCCGAACTGGAGCCACACGCGCTGACCCGGCTGGCGCGCAGCAGCGTGCTGCTGGCACAGCTGAACGTAGCGCCACACCTGCTGTTATCGGCGCTGAGCCGCGGCATGGATGCGACGCTTGGCGCTCGGGGTGAGACGGCGGCCGCCTCGCCACAAGCGGTGTTCAAGGCCGAGGCCTGACGGCGCGGCGCGGGCCGTGCGCGGCCAGCTGAAGTCGCCGCTGGGCCAGAATTGACCCGATTGGGCCAGATTTGTCTCGATCTAAGTCGTTGATTCGCAAGCGCTAATTTTTTATCAGGCCAGATTTGGCCTGATTCGGGGGAAAAACAGGGGAATGTAGGCCCGGTCCGCCTGTGTGCGCCCGTTATAAGACGCCTGGTTTTTACACAAGCCAATGATATAAAAGGCTTTATTTTATTGGCGTTTGGTCTGGCACGGATGTTGCATCAGGCCTGCCATGGCCCATTCATCCGACCTGCGTTTTACCTTCGTGCCCGCCGCCCGTGGCGTGGCGTTCGACGTTATTGAATTCACGCTGGACGAGGCCCTGTCCGAGACCTATCGGCTGGAGCTTGATTTATCCAGCTTCGACCCCGCCATCGACTTTGGCGCGCTGCTGGATCAAACAGCGCTGTTCACGCTATGGCGGCGCGATGTGCCCGTGCGCCACGTGCACGGCATCGTCACCGCCTTCGAGCAAGGCGACACCGGCTTTCGGCGCACGCGCTACCGCGCCGTGGTCGAACCGTCGCTGGCGCGCGCGGCGCTGTGTTCGGACTGGCGCATCTACCAGCAACTGTCCGTGCCGGAAATCCTGGCCGATGTATTCAAGCGCCATGGCATTACCGACTACGAACAGGTCACTACCCACAACCATCTGGTGCGCGAATACTGCGTGCAAGCCGGCGAAACCGATCTGGATTTCGTGGTGCGCCTGGCCGCTGAAGAAGGCTACTTCCACCGCTACGCCCATACCGAAAATTCCCACCGCCTGATTCACGGCGATCGCATCTACATCCATGGCGAGATCGCAGGCGGGCCGGTCATCTATAACCCCACGCCGGGCGGCGACCAACACCAGCCCGCATTGCGCCGCTTCATCTACACCGAACAACTACGCACCGCCCGCCAGACGCAACGCGACTACACCTACACACACCCGCAGTACGACCAGGAACACACGCACGTCGCCGCCGACCTGCAACATCAGGACACCCGCTACGAACGCTACGACTACCCCGGCCGCTACAAGCGCGACGAGGCAGGCAAACCCTTCACGCAAAGCCGGCTGCTAGGCTTGCGCCGGGACGCGCGCATGGCACAGGTGCACGGCGACGACGCGCGCCTGATTCCCGGCGTGGCGTTCGACCTGACCGGCCACCCGCGTGATGACTGGAACCACGGTTGGCGCCCGGTGCGCATGCGCCACCATGGCATCCAGCACACCAGCCAGGAAGAAGACGGCGCGGGCGCTGAACAAGGCACGCGCTATGGCTATACCGCCGACATCGTGCCCGACAAGGTCGATTGGAAACCCGAGCCCAGCCGAAAGCCGCTAGTGGACGGCCCGCAGATCGCTAGCGTGGTCGGCCCGCCCAATGAAGAAATCTACTGCGACGAATTCGGCCGCATCAAGGTGCAATTTCCGTGGGACCGGCTGGGGCAGAACAACGAGCACAGCTCGTGCTGGATTCGCGTGTCGCAGAATTGGGCCGGCGCGGGCTGGGGCCACATGGCCATCCCGCGCATTGGCCAGGAAGTCATCGTCAGCTTTCTGGACGGCGATAGCTCGCAGCCGATCGTCACGGGCAGAACGCACCGATCGATCAACCCGCCGCCGTACGAGCTGCCGCGCCACAAAACGCGCATGACCATCAAAAGCCAGACACACAAGGGCGATGGCTATAACGAGCTGCGCTTTGAAGACGAACGGGACCAGGAAGAGATCTACGTCCACGCGCAAAAAGACCAGAACATCCACGTCAATCACAACGAGACCACCTTCGTCGGCAACGACCGAAGCGAACAGGTCGAGCATGACGAAACCATCACCATCGGCCACGACCGCGGTGAATCGGTGGGCAGCGATGAACAGGTCCACATCGGCCAGGACCGCCGCCACACCATCGGCCAGGACGACTTCCTGACCATCGACCGCAACCACACCATCGCCACCGGTCGGGATCGCACGGAAGACGTGGGCAACAACCGGCGCGACAAGACGACGGCCAATCACTGGATTGAAACGGGCGGCCATGTGGAACATAAGGTGCAGGGGCATTTCCAGGTGCATGCGGGCGAGCGGATCGAGGGCAAGACGGTGACGCTGGAGTTGCAGGCCGCGCAAAGCGTGGTGATCAAGGGGCCGGGCGGCACGATCAACATTGACGATTCGGGCATCACGCTGGACGCGGGCGCCCTGGTATTCAAGGGGCCCATCAATCAGCAATCCGGCGCGGCCAGCGGCCCGTCGATGGCGGGCGCCGCTACCCCAGGGCTTGCCATGGACTTGCTTTGCGCATTGCGCGCCGACGGCACCTGCCCGCGCGTGCCCTGCCCTTGCGGCATGCAAGGAGCCTGACGATGACTGCCCTTGAACAGGCCGGCTGGCCGCGTCAAATCGTGCGCGTCGTGCAAGCCCCCAGCATGGACAGCCTGGCCGACGATCGCGCGAGCGCGGATACGAATTCTTGCCCTGGCTACGGCTCTGCCTCTGCCTGGCTTTGGTTGGATGGCGCACGGTCTGCCACGCTGGAACACGAGGTGTCGTCATTGCAGTCCGGCGTGGATCGTCACTGGTTATGGCGCGGCACCGATTGGGAATACCAGCCGCCGGGATATCGCCATGGTCCGTTGCTGACGCCCGTCACCGCGCCGCTGCTGCAAGCCTTTATTGACGATTGGGCACCCCGGCAAATGGGTGTGCTGTTGTTTGCCGGCGATGACGCGCCGGCAAGTGCACACCTGAAGCACCTGCGTCTGATGCGGGCGCCCGATGGCTTGCCCATGCGATTCAATCTGACGGCCACGCGCCAATTGGAAGAGCTTTGCGAAGGTTTGCCTGCCGATCGTCTCGCAGAACTGCTGGGCCCGATACAAAGGCTGATCTGGCTCACGGCGAACGACACAGGTGCGCAATGGCTGCAAGCGGATATTCCCGAGCCGAATGAAAGCGCGCCAGACCCCAGGGGCTTTGCGTTGTCGGCGGCTGACGAAGAGGCTGTCAACCGCGCCAGTTTTGCCTACTTCATGCGCGAGGCGGTGCGCCGCCACGTGCCGGCCGATCTGGCGGCAAGCCACCCGGTTACCCATGCCAAGCTATTGCATCAGATCGCGCTGTTTACCGACGAAGCCGGGCTGATCAACCTGCATCTCGAACGCGACATTCACCACTACATCGAACTGCGGCTGCACTTTCCCCAGTTGCCGTTCGAGAAAGATGCCGAGTTGCGCGCCAACCTGGCCCGCCGCGACGAATCCGGGCTGCTGCGCCTGAACCACGCGGAACACCGCTTGAACACGATCACCGCCGCGATGGCATCAGGAAAGCAATCATGATTCATCTGCAATGTCCCAAGGCGCTGCAACCGCCCCACCCCAGCGCCAAGATACTGGGTAAGGCGATATCCCCGCCGCCTTGCCGGCGCGGCATCCCCTTGTATCCCCTGCGCTATGGCATCACCGATGAACCCTTTGATGCCGAGGTGTTCAGTACCTTGAGTACCGTCGGCTATCCGGCGCTGAGCGACGGCAAAGCCTACGGCTTGCGGGTACTGCGGCCACGCAGCTATGTCTACCTGTTCGTGCGCCAGAGCGGACGCATGTGGACGATCCACTATCAGGTCACCGACAACATCCGCTTCGCGCCTATCTGGTGGACCGAAGCCGACTACAAAGGCGACGTGCCGGGCCGCGCGACCGTACCGGACGAAACGGGCGCAGCGCGCTACCTGCTTGCGCCTCCTGACCTGCAAGACGAGACCGCGCATGTCATGGTCAGCGACACGCTACTGAGCCACGCCGCGCTATGGGACATTGAAAACAACAAAGAAAGTTGGCGCAGCCTGCTGGCCACCCCCGTAAAAATTGCGGGCGGCGAGCAAGCGCACGTGTTTCCCGCTACCTTGCTGCCAGAAGTCCGCGAGCTGTCCCAGACCGTGCTGCGCCAGTATCCCTGGAGTGAAAGCCGGCCACACACCGACGACATCCTGTCTACCCAGAACGCCATGACGGCCGCGACGCGGCCCCGCACGGACATCCAACCCCAAGCCGTTGTCGTGCAAGATCTGGCGGGCATGCTAAGCGAATTGAACATGCTGGTGGGCAGCAGGCTGGCGGATTTGCAGACCTACGGCGCCGACGCGGCTCACAAGCTGCGGGTGTCCCAGATGATCGATCAGTTGGGCAATCTGGCCGGCGCAGAGGCCGGAGACCGAACGCTACGAAATGACCCTATCGGCAGCGCCATGGGGCCGGGCGTCACCGGCCCGGACGTTCTGGCGGCCAACGAACGCGCCAACCAGGCGCGCCTGGCCGCGCACCGCAAGCGTACCGTCCATGCTCGAAATGCCGCACGCGCCCACTTCGCCGAACACCATCCCAAGCAGCTGCAAGCGCACGCTGACGACGTCGTCCGTGCGGCCGCCGATCTTTGGGCGGTCTTCAACAGCCAGCGCAAGACCTACGACGCCATCGTCGACGTACACACGCCCGACACCCAGGGCTATCTAGACTTGCGCTGCCTTGCGGGGCATACCCTGCCGGCCTTGATCCACTGCACAGCCGGCAAGCACTTCTTGCTGGCGCAAGTCGAACCCGACGGCCCGGTGGGCTTATTGGAAAAAGCCGTGCTGGGCGCGCCGGAAGTTATCAGCTACGCCAAGCTGGCCAGCGGCACCGTCCGCCAGGCAACGGTCAATGCGTCCTTGGCCGCGCTGCAAAAAGTGCTGGAGACGCTACCGGCGGACGGCGCATCCAATCAGCTGAGCGTGATGCTGGGCGCCTTGGTCGCGCACGGCCAATTGAAATCGCCCGGCGCATTCTGGACCAGTGTGTACCGCCCGATCATGGAAGTGCTGGACGGCACCCTGGCGCGCGCCCACGACGTACCGCTTCCCGAAGTGGGCAATTGGGTGCGAAACAGCATGGGGCTCACGGGCGTCAATGGCTTTCGTCCACAGACCGTCGACCGCGCCGTGCAGACCCTTGTCACCTTGTATGACACCGAGGACGTGCAGGAGCGGCTGGAGCAATGCCGAAAATTGCCCGGGCGCTTGCGCTTCTGGCACAACGCCCGCCTGGCGCTAGGCGGCGTCGCGGCGTTCGCCACGGTGTACAGCGCGGGAGAAGCGTTCAAGGCGCTGGGGCGTGAGGACGGATTGACTTTGGGGAATGCGCTGAATGCGACTGGCAAGGTGCTGGGCGTGGGCGCGGCTGGGGCGACGATGACGAGGTTTTGGTTTGAGAAACAGCGGGACTTGGCGAAGGTGCGGGGGGAGACGGGGGTGGCTGCTGCGTTTGACGGGGCGGCCACGAAGTGGGAATTGCGGGCGATTGGGGTGGCTGCTGTGGCCGCGATCGCGATTGGCGCAAAGGACTGGTGGCAGGCCGCCACGCAAGAGAGCGGCCAAGTCGCGACAATCAGCTTCGTCAGTGGCTCAGTGCAATTTGCCGCTGGGGGGATTGGCTTCTTGCACCTGTGGGGAAAACTACGCCCTTGGGAGGTGGCTAGGGCGGCCATTTCAAGCTCATTACTGTTGAAAGGCACAACTGGAGTGGCTCGACTTAACTCCGGCACGATCGGGTGGATCCTTCTTGGAATCGAAGCGCTTTATCTCGGCCTTCGCCACCTCCACCAAACCACGGTCGACGAGGCGAGGGTCGAGACATGGATCCGACGTAGCGTATGGGGCATGCCAGGCGGGCTTGAGCCCTTTGCTAGCGATGAAGAAGAGCTGCAAGAATTCCATCGCTTGTTCCAGGCGCCCAGCATGCAAAACGACATCGACGTAATGAAGGTCTTGGCTCCTTCCCTGAAGTCGAGGCTAGCGACGGTATTAGGAGTGCCGGACGACGTCCGTTCGGTTTCCGTCTTCTTGCCAGGATGGCGGTCGCAAATCAGCCAGTACTCGATCAGCCAGCAGCAGGCCCCGCGCCTGGGCGAGTTCTCAGGCCGCGAGGTGCGTTACGACGACCCGGATCGAGTGACCGTGATAAACGGTGTCGGCGTCGTCAAAATTGCCACGAACGCCCTGTTCGGCACGACGACGGTGAACTATCGCCCCAATGGTTTCACGGATGCCGACTACGAGATGGAGGCCAGCTCGTCATGGTGAAAAAGCTTCGCGCCATCGACCCCGCCACCATCCCGGACGCCGCAGTCGAATTCAAGCGTCAATGCGCACGTCTCGACGAAAGCTTGTATTTCGCCGCCCTGCCCGACATTCGCTACGCCATGGATCCCGAGCAGCTATGGCTGACCGAAGACGTGTCCGATCCAGAGCAGTTCAACGAGCAATATATTGAGCCGCGTACGGAAGGGCAGCTTACGTTTTTGCTGCAACTGTCGACGCTCGGCGTGTCCATGTCCGTGACCATCGTGTTCATTCTGGCCCCCCTGTTCGGGGAGTACCAGCACAAGGGCGCCCTCATCTGTATTCCTTTTTTACTGATGGCGGCGGCGGGTTTATGGTTAGTAACCAATTCTGCCATGTCGCGCATCCGATTTAATCGGCAAGCGCAATTGGTGCACGTCTCTTATGGCGATACGGTGCTGCACTTGCCGTGGCGCGATGTGCGCCCCTACACCGAATTCGGGCACGGCTACACGCTACGCTTATGTTTCCCGCGGCCTTATCTGGAGACGATGCAAATGCCGTCCCAGGATCCTGACAGCATCAGAAAGAGTAAAACGCCGTTTATCGTTGGAGGCGACTTTGACGTGCATGACCAGACGTTCTTCGACAAGAACCTTCACCGGCTCGAGTTCATCCGCCGCTATATGGAGCACGGGCTGAAGGCAATTCAAGCCGACCCAAAGTTTGTCGAGCAAGGCCTTGTCCGTAAACCCACCGGTGACAACAACGTCACCAGAACGGGCGGATGGAGCGATATCTTCAATGTCTACGACATCCTCTTCAATCTCTTCACCCTCAAGCCCCTGCTCGACCGCTGGATCAAGCACAAAGCCAGCACCTTCCGCTGGCCGGAAGAAGTCGAACGCCTATGCACCCCGGGCGCTGATCTATCCGCCTACGACACGCGCCCCGTCAAGTCCAGCGCCCGCTACTTCTATCGCTACGCTGGAATGGACAAGGGACTGATCTTTGTGGATCACAAAGGCAGACAAGTTCATTTGCGTCGCTCGGAGTAGTAAGAGAAGACATGGCAAGCAAACAGCTCCGCATCATCGATCCCGCCACCATCCCGGATGCCGCAGTCGAATTCAAGCGTCAATGCGCACGTCTCGACGAAAGCTTGTATTTCGCCGCCCTGCCCGACATTCGCTACGCCATGGATCCCGAGCAGCTATGGCTGACCGAAGACGTGTCCGATCCAGAGCAGTTCAACGAGCAATATATTGAGCCGCGTACGGAAGGGCAGCTTACGTTTTTGCTGCAACTGTCGACGCTTGGCGTGCCCATGTCCGTGACCTTCGTATTCATTCTGGCCCCCCTGTTCGGGGAGTACCAGCACAAGGGCGCCCTCATCTGTATTCCTTTTTTACTGATGGCGGCGGCGGGTTTATGGTTAGTAACCAATTCTGCCATGTCGCGCATCCGATTTAATCGGCAAGCGCAATTGGTGCACGTCTGTTATGGGAATACGGTGCTACACCTACCATGGCGCGATGTGCGGCCCTACACAGAATTCGGGCACGGATACGCGCTACGTTTATGTTTCCCTAGGCCCTACCTAGAAATGATGCAACTGCCGTCCCAGGATCCCGAGAGCATTAGAAAAAGCAAAAGGCCGTTGATCGTTGAAGGCGACTTTGACCTGCATGACCAGACGTTCTTCGACAACAACCTTCACCGGCTGGAGTTCATCCGCCGCTATATGGAGCACGGGCTGAAGGCAATTCAAGCCGACCCAAAGTTTGTCGAGCAAGGCCTGGTTCGCAAGCCGACCGGCGACGACAAGTTGGAATGGTTGAACGGGCTGAACAATATCGCAGTCGTCTTCCTTTTCTTCTTCAACCTCTTCACCCTCAAACCCCTGCTCGACCGCTGGATCAAGCACAAAGCCAGCACGTTTCGCTGGCCGGAAGAAGTCGAACGCCTATGCACCCCGGGCGCTGATCTATCCGCCTACGACACGCGCCCCGTCAAGTCCAGCGCCCGCTACTTCTATCGCTACGCTGGAATGGACAAGGGCTTGATTTTTGTCGACCACAAGGGGCGGCAGGTTCAGCCGCGCAATCAAGCGGGTTGACCGGCGTTTGCGCGACGTGAGCCGCTGGTGCGCCAGGCCAGGCCGGCGCTGATGGCTAATGCCAATGCCAACAAACCGCCTGCCATCGCGGCAACGCCGGGCCATTGCCGGGCGGCCCAGAAATGGCCGCCCCAGGCGCCCAGCACGCTGGACCCCACGTAATACACCAGCAGGTACAGCGATGCGGCCAGTGCCTTGTAGCCTCGGGCCATCTGGCCCACCCAGCCGCTGGCGACCGCGTGCGCCGCGAAAAAGCCGAAAGTAAACACCACGATCCCGGCGATCAAGATGGGCAAGGAGTCCGACAAGGTCAGCAGCAACCCGGCCAAGGCCAGACCCGTCGCGGCGGACAGCATGGCGCCCCGGCCGTGGCGGTCGGCAAGGCGGCCGAAAAACGTCGAGGCAAAGATGCCGACCAGATACACAACGAAGATGAAGCCGATGAACGTCTGGCTAAGCGAAAACGGCGGCAGCAGCAGGCGGAAGCCTACGTAGTTGTAGACCGTGACAAACGCGCCCATCAGCAAGCCGCCCATGGCGAACAATGCGCATAACGGTCCGTTCTTCAAGTGCGCGCCGACGCCCGCCCGCACATCGCCCAGCACACCGGCCCACCCACGCCCGCGCTGCGGCGTGAAGCGGCGCGAGGCGGGAAGCAGCCACATGAACAACGCGGCGGCCGCGATGCCCACGACCCCCAGCGTACCCATCGCGGCGCGCCAGCCAAAGTGATCCGAAACCAGCCCGGTGATGACGCGGCCTGACAGCCCGCCAAACGCGCTTCCGCTGATATACAGGCCCATCACGAAGCCTAGCGTGTCGGGTTCGACTTCCTCGGCCAGGTAGGCCATGGCGACGGCGGGGACGCCGCCCATCGCCACGCCTTGCAGCGCGCGCAGCGCCAGCAGGCTTTGCCAGTCGGGCGCCACGGCCGCGATCGTGCCCAGCGCGGCGGAAGCCAGCAACGACCAGGCCATGACGCGCTTGCGCGGCAGTGCTTGAGAGAACAGGCCCACAAAAAAGATCGCAATCGCCAGCAAGCCCGTGCACAAGGACAGGACCAGGCTGCTTTGCGCGGGCGACACGCCAAAGGCGCCGGTGAACAGCGGCATCAACGGCTGCACGCAATACAACAGCGAAAACGTGGAGAAGCCCGCGGCGAACAAGGCCCATTGCGCGCGATGCAGCTCTGGCGTGCCGCGCGCCAGATAAGGGGCGGACGTGGGGGGGCAGGAACTGGCGCTGGGGGCAGACATGGAAATCTCTGAAAGACTAGCGAGCGACGCGCCCGCAGATCAAAAGTAGACTTTTCGTCTTCATATGTCCAATATATGAAACCCCTACCGCCCATATTTTAAAACGATGGAACTACGCCATTTGCGCTATTTCACGGCCGTGGCCGAAGAATTGCATTTCACGCGGGCGGCGGCGCGTCTGGGGATTGGCCAGCCGCCCTTGAGCCAGCAGATCCAGCAGCTGGAACGCGAAATCGGCACACCGCTATTTCTCCGTCTGCCCCGAGGCATCGAGATGACCGAAGCCGGCGCCCAGTTCCTGGAAGACGCGCGCGCCATCCTGGCCAGCGCCGACCGCGCGATCGACACGGCCCGGCGGCTGGGACGCGGCGAGCGCGGCGCGATCACCGTGGGCTTCACGGCATCGGCCGTCTTCCACCCCTATCTGCCTCGCGCCATTCGCGCTTATCGCGACCGCTATCCCGACGTGCGCATCACCTTGACGGAAAGCAATACCATTTCACTGCTGCGCGGGCTGCGGCTGGGCGAGGTAGACATCGCCTTTGTGCGGCCGCCCTACCTGCTGGACGCGGAATTCGAATCCGAACGCGTCCTGGACGAACCCATGCTGGTCGCCCTGCCCCCCGATCACGCCTTAAGCCGCCGCCGCAGCGTACCGATTGCGGCGCTGGCCGGTGAGGACTTCGTGTTGTACCCCCGCCCCATCGGCGCCGGCCTGTACGACGCCATCCAGTCCGCCTGCCAGCGCGCGGGGTTCGCGCCGCGCGTGATTCAAGAGGCGCCGCAAATGGCGTCCATCGTCAGCCTGGTGGCCGCCGGCGTTGGCATTTCCATCGTGCCCGCCGCCATGCGGCACATGGGCGCGCAGGGCATCGAATATCGCCCGATCAAGGGCGACGCGCCGCACGCCTTGCTGGACATGGCCTACCGCCGCCATGACCGGTCCATGGCCGCAGGCAACGCCGTATCGTTGCTGCGCCAACTGGCGCACCCGGAGCGCGCGCAGCCGTCCACCTAATGCCCGTAGTGCCCTGTCGCGTTTGTCATCTTCTGTAAAACCCGCGCCTTGGACACCAGAGTAAATTGCGCTACCGCTGATCCGTCCCTAAGCCGGGACGCAGCTTCAGATATCAACCTTTTCAAAGGTGAACCCGTGCGACGTACTCTCTTGGCCTTGGCCCTTGCAACGATTCCCGGCTTGGGCGCTGCCGCCGCGCTGACCTCCGCCATCGGCGCGGTGACGGTCTATCAGGACCGCGCGGTTGTCACGCGTTCGGCCACCAGCGAGTTGGCGGCGGGCGAGCATGAGCTGACCCTGGAAAATCTGCCGGCATCGTTGCAGGAGAATTCCCTGCAAGTGTCGGCCAAAAGCACGGGCCAGGCCTCGTTGCTGGACGTCAAGGTGCGCGACGCCTTTAACGCCGACACGGCCAACGAACGCGTCCGCGCCTTGCAAGACCAGGTGCGCAAGCTGGAAGACCAGATGGCCCAGCTGGATGACGAGGCTGCGGTGCTGGACAACCAGCGCGAATTGGTCTTGATGATGCAGCGCGGCGCCACCGAGCCCTCCAAGGACAGCGCCCGCCTGACCCTGGACGAACTCAAGGCCATCCAGACGCTTAGCGCGGACAGCCTGGCCAAGACCCTGGCCGGCCTGCGTCAGGTCGCGACACGCAAAGAGGCGCTGGAACGCGAGCTTGCGGCGCTGCAAAACCAGCTGAACGTGGTGCAAGGCCAGATGAGCCGCCGCACCAAGACCGTTACGTTGCGGGTCAACCTGGCGCGTGCGGGCAAGGTCGATCTGGCGGTGTCGTACGCCGTCGCCGGCGCGCGCTGGACGCCCGCCTATGACGCCCGCCTGCGTCCCGCCGACCGCAGCGTGGACTTGGGTTACTTCGGCGTCATTCGCCAGAACTCGGGTGAAGACTGGAACAACGTCAAGCTGACGCTGTCCACTGCCCGCCCCGCCTTGGGCGGTGGCGCGCCGACCTTGCAACCGTGGATCATTGATGTGGCCGCCCCGCCGCCGCCGCCGCCGCGCCCCATCGCCGCGCCCGCGCCTGCCGTATCCAGCGAAATGGCCATGAAGCGCGCGCCGCGCGGTGCCAGCCAGGCCTATGCCGAGAGCGCACAGGCCGACGCCATGCCGGAACCGATCGACGTGCGCACCGCGCAGGTGCAAAACGAGGCCACCAGCGCCTCTTTCCAGATTCAGAACCCGGCGACGCTGCCCTCGGACAACTCTACCCAGCGCGTGGCAATCGCAACCGCCAAGCTGCCGGCCACGCTGCAATACCAGTCCACGCCCGCACTGCGCGAAGCGGTATTCCTGACGGCGCAGGCCAGCAACAATACCGAGTTCCCGTTCCTGGCCGGCCCGCTCAATACCTTCCTGGACGACGCTTTCGTCGCGTCCAGCGCCATGAAAGCGGTGATGCCCGGCGAAAAGGTCGAACTGGCGATGGGCGCCGACGACGGTATCTCGATCAAGCGCCAGCTGGTCAATCGCTACACCGAAAGCACGGGTTTCTCTGGTAGCGGCAAGCGGGTGACGTACGAATACAAGATCACGGTAAAGAACAACAAGGCCACCAAGGAACAGGTGTCGTTCAAGGACCGCCTGCCGGTCTCGCGCAACGAGAAAATCGTGGTCAAGCTGCTGTCGCCCGCAGACCGCGACATCAAGCGCGAAGAAGACGGCAAACTGGTCTGGAACTGGGACCTTGAACCGGGCAAATCCCGCGAGACCGTTCTGAAGTTCTCGATCGACTATCCCGGAGACATCGACGTGTCCGGCATCTGATTGCGCCGCCTGCCGCCTGCCGCCGGCTGCTTCAGTGCTGGCGGCAGAATTCGATGAACGCTTCCGGCTCCAGGGGGATGGACAGGCCATAGCCCTGGGCCACGTCGCAACCCAGTTCGCGCAGCAATTGCAGGTCGCGTTCCTGCTCGACCCCTTCGGCCACCACGCGCCGGCCCAGCACCCGGCCCATTTCGATGGCCGCGGCCACCACCGCCCGCGACGCCGCTTCGCGGTGCATGTGGACGATAAAGTCCCGGTCGATCTTGAGTTCTGTAAAGGGCATGGCGGAAAACAGCCGCATCGAGGCGATGCCCGCGCCGAAGTCGTCCATGGCCAGTTCAAAGCCGCGCACGCGCAGCAGGTTCAACGCGGACGACAGGGCCAGCCAGTCGTTGACGGGCTCGTCCTCGGTCAGTTCAATCTTGATCAAGCGCGCCGGCAGTCCCGCCTGCGCCACGCGCTTTTCCAACACTGCGGGCATATCGCGCGAACACAGCGTGGACGCCGACGCGTTGATGGCAATGGGCACGGCGATGCCTTCGGCGTGCAGCGTTTGCTGCACCTCCAGCACGCGATCCGTCACGCGCAGAAACAGCATGCGATCCATGCCGAGCCGATGCGCGGCCGGCACGAAGTCCACGGCCGATATGGCGCCCAGTTCGGGATGATCCCAGCGCGACAGCGCTTCGGCGGCCAGCACTTTGCCGGTGGACAGGCTCATCTGCGGTTGCAACACCACGCTCATGCCCACACCGGTGATCAAGGCCCGGCCCAATTCGGCTTCGACCACTTCGCGGCGGATGGATTGTTGCTGGGGCGTCGTCACGTCCTCGGCGGCCAGCCCGACCTTGATGGCCTGTTGCATGGCCGTGCGGGACACCGGCTTGGACAGCGCCTGTGCCGACGGGCAGCCGGCTTGCAGCGCCAGGCGTACGTGCGACTGCAACAGCTCTTCGCTAAGGCTGCTGATCCAGATGATGGGAGGCATGCTCTTTAGCCGGCCGACATCCACCAGGCGCCGCAATTCGTTGGGCATGTGGGTGCCGTCGCCGTCGCTCATGACGATGTCGCTGATCACCAGGTCGTAGTACTGCCGGCTTAACGCGCTGACCGCTTCCGTGCTGTTGCCCAGACCGGCAACCCGTCGATATCCCAACGCCAGCAGCATGTTCTGCAAATAAGCGCGTTCAACGGGGTGGTCTTCAACGAGAAGAATTCGTCGAGCGGCTCCGGCGTCGGTTTTTGGCATTCGTTCCGTCCTAGCTGATAGGGCGGGCCCAGGCAGGCGGCCGCGGGTTCTGTTCGGGGGTCCGTTCGGGTTTCCATGCTACGGCATTCGCTTGGGATCTGTCGCCGCCGGCAAAGGGCTAAGGCAATTTCCGGGCCGATAGGCGTAGGTTTAAGAAGACCCTGGCCGCAATTGCCTCCCCCCGTTGTCCAGGCGCAACGCGCGGGCTCGTCCAGACGGACGCAGCCCTGGTGCCGGGCGCTGGGCGCGCGGGTGCGATAATGGCCGCCTTTACGCATCTTGCGCAGCTTGCGCATCCACGGCACGGAGCTTCCCTTGACCCGCATTGACGACCCCCAGCACGACCGCGAGGTCGGCACGGCCGACTCGACCCAGGACAACACGCGCACCGACGACACCCGCATCAGCGCCGTTCGTCCTTTGATTTCGCCCGCGCTACTGCAGGACGAACTGCCCGTATCCCCCGCCATCCAGACGCTGGTCGAAGAAAGCCGCACGCAGATCGCCAACGTGCTGCATGGCCGCGACGACCGCCTGCTGATTGTCGTGGGCCCCTGCTCCATCCACGACCATGGCCAGGCCATGGACTATGCGCGCCAGCTGCGCGCCGCCGTCGACCAGCACAAGAAAGACCTGCTGATCGTCATGCGTGTGTATTTTGAAAAGCCGCGCACCACGGTGGGCTGGAAGGGTTACATCAACGATCCGCGCCTGGACGGCAGCTTCCGCATCAACGAAGGCCTGCGTCGCGCGCGCGAACTGTTGCTGGACATCAGCGGCCTGGGCCTGCCGATTGCCACCGAATTCCTGGACCTGCTCAGCCCGCAGTACATCGCGGACCTGATCGCCTGGGGCGCCATCGGCGCGCGCACCACTGAAAGCCCCAGCCACCGGCAGCTGAGCTCGGGCCTGAGCTGCCCGCTGGGCTTCAAGAACGGAACGGACGGCGGCGTGCAGATCGCGGCCGACGCCATGGTTGCCGCCAGCGCCAAGCACGCTTTCATGGGCATGACGAAGATGGGCATGGCCGCCATTTTCGAAACGCGCGGCAATCAGGACACGCATGTGATCCTGCGCGGCGGCAAGCAAGGCCCCAACTACGATGCGGCCAGCGTCGACGCCTGTTGTGCCGCCTTGCGCGCCGCCGGCCAGCGCGAACAGGTCATGATCGACTGCTCGCACGCCAACTCCAACAAGTCGCACCTGCGCCAGATCGACGTGGCCAACGACATCGCCGCGCAGCTGGCCCAAGGCGATGCGCGCATTACCGGCGTCATGATCGAAAGCCATCTGGAAGAAGGCCGCCAGGACCTGAAGCCCGGTCAGCCGCTGCGCCGTGGGGTGTCGATCACCGACGCCTGCCTGGGCTGGAGCCAGACCGAACCGGTGCTGGAAACGCTGGCACAGGCGGTGCGCCAGCGCCGCGTGAAAGTAGGCGGCGCCGCGTAAGCGCACGCCCACGGGGGCCGTCACCGCGACCGCCCCGCCCCGCCGCCATGCGTGCTGCTTGCTTAGCGGCGCAGTGCGTAAGGCGCCGGGTCCATGTCCGGCGTCTGGCCGGTGATCAGGCTGGCAAGCAGCTTGCCGGTCACCGGGCCCAACGTGAAGCCATGGTGCGCATGGCCAAACGCCATCCATAGCCCCTTGTGCCCCGGCGCGGGGCCGATCACCGGCCGCATGTCCGGCATGCAGGGCCGGCATCCCATCCACGGTTCCTGCTCCACGGCTGCCCCCAGCGGCAGCAATTGCCCCGCCAGTGCGCGCGTGCGTTGTATCTGGACGGGCGACGGCGGCGCATCGCGGTGGGCAAATTCAGCGCCGGTCGTCAGCCGCACGCCTCGCGTCATCGGCGTCACCACGAAGCCGCTATCGATGTCGGCCACCGGATGCGACAACGTCGCGCCTGCGTCCAGCCCAAAGTGCTGGTGATAGCCGCGCTTGACCGCCATGGGAATGCGGTAGCCCAACGGCCGCAAGATATCCAGCGACCACGGGCCCATCGCCACCACCACATCACGCGCCTCGATCCGGCCGGCGTCTGACTGCACCTGCCACCGCCCGTCCGCGGAAGCCTGAAGCGTGCGGGCATCGCCCCGCACCAGTTGCCCGCCACGTTGCTGGAACAGCGCCGCGTAGCCGCGCGTGACGGCGCCGGGGTCCGACACGTTGACCGGGTCCAGCCAATGCACCGCGCCCACGACACGGTCTGACAAGGATGGCTCCAGCGCCCTCAGCGATTGCCGGTCCAGCACTCGGTAGTTCAAGGCATACGGCGCCAGCGCCTCAGCGTCGGCAACTGCCCGCGCCAGCCCGGCCTCGGTACGCGCGGCGTCAATCCACCCGTTACGGCGAAAGAGGGGCGTCAGATTCGCATCGTCTTTCAGCGCGTCGTGCTCGGCCACGCTGCGTTCGATAAGCGGCAACATCGCCTCGGCCGCACGCGCCAGCCGCGTTGGCGACGAATGCCACCAATAACGCAGGAGCCATGGCGCAATGCGTGGCAGAAAGCGCACGTGGTAGCTGACGTCGGGCGTGTTGTTGCGGGCATAGCGCCACAGGCTGCGCCAATCCCGGGGAAAGGCGTACGGAATCACGCTGGCCAGTTCGATCAGGCCCGCGTTGCCATAGCTGGTTTCTTCCCCCGGCCCCTTTCGGTCCAGCAGCACCACCGAACGGCCGCGCGCTAAAAGATGCAGGGCCGTACTGACGCCGACAATGCCCGCGCCCAGAACCACAACGTCTGTTTTCATGCGCCGAATTCTGCGCTTGCGCCCCATGTTCGGCAAGCGGCGCGCGGCGTAGAATCGCGCAGCTCGCCATCACGCCAACTTCGCGCAGCGTGGGCACACCATTGAAACAATTGGTATCATGCGCGTCGGCATGGCTGCGTTGACTGTATGCGCCAGGCTGTTTTGATTGCCGGACGCCGTTGTCCGGGCCGCTACTTTCAAGTCAGGTATGGACAGCTCTCCCCTTATTCCCGCCGCCCTTTCCGTGTCGCGCCACAGCGTTTTCATCTACACCGAGGAACAGCGCGGCAACCAGTTGGTTGAATCGCCGGTCATCGGCATGCTGTCGGATATTTCCGGTTCCGAAAAACTGCTGGTGGTGCAAGATCCGCACAGCGGCTTGAAGTTCATCTACCGCGTCGATCACGAAAGCAGCAACCTGGACGCCGCGGCGATCACCGAACACGAACCCGCGGCGTTCGACGGCAAGACGTCGGTGCAGATCAACGCCATGTCCTATCGTCTGGGCAGCGCCGAGAACGCGATGAAATTGCTGCGGGGCAAAACGCAATGGATCCAGGACAAGGGATCGGTGTTGTCGGTGTTGCTGCAAAACGCCGCCGCCCGCAAGACCCGTTTCGCCTCGGCGCGCATCGAGCGCGACCGCATGCGCAAGGTGCCGGCAGGCGTACCGATTGAATATCTGCCTACATAAATCGGATGGCGCCAGCCCGTGGCTCCTTATCCACAATTTCTGTGGATAAGGCTAACGCGCAAGCAAGATGGCCGGCCGTTTGAGGGATGCGCAACGGGCTGCGCAAAGTTTGATCAGGCACGGTTTTGGCGCCGCCCGGATGCCATCCGGCAAGTTTGCCGCGCCGCCGCAACGTCGTTGGTGATATTCTCCGCAAGCGCCACGATACGAAACGTATCCAGCCGGCCACGTGTCCGCGCAAACGGACTCTTTTTCAAAACCAGATAGCCACCGCATGTCAGCAGCCACCCGCGTGCTTGCCCTTGGATCGCGTCACGTGCGAACGCCGGCGCGTACCCCGCCGTGACCATCATCGTTGTGGACGATCACGGTGACTGGCGCGACACCATCGTCGAGACCATCCAGGACCTGGGGCTGGACAAAGCCATCCTCACGGCCGGATCGCTTGCCGAACTGGACAAGCTGCTGCTGAACGTCACGCCCGGCATCCTCGTGCTGGACGCCATGCTGCCCGACGGCGACGCCTTCACCCGCATCGCGCATCTGCGCACCTGCTATCCGTCGATGGGCATCATCATGCTGACCGGCCGCCTGCTCAGCGAAGACAAGGTGTCCGGCCTGAGCCTGGGCGCCGACCATTACCTGACCAAGCCCGTCAACCTGGCTGAGCTGGGCGCGACCCTGGTGTCGTTGTCGCGGCGCCTGCGCGTGGTGCCCGCGACAGGCATGGACGACGCGGAATCCGATGCGTGGCGTTTCGATCCCTCGCGCCGCACGCTGGTCTCGCCCGAGCGCGTCTGCGTAGACATCACCGATACCGAAAGCCGCTTGATCGGCGCGCTGATCCAGGCCGCGCCGCTGCCGCTGTCACGCGGGCGGCTGGTCGAAGCGCTGGGCGCCAGCGTCGACGCTTACGACACCCACAGGCTGGACGCCCACATGCATCGCCTGCGCCGCAAGCTGCGCGCGCTGGCGGGCGGCGACATGGGCATCCGCACCGTGTACGGCGTAGGCTATGTCTGCACCACGCCCGTGCAGGTCGTTGGCAATTCCAAACCCTGAGCCGCTTCTTACTGATTTCATGACGCCTGCCTTCCGCCCCCGCCGTTCCGTCCTCTACATGCCCGGCGCCAACGCGCGCGCGCTGGACAAGGCTCGCAGCCTGGACGCCGACGCGCTGATTCTTGACCTGGAAGACGCCGTCGCGCCCGATACCAAGGCCCGGGCGCGCATGCAGGTGGCTGCGGCGCTGACGGCGGGCGGCTATGGCCGGCGCGAGTGCATCGTGCGCATCAACGCGCTGGACACGCCCTGGGGGCTGGACGATGTTGTCGCCATTGCGCAGGCCGGCGCTGACGCCGTGCTGCTGCCAAAGGTGCAATCCCCCGCGCAGTTGCAAGCCCTGGCCGACGCGCTGGATGCCGCCGGCGCGCCGCCGGATTTGCCCCTATGGGCCATGGCTGAGACGCCACTGGGCTTTCTGCGCCTGGACGCCATTGCAGGCGGCCACCCCAGGTTGGCCGCCATCGTGGTCGGCACGTCGGACCTGGTCAAGGACCTGCACGCGCGCCATACCCCCGGCCGGGAAGAAACATTGCTGGCGCGGTCAATGGCCGTCATGGCAGCGCGGGCCCATGGCCTTGCGGTGCTGGACGGTGTGCATCTGGACTTGCAGGACGACGCCGGTTACGCCGCCACCTGCCACCAGGGGCGCGACCAGGGGTTCGACGGCAAAACGCTGATTCATCCCAAGCAGATCGCGGCCGCCAACGCGGCCTTTGCCCCCACCGACGATGAACTGGCGCTTGCCCGCAAACGCCTGGACGCATGGCGCGCTGCCCAGGCCGAAGGCTTGGGCGTGGCCGTGGTGGACGGGGCGCTGGTTGAAAACCTGCACGCGCAAGAGGCCGAGCGCATTTTGGCGTTGGCCGCCGCTATCGCGGGCGCGTAGCGCGCTTCTGATGGCCGAAGCCGGCAGCCGGCAGCCGGCAGCCGGGCAATATGCCGCCGTTTTGCCCGAATAAACAGACCAAAACACGTCTGAAGCAGCCCAGGATCCCACTCGAATCCTGCTCACGACACGCCGCCGGCTGCGTCAGAACGCGCGGCCCGGTACAATAGCGCCCACAATTGGACGACGCCCCTTCCCTGGGGCGTGTCTTTTTTCTATTCGCGCCCGCTGTCCTGCCGCTGTTTGGTTATTGTTTTGCCGATGTTTTGTCGCTGCCTTGGGCCGCGGCGCCGGCCACCAGGCATTTGCGCGCGAACTCGCCCGGTTCCCTATTTTTGCGCCGCCCCTTGTGGCGGGAGCCACGCCGCGCGCTTGCCGCGCCACCCCCTGCCCCAAGATTCATGATCCGCTTCCAACAAGTTTCACTCATGCGCGGCGTCAAACCCTTGCTCGACAAGGTCGACCTGCTCTTGAACCCCGGCGACAAAATCGGCCTGATCGGTGCCAACGGCGCTGGCAAATCCAGCCTGTTCGGCCTGTTGCGCGGCACGCTGCACGCCGACCAGGGCGACCTGGATTACCCCTCCAGCTGGCGCATGGCCTATGTGGCGCAGGAAACCCCCGCGCTGGACCGCCCCGCGATCGAATACGCGATTGACGGCGACGTCACCTTGCGCAAGCTGGAAGCCGAACTTGCCGCCTTGGAAGCCGAACCGGAAAGCGCCGAAAACGGCCTGCGCATGGGCGACATCTACGCCGCGCTGGCCGACGCCGACGCCTACACCGTGCACTCGCGCGCCGAACAACTGCTGACCGGCCTGGGCTTCACGCAAGAGCAGATGCACCTGCCGCTGACCAGCTTTTCCGGCGGCTGGCGCATGCGCCTGAACCTGGCACAAGCGCTGATGTGCCCGTCCGACCTGCTGCTGCTGGACGAGCCCACCAACCACTTGGACCTGGACGCCATCATCTGGCTGGAAGACTGGCTCAAGCGCTATGCCGGCACGCTGATCGTCATCTCGCACGATCGCGACTTCCTGGATGGCGTGGTCAACGTCATCGTCCATATCGACGAACGCAAGCTCCGCCGATACTCGGGCAACTATTCGTCGTTTGAACGCCAGCGCGCCGCGCAACTGGAACTGGCGCAAGGCATGATGGAAAAGCAGATGCGCCAACGCTCGCATCTGCAGTCCTTTATCGACCGCTTCAAGGCCCAGGCCAGCAAGGCGCGTCAGGCGCAAAGCCGCATCAAGGCGCTGGCGCGCATGGAAGAAATGGCGCCCTTGCGTGCCGCCGCCGAATTCTCGTTTGAATTCCGCGAGCCGCTGCGCGCGCCCAACCCCTTGCTGACCATGGACAAGGTCAGCGCGGGCTACCGCGTGGAATGCGAAGATACGCAGGCCGTGTCCGACAAGATCATCGTGTCAGGCATCAACTTTTCGCTGCAAGCGGGGCAACGCATCGGCTTGCTGGGCATCAACGGCGCGGGCAAATCCACGTTCATCAAAACCATCGCGGGCGACCTGACCACGCTGGCTGGCGACACGCAATTCAACAAGGGCCTGTCGATCGGCTACTTTGCCCAGCACCAGGTCGAGATGCTGCGCCACGACGAATCGCCGTTGTGGCACATGACAAAGCTGGCGCCCACCGTGCGCGAACAGGAATTGCGCAATTTCCTGGGCAGCTTCAACTTCAACGGCAACATGGCCACCAGCTCGATCGCGCCGTTCTCGGGCGGCGAAAAGGCGCGCCTGGCATTGGCGCTGATTGTCTGGCAGCGCCCCAACCTCTTGCTGCTTGACGAGCCCACCAACCACCTGGACCTGGAAACGCGTGAAGCGCTGACCACCGCGCTGGCGCAATTCGAAGGCACCTTGATGCTGGTCTCGCACGACCGCCACCTGCTGCGCGCCACCACCGACGAGTTCATCATCGTGGCCGACGGCGCCGTGCGACCGTTTGACGGCGACCTGGACGACTACAAGGATTGGCTCTACAAAACCAAACTGGCCGCCAAAGCCGCCTGATCGCGATACAATCCCGCGAATTGCCCGCACGCGTCCTTGATGCGTCGTTTGCGAGGCGGCCTTCAACCACGTCCCGCTGTCCGCGGGACGCGTTTTTTCAGCGCTCGTAGATGACGATCAAAGACCAACTATTTCTCGCCAGCCAGTATCTTGCGCCCCATCACCTGGTGTCGCGCTTCTTTGGATACGCCTCAGACTGCCGGGAACCCGCGGTCAAGAACTGGATGATTTCGCGCTTTGTCCGCAAGTACGGCGTGGATATGCGCGAAGCGCTGCAAGAAGACCCGTTGGCCTACGACTGCTTCAATGATTTCTTCACGCGCGCGTTGAAAGACGACGCACGCCCGCTGGACGACGAACCGGGCTCGGTGCTCTGTCCGGCCGACGGCGCGATCAGCCAGTTGGGCGCCATCGAACAAGGCCGCATCTTCCAGGCCAAGGGCCACAGCTACGGGCTGGTGGATCTGCTGGGCGGCGACGTAGAACGCGCCGCGCCGTTCCAGGGTGGCGAATTTGCCACGGTCTACCTATCGCCCAAGGACTATCACCGCGTGCACATGCCGGTGGCCGGCACGCTGCGCGAAATGATCCACGTGCCGGGCCGCTTGTTCTCGGTCAACCCGCTGACCGCGCGCAACGTGCCGCGCCTGTTCGCGCGCAACGAACGCGTGGTCTGCATTTTTGATACCGAGCATGGGCCGATGGCGCTGGTGCTGGTGGGCGCGATGATCGTAGCGTCGATCGAAACCGTGTGGGCCGGCCTGGTCACGCCCTACAAGCGCCGTGTCAAAGCGGTGCGCTATGACGCCGCCGCGCGCGCGCCGATCCATCTGGAAAAAGGCGCCGAAATGGGCCGGTTCAAGCTGGGTTCGACCGCCATCGTGTTGTTCGGCCCGGACCAGATCCGTTGGGCCGACACGCCGTCGGTGCTGGGTCCGGTGCGCATGGGTGAATTGCTGGCCCTGCCCAAGCATCGTTGAATGGGCTGACCCCAGGCGGGTATTTCAATAAAAGCGAATAAGCTCATCGCGTTTTATTCGCTTTTCGCGGTCAGGCCGCGTCGGTAGATTACGGACTTTTCCAGGTCCAGTCTTTTTTCCGACGCCCTCTGCCATGACGACATCCACGCTGAACACGACGCCTGCCGACACCTCGGCGGGCAACGCAGCCACGACCTCGGCCGCTCCGCCCGCCCCATCGGCGGCTACTGCCGCACAGCCGCTGCCGCGCGCGCTGGCCCGAATGCTGTCGTTGGACGATTTTGAAGCCGCTGCGCGCCGACGCCTGCCCCGCCCCATCTTCGGCTACGTGGCGGGCGCGGCGGAAGACAACCAATCCCTGCAAGACAACCGACGGGCATTCGCGCAATACGGCTTTGCGCCGCGTGTGTTGGTCGACGTGTCGCAACGCACGCAGCGCACCGAGCTTTTCGGGCGCGGCTACGCGTCTCCTTTTGGTATTGCGCCGATGGGCATCAGCGCGTTGTCGGCCTATCGCGGCGACGTGGTGCTAGCCCGCGCCGCGCGCGCTGCGGGCATTCCGGCCATCCTTAGCGGCACCTCGCTGATCCCCTTGGAAGAGGTCATCCAGCAAGCGCCGGGCACCTGGTTCCAGGCCTATCTTCCCGGTGATCCGGCCAAGATCGACGCGCTGGTCGAACGCGCCCGGCGGGCCGGCTACGAGACCTTGGTGCTGACCGTGGACATTCCGGTGTCCGCCAATCGCGAGAACAATGTCCGCACCGGTTTCTCTACGCCGCTCAAGCCCAGCCTGCGATTGGTGTGGGACGGCCTGACCCGGCCGCGCTGGCTGGCGGGCACGTTCCTGCGCACGCTGATGGCGCACGGCATGCCGCACTTTGAAAACTCGTTCGCCACGCGCGGCGCGCCGATCGTATCCGCGTCGGTGTTGCGCGACTTTACCGCGCGCGATCACCTCAGCTGGCAACACGTGGCGCGCATCCGTCGGCAATGGCCGGGCACCTTGATTATCAAGGGCATCCTGCATCCGCAAGACGCCGCGCTGGCCCGGCAACATGGCGTGGACGGCGTGATCGTGTCCAACCATGGCGGACGCCAGCTGGATGGCGCGATCTCGCCGCTGCGCGCGCTGCCCGGCGTGGTGGATGCCGCGGGTGGCATGACCGTGATGATGGACAGCGGCGTGCGGCGCGGCGGCGATGTGCTCAAGGCCCTGGCGTTGGGCGCGCGTTTTGTCTTCGTTGGCCGGCCATTCAATTACGCGGCGGCCGTGGGCGGCCAGGCCGGTGTTGCCCATGCCATCAATCTTTTGCATGCCGAGGTGGACCGCAACATGGCGATGCTGGGCATCAATACCGTGCAGGAGATGAACGCGGGCTTGCTGTGGCGCGATGGCGCGGTCGCCCCCGCGTCTTAAGCGCGCGGCCCGGCATAGAATGGCGTTTCCCTTGCCCGCCCCACGCCCGCCGTGTCCCTACGCCAATCCTCGTTCTTCCTGCGCTTTCTGACCCTGGGCGCCCTGGCCCACGTCTATGTGGGCGCACGCCTGATTCCCGACGCGCAACTGGCCGCAGCCGGCGCCACCGCTGCCATCGTCGGCTTGCTGCTGTCATGCATTTTGATTCCGCTGGGCATGCTGGCCCGCTCTTCCATCAACCCGCCCTGGGGCGACCGCATTGCGTGGGTCGGCCTCTTGGCGATGGGGCTGTTTTCGTCCCTGTTCGTGCTGACCGTCATTCGCGACGCAGCGTTGCTGGTCACCTGGGGCGTGGCGTGGCTGGCCAACGCCGACCTGCCCTGGCCCGACGTGCGGCGCTACAGTGCGTGGGGGGTGGCCGGGCTGGCGTTGGCGGGCACGCTTGTCGGCTTCTACAACGCCCGCAGCCGGGCGCGCGTCGTCGATGTTGACGTGCCGATCGAGGGGCTGCCGCAAGACCTGGACGGTTTCACCATCGTACAGATCAGCGATGTGCATGTCGGGCCCACGATCAAGAAACGCTACGTGCAGGCCATCGTGGATGGCGTCAACGAATTGCTGCCCGACATGGTCGCCATCACTGGCGATGTTGTCGATGGCAGCGTCGAGCATCTGTCCGACCAGGCCAGCCCGCTAGGAACCTTGCGCGCCCCTTACGGCGTATACCTGGTGACCGGAAACCATGAATATTATTCAGGCGCCACGGCTTGGATTGCCGAATTCCGCCGCATGGGCTTGCGCGTGTTGTTGAATGAGCATGCCGTCATTCACCCGTCGGGCCTGCCCGTGGTGGTGGCGGGCGTGACGGATTACAGCGCGGGCGCATTCGATCCGCAGCAGCGCAGCAACCCCAAGGCCGCGCTGGCCGGCGCGCCGCCCGATGCCTGCGCCCGTATCCTGCTGGCGCATCAACCGCGCAGCGCGGCGGCCGCGCAGCCGCTGGGCTATCACTTGCAGTTGTCCGGCCATACCCATGGCGGCCAGTTCTTTCCGTGGGGTTTTTTCGTGCGCTTTCAACAGCCCTACACCGCCGGCCTGCATCGCCTGGGCAAGATGTGGGTGTACACCAGCCGTGGCACGGGGTATTGGGGCCCGCCCAAGCGGCTGGGCGCGCCGTCCGAAATCACGCGGCTGCGGCTGCGCGTGGCGCGGTCCGCGTAGCTGGCCTTCGCCGTCAATCTCCGCCGTCAGATTCGGCCTTCTGGTTCGGCCTTCTGGTTCGGCCTTCAGGTTCGGCGTTCAGATTCGGCCTTCTGGTTCGGCCTTCTGGTTCGGCCTTCTGGTTCGGCCTTCTGGTTCGGCGTTCAGGTTCGGTCGTCACGTCCGTCATCACGTTCGGCCGATCCGCCGGTCCACCCGCGTGCGGCAAACCCGCCCTCCACGCCCTGCCCGCCTAGTCCGCCACATCCGGCGCGTTGTCGGGCAGCGGCCCGCGTTCCAGATAGCTGGTCAGTGCGATATCGCTGGTGGTGTTGGTAATGCCGTCAATCTGATGGATGCGCGCCAGCAACAGCTCTAGCGCCTGCGTATCGCGTACGCGCACCTTGAGCAGCATGGCGCTCTTGCCGGTAATGGTGTGGATTTCTTCCACCTCGGTGAGCTCCGCCAGGCCCAGCACCTGTTGCGTGATGCTCCAGTTGGCGGTGTCTACATGCACGAAGGCCAACAGCGGCCGGCCAATACGCGCGCCGTCCAGTCGTGCCGCGATGCCTTTGATCAACCCGTCGCGCTTCAAGCGCTTGACGCGTTCGTGCACGGCCGGGGCGGAAAGATTCAATAATTTTCCCAGTTCGGCGTAACTGGGGGTAGCGTCGCCAGCCAGCAGCGTTAATAGTTTTCGGTCGCGATCGTCTAGGTCTGGCATCGGAATCAAGTTCTGCCTTACGGCATTCGAACTTTTATGGAATAAGGAAATATCGGCGTAAACCCTTATTTTATTCCAATAAAATTCGGCGCATGCAAAATCCTGGCAATCAAACCTCGAAGCAGGCGTCGTCCGTACCCGCGCTGATGTTCGCCGTCAGCGTGGTCGGGTCCAACGGCCTGGCGCTCAGTCCGATACTGACCGATGTGGCGCAGTCCTTTTCGACCTCGGCGTTAACCATCAGCACCGCCATCTCGGCCTACGGCGCGGCCACTGCCGCCAGCGCCTTTTTTCTGGCGGGCCGCATTGACCGCATCGGCATCCGCCGTTCGCTGCTGGGCGCGATGCTGGTATTGATCGCCGCGCTGCTGCTGTCCGCCACGGCGCCGCACTGGCTGGTGTTGACCGCCGCGCAAGCCTTGGCCGGCGCCGCCGCCGGGGTGATTCTGCCCGCGGCCTACGGGTCGGCGTCCATGGTGGCGCCCGCGGGCCAGGAGGCTCGCACCTTGGGGCGCGTGATTGCGGGATGGTCGGTGTCGCTGGTGGCCGGGGTGCCCTTGTCCGCGCTGATCTCGGATGCCGTCGGCTGGCGCGCCACCTATGGCACCTTGGCGCTGTGCGCCACGATTGCGCTGCTTGGCTTGTGCAAGCTACCCGAGCGCCGCGCGCAGAACGCCCCGCCGCTGCGCTTGTCGCGGCTGCTGGCGCCGCTGTCCTATCGCGATGTGCCCGTGCTGTTGCTGGCCTGCCTGGCGTTCTCGTCGGCGTTCTATGGCGTGTACGCGTTTCTGGCCGACCATGTCCGTGCGTTGCTGGCGCTGTCGGCGGGTCAGGTCGGCTTCATCGCGTTTGCCTATGGCGCGGGCTTCATGCTGGCGGGGTTCGCGGGCGCGCCGCTGATCGAAAGGCTGGGACCGCGCCGCGCTTTGCCGCTGGCCCTTGCCACCATCGCCGTGGTCTATCTGGTGCTGCTGCCTGCCGCCCATGCGCTGGCGGCGGTGTTGGCGCTTGCCGTGCTGTGGGGTGCGGCGTCGCAGATCAGCCTGAACCTGCTGGTGTTGCTGTTGTCCCGTGCACGGCCCGACGAACGCGGCGCCGTGCTGGGCTTGAACACCTGCACCACCTACCTGGGCGCCAGCGTGGGGACGGCGGTGGCCGGCACGCTGTACACGCATATGGGCTTTGAAGCGCTGGGCCTGTGCGCAGCGGCCGCCGTGGGCGTGGCCGCGCTGGGTTTGCACTGGCGCTTGAACGGGCGGCGCGCAGGTCGGCGCGAGGCCACGGCGTAGGCGCAACCTGCCACGCAAATTGCCTTACCAGGGGAAGCTGATCAGGTCGCCGTACAAGCGCTTCAGGGTGGTTTTGACCTCGGGCGAGTTCTGGTAGATCGAAATGAACTTCAACAGGCGCGGGTCCTGCGCCTTGTCGGGCGTGGTCACCCAGCGTATGGCGTAACGGCGGATGCTGGCCGGATCGGTGTTGTCGAACGCCAGCCCGTCCTTTTCGTTCAGCCCGGCCTGCTTGGCAAACGTGGTGTACGTAACCGACGCCGTCACGTCATCAAAGGTGCGGGCTGACTGCGAGCCCTCGATCTGCACGAACTTCAAGCGCTTGGGGTTGGCCACCACGTCTTGCAACGTGGCCTGATGCGCCACGCCGGGGGTCAGCTTGATCAGCCCGATCGATTCCAGCAGCAACAAGGCGCGGCCGGTATTGACGGGGTCGTTGGGCACGGCAATGGTCGCGCCGTCGGGCACCGTGTCGCCCTTTTTCAGCTTCTTCGAGAACAGGCCGATGGTGGTCGAATAGCCATAGGCAATCGGCGTCAGGTTGGCGCCCCGGCGCTGGTTGAACAGTTGCAGGAACGGCTCGTGCTGAAAGAAGTTTGCATCCACCGAGCCGTCGGCCACGGCAATGTTGGGCAGCACCCAATCATTGAATTCCACCAGCTTCACGTCCAGGCCTTCTTTCTTGGCCTGCGCAATGGCAATTTCAGTGGCTTCGTTGGCCACACTGGGGATCACGCCGATGCGCAAAGGCTTTTCCTGGGCGGCGGCGGTGGCGCACAGCACCACGGACAAGGCCGCCACGGTGGCGCCGCGCGTCAACGTTGAAAACAAGGAGTGCAAAAACATGAGAGCCATCCAGAAGTCAGGAAAAAACGGCCGGCATGGTCGGTATCGACGTGACGGCGCAGGCGCTATTGTGCAGCAGCCGGCCAAGGTGCGCGTTACTATCCGCCCATGATGAACCCCACCGGAGTCCACCACTTGCAAACCCCCGCCAGCTTGCCCACCCAAATCACCCTGATCGGCGCTCCCACCGACATCGGCGCGGGCGCACGCGGCGCGTCGATGGGCCCCGAAGCCCTGCGGGTTGCCAATCTGGGCCCCGTGATCGAGGCTCAGGGTTTTGAAGTGATCGATCGCGGCAACCTTTACGGCCCGGCCAACCCGTGGCTGCCTCCGGAAAACGGCTATCGGCATCTGGAGGAAGTGGCGGCCTGGAACCAGGCGGTGCACGATGCCGTCTATGCCGAACTGACACTGAACCGCCTGCCGATCCTGCTAGGCGGCGATCATTGCCTGGGCATCGGCTCCATCAGCGCCGTGGCCCGCCATTGCCGTCAGTCCGGCAAAAAGCTGCGCGTTTTATGGCTGGACGCGCATGCGGATTTCAACACCCATGCGCTGACGCCCACGGGCAATATTCACGGCATGCCGGTGGCGTGCCTGTGTGGGTACGGACCCGTCCAGATCACGGGCATGTCCGGCCAAACGCCCGATATCGAGCCCGGCTGGGTGCGCCAGATCGGCATCCGCAGCGTGGACCAAGGCGAAAAGCGGCTGGTGCACGAAGCGGGCCTGGAAGTGTTCGACATGCGCTACCTGGACGAAATGGGCATGCGCGCCACCATGGAAACCGCGCTGGCCGGGTTGGATGCCGACACCCATCTGCACGTGAGCTTTGATGTGGATTTTCTTGACCCCGACATCGCGCCCGGCGTGGGCACCACGGTGCCCGGTGGCCCCACCTACCGTGAAGCGCAGCTGTGCATGGAAATGATTGCCGACACCGGCCTGATGCGGTCGCTGGACGTCGTGGAACTGAACCCCGCGCTGGACGTGCGCAACAAGACGGCCGAAGTCGCGGTGGACTTGATCGAAAGCCTGTTCGGCAAATCGACGTTGATGCGCCGGGGCAGCTAAGGCCCGCCGCCTGACGCCACCCTGCCGGGGCGCCCGCTGCTGCCGCCGCCGCTGCTGCCGCCGCCGCTGCTGCCACCGCCGATGCTGACACCGCCGATGCTGACACCCCCGCGGTTAGCGCCCCCTACCCCGCGCGCGCCTGCCTGATGGCGTCGGCCGCGTCGGTCAGATAAGCCAGGTTCTGCTCCCGCCGTTCCCACACGCGCGGGGTCGGGCCGGCCATGCACAGCGCATACCATTCCCCGCCCAGGTCCAGCGCCACGGCAAGGCCGGTCAGATCAGCCACGCTTTCGCCGACGTTTGCCGCCCAACCGCGTGCCTGCACTTGCAGAATGTCCGCCAGCAAGGCTTCGCGCGTAGTCAACGTTCGATCGGTATGACGGGCGTAGCTGGCGCTGGCCAAAACGCTGTCGCGCTCGGCGGGCGGCAGGCGTGCCAGCACCGCCTTGGCCACCGCGCTGGTGTGCAGCGGCCGGCGCTCGCCAGGGCGCGCGGCGTAATGGACCGGCTGCGTGGATTCCACCACTTCCAGGAACACCACGGCGCCGTCCTGAATTTTGCCCAGCATGACCGTCTCATTGGCGGCGTCGCGCAATGCCAGCAGATGCGGACGGACTTGTTCCAGCCAGGGATCACCGGCTTGTATCAGCGCGCTCATGGCTTGCAACCGCGCCGTCGGGTAATAGCCGCCACGACGCCGCACCTCGTACAGATAGCCACGCGCCACCAGCGTGCGCACCAGCGCCAGGCAACTGGACATGGGCGCGCCCAGCCCTTGCGCCAATTCCGTCAGCGGCATGGGCCGGCGCGCCTGCGCAAAAAGCTCGATCAAGTCCAACGTGCGGGCAACAAGCTTCACTTCCATGGTGGTGATCCCTGTGCGGATTTACCGTCGCAAAAAGTCCAAATCTGCTAGGTATTCCACTATGTTGACTTTTCATATGGGCGAACCTAAATTCTTGCACAGGAATTATCTTTCACCAATAGGAATTCCTTTTCTGCCGGCCACAGGTCCGGCCGCCCGTCAGCGGTACCGCGTCAACACCAAAAACTCAAACCATACGGCCCGCCATCGGGTCGGGGAGACAGATAGATGCGTATCAAACCCCTGTTGGCGGCCCTGGCCGCCACAATGGCCGTGTGCTCGGCCCATGCCCAGTCCGATGTCGTGCGCCTGGGCGTGTCCAATGACCGCTCGGGCATTTACTCGGACCTGGGTGGGCTGGGTTCCGAAATGGCCGTGCGCATGGCCGTCGAGGATTTCAACGGCAAGGTCGCCGGCAAGACCGTCGAGGTGGTGGGCGCGGATAACCAGAACAAGGCCGATGTGGCCTCGGCGCTGGTACGGCGCTGGTTTGACACCCAGGGCCTGGTCGCCGTGGTGGACGGCGGCGCCAGCTCGGCGGGCCTGGCGGCCCAGGGGGTGGCGCGCGAAAAAGGCGGCACGGCGCTGATCAGCGGCGGGTTCGCCGGAGACTTCAGCGGCAAGCAGTGCAGCAACCTCAGCACGCAATGGGCACCGGACACCTATGCGCTGGCCAACGCCGTAGTCAAAAGCGTGGTCGAGGGCGGCGGTAAATCCTGGTACTTCATCACCACCGACTACGTCTTCGGCAAGTCTTTGGAAAGCAACGCCAGCCGCTTCGTGCAGGACGCGGGCGGCAAGGTGCTGGGCAGCACCCGTCACCCCCTGGGCGCGATGGATTTTGCGTCGTTCCTGGTGCAGGCGCAGGCATCGAAGGCGGACGTCGTGGGGCTGGCCAGCGCGGGCGGCGACCTGGTCAACCTGATCAAGCAGGCGCAGGAATTCGGGCTGACCGGCGGCAAGCCGCGCTTGTTGACCTTCCTGACCTTCATCAACGATGTGCAGGCGATGGGCCTGCCCGTGGCGCAAGGGTTGACCTTTCCCACGGGCTTTTACTGGGATGCCGACGATGACACGCGGGCCTGGACGCAGCGCTGGCAGAAGAAGATGGGCGTGACGCGTCCGCCTTCCATCGTGCAGGCGCTGAGCTACGTGGCCACCACCCACTACCTGCAAGCCGCCCAGGCCGCGGGCACCTTCGAAGGCGCCGCGGTCAACAAGAAGATGCGCGAACTGCCCATCACCACCAAGCTCATCAAAAATGCCCGCATCCGCCCCGAAGACGGGCGCGTCATCATGGACCTGTATCTGGTCGAAGTGAAAAAGCCCGCCGAATCCAAGTACCCCGGCGACTTCTATCGCATCTTGTCCACCGTGCCGGGCGACAAGGTATTCGTGTCGCTGGCCGACAGCGAATGCCCCCTGGTAAAAAAGTGAATATCGTTCCCCCGCGCCCGGGTGTAGGCTGCTGGCTATAAAAAACCACGAAGGAGACCTTTCCATGAAGTGCTATTGCGTTGTGAACTTCCGCGAACCCTTGCAGGAAATGGACGCGCCCACGCCTACCCCGCAAGGCACACAGGTGCTGTTGAAGGTGCGTGCCGCGGGGGTGTGCCACAGCGATATCCACTTGTGGGAAGGCGGCTACGACCTGGGCCAGGGGCGCACCCTGGCGCTGAAAGATCGCGGCGTGTCGCTGCCGCTGACCATGGGCCATGAAACCGTGGGCAGCGTGGCGGCCGCCGGCCCCGACGCGCAGGGCCTGTCCGCCGACAAGAATTACCTGGTGTACCCGTGGATCGGCTGCGGAAAATGCGCACCGTGCCAGGCGGGCATGGAAAACCATTGCAGCGCGCCGGCCTGCCTGGGCGTGCATCGCGCCGGCGGCTACGCCGATCACATCCTGGTGCCGCACCCTAAATACCTGATCGACATCGGCGACCTGGAACCCGCGCAGATCGCCCCCTACGCCTGCTCGGGCCTGACCACTTATTCCGCACTGAAGAAGATCGGGGCGGACGTATACCGCGAGCATCCCGTGGTGATCTTCGGCGCGGGCGGCCTGGGCTTGATGAGCCTGACGCTGATCAAGGCCCTGGGCGGTGCGGGCGCCATCGTGGTCGATATCGACCCGGCCAAGCGCCAGGCGGCCCTGGACGCCGGCGCGCTGGCCGCCATCGATGGCGCCGCGCCCGACGCCGCGCAGCAGATCATCAAGGCCGCCGGCGGCAAGCCGGTGCAGGCTGCTATCGATTTGGTCGGCGCGCCCGCCACGACGTCATTGGCGTTCGACTTCCTGACCAAAGGCGGCAAACTGATCATCGTGGGCCTGTTCGGCGGGGCATCGTCGTGGCCCATCGCGCTGATCCCGATGAAGGCCATGTCGATCATCGGCAGCTACGTCGGCAACCTGGCCGAATTGCAAGAGCTGATGGAACTGGTGCGCGCGGCCAAGGTACCGCCGATGCCGGTGCACCGCCACGCACTGGCCGAGGCCGACAGCGTGCTGGCCGCCCTGCGGGCCGGCAAGGTGGTCGGCCGCGCGGTGTTGACCAACGACTGACTGGCGGCCGCGTTATGAAAAAGGGAGCCTTGGGGCTCCCTTTTTTTGCGGCTTGGCACCATTCATGCGGCTTTCAAGCGTGGGTCATAAACGAACCGTTCGCGCCGCACCACCACAATGTTCTCGGCATCCGGATGCGCCGGGTTGATCAGCAGATTGCAGTCGGGCACGCCGCGATACGGCACGATTGCGCTGGGCAATTCCAACAGTGCCGACACGCCGGAGGCGACCCAGTTGTCACCCACCGTCTGCGAGGCCTCGGCAAACGGCACCGCTTCCCAGAACGGATAGTTGCGCTGCAATTGGTCCACGGTCAGCACCTGACGCGCGTCATGCACGGCGCGGGGCACCGCCACTTCAATCAGATAACGGTTGGCCTGTTCGGATGCGCGCGCGGCAAAATGCACCACGGTTTCCAGCACTGCCAGCGCCACGCTGGCCGACGTGTAGACCACTGCCGTGCCGGGGCTGTTGTAGCGCCCGCCCACCGCCGCCGCGCCCGCGCCGCTGAGGTCGTCGGCGCGGTATTTTCCTGCCGTGGTGCCGATACGCCACAGCGAAATGAAGTCGCTCATGCGTACACGCCGGCCGCCGCCCGGGCCAGGGTGTCCTCCACAATCCGGCTGCTGGCGTCCGACGTCAGCAGCGACAAGGGCTTGACGTTGCCCAGCGCGGGCACCGGCGTGTTCAGCCACTGCACCGCTTCTTCATCGCTACCCAGCACCTGTCGCGCCACGCGCGCCACCCGGGCCACGCGTGCCAGGCGGTCGGATTCCCCCAGCGGCAACATCTGCCCTTCGCGCGTCCATCGCGACAGCGACGCCGCCTTGACCTCGGTGATGGCCATGATTTCCGACTTGGGCACCTGAAGGAAATCCGCCGCGTCGTCGACCATCTGCGCCGGCAAGCCACGCCGCACATCGCGCGCGATATCGCTAAGCGGGCTATCCACCAGTTCCTGGAACAACTGCTTGGCGCGCGGCAAGGCGCGGCGCGGCGGCCGGGCGGACGCGGCGTCACGCTTTTCGGCGGATTTTCCGGTAATGGACAGGGTCATGATGCGCTCCGGGTAACGGCTGGGCGGACAGCGGGCGTCTGTTGAGAACCAGACGCGGGCTGACGGCCCGGCAAAGACGTTCCAAACAGAATTTATAATATCCCATTTGGAATTCGCGCTGCAAGGGCCAAATGCGCCGCTGTTCCGGCCGGCATGCACCGTATTTGGGCATATCATAGGCGGCGTTACACACGAACAACGATAAGGACGGGCAATGACGGACCGGCAGCTGACGATACTTGCGGCGCTTAATCTGATGGTGGCGGTGGGCGCGGGCGCGTTTGGCGCGCATGGTCTGAAGCGGATGCTGACGCCCGAGCTGCTGTCCGTCTGGCAGACCGGGGTGCTGTATCACCTGGTCCATGCGCTGGGTTTGTTCGTTATCGCACTGCTGGGCGCACGCTTTGGCTCGCCGCTGCTGTCCGCCGCCGGGGTGGTGATGTTCGTGGGCATCGTGCTGTTTTCTGGCAGCCTGTACACGCTGTCACTGACGGGCATCCATTGGTTAGGCGCCGTCACGCCTTTGGGCGGCACCGCCTTCCTGGCCGCGTGGGGCATGGTCGCGCTGGCCGCCTATCGCGGCCAGGGCTGAACGCCAAGTCTTTCCGCTTCGCATTCCACGCCGGTTTTTTGCCCCCGTCTTTTACCCCGCTTCTTACTTAACGGCGGCAGGAACCGCCGCCTTTGCAGGTTTCCGATGTCTTCCTCGACCGTATTGCCCGCCGCCCGGGAACATTCCGCTTTCGCAGGCATCGCCTGCGTGGTGGGCGGCATCTTCTTTCTGACGCTCAGCGACGCTAACGCCAAATGGCTGGGCGCTCACTACAACCCGCTTCAGATCCTGTTCCTGCGCGCGCTGATCGCGCTGCCCTTTGTCACGGGGCTGGCCCTGTGGCTGGGAGGGCGCCGCGTCATGCGCACCGCGCATCCCGGCCTGCATTTGCTGCGCGGCGCGATCAACGTCGTGTCGGCCTGTTGCTTCTACCTGGGCTTGCGCGCGCTGCCGCTGGCCGAGGCCACCGCCATCGCGTTTGCCGCGCCGTTGTTCGTGACGGCGCTGTCCGTGCTGATCCTGAAAGAGCGCGTGGACGGCAAGCGCTGGTTGGCGGTGCTGGCGGGCTTCGCGGGCGTGCTGATCGTGGTGCGCCCGGGCTCGGACGCCTTCCAGGCGGCCACGCTCTATCCGCTGACCACGGCCTTGCTGTACGCGGTGATGATGATTACCGCGCGCGGCATCAGCCGTGCCGAAGGCATGTTGACGACCACCTTCTATATCGTGCTGGGGCAATTGATCTGTAGCGCGGTGGGTTTGCCGTGGGTGTGGCAGACGCCGGCAGCCGAACACCTGCCCTACTTCGCCGGCATCGCACTTTTCAGCACATTGGGGCTGGCCTTGATCACGCAGGGTTTCCGGATCGGCCCGGCGTCGGTGGTGGCGCCGTTCGACTACACCGGCCTGATCTGGGCCACGATCCTGGGCTGGATCTTCTGGCGGGAAGCACCCGACGCCTACGCTTATCTGGGCGCGCTGATCATCGCCGGCAGCGGCGTGTACATCGCTGTGCGGGAAGCCCGCGCCAAGAGCCGGCGGCGCGGCAAGGGCTGAAAGGCCTTCCGCCTCGCGACTCTGGGCCGCGTTCGGCCACGCGTTCGGCCACGCGTATCGGCGGCCTGCCGCCCCCCCGCCGCCGACCAAGCGATGCGACGCGCTATTCGGTCGGCGCCGGGAAATGCCGCCGCAGGACCCGCGCCACATTGGGCTCCTGCGCGGCCTGTCGCGCCACGGCCGTCAGCGCCGGGCATTCAGCCTGAAACCATGCCTGCCCCGGCCGCCAGTGCGTCATGACCGTCACATACAGGTCCAGCGCCGAGAAGCGTCGCCCCAGCATGTGCGGCGCACCGGCCTGCTGCTCAAGCTCTTTCCATAACTCCGCGCGCCGCGTATGGATGCGTTCCCGCAGCAGGTCGGCCCCCGCGCCCTCGCCCGCCCATTGCGCGGGTATGTCGCCATAGGTAAACGTCGGGTACACCGCCGCGACCAGCCGCAACAGCAGGTTCAAGAAGTGCGCCCGCTCGGGCTTGTCGGCCGCCGGCGCCAGGCCCGCTTGCGGCGCCACATCGTGCAGATGCAGGATCATTGCGGCGCTTTCCGTCATGACCTCGCCTTCGGGCGTGATCAGCGTGGGCACCTGCCCCAGCGGGTTCAAAGCCAGCAAGCGGTCGCGCTCGGGACCCGGCTTCAAGTAGGGCACGTCCGTCAGCGTGTGAGGCACATTGGCCAGCACCAGCGCCATTTCAACAATTGCCGACCCGCAACCGGCTGACCCGATCAACTCGTACGTCTTCATTGCTTAACCTCCTGATTGCGCTGGCGCTATCCGCAGCAACTGCCCCGGCGATGCGTCCGTCAACACATACACGTACCCGTCCGGCCCTTGCCGCACGTCGCGTATGCGGCTCTTGCGATCCACCAGCAACCATTCCTGGCCCACGACGCGGCTGCCGTCCAGCGTCAGGCGGATCAAATTCTGATTGCCCAGCGCGCCGATAAAGACGGAATGCTTCCAGGCCGGAAAGCGGTCGGCGTCGTAGAACGCCATGCCGCTGATGGCGGGCGACTTGGCCCACCAGAACAGCGGCGGCTCGGTGCCCGGCGCGGTCTCGCCCTTGGCTTCGGGGATGGGCTGGCCCGAATAATTGATGCCGTAAGTCGCCAGCGGCCAGCCATAGTTCTTGCCCGGCTGCACCAGATTGATTTCATCGCCGCCGCGCGGCCCGTGTTCGTTTTCCCAAAGCTCGCCGGTCCAGGGGTTCATCGCCATGCCTTGGGGGTTGCGATGCCCGTATGACCAGATTTCAGGTCGTGCACCGGTCTTGCCGACAAAGGGGTTGTCGTCCGGCACCGAACCGTCCAGCTTCAGGCGCACGATCTTGCCTTGCAGCTTGTCCAGGTCCTGGGCCGTGGGGCGCTGGTTGTTTTCACCCAGCGAGATGAACAGGTGGCCTTTGCCGTCAAACACCAGGCGCGACCCGAAATGCAGGCCCGACGATAGCTTGGGCGCCTGGCGGAACAGCACCTTGAAGTCTTCCAGCGCGGTCGCATCGTCGGACAGCCGCCCACGGCCTACGGCAGTGCCGCTTTTATCACCGTCGGACTCGGCATACGACAGGTACACGTAGCGGTCTTTTGCGAAGCTTGGCGACAGCGCCACATCCAGCAAACCACCCTGCCCGCGCACCGCCACTTTGGGCACGCCCGCCAGCGGCTTGGACAACCCGCCCGGCGTGCGCAACAAACGCAGATTGCCGGGCCGTTCTGTAATCAACACGCCACCGCCATCGGGCAGGAAAGCCAGCGCCCACGGATGATCCAGCCCACCGACAACCGCCGTAACGTTCGCCGGCACCGACGGGGGCTCCTGCGCGGCGCGCGCCGGCGTTGCCGCCCAGAGGGCGCCGGCCAGTATCAACGTAGAGCAAGCAAAAAAGGGAATCGCGCGCGGGCTTGCGGCGGTGCGTGACTGCATGGACATCTCCGGCGGCAACGGGTGGGAATGCGGGCGCGGGTGGCATGACAAGGTGGCGCCAAGCGCGCCGGGGGTGGCGTACCATAGCGCCCAAGGACGGGGGCCTGCCCGTTCTTTCGTTCAGGAGACCCGATCACATGAAACTTTACTACATGCCCGGCGCGTGTTCGCTCGCTTCCCATATCGTTCTGGAGTGGGTGGGCAAGCCCTATGAAACGCACCAACTGAGCCGCGAAGCGCTGAAAGGCCCGGAGTTTTTGAAGGTGAATCCCCTGGGCGCCGTGCCCGCATTGAGCGTCGGTGACTGGACCCTTACGCAGAACGTGGCCATCCTGGAATACATCGCCGAGCAGGCGCCGCAAGCCCAGCTGCTGGGCGACGGCAGCGCGCGCTCGCGCGCCGATGTCCGCCGCTGGCTGGGCTTCATCAATTCCGACATCCACAAGACATTTTCGATGATCTTCGGTGCGTCGCGCTTCCTGGGTGATGAAGCCGCCCAGAAAGAGCTGGCGGGGTCGGCGTCCAAACTGCTGACCAAGCTGTTCTCGCAGCTGGATGCGCAATTGGCCGGAAAGCCGTATCTGGCGGGCGACGCGCCTTCCATTGCCGACGCCTATCTGTACGTGGTGCTGCGCTGGGCGCACGCCAAGGAAATCGACCTGGCCGGCCAGGACAATCTGGCCGCATTCTTCAAGCGCATGGAAGCCGACAAGGGCGTGCAGGCCGCGTTGAAGGCCGAAGGGCTGGCGTAATCCCAAGTCCGGCGTCCGGGGTCCTGCGTCGTGCCTGCCGCGCCCTGCTCGCCCCGCCGCGCGCCGGAAACTCCGCGCCTGCTCTGACCCCGCCGACAACGGACGCCGTCACGCCGTGTCGGCGGCGCCTTCCAGCTCCAGCGTCTTTTTCACCGCCGCCAGAAACCGGCGCGCCAGCAGCGGCGGCGCGCTCAGGTTCGAATGCGTGGCCCAGATTTCAACGCTGGATTCCGGCGCGATCGGCCGCAGCTCCATGTGCGCGGACTGCTCGGGCGATACGCACCACGTGTCCACCAGTGCCGGCCCCAAACCCTGCTGCACGAACGAACACGCCGTCACCGGCGAATGCACTTCTATGGCGGCGGCATGCCGTGGCCCATCGCCAAAAAACGTGACCAGCGCCCGACCCAGCGGCGTGTCGCTCGGATAACCGATCCACGCGGCGGATGAGAAATCCTCGGGGTGCACGACCTTGTGGCTGGCCAGCGGATGCGCGGCGGGCATCACGCACACCACCGGCACGCGAGCCAGCCGCACCGACGTCAAATTGGGATGATCGGGCGGTTGCATGGAGATGCCGATATCCGCCTGGCCCGACAAAAAGTACGCCGCCAGTTCGTCGAACGTGACGCTGCGGTAATCGACCCGCGCGTCCGCATTACGCCCCCGAAAGCGCTCAAGCGCCATCGGAATCAGCCGCTGCCCGAAGCTGGCGCTAGCCACTATCTTCAACATGCCCGCGCCGGATTGGCCCAGGCTGGCCGCCAGGTCGTTCACGCGCTGGATGCCGCCATACACCTGCTCTACTTCCGCATACAGCCGCCGTGCTTCGGCCGTGGGGGACAAACGGCTTTTGACGCGTTCAAACAGGCGATAGCCCAGCCGGCTTTCCGTCAGCGCCAGCACGCGGCTGACGGCCGGTTGCGACACGTGCAGCATGCGGCCCGCGCCGCTGATCGAGCCGGCCATCATGATTGCCCGAAAAACCTCGATCTGACGCAGGTTCAGCGGCCGCCCCGCGCTGGGTCCGACCTCGTCCGCATAGCCTTCCGCATCCATTTTTCCTTCCCCTTATCGATAACGGCGGATTATAGGATTGCCACATTTTTCGATGATGCAGCGCCGCAACGCGGGTGTAATCTGCGCCCGTCACCACAACAAAACAAGGGGAATACCACCATGCATCGTCAATTTATCCGCGGCCTGTCGGCGCTGGCCGTCAGCGCCACACTGGTCGCCACCGCATCGGCCGCCAACGCCTATCCCGACAAGCCCATCACGTTCGTGGTGCCGTCCGCCGCCGGCGGATCGCCCGACGTGCTGTCGCGCCTGATCACCACCCAGATCGCCAAGGACACGGGCGCCACGATGGTGATCGAGAACCGACCCGGCGCGGCTGGCAACATCGGCATTGCGCTGGTCAAGCGCGCCGCTCCGGACGGCTACACGGTGGGTTACGGCAACATCAACACGCTGGCGGTCAACCGTTCGCTGTTCAAGCGCCTGCCCTACGACGTGGATCAGGACCTGACGCCGGTCGCCCATATGTTCGACCTGTACAACGCGCTGATCGTGCCGGCAGAATCGCCCGTCAAAAGCGTGCAAGACCTGATCGACCGCGCGCGCAAGGAACCCGGCCGCCTGTCGTATGGCGCGTCGGGCGTGGGCACGACCGGCCACATGGGTGGCGAACTGTTCAAGAGCATGGCCAAGCTGGATGTCATGTTCATCCCGTATAACGGCGGCCCCGCCGCCATTCAGGACCTGCTGGGCGGCCGCCTGGACTACCTGTTCGTCAACACGTCCGAAGCCGCACCGCTGGTCAAAAGCGGCAAGGTCCGCGCCATTGGCGTCAGCAGCCTGAAGCGCCTGGCGCTGATGCCCGACGTGCCGACGTTGGACGAGTCCGGCCTGAAGGGCTATGAAACGGTGGCCTGGGGTGGCGTGGTCGCGCCCAAGGGCACGCCGGCCGACGTCGTTACCAAGCTGAATGCCGCCATCCAGAAAGCCCTGGCCGCGCCCGAAGTACGCACCGGCCTGGCCACGCTGGGCGCCGAACCGGCAACCGGCTCGCCGGAAGACTTCAAGCAACTGATCGATCGTGAAACCGCCAAGTGGCAGAAGATCATCGACACCGCCGGCATCGAGAAACTGGACTAAGCCTTCATGACGCAGCACACCTTGCAGGCAGACTTCATCGTGGCCGGCGCCACGCTTATCGACGGTTCGGGCGGGCCCGCCCGCCAGGGCGACGTGGCCGTGCTGGGCGAACGCATCGTGGCCGTGGGCAGCTTTGCCCACCCCGCGGGCGTGCCGGTGATTGACGGCCGGGGCCAGGTGCTGGCGCCGGGCTTCATCGATTCCCACACCCACGATGACGGCTACTTGCTGGCGCACCCCGACATGCTGCCCAAGGTGTCGCAGGGCATCACCACGGTGGTGACCGGCAACTGCGGCATCAGCCTGGCGCCGCTTGAACGCCACAACATTCCCCAGCCGCTGGACCTGCTGGGGCCGCCAGAGCTGTTCCGCTTTGGCACGTTTCGCGCGTGGATGGACGCATTGCGCGACACGCCCGCCGCCGTGAACGTCATTGCGCTGGTGGGCCACACGACCTTGCGCGTGGCCGTGATGGACGACACCACGCGCGCCGCTGACGATGCTGAACGCGCCGCCATGCGCGCCCTGGTGCAAGAAGCGCTGGATGCAGGCGCCTTCGGCGTGTCAACTGGAACGTTCTATCCGCCCGCCAGCGCCGCCCCCACCGACGAAATCATCGACGTTTGCCGGCCACTGAAGCCGGCAAACGGCGCCGGCCGTCGTGGCCTGTACGCCACTCACCTGCGCGACGAGGCCGACCATATCGTGCCCGCCATGGAAGAGGCGCTGCTGATCGGACGTGAACTGGACTGCCGCGTGGTCTTCTCGCACCACAAGCTGGCCGGCGAGCGCAACCATGGCCGCACGCGGGAAACGCTGGACCTGATCAACCGCGCCGCCGCCAAGCAGCCCGTCTGCCTGGACTGCCACCCCTACCCGGCCACGTCCACGATGCTGCGCCTGGACCGCGCGCGGCTGGCCAGCCGCACGATGATCACGTGGTCCAAGGGTTACCCGGAAGCCACGGGCCGCGACTTCAGCGACGTGATGCAAGAGCTGGGCCTGGACGATGAGGCCGCCGTGGCGCGCCTGGCCCCCGCCGGCGCCATCTACTTTTTGATGGACCCGGCCGACGTCAACCGCATCTTTGCGCATCCGCTGACGATGGTCGGTTCGGACGGCCTGCCGTTCGATCCGCACCCCCACCCGCGCCAATGGGGCACATTCACCAATGTGCTGCGCACGATGGTGCGCGAGCAGCAGCTGCTGTCGCTGGAAGCCGCCATCCACAAGATGACCGGCCTGGCGGCTGACCAATATGGCATCGCTGAACGCGGTCTGCTGCGCCAGGGGTATCATGCTGACCTGGTGCTGTTCGATCCTGCCACGGTAACGGATGTGGCCACTTTTTCAGCTCCCATTCAGGCAAGCCAGGGCATCCACGCGGTGTGGGTCAATGGCCGCCAGGTGTGGGATGGGGAACGGACCACCACGCAACGCCCGGGCCAGGTTTTGACGCCCGGTGATGCATTAGCCCGGAGTGTATAAAGTGAAGACGTTTTCCCAGGGCTGCTACCTGGGTGTATTGGGCGGTATGGGTCCCATGGCCGGCGCGGCCTTTGCCCTACGCCTGGCGGCGCTGACGCCCGCCGCGATTGACCAGCAGCACATCCCCACGCTGCTGCGCAACGATCCCCGCATTCCCGACCGGTCCAGCGCCTACATGGCCGGCGGCGAAAGCCCCCTGCCCCATATGGTCGAAGGCGTGCGCTTTCTGGAACAGGCCGGCGCGCAGCTGATCGCCATCCCCTGCAACACGGCGCACCTCTGGTATCACGACATCGCGGCCGCTACCGGCGTGCCCGTGCTGCATATCATCCAGGCCGTCATCGACGACCTGCACCGCCTGGGCTTGCCCGGCGGGCGTATCGGCCTGATGGGCACGGCCGCCACCTTGAAGCTGGGCCTGTACCAGAAGCACTTGCTGGCGCAAGGCTACGAGTGCATCGTGCCGGATGACGACGAGGTCGAACGCTATTGCATGGGATCGATCCGCGCCGTCAAAGGCAACCGCCTGGAAGACGCGTTCGCGCCCGCCGCGGAATGCATCGCCCGCCTGAAAGCGCGCGGCGCCGACGCCGTGGTGTTGGGCTGCACCGAGCTGCCGCTGGCCGTACCGCACGCGCTGCGCGCCAGTCTGGGCGTGACGCTGACGGACTCCATCGACGCGTTGGCGCGCGCCGCCATCGCGCACTACGAAGCCGATCTGGCCAAACAGCTGATCGCGGCCTGATCGGAACGCGTGCAAAAAAAGGCGCATCTTTCGATGCGCCCGAATTTCCCTTCGCGGGGAATACGTCAACGTGATGGTTATCCGCCCAGGTATGCCTTGCGGACTTGATCGTTGACCAGCAAATTGGCGCCCGTGTCTTGCAACACGACGCGGCCGTTTTCAAGCACATAACCGCGATCGGCCACGCCCAGCGCCTTGTTCGCGTTCTGTTCCACCAGGAATACCGTCACGCCCTGCTCGCGGATTTCGCGGATGATGTCGAAAATCTGCGCAATCACCAGCGGCGCCAACCCCAGCGTGGGCTCGTCCAGCAGCAGCAGGCGCGGACGCGTCATCAGTGCGCGGCCGATTGCCAGCATCTGTTGTTCGCCGCCTGACATCAGCCCGGCGCGCTGGGCCGAACGCTCTTTCAAGCGCGGAAACAGGCCGTAGACGTGGTCGATGCCTTCCTCGATTTCGGCGCGCTTCGAAAAGAAGCCGCCCATCATCAGGTTTTCAGCAACGGTCAGGTCCTTGAACACGCGTCGGCCTTCAGGCGAAATGGCGATCCCATTGCGCATGATGTGATGCGTATCCTTGCGGGTGATGTCCTCGCCTTCGAACGTGATCTTGCCTTCACGCGCGCGCGGGTTGCCGCAGACCGTCATCAACAGCGTCGTCTTGCCCGCGCCGTTGGCGCCGATCAAGGTCACGATTTCGCCTTTGTTGACCTCTACCGACACGCCGTTCAACGCCTGGATGGCCCCGTAAAAGGTGTGTATGTTTTCCAGCTTAAGCATCATTCCTCCCCCAGGTACGCTTTGATGACGCGCGCGTCGTTGCGCACCTGCTCGGGGGTGCCGGTGGTGATCGGCTTGCCGTGTTCCATGACCAGGATACGGTCGGAAATGCCCATGATCAGGCTCATGTCGTGCTCGATCAGCAGCACCGCCACGCCGAACTCGCGCCGCAGCTGGTCGATCAGCGATTGCAGATCCCGCTTTTCCTGAGGGTTCAGGCCGGCCGCCGGTTCATCCAGCATCAGCAGACGGGGCTTGGTGATCATGCAACGTGCAATTTCCAGACGGCGCTGGTGGCCATAGGCCAGGTTGCCCGCCTCGCGGTTGGCGAATTCGCGCAAGCCCATGAAGTCCAGCCACTGCGCCGCGCGCGACAGCGCCTCGGCTTCCGATTGTCGATAGCCCTTGAGCTTTAACAGGCCCGGCAGCAGCCGTGATTCCACTTGCGTGTGCTGCGCCACCAGCAGGTTTTCCAGCACGGTCAACTGCTTGAACAGGCGCACGTTCTGGAACGTGCGCACCAGGCCATGGCGCGCCACCTTGTGGCTGGGCAAACCGGTAATCGGCTTGCCGTCCATGATGATGTCGCCGGCCGTGGGCGCATAGAAGCCGCCCACGCAGTTGAACACGGTGGTCTTGCCGGCCCCGTTGGGGCCGATGATGGCGAAGACCTCGTCGGACTGGACTTCGAACCCCACGCTGTCCACGGCCAACAGGCCGCCGAACCGCATGGTAAGTCCGGATACTTTCAGCAATGCCTCGCTCATTTAGACAGCTCCACGTGGGGACGCTTCATGGGCAACAACCCCTGCGGACGCCACATCATCATCAACACCATCACCAAGCCGAACATCAGCATCCGGTACTCGGCGAACTCGCGCGCCAGTTCAGGCAGCACGGTCAGCAGGATGGCCGCCAGAATCACGCCCACCTGCGAGCCCATGCCGCCCAGCACCACAATGGCCAGGATCAACGCGGATTCGATGAAGGTGAAGGATTCCGGGTTCACCATGCCTTGGCGCGCCGCGAAGAACGCGCCGCCAAACCCGGCGAACGTTGCCCCCAGCGTGAATGCCGACAGCTTGATGCGCGTGGGGTTGAGCCCCAGCGAGCGGCACGCGATTTCATCTTCGCGCAGCGCTTCCCAGGCGCGTCCGACCGGCATGCGGATCAGACGCGTGGAGACAAACAATGTAATCAGGGCCAGCAGCAGCGCCATCATGTACAGATAGATGACCATGTGCTGGTTCTGGAACGTCAGGCCGAAAAAGTCGTGGAACGTGGTGCCGCCTTCGGTGCTGGCGCGACGCGTCATTTCCAAGCCGAATACCGTGGGCTTCGGAATGCCGGAAATGCCGTCCGGGCCACCCGTCAGCGTGTTCAGGTTGATGAGCAGCAGGCGAATCATTTCGCCGAAGCCCAGCGTCACGATGGCCAGGTAATCGCCCCGCAAGCGCAGCACCGGAAACCCCAGCACGAAGCCGAACAAGGCCGCCATCGCACCCGAGAACGGCAGTGCTTCCCAGAAGCTCCAGCCGCCCCAGTGATACAGCAAGGCGTACGTGTAGGCGCCCACCGCATAAAAGCCGACGAAGCCCAGGTCCAGCAGCCCGGCAAAACCCACCACGATGTTCAGGCCCAGGCCCAACATCACGTAGATCAGCACCAGGGTCGCGATGTCGACCGAGCTGCGTCCCGCGAAGAACGGCCAGATAACGGCGATGGCAAGCAGCAGCAGCGCCAGCCCCTTGTGGCTTTTGGCGGGCGCCGACGGCAACGTCGGCAGGCCCGTCTTGAGCTTCTGGAAGGGAATGGCGATCCACGGGCGCAGCATCTGGAATACAAACACCACGGCGGCGGCAAGCGCCACCAGGCCCCAGTGCGACTCCATCGACGTGCGCGCGCCCTGACGAATCAGTTGCAAGCCAAACACCGGCGTAACGATGACCGCCGTCAGCACGGCCGCCATCGTGGCGTTTTTAATATTGTTTTTCGACATCAGACTTTTTCCACCTCAGGTTTGCCCAGCAGCCCGGTGGGACGGAACAGCAGAATCAGGACCAGCAGCGAGAACGCCACGATGTCCTTGTACTGTGACGAGATATAGGCAGCCGCGAAGGTCTCGGCCAGGCCCAGCAACACGCCGCCCAGCATGGCGCCGGGGATGCTGCCGATGCCGCCCAGCACCGCCGCCGTAAAGGCCTTGATGCCGGCCAGAAAGCCGATGAACGGGTTGAGCTTGCCGATGGTGATGGCGATCAGCACACCGCCCACCGCCGCCAGGATCGCGCCCATCACGAACGTGAACGAGATCACGCGGTTGGTGTCGATGCCCAGCAGGTTGGCCATGTGCATGTCTTGCGAGCAGGCGCGCGAAGCGCGGCCCATGCGGGAATACTTGATGAACAGCGTCAGGCCGATCATCAGCACCACCGTCACCACGATGATCATGATGCGCGAATACGGCACCGTCACGTCGAAGTCGGATCCCATGTGGAACTGCACGGCGCCGGACACCAGCGACGGCACGGCCATGTCGCGCGCGCCTTGGCCCAGGGCCACCCAGTTCTGCAAGAAGATCGACATCCCGATTGCCGAAATCAGCGCCACCAGGCGGGGGCTGCCTCGTACGGGGCGGTACGCCACGCGTTCGACCGAGAAGCCGTAGATGCCGGTCACGGTAATGGCCACAAGCAGCATGGCGGCGATGATGAACGGCACCGGCAGACCGCTATTGGTGCCGATGGACGTCAAGGTGACCAGGCCGACATAGGCGCCGATCATATAGATTTCGCCGTGGGCGAAGTTGATCATACCGATGATGCCGTAGACCATTGTGTAGCCGATGGCAATCAACGCGTAGATCGCGCCCAGAGACAATCCGTTGAAGAATTGCTGGGTAAGTTGGGGTATGAGGTCAGACATTATTCTCTTGCTCCAAATGGTTCCGGCCCCGGTGAGAAGACCCGGAGCCGGAAACCTGGGCGTATTTTATAAGGGCCTGTGATCACCGCTTGCCGGCCGCACAGCGCTTTTGGCGCATCGCTACGCGGATTACGGCACAACGAAGACGACAGGCCCTACACGCCGGCACCGTGCCGGCGGGATCGCGAGTTTACAGCTGGGTCTTCTTTCCGTCCTTGTCCCACTTGTAGACGGCGAATTCGAAGTTCTTCAAATCGCCCTTGGCGTCGTATTCGACCTTGCCGATGCCGGTATTGAACGTGGTCTTGTGCATGTAGTCCGCGACCTTGGCGGGGTCTTCGCCCACGGCGTTGATGCTGTCGGCCAGGATCTGCACGGCGGCGTACGCGGGCATCTGGAAGGCGCCGTCCGGATCGCGCTTAGCGTCCTTGAAGGCCTTCACGATGCTTTCGTTGCCGGGCAGCTTGGTGAAGTCGGCCGGCAGCGTGACCAGCAAGCCGTCGATGGCCGGGCCGGCAATGGCCACCAGGTCCTGGTTGGCGGTGCCTTCCGGACCCATGTACTGAACCTTCAGGCCTTGTTCGCGCGACTGGCGCAGCAGCAGGCCCAGTTCAGGGTGGTAGCCGCCGAAGTAGACCAGGTCCACGCCCGCCGACTTCAGCTTGGTGATGATGGCCGAGTAGTCGCTGTCGCCAACGTTGATGCCTTCAAACAGCGCCACGTTGACGTTCTGCTTGGTCAGCGCGTCCTTGACCTGTGTGGCCACGCCAGAGCCGTACGTTTGCTTGTCGTGCAGCACGGCAACCTTTTGCGGCTTCAGCGTCTTGGCAATGTACGCGGCGGCGTACGGGCCTTGCTGGTCGTCGCGGCCAATCGTGCGGAAGAAGAAATGCGGCTTGATGGTGTCGGTGACCAGCGGCGACGTGGCGCCCGGGGTGATGCCGACAATGCCCTCTTCCTCGTAGACCTTCACGGCGGCCACGGTCACGCCCGAGCAAGCGTGGGCCACGGCGAACTTGGCACCGGAGTTGACCACGCGGTTGGCGGCCGGAACGGCCTGCTTGGGTTCGCAACCGTCGTCGATCAGGATGGGTTCAAGCTTCTTGCCCTTGACCCCGCCCTTGGCGTTGATGGTTTCAATGGCGGTCAAAGCGCCGGCCTGGATCTGGTCACCGTATTGGGTGTTGGGGCCGGTCATAGGCTGGGGAATGCCAATCTTGATCGTGTCGGCGGCGTGCGCGGCGCCAGCCAAGGCAAGTGCCCCAAGCGCCATGGCAACCGGGGTAAGGCGATTCAGAAACTTCATGCGGAGTTCTCCAGCGAGGTTTTGAGCGGCTCTGATCGAAACGGTTAGTCGGGTGGATACCCCGCAATCCGTATCGCGCGTCGCCGGCTTCTTGGGCAAAAACACGGTGTGGGCGGTATTCTGGAAGCAAGCCGCCATACTGTCACTGCGTGTAATCCCCAATATTTAGCGCCAAACGTTTAATCGTGACGGATCAGCTTTGCAACCTCATGAAATTGTTGGGGAAATCGCGAAATTTGCAGGCGGGATATAGGCTGCTTCGCGCCAACGCTGCCACCGCCGATATATGAATAATCATTAATACAGCGTTCGAATCAAGCGCGGTCTCGCATTTAAATACACTGCTTACGCCGGACTTACGAATAATGATTATCCGGTTAATAAAAAAGCGCGTATGGCAAGCGGGGGAACCGCCATCCATACGCGCTTTTTTTAAAGCGTCGTGCCGACGCTGAGATCCAGGCCGCCGCCGTCAGGCGTTGGCCGGCCGGGCCAGGTTCCACATCAGCGCACGGAACGGCGCCAACATGCTGATATTGACCACCAGCTTGATGGCCAGATCGCCCATCAGCCAGGTCGTCCAGGGCGCACCCGTGGCGGCGAACGCCACGCTGAAGAACACCACCGTATCCAGAATGGCACCCAGCACGCCCGACACCAGCGGCGCGCGCCACCAACGCTGGTCGCGCAAACGGTCAAACACCTGGATGTCAATCAGCTGCGCGCAGATGTAGGCCAGCCCGGACGCCAGCGCAATACGCGGCGACGCCACCCAGAACGAGACCACCAGGGCCGCCGCAAAGCCGAACCAGACCACGCGCCGCGCGGCACCGGGGCCAAAGCGGCGGTTCAGCACGTCGGTCACCAGGAAGGCGATGGGGTACGACAGCCCGCCCCACGTCAACCAGTCGTTAAGCGGCACCTGCACCAGAATGTTGGAGCCCACCACCACCAGCAGCATGCACAACACGGCGATGCCGAATTGCGTGCGGCTCATGGCGGGAAAGCCCCGGCTTGCCTTGCTCATTTCCCGAATTCCTCTGCCAGCTCGCCCGACCGCCGGGCCGCGGCGGCCATGGCGTCTTCGACGATGCCGGTGAAGCCGGCCGCACCGAATGCCGCCAGCGCCGCCGCCGTGGTGCCGCCCTTGGACGTGACGCGTTCGCGCAGTACCGATAAGGGTTCGTCAGATTCCGCCGCAAGCTGGGTCGCGCCGGCCAGCGTGCCCAAGGCCAACTGCTTGGCTTGCGCTTCGGTCAGGCCGACCTTCAAGCCGCCAGCCACCAGCGCTTCCAGAAACAGGAATACATAGGCCGGCCCGCTGCCCGACAAGGCGGTCACGCCGTCCAGCGCGGCGTCGTCGGCCACCCACACCACCTGGCCCACGCTGGAGAGCAACTGCGCAGCCAGTTCGCGGTCGGCCTCACCCACGCCGTCCAGCGCGGCCAGGCCCGTCATGCCGGCGCCCACCAGCGCGGGCGTATTCGGCATGCAGCGCACCAGCCGCTTGAACGGCGCGTCGGGCGTGCCCAGCCAGCCGGCCAGCGTGTCCGCGCGAATGCCGGCGGCCACGCTTACCACCAAGGTGTCGTCCCGAAGCCACTGACGTGTGGAAGCCACAACATCTTTCATGTTCTGTGGCTTGACCGCGAACACCCAAACGCGGCACCGCGCCAGGGCCTCGTCGGGAGCCACCGCGGTGGTCATGCCGCGCGCCTGCCACGCCGCGTGGCTATCCTTATTAATGTCAATGACATGGATGTTCCCGGCGGGGCATACTTTGCCAGCCAGACCCGAGGCCAAAGCGGCCGCCATATTGCCGCCGCCAATGAACGCAATCGAAAGTTCGTTTTTCATAGCGCAGCATTGTAATCGGTCAACTCCGTTGGGGAGAAAAAAGAAAATGTTCGTTCGCGCCTCAAACGCGCAATTTGACAGGCGTTTGGAGTGATGTGAAAGTCACGGTTTTGTCACAAACAATTCATAAGGTGTCGTGTTTTCCGTGTCCGGACAACCCGGTCACAACACGCCCATCAGGAGGAACTTCACCATGCGATCACACCGTATTGCTTTAACCTTCGCTGCCGTCATGGCCGCGTTCGCGGGCGCGTCCGCGCATGCCGCCACCGAGATCCAGTTCTGGCACTCGATGGAAGGCGCCCTGGGCGACCGCGTCAACGGTCTGGTTGACGAGTTCAACAAGAAGAACCCTGACTACCAGGTCAAGGCGATCTACAAGGGCAACTACGGCGAATCCATGAATGCCGGCATCGCCGCGTTCCGCGCCGGCAATGCGCCGGACATCCTGCAAGTGTTCGAAGTCGGCACCGCCACGATGATGTACGCCAAGGGCGCCATCAAGCCGGTCCAGCAGATGTCGGAAGAAGTCGGCAACCCGATCGATCCGAAGGAATTCATCGGCGCCGTGGCCGGCTACTACTCGTCGGCCGACGGCAAGCTGGTGTCGATGCCCTTCAACAGCTCGACTGTTGTCTTCTACTACAACAAGGACGCCTTCAAGAAGGCCGGCCTGGACGCCGACAAGCCGCCCAAGACCTGGGAAGAGCTGGCCGCCGCCGGTCAGAAGCTGAAGGCCGCCGGCCAGGAATGCGGCTACACCACGTCGTGGCCCTCGTGGGTCCAGCTGGAAACGTTCTCGGCCTGGCATAACGTGCCGTACGCCACCAAGGACAACGGCTTCGGTGGCCTGGACGCCCGCATCGCGATCAACACCCCGCTGCACGTGCGCCATCTGGAAAACCTGGCCAAGCTGGGCAAGGAAGGCATCTTCATGTACGGCGGCCGCGGCGACGAGCCGAACTCGCTGTTCATCAGCGGCAAGTGCGCCATGATCACCGGTTCGTCCGGCCTGCGCGCCAACATCGCCAAGAACGCCAAGTTCGAATTCGGCACCTCCACCGTGCCTTACTACGCCGACGTGCAAGGCGCCCCGCAGAACACCATCATCGGCGGCGCTTCGCTGTGGGTCTTCGCCAACAAGAAGCCGGAAACCTACAAGGGCGTGACCGCGTTCTTCAAGTTCCTGGCCAGCCCGGAAATCGCCGCTCGCTGGCACCAGCAGACCGGCTACGTGCCGGTCACCAAGGCCGCCTACGAACTGACCAAGAAAGACGGCTTCTATGACAAGAATCCGGGCACCGAAGTCGGCGTGAAGCAGCTGAACGTTGAAACCACCGCGCAATCGCGTGGCCTGCGCCTGGGCTTCCTGCCGCAGATCCGTGAAATCGAAGACGCTGAAATCGAACGCATCGTGTCCGGCAAGGTTGCGGCCAAGGACGGCGCCGAGAACATCGTCAAGCGCGGCAACGAGTTGCTGGAAAAGTTCGAGAAGAGTGTAAAGTAGCGCCCTTTCCGGGATTCCGTCAGGCGATTGCCTTCGCGCATTTCTCAAGCGTGACAATGACTTAACGGCCAATCCGGATACGAGCGCAAGGCTTAAAGCCCTGGTTTTTTTAGGGCTTTAAGCCTATCGTATTTTTATGAAAGCGGTTTCAAGCGGCGGTTAATCCAACCGCCGCTTTTCTGTACCTTGGGTACCCCCTATGGAAAAACGCGTTGTATTCGGGCATAAGACCCTGCCCTATCTGCTGCTTCTGCCGCAGTTGATCATTACCGTGGTCTTCTTTTTCCTGCCCGCCGGACAAGCCATGTGGCAATCCATGCGGTTGGAAGACGCCTTCGGTTTGTCGTCCGAGTTCGTCGGCCTCGACAACTTCATGGAACTGTTCTCGCAACAGGCCTACCTTGATTCCTTCCGTGTCACCGCCGTGTTCTCGGTGCTGGTGGCCGTTGTGGGTCTGGGCGTGTCCCTGCTGCTGGCCGTCATGGCCGACCGCGTGATTCGCGGCGCGGGACTCTACAAGACCCTTCTGATCTGGCCCTACGCCGTGGCGCCCGCCGTGGTCGGCGTGCTGTGGCTGTTCATGTTTTCGCCTTCCGTGGGCATTCTGGCTGTCGCGCTGCGCAAGTCCGGCGTGGACTGGAACCCGCGCCTGGATGGCAACCAGGCCATGATGCTGGTGCTTGTCGCCGCCGTCTGGAAACAGATCTCGTACAACTTCCTGTTTTTCCTGGCAGGCCTGCAATCGATTCCGCGCTCGCTCATCGAAGCCGCCGCGATCGACGGCGCCAGCCCGGCGCGCCGCTTCTGGAGCATCGTGTTCCCGCTGCTGTCGCCCACCACGTTCTTCCTGCTGGTGGTCAACATCATCTATGCCTTCTTCGACACCTTCGCCGTTGTGGACACCACGACGCAAGGCGGTCCGGGCACGTCGACCTCGATCCTGGTCTACAAGGTGTACAGCGACGGCTTCCGTGGCCTGGACCTGGGGTCGTCCGCTGCCCAGTCGGTCATCTTGATGTTCATTGTGGTTGCCTTGACGGTCGTACAGTTCCGCTACGTCGACCGCAAAGTGCAGTATTGATTTTGTTCGAGGCTAATAACAATGGTTGAACGCCGTCCCTGGCTGGATATTCTGGCCCACTTCATTCTGCTCTGCGGCGTGGCGATGGTGGCATTCCCGCTTTACATCACTTTCGTGGCGTCTACGCAGACTGCCCAGGAAGTGGCGCAAGCGCCGATGTCCCTGATTCCCGGCCCGCACTTCGTCGATAACTACATGCAGGCGCTGTTTGGCGGCTCGTCCGGCGGTTCGTCGGGCGCGCCCGTCGGCCGCATGATGTACGTCAGCCTGATCATGGCGCTGTCGATTTCCATCGGCAAGATCGCGATCTCGCTGCTGTCGGCATTCGCGGTCGTGTACTTTCGCTTCCCCGGCCGCATGTTCTTTTTCTGGATGATCTTCGTCACGCTGATGCTGCCCGTCGAAGTCCGGATCGCACCCACCTATAAAGTCGTGGCCGACCTGGGTCTGCTGAACAGCTACGCCGGCCTGACGCTGCCGCTGATCGCCTCGGCCACCGCCACCTTCCTGTTCCGCCAGTTCTTCCTGACGGTGCCGGACGAGCTCATCGAAGCCGCGCGCATCGATGGCGCGGGCCCCGTGCGGTTTTTCTTCGACGTCCTGCTGCCGCTGTCCAAGACCAGCATCGCCGCCCTGTTCGTGATCCAGTTCATCTACGGCTGGAACCAATACCTGTGGCCGCTGCTCATCACCACGCAGGAAGACATGTACCCCGTCGTCATCGGCATCAAGCGGATGATCAGCGGCGGCGACAGCGTGACCGAATGGAACATCACCATGGCCACCGCCATGCTGGCCATGATTCCGCCGGCGCTCGTCGTCATCCTGATGCAGAAATGGTTCGTCAAGGGTCTGGTCGACACTGAAAAGTGACGCTTGCCCGCCCTCGCCTACCCGAACACGACTCCGAACACGAATAAACATGGCTACTCTCAGCTTCCGTAACGTCAAGAAAACCTATGCCGGCAACGTGCCGGTCATCCATGGCATCGACATGGATGTCAAAGATGGCGAATTCATCGTCATCGTCGGCCCGTCCGGCTGCGGCAAATCCACGCTGATGCGCATGGTTGCCGGCCTGGAAACCGTGACCAGCGGCGACATCATCATCGACGACAAGGTCGTCAACAACCTGGAACCCGCCGAACGCGACATCGCGATGGTGTTCCAGAACTACGCGCTCTACCCGCACATGACCGTGTTTGAAAACATGGCCTATGGCTTGAAGATCCGTAAATTCTCCAAGGACGAGATCAAGAAGCGCGTGGACATCGCCGCGCAGATTCTTGAACTGGGCCACCTGCTGGACCGCCGCCCCCGTGCGCTGTCCGGCGGCCAGCGCCAGCGCGTTGCCATGGGCCGCGCCATCGTGCGTGAACCCAAGGTCTTCCTTTTTGACGAACCGCTGTCGAACCTGGACGCCAAGCTGCGCGTGGCGATGCGCCTTGAAATCATGAAGCTGCACCGCCGCCTGGGCACGACCAGCCTGTACGTGACGCACGATCAGGTCGAAGCCATGACCCTGGCGCACCGCATGATCGTCATGTACCAAGGCGTGCCCGAGCAGATCGGCACGCCGATGGAAGTGTTCGAAAAGCCCGCCTCGACGTTTGTGGCCGGCTTCATCGGCTCGCCCCCGATGAACTTGATGGAAGTACAGGTGGCAGGCGACGGTACCGTGCAGACGGCCGACGGCACGCCGCTGGAGATCTCGCCGTTGCAAGTGCCGGCGCAGGTGCGCGGCCGCAAGATCATCATGGGCATGCGTCCGGAACACATGCTGCTGAATACGCAAGGCGTGCCGGCCGAAGTTGAGATGGTCGAAACGCTAGGTTCGGAACAGCTGGTGCATTGCCGCTGCGGCAAGAGCACGCTGGTCGTGCGCTGCACGACGCGCCAATTGTCCGAGTCGTCCGCCAAGGTGGGTAACCGCGTCAACGTCGGCCCGGACGGCCGCCACCCGCTGCACTGGTTCGAAGCCGACACCGGTCGCCGCGTACAAGGGCTGTAAGCCTATCGGCGGGCGCGCCCCCCCGGCCGGCCATCCGGCCGCCGCGTCCACCGCCTGCCCGGCAATAAAAAACGGACCGCACGCCTTATGGCTTGCGGTCCGTTTTCTTATGCAGCGGCGGGCTTGCGCCCGCCCGCGCATGACTGCCCGGTATTACTTGCCGGGTATTACTTATAGACGGTCTTGGAACCGTCCTTGTGCCAGGTGAAGACCTCGAACTGGAAGTTCGTCAGGTCGCCCTGCTTGTTCCACGACACCTTGCCGATCGGCGTGTCGAAGGAATTGGCGTGCAGGTACTTGGCAACCTTGGTCGGGTCGTCGCTGCCGGCGCCCTTGATGCCGTCCGCAATGACCTGGGTCGCGGTGTAGGCCGTCATCTGGAACGCGCCACCGGCGTTGCGCTTCTTGGCTTCAAACGCCTTCACGATGTCCGCGTTGGCGGCATTCTGGGTGAAGTCGGCCGGCAAGGTCAGCAACATGCCTTCGACGGCATCGCCGGCAATGGCGTTGATGTCCGGGTTGCCCGCGCCTTCCGGACCCATCCACTTGGCCTTCACGCCTTGCTCGGCGGCCTGGCGCAGCAACAGCCCCATTTCCGGGTGGTAGCCGCCGTAGTAGACGAAGTCCACGCCTTGGGCCTTAAGCTTGGTGATGACGGCCGAGTAGTCGCTGTCGCCGGCATTGACGCCTTCAAAAATCGCGACGGGCACGCCGCCCTTTTCCAGGTCGTTCTTGACGGCGGTGGCAATGCCCTGGCCATACGACTGCTTGTCGTGCAGCACGGCGGCCTTTTTCGGCTTGATTTTTTCCAGCACGAACTTCGCGGCGGCGGGACCTTGCTGGTCATCGCGGCCGATGGTGCGGAAGATGAACTCGTAGTTCTTGCCGTCAGTGACCGCGGGCGCCGTGGCCGACGGCGTCACCATGACCACGCCTTCGTTGTTATAGACGTCAGCCGCGGCGATGGTCGCGCCCGAGCACACGTGACCGACCACGAAGCCGATCTTGCTGTTCACGACGCGGTTCGCGGCAACCGGACCCTGCTTGGGCTCGCAGCCGTCGTCGATCACCACCGCTTCCAGCTTCTTGCCGTTGACGCCGCCCGCGGCGTTGATGCGTTCAATGGCGGTATCCACCCCTTCGCGGACCATGTCGCCATATTGCGTAACGGCGCCCGTGGTGGGGCCGACCACGCCAATCTTGATGGTTTGCGCGTGCGCTCCCGCGGCAAACGTCAGGCCAGCGGCGACTCCCAGCGCCGCGATGACCGGGGTCAGACGAAATACTGGCTTCATGAGTGGACTCCTTTAATCGCTTTAATCATTGGTTTTCGTAGCGGGCGGACGCCGGATACCGATAAGTTCACGCCCCGCCACGGTGCTTTTGCACGGCAAGCATACACCGAAAAAATGCGGCTTTTATGCCCATCTGGCCCGACTTCCGGCGGGGTTCGGGCGCAATGGTGCCGCATCGTGCAAAGCCTTCTTCGATACGCGGCGCCGGCTCCGGCCCGGGCTACGTTTGATAGGAAGGGCTGCCTTCCGGTAGGTCTACGTCGGACAGGCAGGCCGCATTCCGGGCTGGCCTGGCCTTATACCCGGTGCGGTATATGCAAAAGACGATTTATTCGTTTGAGTTACAAGCGCCGCGCGGCAAGATGGCCGCCATGAGACTCCAACCGATCATCGTCCCCGGATGGAAAAACTCCGGACCCGAGCACTGGCAATCCCGCTGGGCAGCCACGCTGCCCCACGCCGTGCGCATCGAACAACGCGACTGGGAAAACCCGTCGCCCGCCGAATGGGTGTCCACGCTGGCCGCCGAAGTCGACCGCGCGCGCAGCCCCGTCCTGCTGGTCGCCCACAGCCTGGGCTGCCTGATCAGCGCCTCCCTGCCCATCCCCCTACGCGCCAAAGTCGCCGGCGCGCTGCTGGTCGCCCCCGCCGACGTCGAACGCCCCGACGCCCCCGCCTGCCTGCGCGCCTTCGCACCTATCCCCCGCCAACCCCTGCCCTTTCAGAGCGTGGTTGTGGCCAGCGACGACGATCCCTACTGCCGATTGGAACGCGCGCGCAAGTTTGCCGAGGATTGGGGCAGCCGGGTCGTGGTGCTTTCAGGTGCGGGGCATATCAACGCGGAAAGCGGCCTGGAGGAATGGCCGCAGGGGCTGAAGATTTTTGGGGCGCTGAGACGCCGGGCGTCCTGGAGGATCCCGACGCCGGCGAAGAGAATCCCGCCGGTGCCAGCGTGTGGGATATTTTGAATTTGCCCTTTGTGGACGTAGGTGGTGCGCCGAAAAGCCACGTAACCAAGCAGCACAGAATGGACACGGCCGCCACGAGGCGGCCGTTTCTGGTCCCGATTCGGCTCTTGTCGGATTCGCTGGACGGCTGTGTCCGTCCGATCAAATCCCCAAGAGATCCGATGTGGAGCTTACTGCAGCAAGCTCCGCAGCATCCATGCATTCTTTTCATGCACATCAAGACGCTGCGTCAGCAGATCCGCCGTGGGCTGGTCGTTAGCCGCGTCGGCCTTCTCAAACGCCGAACGTGCCGTCTTGGCGACCGACTCATTGCCGCTAACCAAAAGGCGCACCATTTCCAGCGCTTCCGGCACGGTTTCCGGTTCGGCAATCGACGACAGCTTCGAATATTCGCGGTACGTGCCCGGCGCGTAGTGGCCCAGGGCGCGGATGCGTTCAGCGATGCTGTCCAGCGCGGTCCACTCTTCCGTGTACTGCGTCATGAACATCTGGTGCAGCGTGTTGAACATGGGCCCCGTGACGTTCCAGTGGAAGTTGTGCGTCATCAGGTACAGCGTGTACGAGTCGGCCAGCAGCTTGGACAATTCGCCGGCGACGGCCGCGCGGTCCTTGTCCGAAATGCCGATGTTGATGCGCGGAACGCTCGGGGTCTTCTTGGGGGACTTGGCCATTGCTAGCTCCTATTAGGAAAAGTACGAAAGAAGGATACCACTGCAAAGATGATGAATTGGCGGGCAACCCGCATAAAACAAGGGCTTGCGGGCCGCCGCTTTGACCCTGCGCAAACGTGCCGCAAGAGGCCGCGGAAGGCGCTACGGCGCTACGGCGCTACGGCGGTAAGGCGGTAACGCGGCGACGCGGGCACGGCGCCAGACAAAAGATCAGTCCTGCACCGCCGCCGCTTCGTCAGACAGCATCTTGACGCCCGGCAACTCGCATTCGTACACCGCTTGCGCCAAGGCTTCGATGGCGGCCAGGCGCGGGAAGCTGCGGCGCCATGCCAGGACGACGCGGCGTTCGGGCACATGGCCGTCGAACGGAAGATAGCGCAGCAGGCTGTTGCTGGGCGGATGCTCGGGGACGGCGGTGATCGGCAACACGGTCACGCCGATGCCTGCGGCCACCATGTGGCGGATCGTCTCCAGCGACGAGCCCTCGAAGGTGCGCTGGATGCCATCGCTGGCCGCCGAGAACCGTGACAGTTCCGGACAGACCTCCAGCACCTGGTCGCGAAAGCAATGGCCGCTGCCCAGCAGCAGCATGGTCTGCTGCTTCAGGTCCTGCGCGTCGATGGATTTTCTTTGCGCCAGTTCGTGGTCATTGGGTACCGCGACGATGAAGGGTTCGTCGTACAACGGCTGCATGACCAACCCGGCCTCGGGCAGCGGCAGCGCCATGATGGCGCAGTCGATTTCGCCCTGGCGCAGCAGTTCCACCAGACGCACGGTGAAGTTCTCTTGCAGCAGCAAAGGCATCTGCGGCGTGCGGCCGATTTGCACGGGGACGAGCTTGGGCAGTAAATACGGGCCGATGGTATGGATGACGCCGACGCGCAACGGCCCGGCCAGCGGGTCGTGGCCTTGCCGCGCGATCTCTTTGATGCTGGCGCTTTCTTCCAGTACTTTCTGCGCCTGCGCGACGATGCGTTGGCCGATGGGGGTAACACCGACTTCGGCGCCGCCGCGTTCGAACAGCGTCACGCCCAGCTCGTCTTCCAGCTTGCGTATCGCAACCGACAGCGTCGGCTGGCTGACGAAACAGGCTTCGGCGGCCCGCCCGAAATGGCGTTCACGCGCAACGGCGACGATGTACTTGAGTTCGGTGAGAGTCATGGTGGACTGCGCCCCCGGAGTTACGCGCGGGCCTTAGGGCCGGCGCTTGAATGAGTCAGGTATAGGACGGGCCGCATCGCATCAGGTCCGCAGGAAGTCTTCGCGGCCGCGCATCCAGCGGGCCAGGTGCGCCTGGACGGCACCGGGATGCTCGGCGCGCAACCACACCGCGGCCTCACGCGCGTCTTCCGCGATAGAGGCATCGGTTTCCAGGTCGGCAAAGCGCAGCAGCGCCATGCCCGATTGGCGCGTGCCCAGGAATTCGCCGGGGCCGCGCTGTTCCAGGTCGCGTCGGGCAATTTCAAAGCCGTCGGACGTCTCGAACATGGCACGCAGACGTTCGCGCGCAACCTGGGACAACGGGGTCTGGTACAGCAGCACACAGACCGATTCAGCGGTGCCGCGCCCTACCCGCCCGCGCAGCTGGTGCAGCTGCGCCAGCCCGAAACGTTCGGCGTGTTCAATGACCATCAACGAGGCGTTGGGCACGTCCACGCCCACTTCGATGACGGTGGTGGCGACAAGCAGGTCCACTTCGCCTTCGCGAAATGCCTGCATGACGGCGGCCTTTTCCGCTTGCGGCAAGCGGCCGTGAACCAGGCCGATGCGCAAGTCGGGAAGGTCGACCCGCATGCCTTCGTAGGTGTCCACGGCGGTTTGCAATTCCAGCGCTTCGCTTTCTTCAACCAGCGGACACACCCAATACACTTGCTGGCCGCCGCGAGCCGCCTGGGCGACGTGGGCGATGACTTCTTCGCGCCGCGCGTCCGACACCAGCTTGGTCAACACGGGGGTGCGGCCGGGGGGAAGTTCGTCGATGACGGACACGTCCAGGTCTGCAAAGAACGTCATGGCCAGCGTGCGCGGAATGGGCGTGGCGCTCATGTTGAGCTGGTGCGGCACGATGCGGCCGCGCACGGTTTCGCCCTTTTTGGTCAGGGCCAGGCGTTGCCCCACGCCAAAGCGATGCTGCTCGTCAACGATAGATAGACCCAGCCGATGAAATTCAACGTGGTCTTGAATAATGGCCTGGGTGCCGACGACCAGTTGCACGCTGCCGTCAGCCGCGGCGGCGGCGGCTTCGCGGCGCGCCTTGGCCGTAAGGCTGCCACTAAGCCACGCGACGTTCACCCCCAACGGCTGCAACCACGACACCAGCTTGTGGAAGTGCTGCTCGGCCAGGATTTCTGTGGGGGCCATCAGCGCAACCTGCGCCCCGCCCGCGATGGCCTGCGCGGCGGCAATGGCGGCGACGACGGTTTTGCCGCTGCCCACGTCGCCTTGCAGCAGGCGGTGCATGGGATAGGGCTTGGCCAGATCGGCCGAAATTTCCTGCACCACGCGCTCTTGGGCGGCGGTCAGTTTGAAAGGCAGATTCGCGTACAGCTTGGCGACCAGGCCGCCCGGCTCATTGCGCACGGGCAGCGATTCCGCTTCTTTGATGCGGCGGGCCGCGCGCGCGGCGGCCAGCGACAGCTGCTGCGCCAGCAGTTCATCGAACTTGATGCGCCGCCACGCGGGATGCACGCGGTCCAGCAGCGCCTGTTCCGATTCGCCTTGCGCGGGGGTGTGCAGCGCACGAATGGCGGGCTCGAACGGCGGCAGGTCGTAGCGTTCAAGCGCTTCGGGCGGCAAGGTGTCGGACAGGTCGGCGCGGTCCAGCGCCTGGGCGATGGCGCGACGCAACGTCAGTTGCGGCAGGCCTTCGGTGGTGGGATACACGGGCGTCAGTGCCGTGGGCAACGGCGCGTCGGCATTGGTCATGCGCGGGTGCACCATCTGGCGCCCGAACAGATTGCTGCGCACTTCGCCCCGGGCGCGCAGGCGCTTGCCCACGCTGATCTGCTTTTGCTGGCTGGGGTAGAAGTTCAGCCAGCGCAATTGAATTTCGCCAGTCTCGTCCGCCAGCGTGGCGGTAAGTTGGCGCCGAGGCCGGTACTGGACCTCGGACTTGGTGATCTCGCCTTCAACCTGCCCGGCATAACCGGGCCGCAAGGCGCTGATGGGGACAACCCGGGTTTCGTCTTCGTAGCGCAGTGGCAGATGCAGCACGAAGTCCTCGGGCAGCACCAAACCCAGATTCCGAAGCTTGCGTTCGGTATCCGTCATCGGTTTGCCGGCGCCGTTTTTATCGGCGCCGGTTCGCTTGGAAGCCACGGCCGCGGCCGGCATCAAGAAACGAACCCCTGGGATGCAGCGTACGGGTGCGCCTTACAGAACCATGATGGCTTCGACTTCAAACTGCGCGCCCTTGGGCAGGCTGGCCACGCCAATGGTCGAGCGTGCCGGGAACGGCTGCGGAATGATCTCGGCCATGATGGAATTGGCGGCGGTGAATTTGCCCAGGTCGGTCAGGAACAAGGTCAGCTTGACGACGTTGTCCAGCGTACCGCCGGCCTCGGTGATGACGGCCTGCATGTTGGCAAAGGCCTGACGCACTTGCGCGTCGAAGTTCTCAGAGACCAGATCGCCCGTGCCCGGCTCCAGGCCGATCTGGCCCGACAAGTAGACAGTCTTGGTGCCGGTAACGGCAACCGCTTGCGAGTAAGGGCCAACGGCGGCGGGCGCTGCGTCGGTATGGATGATTTGCTTGCTCATGGGCGGAATCCTTCGGTTGACGGATAGAAAGCTACAACTATCGAAGTTTATCCAGCAATAGACATTTGCGAAAGTGGCCGGATGACGCAGGCAGGGACGAAATCCGGTTTCATGCGGACGGCTGATGGCCCGCCCCGCCGATATCGCCTCGATGCGCGATGAGCAAGTCGGCTAGCGCTTGCGCCGCAACCGACAGGCTGCGGCCGCGGCGCTGCACCAGGTACAGCGGCCGGGTCAACGCGCGACCGGCCAGCGGCACCACGCGCAAGTCATTGCTGGCAAAGTGAAAAAGCGTCATGGCCGGCACAACGGATACGCCCAGGCCGGCGCGCACCAGGCCGGTCACGGTGGCCAGATGCTCCACTTCAAACACCGGCAAGGGCGCGTCGGCACCGAACGCTTCGTCCAGATGTTTGCGCACACTGCTGCCGCGTGCAAGCTGGATGACGGGAAATTTTGCGATATCCCGCAGCCGGACACGGGGCTGGGCCGCCAGCGGGTGGTCTGCCCGGCACACCAAAAAGTAGCGATCGGCATGCAGGAATTCGCTGTCCAGATCGGTCATGTCGGCACGCCGCGACGCCAGGGCGAAATCCACCTGCCCGCTTTGCACCATGTCCAGGCACGGGTCCAGCAAGGCATCGCGCAGATCCACCACGATACCGGGGTGCGCTTGCCCAAAACGCGCCAGCAAGCCCGGCAACCAGCCCGCCGCCAGCGACGGCAGCGCGGCCAACGCCACCCGGCCGCGTCGACGCGCGGCATGGTCGCGCATGTCTTCCATGACCAGGTCCATGTCCGCCAGCAGGCGGCGGGCAGAAGCGTCCAGCACCCGCCCTTCGGCGGTCAATTCAACGTGGCGGGTATTGCGGTCGAACAGCCGCAGGCCGGCGCTGTCTTCCAGCTGCCGGATCAGGGCGCTGAACGCCGGCTGCGTCAGGTGGCAGCGCTGGGCTGCGCGCGTGAAATGGCGTTCGTCGGCCAAGGCGACAAACGCGCGCAGCTGGCGGGCAGATAGATTCATGGGCTTTCTCTATCAATTGATCCGATTTTTCTATTTTACTGATGATGGGCGCATGCCTATAGTGGCTTGAAATCGCAAGGCCCGACTGGACCCCCTATGCCTCAATCTCCCCTGCTTATCGGCTGCGCCTCTGGCTTTTCCGGTGACCGCAGCGACGGCGCCGCCGCCGTTGTGCGCACGCTGGCCGCCCAGGGCGGCGGCACACTGATCTTCGAAACGCTGGCCGAGCGCACGCTGGCGCTGGCGCAACTGGCGCGCAATGACGACCCGAATCGCGGCTACGAGCCGCTGCTGGACGAACTGGTGTCGCCCGTGTTGGCCGACTGCCTGCGCCACGGCATCAACATCGTCAGCAACTTTGGCGCGGCCAACCCGGAAGCCGCTGCCCGGCGCATTGCCACCATTGCGCGCGAACAGGGCCTGCCCACGCCGCGCATCGCGGTCGTCTACGGCGATGCGTTGAACACGCCGGAACAACGTGCGGTGCTGCAAGAACGGTTGGGCGACGCGCTGGCGGGACACGATGTCGTCAGCGCCACCGCCTATCTGGGCGCCACCGAAATCGCCCAAGCGTTGGTGGCCGGGGCCCAGATCGTCGTGGCGGGCCGCGTGGCGGACCCTTCGTTGACGCTGGGCCCCGCCCTGGCCCACTTCGGCTGGGACGCGGCGGACTGGCCCCGGCTGGGTCGCGCCACCATGGCCGGCCACATGCTGGAATGCGGCTTGCAAGTGACGGGCGGCTATTTCTGCGTGCCCGGTCTGAAAGAAGTGCCCGACGTGCACGCGGCGGGCTTTCCGATTGCCCAGATCCATGCCGACGGCGAATTCGTCATCAGCAAGGCGGACGGCACGGGCGGAGCGGTGGACGCCCGCACGGTAAAGGAACAACTGCTGTACGAAGTTCACGACCCGGCGCGTTACCTGACGCCTGATGTGGTGGCGGACTTGAGTCAGGCACGCGTTGTGGAACTGGGGGGCAACCGCGTCGCCGTGCAAGGTATTACCGGGCACGCCCGCCCGGACGAGCTCAAGGTCAACGTCTGCTACCGAGGCGGCTGGTTGGCCGAAGCCGAGATTTCCTACGCGGGCGTGCAAGCGGAAGCGCGCGCGCGCCTGGCTGCGGACATCGTGCAGAAACGGCTTGGATCCGGCTTTACGCTGCGCGCCGACCTGATCGGCGCAATCAGCATCCTGGGCGATGACGCCGGTGAAATGCGGCGCTCGCTGCCCGATTCGCACGCGCGCGACGTGCGCCTGCGCCTGGCCGGCGAACACGCCGATCGCGCCCAAGCCGAACGCATCCTGCGCGAAGTGACCGCGCTGTACACCTGCGGCCCGGCCGGCGGCGGCGGGGTGCGCACCGCGTTGCGTCCGCGTCTGAACATGGTGTCTTGCACCATTGCCCGCGATGCCGTGCACAGCGGCTGGACATTTCTGGAGGCCATCGCGCCATGACCACATCCCCCATGCAGGCCGTGCCGCTGTACCGCCTGGCCCATAGCCGTTCGGGCGACAAGGGCGACATCTCAAACCTGAGCCTGATCGCCTGGGACCCGGAATGCTACGACGTGCTGGTGTCCCAGGTGACCGACGCGCGCGTGGCCGAGTGGTTTGCGTATCGCCACCCCGCCCGCGTCACGCGCTATCTGCTGCCGACACTGCACGCCATGAATTTCGTGCTGGAAGGCGTGCTGGACGGCGGTGTAAACGATGCCCTGAACCTGGACACGCACGGCAAGAGCCTGTCTTTTCGATTACTGGACCTGACGGTGGAGGTCAGCCCTGAACTGGCACGCCGGCTGCCAGACGTACCCGGTGACCGCCCCGCGGCCGCCTGATTTTTCCATCCCTTATAAAAAAAAGCACCCCAGGAGACACAACATGCGAATTTCATCGAAGGGCCGTCTGGCCTTGTTGCTGGCCGCCGCCCTGCCCTTGACCGCGCTGGCCCAGTCGTTCCCCACCAAGCCGATCACGTTCATCGTGCCCTTCGCGGCCGGCAGCGCCACGGACCAGATCGGCCGTGCAATCGGCCAGGGTGTCACCGAGCAGACCGGTCAGGCGGTCGTCATTGAAAACAAGCCGGGCGCCAGCGCTATGATTGGCGCCGCGGCGGGCGCGCGGGCCGCGCCTGACGGCTATACGGTGCTGATCACCACCAACACCACCCACGCCGCCAACGAACACCTGTACAAATCGCTGACCTACCAGCCGGTCAAGGACTTTGCCCCGATCTCGTTGTTAGGCAAAGGCGGCCAGATCATGGTGGTGAACCCGAATTCGCAGGCCAAGACCGTGGCCGACTTCCTGGCGCAAGCGAAGAAGTCGCCGGGCAAGCTGAGTTTCGGCAGCGGCAGCTCCAGCAGCCGGATCGCGGGCGAACTGTTGCAGCAAATGGCGGGCGTGCAGCTGCTGCATGTGCCGTACAAGAGCAACCCGCTGGCGGTCACTGACCTGCTGGGCGGCCAGATCGACATGATGATCACCGACACCGCTACCGGCCTGCCGCAGGTCAAGTCGGGTAAATTGCGCGCCCTGGGCGTGACGGGCACCGCGCGTTCGCCGCTGGCGCCCGACGTGCCGACGATTGCCGAAGCCGGTGTGCCGGGTTACGAAATGGGCTATTGGTTCGCCGCCTATGCGCCGGCGGGCACGCCGCCCGATGTCGTCAAGCGTCTGAATGAACTGCTGGTCAAGGCCACCAAGACCAAGCCGGCGCAGCAGTTCTACGCGCAGACGGGCACGGACGCCGCCACGTCCACGCCGGACGAACTGGCCACGTTCCAGCAAGCCGAATCGAAGAAATGGGGCGACATCATCAAGAAGGCCGGCATTCAGCCGGAATGATCCCCGCCGTTTCCGCCCGACGAGCATAAAAAAGCCCCATCGCATGCGATGGGGCTTTTTACTACCGCAAGACGGTGACTTATTTGTCCACGAATGCGCGTTCGACTACGTAGTCGCCCGGCTGGCCCACGCCCGGCGACACGGTGAAGCCGCGCTTGTCCAGCATGGCGCTGATGTCGGCCAACATATGCGGGCTACCGCAGATCATGGCGCGATCGGTTTCCGGGTTGATCTGGGGGATGCCGATGTCATCGCACAGTTTGCCGTTTTCCATCAGTTCGGTGATGCGGCCCTGGTTGCGGAACGGCTCGCGCGTAACGGTGGGGTAGTACACCAGCTTTTCGCGCACGACATCGCCGAAGAATTCATTGTTCGGCAGTTCTTTCTCGATGAAGTCGGCGTAGGCCAGTTCACTGACCCAACGCACGCCATGCACCAGGATGACCTTGTCGAAGCGTTCGTAGATGTCGGGGTCTTTGATGATGCTCATGAACGGCGCCAGGCCGGTGCCCGTACCAAACAGGAACAGATGCTTGCCGGGCTTCAGGTCGTCGACGACCAGCGTGCCAACCGGCTTGCGGCTGACCAGGATGGTGTCGCCTTCTTTCAGATGCTGCAGCCGCGAAGTCAGCGGGCCGTTTTGAACCTTGATACTGAGAAATTCCAGGTTTTCTTCGTAGTTGGCGCTGGCGATACTGTAGGCACGCAGCAGCGGCTTGCCTTCAACTTCCAGGCCGATCATGACGAAGTGGCCGTTGTGGAACCGCAAGGCCGCGTCACGCGTGGTAGTGAAGGAGAACAGGGTGTCGTTCCAGTGGTGCACGCTAAGTACGCGCTCTGTGTTGAAAGCAGCCATGTCGGAATTCGCTTATTAGGGTTGACCCTATTCTACAGGTCTTATTGGGAACTTGTCTCATTATTCCGTAATACGCTTATGACGTATTGATAGGAATCAAGGCTGGAACAGTGGCCGCTTACGAAAAGTTGAACGCGTCTTTGCTTCCTGTTATTGTCGCGTTCTCAGTTGATAATCATTTTCGTTAGCAGACTGTTTTAAGCAGCGGAAAGGCTTGCAAGACCCTGCCCTTTCCGTTGCAGCCCTAGCCGGAGTTTCCCGACATGACCAAGCGTCCCCAATTGAATTCGCTGCTGCGCGCCCTGGCGCTGGCCGGCGCCGCCGCCTTCACCGTATCGGCCAACGCCGCGGAAGAAGTCAGCTTGTATACCACCCGGGAACCCAAGCTGATCCAACCGTTGCTGGACGCCTTTACCAAGGAAAGCGGCATCAAGGTCAACACGGTATTCGTCAAGGACGGCCTGCTGGAACGCGTCAAGGCTGAAGGCGCCAAGTCGCCCGCCGACGTACTGATGACCGTGGACATCGGCAACCTGCTGGACCTGGTTGATGGCGGCGTGACGCAGGCCGTCAAGTCGCAGACGCTGGAGTCGGTGATCCCCGCTAACCTGCGCGGCGCCGACGGCAAATGGTACGCCCTGTCGCTGCGCGACCGCGTGCTGTACGTGGAAAAGGACCTGAAGCTGGAATCCTTCCGCTACGAAGATCTGGCCGACCCGAAGTGGAAGGGCAAAGTCTGCATCCGTTCGGGCCAGCACCCCTACAACACCGCCATGGTCGCTTCCATGATCGCGCATGACGGAGCCGAAGCCACTGAAAAATGGCTGCGTGGCGTCAAGGCCAACCTGGCCCGCAAGGCGGCCGGCGGCGACCGCGACGTGGCGCGCGACATCCTGGGCGGCATTTGCGATATCGGCCTGGCCAACGCCTACTACGTCGGCCACATGAAGAATGCCGAGCCCGGCACCGACGCCCGCAAATGGGGCGACGCCATCAAGGTCATCCGCCCCACGTTCGCCAACGAAAAAAGCGGTGGCACGCACGTGAACGTCAGCGGCGCAGCCGTGGCCGCGCACGCGCCCAACAAGGCCAACGCCATCAAGCTGCTGGACTTCCTGGTTTCCGAACCCGCCCAGGCGCTGTATGCCCAGGCCAACTATGAATACCCCGTGCGCAAGGGCGTGAAGCTGGACCCGGTCATCGCCAGCTTTGGCGAATTGAAGGTGGATCCCCTGCCCCTGACCGAAATTGCCAAGCATCGCAAGCAAGCCAGCGAATTGGTCGACAAGGTCGGCTTCGACAACTGATCCCTTGATGGCCGCATGACGCCACAAGCGTCCGGCGACCATCGAACAGTATTGGGCCTGTTCCCTTTTTTGAAGGGAACAGGCCTTGCCATTGATGCCATCAACGTTGAAGCATGCACACTGAATCTTTGCCCCGGCCGATGCGTCTGCGCTGGACTGAACGCGGCGCCGGCTGGCTGGCGGGCGCCGGCCTGATCGCCCTGGCCGTGCTGGCCCCCGTGCTGACGCTGGGCTGGTGGGCGCTGGGTGGGGAACTTTCGCACTGGCAGCATCTGGCCAGCTACGTGCTGCCGCAGGCGCTTGCCAACACGGCCATTCTGCTTGCCGGGGTGGGCGTGGTCGTTACGCTGTTGGGCACCGGCGCCGCCTGGCTGGTGACCGCTTACGACTTTCCCACGCGCCGCGTCCTGACCTGGGCGCTGCTGCTGCCGCTGGCGGTGCCTACCTACATCATCGCGTTCGCCTACCTGGATCTGCTGCATCCCATCGGCCCCATCCAGACTGCCATCCGCGCGCTGCTGGGCTATGACAGCCCGCGCCAGTTTCGGCTGCCCGACCTGCGTTCCATCTATGGCGCGATTTTCGTGCTGGGCTTCGTGCTGTACCCCTACGTCTACCTCAGCACCCGCGTGATGTTCATGACGCAGGCGGCCAGCCTGCTGGAGGCCGCGCGCACCCTGGGCGCCGGCCGCATCGCCGTCTTCTGCCGCGTGGCCTTGCCGCTGGCGCGCCCCGCCATCGTGGTGGGCGTGAGCCTGGCGCTGCTGGAAACGCTGAACGACATCGGCGCCTCGGAATTCCTGGGTGTGCAAACTTTGACCGTCTCGGTCTACACCACCTGGGTCACCCGTTCCGACCTGGCCGGCGCGGCGCAGATCGCGCTGACCATGCTGGCCATCGTGATCGGCCTGATCCTGCTGGAACGACACGGCCGCAAGCGCCAGCGTTATGCCAACACGCAGCGCATGCGCCCGATGCAACCGCGCCGCCTGCGCGGCCCGGCCGCCGCCGTGGCCACGCTGCTGGGGTGGATACCCGTGGTGCTGGGTTTTGTTGCGCCTGCGCTTTACCTGATCGTGGAAACCTACAAGCGCCTGGACCAGGTTGGCGGCGTATCGGACCAGCTCATTAACGGCCTGTCGAACACGCTGATCGTGGCGTTCAGCGCCACCATCGTCACGTTGCTATGCGGCTTGATCGTGGCTTGGGCGGGGCGCACCCTGCGCGAAAGCGCCGGGTTCAACCCCGGCCGCGCCTGCGCGCGCATTGCCAGCCTGGGCTACGCCGTACCAGGCACCGTGCTGGCCATTGGCCTGCTGACGCCGTTCGTCTGGATCGACACGGCGGTGGCCAAGGTATTTGGTGGAACGGGCCTGTTCCTGATGGGGTCCATGGCCGCGCTGGTGTGCGCGTACGTGATCCGCTTCCTGGCCATTTCCACCGGCGCGCTGGAAGCGGGACTTGCCCGCATTCCGCCTTCGCTGGAACAGGCCTCGCGCCTGTTGGGCGAGACATCCGGGGGCACGCTGCGCCGCGTGCACTTGCCGCTGCTGCGCCCCGCGCTGGCGGCCAGTGCGCTGCTGGTGTTCGTGGACGCCATGAAAGAGCTGCCCGCCACCCTGCTGCTGCGCCCCATGAATTTCGACACGCTGGCCACCTGGCTCTACGCCGAAGCCGCCCGTGGCACGTACGAGGAAGGCGCCGTCGCGGCGCTGGCGATCGTGCTGGCCGGCCTTCTGCCCGTCATCCTGCTGGCGCGCACCAATCTGAAAATGGGACATTGATCATCGTGCCCGATCTGCTAGAAATCGAACATCTTTCCCTGGCCTACGACACGCCCAAGGGCCTGAAACCCGTGGTGCAAGACCTGTCGCTGGGCCTGCCTGTGGGGCATATCGGCTGCCTGCTGGGTGAATCGGGTTGCGGCAAGACGACCGTGCTGCGCGCCATTGCCGGGTTTGAGCCGGTGCGCGCGGGGCGCATTCTGCTGGACGGCACGGTGATTTCTTCGGCCGCCGAACAGGTTGCGCCCGAGCACCGGCGCGTGGGCATGATGTTCCAGGATTACGCCCTGTTCCCACATCTGACGGTCGCGCTGAATGTGGCGTTCGGCCTGCGCAAGCTGCCGCGAGCCGAGCGCGCGCGACGCGTCGAGGAAATGCTGGAACTGGTGGGCCTGGCGCACGCCGCCGCCAGCTACCCGCATGAAATCTCGGGCGGGCAGCAGCAGCGCGTGGCGCTGGCGCGCGCGCTGGCGCCCTCGCCCGACCTGCTGCTGCTGGACGAGCCATTTTCAAACCTGGATGTGGATACGCGCGAACGCCTGGCGTTTGAAGTGCGCGACATCCTGAAAACGACCGGCCACACGGCCATCCTCGTCACACACAACCAGGCCGAAGCCTTCGCTATTGCCGACCGCATCGGTGTCATGACCCAGGGCAGCATCGCGCAATGGGACACCCCATATAACCTGCACCATCAGCCCCGCAACGACTTCGTGCGCGACTTCATCCGCCGCGAAGCGTTGGAAGAACAGCGCGAGCAGGCTTTCGCCCGCGGGCGCTGATTTCCATTCCGCAATTCCATCCAGCATTTCCATCGCGCATTGCCATCGCGCATGCAGCGCGGCAGTGCTGGCCCCACCCGCCGGCGGTCAGTCCGCCGACAGCTTCACCTTTTGCGACAGCGCCTTGAACGATTCGTACTGGCTGGCGGTCAGGCGTTGCACTTCTTCCGGCGTGGATCCATAGGGCATGAATCCGGCCTGCTCAAGCTTGTCCTTCACTTCGGGCAAGGCCAGCGCCCACTGAAAGGCTTCGCTAAGCGCGCGCGTGGCTTCCGGCGACATGTTCGCCGGGCCGTACACCGCAAACCAGGGGTCAACCACCGCACCGGAATAACCGAGTTCGGCCAGCGTCGGCACGTCCGGCAACGCCGGCGCGCGCTTGCTGCCCGTGACCGCCAACGGGCGCACCTTGCCCGACTTGATGTGCGGCAACGACGCCGGAAGGTTGTCGAACATCACAGGCAAGTGCCCGCCCAGCAAATCGTTCAGCGCCTGCGCGCTGCCCTTGTACGGAATGTGCTGCATGCCCGCGCCGGTCAGCTGGTCGAACATCACACCGGCCAGATGCATGGACGTGCCCGTGCCCGGCGTGCCGAACGACGTGCCGGGATGTTGCTTGGCGTAGGCGACCAGATCCTTCACGCTGTCGACCTTCAAGGCGGGGCCGGTTTCCAGCACCACCGACGACGCGCCCAACATGCTGACGCCCGTGAAATCCTTGGTGGGATCGAACGGCATCTTCGGGTAGACGAAGGGGTTTAACGCGTTGGTGGAAATGGCGCCGAAACCGATCGTGTAGCCGTCGGGCGCGGCCTTGGCAACCGCGTCCATGCCGATATTGCCGCCCGCGCCGGGGCGGTTTTCAACAATGACGGGTTGCCCCAGTTTTTCGGCCACCTTCTGGCCCGCCGTGCGCGCCACCAAGTCGGTAGTGCCGCCGGCCGTGTACGGCACGATGAAGGTGATGGGCTTGGTCGGGTAGCCCGCGGCCAGCGCCACGGACGCGCCGTGCACCAGCGCCAGCGCGGCCACGCCGCGCACCAGATTGAATGTATGGCGATGCATGTGTCTCCATCCTGTTGTTATCAAAGATTGGAGGCGCATCATACTGCCGCGCAGGGCTTGCGCGGCAGGGGGGGCACGTCTATATGCGGCGTCTATTTTCGGCGTCTATTTTCGGCGTCTATTCACGACAACGATTCGCGACAACGATTCGCGACGACCATTCCCGACGGCCATACGCTCAGGCTCGCGGTTCCGGCAGCGGGATGAATTCCGTCTCGTCGCCAGGCACCACTTGGTCGAAACGGGTGCGCTGCCAGTCCTGCTTGGCTTGCTCGATCCGGTCCTTGCTGCTGGAGACGAAGTTCCACCAGACATAGCGCGGACCATCCAGCGGTTCGCCGCCGATGACGGCAAAGCGGGCAGCCGTGATGGCGCGGATCTGCACCGGCCGGCCCGGCGCGAACACCACCAGCCGTCCGCTTTCAAACACCTGCCCGTCTACCTCGACCGTGCCTTGCGCCAGGTACGCCGCACGCTCTTCGTATTCGGCCGGCAGCACCGTCGTGGCGCCCGCCTGCAATTGCAGGTCGCCGTAGAACAGCGGCGACAGGGTCTTGACCGACGACGTCTTGCCAAACAGCGAGCCCGCCACCACTTGCGCACGCACGCCCTCGCCTTCGATCACGGGCTGGGCATCCAGGCCGTAGTGCGTGAACCCGGGGTCCGTTTCTTCGTACTTGGTGGGCAGGCCCACCCAGATCTGAAGGCCACAGAGGCGCTGCGGCGCCAGGCGCGCTTCGGGCGACGAACGCTCCGAGTGCACGATGCCGCGCCCTGCCGTCATCCAGTTCACTTCGCCAGGAAGAATGGTCTTGGTATTGCCCGCGCCGTCGCGGTGCACCATCGAGCCTTCATACAGATAGGTAACGGTAGACAAGCCAATATGCGGATGCGGCCGCACATCAATGCCCGAACCCACGTCGAAGTCGGCGGGACCCATATGGTCCAGGAAAACAAACGGGCCAACCGTGCGACGCTGCGCCGACGGGATGGCGCGGCGAACGGAAAAACCGCCCAGATCAGAGGTGCGCGGCACGACGACGGTTTCGATCTGGCTTTCGCCGGCTTCAGACAAGGTGGACATGGTGCAGTACTCCGCATGAATAGGCCAAGGGCCATGTTAAGGCCCAGCGGCCTCGTCAAAACAATCGCCGGGCGGAATTCGTTTCCGCCCGGCGCTCTAGGCTTACGCCAGGTCAAACACCAGCACTTCGGCGTTCTTGCCGCCCGACAGCTCGACACGGGTTTCGTCCGTGATCGCCACGGCGTCGCCGCCCGACAGTTCAACGCCGTTGACCGTCACGCTGCCACGGGCCACGTGCACCCAGGCACGGCGGCCGGCCGCCAGTGTCAGCGTGGCCGATTCGTCGCCATCGAACAGGCCGCCGTAAAGGCGCGCGTCTTGATGGATCTTCATCGACCCGTCATCACCATCCGGCGACACCAGGGCTTGGAGGCGGCCACGCTTTTGCGCATCGCTGAACTCGCGCTCTTCATATTCCGGCGCAATGCCGGTGACGTTGGGCTCGATCCAGATTTGCAACATGTGCGTTTCGGCATCCGACAGCGGGTTGAACTCCGAGTGCATCACGCCACGCCCGGCGCTCATGCGCTGCACATTGCCCGGCTTGATGGTCGAGCCGCTGCCCATGCTGTCCTTGTGGGCGATGGCGCCGTCCAGCACATAGGTAATGATCTCCATGTCGCGATGCCCGTGGGTGCCAAAGCCGCGAGCGGCGGCGATGCGGTCATCGTTGATCACGCGCAGCGAGCCGAAGCCCATGTGGGCGGGATCGTAGTAGTTGGCGAAGGAAAAGGTGTGAAACGAATCCAGCCATCCGTGGTTGGCATGACCCCGTTCGTTAGCGCGGCGAATCGTAAGCATTGTGGACTCCTGTTTCAATAATATGAATGGTTGTAGGAATGCGGGCCTGGCTTCTTGCTGTTGCCTGTGTGCTGCATCCCTGGCATGAGTGATATTCTGCGCGCGCTGGAACCGCCGTTTGGCGCTATATTTTGACGAGATCATTCAACTTTTTTGAACGCCCCTGGCGATGCCCCCCATGCAACCCATCACCCCCGAATTGCTCATCCTGGTGGACGCTATTGCGCGTCACGGCAGCTTTGCCAAGGCGGCCCGCGAACTGGGCAAGGTGCCCTCGGCCGTCACCTATTCCATCCGCAAGCTGGAAGACGGGCTTGATGTGTTGCTGTTCGATCGTTCGGGGCACCGCGCGCTGCTGACGCCGGCCGGCGAGACGCTGCTGAAAGATGGCCGGCACGTGTTGCAGTCGCTTGATGACCTGGCGTGCCGCGTCAAACGCATTGCCACCGGTTGGGAAGTGGAACTGCGGATTGCGGTCAGCGCCGTGCTGCCCTGGCGGCCTTTGTATGACTTGATCGAGGAATTCCAGACGCTGGAAAGCGCGACGACGCTGCGTTTCTCAAGCGAGGTGCTAAGTGGAAACTGGGACGCCTTGACGTCGGGGCGCGCCGACCTGGTGATAGGCGCCGGCGCCAATGCCGAGCCCACCGGGCCGTATCGCTCGCAAGCCATCGGCACCACGCAGTTTGCGTTCTGCGTGGCCGCGCATCACCCGCTGGCGTCGTTGCCGCAGCCGCTTAGCCGCGCCGACATCACGCGATACTGCGCCGTGGTGGTTGCCGATACGTCGCGCAATCTGCCGCCGCAATCGCGCGGCATTCTGGCCGACCAACCCACGCTGGTGATGCCGTCGATGCAAGCCAAGATCGACGCGCAGGTGCGGGGGCTGGGTTGCGGCTACCTGCCGATGACGATGGCCGCGCCGTACCTGTCGCAAGGCTTGCTGGTGGTGTGCGACACCGATGAAGGGATGTCGCTGACCGAGCACGTGGCGTACGCCTGGCGCGCGGAAGCGCCGGGGGAAGCGCTGAAGTGGTGGTTGCAGAAGCTGAAGTCGCCGCGACTGTGCGAAAGCCTGCTGGGGCTGGGATAGCGGGTGAAGGGGTGAAGGGGTGAAGGGCAGGCGTCCACGCCAGACCACGCCACCTCACGCCCCGCCACGCCCCATCACATCACTCGTCTTCTATCCCCAACTCGCGCAGTTTGCGGGTGATGGTGTTGCGGCCAATCCCCAGCCGCGAGGCCGCTTCCACGCGACGGCCACGGCTGGCGTCCAGCGCGCTTTGCAGCAGGATCTTTTCAAATTGGCGCGTCAGCGTCGCCATCACAGCGGGCTCGCCGCGCTCCAGGCGGTACTGCGCATCGCGCAGCAAGGAATCCTGCCAATTGCGCGGCGCGCCGTCGTCCGCGCCCTGCCCCTGGCCGGCCTGCACCACGGTGCCGATACCCGAGATGGGCGCGGCGGGACGCAACGGCGCCATCGCAGGTTGATGCTGCTGATGTTCCAGCGCGCGGATTTCCGGCGGAAGATCTTGCCGATCCACCGTCTGCCCCGGCGCCATCACGGTCAACCAATGGCAAAAGTTCTCTAGCTGGCGCACGTTGCCGGGAAAGTCGAACTTGGTCAGCACGGCCAAGGCGTCCGGCGTCAGACGCTTGACCGGCACGCCCAGCGTGCGGGCACTGGCGGTCAGGAAATGCTGGGCCAGCGCGGGGATGTCCTCCACGCGCTCGCGCAAAGGCGGCAGACGCAGGCGAATCACGTTCAGACGGTGAAACAAGTCTTCGCGGAACAAGCCCTGCTCAACCCGCTGCTCCAGCGGCTGGTGGGTCGCCGCCACGATACGCACGTCCACACGCACCGGCTGCGCGCCGCCCACGCGATAGAAACTGCCTTCGGCCAACACACGCAGCAATCGCGTCTGCAATTCGATCGGCATGTCGCCGATTTCATCCAGGAACAGCGTGCCGCCATGCGCTTCTTCAAAGCGGCCACGACGCAGATTGTTGGCGCCCGTGAAGGCGCCGCGCTCGTGCCCGAATAGTTCGGCTTCCAGCAGATCGCGCGGAATGGCCGCCGCGTTCAGCGCCACGAAGGGGCCGCTGGCGCGCACGCCGTGGCCATGCAGTGCACGCGCCACCAATTCCTTGCCCGTGCCCGACTCGCCGGTGATCAAGACCGTGACCTTGGACTGGGCCAGCCGGCCAATGGCGCGAAACACTTCCTGCATCGCGGTAGACGACGACTGCGTCATCATCCAGCGTTCGTTGTTCTGCGCGGACTCGCCCTGCCCTTCGGGCGTTTCGGGCTGCGCGGATTCCTGCATGGCGCGTTGAATCAGCGCCACCGCCTCGTTCACGTCGAACGGCTTGGCCAGGTAGTCAAACGCGCCGCCCTGGAAGGCGGACACGGTACTGTCCAGGTCGGCAAACGCGGTCATCACAATGACCGGCAGGCCGGGATGGCGTTCCTTCAGTTGGCGCAACAGCTCCAGGCCATTGCCGCCCGGCATGCGGATATCGGACACCAATGCGACGGGCGTTTCGCGCGACAGCGCTTCCAGCACGTCGGCCGATTGGGAAAAACTACGGGTGGGGACACCAGCGCGGGCCAGGGCCTTTTCAAGGACCCAGCGGATGGCCTGGTCGTCGTCGACGATCCATACGGGTTTCATCAGTGTGCGGGCTCCATCGGTAGGACCAGGCGAAACTCGGTACGCCCCGGTCGGGATTCAAATTCGATGATGCCGCCGTGCTGTTGCACGAAGTCCTGGGCCAGGCTCAAGCCCAGCCCGGTACCGCCGGCCCTGGCCGTGACCAGCGGGTGGAAAATGCGGTCACGGATGTGGTCCGGCACGCCGGGACCGTTGTCGATAATGGACAGCACCAACGCCAGCCGGTGCTGCCGATGGGCCAGCATGACCTGGCGGGCGACGCGAGTGCGCAGCGTGACCACGCCCGGCTCCGTCTGTGGCCCTTGCGGGCGGGCGACCAGCTCTTGTGCGGCATTGCGGGCCACGTTCAGCACCGCCTGCATCAAGCGGGCCGCATCGCCTTTCAAATCGGGCACCGACGCGTCGTAGTCACGCAGGATCGTCACGTCGTTGCGGAATTCAGCCTGGATCAGGGCGCAGACGCGCTCGCAGATTTCGTGGATGTTCACCGGCCGCGCATTAAGCGGCACACGCTGCGGGCCGCTCAAGCGGTCCACCAGCGCCTGCAAGCGGTCGGCTTCGGAAATGATGACTTGGGTGTATTCGGCCAGTGCCGCGCTAGGCAGCTCGGCTTCGAGCAGTTGCGCGGCGCCGCGCAAACCGCCCAGGGGGTTTTTCACTTCATGTGCCAGGTTGCGCAGCAGTTCACGATGCGCTTCGATTTCGTCAACCAGGCGATGGTTGCGGTCGGCCAGCACGCGCTGCTCGATCTCGCGCGTTTCAATCAATACCGGCCAGCGTTGGCCGGTCAGCCCCACCGTGGTGACGGCAACTTCGACGGATTCGGCGGCGCGGCGCAACGAGGCCAATTGCCTGACGTCGGCGTACCTGCCGGCGGCGGCGCGGTCGATGGAGGACTGGATGTTCTCTGGGGTGTCGAACAGCGTGGCGGCGGAGTGCCCGCATAGTTGCTTGCGCGAGCGGCCGAACAAATCTTCGGCGGCGGCGTTGGCATACTCAATGTGACCGCGCTCGTTGACCAGGAAAACGGACGTGGCAAGCAGATCGAGAGCTTCTACATTCATTTTTCAACGTACCCGAATGACAGGGGAAAAGCGGAACGCGCCCGCGACGGCGGCGCCGGAACCCGGCGCCCTGCCCGCCAGGCGTGATGCCTGGCGGACAAACCGTCGAGCCGCGACCTGGTGGTGCGCGTGGTGTGGGCCCTGGTTTCTGCCACCATCATCGCGCTCCCCCCGCCACAGCCTCTAAACGATCAGAGGCTGTAGTACATGTCGAATTCGACCGGGTGCGTGGTCATGCGCAGACGGTTCACATCGCCCATCTTCAGGTCGATGTAGGCGTTGAGCATGTCGTTGCTGAACACGCCACCACGGGTCAGGAATTCGCGATCGGCGTCCAGGGCTTCCAGCGCTTGTTCCAGCGAGGAGCACACGGTCGGGATCTTTGCGTCTTCTTCCGGCGGCAGGTCGTACAGGTTCTTGTCGGCCGGATCGCCCGGGTGGATCTTGTTCTGGACACCGTCCAGGCCGGCCATCATCAGGGCCGAGAAAGCCAGGTACGGGTTGGCCAGCGGGTCCGGGAAACGCGCTTCGACGCGGCGGCCCTTCGGGTTGCCGACGTACGGAATGCGGATCGAAGCCGAGCGGTTGCGGGCCGAGTAAGCCAGCTTGACCGGGGCTTCGTAGTGCGGAACCAGACGCTTGTACGAGTTCGTGCCCGGGTTGGTGATGGCGTTCAGGGCGCGGGCGTGCTTGATGATGCCGCCGATGTAGTACAGGGCGAATTCCGACAGGCCGGCGTAGCCGTTACCCGCGAACAGGTTTTGGCCATCCTTCCAGATCGATTGGTGCACGTGCATGCCGGAACCGTTGTCGCCAACGATGGGCTTGGGCATGAACGTGGCGGTCTTGCCATAGGCGTGCGCAACGTTGTGCACCACGTACTTGACGATCTGGGTCCAGTCGGCGCGCTGAACCAGCGTGCTGAACTTGGTGCCGATTTCCAGCTGGCCGGCGCCGGCCACTTCATGGTGGTGCACTTCAACCGGCACGCCCATTTGTTCCATCAGCAGGCACATTTCCGAACGCATGTCCTGGAACGAATCAACCGGGGGCACGGGGAAGTAGCCGCCCTTGACGGCGGGACGATGGCCGGTGTTGCCGCCTTCGAATTCCAGGCCGGTCGACCACGAGGCTTCTTCGGATTTGATCTTGACGAAGGTGCCCGACATGTCGGTGTTCCACGTCACGCCGTCGAACACGAAGAATTCGGGTTCCGGACCAAAGTAGGCGGTGTCGCCCAGGCCGGAGGACTTCAGGTAGGCTTCGGCGCGCTTGGCCAGCGAACGCGGGTCGCGGTCATAGCCCTTCAGGTCCGACGGCTCGACGACGTCGCACGACAGGATCAGCGTCGGCTCTTCGCGGAACGGGTCCAGGTTGCCGGTGGCGCAATCGGGGATGAGCAGCATGTCGGAAGCTTCAATACCCTTCCAACCCGGGATCGACGAACCGTCGAAAGCCTGGCCGCTTTCCAGCTTGTCTTCGTCGATCTGGCTGGTGGGCACGGACACGTGGTGCTCACGGCCAACCGTATCGGTAAAGCGGAAATCCACGAATTTGACTTCGTTATCGGCGATCTGTTTCAGGACGTCTTTCGGGCTTGCCATGTCATCTCCATTAGATAAAAGGGTCGAGGGCTTTGCCGCTCGACTGGCATAAAGAGGGAAGCAATAAGCGTGCCAGGTTTTACCCCAGAGATTCCCAGGGGAAAGCTGCACGGTTACGGAAAAAGATAGCACCGGTGTGGTGCAAAGCGTGGGGCATGATTGCCCCGTTTTGGTGCAAAAGCAACTACAGGAACATTTCCTGCAAATCGTTCAAAAAGCGCCAGCCCAAGGGCGTAGCCTTCAAACGCGTCGGGTCCGCGTCCAGCAAGCCCCGTTTCGAGGCTGCCTCCAATTGGTGCGCGATGGCGGCAAGCGACAAACCGGTGCGTTCATTGAACGTTGTGGTCGGCACGCCGTCTTTCAGGCGCAGGGCGTTAAGCATGAATTCAAAGGGCAGCTCGTCCGGCCCGACCTGGCGGCTTTCAGCCAGATGGCTGCCGTCGCGCGCCATTGCCGCTTGCATCCACGAATCAGGATTGCGCAGCCGCGCCTCGCGCACGATACGGTCATGAAATGACAGCTTGCCGTGCGCGCCCGGGCCTATGCCCAGGTAATCGCCAAATTCCCAGTAGTTCACGTTGTGGCGGCAACGCGCGCCCGGCCGCGCATAGGCCGACACTTCGTACCGGGCCAACCCCGCCGCCGCCAGCTCGGCTTCAACGGCGTCCTGCATGGCGGCGCTGGTGTCGTCGTCGGGCAATTCGGCGGGCGGGAATTTGGCGAAGACGGTGTTCGGCTCCATCGTCAGGTGGTACAGCGACAGGTGTTCGGTGCCAAACGATATGGCGTGGCGCAGGTCGGTCACACAGGCGTCCAGCGTCTGGCCCGGCAAGGCGAACATCATGTCCAGGTTCACGCGCGAGACGGCGCGCTGCGCCATGTCGATTGCCGCGCGGGCCTGCGCGGCGTCGTGGATACGGCCCAGCTTCTTCAGCTGCGCGTCGTCAAAGCTCTGGATGCCCAACGAAAAACGCGTGACGCCGCTGGCGGCATAGTCGCGAAACCGGCTGGCTTCGGCCGTGCCGGGGTTGGCTTCCATGGTGATTTCGGCGTCGGGCCAAAGATTCAGGCAGGCGCGCAACATGGCCAGCAATTCGTCCAAACCCGCCGACGACAGCAGGCTGGGCGTGCCGCCCCCGATGAAGACGGACACGACTTGGCGGCCCCAGATGGAAGGCAACGCCTGTTCCAGGTCGCTGCGCAAGGCGTCCAGATAGGCGCGTTCCGGAATTTCTCCGGGCGCGGCGTGGGAATTGAAGTCGCAATACGGGCATTTGCGCACGCACCAGGGCACGTGCACATAAAGGGAAAGCGGCGGCAGGCTGGTCAGCGTGGCGCCGGCCGGGACACGAACGCGCGACGGCGACGCGCCCATGTCGTTGCGGATGGGAATGGTGATGGACATGCGGTTTCGCTTAAGCGCTTATACGTGGCTAAGCTTGCTCAACAATTCGCGCAGCGCGCGGGCGCGGTGGCTGACGCGGTTCTTTTCCTCGGGGTCCAGCGACGCCGCGGTCAGCGCCATATCGGGCAGATAGAAGTGCGGATCGTAGCCAAAGCCGTTGGCCCCTTCGGGCACGTCGATGATTTCGCCATGCCACAGCCCTTCTCCGATGATCGGGCAAGGGTCGTTCTCCGAACGCACCAAGGCCAGCACGGCCACATACCAGGCGCGGCGGTCGGTGACCCCCGCCAGGTTCTGCACCAGCAGCGCGTTGTTCGCCTGGTCCGACTTTTCGCCCCCGTGCATCTTGGCGTAGCGGGCCGAATACACGCCGGGCGCGGCGCCCAAGGCGGCGACACACAGGCCGGAATCGTCGGCCAACGCCGGCAGCCCGGTCAGGCGGCTGGCATGCCGCGCCTTGGCCAGCGCGTTCTCAACAAAGGTGACATGGGGTTCTTCGGCTTCGGGCACGCCCAGGTCGCCTTGGGGCACTAGTTCAATACCAAGCGGTGCGAACAAGGCGGAAAATTCGCGCAGCTTGCCGGCGTTGTTGGACGCCAGCACGATGCGGCGCAGGGATTCGGGAATCTTGGGGGAAGTCATAGCGCAAATTGTATAGGGCGCACGCGGTGCGCGGCGCCAGCCGGCACTGCGCCGCGTCCGCAAGCGAAGCAAGGGCAAATCTCGGTTGACAGCTATGTAACAGCGCCTGAATATGGCGCGTCGCTGGTAGCGGCAACAACGCAGACATATTTTGTTGTCAACATGACGAATCTTGTCACTGAACGTATCTGACGCCCCCGGCGATGACTTCCCTACAAGCTATGCCACGGCAGGCCACGGCCCGCGCGCCCCACTCCATACCGGGCGATGCGCCCGCACCCGTCGGCCTGGCCGGCATTTTGCGCGACCGTCTGCTGCGGCCGCGCTATCAACCGGTAGTGGATCTGTCCCACAGCCGCATCTATGGGCATGAAAGCCTGATCCGCGGCCCCGCCGACACCGCCCTGCACTTTCCCGATGCCCTGTTCGCCGAAGCGCGCCGCCGCGGCTTGCACCCGCAGCTGGAACTGGCCAGCTTTCGGGCGGGCGCGCAGGGTTTTCAGGACGCCCCCGGCAAACTGTTCCTGAACCTGTCGGGCTCGGCGCTGATCCACTTCTGGACGCTGTGGGGCGCAGACCTGCCAGAGCGGCTGCTGAAAGATTGCGCCCTGCCGGCTTCCAGCATCATCGTCGAACTGACGGAACAGGACCCGCTGTCGGACCACATGGGCGAACTGGGCAACGCGTTTGCCTGCTTGCGCGAACACGGCATGCGCATCGCGCTGGACGACTACGGCGTGGGCAATTCCAATTTGCAGCTGTGGTCGGAAATGCAGCCGGACCTGGTCAAGATCGACCGCTATTTCTTTGACGGCATCGGCCACGACGACCGCAAGCAAAGCATGGTCCGCGCCATTCTGAAAGTGGCGCAGCACCTGGGCACCGCGATCGTCGCCGAAGGGATTGAAACCGCCGAAGACCTGGCCATGGTGCGCGAGCTGGATATCCGCTATGCGCAAGGCTGGTTCCTGGGCCGCCCCGAAGAAACGTTGTTGACCGAACTGACGCCGCCGCTGCGCGACTCATTGCGCGTGCGCAGCTCGGCGCCCCTGTCGCAACGGGCGGCGGGCGGCACCGCGGCCAGCCTGCGCGTGGAAGCGCCGGCCGCGCTGCTGGACAAGCACACGAACGATGACGTGCACCGGCTGTTTATCGAACACAAGACCATGCATGCCGTGGCGGTGGTGGACGCCGAAAATCGCCCCGTCGGCATTATCAACCGCCGCGATTTTTCCGAACACTATGCGCAGCGCTACACACGCGAGCTGTTCGGCCGCGACCGTTGCTCTACCTTCATGAACGCCGAGCCGGTGCTGGTCGACCTGAATGTATCCATCGACCAGCTCAGCCACGTGCTGATCTCGGAAGACCAGCGCTACCTGATGGATGGCCTGATCATCACGCGCGACGGCCGCTATGACGGCCTGGCTACCGGCGAAACCCTGGTGCGTTCCGTGACCGAAATGCGGATCGAGGCGGCGCGCTACGCCAACCCCTTGACCTCGCTGCCGGGCAACATCCCCATCAGCCGCCACATCGCCACCTTGCTGGAAGACGCCGCGGACTTCACCGTCTGCTATGGCGACCTGAACAACTTCAAGCCGTTCAACGACGTCTACGGCTATTGGCGCGGCGACGACATGATCATGCTGACCGCCGAAGTCATCAAGCAGCATTGCGACCCGCTGCGCGACTTCGTCGGCCACGTGGGCGGCGACGATTTCGTGGTGCTGTTTCGCAGCGCCGATTGGGCCGAACGCGTCCAGCGGATCATCGCCGAATTCAACGAACAGGCCACGGCGCTGTACGACGACCAAGGCCGCCGGAACGGCGGCATCGAGGCCGAGGACCGCTACGGCGTGCCGCGCTTCTTCCCGTTCGTGACCCTGGGTGTGGGCGCGCTGACCGTTACGCCGTCGCTATGCGAGCGCATCCGCCCGGAAGACATCGCGTCGGCCGCCGCGCACGTCAAGCACAAGGTCAAGCATGGGAACCTGTCGCTGGTGATCGAGCGCTACAGCGGCGGCATCCTGTCCCAGCTGTCCGATTAATCCGCCCACGGATGCCTGAACGGCGGCGGCGTTGCGCGCCGCCTGTTCGATCTGGAACACGGCCACCGCGCGGCGCAGGCCTTGCGCCTGGGCTTCCAGGGCGGCTGCCGCGGCCGCCGTCTGTTCGACCATGGCGGCGTTTTCCTGCGTAGACCGTTCAATGTCCGCCACCGCGTCGTTCACCGAGGCGATGCCGGCGGCCTGCTCGGCCGTCGCGCTGGAAATTTCGGCGACGATCTGGGTTACCCGATCCACCGACACCACCATGTCGCGCATGGTGTCGCCCGCCAGATTCACCTGCCGCACGCCGGCCTCCACGCGCAGGGCGGAGTCGTCGATCAAGCCCTTGATCTCTTTGGCGGCCTGAGCGCTACGTTGCGCCAGTGAACGCACTTCGCCCGCAACCACCGCGAACCCTTTGCCCTGCTCGCCCGCGCGCGCGGCCTCAACCGCCGCATTCAACGCCAGGATGTTGGTCTGAAAGGCGATGCTGTCGACGACGCCCACAATTTCGCCAATGCGGCGCGCGCTGTCCGCAATGCCCTGCATGCTTTGCACCACTTCATCCACCGCGCGGCCGCCCTGCTTGGCCAACTGCGTGGCGCTTTGCGCTTGCCGGCTGGCCAGGTCGGCGTTGCCTGCCGTGACCTGCACGGTGTGCGCCAACTGCGTCATATTGGCGGCGGCCTCTTGCAACGAGCCGGCCTGGCGCGCGGTGCGGTCGGACATATCGGCGCCACCCGCCGCGATCTCGCCCGAGCCGGTATGGATTTCCTCGACGCCCCGGCGCACGGAGGCGACCGCCGCCGACAGCCCCGTCTGCATGCGACGCATCGCCGAATACAACACGCCGATCTCGTTGTCGCCGCGCATGGCAATGTCGCCCGTCAGGTCGCCGTCGGCGATGCGATCAAAATGCGCGCCCGCCTCGTTCAGCGGCCGCAGGATGCCGCGCCGGAACGCCAAGCGGATCAGCGCGGCCAGCAGCAGCACCACCGCCAGCACGGTGGCGGCCACCACGCTTACCCGTTCCAGCGTGCGGCTGGCATCGGCCACGGCGGCCTGGCCCTGCTCGCGCGCATAGCGCTGGTAGCCGTCCGCCTGCTTCACGTAGGCCGCGCCGCTGGCGGGCAGGACCTTGTCCACCAACCGATTCACCTCGATGCCGTTCCAGCCCTGGATAGCGCTGAGCATGGGCGCCAAGGTCTGGTCGGCGAAGGCGGCATGGGCGGCCAGCATCTGGTCGAACAGTGCACCGCCTTGCGCGCTGGTGTCCGGGTTGGCACGTAGCCGCGCCAGGCTGGCGCCGGCCTGCTTGAGCAGCGCGTCCGCCTGCGCCAGCGACGCGTTACGGGCGTCTTCAAGCCCGCCTTCCATGCTGGTCTTGGCGTCGGTCAACGCCGCGCGCGCCTGGAACAGCCGGCTGGTCAGTTCGGCCAGGTCGCTGGCGCGTTCCACGCTGCCCCGGCCCAAGGCTTCGATATCCGCCCGGTTCTCGCGCAGGACGGCGATGCCGGCTCCGGCCGCTATGGCAAACAGCAGTACGAACAACGCCAGAATGGCCGATACCGCCGTGGTGACCCTGAGATTTTTACGCATATCCATCCGTCTATAACCAGGCGCCCGGAGGCGCAGTGCCACGGATTATGGACACCCAGTTTGGCAATTTCTTGACACAACTGACGGCGCCGCCGCCCGATGGTGGAACGCACGCTCGTCATGAACGCGCTTTTGCGAACAGGAACCCCGTATTAAGCAATTGTGAATTGGCAGCACGGCGCCCATGCGGCACATTCGATGCTGAACCGAACCCTCCTTTTGCCTATCACAGCAACCCTATGCCCCACGCCTCACACGACTATCAGGACATCCGCGAAGCCGTGCGCGACCTTTGCGCGCAATTTCCGTCAGAGTATTTCCGCAAGATCGATGAAGAACGCGGCTACCCCGAGGACTTTGTCCGCGCACTGACCGAGGCCGGCTGGCTGGCCGCGCTGATCCCTCAGGAGTACGGCGGCTCGGGCCTTGGGCTGACCGAAGCGTCGGTCATCATGGAAGAAATCAACCGCAGCGGCGGCAACTCCGGCGCCTGCCACGGCCAGATGTACAACATGGGCACCTTGCTGCGCCACGGGTCCGAAGCGCAGAAGCGCGAGTACCTGCCGCGCATCGCCGCCGGCGAGCTGCGCCTGCAATCGATGGGCGTTACCGAACCCACCACCGGCACCGATACCACCAAGATCAAGACCACCGCCGTGCGCCGTGGCGATCGCTACGTCATCAACGGCCAGAAGGTCTGGATCTCGCGCGTGCAGCATTCCGACCTGATGATCCTGCTGGCACGCACCACGCCGCTGGACCAGGTCACCCGCAAGTCCGAAGGCATGTCGATCTTCCTGGTGGACCTGCATCATGCCGTCAAGCACGGCATGACGATCCGGCCCATTCCGAACATGGTCAATCACGAGACCAATGAACTGTTTTTCGACAACCTGGAAATCCCCGTCGAAAACCTGATCGGCGAAGAAGGCAAGGGCTTCAAGTACATCCTGGATGGCCTGAACGCCGAACGCACGCTGATCGCCGCCGAATGCATCGGCGACGGCTATTGGTTCGTGGACAAGGTCACCGCCTACGCCAAGGAACGCATGGTGTTCGGCCGCCCCATTGGCCAGAACCAGGGCGTGCAGTTTCCCATCGCGCGCGCCCACATCAACGTCGAAGCCGCCAGCCTGATGCGCTATGAAGCCTGCCGCCTGTTCGACGCGCACCAACCCTGCGGCGCGCAGGCCAACATGGCCAAGCTGCTGGCCGCCGACGCGTCGTGGGAAGCGGCCAACGCCTGCCTGCAATTTCACGGCGGTTTCGGCTTTGCCACCGAGTACGACGTAGAACGCAAATTCCGCGAGACGCGGCTGTACCAGGTGGCGCCGATATCGACGAACCTGATCCTGTCCTACGTCGCCGAACACATCCTGGGTCTGCCCCGCTCGTTCTGACCCGACGCCAACACCAACTGCCCCGGACCATGACCGCCGCCAACGACACGCCCCACCTGAGCGCCGAGCTTGCCGCCTTTGCGGCCAACCTGCGTTACGAAGACATCCCCGCGCCCGTATTGCGCCGCGCCGAAGACCTGCTGCTGGATTGCCTGGCGTCGATACTTGCCGGCGCCTCGGCGCGCGCGGTGCAAGCCATCGACCGCTACGCAGCCGCCATGGGTCCGGCCGACGGCCCCAGCGAAGTGCTGATCACGCGGCGCCGCACCACGCCGCTGTTCGCCGCCATGGTGAACGCGGCCGCCGCCCACGTGGTGGAGCAGGACGACGTGCACAACGGCTCGGTGTTCCACCCTGCCGCCGTGGTATTCCCGCCCGCCTTGGCCGTGGCCCAGGCTCTGGGCAGTTCGGGCCGCGACGTGCTGGTCGCCGCCGTGGCCGGCTACGAAGTCGGCATCCGCGTGGGGGAATTTCTAGGACGTTCGCACTACAAGATTTTTCACACGACGGGCACGGCGGGCACGCTGGCCGCCGCCGTCACCACCGGCCGCCTGCTGAAGTTGACGCCCGAACAGATGCTGCACGCATTGGGTTCGGCGGGCACGCAGGCCGCCGGGCTGTGGGAATTTCTGCGCGATGCCGCCGACTCCAAGCAGTTGCACACGGCCAAGGCGGCGGCGGACGGCATCACCGCCGCGTATCTGGCGCGCGAAGGCTTCACAGGCGCGCGCCACATCCTGGAAGGTCCGCAAGGCATGGCGGCCGGCATGTCGTCCGACGCGGACCCGTCCAAGCTGTGCGACCGCCTGGGCGAACGCTGGGCGCTGGCCGAGACCTCGTTCAAGTTCCATGCATCGTGCCGTCATACGCACCCGGCGGCGGATGCGCTGCAACAAGTGCTGCGCGAGCACAAGTTGGCCGAATCCGACGTGGCGCGCGTGGTGGCGCATGTGCATCAGGGCGCCATCGACGTGCTGGGACCCGTCGTCAACCCGCAGACGGTGCATCAGTCCAAGTTTTCGATGGGAACGGTGCTAGGGCTGATCGCCCGCCAGGGGCGCGCAGGGCTGGCTGAATTTGATGCCGGCTTAGACGACCCGGCCGTGGCGGCGTTCCGGGGCAAGGTCGAAATGGTGCTGGACGATGAAGTGGACAAGGCTTATCCGCAACGCTGGATCGGCAAGGTCACCGTGACCACGCAAGATGGCCGCACGCTGCAAGGCCGCGTCGATGAGCCGAAGGGCGACCCGGGCAATACCTTGAGCCGCGCGGAAATCGAAGACAAGACGCTAAGCCTGGGCCGCTACGCCGGCGCGGCAACGGAAGCGGAGCTGCGCACGCTGATCGCGTCAATCTGGGGCTTGGAGAAAATCGACAAGCTGGGCGCGTTGCTGCCCGGCTGATACGGGCAAAAACCGGTACCGGTATGCCCGCATACGTTATGGGATCCGCGCAGACGTTGCCCGGATCCCTTTTCATGCCTGCCGCTTACACCAGCGCGGCCCGCTGGGCGCGGACCAGGCTGGCGATGCCGTTTTCGGCCAGCACCAGCATGGTGTCCAGTTCGGCGCGGGTAAACGTGGCGCCTTCGCCGGTGCCCTGCACTTCAACAAAAGCCCCGCTGCCCGTCATGATGACGTTGACGTCGGCGTCGCAGGCGGAATCTTCCTGGTAGTCCAGGTCCAGCACCGAACGCCCTTGCACCAAGCCCACCGACACGGCGGCCACCGCGTCGCGGATCGGGTTGACGGCCAGGTCGCCACGCTTCATCAGCAAGGCCACGGCATCGGCCGCCGCCACCCACGCGCCCGTAATGCTGGCGCAGCGCGTGCCGCCGTCGGCCTGCAACACGTCGCAATCCAGATGTAGCGTGCGTTCGCCCAGTGCGCGCATGTCGAACACGGCGCGCAGGCTGCGACCGATCAGGCGTTGAATTTCCTGCGTACGGCCACTTTGCTTGCCACGGGCGGCTTCACGATCGCCACGCGTGTGGGTGGCGCGCGGCAGCATGCCGTATTCCGCCGTGACCCAGCCTTCGCCTTTACCCTTCAGAAACGGCGGCACTTTCTCCAACACGCTGGCGGTGCACAGCACGTGTGTGTCGCCGGCCTTGACCAGCACCGAGCCTTCGGCATAGCGCGTAAAGCCGCGTTCCAGGCTGAACGGCCGCAGTTCGTCTACAGCGCGGCCGGACGGACGGGCGATGGTGGGCGTAGTGGTCACAGGCAAACTCCAGTCTAGATATTGGTTCGCGGCATTGTACGGGCAGGCGCCGCAGGAAATTCCCGCTTGGAGTATCCTGCCGCGATATATCCGGTTGAATACACAGACCCGCCCCCTTTTCCGGGGCACCGCGGGCCCCGGCGCAACCGGCTCTTACCCCAGCTTTACCAGGACACGACCATGATTCGCAGCATGACCGCATTCGGCAACGCCCGAGCAGACCTAGAACAAGGCACGCTTGCCATTGAACTGCGCAGCGTCAACAGCCGCTTCCTTGATTTGTATTTCCGGTTGCCCGACGAGTTGCGGCATGTTGAAACGCCGCTGCGCGAGCTGCTGACCGCCAATCTGGCGCGCGGCAAGGTCGAGATCCGGGTGTCATTCACGCGCAACGCCAGCACCGACCTGTCCAAGCTGGATCCGACGTGGCTGGAAAGCCTGGCGGAACAATTGCAGGCCGCGCGCCGCATCGTTCCTGACATCGCGCCGCCCCGGCTGGTGGAATTGTTCAACTGGCCCGGCCAACGCGGCAACGACGCGCTGGACCCGCAGGTGTGGGGCGCGGCCTGCCTGCAAGCCGCGCAGCAGGCCTTGACCCAACTGCAAGAGGGCCGCGCGCGCGAAGGCGAACGCCTGGCGGGCATGATGCGTGAATGCGCCGACGGCGTCGCCGGCGTGGTCGATATCGTGCAGGCTCATCTGCCGCAACTGCTGTCCGACCACCGCGACAAGCTGGCCGCCAAACTGCGCGAAAGTGTGGAATCGGCCTTTCCCGGCGGCTTCACACACATCTCGGGCACGGAGCTGTCCGAACGCCTGTCGCAGGAAGCCAATCTGTTTGCGCTGCGTATCGACGTTGCCGAAGAACTGTCGCGCCTGCGTTCTCATCTGGAAGAATTGCGCCACCTGCTGACCGACGGCGGCGGCAAATCCGCCTCGGGTAAGAAAAACGCCGGCAGTGCCGGCAAGCGCCTGGATTTCCTGTTTCAGGAAATGAACCGCGAAGCCAATACGCTGGGTTCCAAGGCAGGCAGCATGGAAGTCACGCGCGCCGCCATGGACCTGAAGCTGCTCATCGAGCAGATGCGCGAACAGGCGCAGAACATCGAATAAGCGGTAGCGGCTTGATGAGAAATCGGGAGGCCGCGCGAGCGGCCTCTTTGCATTCCAGACTTTTCCTATAGGGTCGCTGGCAAGGCCGTGTTGTCATGGGGGGTTTACGTCAAGGCTGTATCCCAAGGCTGTCTCCATTAGGAAGCCCCATGTTCCGCAAGACCTTTCTGCCGCCCGTCGCCAACCTGCTGGCCTTCGAAGCAGTCGCCCGGCGCAACAGCGTGTCGCGCGCGGCGGACGAGCTTCACCTGACCCAAAGCGCCGTATCGCGCCAGATCCACCAACTTGAAACCCAGCTGGGCGTAACGATGTTCCACCGCGTGCGCCAGCGGGTGGTCTTAAGCGATGCTGGCCGCGCCTACGCGTCCGAGGTGCGCATCCTGCTGCACCAACTGTCCGAAGCCACCCGCCGCACCATGGCCTGCACCCGCCGCGACCAGCTCAACCTGGCGGTGCTGCCCACGTTGGGCACCCGCTGGCTGATTCCGCGCCTGGGTGACTTCATGGCGCGCAAGCCCGACGTCACCATCAACTTCACGTCGCGCACCCTGCCCTTCGAGTTCTCGCAAGAGCCTTTTGACGCGGCCATCCATTTCGGTGCGCCTTACTGGGCCGGCGCCGTGTGCGAGTACCTGATGCACGAAGAGGTCATCGCCGTCAGCAGCCCCCGCTATCAACGCCTGCACGGTATCCGGCACATCGCGGACTTGTCCAACGTCGTGCTGCTGCACCAGACATCCCGCCCCGCACAATGGGCGTCGTGGTTTGACCAACACGGCGCCAGCGCGGCGCGCGCGATGCAGGGCCCTCAGTTCGAGCAGGCGTCCATGCTGGCGCAAGCGGCCGCCTCCAGCCTGGGTGCGGCCCTGCTGCCCCGCTTTCTGGTGGAACGCGAACTGGACACCGGCGAACTGATTCAGCTGTTTCCCCAAGCGCTCAGCAGCGCCGACGCCTACTACTTCGTCTATCCCCACACCCAGGCCGAATCGCCGCTGGTGCGCGAATTCGGCGCCTGGATGCTGGAGCAATGTCGCGTGTCGCCGTAAGCGCCGCCCCGCCCGACGGGCTTCTTGGCCCCGCACACGCAAGGGCTTGCGCCGCTGCAAAGAAGGCGTCAAGCTGCTGCTACACCGAGTCGGCCCTGGACACCAACGGGACTAAAAGCCTTGCAGCGCGTCGTCATCATTGGCGGAGGAGCCGTTGGCAGCTCTATCGCTTACTTTCTAAGCCAAACCCCACACGATTTCGACGTTACCGTGCTTGAACGTGACCCGACGTACGCGCGGGCTTCGTCCGCGCTCTCGGCCAGTTCCATTCGCCAGCAGTTTTCGACGCCCGTCAATATCGGCATGTCTCAAATGGGCATTGCGTTCTTGCGCGAACTGGCCACGACGTTGTTTGTAGAAGACCCGGCGCCCGATATCGGCTTGACCGAGCCCGGCTATCTTTACCTGGCCAGCGCCGCCGGCTGCGACACGCTGCAAAGCAACTACACCACGCAGCGCGCGCACGGCGTTGACGTCGCCTTGCTTGAGCCGGTTCAATTGCAAGCGCGATTCCCCTGGCTGAACACCGCGGACCTGGCGCTGGGCGCGCTGGGGCTATCGGGCGAAGGCTGGTTCGATGGCTACGGGCTGATGCAGGCGCTACGCCAGAAGGCGATAGCGCAAGGCGCGACGTACCGGCGTGCGCAAGCCGTGGGCCTGCTGCGCGAAGGCGCGCGTGTGAACGGGGTCTGGACCAGCCACGGTGCCGCCCTGCCCTGCGATGTGGCCATCAACGCCGCGGGCCCGTGGGCGGCACGCGTGGCCCAATGGGCCGGCATAGACCTGCCCGTGCGCGCCCGGCGGCGTACCGTGTTCAGCTTCAGCTGCCCGCAAACCTTGCCGCTCTGCCCCTTGCTGATTGACCCGTCGGGCATCTGGTTTCGTCCGGACGGCGACAAATTTCTATGCGGTTATTCGCCCGACGCGGCGGATGACGCCGACGACATGCCGCTTGACGCCCAACTTGAAGCGTTCGACAGCCACGTCTGGCCGGCGCTTGCCGCCCGGGTGCCCGCGTTCGAGGCCGTGCGCGTGCGCAGCGCCTGGGCCGGCTATTACGAAATGAACGTGTTCGACCACAACGCCATCATCGGCGCCCATCCCGATTGCCCCAACCTGTACTTCGCCAACGGCTTTTCGGGCCACGGGCTTCAGCAGGCGCCCGCCACCGGGCGCGGTATCGCAGAGCTGCTACGGTTCGGCGCCTACCGCAGCCTGGACTTGTCCGCCCTGTCTTTTCAGCGCGTTTTGGACAACCGCCCCCTGCTTGAAAAGAACATTATCTAAGGGCGGTTGTCATGGGGCGACGAACGGCTAGCGCGCCTCGCCAGCTGCCGGTTCGCCCCGCAGGGCGGAATCCAGATATTCGCTGCGCGCCCGCGCATCCGGGAAACGCATGTCGCGGTAGCTGATGAAACGCGAGCCGCGCGTCACGCGATAACCCAGCCAGATCAACAGGAACAGCGGGATGCCGATATACGTGGCCACCACGCCGCCCCAATCAATGCGGTCTTGCAGGAACGCCTGATAGTTCTGGCCCAGCGTGATGATCAGGCACAGTACAAAGGCAAAAATCGGACCAAAGGGGAAGAACGGCGACACATACGGCAGATCGGCCAGGCTGTGACCTTGTTTGACGTAGCCGCGCCGGAACCGGTAATGGCTGATGGCGATGCCCAGCCACGCGATGAAACCCGTCATGCCCGAGGTGTTCAACAGCCAGATGTACACCGCGTTCGGGCTGAAGATAAACGTGAAGAAGCACAGGGCGGCAACGACGGTGGTCGCCAGCAGCGCCCACAACGGCACGCCATTGCGCGAAATGCGGCCAAAAATGCGCGGCGCCTTGCCCTCGCGGGCCAGGCTGTAAAGCATGCGCGTGGCGGCGTACATGCCCGAATTGCCGGCGGACAGCACCGAAGTCAGCACCACGGCGTTCATGACGGACGCCGCGCCCAGCAGGCCGGCGCGTTCAAAGATCAGCGCGAACGGACTGACGCTGATGTCTTCGACATCGTTGCGCAGCAGGTGCGGATCGGTGTACGGGATCAGCAGGCCGATCACCAGGATGGCCATGACGTAGAACAGCAGGATGCGCCAGAACACCTGGCGTACGGCACGCGGCAGGTTGCGCGCGGGGTCCTTGGATTCGCCCGCGGCAATGCCGATCAATTCGGTGCCCTGGAACGAAAAGCCCACCACCATCGCCACGCCGATCAGCGCGGCAAAGCCACCGGCGAAGGGCGCGTCGCCCACCGTCCAATTTGCCAACCCGCCCGTTTCGCCGCCACGGATGATGCCCAGCAGCATCATCACGCCCATTGCCACAAAACCCAGCACCGCCACGACCTTGATCAGCGCGAACCAGAATTCCGCTTCGCCAAAACCGCGCGCCGACATCGCGTTCAGGCCGAAGGTGATGGCCAGGAACAAGGCGCTCCAGTAGAAGCCGGGCACGTCGGGAAACCAGTAGGCCATGACGAGCTGCGCCGCCACCAGGTCCACGGCCACCGTCACCGCCCAGTTGTACCAATAGTTCCAGCCCAGCGCGAAGCCGAAACCGTCTTCGACGTAGCGCGCGCCGTACGTGGAGAATGAGCCCGACACGGGCATGGCGGCGGCCAGTTCGCCCAGGCTGGTCATCAGAAAATAGACCATCACGCCGATCAGCACATAGCCCAGCAGCGCGCCGCCCGGGCCCGCGCGAGCAATGGTGGCGCCGGACGCCACGAACAGGCCGGTGCCGATGGACCCGCCCACCGCGATCATTGTCAGATGGCGTGCGGACAAGGTGCGCCGCAGCTCGGAAGGCGGGTTTGCCTTCGCTGCGCGCGTGCCGCCGGAGCGGCGATCATCGTGTTCCGATGGAGCCAAAATTCATTCCTTCACGTCTTGAAGGCGTCCGCGCGGAGATCTCGCGAAAGCCTGGGATTACCGAGCAACGCGCGAGAATAGCGCAAACGGACCCGCCTCGAAAATTGGCGGCCGTTTGGGGACGGATCGCGCCTACTGGAAGGCCGTTTCCATGAAGGTGCGCAGCTTGCGGGAATGCAACCGTTCCGGCGGCATGTCCCGCAGGCGCTCCAGGGCGCGGATGCCAATTTCTAGATGCTGATTGACCTGCCTGCGATAGAACACGCTGGCCATGCCTGGCAGTTTCAGTTCGCCATGCAGAGGCTTGTCTGACACGCACAGTAACGTGCCGTACGGCACCCGGAAGCGGAAACCGTTGGCGGCAATGGTGGCCGATTCCATGTCCAGCGCAATCGCGCGCGACTGCGCAAAACGCTCGACCAGTTCAACGTGGTCGCGCAGTTCCCAGTTGCGGTTGTCAATGGTGGCCACGGTGCCCGTGCGCATGATGCGCTTCAAATCCCAGCCCGACAGCCCCGCCACTTCCTGCACGGCCTGTTCCAGCGCTACCTGCACTTCGGCCAGCGCGGGCACGGGCACCCACGTGGGCAGGTCGGCATCCAGCACGTGGTCTTCACGAACATAGCCGTGAGCCAGCACGTAGTCGCCCAAGCGCTGGGAATCCCGCAGGCCGGCGCAATGGCCCAGCATCAGCCAGGCATGCGGACGCAGCACGGCGATGTGGTCGGTGATGGTCTTGGCGTTGGACGGGCCCACGCCGATATTGACCAACGTGATGCCGGAATGGTCGCCGCGCACGAGGTGATAGGCGGGCATTTGCGGCAGGCGCACCCCCTGGCCTTCGTCGCCCGGGCCGTTTTCGCCGCGTCGGGTGATGCGGTTGCCCGGCTCGACCAGCATCTCGTAGTCTTCGTTGCCGCTGGCCATCAGCGCACGGGCGCGGGCGCAGAACTCGTCAACGTAGAACTGGTAATTGGTGAACAGCACAAAGTTCTGAAAATGCGCCGGCGCCGTCGACGTGTAGTGCTGCAAGCGATGCAGCGAATAGTCGACGCGCTGGGCGGTGAACGGGGCAAGCGGCTTGGGTTCGCCGTCCTTGCCGCGCCAGGAACCGTTGACAATGGCGTCATCGGTGACGGCCAGGTCGGGCACGTCGAACAGGTCGCGCAGCGGGCGCTTCAGCGCTTCAAGGTGCTCGCCCTCGACATACGCGCCTTCAGGGAAGGCGAAATGCAGCGGGATGGGCGAATCGGACTCGCCGACCTCGACCGCCACGCGATGGTTTTGCAGCAACTGGCCGACCTGCTCGATCAGGTAGTCGCGAAACAGCTCGGGCTGGGTGATGGTGGTCTGGTAGATGCCGGGCTCGGCCACGTGGCCGTACGACAGGCGGGTGTCGATGGGGTCGTAGGTTTCGACCACGATACGGATCGCCGGGTAGTAGGCCCGCGCACGCTCGGGTGCGCTACCGCTGCCTTCCTTCGCGCCGTCCTCTGCGCCTTCCTTTGCGTGTTCCTTCGCCCCTTCCTTCAGCACGTCGCGAAAAGCCGCACGCAGGAATGCCGTGTTGCGCGCGTAGATTTCGGCCAGCCGGGCGACGGCGGCACGGGCGTCCTGAAAGGGTTCAAAGGGCAAGGCATCGGGCCGGTTCATGGAAGACACGGGGTGTACTGCATTCATCATTGAGCTCTACTCCGCTTCTTATCTGTCTTATCGGTTTGCTCGGCGCCCTGGGTAACTCGGGCCCACAACTCAGGCCCACAAGCGCCGATGCGGTCGATTATGCCCGAGCCGATCCCGCATGAAGCGTCATATTTGCCACTGCCCCGCCGCAGCCCCGCTCGTTGCGCCAGTCCCGAATTTGCTGCGCCCGTTACATCGTCTCCCCGGGCGGCAGTAACGATGGAACGCTGATAATGCTGCATTGCACTACAAATGTAATGAAACTTTATTCCATTATAATTCAACGGCTTCCGTGGCTTGCGTGGCCCGGAACGCCCCCTTTCCGCCGGCTTGCCCCCTTAGGCAAAGCCATGCCGCCTACTCCGATTTTTGAAGTGACGTAATGACTCCGCCCACGCGAAAAGTCCGATTTGCCAATTTCCGCATTCCCGTTTTCCTGTCAGCCCCCCTTTTTGCACTGACCCTCTCGTGGCTTCCCAACGCCGCGCAGGCGTCGCTGCCCGCCGCACAAGCCCGCCCGACGCTCAGCGGCCTGCGCCTGGCGCAAGAGCCCACCGTTCCCACCTTGAGTGAACGCGTCGTGCAAGCCGGCCTGGACGCCATCGGCACGCCGTACAGCTGGGGTGGCGACGACGCCGAAGGTTTTGATTGCAGCGGCCTGGTGCTGTACGTTTTCCGCGAAATCGCCGGTCTGGAACTGCCCCGCACGGCGCGTGCCCAGCGCAGCGAGGGAAAATCCGTCGCCAACAAAAAAGAACTGCGTCCCGGTGACCTGGTATTTTTTGCCACGCGCGGTCGCGGCGTCACCTCGCACGTCGGCATCTATATTGGCCAGAACAAGTTCGTTCATGCTCCCCGCCGTGGCACGAAGGTGCGCGTTGACGAGATGAAGAACCCTTACTGGACCAAGCGCTACGTCGGCGCACGACGTTATCTGGACACCACCCAGGGCCAGATGCTGGCCCAAGCGTCGCGATAGGTCGCCTCAAGACACGGGCGAAAAAAAGGCGCCTGCCTGGCGCCTGACGATCAGGGGTAAGTAACCAGCCTGTCGAGAAATTTTCCGGCAGGCTGTGCCGCATTCAGCCCCGCCCCACGAATGGCATGTTGGTGGCCATGATGGTCATGAACTGCACGTTGGCGTCCAGCGGCAGGCGCGCCATGGCGGCAACTGCCTGCGCCACGTGCGCGACGTCCATGCGCGGCTCGACCTTGGTGCTGCCGTCGGCCTGCAAGATACCGTTTGCCATGCGCTCGGTCATGTCGGTAGCCGCATTGCCGATGTCGATCTGCCCGCAGGCAATGCCATACGGCCGGCAATCCAGCGAAATCGATTTGGTCAGCCCGGTCACGGCGTGCTTGGTCGCCGTGTAGGCGATCGAGAACGGACGCGGCGCGTGCGCCGAAATCGACCCGTTGTTGATAATGCGGCCGCCCTGCGGCGTCTGTGCCTTCATCACACGGATAGCCGCTTGCGCGCACAGGAACATGCCGGTCAGGTTGGTGTCGACGACTTCGCGCCACACCGACACGGGCAGTTCTTCGATGGGCATGGCGGGTGCCCCGCGCCCCGCGTTATTAAAGAGCACATCCAGCCGGCCATATTCGCGCTGCGTCGTGTCGAAAAGATCACGCACCGCATGCTCGTCCGATACATCGGTCGGCACCACCAGCGCTCGCACGCCGTCTTCGCCCGCTGCCGTGCGGGTTGCTTCCAGCGGGTCGCGGCGGCGTCCCGCCAGCACGACCCGATAGCCCTGCGCCAGGAATTCCAGCGCCACAGCGCGGCCAATTCCCGTCCCTGCACCGGTTACCAGAGCCACGCGTGGTGGTTCGATCTCGTTTGCGTGCATCGGATTCTCCTTGTTATCAATCGGCGAGATGCTACCGCAATCATTAGCGCGATGCTGCAAGCAAAGTTTCCAAACCAGACACAGTTCCGGCTCGCTTCCTACGAGAGGAAGCGAGTGGAGCACGCGCGCGAAATCAGACAAATGCGCAGATATGTCACAAGTCTTTATATAATCTGAGGTAATTAGCTTATTACCCATAGTCAATAACAATATCGGAGCAGGCAACCATGACCCCACGGTCCTTACCCGCCGCGTTGCTCTTGAGCTTGGCGGGCGTTGCTGCCGCACAGGCGCAGGGCGCGGCTGGCCCCGACGGCAAGCAAATCAGCATGCAAGGCGCGAATGGCGCGCCGGCCTGTGTGACCTGTCACGGCGCACGCGGTGAAGGCAATCCCGCTGCGGGTTTCCCGCAGTTGGCGGGCATCGGCGCCAAGTATCTGACCGAGCAACTGCAAGCGATGGCCAACGGGTCGCGAGTGAGCCCGGTTATGGCGGCGACCGCGAAGGCGCTGGATCCCGAGCAACAAGCGGCGGTGGCACGCTATTACGCGTCGTTGCCGTCGCCGTTGAACATTGACCGCCTGGCCGCCACGGCCATGCATCCCGTCACGCCCGCCGACACGGGCGCGTGGTTGGCCACGCGCGGAGCGTGGGACAAAAACGTCCCGGCCTGTAATCAGTGCCACGGCCCTGGCGGCATCGGCGTGGGCGAGAATTTCCCCGGTTTGGCTGGCCAACCGGCCGCATACATTGCCGGCCAACTGCGCGCCTGGCGCCAAGGGCAACGTCCGCCGGGGCCGCTTGCGTTGATGCCGGCGGTGGCGACACGGCTGACCGATGCCGAGATCGACGCCGTTTCCGGCTATTACGCCGGCCTGCCCAAGGCCGCCGATTTGCTGGCGGCTCAAGCGCCGGCCGCACCGGGAGCTCGCCCATGATGTTTGTACCCGCCCGGACCGCCATGTCCTCCGATGCGCGCCAAGCCGCCATCGACCCCGGCTCGGACATATCGTCCGCCCCCCTCCGCCGTGCCGTGCTTCTGGGCGCCATCGCCCTAGGACTGTTCGCTGCTGCGAATGCGCAGGCCGCCGAACCGCGCCCTGCCTTCACACCGCCCTCGGCATCGTCGCTGCCCGACACCGAATTTGGCAAGATCGTGCGCCAGGGCGAGCAGATTTTCCTGCACACCCCGCAAATGGCAGGCAAATTTGTGGGCAACGACCTGACCTGCGCCAGCTGCCATCTGGACGCCGGCCGCCGCCCGGATTCAGCGCCGATGTGGGCCGCGTACGTGTTGTACCCGGCCTATCGCGCCAAGAACGAACACGTCAACACCCTGGCGGAACGGCTACAGGGCTGTTTTCGTTTCAGCATGAACGGCAAGGCCCCGGCGGCGGACGATTCCACGCTGGTCGCGTTGCAAAGCTATATGTTCTGGCTGGCCAGCAAGGCACCCACCGGCGTAGTGCTGGAAGGCCAGGGATATCGCAAACTGCCCGCGCCCGCGCAAAAGGCCGACTACGTGCGCGGAAGCGAGGTCTATGGGCAGTACTGCGCGGTGTGCCACGGAGCGCAAGGCCAGGGCCAGAAGAACGGCAAACACTGGGTGTTCCCCGCGTTGTGGGGCGCCGATTCGTTCAACTGGGGCGCCGGTATGCACCAGATCGGCAACGCGGCGGGCTTCATCAAGGCCAACATGCCGCTGGGTCAAGCCGGCATGCTGAGCGACCAGGAAGCCTGGGACGTGGCCTATTTCATGAATGCGCACGAACGGCCGCAAGACCCGCGTTACAAGGATTCGGTTGCAGCCACCCGCGCCAAATACCATGACTCCGACGACTCGCTTTACGGCATTGAAGTCAACGGGCACCTGTTGGGCAGCGATTCCCCGGCACCGGGGGGCAAGTTGATCCAAGCGGCGGCCAAACCGGCCGGCTAGCCTGGCCCGGGCGCTACCGCAACGGCGATCAGACGGCGTGACAGCGGGTTTTCCCCTGCCCCGCCGTCTGATTTGCTAGACTTCCGGTCTTAGCATCACACGCCGGTCTTATTCATGTACGCCAATCCCGGAAACGTCTTCATGGTCGTCGCTCCCAGCGGCGCGGGCAAATCCAGCCTGGTGAAGGCCTTGCTTGCGCAAGACCCTTCCATCGAACTTTCCATCTCCTGCACCACCCGCGCGCCCCGCCCCGGCGAAGAAGACGGCCGCGAATATCGCTTTGTTTCGACCGACAATTTCAAAGAGATGCGCGACGCGCAAAACCTGCTGGAATGGGCCGAAGTGCATGGCAATTTCTACGGTACGCCGCGCGACCGTATCGACACCGCAACGCGTGAAGGCCGTGATGTCCTGCTGGAAATCGATTGGCAAGGCGCGCGTCAGGTAAAGCAGCGTTTTCCGGGCGCGATCGGCATTTTCGTGTTGCCGCCGTCTATCGAAGAACTGGAAAGCCGGTTGAAGGCGCGGGGTCAGGATGCGCCGCAAGTGATCGCTCGGCGACTCATGGCAGCGGGCGGCGAAATCGCCCACGCGCCTGAATGCGAATATGTTATTATTAATCAAGAATTTAGCGTAGCCTTGTCGGAACTGATACAAATCGTCAGTGCCGCAAGGCTGCGTTTTTCGTCTCAGGCCGCCCGGCACGCTCAGTTGTTCTCGCAACTTGGCATCCCTGCCGAGCATTGAGCCGACTGCATTCTCCCTATCATCCATCAGCACCAGGTGTCCTAATGGCTCGCATCACTGTCGAAGACTGTCTGAATCAAATCCCCAATCGTTTCAAGCTCACGCTGGCCGCGACGTATCGCGCCCGCGAGTTGGCGCAAGGCCATGCCCCGCGCCTGGACAGCAAAGACAAGCCCACGGTCACTGCACTGCGCGAAATCGCGGGCGGCCTAACCGGCGTGGAAATGCTGCGTAAAGTTCCCACCTGATAGTCTCGGGGGGCGGCAAGTATGGCTTTTCCCGGGCTGAAGTACGCTTCATCTGGTCTGCTTGCCGCGCTACGTGCCGGCTCCCGTCTTGGGCGCCGCACGGGTAAGAAAGGCAAAAACCCCGCTACGCCACCGTCCGTCGCCGCGCAAGAAGCGGCGGACGCGACCGCCTCGCCGGTCGCTTCGCTGGCACCGCTGACCGAAATCATCGGCAGCTATCTCGATCCCAAAGATGTAGAGCGCGTGCGCGAAGCCTATCGCTTCGCGGACCAGGCGCACCTGGGCCAATTCCGCGCCAGCGGTTCGCCCTACATCTCGCATCCCATCGCCGTCACTGAAATCTGCGCAGGCTGGAAGCTCGACGTCAACGCGTTGTCCGCTGCCTTGCTGCATGACGTGATGGAAGACCAGGGCATCGCCAAGCACGAGCTTGCCGAAAAATTTGGCCCTGAAGTCGCCGAACTGGTCGATGGGCTGTCCAAGCTGGACCGGCTGGACTTTGCCACCAAGGCCGAGCAGCAGGCCGAGAGCTTTCGCAAGATGCTGCTGGCGATGGCGCGCGATGTGCGCGTCATCCTCATCAAGTTGGCCGACCGCCTGCACAACATGCGTACGCTGGACGCGGTCAACCCCGAGAAGCGCCGGCGCATCGCACGCGAAACGCTGGATATTTACGCGCCCATCGCCCATCGACTGGGCTTGAACCTGCTGTTCCGTGAATTGCAGGACCTGTGCTTCGCGGCGATGTACCCGAACCGCTATCAGGTGCTGTACAAGGCCGTGCTGGCGGCGCGTGGCAACCGGCGCGAAGTCATCACCAAAATTGCCGATTCGGTGCGGGCGTCGCTGCCCGCCGCCGGTATCGAAGCCGAAGTCACCGGCCGCGAGAAAACGCTTTATGGCATCTACCGCAAGATGGTGGACCAGAAAAAGTCGTTTTCCGACGTGCTCGATATTTATGGCTTTCGCGTGATCGTGCACACGCTGCCCGAATGCTATCTGGCGCTGGGCACGCTGCATCAGCTGTATCGCCCGGTGCCCGGCAAGTTCAAGGACTACATCGCCATTCCGAAGGTGAACGGCTATCAGTCCCTGCACACCACGCTGGTCGGCCCCTATGGCACGCCGGTGGAATTTCAGTTCCGCACGCGCGACATGCATCACGTGGCCGAAGAAGGCGTGGCCTCGCACTGGTTGTACAAGGGCGCCGACCTGACGCTGAACGACCTGCAAAAGCGCACGCACCAATGGCTGCAATCGCTGCTGGACATTCAAAGCCAGACGGGCGATTCCGGCGAATTTCTTGAGCACGTCAAAGTTGACCTGTTCCCGGACGCAGTCTATGTGTTCACGCCGCGCGGCAAGATCATTTCCCTGCCCCGTGGCGCGACGCCGGTGGACTTTGCCTACGCCATCCACACGGACATCGGCAACCAGGCCGTGGCGGCCAAGGTCAACGGCGAATTCGTGCCGCTGCGCACTGAACTGAACAGCGGCGACACGGTGGAAATCGTGACCTCGCCCGCCTCGCGCCCCAACGCACAGTGGCTCAACTACGTACGTACCGGCCGCGCCCGTTCCGAAATCCGCCACTACCTGCGTACCGTCAAGTACGAGGAATCGGTAGCGTTCGGCGAACGGCTGCTGAGCCAGGCCCTGCAAGAACTGCACATGCCGATGCCGGCAACCGACGACCCGGCCTGGCAAAAGCTGGCGCGCAGCACGGGCGCGAGCTCGCGCGAAGAGATCCTGGCCGATATCGGGCTGGGCAAGCGACTGGCCGCCGTTGTGGCCCGCCGCTTTGCGCCCGAACATCAGCTGGTTGCCACCACGGCGGCAGCGGTTGACGAACTGACCTCGGCGCGCAGCGCTCCCATCCTGATCCAGGGCAACGAAGGCCAGGCCGTGCAGTTGGCGCCTTGCTGCGGTCCGCTGCCTGGCGACCCCATCGTGGCCGGCATGCGCATGGGCCACGGGCTGGTGGTGCATACCGCCGACTGCCCGGTTGCCATGCGCCAGCGCCTGCGCGAACCCGAACGCTGGATCAATGTGGCGTGGGACGCGCACACGGCCAAGCACCTGGCCACGCGCCTGGACATCATCACCCGCAACGAACGCGGCGTGCTTGGCCGGCTGGCGGCGGAAGTCACCGCCGCCGACGCCAACATCATGCACGTGACGATGCACGATGACGCGGTGTCCACGGTGTCGCTGCACCTGACCATCCAGGTCGACAGCCGCAAGCATCTGGCTCAAGTCATCCGCGCCATCCGACACGTTCCGCAGGTGCAGAAGATTGTCCGGGTCAAGGGCTGAAGCCGGACTAACGCCCACACCGCGATCAAGCCACGTGTTGCAAAAAGTCCTTTAACCGCTGGCTGGGCGGGTTGCTCAGCAATTCAGCCGGCGGGCCGTCGTGCGCGATTTTGCCGGCGTCGATGAAGATCAACCGGCTGCCTACCTTGCGGGCAAATTCCATTTCGTGCGTGACGACCACCATCGTCATGCCCTCTTCCGCCAGATCGCGCATCACCTTCAGCACTTCGTGACGCAGTTCGGGATCCAACGCCGAGGTGGGCTCGTCGAACAGCATCAGCTTGGGTTTGATGGCCAATGCGCGCGCGATCGCCACGCGCTGCTGCTGCCCACCGGACAGCTCGGACGGAAAGTGGTTCATGCGTTCGGCCAACCCCACCTTGTCCAGCAAGCCCATCGCCAGCTCGCGCGCTTCGTCGCGACTTTGGCCGCGCGTGTGCACGGGGCCGAACATCACGTTTTGCAACGCGGTCATCTGCGGGAAAAGGTTGAACTGCTGAAACACCATGCCCGCTTCACGGCGAATTTCGCGCACCTGCGCGGCGTCGCCCTTGACGCTCAGGCCATCGACCAGAAGATCGCCATCGTTAATGCTTTCCAGTACGTTGATGCACCGCAGGAACGTGGACTTGCCGGAACCCGACGGCCCCACCACCACCACAACCTCGCCTGCATCGATGTTCAGCGAGATGCCGTTCAGCACCATGGATTCGCCAAAACTCTTGGTGACGTTATGAAATTCAACCATGCTCATAATATGCGCATCCTTCTTTCCACCATGTGCAGCGTCAGCGCCATCAAGCCGGTCAAGATCAAGTAGACGATCGCCACGGCGGACCAGATTTCGACGGCGCGGAAGTTGCTGGCCATGATCTCCTGGCCTTGGCGCGTCAGTTCAGCCACGCCGATCACGATGAACAGCGAGGAATCCTTCAAGCTGATGATGCACTGGTTGCCCAGCGGCGGGATCATGCGGCGAAACGCCACCGGTCCGATGATGTGGAACAAGATCTTGTGAAACGGCAGGCCCATCGCCTGCCCCGCTTCCTTCAGTCCCTTGTGTACCGACAACAGCGCCCCGCGTACGATTTCGGAAATGTAGGCGCCCGAGTTGATGATCAATGTGACGATGGCCGCCCATTCCGCATCCACCCGGATATCGGCAAGCAGCGGCAAGGCGAAGTAGATGAACATCACCTGCACGACAATCGGCGTGCCGCGAATGACCGCCACATAAACCTGCGCGATGGCCGACAGGACGATATTGCCGTATGCACGCGTCACGCCAGACAGCGCGCCCAGCAGAAAACCACCGAACAATCCCCAGAACGTGATCTTGATGGTCATCAGCGTACCCTCAAGCAGATTGGGTAACGCGCTCTCGATTACAGTCCAGTCGAACTCCACGATATTCCCCCCAAAGCGCCAACGGGCGCCGCATCATGGCGGCGCCGCGCGCGGGCAGTACCCACAGGCGGCGCCAAAAACAGCTATCTGCTTACGGCTTCTTGCCGAACCACTTTTCGTAGATGGCGTCGTACTGGCCATTGGCCTTCAGCGCGGCCAGCGCCTTGTTCACTTGCGGCACCAGTTCGCTGCCCTTGGGGAAGGCGATGCCGTAGAAGTCACCGCTCTTGACCGAGCCCACGACCTTCACGCGGCCCTTTCCGGCCGAATTGGCGTAGTACTGCACGTTGGGCGTGTCGTGCACCGCGGCATCGACGCGGCCGGTGGCCAGTTCAAGGTAGGCGTTGTCGATGTTGGGGAACAGTTTCAGCTTGGCGTCCGGCACCTGCGCTTTCAGGAAGTCAACGGTGGCGGTGCCGGTCTTGACGGCGACGGTCTTGCCGGCCAGGGACTTGGCGTCCTTGATGTCGGTGTTCTTTTCGCTGACCAGAATGGCCAGGCCGCTTTCATAGTAGGGGTCCGAGAAGTCGATGACTTTCTTGCGGTCGTCGCGGATCGTAATGCCCGCCAGGGCGGCGTCGATATTCTTGGTTTGCAGGCCCGGGATGATGCCGTTGAAATCCATCGGCTGAAGCTTGTACTTCAGGTTGAGTTCCTTGGCGATGGCGGCCCACAGGTCTACGTCAAAGCCCACGTAGGTATTGCCCTGCTTGAACTCGAACGGCACGAAAGCGGTATCGGTGGCCACCACCAGTTCCTTGCCTTGGGCTTGCGCGCCAGAGGCAGCGCCGAACATGGCCACGGACAGGCCGACCAAGGCGGCGGCGACTTTACGTTTGATCATGAAACTCTCCTCTTGGGGACCGTCGGCACCCCGGGGTTGTTGTAGGGGCATGATTCCTGAGCGGCGCCGGGGTGTCCGGCGCGGCTTATCGGCGATCTTAACGCATCCGTCCCCACCCGGCAGAGCTTAGAAAAATTACAATCCGCATGACACCCCGGAGAATCCCCATGCCCTACAAATATGTACGCATTGCCGGAAACCGGCGTCAGGTGGGCCTGGCGCTGGGCAAGTTGGCCCGCCCGCTGATGTCGGTGTATCTGGCGCAAAGCAGCACCTGGGAAGCGCTGCGGCGCTGGCGCGATCATGCTTATGTAGACGAACTGGCCCAGCATGCGCAGGCCGCGCTACCCGCGATATGGGAAGAGTTGGAAGGCATGGCCGAAGGGCTGCGCATGCCGGTCAAGGACGTGCTGCTTTGGAATTGCCGTGGCGACCTGCTGCACAGCACGAACGACGGCTGCACGACCGTCGCGCTCAAAGGCGCGGACGGCGCACGCTGGATCGGGCACAACGAAGACGGCGACCCGTATCTATATGGACGCTGCCATCTGGTCGACGTGGCGCTGGACGACGCGCCCGGTTACGTCAGCTTCTATTACCCGGGATCCTTGCCCGGCCACACCTTCGGCGCCAACCGCGCAGGCCTCGTCCAGACCATCAACAACCTGCGCACCCGCCAACGCCAACCCGGCGTGCCGCGCATGTTCCTGGCGCGCGCCGTGCTCGACTGCGCCACCTTGGACGATGCCATCGCGCTGTTGCGCGACCTTCCCCATTCCGGCGGGTTTCATCACACGCTGGGCAGCGCCACCGACCCGCGCCTGATCAGCGCCGAAGTGACGCCGGGTGCGGTATCGGTATTGGACATCGGCACGCGCTACGGCCATGCCAACCACATGGTTCACGCCAAGACCCGCGCGCAACCCCAGGTGGTGACCGAATCATCGCGCGACCGGCAGAACAGAATCGAAGGCATCGTGGACGGCTGGTCGCCGCGGACCGGCAGCGCGGACCTGTTGGCCGCGCTGCACGATACGCTGGGCGCCCTGCCCATCCTGCGCACGGACGCCGCGGACCCGGACGGGGAAAACACGCTGGCCACCGCCGTGTTCGAAATCCGCGACGATGACGTGACGCTGCGCGTCTATGACCGCCGCGCGATGGCGGACATTGCATTGGATGTGATGTCAGAGCCGGAATGATCCGGCTCGTTCACCACATCATCACACCCACCGCCGTCACACCGCGCCGTAGCCTCCGCCCCCGGGGGTTTCAACGACAAAGATGTCGCCCGGATGCAGCTGGGCGCTATCTTGCGGACCCAGCTCTTCAATCGTGCCGTCCACCCGTTCAATCGAGTTCCGGCCCATTGCGCCCGGCTGCCCACCCGCCAGGCCAAACGGCGCGTAGCGACGGTTGTTGGACAAGATCGCCGCCGTCATGTCTTCCAGGAAACGGATCCGACGCACGCCACCCTCGCCGCCCCGATAGCGCCCCGCACCGCCCGAACCCTTGCGGATTTCGTACGATTCAAGCCGCACCGGGAAACGGAATTCCAGCACTTCCGGGTCCGTCAGGCGCGAGTTGGTCATGTGCGCCTGCACCACCGACGTGCCGGCAAACCCTTCGTCATGCGGGCCCGCCGCGTCGATGCGCACCGGCCCCGCGCCGGTGCCGCCCGAGATGGTCTCGTAGTACTGATGGCGCGCGTTGCCGAAGGTGAAGTTGTTCATCGTGCCTTGGCTGGCCGCCAGCACCCCCAGCGCACCATACAGCGCGTTGACGATGCACATCGACGTTTCCACGTTGCCCGCCACCACCGATGCGGGCGGGTTCGGGCGCAGCATCGAACCTTCCGGCAAGATGATCGACAGCGGCGCAAGGCAGCCATCGTTCAGCGGAATGTCGTCGTTGACCATCGTGCGGAACACATACAGCACCGCCGCCACGGCGATTGCGCCGGGTGCGTTGAAGTTGTTGTCCAGCTGCGGCGATGTGCCGGTGAAATCGACCACCGCGCTGCGTGCCTGCGTGTCCACCTTCACGGCCACGCGGATCACCGCGCCGTTGTCCAGCGGGTATTCGTAGCTGCCGTCTTTCAGCACCGAAATCACCCGGCGCACCGCTTCTTCGGCGTTGTCCTGCACGTGGCCCATATAGGCGCGCACCACGTCCAGCCCGAAGTGGTCGCACATGCGCAGCAGTTCTTGCACGCCCTTTTCGTTGGCGGCGATCTGCGCGTGCATGTCGGCAATGTTCTGATCCGGATTGCGCGCGGGCCAGCGGCCCGAGCCCAGGATGTCGCGTGCGGCCTGATCGCGGAATTCGCCGTTCTTGACCAGCTGGAAATTAGTGAACAGCACGCCCTCGTCTTCCACCGTCTTCGAATCCGGCGGCATGGAGCCCGGCGTGGTCCCGCCGATATCCGCGTGGTGGCCACGCGAACCGACGTAGAACAGGATTTCGCGGCCGGCGTGATCGAACACGGGTGTGATAACGGTCACGTCCGGCAAGTGCGTGCCGCCATGGTAAGGATCGTTCACCACATAGGCATCGCCCGGCATCATGCGCCCGGCGTTGGCGTTCATCACCGTGCGCACCGACTCGCCCATCGACCCCAGGTGCACCGGCATGTGCGGCGCGTTGGCGATCAGGCGGGCCTGCGAATCGAAAATCGCGCAGGAAAAGTCCAGGCGCTCTTTGATGTTCACCGAGTACGCCGTGTTCTGCAGGCGGTAGCCCATCTGCTCGGCAATCGACATGAACAGGTTGTTGAACACCTCCAGCATGACTGGATCGGCCTGCGTGCCGATGCTGCGACGATCCGCGCGCGCTTCGATGCGGCGGATCACGAAATGGTCTTGCGACGTCAATTCCGCTTGCCAGCCCGGTTCCACCACGGTGGTCTGGTTGGGCTCGGAAATGATGGCGGGGCCCGTCACCACGTCACCGCCCGCCATGTCTTCGCGCACGTACAGCGGCGTGTCGCGCCACTCGCCCGCGCTGTACATGCTGACCACGCGGCGGGCCGCCAAAGCGCCGTCGCGGGTACGCGGCACGGCCGCTTCGCCAACCCGTTCGCCGCCACCCGTGGCTTCCACCGAAATGGTTTCCACGACCAGTTCGCGGTGGGGCATCAAGAAGGAATAGCGCTGGCGATAGGCGGCCTCGAAGTCGCTGCGCGCCTGCTCCAGAGTGGAAAACGCCACTTCCAGCGCGGTGTCGGTGCCGCGATATTTCAGATGCAAACGACGCTGCACGGAGATGTCGCCGTCCGGCACATGCTGGCGGCGCAGTTCGCCCACCGCTTGCCCGGCCAGCACGTCCAGTTCGATCTGAAGCTCGCCCATCAGGCCGGCGTCCAGCACCTTTTCCACCGTTTTCTGGCGCATGTCGGTCTGGTCGGCCAAACCCATGCCATAGGCGGACAACACACCGCCCAGCGGATGCGCGAACACCGTCGTCATGCCCAAGGCGTCAGCCACCAGGCAAGCGTGCTGGCCGCCCGCGCCGCCGAACACCGTCAAGGCGTATTCCGTCACGTCGTGGCCGCGCTGCACCGAAATGCGCTTGATGGCTTCCGCCATGTTGCCCACGGCGATTTCCAGGAAGCCTTCCGCCAGCTGTTCCGGCGTCATCTCGCGGCCGGTGGCCGTGCGCACTTCGTCGGCCATCGCGGTGAAACGTTCGACCACGGCGTCGCGGTCCAACGCTTCATTCGCGTCGGGGCCGAACACATTGGGGAAGAAGTCGGGCTGGATCTTGCCCAACAGCACGTTGCAGTCCGTCACGGCCAGGGGGCCGCCACGGCGATAGCAGGCAGGGCCGGGGTTGGCGCCCGCCGAATCTGGTCCGACGCGCAGGCGCGCGCCGTCGAAATGCAGAATGGACCCGCCACCTGCCGCCACCGTGTGGATGCTCATCATGGGCGCGCGCATGCGCACGCCGGCCACCTGGGTTTCGAATTCGCGTTCGAATTCGCCCGCGTAGTGCGACACGTCGGTGGACGTGCCGCCCATGTCGAACCCGATAACCTTCGGGAACCCGGCGATTTCGCTGGTGCGCACCATGCCGACAATGCCGCCGGCGGGGCCGGACAGAATGGCGTCCTTGCCCCGGAAGCGGTGCGCATCCGTCAGGCCGCCGCTGGATTGCATGAACATCAGGCGGATGCCGGGCAATTCGCCCGCCACCTGATCCACATAGCGCTTGAGGATGGGCGACAGATACGCGTCAACCACCGTCGTGTCGCCGCGCGACACAAATTTGATCAACGGGCTGACCTCGTGCGAGGCCGACACCTGCGTGAAGCCCACTTCGCGAGCGATGCGCGCCGCGCGCTGCTCGTGGTCGGTGGCGTGCCAGGCGTGCATGAACACGATGGCAACCGCGCGTATGCCGCTGTCGTACGCGGCCTGCATGCCCGCCCGCAAGCCCTCTTCGTCCAGATCGCGAATGACGGCGCCGTCGGCGGCCACGCGCTCATCGGCTTCCACGACGGATTCGTACAGCATTTCGGGCAGCACGACATTGCGGTCGAACAGGCGGGGCCGGTTCTGATACGCAATGCGCAGCGCATCGCGGAACCCGCGCGTGGTCACCAGCAGCGTGCGTTCGCCCTTGCGTTCCAGCAAGGCGTTGGTGGCCACCGTCGTGCCCATCTTCACGCATTCAACCTGGTCCACGGGCACCGGCTGCCCGGGCGCCACGCCCAGCAGCTTGCGGATGCCGGCCACGGCTGCGTCGCGATACTGCTCGGGGTTTTCCGACAGCATCTTTGCCGTGGTGGTCGTGCCGTCGGGGCGGCGCGCCACGATATCGGTGAAGGTACCCCCACGATCGATCCAGAATTGCCACTTCTTCATGCGTAATCCTTGAAAACAGACGGCCACGGCGGGTGCCGCCGCGGTCGGGTTGCGGTGTGCCGGGCCAGGCCCGATCAGGTTCAGAGTGAGGTTGCCGCCCTGGCGGCCTGGTCGTACAGGCCGGATAGCGAGCGCAAGGCGTGCGCCAATTGGCGGCTGAAATCCAGCCCGCCCCCGCCCGGCCCATCCAGGCCGGACGTCAGGCATTGTTCGCGGATGTCGCCGTAGCGCTTGAGGATGTCAGCGCCTTCGGGCGTCACGCTGTAGAAGACTTCCTTGCTGTTGCGTTCGCCCTTGACCACGCCCAGCCGCTCCAGCTTCTTCAGTGCATAGCTGACGATGTGCGTGTCTTCGACATTGAGCGTGAAGCAGATATCGGCAAGCTTCTTGGCGCGCTGGCGATGGTAGACATGGTGAAACACCATCACGTCGGTGGGCGTCAGGTCCGGCAGGCCGGCGGCTGCCATGCAGCGCACCGTCCAGCGGTCAAAGGCGTGGCTGGCGATCATCAGGCCGAATTCGACTTCGGACAGGTCCGGCGCGCTGCCGCCGGCCAGATGGGCTGACGACGCGATCAACGTAGGGCTCATGGAACGTTCAAGCCAAGTTTATATGGATGAAATACTAATAATTTATGTGTATTTCATCCATAAAAAATAAAGCCCGAACGGCCGAAAACGCCCATTTCAAGGGAAATCCCCTAGCGCTACAGGCGTTCCGGGCGTTCCCTAGACGGGAACGCCGGCGTCAAGGCGCCGTCCAGCCCGCCGGCAGATTGGCCCGAATCAGCCAGCCGGCGATCGAAATTCGCGGCGCGATGTCCGGCATGGGGTCGCCGGGGCCGAACCAGCGCGCATCGGCAATCTCGTCTTCCTGCACGCTAATGTCGCCCGACACGTAATCGGCCGTGAATGCCACCATCAGCGAATGCGGAAATGGCCAGGGCTGGCTGCCGAAGTACCGCAGGTTGCCGACCTTCAGGCCGACTTCTTCGAAGACTTCGCGGTGCACGGTTTCTTCGATGCTTTCGCCCGGTTCGACAAAGCCGGCCAGTGCCGTATAGCGCGAGGTGGCGGTCGTAGTGTGCCGCGCCAGCAGGATGCTGTCGCCTTTGCGGATCAGCACCATCATGGCGGGGGAAATGCGCGGGTACGCCGAAAAGCCGCAAGCGGGGCAGCGCAGGCAGAACTCGTGCGGCACGCGCTCGGCGGGGGTGCCGCAGGCGCCGCAGAACCGGTGCGTGCGCGCCCATTCGGCGATTTGATACGCGCGGCCGGCCAGCGCCATGCGTTCATCGTCCAGCACGCCGAACAGCGAACGCAGCTTCTTGAACGCGTAACCCTCGGGCGCTTCAAGAGCGGGGTCCACGTGCGCCGTGCGATACGGCGAATCGGGTACGGACCAGATGGCTTGCAAGGCCGGCGAGGACAGGCCGATGCGTTCGCACAACGCCAAATCCGGCAACACGCTGGACGCTTCTTCGACCAGCAATTCATCACGGCGGAAAACGAAATTCACTTGAGCCTCTGCAGCACGCTTCGATCCCGCAATCTTAGAAGAAAAATAGGCGCGCGAAGGGGTGTCCCACCGCCCGCGCGCAAAGTTTTAGCCTTCAAGGATGTGTCGCGTCCGAGCCCTAGGATTAACCCGTAAAACCGCATTTTTTGTGCGCGTTGTTGCCGCGCAGCACCATAGAATGGCACGGCTTTCAGGCCGCGCGACATCCGCGCAGCAGTCTCTTTCCAGAATGCCTATCGGGCAAAACCCGTCTTCACCATTCGCACAGAAGGACCTTCCATGTACAAGAAAATCTCATTGCTGGCCGGCAGCATCGTCCTGGCGTTCAGCGCGGGCGCACAGGCCCAAACCAAATGGGACCTGCCCAGCGCCTACCCCGCCAGTAACTTCCACGTTGAAAACCTGACCACCTTCATCAAGGACGTGGACACGCTGTCGCAGGGCAAGCTGAAGATCCAGCTGCACAACAACGCCTCGCTGTACAAGGCGCCGGAAATCAAGCGCGCGGTGCAAGGCAATCAGGCACAGATCGGCGAAATCCTGCTGACCAACTTCGCCAACGAAGACCCGATCTACGAACTGGACGGCCTGCCCTTCCTGGCCACCGGCTACGACGCCTCGTTCAAGCTGTACCAGGCGCAAAAGCCCTTTCTGGAAAAGAAGCTGGCCTCGCAAGGCATGACGCTGCTGTACGCCGTGGCGTGGCCGCCCCAAGGCATCTTCGCCAACAAGGACATCAAGCAGATCAACGACATGAAGGGCCTGAAGTGGCGTGCCTACAGCCCCGTCACCGCCAAGATCGCCGAACTGGTCGGCGCGCAGCCGGTCACGGTGCAACAGGCCGAACTGGCGCAAGCGCTGGCCACGGGCGTGATCGATTCGTACATGTCGTCGGCGTCCACCGGCTACGACACCAAGACGTACGAGTACATCAAGAAGTTCTACGACACGCAGGCCTGGCTGCCCAAGAACGCCATCATCGTGAACAAGAAGGCGTTTGACGCGCTGGACCCGGCTACACAAGACGCCCTGAAGAAGGCCGGCGCGCAGGCCGAGGAACGCGGCTGGAAGCTGTCGCAGGAAAAGAACAAGTGGTACCAGGAAGAGCTGGCCAAGAACGGCATGGAAACCATCAAGCCGACCGTGGAACTCAAGGAAGGCCTGTCGGTGATCGGCAAGCGCATGCTGGAAGATTGGCTGAAGAAGGCAGGTGCCGACGGCCAGGCCATGATCGACGCCTACAAGAAGCAGTGATCTTTTTATGCGCCGCTTTTTAGATGGTCTTTACGGCGCGGCCGGCCTGTTGGCCGGCCTGTGCACGATCGGCGTTCTGGTTTCGGTGCTGGCGGCGATCATCGCCCGCCAGCTCAGCCTGAACATTCCTGGCACCGATGCGTATGCAGGCTACTTCATGGCCGCGGCGGGTTTCCTGGCGTTATCCAGCACGTTCAAGCACGGCGAACACATCCGGGTCACGCTGTTGCTCAATTCGTTGGCGCCGGCAGGCAGCCGCCGACTGGACATTTTTGCGCTGGCCGTGGGTTCGCTGCTGGCGTCGGCCTTTGCCTTTTTCAGCATCAAGCTGACGTACGACTCCTGGCTGTACAACGACATCTCCACGTCCAACGACGCCACGCCGCTCTGGATTCCCCAGATCAGCATGGCGGTGGGCACGGTGTTGTTCCTGGTCGCCCTAGTCGACGAATTGATTCGTCGTTCACGCGGCGTGGCCGCCGCTACTTCGCAGCAAACCCATGAATGAACTTCTTGTCATCACCCTACTGGTCGTTTCCATCTTCGCGCTGTTGGGCTGCGGGGTCTGGGTCGGCCTGACGCTGGCGGGCACGGCATGGATCGGCATGGAGATCTTCTCCAGCCGTCCGGCCGGCGACGCCATGGCCGTCACCATTTGGGGCGCTTCGTCCAGCTGGACGCTGACCGCCCTACCCTTGTTCCTGTGGATGGGCGAAATCCTGTTTCGCACGCGCTTGTCCGAAGACCTGTTCAAGGGTCTGGCGCCGTGGCTGAACCGCTTGCCGGGTCGGCTGCTGCACACGAACGTGATCGGTTGCGCGATTTTCGCGGCGGTGTCGGGCTCCAGCGCGGCGACGTGCGCGACCGTCGGCAAGATGACCATTCCCGAACTGACACGCCGCGGCTACCCCGAAGACAAGATCCTGGGCACGCTGTCTGGCGCGGGCACGCTGGGCCTGTTGATTCCGCCTTCGATCATCATGATCGTGTACGGCGTGGCGGCCGATGTGTCGATCGCCAAGCTGTTCATCGCGGGCATCTTCCCCGGCATCGTGCTTGCGCTGTTGTTCATGGGCTATATCGGCTGGTGGGCCATCCGCAACCCCGGGCAGGTGCCGGCGGCGGACCCCGGCATGTCGTTCATGCAGAAGCTGTCGCAATCGCGCCACCTGATTCCGGTCATGGTGCTGATCGGCGCGGTGCTTGGCTCCATCTACAGCGGCATCGCCACCGCCACGGAAGCGGCGGCGGTGGGCGTGGTGGGCGCATTGCTGTTGTCGGCGCTGCAAGGCTCGCTGAACCGCTCGACCTTCATGCAGTCGCTGCTGGGCGCCACCCGGCTGTACTGCATGATTGCGTTGATTCTGGCGGGCGCGCAGTTCCTGACGCTGGCGATGGGCTATATCGGCCTGCCGCGCGCGTTGGCGGAATGGATCGGCGGGCTGGGCTTGTCGCAGTTCGGGCTGATCATGGCGCTGATGGTTTTCTTTGTGGTGCTGGGCTGCTTCCTGGACGGCATTTCCATCGTGGTGCTGACCATGGGCGTGCTGTTGCCGACGGTGCAAGCTGCCGGCATCGACCTGATCTGGTTCGGCATCTTCATCGTTTTCGTGGTGGAAATGGCACAAATCACCCCGCCGGTGGGCTTCAACCTGTTCGTGCTGTCCGGCATGAGCGGGCGTGAATTGCCTTATATCGCGCGGGCGTCGCTGCCCATGTTCTTCCTGATGATCGTGGCGGTGCTGCTGCTGTATTTCATTCCGGGCATTGCGACGTGGCTACCGCTGCACATGACGCTATGACGGTATGACGCCGTGATGTCGCTACCGGGACGCCCGGGCAGCGACGTCCAAGAACCCCGGTTCCTGACCGGGGTTTTTTTTTGAACAAGCGCGGCATTGCCCCACCCCCCAACTATTTTTCAGATCTGTAAACCAGGGAAAACGCCAAAAACATTTTGGCCCTGCACATCCCGTAACTTTTTTAGAATCCCCTGGCGCTGCCCCCCTTGCACCACTATGGCGCAATGCCGGGGCAGCCAACCTATTGGGCCAATGCTCCGGACCCGCGCTGCCATCCAGCAGCGTCGGTGCAACGGCCCGACGTCGGACGATCCGCCCGGCGCGGTCAACCCGGCCACAAGCCAGGTCACACACTACAAAACAGCTACACAGGAGGAGTCCTCAGTGAAACGCATCACTCTTACGCTCGCCGCCGCAGGCCTGGGCCTGGCCGCGGGCGCCGCATCGGCGGAAACCAGCGTCACCCTGTACGGCATCGCCGACGTCAGCATCCGCTACCTGAGCACCAGCGCCGGCAGCGTTGGCGAAGACGGCAGCCGCGTGTCGATGGAAAACGGCGCCATCTCGAACAGCCGCTGGGGCCTGCGCGGCTCGGAAGACCTGGGCAACGGCAACCGTGCCTTCTTCCGCCTGGAAAACGGCTTCAACATGCAGAACGGCAATTCGTCGGCCACGGGCAAGACGTTTGGCCGCCTGGCCTACGTGGGCCTGGACGGCGGCAACATCGGCCAGCTGACGCTGGGTCTGCAAAACACGCCGATGTTCGACCTGCTGGCCGACTACTTCGACCCGCTGACCGTGGGCAACTACGACCAGAACGCCTGGTTGCCCGCCGCGATGTCGCGCGTGCGCACCAACAACATGACCAAGTATTCCAACACCATCGGCGACCTGTCCTTGGCGTTGTCGTGGGCCAACGGCGAAAGCTGGGAAGACCACAAGGCGGGCCAGCAGTACGGCGCCAGCCTGCGCTACATGATCGGCAAGCTGGGTCTGGGCGCGGCCTACCAGCAGACGTACGACGGCCTGGATTCCGACCTGCGCCAGCGCGTCTGGAACCTGAACGCGTCCTACCAGTTTGAAACCACCAAGGTGTTCGCCGGCTACTTCAATGGCCGCGACGAAACGGGCTGGGTCAACGCCGTCATGGGCGGCACCACCACCGCCAACCTGAACCGCAAGGACAACGGCTATTTCGTGGGCGCCACCTGGCAGGCCACGCCGCGTTGGGCCATTACCGGCGCCGGTTATTACGACCAAAGCAAGAACGTGGTCGAAGACGGCGACAAGGGCAAGCGCTACGCGCTGGTCGCGGTGGCCGAGTATTCACTGTCCAAGCGTTCGCAGGTGTACGGCACGGTGGACTGGAACAAGGTCAGCAACGCCGCCACCGACGAAATCGCCGGCAAGAACCACCAGATCGGCGCCGCCGTGGGCTTCCGCCACATTTTCTAAGCGACGCAGTGCATCGGGCGTTTTCGAAACGCCCGATGCAAAAAACCAAACCCCAAAACCCCATCGCCGCGCAACGGCTGCGATGGGGTTTTTTGTTTACAGCATCGCCATCCGGCTGTTGACCAGATCGGTCACCAGCATATGCCCCGGCGCGTGCGTGATGCAGAACTCCGGCCGCACCGACGACACCACCGATTGCGGCGTGACGCCGCAAGCCCAGAACACGGGCATTTCGCCCGGCCGGATCTCGACCGCATCGCCGTAGTCAGGCTGGTCGATATCCGCAATGCCGATCAGCGACGGGTCGCCAATATGCACGGGCGCCCCGTGCACCGACGGAAAGCGCGACGTGACCTGAATGGCACGGATGGCATCCGCCGCCTTCAAGGGGCGCATGGACACCACCAGCGGGCCGCTGAAGGCCCCTGCCGGATGCGTCGGGATGTTGGTGCGGTACATCGGCACGTTGCAGCCCTGCTCGATATGGCGCACTGGCAAGCCGTTATCCAGCATGGCTTCTTCGAACGAGAACGAGCAGCCAATCAGGAACGACACCAGATCGTCGCGCCAGATATCACGCACGTCGGTGGGTTCGGCCACCAGCTCGCCGTTCTTCCAGACGCGGTAGCGCGGGATGTCGGTGCGGATGTCGATGTCTTCACCCAGCTCCGGCAGCGCCGGGCTGCCGGGTTCGGACATGGCCAGCAAGGGGCAAGGCTTGGGGTTGCGCTGGCAGAAATGCAGGAAGTCCGCCGCCAGCGCGCGCGGCAGGATGGCCAGGTTGGCCTGGACGTGCCCCGGCGCCAGGTTGGCCGTGGGGCCGGTCAGGCGTCCGCTGCGGGCGTCCAGACGCGCCTGGCGAGCCAGTTGGACACTATTGCGTAAGGCGTCGACGGGCGACATGAAAAATCCTCTTGATGCGGTTGTGAAGCACCGGGCGATCAGTGCCCGGCAAACAGCGCCTCGATGGCCAGGCCGACGGCCAGGATGCGGCGGTCGGCGCCGTTGCTGCCGGCGATCATCAAGCCCACGGGGGCTGTGTCGGGCGCATGGCAAGGCAGCGACAGCGCGCAGCCATCCAGGAAGTTGATCAGCGTGGGGTTGCGCAGGATAAGGCCGTTGGCCGCGTAATAGGCTTCGTCGGAAGCGACCAGGTCGGCCACCGCCGGCGCCACGATGGGCGTGGTCGGCATGATGAGGGCGTCGTAGCCCGCAATGCGGTGATCCACCGCCGCCACCCACGCTTCGCGCGCATCCAGCAAATCGATGTAATCCGCGGCGCTCATGTCCTGGCCACGCATGATGCGCGAGACCACGCGCGGGTCGTAGCGCTTGCCGGCGCGCGCGATCAAATCGCGGTGCCAGGCCCAGGCTTCGGCCGCCGTGAAGCCGCCCTTGCTGTTAATGCCACCAACCTCGGCGAATTCGGGGATGGCGATTTCATCCACCTGCGCGCCCGCTTCCTTCAGCCGGGCCACGGCCGCCGCGAAGCTGTCGGCCACGTGCTTGTCCATGGCGTCCAGCGCCAGCGTGGTGGGCACGGCAAGGCGCAAGCCGCGCAGCGCCATGGCTTCGGGCACGGGGCCGCCGTCGCCCGACAGAATGGCGTCCAGCTCGGCGCAGCAACGCACGCTGGCGGCGATGGGGCCGATGGAATCCAGGTTGGCCGACAGGGGCAGCACGCCCTGCATCGACACGCGCCAGGCGCTGGGCTTGAAGCCCGTCAGGCCGCACAGCGCGGCCGGAATGCGCACTGAGCCACCGGTGTCGGAACCGATGCCGGCCACGGCCATGCCGTCCGCCACGGACACTGCCGCGCCCGAGGACGACCCGCCCGGAATGCGGCCGGTGGCGCGGTCATACGGGTTCAGCGGCGTGCCGTAGTGCGGGTTGATGCCCAGGCCCGAATACGCGAATTCGGTCATGTTGGTGCGGCCAATGATGACGGCGCCGGCCGCGATCAGGCGCTGCACGACGTCGGCGTTGGCGTCAGCCGCCGGCTCGCCTTCGCGCGCGACCGAGCCGGCCATGGTGGTTTCGCCTTCGATGTCGAACAGGTCCTTGATGCTGATCGGCAGCCCTTCCACCGCCGAACGTACGAAGCCCGCCGCCCGCAGGGTGTCGGATGCGCGCGCCTGCGCCAGCGCCGACTCGGCATACAGCTTGGTGAAAACGCGGGCGCCCTCGCCCGCTGCATCCTGCGCGCGCGCCAGCGCCAGTTCGGTTAGCGCCACCGAGGTGGTACGGCCCTCGTTCAGGGCCAAGGTCAGATCATTCAAGGTCGAAACCATCATTGTCCTCGTGCCGCCTAGCGGCGTAAAAGTGCGAACAGGCGCAACCTGAAAAGGCGCGCCTGGCGTTCAATGCCATGCAGAAACGGAATCAGGCCACCACGGGCAGCGATTCGACATGATAGCGATGGCTGATCGTGCGCTGGCGGCGCGGATCGAACAATTCCATGGTGAAGTCGGCCGCGGCGCGGATGCCGCCGATGGCGCCCACGGTGCCGCAGGTCATGCCCGCGCCTTGCGGCAGCACGGCGGCGCCGCCGGTGTAGCCGGCAATCAGGTCCTGCGGGGTGCGCAGCGTGGACAGCGGGCCTTCCTGGTACAGCACCTTTTCACCGTTCTCGACGATGTACGAGCGGATGACCAATTCGTCCCAGTAGTCGGCCACGTCGGCCAGGCGCCAGGCTTCGGTTGCCACCGGCTTCACGCAGACCTGCTTGGACATGGCGACGCTGACGGTTTCCAGCTTGCGGTCGGTATGGTCCGACGCGATGCTGACGTACATCTCGCCGTCCACGGCGAACACGAACGTTTCGACTTCGCCCGACGAATCCTCGCCCACGGCCTGCACTTGCGTGGCCTGGGTCAGCTGGTTGTCGGCGATGCGGTAGTACAGCGGCACGCTGGTCGGGCGCGGCACGCCGATGGCGGCCAGCTCTTCGATGTGGTGCTCGATGGCGGCCATGTCGCGACCGGCCCAGCCGGCAACGATCAGGGTGTTGAAATCCACTTCCACTTGGCGGGGATTGGCGTCGTCAATCTTGAATACGGCTTTCATATCAGTCCTGCGGAAATAACGGGTGGGAAACGGTGTGGCCGCTGTGGGCCGCACCCGGTTCAAACAAACAGTCTTTTCATTCGATCAATCGATCGATCAATCAATCAATCGATCCATCAACCAAACGCGCGCGGCAACCACAGCGCGATGTCGGGCCAGAACGCCAGCAACCCCAGCATCACGAACATGGCGGCCACGAACGGCAGGCTGCCGATGATCACGGCGCTCATTGAGCCGCTTTTGCGCAGGCTTTGCACCACGAACAGGTTCAGGCCCACGGGCGGCGTGATCAGGGCGGCTTCAACCAGGATGATGATGACGATGCCCAGCCAGATCGGGTCGTAGCCCAGCGCGATCATGATGGGCGCCACGATCGGAATCGTCGTGATCATCATGGACAGCGTTTCCATGAAGCAGCCCAGCACCAGGTAGAAGATCACCACGATCAGCAGCATCCACCCCGGCGACAAGCCCAGGCCGGTGATCGACTTGGTCAGCGCGTCGGTCAGGCCGGTGGCCGACATGATGAAGTTCAGGAAGCTGGCCGCGATGACGATCAGCATGATCATCGCCGTGGATCGCATCGTGCCTTCCATCACTTCGCGCAGCATTGTCCAGGACAGGCGGCGAAACCAGGCGGCAAGGATGAAGGCGCCCAGCACGCCCAGCGCGGCGGCTTCCGTCGGCGTGGCAAGCCCGGCGTAGATGGAACCGACCACCAGGAAGAAGATGCCCATCGGCGGCGCCAGGTGCACCAGGCTGGCAAGGCGCTGGCCCCACGTTGCATGGATCTTCTTGCCGCCCCAGGACGGCTTGGCCACGCAGGCCACCACCACCGTCAGCATGAACAGCGCGGCCATCGCAAAGCCGGGGATGATGCCGGCCAGGTACAGCTTGGGCACGGACGAATTCGTCAGCACGCCGTAGATGACCAGGTTGATGGATGGCGGAATCAAAATGCCCAACGTGCCGCCCGCGGCCAGGCTGCCCAGGAACAACGGCTCGTTGTAGCCATACTTTCGGATCTGCGGAATGGCCACGGTGCCGACCGTGGCGGCGGTCGCCACGCTGGAACCCGACGTTGCCGAGAACAAGGTGGACGCGCCGATGTTGGCGTGCATCAAGCCGCCCGGCAACCACGACAGCCACAGGCTCATCGCGCTGTACATGCGTTCGGCAAAGCCCGCGCGCAGCAGCACTTCGCCCAGCATGATGAACAGCGGAATCGCCACCAGCAGGAACTCGTTGTTCGAGCTCCAGGAAATTTCACCGATGGCGCGCGACAGCGGCAGCATCGAAAAGAGCGGGTCCAGGATCAGACCCAACACGCCAAGCGCCGCGCCCACGGGAATGGACAGGCCGATCAGCACCAGCAACAACGTCAATGCGGTGGAAATCATGCTGCGTCTCCCTTGACCATGCGCTCGCCGGCGGCGGCTTCTTCTTCAGCTTCTTCTTGCGCGGAACGCACACCGCAGATCTGCTTGACCAGTTCGATGTCGCCCGTGACCAACGCGGCCGAGGCGCGCGCCAGCATCAAAGCGACCGTGATGCACATCCAGGCCAGCCCCAATAGCCACAAGCCTTGCGGTACCCACAGCGGCGTGGCCAGCGGGGTGTTGGCGGCGGACTTTTGCGCCCATGAGGTCTGCACCACGTCGTAGGCGTAGTACGTCAGGAACACCATGAAGACGGCCAGCGACACCATGGAAATCCAGTCGAGCACGGCCGACAGGCGCACCGGCAGGTATTGATAAAGCACGTCCACACGCACGTTGGCGCGTTGCAGCGTGGCGAACGCCAGCGCCCACGACGTGCTGATGGCGAAGGCATAGCTGGACAATTCGTCGGCGCCACCGGTGGTGAACCCCAGGAATTTGCGGGCCAGCACGTCGAACGAGATCAGCAGCACGCTGGCCACCGTCAACGCGCCGCCGGCCCACACGGCCAGGCGCGAGAATGTCTCGGCGCGCCGCAACAGGCCGCCCAGCAGGCGGAAGTGTTCGGTTTGGGTCATGGATAGAACCTCTGCGGGCAAACGCCCGGTATGACTTGCGGAAAAGCGCGCCGCCGCGCGATGCGGCGGCGCTGTCCAGCGCTTACTTGCTGGCGGTCAGGCCCAGCGTCTTGCCGATGGTGGCGTTGAAGTCCTTCACGCACTGTGCCGAGCAACGGGCGGCCCACTTGGGCAACACGGCTTCTTGCGCAACCTTCTTGAGCAGCGCGCGGTCGGCATCCGACGGCTGCACCAGAACCATCTTGCCCTTGACCGGGAACGGGCAAGCGGCGGCGCCGGTGTTGCAGTCATAGCCTTCCTGCGTCTGGCGGGCAGCGGCTTCCCAGATGTTGTCCACCAGCGTCTTCACGTTGGTTTGCAGGAACGTGCGCACGGCGGGGTCCAGCTTGTCCCAGGCCTTTTGGTTGACGGCGTGGATCTGCTGGTTCCAGTTGATCGGCAGCGCAACCAGGTGGGTGGACACTTCGTACCACTTGGCCGAATAGCCCGACAGCGAACCGGTGATGGCGCAGTCGACCACCTTGTTTTGCAGCGCCGGCACCACTTCACCGAAGGCCATCGTCACGCTGGAACCGCCCAGTGCTTCAACGAACTCAGCCGTGGTGCGGCTGCTGGTGCGAACCTTCTTGCCCTTGATGTCGGCCAGGCTCTTGATTTCTGCGTTGCAGAACAGCACCTGGGCGGGATAGGTCGAGATGCCCAGCAGCTTGACGTTGTTGCCTTCGCCGTAGAGCTTGGCGTAGACGGGTTCGAACGCGTCGGTCACGGCGCGCGCGGTCTTGACGTCGGGCGCCAGGCCGGCCAGGTCGATGGCTTCGTTGATGGGGTTGTCGCTGGCGAAGTACGACAGCGTGGCGGTGCCGAATTCAATCACGCCTTGCGACATCAAACGCAGCAACTCGGGGCCTTTCAGGCCCATTTCGTTGAAGCCTTTGATTTCGGCCGTGACCTGGCCCTTGGACAGCTCGGGAATGGTCTTCGTCCAGAACGGCTTTTCGTAGTCGTTATAGGCGGTCAGGTTGGACAGGCCTCCCACGACCTTCAACTGGGTTTTGGGCAGGTCCTGTGCGTGGACGGCGCCGGCAAGCATGCTGGCGGCGACGGCGGCGAAAACAAGAGACTTCTTCATGGACAAAACTCCTGGCTGGCGGGATGGTCTGTCGCGCGCGGGATCCCGTTACCCCTGTCGCGCGCGCTTAGGTTCAGGTAATCAGGCGCGAAGATCGCGTGCGAGGCGCGGCCGATGGGCGGGCGCCAGGGTCCGGAATAGGCTCGAAAGATGGTTCATGCTTTTCCCCCGCACTGTGTATCCAGGCGTTGCATTTTTGCTGTTTCGCCATTGCATCGCCCGGGGCGCCAAGCGTCCAATCGTATGTTGCGATGTGGGGGTATAAATATTTCTTGGGTCTCGCCGGATCGGCGTGGCGCCGTTTTCGCAAACGACGGCCTGGCGCGGCTTTTCAGGCGATTGGGTGGGCGGGGATGGGTGTTTGGCTGCCCGGAATGCGGGATGGCTCCCCGCCCCCTCTGGGGGAAAACACCTAGGCCGGAATTCCGTCCCCGGCCTGCGCCGCGACCTTTTGCGCCATCTGCGCAATCACCCTGACCGCGTGGCTATCCGGCCCTTGCACCCAGGTTGCGGTAAAGCTCAATTCAGGCAAGGGGTCGGCCTGCACACGCAGAATGCGCAGTTCGCCGCGCGCCAGCTCCTTGCCCAGAAACACAGGCGCGATCACGCTGGTGCCGATGCCGTCCTGCGTCATGCGCACCACCATGGACATGGACGCGCTGCCATACATGCGCGGTGACGCCACGCCGGCGCGCGTCAGCATGTCGCGCACGACGCGGTACGGCGAGCTGTTGGACGGATACGTGATGATGGGCAGCTTGCCGATGCGTTCGAGCGTCAGCGGCTCGGGGCCAAGGTCCAGCGTGGGGCTGGCCACCCAGGCCAGCGGGTAGCTGCACAGCGGCAGGTTCTCGACACGGGCTTCAAGCACCGGCCCCATCAGGAACGCCAGGTCGATCTGGCGCGACATCAGGTGCGGGCGCAACACGTGGGTGGTGTCCACCTCGATCTCCAGCACCAGCGCCGGATAGGTGGAATGGATCAGTTCGATCAGCGTGGGCAGCCAGGTCTGCACAATGGTTTCGGCCACGCCGATGCGCACCGTGCCGGTCATGACGTTCTGTTCGCGCGCCGCCTCGAACATATCGCGCCGCACTTGCAGCATGCGTTCGGCGTGCGACAGCAGTTCGTGGCCCTTGGCGGTCAGCTTGACGCCGCGCGCGTCGCGCTCGAACAGCCGCACGCCCAGGTCGGCCTCCAGCGAGGCGATGCGTTGCGACACGGCAGGTTGCGTGGTGTTGAGCTTGTCGGACGCGGCGCGAAAGCTGCCCAGCGTGGCGACCCAAAAAAAAGTTTCGACGTTGCGTAGTTCGATCATTGGCCTGTTCCCCCGGCGCGATGAGCGTATCATGGCAGCCGCCCATTTCCCCATCAGGAGCCCCTCCATGACCCCGGCCCACCAAGGTCGCCCGCCAGCCCCGGCGCCCGCCGCGCGCGGCCCGCTAGTCGGGATCTTGCTATTGGTGTTGTCGATGTGGACGCTGTCCTGCCTGGACGCCAGCGGCAAATGGGTCATGAACGCGGGCGTGCCGCTGCTGGTGCTGTCGTGGTTCCGCTACGTGGTCCACCTGATCCTGGTGCTGGCGCTGGTGCTGCCGACGCGCGGCGTCCGGGTGCTGCGCAGCACGCGGCCACGAGAGCAACTGATCCGGGGCGGGTCCATGTTCCTGGCCACGCTGATGTTCTTCACGACCCTTAGCTACATTCCACAGGCCGAGGCCACGGCCATCAACTTCCTGGCGCCCCTGCTGGTGCTGTCGCTGGCGCCGTGGATCCTGAAAGAACCCGCTCGCCTGTCGCGCTTCGTGGCGGCGGGCATTGCCTTTATCGGCGTCATCATCGTGATCCGCCCTGGCGGCGGCCTGCATCCCATCGGCACTATCTTTGGTTTGCTGACGGCGTGCTGCTTTGCCGCACAGTTCATTGCCACGCGGCGCGTGGCGGGCGACGACCCGTTCACATCCTTGATCTGGAGCGGCGCGGTGGGCACCGCCTGCCTGACGCTGACCTTGCCCTTCGTGCTGCCGGCCGCCCTGCCCGTTCTGCAATCGCTATCCACATTCGACTGGTTCTTGCTGATCTCGACCGGCCTGACCGGCGGGGTTGGACATCTATTCCAGATTGCCGCGTACCGCCGGGCCCCGGCATCTACGCTGGCGCCCTTCATCTACCTGCAAATCATCAGCGCCACGTCCGTGGGCTGGCTCGTCTGGGGCCACTTTCCCGACCCGCTTACGTGGTTGGGGATTGCGATCATCTGCGCCAGCGGCATCGGCATCGGCCTGATCGAATGGCGCCGCGGCATGGCAATCAGCGCCGCGGCCCGGGCCGTCGCCCGCTGAATCGGCGGCTTGTTCACCCCGCCGGCCGGTCGCGCCGGCGAATGCGCAGCCGCTCCCGTACAATGCTCGACGCTTTTTGCGCTTTGGCGCATCGGCTTTCCCGGCATCCGGCATTTCCCCGAACGAGGTCTTCATGATCATCAAGCCCCGCGTGCGCGGCTTTATCTGCGTTACCACCCACCCCGTTGGCTGCGAGGCCAACGTCAATAAGCAGATCGACTACGCCCGGGCGCAAGGACCCATCGCCGGGGGCCCCAAGCGCGTGCTGGTGCTGGGCGCATCCACCGGCTATGGCCTGGCGGCGCGCATCAGCGCGGCCTTCGGCTGTGGCGCGCAAACGCTGGGCGTGTTCTTCGAACGCCCGGCAGAGGCCGCCAAGGCCGGCACGCCGGGCTGGTACAACACCGCCGCGTTTCACAAGGCGGCCGAGGCGCACGGCCTGCCGGCGCAAAGCATCAACGGCGACGCGTTCTCGGACGAGATCAAGCAAAAGACCATTGCCGCCATCAAGGCCGGCATGGGCCAGGTGGACCAGGTCATCTACAGCCTGGCGGCCCCGCGCCGCACGCACCCCAAGACGGGCCAGGTGTTCAATTCGACGCTGAAACCCATCGGCCACGCCGTGAACCTGCGCGGCCTGGATACCGACCGCGAAGTCGTCAAGGAATCCGTGCTGGAGCCGGCCACGCAAGCCGAGATCGACGCCACGGTGGCCGTGATGGGTGGCGAAGACTGGCAGATGTGGATCGACGCACTGCTTGAAGCCGGCGTGCTGGCCGAAGGCGCCACGACCACCGCGTTCACCTACCTGGGCGAAAAGATCACGCACGACATCTATTGGAACGGCTCGATTGGCGCTGCCAAGAAAGACCTGGACGACAAGGTGCTGGACATCCGCGCCAAGCTGGCCGCGCGCGGCGGCGATGCCCGGGTATCGGTGCTGAAAGCGGTGGTCACGCAGGCCAGCTCGGCCATTCCCATGATGCCGCTGTACCTGTCGCTGCTGTTCAAGACCATGAAAGAGCAAGGCACGCACGAGGGCTGCATCGAACAGGTGTATGGCCTGTACCGCGACAGCCTGTGCAGCGACACGCCCATCCTGGACGCCCAGGGCCGCCTGCGCGCCGACTACAAGGAGCTGGACCCCAAGGTCCAAGAGGCCGTGCAGGCGCTGTGGAACCAGGTCACCAGCGACAACATCTATCAACTGACCGACTTTGCCGGCTACAAGCAGGAGTTCCTGCGCCTGTTCGGTTTCGAGATTGACGGCGTGGACTACGAGGCGGATGTCGACCCGGCCGTGGAAATACGCGGCCTGATCTGATCAAGCGGCCTCAGTGCGCGCGGGCCCCGAGGCCGGCGCGCACCCGGCATCAAAGGTAGTCCAACGTGACCAGCCGGTGCGGTACATCGCGCGCACCGCTCCTGCCGGGCAAGGGCTGCAATGCCTTCGTGCTGACCTTGACGACGCTGTCGGCCGAAGCGGCCGGGCGGCCGGCGGCGGCAACACAGCTGACCCGTGGCACGGTCTGCCTGGCGTCGCGCGGCGGGCTGACCTGACAACGCGTCGGTTCGACGATTGCACCCGAGAACCGGATGATGCCACCGGCGGCGCTGGCCGCCATCGGGACGAGCGTGGCGGCTGCAAACACAACAAACGCTGAACAACGAATCATCATGGCGACTCCAGAGCGTTGGCAACGTCTGGCAGGCGTGCTTGCCTGCCAGAAGGCACTCCCCAGACATCACCTTGGTTTCACCTTGGCATCGCGGCGCGTATGAAACTGCGCCGCTTTCAATAACATGTCCCGGTTGTCAATCAGACTACTCTGAAGATTTTTTCGTATCAATTTGGATTAAGTCTAAAAACGCCGCTTACTTCTACTTTTTCGTCAGGATCTCCAGCAAGCGGTCCAAACCGCCTTCGTCAATGGCCACATTCACCACCTGGCGCACGGCGGGCTTGGCCCGGTAGCCCACCGACAGGCCGGCGGCGCGCATCATTGGCAGATCATTCGCGCCGTCTCCCACGGCAATCGCGCGGTCCAGCCCTACCCCGCGCTGCGCGCAAACCTGCTCCAGCTTGCGGCGCTTTTCCTCGCCGTCGCAGATATCGCCCCACGGCTGCGCAAGCAACTTGCCGGTCAGTTTTCCGTCGACTACTTCCAGCACGTTGGCGCGCACATCGTCCAACCCGAGCCTGGCGCGCAGGCGGTCGGTGAAACACGTGAAGCCGCCCGTGACCAGCAGGCAGGTCAGCCCCGCCGCCTTGCAAGACGCGATCAGGGTTTCCACGCCGGGATTCAGGCGCACACGTTCGTCATAGACCTTGTCCAGCCAGGCTTGCGGCATGCCGGCCAGCAAGGCCACGCGATCGCGCAGGCTTTGCTTGTAATCAACAAGGTCGCCGCGCATGGCGGCTTCGGTCAGCGCCGCCACCTGAGCTTTCTTGCCCATCAGATCCGCCATTTCATCCAGCGTTTCGATGGAAATGAGCGTGGAATCCATGTCGAACGCAATGACCTGGTAGTCGGACAGGGACAAGGGCGGCGTGATGCCGCGCCAATGCAGGCCGGGTACGGCGGACGATTCAAACATGGGTGTCTCGGTTCAGGTGGGGTTAGGCAGGCTGGGCGACTGCGCGCACAGCCACGCGATGAACAACTGCGCGGCGGCGGCGGCCGGGCCGTCCTGGCGGTACAGCGCGTGGATGCCGGCGTTGGGCAGATGGGGCTGCTCAAACAAGGGGCGCAATCGGTCGGCGCGAATATCGTCTTCAAGCAGGCACCACGGCGCCAAGGCAATGCCCAGGTCGTTCATGGCCGCCTGCATGCACAGGAATTGATGGTCGAACACGGGCCCGGGCAGCTGCGGCGGCACGTCCACCTTTGCCAGCGCGAACCAGCGGGGCCAATGGTCCATGCCGCCCGATATCTTCAAGAGCGGATGGCCGAGGCAATCGGCAGGCGCGCGCAAGCGGTTTCGCTCGATAAAACGCGGCGAGGCCACGGGCACGTGAAAGTCGTCCAGGCAATGCACGCACGCCAGATCGGAATGCGCCATGAAGCCATGCCGGATCAATACGTCGCTGCCCGTGTCGCCTCCCCGGTCCAGAAAAGGACGGGCCTGCGTCGTCAGTTGCACGTCGATGCCGGGGTGCTGCCCCTGGAAGGTGGACAGGCGCGGGATCAGCCATTTCATGGTCAGCGAGGGAGTGGCGCACACGCGCAACACGCCGCCATAGGCCGGCGCCTTGAATTTGGCCGTGGCGGCGGCGATGCGTTCCAGGCTGGCCTGCACTTCAGGGAAATACGCCTGCGCCCCGGGCAGCAACGCCACACCGCGCGCCTCGCGGGCGAACAGCGGCTGCCCCAGGTAGTCTTCAAGCACGCGTATCTGCTGGCTGACCGCGCTGTGCGTGATGCTGAGTTCATCGGCAGCGGCCGTGAAGCTGCGCAGCCGTGCCGCGGCTTCGAACACGCGCAGGGCTTTCAACGGCGGCAGGATCGGCCCCGCCATTTCAACGGGCGCCCGCCCGCACGCCCGCCGGGCGCCAGTGTGTGCTGCTCTTTCCCACGTTTACCCTTGTCGTCTAATTATTGGCGGCGCGGCAGGGCCACGCCCGTCCCGTTCTGTTCTGCCGCATTCTATGGGATACCGGCCCGGCCGACCTCTTAGAAAATCTAACGCCATGCCTTAAAAAACACTGCTGGTCGTGCCTGGACCGCGTTCCTATGATGCCGGGAACCCAAGCAGGAACTGACATGGCATCGATTACGGTAGACGGCATCGCCAAGACATTTGGCGGACAGCAAGTGTTGCGCAATTTGTCACTGCACATACCCGACGGCGCGTTCTACACGCTGTTGGGGCCCAGCGGCTGCGGCAAAACCACCTTGCTGCGCTGCATTGCGGGCTTTTATGCGCCCGATGGCGGCCGCCTGCTGTTCGACCAGGACGATGTGACGCACGTGTCCGCCCACCGCCGCGACATCGGCATGGTGTTTCAGGACTACGCGCTGTTCCCGGACAAGACCGCGTTTGACAACGTGGCGTACGGGCTGCGCGCCCGGGGCGTTGCCCGCGCCGACATCACGCGGCGCGCGAACGAAGCGCTGGACAACGTCGGCCTGCTGGCACTGGCTGACCGCTACCCCGCCCAGATGAGCGGCGGCCAGCGCCAGCGGGTAGCGCTGGCCCGCGCGCTGGTGATCCGGCCGCGCGTGCTGCTGATGGATGAACCGCTGTCCAACCTGGACGCCAAGATGCGCTTGCAGATGCGGGACGTGATCCTGGACCTGGTGCGGGAAGCGGGTATCACCACCGTATTTGTCACGCACGACCAGGAAGAGGCGCTGGCGATGTCGGACCGCATCGCCATCATGGACCACGGCAACATCGCGCAATTGGGCACGCCTGAAGACCTGTACGGCACGCCCGTCAACGCGTACGTGGCGGACTTCATCGGGTCGGCCAACGTCATTCCGGTACCCGCGCAAACCGGGTTGGCGGGGGCACCGCAAGGGCACGTGCGTTATGAACTGTGCGGGCTGGGCTTTGATGGGGTGCAAGGCAGCGCGCGGCTGGACGCCAGCGGCGTGCTGATCGCGCGCCCGGAAGAACTGGCGCTGATGGCCCCCACGCCCTACGTGCCCAATACGCTGCCCGGCAAGGTGCTGCGCCGCCAATACCTGGGCTTCAAGACGGCCTACCGCATCGCGCTGGACAACGGCACGGAGATCCGCGTCGAACTGCATGCCGGCAACATGGTGGCGCAGTTCCAGCCCGGCGAATCGGTGCAGGTGCTGATCCCCGCCGACAGCCGCGTCGTCAACGCCTGAGGACGCGCGCGCCATGAAAATCAAATGGTGGCCCTGGGGCATCCTGACCGCGATCAGCCTGGTCCTGCTTCTGTTCTTTGTGCTGTATCCGCTAGGGGTGCTGTTCGGCAACAGCATCACGGGCCAGGACGGCGGCTTCACGCTGGACGGCTTCAAGGCGTTGCTGGCCGACTCGCAATACCTGGAGGCGTTCGGCAACACCCTGCTCCTGGGCCTGGCCGTCACCACCTGCACCGTGCTGGTGGGCGTGCCGTTTGCGTACCTGGTGGCGCGCTACGACTTTCCGCTGAAGAACCTGGTCGCGATTCTGCCGGTGTTGACCATCGTGATCCCTGAGATCATCGTGGGCCAGTCCTGGCTGCTGCTGTTGGGCAATAACGGCCTGTTGACCAATCTGCTGGGCGACGTGGGTATTTCGTTGCCGTCGTTCTACGGCTGGACGGGCATGGTGTTTTCCATGACGCTCGTCTACTACACCTACATTTACCTGGGCGTGCTGGCCGCGCTGCGCGGGTTTGACGGCCAGCTTGAAGAAGCGGGCCTTAGCCTGGGCACGCCGCCGTTGCTGACGCGGCTGCGCGTACTGGTGCCGGTGCTGCTGCCCGCCGTGCTGGTGAACGCGCTGGTGGTGTTTACGTTGGTGGTGGGCAACTTTGCGTTGGCGATGCTTTTGGGCAGCCGCGTGCCGCTTTTGTCCGTCATGACGTACAACACCTTCGTCAGTGAAATGGGCGGCAGCCCCACGTTGCAAAGCGCCATGTCGGTCGTGTCGATCGCCATCGTGGCCATCGTGCTGTTCTTTCAGAAGCGCGTGGTGGAACGCAAGGTCTACACCATGACGCAGGGCCGCGCACCGGCCGCCGTGCGGGTGCGTTCCTGGACGGCGGTGCTGTATGCGAGTGGCGTCGGCCTGGTGATCCTGGTGTCGATGCTGCCGCTGATCATCGTGTTCATCGCCGCCTTCACCAAGACCAGCGGGCCCGTCATGCAATGGGGCCAATGGTCATTGGCCAGCATGCAGCGCGCGCTGCACGGGGCGCCCGAACCGATCCTGAATTCGCTGAAATTCGCTTCGATGGCCACGGTGCTCGGCGTGGCCTTCGCGGTGCTGGTCAGCTATCTGACGATCAAGAAGCGCAGTGCCTTCACGCAAGTGCTGGACTACATCGTGCTGCTGCCGCTGACGATTTCCGGCACGGTGCTGGGCATTGCGCTGGTGCAGACGTTCAACACGGGCTGGCTGGTGCTGGCCGGCACCGCCGGCATCATGGTGCTGTGCTACACGGTGCGCCGCCTGCCATTCGCGGTACGCAACGCATCGTCGGTGCTGTTCAATATTCCCGATTCCATTGAAGAAGCGTCGATCAGCCTGGGCGTGTCGCCGCTGATGACGTTTTTCAAAGTGATCCTGCCCGCCATGAAGGCGTCGATCATTTCCGCCGCGATCCTGATGTGGCTGACGACCATCTCGGAGCTGTCGGCGTCCATCGTGGCCTACAGCGGCGGCCTGGAAACCATGCCGATCGCCATCTTCCGCCAGGTTGACGGCGGCAGGCTGGGCATGGCGTCGGCCTACGGCGCGGCGCTGGTCACGGTGATCGTTCTGCCCATCATCGTGTCGGTCAAGGCATTTCGCATCAAGCTGTTCTCCGGCAAATAACCCCCTAAAGTTCGAAAGGTTACCCATGCAAATCAAGCACTTGATCCAAACCAGCCTGTTGGCCACCACCCTGGCCGCCGGCGCGGCGCACGCCCAGAACGTCGTGCTGTATTCGTCGAACAACACGGAAACCATCGAGACCGCCTTGGACGCGGTGAAAAAGAAGAGCCCCAAGCTGAACGTGCAGCCCGTCACGGGCGGCACGGGCACGATGATGAAGCGCATCGAAGCTGAATCGCAGAACCCCCGCGGCGATCTTTTCTGGAGCGGCGGTTTTGGCACGCTGGGCGCGTATCGCCAGCAGTTGCAGCCCTACCGCTCGGCCGACCTGGACAAGATTCCGGCCGAATTCCGTGGCCCGGATGACCTGTGGGTGGGCACGAACGTGCACGTGATGGTGATGATGGTCAACGAACGCCAGTTGAAGGGCCTGCCCGCGCCCGCCACCTGGTCGGACCTGATGCAGCCGCAGTGGAAGAACAAGTTCGCGATCACCGACCCGTCGAAAAGCGGCACGGCGTACATGCTGGTGTACGGGCTGTACAAGCAATTCGGTCAGCCCGGGCTGGACAAGATCGCCGCCAACGCCGTCGTTACCGCGTCGTCAGGCACGACCTACAAGGGCGTGGCGGCCGGCGAATATGCGGTCGGCATGACGCTGGAATACGCGGCGCAGGAATACGTGGCGGGCGGGCAAAAAGAGATCAAGCTGGTCTACCCGACCGAGGGCAGCTACCTGGCGCCTGAAGGCATGTTCATCATCAAGGGCGCCAAGAACCTGGATGCGGCCAAGGCGCTGTACGACGGCTTGCTCAGCAAGGAATCGCAGGAAGCGCAATTGGTGAAGAACTTTCGCCGCCCGACCCGCACTGACGTGGCCGTGGCCAGCCTGACCCCCCTGCCCGATCTGGCGTCGATCAAGATCTTCCCGGTCAGCCAGGAAGCGGCCGCCACCGATTATGAAGCGGTGGTTACGGCGTGGAACCAGGCCGTGGCGAAGGCCAAATAAGGCCAAGGCTAAGGCCGGAAACGCCCGGGCGCGTCAGTCGCCCTGGACCATCCGGCCGGCCGCCAACACCAGTTGGCGTGCACAGCGCGCGGCCAGTTGCGGGTCGTGCGTGACCAGCACCAGCGTGGTGCCGTGTTCGCGGTGCAGGTCAAACATCAGATCGATAACAGTGACGCCCGTGGCGGCGTCCAGGCTGCCGGTGGGCTCGTCGGCAAACAGCAGGTCGGGCTCCACCACGAAGGCGCGCGCCAGCGACACGCGCTGTTGCTCGCCACCCGACAGCGTGCGCGGGTAATGGTGCAAGCGCGCGCCCAGGCCCACGCGTTCCAGCATGGCCTGGGCCGGTTCGCGCGCGGGTAGGCCCGCCAGCTCCAACGGCAGCATCACGTTTTCCAGCGCCGTCAGGTTCGGCAACAGCTGGAATGACTGAAAGACAAAGCCCACATGGTTGGCCCGCAAGCGCGCGCGGCCGTCTTCGTCCAGGGCGAACAGGTCCTGTCCGGCCAGGTGCACGCTGCCCACGCTGGGAACATCCAGCCCGGCCAATAGTCCCAGCAACGTAGACTTGCCCGAGCCGGAACTTCCGGTGATCGCCACGGCGCTACCCGCCTGGACCGTAAAATCAATGCCTTCCAGGATAGAAAGCGTCCCGCCGGCATCGGCGACCCGCTTGCCCAGCCCTTTCACTTCGATCGAATTCTTGCTATCCATGCGCCTATTTTCCCTTCTGCGTCTTACGTCCGCCCTGAGTCTCGCCGCCATGGCGCTTCCCGCCCACGCTCAGACCGCCGTGGCGGCCCAGGGTTCCGCGCCTAGGGCCGTGCTGGTGGTGGGCGACAGCCTGGCCGCCGAATACGGCATCAAGCGCGGCACGGGCTGGGTACCGCTGCTGGCGGCGCGGGTTTCCGAACAATACCCTAAGTACCAGGTCGTCAATGCCAGCATCAGCGGCGACACCACCAGCGGTGGCGTGGCGCGCCTGCCGGCGCTGCTGCGTCAGCATGCGCCGGCCGTGGTGGTGCTGGAACTGGGGTCGAACGATGCGCTGCGCGGATTGTCGCTGACCATGACCGAACAAAACTTGCGCACGATGGCGCAGGCTGCCAAGCAAGCCGACGCCAAGGTCGTGATCGTGGGCATGCAGATCCCGCCCAACTACGGACGGGACTACTCGCAACGTTTCGCGCAGCTGTTTTCCACGGTCGCCAAAAACGAAAACGCCCGGCTGGTGCCATTCCTGATGGAGGGAATGGCAACAAACCGGGCGATGTTCCAGGCTGACGGCATCCACCCTAACGAGGATGCCCAGCCCCAATTGCTGGACAACGTGTGGCCGACGTTGCAGCCACTGTTGAACTAACTAATAGTCCAAGGACCGGGGCCCTTACCCGCAAGGCCCCGGGTGCTGACGGATCAGCCCGCTGCCTGCGGCTGATCGCCGCGAATGACGTCGGCGGCGCTGGGCAGCACCTGAACCTTGTATTGCTCGCGCAGCATCTTGAGCAGCGCTTCGATTTCAGCCTGGCCCAGGCCGCCCGACAGTTGCTGCGTCAGACGGTCCTTGGCGGTGGCGTCGACCGAACCGGCCTCAACCTTTTCCAGGCGCACCAGCGTGTAGTCCGCACCCGACTGCACACCGGTGTAACCCGGCAGCGGCGAGGACGGCAGGCGCATCGCGGCATCCACCACGGGCTGCGGCAAGTTCTTGGGGTCCTGGCGCGAAATCGTCACAGCGGGCGAGAAGCCTTCCGGCGCGGCGGCCGGGTTGGCCTTGTCGGCCGCCAACGCGGCTTCGCCGGCCTTCTTGGCGGCTTCGGCCGAACGCTCTTGCAGCAGACGGGCGCGGATGGAATCGCTGACCTTGTCCAACACAGGCACGTGGGCCGGTTCGATGTTGGCCACGCGCACCGCCATCATGATGGCGGGCGACAATTCGATCACACCGGAATTCTGCTTTTCACGCATCACTTCGGCCGAGAACAGCGCTTGGCGTACGCGCGGGTTGTCCAGCAGCTCGGCATCCGGGCTGTCCGCGGCGGAACCGGGGCCGGCCTTGTCGGCGGGCAGCAAGCCTTCGCGGGTAACGCCCGAGGCGGTGCGCAGCTTCAAGCCCACCGCGTCGGCGGCCGGTTGCAGGCTGTCGCGCTGGTCGTAGACCTGCTTGTTCAGCTGGCTGGCCATTTCCGAAAAGTGGACGGCGGCCAGTTGCTTGCGCACCTCACCGGTGATCTGGTCCTTGACCTCGGCCAGCGGCTTGATGGCGGCGGGCTGGATCTCGGTGACCTTGACGATGTGCAAGCCGGCCGGGCTTTCAACCACGCCGGACACCTGGTCCTTGGTTTGGCTGAAAATGGCCTTTTCCAGCGGGCCCGACAACATGCCCGGCGCCAGCCAGCCCAGGTCACCGCCCTTGGCGGCGGAACCGGCATCCTGCGAATTCTTGGTTGCCAGTTCGGCAAACTTGGCCGGATCGGCGGCGGCTTGCTTGGCCAGGTCTTCGGCCTTGGCGCGGGCAGCCTTGCGGGCATCTTCCGAGGCGCCCGGAGCCAGCTCGATCATGATGTGGCTGGCGCGGCGGCGTTCGGGCTGACCAAAGCGGTTCTTGTTTTGCTCGTAATAGGCCGTCAGGTCTTCGTCCTTGACCTGGATGCCCTGCGTGGCGGCAGCTTCGTCCAGCACCAGATATTGCACCTGGACCTGTTCGGGAATTTGCAGTTGCTGCTTGTTGGCGTCGTACCAGGCCTGGATATCGGCCGGCGTCACGGTCACTTGCGAGCGATAGTCCTCGGCGGCGAAGCGGCGCAATTGCACGGTGCGCTGCTGCGTCAGGGCCGATTCCAGCGAGGCGACCACTTCGGCGGGCGCGCGGGCCGATTGGCCCACCGGGTCCAGCACGCGGCCTACGGCCAGATCGCGACGCAGGCCGGCTTCGAACGAGGTCGGCGACATGCCCTGCGCGGCCAGTACCTGGCGATAACGCTCGGGCGAGAAGCGGCCGTTGTCCTGTACTTCGGGAATCGCGGCGATGGTGTTGCGCAGCGTTTCATCCGACACGTTGAAGCGGTTGTCCACCGCGACGTTGGCCAGCAGACGCTGATTGATCAGCTGGTTCAGCAGGCCTTCGCGCAAGGCGGGCGTGTCGGAGACGGCCGGGTCAAAGCGGGCGCCCTGACGCTGACGCATCTGCTCAAGCTGGTTGCGGTGCGCCTGGTCAAACTCGGCGCGAGAAATCGGCTGGCCAGCGACCGTCGCCAGCTCCGGCTCTTTGCGCATGAAGCTGTCATAGCCTTGAATTCCGACCAGGAAGAAGGACGGCACAATCAGAAGCAGCAGGATGAGCTGCATCCAGCGCCGATGGCTGCGAATAAATTCGAACATGGAATCCCTGTTGCCGCGCTTCGGGGGTGTCCACCCAAAGCCGCACGAAAACGCAAAAGAAAACGCAAAAAAAAGGGCGAACTTGATTCGCCCTATTCCCATACCGGTTATTACCGGATCAGCGGGCGGATTTTAGCATTTCTCACTTGCATCGGGCCTTTAGATTCTCTTCAGGTTTATCCCGGGCGGGCGCAGACGGGGCGCTTCCCACCGAAGCGTTGCACCGTCAACCCGGGAAATTCCCGTTTCCGGTCCCCGTAGCCACCCGTATCTTGGCCCGTGGGGCCGGCCGATCACCGTGCCGCGCCCCGACGCCGGCCGTTCGCCGACGCCCTTTCCTGTGCAACTTTATAAAGGGTTCCATCAATGCCGCTTACCTCTTTCCGCCAGCACGTCCTGCCCGCCTGCCTGGCTCTTGCCTTCCTGGGCGGGGCGCACGGGGCGCTGGCCGCGCCGGTGGCCGCCGTGCACGACGCCGCCAAAGCCCAGCAACAAGCCATGCTGGACACCATGCGCGACCTGGTCAACATTGAATCCGGCAGCAAGGACGTGGAAGGCGTCGAACGCATCGCGGACTTGATCCGCGACCGCCTGAAGGCGCTGGGTGGCACGGTCGAGATCATCCCCGCCACCGATGTGTTCCGACTGGACGACACGCCGGAAAAGGTTGGCCCGATGGTGCACGCCGAGTTCAAGGGCACCGGCACCAAGAAGATCATGCTGATCGCCCACATGGACACCGTCTACCGCAACGGCATGCTGAAAGACCAGCCGTTCCGCGTTGACGGCGACAAGGCCTACGGGCTGGGCATTGCCGACGACAAGCACGGCGTGGCGACGATCATCCACACCCTGACGCTGCTGCAAAAGCTGGGATTCAAAGATTTCGGCACGCTGACCGTGCTGATCAACGGCGACGAAGAGATCAGTTCGCCGGGCGCGCGCAGCACCATCACGCGGCTGGGCGCGGACCAGGACGCGGTGTTTTCCTTTGAAGGCGGCGGCACCGAACCCCGCCTGACCCTGGCCACCAGCGGCATCGGCGCGGCGTACCTGACGGTGCAAGGCAAGACCTCGCACGCGGGCGCCCGCCCTGAAGGCGGCGTCAATGCGCTGTATGAACTGGCGCACCAGTTGCTGCAACTGGACAAGCTTTCCAAGCCGGAAGATGGCCTGAAGCTGAACTGGACGGTGGCGCAGGCGGGCACCAATCGCAATGTGATCCCCGGCCAGGCCACCGCGCAGGCTGACGCGCGCGCCTTGCGCGTGTCCGACTTTGACGCCCTGGCGAAAACGCTGGAAGAACGCGTGCAGAAAAAACTGCTGCCCGAATCGAAGGTCAGCGTGAAGTTCGAGGTGCGCCGCCCGCCGCTGGAAGCCACCGATGCCTCGCGCGCGCTGGCCCAGCATGGCGTCAAGATCTACCAGGAACTGGACCTGCCGTTGAAGGTGGTGGACCGGGCCAGCGGCGGCGGCACGGACGCGGCGTTCGCGGCCTTGAAGGCGCGCGGCCCCGTTGTTGAAGGCATGGGTTTGAGCGGCTTCGGTGCGCACTCGAATGACGCGGAATACATTCAGATCAACAGCATCGTGCCGCGCCTGTACCTGGCCAGCCGGATGATCATGGATGTGTCCCAGGGCAAAGTGGCGCCCAAGTAAAAAGGGGCCACCCCGCCGCCGCACCTGGCTGGCGCCCAGCGGCGGGGTCCAGCGCCGAATCGCCCCCCAAGAAGGAGTATCCTTGCAACCCTGTCCCCAAGAACCCCAAGCATCACCAACATGACCGCAAATCTTCCCTCCTGGCCCTATTCCCGTTACATCGCCCACCGTGGCGGCGGTCGTTTGGCGCCGGAGAACACCTTGGCCGCGATGCGCGTGGGCGCCGAGCACGGTTTCACGATGTTCGAATACGACGTCAAACTGAGCCGCGACAACGTGCTGGTGCTGATGCACGACGACGACGTCGACCGCACCTCGAACGGCACCGGCCCGGCCGCCGCCAAGACCTACAGCGAACTGGCACAACTGGATTTCGGCAGCTGGCACTCGGCCGCTTACGCGGGCGAACCCCTGCCCACCTTCGCCGCCGTGGCCCGCTACACCGTGGCCAATGGCATTGCCAGCAACGTTGAAATCAAGCCGTGCCCGGGTCGCGAGGCCGAAACCGGCGCCGCCGTGGCGCTGGCCTGCAAGCAGCTGTGGCAAGGCGCAAGCACGCCCCCGCTGCTGTCTTCGTTTGCCGAAGAAGCCTTGCAAGCGGCGCTGGAAGCCGCCCCCGAACTGCCGCGCGCCCTGCTGGTGGAAAAGGTGCCCGCCGACTGGCGCGAACGCCTTGCCAAGTACCAGTGCGTGGCGCTGAACATCAACCAAAAAGACGCAACCCGCGAATTGATCGACGCCGTGCACGCCGCCGGCTATCGAATCGCGGCCTGGACCGTCAATGACCCCGAACGCGCCCGCTTGCTGCTGGACTGGGGCATCGACGGCATTTTCACCGACGAGTTGGCCGCGATCCGGCCGGCCGACTGAGGCAGAACGCCCCGTGTTCAGTTACCGCCACGCCTTTCACGCCGGCAACCACGCCGACGTGCTCAAGCACGCCATCCTGGTCCACACCCTGGACTACTTCAACAAAAAAGACGCGCCCTACTGGGTCGTGGACACCCACGCCGGCGCAGGCCTGTACAACCTGGAAAGCGACTGGGCAAACAAGACCTCGGAATTCGAGGAAGGCATTGGCCGCCTGTGGGAAGCCAAGGACCTGCCGCCGCTGCTGGCCGACTACGTCGCGCGCATTCGCGACTACAACACCAATGGCCGCTTGAAGCGCTACCCCGGCTCGCCGTGGTTGGCGCTGGACGTGATGCGCCCGTCCGACCGCCTGCGCCTGTTTGAAATGCACCCGACCGAGATCGACACGCTGGTCGTCAACCTGGAACACCAGGGCCGCACGGCGCAACGCCAGACCACGATCTATGGCGATGACGGCTTCGAAGGCGTGAAGGCCCTGCTGCCGCCGCCCACGCGGCGCGGCATGGTGCTGATCGACCCGTCGTACGAAGACAAGCACGACTATCGCCGCACGTTGATCACCGTGAAGGAATGCATCAAGCGCTTTGCCACCGGCACGATCGCCGTCTGGTATCCGCTGGTGCAGCGTCGCGAAGCCAGCGAAATGGCGCGCCACTTTGAAAACCTGAAGGTCAAGAGCTGGCTGCATGCCACGCTGACGGTCAAGAAGGCCACCATTGACGGCTATGGCCTGCATGGCAGCGGCATGTTCCTGATCAACCCGCCGTGGACGCTGCACGAAGGCCTGAAGCAAGCCATGCCCTACCTTGCCCGCGAGCTTGGCCAGGACGAACGCGCCGGCTTCACCTTGCAGTACCGCGAGAACCCGTTCCCGGTGCCGAAGAAGCAATCGGACGACTAAGACGACCCTGGTGACAGAGTCGGCTACATCGACCAGCTCATTGGCGATCAGAAAAAAAGGCCCGATCCTGATGGATCGGGCCTTTCCCGTTCAGGGGCCGCCGCCCCTGCTTCACACGGTCAAACCGTTTCTTGTTCCTGCGTTTCGCTGCACACGGATTCGCGGGCGGCAGCCAGCTTGGCGGCAGCGTCGCGCAACGCCGTGCGCAGGCCCTCTTCAATGACGGGGTGGTAGAACGGCATTTCCAGCATGCGCGCCACCGTCAATTCCTGCTGCACCGCCCAGGCCAGCAAGTGGCCAATGTGCTCGGCGCTGGGGCCGACCATTTCAGCGCCCAGGAAACGGCCCGTGGCAATGTCTGCGTAAACGTGCAGCAGGCCCTTGTTCTTGAGCATCACGCGCGAACGGCCCTGGTCGCTGAAGTCCACCTCGCCGACAACGAACGTGCCGGGAATAAGGCGGCCATAGCCCTGCCCCGCCAACGCGATCTGCGGGTCCGAGAACACCACCGCCAGCGGCGCGCGGCGCAGCCCGTTTTGCAGGTCGGGGAAGCGCGCGGCGTTCTCGCCGGCGATGCGGCCTTCGTCGGCGGCTTCGTGCAGCAACGGCGCATCGGCGTTGGCGTCACCCGCGATGAAGATGGCGGAATCGCCTGCCTGCATCGTTTCGCGGTTGAATACCGGCACGCCGTGCACGTTCAATTCCAGCGACGTGTTTTCCAGGCCCAGCCCGTCCACGTTGGCGCGGCGGCCGGTGGCGACCAGCGCGTAGTCAAAGCGTTCGATGCGTTCGGCGTTATCCAGCGTCACGTAGCGCACTTCCACTTCGTCGCCCACTCGCGTGGTCTCCAGCACCCGGGCATCCGGATCCAGATAGAACTCACGTTGGAAGATCTTCCGGGCACTTTGGCGAACTTGCGGGTCGCTGATGCCACCCAGGCTGCCGCTGACGCCGAACACGCGCACATCAACGCCCAGCCGCGCCAACGCCTGGCCCAGCTCCAGCCCGATCACGCCGGGGCCGAACACCGCCACGCGGCGCGGCAGGTCGTCCCACGCAAAGACGTCGTCGTTCACCACCAGGCGGTCGCCCAGCGCGCGGAAAGGCGGCGGAACCGACGGCCGCGAACCCGTGGCGATGACCACGCGCGAGGCATGCACTTCGGTGTGATCGTCGATCTGCAACACGGTGTCCGACACAAACCGGGCATAGCCGCGCAGCTTGTCTTCGGCAGGAATGTTCTCAACGCCGTCCAGCACAAAGCCCACGAAGCGACCGCGTTCGCGCTTGACGCGATCCATGACTTCCGCGCCGTCCACCGTGATTTCGCCGCCCACGTGCACGCCAAAGGCGTCGGTGTGCGCGGCGTTGTGGGCCGCTTCCGCAGCGGCGATCAACAGCTTGGACGGCATGCAGCCCACGCGGGCGCAGGTCGTGCCGTAGGGGCCGCCTTCGATAAGCAGGGCACGCTTGCCCGCCGCCTTCGCGGCGCGATAAGCGGCCAGACCGGCCGTGCCGGCTCCAATGATGGCGATATCGGTATGCAGAGTTTTCATGACTGTGGTTCCCCTGTTGCGGGTAGCAAGGTTTCTAAAGGCGAGTTCCGCCTTGTTGCGCATCCTCGGGACGAACACCGTCCGGCGACGCCGCTGGGGGTCGCACAAGGAATGCAGTAAGGGTGCGTAAAAAGGGAAGCTCGGGCCGGCGCGGGCAAGGCGGTCTTGCTGCTACCGCCTGCCGGCACCGGCCGGGCGCGGGGGCTGGCCCCCTGCCCGGCTGTTTGGGGCAACTGCCCCGTATGCCCTTAGGCGAAGTGCGCCTTCAGGTCTTCCAGGCCGCCAATCAGCGTGCCGTTGATGAACACTTGCGGGGCAGTGCCCTTGCCGGACACGGCGCCGATCACGCGACCACGCACCTTGTTTTCCAGCGGGATTTCGATCGGGGCGTAGCCCTTTTCGTCCAGCAGTGCCTTGGCTTCCACGCAGAACGGGCAGCCCGGCTTGGAGAACACGACGACTTGGTCGGGCTTCTTGGCCGTCGGGGCGATGTGCGCCAGCATGGTGTCGGCGTCCGACACTTCAAACGGGTCGCCTTCCTTTTCCGGTTCGATGAACATCTTTTGCACGACGCCGTCCTTGACCAGCATCGAATAGCGCCAGCTGCGCTTGCCGAAGCCCAGGTCGCTCTTGTCGACCAGCATGCCCATGCCTTCGGTGAAAGCGCCGTTGCCGTCAGGCAGCAACGTGATGTTGGCCGATTCCTGGTCCTTGGCCCATTCGTTCATGACGAAGGTATCGTTGACCGACACGCACACAATGCTGTCGACGCCGGCGTTAAAGAACGCGGGGGCCAGTTCGTTGTAGCGCGGCAAGTGGGTGGACGAGCAGGTCGGCGTGAAAGCGCCGGGAAGCGAGAAGACGACAACCGTCTTGTTCTTGAACAGATCGTCGGTCGTGACCTTCTTCCACGTGTTGTCCTCACGGACGGGGAACGTTACGTTCGGAACACGTTGGCCTTCGCGGTTTTGCAGCATTCAAATCTCTCCTTGGGTAGTGGGTAGCGGGGTTCGTTTGACCACCATGGAAAGAATGATAAATGCCGGCTATCAATTAATCAAATTTAATAAAGTAAATTGATCGATAGTTTTTTACGATCAAGGAAGGAAGATCGAAAAGCGGTTTCTATCATAACCGCCCTTCGATGGCGACGCGGTTAGACCCGGGCGGGCTCGTAGCCGGCGTCGCGGATGGCGGCTTCAACCTTGTCGGCCTGATCCGTACCGGACACCGTGACGCGGTGCGTCGGCAGGTCTACGGTTACCGTGGCGCCGGGTGCGACGTCGGTGACCGCGCCGGTGATCGTCTTGACGCAGTGGCCGCAGGTCATATCAGGGACTTGGAATTCGATGCTCATGGTGTTCTCCATAAAGTCAGGGGCAGCGCGCAGTGGTTTCGCACGCCATGATCCGCAGCTTAAACATTCCCATAATGGCAAGGTCAAGCATAAAATCCGTCTTGACCTTCCCACCATGGGAAGGATGAAACTGCAAGCTCCCGTCCACTTAGAGAACAGCCATGAGCGTTGCCAGCCCCTCCTCCACCCAGTTGGAACTTGCCATTGAAGGCATGACGTGCGCCTCGTGCGTCAAACGCGTGGAAAAGGCCCTGACCCAGGTGCCCGGCGTGGCCCAGGCGCAGGTCAACCTGGCCACCGAACGCGCACTGGTGTCGTTTGACCCCGCCGCCGCGCAACCGCAGGCCTTGGTGGATGCCGTTGTGAAGATGGGCTACGAAGCTCGGCCCATCGCCGCGCAGGACGACCATGCCGAACGCCAATCGCAAGCGCGCGATGCCGAAGCTCAGCGCCTGCAACGCGCATTCACCGTGGCGCTGGTGCTGACGTTGCCGGTCTTCCTGCTGGAAATGGGTTCGCACCTGATTCCCGCCATGCACCATTGGGTGCTGGGCACGATCGGCCAGCAAAATAGCTGGCTGATGCAGTTTGTGCTGACGACGGTCGTGCTGGTCTGGCCCGGTCGCCACTTCTTCACCAAGGGCTTCACGGCGCTGTGGCGGCGCGCGCCCGAGATGAATTCGCTGGTGGCGTTGGGTGCGGGCGCTGCCTGGGGCTATTCCGTGGTGGCTACTTTCGCGCCCGGCTGGTTGCCCGAGGCGGCACGCAACGTGTATTTCGAAGCGGCGGCGGTCATCGTCACATTGATCTTGCTGGGCCGCATGCTGGAGGCGCGCGCCAAGGGCAAGACGGGCGCGGCCATCAAGCGTTTGATCGGCTTGCAGCCGCGCACCGCGCGCGTCATGCGTGACGGGCAGGCGTTTGATGTCGAGATCGAAAAGGTCAAGAAGGGCGACGTCGTCATCGTGCGCCCGGGCGAAAAAATCCCGCTGGACGGCGACATCATCGAAGGCAATTCGTATGTGGACGAATCGATGCTGACGGGCGAGCCCGTCCCGGTCGAAAAGCAGCCCGGCATGCAAGCCACCGGCGGCACCTTGAACACGTCGGGCAGCTTTACCCTGCGCGTGACGCACACCGGCGCCGACACGATGCTGGCCCGCATTATTCGCATGGTGGAAGCCGCCCAGGGCGCGCGCCTGCCCATCCAGGCGCTGGTCGACCAGGTTACCGCGTGGTTCGTGCCGGCCGTGATGGCGGCCGCCCTGCTCACCTTCCTGACCTGGTTCTTTCTTGGCCCGACGCCCGCGCTGTCGCACGCGCTGGTCAACGCGGTGGCGGTGCTGATCATCGCCTGCCCTTGCGCGATGGGGCTGGCCACGCCCACGTCCATCATGGTGGGCACCGGGCGCGCGGCCGACATGGGCGTGCTGTTCCGCCAGGGCGACGCCTTGCAGACGCTGCGCGACGTCAACGTGGTGGCCTTCGACAAGACCGGCACGCTGACGCTGGGCAAGCCGACGCTGACCGAATTGGCGCCGGCCCCCGGTTACGACGAGCAAGACGTCCTGCAATGGGTGGCGTCGGTTCAGGCGCGTTCCGAGCACCCCATCGCGCTGGCCATTGTGGCGGCCGCCGAGACGCGCAAGATCGCGCTGCTGCCCGCCGATGGCTTTGCCGCTATCACCGGCGCAGGCGTGGAAGCTTCCGTGGCGGGCCGCAAGATGTTGGCGGGCGCGGCACGGCTGATGGCAGAACGCGGCGTGGACGTCAGCGGCTTTGGCGCGCAAGCCACCGATTGGGGCAACGAAGGCAAGACGCCTATCTACGTGGCGGTCGATGGCAAGGCCGCAGCCATGATGGCCGTGACCGACCCGATCAAGCCGTCCGCCGTATCAGCCATTGCCGCGCTGCATGCCCAGGGCTTGAAGACGGCCATGATCACCGGCGACAACCGCTACACGGCGGCCGCCGTCGCGCGTCAATTGGGCATTGACGAAGTGCGCGCCGAAGTGCTGCCGGACGGCAAGGTGCAGGCGATTGAAACGCTGCGCGAAGGCGGCCGCAAGGTGGCCTTCGTGGGTGACGGCATCAACGACGCGCCGGCCCTTGCCGCCGCCGATACCGGCATTGCCATCGGCACGGGCACCGATGTGGCCATCGAGGCCGCTTCGGTCGTGTTGATGGCCGACGACCTGCACGGCGTGCCCAACGCCATCGCGCTCAGCCGTGCCACGCTGGCCAATATCCGCCAGAACCTGTTCTGGGCCTTCGCCTACAACGCCGCCTTGATCCCGCTGGCGGCCGGTGCGTTGTACCCCGCCTTCGGCCTGTCCCTGTCGCCCATCTTTGCCGCGGGCGCAATGGCCTTGTCCAGCGTCTTCGTGCTGGGCAACGCGCTGCGCTTGAAGGCGTTCCGGCCGCGCACCGCGCACGCTTGATACCAGGAGTCTGACCATGAATATCGGCGAAGCCGCAAAAAGCTCGGGCATCTCGGCCAAGATGATCCGGTACTACGAAAGCATCGGCCTGATCGGGCCGGCGGTCCGCACGGATTCCGGCTACCGGGTCTACAGCGACCACGACTTGCACACGCTGCGCTTCGTGCGCCGCGCGCGCGACCTGGGATTTTCCGTTGAGCAGATGAACGAATTGCTGGCGCTATGGAAGGACCGCAGCCGCGCCAGCGCGGACGTCAAGCGCATTGCGCTGGAGCATGTGCAGGAGCTGGAGCGCAAGGCCGAAGCGCTGCGCGACATGGCCGCCACGCTCAAGCATCTGGCGCAGAACTGCCATGGCGACGATCGGCCCGATTGCCCGATTCTGGAAACGCTGGGGCGCTCGCACTAAAGGCTGTGCCAGTACCGGCCCTGGCACAGCACGGGCCTTGGCCAGGCTAGCGCGGTTCCGGCAGCGTAGTTCGACGGCACTGGCCATGTACGCGGCCACGCTGAACGGCACGAACGCCAAGCCAACCGCGGCCAGCCGGCGCTGGGGCGATCAGTCTTTTGCAGGCGCGACCGGTTCCGCGACGGCGTCGATGTCGGCTTGCGCCACCCCGGCTTCGATGGCTTCGGCGGCAACGCCCGCTTCGGCAGCTTCAGCAGCAACGCGCGCATGGTAGGCATCAGTGGCCGCCTGCTTCGCAGCCGCTTTTTCAGCGGCGGCAAGCGCCTTGGCCTCTTCTGCCGCGATGGCGTCGGCCTCGGCCTGGATGGCGCGCTGGCGTGCGCGTTCCTTGACCTCGGCCACAGCCTCGGCGTCCAACGATTCGAACACCGCAATCGATTCCACATGGCCCGTGTGCGGGAACATGTTGATGACGCCGGCGCTCTTCAATTCGTACCCACCTTCATGCACCAGAATGGCCGCGTCGCGCGCCAACGTGGCCGGGTTACAGGACACGTAGACGATGCGGCGCGGGCGCTCTTGCACCGACAATTCGGCCAGCGCCTGCGACACCGCATGCGCGCCTTCGCGCGGCGGGTCGATCAGCATGCGGTCGAAATAGCCCAGGCTGCGCAGCCAATGCGCGTCCACCTCGAACAGGTTCAAGGTGGCAAAGCTGGTGCGCTCGGCCAGGCCATGGCGCGCCGCCGCGTCAAACGCGCGGTCGGTCAGGGCCTTGCTGCCTTCCACGCCCACGGCTTCGCGGCCCTGCGTTGCCAGCGGCAAGGTGAAGTTGCCCAGGCCACAGAACAGGTCAGCGACGCGGTCGGTGGGCTGCACATCCAGCAGCTTCAACGCGCGCGACACCATTGCGCGGTTGATGGCGTGGTTGACCTGCGTGAAATCGGTGGGCCGATACGGCATGCGCAGGCCGAATTCGGGCATGGTGTACGACAGCGTGTCTGCATGTTCGCGCTCTAGCGGGTGCACCGTTTCCGGGCCCTTGGCCTGCAACCACCACTGCACGTTGTGCTTGGCGGCAAAGGCACGCAGGATGGCGATGTCGCCGTCGGTCAGGGGCAGCAGGTGGCGCAGCACCAGGGCTGTCACGCCATCGCCCAACGACACTTCAATTTGCGGCATGCGGTCAGGCGCCGACATCGAACCGATCATCTCGCGCAGCGGCAACAGCAGGTCGCTGACGTGGCGCGGCAGCACATGGCATTCGCGCATGTCGGCCACATAGCTGCTTTTACGTTCGTGAAAACCTACCAGCACCCCGCCCTTCTTCGGCACGACGCGCACCGACAGGCGCGCGCGGTAGCGGTAGCCCCAGGTGGGGCCTTGCAGCGGCGGCAGGATGAGCGCGGGGCGCAGCTTGCCGACGTGCCAGAAGGTGTCTTCCAGCGACCGTTGCTTGATGGCCACTTGCGTGCTGGGTTCCAGATGCTGCATGGCACAGCCGCCACAGACCCCAAAGTGCGGGCAGCGCGGCTGGACGCGTTGCGACGACGGGCGCATGACCTCGTCCACGCGAGCAATCTCGTAGGAAGGCTTGCGGCGCAGCGTCACGGTGGTGACCCGTTCGCCCGGCAGCGCGCCTTCCACGAACACGACTTTGCCGTCGCGGCGGGCGATCCCCCTGGCTTCCAGATCCAGGGACTCAATACTCAAAACGTCTGACATCTCACGCAGTCCAGAATTACACGCAACCCATGATTGTAGAAGGACTGCGCCGATTCCCGGAAATGGTCTTTGACGGGGCCGGAAGGCCGGGGGGACGGCCCGCCTGCCAGGCAGCGCCGTCAAGCCATTCGCGTGCTGCCGGCGCCGCCCGATTGCCGCCACAACGCGATCATGGCGACCAACGCCGCCACCGCTCCGGCCAGGGGCAGCACGGGCAGTCCCACCCAGGCGATGGTCAGGCTGCCCAGCCCGCCGCCCACGGCGGTGCCCAGGTTGAAAGACGCGATGTTCAAGCCCGCCGCAACGGCCGTGAACGCCGGCACGTAGTGTTGGGCCTGTTTCAGCAGCCGCAGCGTCAGCACGGTCACAATGCAGAAAAACACCAGCCCCAGCGCCCCCGCCAGCACCAGCACGGCCCAAGACGACGCGCGCAATGGGTACAGGGCCAGCAAGGTTGCCACCAGGGCCGCCAACGCCAGCATGGCGGCGCGGTCGGGGTCCATGCGGTCCACGAGATACCCGCCCAGCAGATTGCCGCCAATCGAAAACACCCCGAACAGCAGCATGGCCGTGCTCAACTGCCGCACGCTTACCCCCGTGACTTGCAACAGGTAGGGCGACACGTAGGTGAAAAAGCAGAACGTCGCCACGCTGACCAGCGCACCGACGCCGGCCGTCGTCAACATGCGCGGATGGGCGATGGCCCGCAACCCTGCGGCCATGCCGGAGCCGGCTTGGGGTCGCGGCGGGACGCTGCCCCGTCGGCTTGGCCCCTGGCCTGCCAATGGCCCCGCCTGTGAGCCCGACTGTGTGTCCGGCTGCGGCCGATTGGACCGACCCGGCATGCAGCACAGCAGCCCGCCCAGCCCCACCAAGGCCAACACACCAATGGCCAGGAACACCACCCGCCAGGACCACACGCTGCCCAGGAACGTGCCCAGCGGCACGCCCAGTGCCAGAGCCAAGGTCAGGCCGATCCACACGACGGCGACGGCGCGGCCCGCGCGCGTCGGGTCCACCAGCCGAGTCGCCGCGTCGGACGCCACGGCCATGAAGACGCCATGCGCCAGGCCGACGGCAAAGCGCACGCCCAGCAAGATGGGCAACGTTGCGGACAAGCTCATCAACACGCTGCCCACCGCCAATATCGCCATGGCGCACGCAAGGATGCGGCGGTCGCGCCAGTGCGCCACCAACGCAGTCAGGATGGGTGCGCCAATGGCGGCGCCGAAAGCATAGGCCGCGATCGCCGTGCCCACCGCTTCAATGCGGGCGTGCAGGCTGTCGGCCATCGCCGACACCAAGCCCGCGACAACAAACTCCGACAAGCCAAAGGCAAAGGTGCAAACAGAGAAGATATAGACGGCGGTGGGCATGAGGCTTCCGGGCTCGACAAAGACAGTTGCCGAGCTTAGGGCGCCACCCCACATCCGTAAAATATCTTATTCATGCTGGAATAAGACCTTTTACGTCTTATGTGATTTGCTCGCCGTGCACGTCTTGCCGGGCTGAACGGATCGCGTCCAGGAGCCGATCCCGGACCGGAGAATCCCGCGACGGATTCCACGCCATCAACAAGTCCACCCGCAACAAGGCAGGCGGCGCATCGGCCGCCAGCGGCCGGAACACCACGTCGGCGCGCCCCGCCTGGGCCACCGATGCCGGCAGCAGCGCCACGCCAAAGCCTGCCGCCACCAGCGCCGCCACGGTCTGCAACTGGCGCGCTTCCTGCGCCACCCGGGGAACAAAGCCGGCGGTCTGGCAAAGCTGGATCAATTGATCGTGAAAGCCCTGGCCCAACCGTCGGGGCGACGCCACAAAGGCCTCGTCTTTCAATGCCGCCAGATCGACCACCGCCCGCGTATGCAGGGGATGCCCGGCGGGCAAGGCCACCTGGATGGGTTCTTGCAGCAGCGATTCAAATCGCAGGCTGGGTGTTGTGGCGCCGGGAGACCGCATGAAGCCGATATCGGCCTGGCCGGCCTCAAGCGCCAGCACCTGCTCTTGCGTGGTGGCCTCTTGCAGCGTGAAGGCCACGGCGGGATGCGCGCCACGGAAGTCCCGCAACGCGCGCAATAACGCGGCGTACGGCGCAATGTTGATGAAGGTCAGAGTCAGGTGGCCGTCCATGCCCTGGGCGACGCGCCGCGTGTGGGCGACGCCGTCGTCCAGCGCATCCAGAATGTGGCGTGCCGATTGCAGGAAAGCCGCGCCGGCCGGCGTCAGCGCCACGCTGCGATTGGTGCGTTCAAACAAGGGCGCGCCAATCTCTGCTTCCAGCCGGCGAATAGCCTGACTGAGCGGCGGCTGCGCCATGTGCAGGCGCTGCGCCGCGCGATTGAAATGCAGAGTTTCCGCCACGGCGACAAACTGCCGCAACAAACGGGTTTCGATCATCAAGACGCCCAGGATATTGTTCTGACGCCGCCAGTATATTTTTTATCCTGGGCGGGTGATCAGTCCAGTTCGGCGCGCGAAAACAGGTCTTGAATCAGCTTTTTGTCTTCGCAAGCGGCCTTGAACGCCAGGGCAAAGGCCTTAAGCGCTTCGCTATCGGACGAATAAGCGCAGAACGTATCGGCTTCCGGGTCGAAATCGATCGACTCATCCAGGTCCGGCTGTTTCTCGGTCAGAAAAACGACCGCCAGCGAGGTCCAGTCGTAGCCCGTCCCCAGGAAACCCTCTTCCCTTCTGCGGCGGAAAACTTCTTCCTTGTATTCCCCGACATTCAGGCTTACCGAGAAGTTGCCTTCGTATTCCATCCAGGAAAAAGGCTTGATTGCTTCTTCGAAATCGATAGTCACTGCGCTCAAAGCTCCTTGAATCCCCGGCCACCGACAATAGCGGCCAGGGTGATGCGCGGAAAGTGCCCCGTCGCATCTTGTGCGCGCCCATTAGAGGCAATTATTGCGATGTGTGCAACGCGCGCGGTTTTTTACCCCGCCTGAGCAAGCATGTGGCGCGCGTGCCGACCCGCGTCACAGACCCGCCACCGCCGCTCATCAGCGCACCGCCCACGAACAAAAAAAGGGGGAATTGAAGGGGACGGCCCCATCAGGCCGTCTCCATCAATCCCCCCAAACGCCGGCGCCCATCAAAGCGCCGCCACGGATTCAGGTTTAGAACGTGCGAGCCACCGAGAACACCGCGCCCAGTCGGCCGGACGGGTGCCCGTACTTGGTGGGCAGCCAGTTGTCCTTGGTGGCGCCCACTGCCGCCAGGCCCAACACCCAGCCCTTGATGTCCTTGGTCACGCCCAGCTTGTAGTCCACGTAATGCCCGATGGAGTCGCCGTCCATGTTTGTTTGGTTCTTCAGCTTTTGGTAGCCCAGGTGCCCCAGCAAGCCCCAGCCATCGCCCAGGTCGAACGTCGCGGTGCCATCCAGGTACCACGTGCCCTTGCTGTCGGGCGTGCTGAAGAAGTCGCTCGGCGTGTAGGAATACTTCAGCGAGTAGTTGCCGTAGGACGCGCCCAGATAGAGGTCGGTGTTGTTGTAGTTGCCGCCCTTGGGCGAGCTTGAGCCGGGGTAGTAGTAATGCAGCACACCAGCGTCCAGCGTGAAGCCGCCGCCCACGTCGCCCTTCCAGCCGCCGTAGAAATCCATTTCCAGGTTGCCGTCGGTAAACACGAAGTCAGAGACGTTGGAGTTCCAGTTGCCCAGATAGAAGCCCGAGCTGTGGGTCAGGTCGATGCCAACTTGCACGGCGGGGCGGAAGTCGGTCTGGGAATAGCCACGAAACCGATAGTCGCTGGCGATGGTGGCGTTACCGCTAAGTGAAAAACCGCCTCCAAGATCGGTGGGTTCGGCCTGGGCCGTCGAGGCGAAACAAGCGGCAAGCGCAAAAGGCAAGGCTAGCAACGTCTTCTTCATGGTGCGGAGTCCTGATCGGATTTAACGAGGAGGAGGACGGCCGTTGGCGCATCCATCTGGCCGGCTTTGCTGCGGTAGGCGCCGGCTCTATTCCCTTCAAGCAATGTCCGTGCCAGGTTTTATGCCGATGAAAAACGGGAAGGCAAACGGCTGGCTGCAAGCTGATAGACAGGCTGGTGCGCACGCGCGGGGCGGCTTGCGCTGCCTGGGATGGTTCAAGATGGCGCAGCGTGTGCACTACAAGCGGGCATGCGCCGACAGGGCGAAGACGCGCCGTGCATCAAGTTGGGGCGCGGGGACTAAAGCGCAATTCAGGCCCGATGCAAAAAACCCCGGCACGCCGCGTGGCGTGCCGGGGTTGGGTCTTCACGCGTCCGCCCCCACAAGGCGGCGGACGAGCCCGGACTTAGTTAGCCGCCGGTGCGGGCGGCGGAGGCGCATCCGCACCGGCCGGGGGAGCCGGCGGCGTGCCCGGCTTGCCCTTGCCGTGGCGCCCTTCCATCTTGGCGTGGCGTTCCTGCATCTTGGCTTCGCGGTCCTTGACCATCTTGGTCACCTGGCCGCGCTGCGTGTCGTTCAGGCTGTCCCACACGGCCAGCCATTGGTCACGCACCTGCTTGGCTTGCGGGCCGAACGCATCGTGCGACTGCTCGGACTGCGCCGCCAAAGCGCGGGGGTCCAGCTTGCCGCTATCCAGTTGCGACTTCAGCAGATCGTGGCGCTTGGCGCCGGCGGCGCGCATCGCCTCGTGCAGGCTGCGTTGGCCGTCCTGCGCGGTCTTGAACAGCACTTGCTGCTTGTCGTCCAACTTCAGCTGCTCAACCTGAGCCTTGGAAACCGGACCCAGGCCGGGGATGAACAAGCCGTCGCGCATGCCCTTGTGGAACTCGCCACCACGCGGGCCTTGGTGATGCATGGCGGCCGGGCCACCATCGGCCGGGGCCGAAGGTGCGGCCATGGCGGAGCCAGCCACCAGACCGCCCGTCGCGGCGACAAAAGCAAGAGCGGCCAAATTGGAGCGAATAGCGAATCGGGACATGTGTGTCTCCTGAAAGTGAAGAAAGCGAGGCCATTGTGCGGTTGTGGTGGTTTCAACCGGGTTTCGCCTACGCGTTCCATGTTTCAGTCGATTGCGTGCGCGCCAGACGTGAAAACGGGGCCTTGCGAGGCCCCGTTCTGGTCCTGGTCCACCACGCCGAAGCTGGCGCCGGGTGGCGTCGGATAGCGTGGGGTGACGTCAGGTAGCGTCCCAAGCCGCCATGTATTCCTTCCAGTGCGGCGCGTCGCTGGCGGACAGCGTGTCGCGCACCAAGGCGATCTCGGCGTCGTAGGCCGTGCGGTCCAGCTCGCCACGCAGAAAGCGAAAGCGGCAGTACACCAGCCAGGTGTTGACGACGTCGGTTTCGCAATAGGCGCGGACCTCGTCGGCGCGGCCGGTGTGCCACGCTTCCCAGACCTTGCTGCCGTCCATGCCCAACTTGCCGGGAAAGCCACACAGCTTGGCCAGGTCGTCCAGCGGCGCGTTGGCGCGGCCGTTGTACTTGGCCAGCACGTCCATCAAGTCCAGATGCCGCGTGTGATAGCGGGCAATGTAGTTGTTGAACTTGAAATCGCGGTCTTCTTCGCCCATGTCCCAGTAGCGGGGTGCGGGCACGCCCAGAATCAGGCTGCGGTAGTGCAGCACGGGCAGGTCAAAGCCCGACCCGTTCCAGCTGATGAGCTTGGGCGTGTAGCGTTCGATGGTCTTGAAGAAGCCGGCCAGCAAGGCGGCTTCCGGGTCGTCGGCCTGGCCCAGCGTCTTGACGCGAAAGCCCTGGTCGTCGCGGAACACGCAGCCCACCACCGCGACCTTGTGCAGATGCAGCGGCAGGAAATCGTGCCCCACGGCTTCGCGCCGCGCGGCCAGCGCGCGTTCCACCACTTCCAGGTCCGAGACCTCTTGGCCCCAGCCGTTGAGCTTGCGCAGCCCATCGGCATCGGGGATGGTTTCCAGGTCGAATACCAGGGTGGGCGTCATCGCGTGGGCAGGTACTGCATCGGGTCGACCGGCGTGCCCTGGCGACGGATTTCAAAGTGCAGGCGCGGCGACGTGGTGTCGCTTTGGCCAAGTTCGGCGATCTTGGCGCCGCGCTTGACGTTCTGGCCCGTCTTCACCAACAGCGCGCGGTTGTGCGCGTAGGCGGTGATGAAACCGTTCTGGTGTTCAACGATGATCAGGTTGCCCAAGCCCCGCACGCCGTTGCCGCTGTACTTGACCAAGCCATCCGCCGCGGCGGTGATCGGGTCACCCAGCGCGCCCGAAATGTCGATGCCCTTGCTGCTGGCGTTGAAGGTCTGCACGATGGCGCCGCTGGCGGGCCATGCCCAGTTGATGACGCTTGCATCCGCCGCGCGCGGCGTGGGCTTGACGTCGACGGGCGCCGGCGCGGGCGTTGCTTCGGGCGGCGGCGTGGTGGTCGTGGCAGCCGGGGTTTCCGGCTGGTCAAGCGGGCGAGGTTGCGGCTTGACGCTGGCGATCGGCGCGGGTTGCGCGCCCGTGCCGGAGCCGCCGGACATCTTCAGCACCTGGCCGACCGAGATCTGGTTGGGGTCGCTGAGGTTATTCCAGCGCTTGACGCTTTCGATGTCCACGTTGTTGGCGCGGGCGATCTTGTAAAGCGTGTCGCCCGGCTTGACCACATAGCTGCCACCGGGCTGAGCCGTTGACGCTGGTTGTCCGGCGGTCATGTCGACCACCGGAGCGCGAGTTCCTTTTGATGCGCAGCCGGCCAAAATAGCCAGGCTGAGTGCCCCCACGATAAAGAGCGGGCGGCGCAGGCGCGTCATGGACGCGCCCATAGTCATATCGGTCAGTTGCGACTGCCCGTTGAGCATACGTTTCTCCTGTTTGCTCAAGATTGTATTCCGGCGCGTAGCGGCACAAAGCGCACGGCCTCTAATTCAGTGCGTTTCCAGCTGGCCGCGCCGGTGCGTTCGATCAGCACCAAGCGCTGGTTCGTGCCCCCTTCGGGAGCGATAAGGCGTCCGCCTGGTGCAAGCTGCGTAAGCAGCGCTTGCGGAATGGCCAGGCCAGCGGCAGCCACAACGATAGCATCGAACGGCGCCACGCCGGGCAGGCCCAGCGTGCCGTCGCCGTAGATCAAGCGGATGCGCGTGGTCAGCCGCAAGGCGCGTAAATGCTCGCGCGCAAGCTCGTAAAGACCACGGATGCGTTCGATGGAATGGACCTCGCGCACGAACTGCGCGAGCACTGCCGCTTGATAGCCACAGCCCGCGCCCACTTCCAAAACGCGGGTCGGCGCGCGGTCTTCGCAAGCCGCCGCGATCATGCGCGCGACCACCCACGGTTGCGAGATGGTTTGCGAATGGCCGATGGGCAGCGCGGCGTCTTCGTACGCGCGGCTGGCCAGCGCTTCGTCCACAAACAGATGACGTGGCACGGCAGCCATGGCGTTCAAGACGCGTTCGTCGGAGATGCCCTGGCCACGCAGGCGTTGCACCATCGCCTGGCGCAGCCGGTCGGAATTCAAGCCAAGATTGTTTCCCGCCGCTGGCGCGGGCGCCTGGGTCTGGCGGGGCAGCGTGGCGGCCGAAATGCGGGTGTTGCTATTGGTGGCCGTGACGCCCGGGCTTAGGCGACCCGAGTCGTAGCGGACGGGGCTGGGCCGGCCGGGCACGGCCTGCGAGACATCGGGTTGGCTTACGCGTTTGCGCATAACGGCTCCGCCCAGGTTCTGATTTCGTCAAGCTGGCTGTGCTGGGTCAGGTCCAGCCGCAAGGGCGTGACCGATACCGTGCCCTGCTCCACCGCATGGAAATCGGTGCCGGGCGTGGCGTCGGCGGCCAGGCCGACCGGGCCGATCCAGTACACCGTGTCGCCATAAGGCGTGGTGGTGCGCACGACGGGCTGCGAGGGATGCCGCTTGCCCAAACGCGTGACCGCGAAGCCGTGGAGGTCTTCAAAGCGGCGATTCGGGATATTGACGTTAAGCAGCACGGGCGCGGCCAGCGGCTGGGCCAGATGGCGTTCCACCACCTGGCGGGCGGCGCGCGCGGCGGAGTCGATGTGTTCCCAGCCCTTTTCAGCCAACGAAAACGCGATGGCGGGGATGCCGAACAGATAGCCTTCGCTGGCGGCGGCCACCGTGCCGGAATACAAGGTGTCGTCGCCCATGTTGGCGCCGTTGTTGATGCCGGAGACGACCAGGTCGGGCCGGGCGTCCATCAAACCGGTCAGCGCCACGTGCACGCAATCGGACGGCGTGCCATTGACGGCAATGAAGCCGTTCGAGGCCGTGCGCACGGACAAGGGGCGGTTCAACGTCAGGGAATTGGAGGCGCCGCTGTGGTTGGTCTCGGGCGCAACGACGGTGAGATCGCCCAGGCCTTGCAGCGCCGCTACCAGCGCTTCGAGCCCAGGGGCCGAATAACCATCATCGTTCGAAACCAGAATTCGCATTGTGCATCCGAAAGAAAATAAAACGCGGAAGGACGTGTCGGATTGTACCGTCCGCCGTCCCGCCCTGTATGACTGCGTGCAACCACGGGGCTTGCACGCCACGCTCGATAACCCGTAGCCAGGGGCTGCGCGCGGCGCGGTAGAATCCGCGCCATTACGACAACAACGGACTCCCTTTCCATGGCGATTACCGAACCCTCCCTGGCGTTCACCGCCGCGCTCGTCCTGCTGGCCTACCTGATCGGCTCCGTGCCGTTCGCCGTGGTCGTCAGCAAGCTGATGGGGTTGCAGGACCCTCGCAGCTACGGGTCCAAGAACCCGGGCGCGACCAATGTGCTGCGCACCGGCAACAAGACCGCCGCCGCGCTGACCTTGCTGGGCGACGCGGCCAAGGGCTGGTTCGCCATCTGGCTGGCCGAAAAACTGGCCCCCGGCATCGCGCCGACCGGTCTGGCGCTGGTGGCGCTGGCCGCTTTCGTGGGCCACCTGTACCCGGTTTTCCTTGGATTCAAGGGCGGCAAGGGCGTGGCAACGGCGCTGGGCGTGTTGGTCGCGATCCAGCCCTGGCTGGCCGTGGCCACCGCCGCCACCTGGCTGATCATTGCCGTCTTCTTCCGCTATTCCTCGCTGGCCTCGCTGGTGGCGGCCTTCTTCGCGCCGGTGTACTACGTGTTCGGCTCGGGCCTGGCCTGGTATGCGCAGCCGGCCATGGGCGTGGCGCTGGCCGTGATCGGCGTGCTGCTGTTCTACCGTCACCGCGCCAACATCACGCGTCTGGTCCAGGGCACCGAAAGCAAGATCGGCGGCAAGAAAAAGCCGGGTTGATCAGGCAATATCGGCAAGATCCCAGCGGGGTTTGACCGTGAAGCTGTGCGCATCGGCGTCCAGTTTCACCAGCCCGGCCTTGACCCTTTCGGCTGCCGCGAAGGCGATCATCGCGCCGTTATCGGTGCATAGTTCCAAGGGCGGAAAATACGCCTGGGCCCGCAAGGGCTTGAGCGCCGCGGCCAATTTGGCTCGCAACAGCTGGTTGGCGCCCACGCCGCCGGCCACCACCAGGCGGCGCAATCCCGTCTGCTTCAACGCCTTGATTGACTTGGCGGCCAATACATCGACGATCGCGCCTTGGGTAGCCGCCGCCAGGTCAGCCCGCGTCTGCTCGTCCAGCCCACCCGCCTTTTCCGCCGCCTTTACACGGGTCAGCACGGCGGTTTTCAGCCCACTGAAACTGAAGTCCAGGTCACCGCTGTGCAACATGGGGCGCGGCAGGTCGAAACGGCTGGCGTCGCCCTGCCCGGCCAGCTTGGCCAGCGCCGGGCCGCCGGGATAGCCCAGGCCCATCAGCTTGGCCGATTTGTCGAAGGCTTCGCCCGCGGCGTCGTCCAGCGTTTCGCCCAGCAGTTCGTAGCGTCCCACGCCGTCCACCCGCATCAGCTGCGTATGGCCGCCGGACACCAGCAACGCCACAAAAGGAAAGTCGGGGCGCGGGTCGGCCAACATGGGCGACAGCAAGTGGCCTTCCAGGTGATGGATGCCGATGGCCGGCAAATGCCGTGACCACGCAAAGGACTGCGCCACGCTGGCGCCTACCAGCAAGGCGCCCGCCAAGCCCGGGCCGGCCGTATAGGCCACCGCGCCAATGTCCGACATTTGCAGGCCCGCGTCTTGCAGCACCTGGCGTGTCAAGGGAACCACGCGCCGGATATGGTCGCGCGAGGCAAGTTCGGGCACCACGCCACCATATTCCTGGTGCATGGCGATCTGGGTATGCAAGGCGTGCGCCAGCAGACCGCGTTCCGTACAGACGGCTGCGACACCGGTTTCGTCGCAGGAGCTTTCAAAGCCGAGGATAATCATGGCGGCAGAGTTTACAACTGATGCGAAAATACGCGAGTTTTGAAATGGTGCGGCGCCTGTCTGGCCCCGCCGACAACAACCTACAAGCCTGCAAACACACTGGGGACTGGAATGCTGGAGAAGTTATTCAAGCTGCGTGAACACGGCACGAACGCGCGCACCGAGATCGTGGCCGGTCTGACGACGTTCCTGACGATGTCCTACATCATCTTCGTCAACCCGGACATCCTGTCGTCCACCGGCATGGACCGCGACGCCGTTTTCGTGGCGACCTGCCTGGCGGCCGCGCTGGGGTCGCTGGTGATGGCATTGATCGCCAACTGGCCGATCGGCATGGCGCCCGGCATGGGCCTGAACGCCTTCTTCGCGTTCACCGTCGTCAAGACCATGGGCTACACCTGGGAACAAGCGCTGGGCGCCGTGTTCATTTCGGGCGTGATCTTCTTGATCCTGACGATATCGGGCATCCGCGTCTGGCTGGTCAAGGGCATTCCGCATTCCCTGCGCAGCGCGATTGCGGCGGGCATCGGGCTGTTCCTGGCGATTATCGCGCTGTCCAGCGCCGGCATCGTGGTTGCCCACCCGGCCACCAAGGTTTCCCTGGGCAACTTGACCACCCACGGCCCGCTGTTCGCCATCCTGGGCTTTTTCATCATTGCGTCGCTGGATGCGTTGCGCGTGCGCGGCGCCATCCTGATCGGCATCATCGTGGTCACCGTGCTGTCGATGGCGCTGGGCTACAACGAATTCAAGGGCATTTTCTCTGCCCCGCCCAGCTTGGCGCCCACCTTCCTGAAGCTGGACGTCATGGGCGCGCTGCACAGCGGTTTCGTGCACGTGATCCTGGTGTTCGTGCTGGTGGAAGTGTTCGACGCCACCGGTACGCTGGTGGGTGTGGCCAAGCGCGCGGGCCTGGTCCCCGAAGGCCGCCCCAACCGCCTGGGCCGCGCGCTGTTCGCGGACAGCACCGCCATCGTCGCTGGTTCGGCCCTGGGCACCAGCAGCACCACGGCCTTCGTGGAAAGCGCATCGGGGGTACAAGCGGGCGGCCGAACCGGCATGACCGCATTGGTTGTGGCGCTGCTGTTCCTGGCCGCATTGTTCATCTCGCCGCTGGCCGGCGCCGTCCCTGCCTACGCCACCGCCCCCGCCCTGCTCTACGTGGCCGGCCTGATGATGCGCGAACTGATCGAGATCGACTGGAACGAAGTCACCGAAGCCACCCCGGCCGCGCTGACCGCACTGGTCATGCCGTTCACGTACTCGATCGCCAACGGCATCGCCTTCGGCTTCATCAGCTATGTGGTCCTGAAGACCGCCACGGGCAAGGTCCGCGACGTGCACCCGGCCACGTGGCTGGTGGCCGTGCTGTTCGTGATCCGGTACGCGTTCTTTCCGGAATAGCCGGACCCACAAATGGCTTCTGTAAGCCGCCCGGCGACCGCCGCGGCGGCTTTTTTAATTGCCGCCTTGCGCCGCACCAACTTCTTTGCGCGTGCGGTCAGCCACCGCGTGTACCAACAGAACGGCCGCCAGCACAGCCGCCACAACGTTGCCAATCAGCAAACCGTTAAAGACGGGACCAAGTTCCGCAGGATCAAACCAGCTTAGAGATAGGGGGACGCCCACCACAATCAACGAAAGGCGTAGCAACGGCGGGATCGCCCTCCAATCAAGCAACCTAAGCAACGTAATGAACAGCATCGCCAATCCATCAAATGCCACGATCCATATCGCAAGAAAGAAAATACTGAGCAATTGCGTGGAAATAGTCCCGAGATAAAGCCATGAAAGCAACGGGGACGCAACGTGTAGCCCCACACTGCTTATGGCGACATAAGCCAACCCGAATATCGCAAGCCCCTTCATATCCCCGAGAATGCTGGCCGAACGTTCGGACGCAACGTTCCCCACGGCGCGCGTCATCCCGACATAGATAACCGAGGCAATGTTCAGGAAATTGATTCCAATGGCGAGCAGGGCTACCAGCTGTTCGTGCCCCCGCGAATTGACATAAGCGAACAGCAACGACATGCCCCCGGTGAATATCAAGCCCACCAGGGCCTCGGATCGTCCGTAGCTAAACAGGTTTTTCCATTCTGGGAGATCGAGATTTGGCCAGATCGCGATTCGATGCCGAACCAGACAGCCATACACGACGAAGCCCAATAGCAGAATTCTGACTAGCGTGGTCGCGCAGGCCACCGCCACAGCAGGTGAGGACCAGCCAAGATTGATCAGGAACACGTCAAGAATGACGTTTACAACCGCTGCCCCAGCGGTAAGCCTGAATACCCACCCAGCACCTCCTGATGCCTCAATTAGCGCGCAAAGCGCGATGTATATCGTCACGGGAATGATCCCGACAGCAAGCGCGTAATAACTGTCACGCGCATTTACCGAGACCTGCATGACGACTCCCATTGCCATCGACATCAGGAAGAGTAGAGAACCGACCAGCAATGCATAGCCAACAACTGACCCTGGGATGGAGCTGGAAGACGACTTTTTCATGTTGAACGCAATATTCACCCCTACCGTCAGCCCGAGCCCAAGAACGATATAGACCTGGGAAAACTGCACTGCAAGCGCAAAGTCCGCGGTTTCTGCCAGAGAGAGTCTGCCCAGAATCATCAAGTCCAGCGACACCATCGACAGGGCCACCAACCGGGACCCGGAAATAGTCAAGGATTGGCGGGTCAAGGCCCAATAATTCACTCTTCCTCCCTCCGCGACCGAAGGGTGCGCGAAAAGCCGTTCGTCTTCGGGCGTCCCGGGGCGCAAGGGAGCCCTCTTTGGCAGAAAGGTAGCAGACAGATTTTGAAATTCATGCCCTGGCCACAAATTCGTAGTTTTACGAACTGCCGGCCCCGCGTGGCAGATACAACCCGCCCGCCCGCAAGGTTGCTGCCTTCTCCGGTTGAATTCGTCGATACACTCCCCATGTATCCCGTATGGAGTTCACCTTGCGCCCTACCCGCCTTGTCCCCGTGTTGCCGTCCTGTCGTGCCGTTGCCTTGAATAAGGAGACGTCCGCATGAGCGCCCTAGCCCGCATCCCGTTTTCGGTCTTGGATCTGGCCCCGATTGTTCAGGGCCGTGATGCCGCGGACGCGTTTCGCAACACCGTGGCGGTGGCCCAGCACGTTGAGAAGCTGGGATACAACCGCTTCTGGTTGGCCGAGCACCACAACATCAACGGCATCGCCTCCAGTGCGACGGCCGTGCTGATCGGCCATGTGGCCGGGCACACGAGCACGCTGCGCGTGGGGTCCGGCGGCATCATGTTGCCCAACCACGCGCCCTTGATCATTGCCGAGCAGTTCGGCACTCTTGAAACCCTGTACCCCGGCCGCATCGACTTGGGCCTGGGCCGCGCGCCCGGCAGTGATGGCGCCACGCAGCACGCGCTGCGCCGGGGGCCCCGCAGCGGTCTGGAATTTCCCGCGCTGGTTGAAGAATTGCGGGGCTTCCTGGCGGCGTCCCGTCCCGGGCAGCCCGTGCGCGCCATACCGGGCGAAGGGTTGGACATTCCGATCTGGCTGCTGGGTTCCAGCGATTTCAGCGCCCGCCTGGCTGCCGAATTGGGCCTGCCGTTTTCGTTTGCGGGGCATTTCTCGCCCGAAGGCATGGCGGCCATGCGCCTGTACCGGCACCTGTTCAAGCCGTCGGCCACGCTGTCGCGCCCTTACGCAATGATCGGCGTGCCGGTGGTGGCGGCCGAAACCGACGAGGCGGCCCGGCGTCAGGCGACCACGCAGCAGCTTAAATTTCTGTCTTTGGTACGCGGCCACCGCCTGCAATTGCAGCCCCCCGTCGACAGCATGGAAGGTTTGTGGAACGAATGGGAGCGTGAAGCGGTCAATCAAAGATTGGGCGCTTCCATCGTGGGCGGGCCGGACACCGTCAAGCGGCGGCTGGAGGCCCTGGTGGCCGAAACCGAGGCCGACGAAGTCATGATCGTGTCCGACTTCTTCGATATCGCGGATCGCCTGCGCTCTTTCGAGATCGTCGCGTCGTTGAAGAACGACGCCGGCGCCTCTACAAAAACCGCGGTCTAAGCACCGCTGACTGCGCTCTCCACAGCGCCAACCATTGCGACGCTGCCATCGCCCGCTCTACTATTACGCCAGAGCGCGTGGCACATAAAGCGTCGCCGAATCAGGCCGGGGCAGGCACACCCCGGATCTCGACCCCGACTTTTTGCGCCGCGCTCCGCGGCAAGGATCCAAAATGAGTATTGTTGAACTCACCAAAGAAAGCTTCCAGGACGCCATCACGCCGGACGGTACCCTGATCGTCGACTTCTGGGCTCCGTGGTGTGGCCCGTGCCGTGGCTTTGCTCCTGTTTTTGAGCAAGCCGCAGCCGAGCACACCGATGTCACGTTCGCCAAGGTGAACACCGACGTCGAGCAGGAACTGGCTGGCGCCCTGGGAATCCGGTCGATTCCCACGCTGATGGTCTTCCGTGAGAAAGTCCTGCTGTTCTCGCAACCCGGTGCCTTGTCGGGCGGGCAACTCAATGAGCTGCTGGCCAAGATCAAGGAGGTGGACATGGAAAAGGTCCACCAGGAAATCGCCGCGGCGCAAGACAGCCAGAACGCGTAAATAACCAGGGGCCCGACATCGGGCCCCTTTCCATTGCAGCGTGCGGTCTGGTCGGCGGGCTCAGGACACGAGCTCCCACGCCGAGCGTCCGCGCGTGATGTTGGCGACGGTGACTTCCAGGTCACCCACCGCGGCGCGTGGCACGACGAAGCACAGCGATACGCCGTCTTCGTTGAAGTCTTCCTGCTGCACCACCGCCCCGGCTTGCCCCAGGCGCGACTTCAACAGCGCCAATTCCGCAAAACCACAGGTGCATGTCACGGTGGCCAGGTCCACGATTTCGGTGCGCTGCCCCAGGCGCAGGCAATTGGCGGCGCAACCGCCATAGGCCCGCACCAGCCCGCCCGCGCCCAATTTGATGCCGCCATACCAGCGCACCACCAGCACTGCCACGCGGTCCATGTCCTGCCCTTCGATGGCTTGCAGGATGGGGCGGCCGGCCGTGCCGCCGGGCTCGCCATCGTCATTGAACCGGTATTCCTGACCGATGCGATAGGCCCAGCAATTGTGGGTGGCTTCGGGGTCGCTGTGCTGGGCAAAGAAACGCATCGCCTCGTCCACGGTGGCAACCGGGGCGGCGTAGGCGACAAAGCGGCTTTTCTTGATGTCTTCCTGATAAGAGCAGGAAGCGGTCAGCGTGTGCGTCATGCCCGGCATTGTAAGTGTTGGGCGGGGGCTTGCCGCTAGCCGTGGCAGTCGGGCACTTCCTGGTCCAGATAGACGTCGAACGCCACATCGCGCGCCCATTTCGCGGTCATCGCCTTCCAGGCGCCGGCCTGGCTCCAGGTGCGCATCTCGTTTGCCATCCAGGCCCGATCGGCCGCGCCCGAGGCGGGCAGCAGCCACACCCGTTCGCGGGTGTCGCCGTCGGCGGCCAATGTTGACGAGAACTTCTTCCACTCTGGAAAGCGCACCAGCGGTTCCCAGACCGCGTCGTCCACCAGGCCGACGTCGCAAACGCCCTCGCGCACCGCAACCAGCGCATCGGATGGCACGCGGTACGTCCGCACCGCCGCGCCCCAACTTGCCGCCAGCGCGCGCGCGTGGGTGTCGGCTTCCGCCATGCAGACGGTGTGCCCTTTTGCGTCGGCCGGCTTGCGCAGGCGGGTGTCGCTGCGTATCACCGCCTTGGGGCGCGCACGGTAACCAGTGGGTTGCACCGCCAACGTTGCCGGGGCCGGCTGGACGTCGGCGTCATCGGCCAGCACCACGTCCACTTTCCCGGCCGCCAGGGCCGCGCCCGCCTCATCCGCCGTGACCTGTTGCAAGCGTACGGGCAGTTTCAGGCTGGCGCCCAGGCGTTCGGCCATGTTCGCGTCGAGCCCGTCTGGCGTGCGGATCTTGGCTCCTGCCACGGGTGGCGGCGCCAGATACGGCACGCCCACCACCAGTTCGCCGCGCTCACGGGCGGCCGCAAAGGGCGGCGGCTCGGCATGCACCGCGCTTGTGCCTAGCAGCAGCATGCCTGCTGTGATCAGCGCAAGGCGGCGCAACGGTCGCGTGGTTTCAGACATGGACTTGAACTCGGACTTGAGGCTGGACTGCGACTTTGGAGTCGGGCTGGAACGACCACGCGGGCTGACTGGCGACCTTGAATGCGGGCGTCGACCCGCCGTCAAACGTACTGATACCGAAGCAACCGGTGCTTCAGGTTTTCAAGCACAAACTGGTCGATCAGCGCGGCCAGCACGGCGATGACGAGGATGTTGGTCATCACGCCCGTCATGTCGGCGATTTCGCCCGAGTACGCCAGCGAACGACCCAGGCCCTTGCCGAAACCGATCAGCATTTCAGCCGAGATCAGCGCGCGCCAGGCGTTGCCGAAAGCCAGCTGCGCGCCGGTGATCAGTTCGGGCATGACGGCGGGCAGGTACACCCGCTTGACCAGGCCCCACCGCGTTGCGCCCATCACGCGCGCGGCCGACACGTGCACGCGCTGCACGGATTCGGTGGCGTTCATAACACTGAGCGCGGCGGGAAAAAACGCCGACAGCGCCACGACGACGATGATGGGCGTGTTGCCAAAGCCCATCACGATCAGGAACAGCGGCACCCACGCAATGGATGGAATCGATTGCAGAATGACGATGGCGCTACGCAGCACTTCTCGGAAGAAGAACAGCACGGCGGCCACCAGGCCAAAGCCGATGCCGGCCACCAGCGCCAGGCCGTACCCCGCGCCCAGCCGGCCCAACGTGCCCATCAGGCTTTGATGAAACGACTGTTTGCCCAGGTCTTCGAACAGGCGCTGGACCACGGCCGGCACGCCCGGCATCAGGAAATCAGGCAAGGCGAACGCCGCCAGCTGCCACAACAACAGAATGAACAGGACGCCCAAAACGCCCGCAAGATGCTTGCGGGCGCCGGTCACTCGGGTAGACGAGCTCAAAGTTTGCGCGCCTCTTGCCAGGACAGATCAACGATGCTGGACACGTCGTACGGCCTGCCGTCGCGCGTTTTCAGCGAACCTTGGGCTTGCAGGATATCGGCGATTTCCTGCATGCGCGCCGTGTCTTTCTGCGTGAGCTTGGGCGTGAACACCTGCGTGCTGATGGCCTCGGCGATCACCGTTTCGCGCGGCAGTTCGCCCCGCGACAGGGTCTTGAGCGTGGGCTCGGCGATGAAGTACGACGCGATCAGCTTGGACGCCTGCGCCGGTTCCTTCTGCAGCAGCGTGATGGCCTGGTTCTGCGCGTCCAGCGCCTTCCATACGTCGTCCTTGCGCTTGGCCAGCGTCTCACCGGAGGTGATCACCACCATGCACGGGAACGGCCACGCCTGGCCAACTTCGTAGATCTGCTTGACCGGCGCTACGAGTTGCGCGATGCGGTCATAGGGCTCGAACAGGAAGGCCGCGTCCACGCGCTTGCCCACCAGCGACTGCACGGCAACGGCCGGGCTGACGCCCATGACGTTGACGTCGTCGGCGCCAAGGTTGCCCTGCTTGAGGACCACGCCCTTCAACACCACGTCCGCCGTGCTGCCTTCGGCTTGCGAGGCCAGCGTCTTGCCCTTCAGGCCGGCGATGTCCTTGATACCGGAATCGTCGCGCACGATCAGCGAGTGATAGCCCTGCTGCGCGCCGCCCACCACTTTCAGGTCGGCGCCCTTGGAGGCCCACGCGACGGCGTTGGTGAAGCCCAGCACGCCGATGTCCAGCTGGCCGCCTACGATGGCCTTGATGAGATCGGTGCCCGACTTGAATTCGATCAGCTCGGAATCCAGCCCCGCGTTCTTGTAGAAACCGCCCTCTTGCGCGACGATTGCTTGCGCATCGTCCATGACGCGCAGATAGCCCACGCGGAATTTTTCGGCGGCCATCGCGGGGGCCGCGGCCAACAGCGCGGCCGCTAGCGGCAGGGACAGCCATTGCTTCAATTTCATGGGTAAAGCTCCAGGGAATTCAACGGTGGCGGCGCGAAAACGCCGCGACGGATAAGGATGGGGTCAGGCCAGGATGGGGTCAGGCGGCCAGCGCCATGTCGGCATGAGCATGCGAGCCGTCCACGGCGATGCCAAGCAGGCGCAGGATCTCGCGCTTTTCAGCGGCCAGATCGGACAGGTCGTGCGTCTTGGCACGATGCGCCAGGTTGAATTCGCGCAGCACACGGGCCGGACGCGGGCTGAAGACCACAATGCGATCGGCCAGGAACAGCGCTTCGTCAACATCGTGCGTGACGAGCAGCACGGTGGGCTTTTCCTGGGCGATCAGTTGGCGCAGCACGTCTTGCAGGCTAAGGCGGGTCAGCGCGTCAAGCGCGCCGAACGGCTCGTCCATCAGCATGGTCTGGGGCTGGGCGATGAAGGCACGCGCCAGCGCAGCGCGTTGCCGCATGCCGCCGGACACCTGGTGCGGATAGTAGTGTTCGAAGCCGGCAAGGCTGACGCGCGCCAGCCATTGGCGAGCGCCCTCGCGGGCGCGCTTCTTGGGAATGTTCTGAAATTCCAGCGCCAGCGCCACGTTGTCTTCCAGCGTCAACCACGGGTACAGCGCGTGTTCCTGAAATACCAGCGTGCGGCTGGGGTGCGGACCGGCCACGGGCTTGCCGTCGGCCAGGACGCGGCCCTGCGTGGGCTGTTCCAGGCCTGCCGCCAGGTGCAGCAACGTGGACTTGCCGCAGCCCGAGGGGCCGACCAAGGCGACGAGTTCACCGGGCTTGATGTCGCTGGTGAAGTCGTCCACCACGGGCAGGTCGCCAAAGTGTTTGTGGACGTGATCGAAGGTCAGGTTCATGGAACGAATCGTAGGCGCGCGTGAAGACGAGGCCTAAATCTAACAACTCGTTATATGAATTCAAACGATCAATATTGAATGTCTTTAAAGCTTCTCGTTATATGAATAACGACACCTAGGCATTAGCGGGTGGCGGCCTGCGCGACGGCTTGCCGGCCGGCGTGACGTTGCAGTCCAAACGCGATCACAAACCCGATCACCACCGCCAGCGCGGCGGACAGAAAGATGGGCGGATAGCCATAACCGCTGGAGATATAGCCGGCGACAGGCCCGGTTACGCCCAGCGCCAGGTCCAGAAATGCCGAATAGGCACCCAGCGCCGCGCCTCGGCTGCCCGCCGGCACGCGCGCCACGGCTTCGACGCCGATGGCAGGGAAAATCAACGCGAACCCGCATCCCGTCAACGCGGCGCCCAGCAGCGCGGCGGTGGGATTGGGCGCCAGCCACAGCATCAGCAGGCCCGCCGCTTCCACCAGAAAGGAAACCTGCGCCACGCGAAAACCGCCATAACGCGTAATCGTGCCGGCAAACAGCAGCCGCACGCCGATGAACGCGCAACCGAAAGCGCTGAGCGCATGCGCCGCGCCTTCCCAGGACATGCTGGTGTAGTAAAGCGCCACGAAGGCAGCCAGGGTGCCAAAGCCCACCGACCCCAGCCCCAACGCCATGCCGTGCGGAAAGACGCGCAGCACCACGCTCTTGAACGCCATCCGGTGGCCGCCGACGATGGACACCGCCGCGCGGCTGATGGCCAGCCCCAGGCCGGCCAGACCCAGCAGCAACACCGCCCCGCCTAGCGCGCCCATGCTCCATTCCCGCTCAAGCGTCACGCCCAACGGCGCGCCCAGCGCCAAGCCGCCATACGTGCAGATGCCGTTCCACGAGATGACGCGCGCCGTGTGCAGCGGCCCGACCCGCGCGATGGCCCAGGTGGCCGACCCCGTGCCCACCCAGCTTTCCCCGAACCCCAACGCCAGCCGGCTGACGATGATTGCCGTCATGCTCAACCACGCGCTGCGTTCGAAGGCATAGGCCAGCAACAGGAAAACGCCGCTGGCCGCGCAGGCGACCATGCCGATCACGACGGTTTGCTTCGGGCCCACCGTGTCCGCCATGCGTCCGGCGTGCGAGCGGCTGAGCAACGTGGCCACGTACTGCACGCTGATCGCCAGCCCGGCCAGTACCGTGCCATAGCCCAGCTTGTCGTGCACATAGCCGGGCAACACCGCCAGCGGCAAGCCGATGGCCAGGTAGCAGATGAAGGTAAAGAAGGCGATAGCGACGATGCGAAACGTCAGCGCGTACGTGCTGATCGGCGCGCCGTCCGGCGTGCTGTGCGGTGTGGGGGACATTGGTCTGGAAAAAAAAATGCCTGGCCGAGCGGCTCAGGGTAAACCCGATGATAGCGCAATCAATATTGCAGCTTGCTGAACAGCGGTATGGCTTAAAAAACGCGGCGCGCCCCGAGAGGCGCGCCGTGAGAGACGGGATGGGTTGCGGACACGCCGGCCGAGCCGGACAGGTGCCGCAGTCAGGACCACATCAAGCCAACGTCAGGCCGACATCATGCCGACATCACACCCAGCGGGCTCAGGCTTCGATGCCGCGCGATTCCAGATAGTCTTCGTAGCCGCCGCGGTAATCGATGATCTCGCCCGAGGGCAGGATTTCGATCACGCGAGTGGCCAGGCCGGACACGAATTCGCGGTCATGGGACACGAACACCAGCGTGCCCTCGTACTTTTCCAACGCGAACTGAAGCGATTCGATCGATTCCATGTCCAAGTGGTTGGTGGGCTCGTCCAGCAGCATGACGTTGTGCCGGCCCAGCATCAGGCGGCCGAAGGTCATGCGGTTCTTTTCGCCGCCGGACAGCACCTTGGGCGCCTTGGGCAGGTCGTCCGCCGAGAACAGCAGGCGGCCCAGCACGGAACGGATCGACTGGTCGTCGTCGCCCGGCTGGCGGTGGTCGCCCATCCAGTCCAGCAAGTTGATGTCGGTTTGCAGGAATTGGTCGGACACGTCCTGGGCCATGTAGCCCAAGTCGGCGTTATCGGACCATTTCACCGAGCCCGAATCCGGTTGCAGTTCCGTGGCCAGCAAGCGCAGCAAGGTGGTCTTGCCCACGCCGTTGGCGCCGATGATGGCGATTTTTTCGCCGGCGTCGACCATCGCCGAGAAATTGGTGATGACCGGCGCGTCGTAAGCCTTGGTCAGGTTTTCAACCGTGACCGCCAGGCGGTGCATGACCTTGGTTTGTTCAAAACGGATGTATGGGTTCTGGCGCGACGACGGCTTGACCACGACCTGGTCCGCCTTGATGCGATCGATCTGCTTCAAGCGCGAGGTGGCCTGGCGCGACTTGGACTTGTTGGCGGCAAAGCGGCGCACGAAGTCTTGCAGTTCGGCGACGCGTTCCTTGGCCTTGGCGTTGTTGGACACCAGGCGCTCGCGAGCCTGGGTGGAAGCCAGCATGTAGTCGTCGTAGTTGCCCGCGTAGATGCGGATTTCGCCGTAGTCCACGTCGGCCATGTGCGTGCACACCTGGTTCAGGAAGTGGCGGTCATGGCTGATGATGATCATCGTGCTCTGGTAGCTGTTGAGCACGTTTTCCAACCAGCGGATGGTGTTGATATCCAGGTTGTTGGTGGGCTCGTCCAGCAGCAGGACGTCGGGGTTCGAGAACAGCGCCTGCGCCAGCAGCACGCGCAGCTTCCAGCCCGGCGCCACTTCGCGCATGGGCAGGTTGTGCTGGTCCACGGCGATTTCCAGGCCCAGCAGCAGTTCACCGGCGCGCGCTTCAGCGGTGTAGCCGTCGTATTCGGCGAACTTGGCTTCCAGATCGGCCGCGCGCATGTAGTCGTCTTCGGTGGCTTCCGGGTTGGCGTAGATGGCGTCGCGCTCGGACATGGCGGCCCACATTTCGGTGTGGCCCATCATGACGACGTCCAGCACGCGCAGGTCTTCGAACGCGAACTGGTCCTGGCGCAGCTTGCCCAGGCGCACGCCCGGTTCCAGCGACACGTTGCCGCCGGATGCTTCGAGGTCGCCGCCGATGATCTTCATGAACGTCGACTTACCGGACCCATTGGCCCCGATCAGCCCGTACCGGTTGCCTTCTCCGAACTTGACGCTGACGTTCTCGAAAAGGGGCTTGGGACCGAACTGGATGGTGAGATTGGCTGTGGATATCACGGTATTTTGAGTCTGTAGGCGTCCGAGGACGCATGCGAGGAAACCCGATAGTGTATCAAACGGGGCTCGCCCCGCCCGATCAGTGGTGGTGTTCGTCCAGCACCAGATGGGCCAGGCCCTTCTCGGTGGCGATGCCGACCTTCTGGCCGATGGGCAGCGTGGCCTTGGTGGCCACATGGCCGTACGGCAGGCCCGTAATCACCGGCACCTTGACCGTCTTGCGCAGCCACGCCACCACTTCATGCAGGTCGTAACCCTGGTCGTGCGGGGCCAGCTTGTAGTCGGTGAAACGGCCCAGCACGATGGCCTTTTGCTTGGCCAGCACACCGGCCTGCGCCAGCTGGATCAGCATGCGTTCGACACGATACGGATGCTCGGCCACATCTTCCAGGAACAGGATGCCACCGCGCACCTTCGGGAAATACGGGGTGCCCACCAACGACGCCACCATGGCCAGGTTGCCGCCCCACAGGATGCCGCGGGCATCCACCGGGTCGGCGTCCTGGGTTTCGAAGCTAAGGATTTCAAGCTCGCCGCGCATGACTTCGCCGAACAGGGCTTCGGTCAGGTCATCGACCTTTTTGCCGCCAAAGTCAGCCACGGCGGTGGCGCCGGTGTAGCTGACGGCGCCCGTCTTCGCCAGCAGCGCCAGGTTGAAGGCGGTGAAGTCGCTCATGCCGACAAAGCGCTTGCCGCTGTCGGCCATGGCCGTCCAGTCGATCTGGTCCAGCAGGCGGCCCATGCCGTAGCCGCCGCGCGTCACCATGACGATGGGCAACTTTTGCTTGGTGGCACGAACCAGGCTGGCGGCGCGCTGCGCGTCGGTGCCGGCAAAACGCTGGTGCACGGCGTAGGCGCTGCGGTCCAGCGCCGTCTTGAAGCCTTGCTGTTGCAGGCGTTCACGCGCCAGTTCAACCGTGGCGGGGTCGCGCACGGCGGATGACGGCGAGATCAGATAAATGCCGCGAGCGTCGGGCATGACTTGCCCGTCAGCATGGTCGTGGCTGTGGTCGTGACCGCAGTCCTCGCCGCAGGCGAGCCCATGGTCATGATCGTGGGCGGCGGCCGCCGAGGTAGCCGCCTTTTTCGAGGCGGATTTGGCGGGTTTGCGGGTGCTCATGCGATGGATTCCTTGGCGCGGCGTTCACGGAAGAACCGGCGCAGCAAATCGCCGCAAGGTTCCGCCAGCACGCCGCCGGTGACTGAAGTGTGATGGTTGAGTTTCGGCACCGAGCCCACGTCCAGCACGCTGCCGCAGGCGCCGGTCTTGGGGTCGTAGGCGCCGAAAACGACGCGAGCCAGTCGCGCGTGCAGCATGGCGCCGATGCACATTACGCAGGGTTCCAGCGTGACGTACACGGTGATGCCGGGCAAACGGTAATTTTCCAGGCGCCGCGCGGCGTTGCGCAGCGCCACGATTTCGGCGTGGGCGGTGGGATCGTGGTCGATGATGGTGCGGTTGTAGCCGCGTCCCAGGATTTCGCCTTGCGCGGAAACCACCAGCGCGCCAACGGGCACTTCGCCGATGTCATAAGCGGCCTGGGCTTCTTGCAGCGCCAATTCGATGTAACGCGCGTCTTCGGCCGTCCAGGCGGGCACTGCCGCCAGCGGGCCGGCCTCAACCACGGTACACCCGCGACTTCAGGGCAATGCGGCCGGCCAGGCTGGTCACGGCCTCTTCAAGCCATTGATACAGCTCGGCTTCTTCGTCGTAGCGGGCCTGGTTCAGGTTGGACACGCGGCCTTCTTCGATGAAGCCCCAGGCGCGGCTGCGCTTGTCGCGGTGCTTGGGGTCCCACACGCCGAAGGCGAAGCCGCCCGCGCGACGGATCAGCGAGAAGCACGGGATGTCGGTATAGCCGTCGCCCACGAACACCATCTGGTCGAACGGCACGCGCAGCCGGTCTTCGGGCACCTTGCGGTTGACCTCGAAGGGCTTGTTGCGAAAGTCGCGGCCGATGATGCCCTTCTGGATGTGGAACAGGTAGCGCGTCTTGTCGGTAAAGCTGACGATGCGGCGCGGGAACGTGATGCCGCCGTCTTCGCCGTAGACAAATTCCGAGGCCCAGATCTCGGTGAACTCATGCGCAATGGGGGTCGAGCGGACAACGTCGCCAATGCCGCTTGAGATCAGGTAGAACTCCAGCTGCACCTGCGGCTGTTCGGCGCGAACCGCCGCGCGCAGGCGCGAAAACAGCGTGGGCACCCCATCATGCAGATCCAGCCGGGCGCCCCACTCTTTCAGGCGCTGCTGCGTGATCAGCCCGTGCGTGCCGGCCTGCGACAGCTGAATCATCTTGTAGAGATAGGCGGGCACCGGGTCCCAGTCTTGCTTGGACAGCAAGGGGTCGACCTCATCCTTCCAGAACGAGGCCGTGTCCACGCCGATACTTTCCAGGAAACCGGACGTGCTGTCCGAGGCCAGCGTGTCGTCGAAGTCGAAAATCAGGGCAATGACGTCGGACATGGGTGCGTGATGGAGGCAAACGTAAACAGCGCGCAAGGCGCAACAGCCGTCATTTTGCCTGAATGTGACGGCGGTTGCGCCCGTGCCGCCCCAAACGCAAAGCGGCGCCCTGCCGGGCGCCGCGTCGCTCATTTACCGCATGGAGTTTCACTGGCGCATCGGCGCGCCCGTGGTGGCAGGCGGCGGCGCCATCCCCGGGGACGTGGCCGGCGGCATCGCGCCCGTCGAGGGCATGGTGCCGGCAGGCGGCGGCACGGTACCGGCCGGGACCTGGATCACCGTTTCACGCAGCACGCCGCCGCCCTGCACGCTGCCGCGCACGTTGGTCGGCGAACTCATCTGCGTCAAGCAATCCTGTCGGGAGCCCGCGGGCAAGCGGTTGCAGCGGTCCACCATGTTTTGCTGAAGCTGGTCGGACGAACCTTCCTTCAAGTTCTGGCGTTGGGCCTCGTCGCGCGCCGCGCCGGCTTCGCGCATGCAGGTGGCGCGGTCCTGGTTGGTCTTGCCACTTTTGCAGTTCGCCACGTCCTGCTCGTATTGGGACTGGATGGCAGCGCGGCCGATCGCATCTGCCGCGTGGACCGCCCCCGCAGCCAGCATCAAGCCCGCCGCGCAAAGGGATGCCGCAAGGCGTTTCGTATGCATGGGTCGTACGTTCATGGCCAGCTCCTTACTAGAATTGAACCGAGATTGAACCGAAAGCGGCACCGTCTGTAGTACCGCTGCGCCGCTTGTTGAAACCACTATCCCACGACTGCGCGCCGCGCACATGACCAGCGACGTGATTTCGTAAGGCTACGTTTCAAGCCCGTGCCAGGGGCCCACTTGCCCCTGCTGTCACCACATAAAGAAAAACAGGGGCGGTTGGCCCCTGTCAGTCATATTGCCGCGTTGCAGCATGGATTTCGGCGTTCACATGCCGTGTCGCTTGTTACAGGCTTATCGCGCATCCTGGTCGGCATCGGCTCTAGTCAGACGATGACGATAGGTGGCCGCCCGCATCAGCAACATGGCCGTTACGGGCGAAGAAACCACCAACAACAAGGTGATGATGACCTCGTGAAAAACCGGTCGCGCGGACCACGCGGAAAACACCAGGATGGACGACAGCAGCACGCAGGCGCAGCCCAGCGTGTTACCCAACGTGGGCGCATGGATGCGGGCGTAAAAGCTGCGAAAACGTAGCAGCCCGGCAGAGCCCGTCAGCGCCAACAGCCCGCCCAGCACCAGCAGGACGCAGGCGGGAATGCCCGCCCACAAGGGAATGGCGGCGTCCATCATGGCTCGATGACCTCGCCGCGGAGCAGGAAGCGCGCCATGGCCGTGGACCCGACGAATCCGAACAGCGCGATCAGCAGCGCAATGTCGAAATACAACGAGGAACCGGACCGGATGCCGAAAACCAGCATCATCAGCATGCCGTTGATATACAGCGTATCCAGCGCCAGCACGCGGTCTTGGGCGGTGGGGCCGCGCAACAGGCGGATGGTGGCGCACAGCATGCCCAGCGCAAAGCACACCAGGGCGAAGGATGCCGCCCAATACAGTGCGGTATTTATCGTCATTCAAACATCTCCATCAACGGGCGCTCGTAGCGCTGCTGGACCAGATCCACCCAGTGCTGCTCGTTCTGCAGGTCCAGCACGTGTAATTTCAGCTCGTGATCGGCCGTCAGGTCCACCCAGACCGTGCCCGGCGTGTAGGTCACGATGCACGCCAGCATCGCCAGCCCGTGCGGGTCGCGCATGGTCAGTGGAATCATGATGAAGCCGGGTGAAAATTCGTTGCGGCGAGGGCTCAGGATCAGCTTGGCCACGGCGATGTTGGACCGGATGATGTCCGCCGACACGTGCAGGAAAAGCGGCACGGCCTTCCACAGCCGGCGCGGGCGCGCGTGCAGCGGGCGCAGGCGCGAGGCCGCCCACGTAAACCACAAGGCCAGCGCCGCGCCCAGCGCAATCTGGCCGGCCGACAGGCTTTCGTTCAGCACCAGCCACAACACAAACAGGAAGACGGGCAGGAACAGGAAGTAAACGCGGCGCATCAGCTTCCCCCTTTCAGGCCGCGCACGGTCTGCGCGGACATGACGGCGTCAATGTAGGACTTGGGTTGGTCCAGGGACCGCGCCGCGTCGTCCAGATAGGCCGACACCGGGCCGGCGCCCGCCGCCAGGCCCACGCACAACAGCAACAGCACGGCAACCGGGCCTGCTTCGATCACGCGCAAGCGGGGCGTGCTGCGGTCGTCGCTGGCCCAGAAGACGCGGATGCCGGTGCGCCCCAGCCCGACCAGGCCGGCCAGGCCCGACACCAGCACGGCGGCCACGAGGATCCATGCGTCCATCGGCGGCGCCGATTCCGTGGCGGCGGACACGGCCGCCGACAACAGCGAGAACTTGGCCACGAACCCCGACAGCGGCGGCAAGCCGGTAACCAGCAAGGCGCAGCAGATGAACGCCAGCCCCAGGAAGGCCATGGCCGCCGGAATGGCCACGCCGACCACATCGTCGGAGCGGTTGACCGACGTGGGATCGTCCAGATCGAACGCGTCCAGCGTCACGGCCAGCACGTTGGCGCCAAAGCTGCGGGTGCGTTCAATCAATTCGGCCAAGAGGAAGAACGCGCCGGTCGTCAGCACGGAACTCAGCAGGTAGAACAGCGCGGGGCCGGTCAGCGTGACGCCGGGCATGCCCAGCGCGGTCAACAAGGTGCCGGCCGAGACAATCACGCAATAGCCCACGATCTTCTCCAGCTGCTGGGTGGCCAGCAGCCCCAGCGCGCCGAACAGCAGCGTGGCCAAGCCGGCCGCGAACATCCAGTCCAGGCTGAACGCGGCGGGTGCGCCCGACGGCAGCAGCAGCGACCCGATGCGCAGCAGCGCATAGATGCCGACCTTGGTCATGATGGAGAACATGGCGGCGATGGGCGCGCTGGCCGATCCGTAACCCTTGACCAGCCAGAAGTTCAGGGGCCAGGCGCCGGCCTTGACCAAAAAAGCGATGCCCAGGATGGCCGCCCCGGCTTCGAACAGCATGCGTTCGGCGCCCGTCAGGTTGCCGGCGCGCAGGGCCAGGTCCGCCATGTTCAGCGTGCCGGTCACACCATAGATCAGCGCAATGCTGATCAACAGCAGGAAGGAGGCCACCAGGTTCACGGCAATGTATTGCAGGCCGGCGCTGACGCGCGCCACGCCCGAGCCATGCAGCAGCAAGCCATAGGACGCGGCCAGCAGCACCTCGAAGAAGACGAACAGGTTGAACAGATCGCCCGTCAGGAAGGCGCCGTTCAGGCCCATCAGCAGGAACTGGAACAGCGAATGGAAATGCACTCCGGCGCGGTCCCAGCGGGCCAGCGAATAGGTCAGCGTGGCCAGGCCCAGCACGGCCGTCAGCGTCAGCATCACCGCCGCCAACCGGTCTACCACCAGCACAATGCCGAAGGGCGCGGGCCAGTCGCCCACCAGATAAACGCCCACGCCTTGCGGCCAGACGCCCGGTACGCCGCCGCCCGCAACCACCAGCAAGGCGATGGCGGCCGCCAGCTGGGCCAACGTGGAGGCCATGGAAATTGCCCCGCGCGCATAGCGGCTGGTGTCGGCCAGCAGCAGCATGGCCGCGCCGGCAAACAGCGGCACGATGATGGGCAGGACAGGAAGATGTTGCAGCCAGAAACTCAAGATTGGGACTCCCGTCCATCGACGTGGTCGGTGCCCGTCAAGCCGCGCGAGGCCAACAGCACCACCAGGAACAGCGCGGTGGTGGCAAAGCCGATCACAATGGCCGTCAGCACCAGCGCCTGCGGCAGCGGGTCGGCGTACCAGGATGGGTCATGCGCCATGGCCGGGTCGATGACCGGCGGACGCGCCGACGTCAGACGGCCCATGCCGAAAATGAACAGGTTGACCGCGTAGGACACCAGCGACAGGCCCATGATGAACTGGAAGGTACGCGGCCGCAGCAGCAGCCAGACCCCCGAGCCCGCCAACACGCCAATCGCGACGGCATAAATCAATTCCATCAGGCTTCCCCTGTTTGTATGGCGGCCGCCTGCATCTCGGCGGCGGCCTTGCGTTGCGCGCGCAGCGATTGGTGGGCCAGCGCCACCAGCACCAGCACGGTGGAGCCCACCACCAGCATGTACACGCCCAGGTCGAACAGCAACACGCTGGAAAGATGCACATGACCGATAAGCGGCAGCGCCACGTCCCAGGCCAGCGCGGCCAGGAACGGCTTGTAGGCCAGCCATGCGGTAACGGCGGCGACGCCAGCGGCCAACAGGCCGATGCCGATCCAGTTCTGGGGATTCAGGCGGCTGCGCGATTCCACCCAGTACACCCCGCCCACCATGTATTGCAGGATGACGGCGGTGGCGAAAATCAGGCCACCCACGAAACCGCCGCCCGGCTGGTTGTGGCCGCGCAGCAGGAAGTAAACGGAGATCAGCGCGGCGGTGGGCAGCAGCAGGCGCACCAGCACGGTAGGCACCATCATCGAGCCGCTGGGCACCAGCGATTTGATGTCGGGCGCGGCGGGCACACCGCCGTCCTGCTCTTGCTGTTGACGTGGCAGGTCCGCGCTTTCGGCGGCGGGACGGAAGCGGCGCAGCAGTGCGTAGACCGTCAGCGCCACGATGCCCAGCACCGTGATTTCGCCAAAGGTATCAAACCCACGGAAGTCCACCAGAATGACGTTCACCACGTTGGTGCCGCCGCCGTCGGGCAGCGCGCGGTCAACGAAGAACGACGAAATCGTGTCGCCTTGCGGGCGCACCAGCACTGCGTACGCCAACGCGGCCATGCCGGTGCCGGCGGCCGTGGCCAACAGCAGATCCCGGAAACGGCGGCCGCGAGCCAGCAGCGTCGCCTTCAGGGGTTCTTCGTCGTCTTTCGCGATCCGGCGCGGCAGCCAGCGCAGGCCCAGCAGCAACAGCACCACGGTGACGACTTCCACTGACAGCTGCGTCAGCGCCAGGTCGGGCGCGGAAAACCACACGAACGTCAGGCAGGTGATCAGGCCCGCGCCGCCCGCCAGCGCCAGGGACGCCAGACGGTGGTACTTGGCCTGGTACGCCGCGCCCAGTGCGCAGGCGCCACCGACCAGCCACAGCAAAGCAAAAGCCGGGTCCACGGGCGTCATGCGGCCGGTGCCTTCCAGCCACCCACCCGCGCGCAGCGGCAGCCAGGCCACGAACAACGAGCCCAGCACAATCAACAGCATCTGCACTTGCAGGCGCGACGAGGCCACCCACCGCAGCAGCCACGCGGCCGCCACGCTGGAGCCGTCCAGCAGCGCTTCGAACGTGCGACGCCCGTCCAGCCGGTAAATGAAGGGAACGCGGCCTGGATTGGCGCGCTGGTGCGCGCGCAGAACCAGATACAACAGCACGCCCGCCGTCGTCGCCACCAGGCTCATCACCAGCGGCAGGTTCACGCCGTGCCAGACGGCCAGACTGTATTCGGGCATGTTTGCGCCCAGGATGCTTTGCGCGGCGGTTGCCAGGAAGGGGCCGACCGTCAGGCTGGGAACAACACCCACCAGCAAGCACATGAACACCAGCAAGGCGCTGGGGAACAACATCCAGCCCGGCGGCTCGTGCGGGGCGCGGGGCAGGTCCGTGGCGGGCGGGCCGAAAAATACCTGGAGGATGAACCGCAGCGAATACGCCACGCTGAACGCGCCGGCGATCGTGGCCAGCAACGGCAGGCCGATCTGGGTCCAGCGGTCGCCGCTGACGAAGGTGGTTTCCGCGAAGAACATTTCCTTGGACAGGAAGCCGTTCAACAACGGCACGCCCGCCATCGACGCCGCCGCCACCATGGCCAGCGTGGCGGTGATCGGCATGGCCTTGTACAAGCCGGACAGCCTGCTGAGGTCGCGCGTGCCGGTTTCGTGGTCCACCACCCCGGCCGCCATGAACAGCGACGCCTTGAAGGTGGCGTGGTTGATCATGTGGAAAATGGCGGCCACCAGGGCCAATTCACTGTTCAGGCCCAGCAACAACGTAATCAGGCCCAGATGGCTGATGGTGGAATACGCCAGCACGCCCTTCATGTCCTGCTGAAAGATGGCCGCGTAGGCGCCCAGCACCAAGGTGATCAGCCCTGCCCCGCCGATCACCCAGAACCACTGGTCGGTGCCGGCCAGCACCGGCCAGAAGCGTGCCAACAGGAATACGCCGGCCTTCACCATGGTGGCCGAATGCAGGTAGGCCGACACGGGCGTCGGCGCCGCCATGGCATTGGGCAGCCAGAAATGGAAAGGGAACTGGGCGCTTTTGGTCAGCGCGCCCAAGGCCACCAGGACCAGCACGGCGGGATACCAGGGGTCGGCGCGGACCAGATCGCCGGAGGCCAGCACGCGGTCCATGTCGTAGCTGCCTACGATATGGCCCAGGATCAGCACGCCGGCCAACAGGCACAGGCCGCCCGCGCCCGTCACCGTCAACGCCATGCGCGCGCCGCGGCGGGCGTCCAGGCGGTGGTGCCAATAGGCGATCAGCATGAAGGAAGCCAGGCTGGTCATTTCCCAGAACATGACCAGCTGGATCAGGTTGCCGGACAGCACCACGCCCAGCATGGCCGCCATGAACGCCAGGAAAAACGAGAAGAAGCGCGGCACCGGGTCTTCCGGCGACATGTAGTAGCGCGCATACAGCACGACCAGTGCGCCCATGCCGGAAACGATCAGGGCGAACAGCCAGGCGTAACCGTCCATCCGTAATGTGAATTGCAGGCCCAGGGCGGGCGCCCAGGGCATGTCGACCCGGACCACGCCGCCGTTGGCGACTTCCGGGTAAAGGCTGGCTATCAGGATCACACAGGCCAGCGCGATAAGGCCGGCCAGCCACGCCTCGGCATTGCGGGCGTTGGAAGGCAGCAGCGCGGCGCACAGGCTGCCGGCAAACGGCAGAGCGAGGATCAGGATCAGCGACATGGCGTTCCGAGAATGTCCGGGCCCCCTCCCGCCAGCACGTGGCAGCGAAAGACGAAACAGACCGGGGATTGAAAGACGGACGGAACCCTGGCCCGGTGCGTCGCTGCACTACACGTTGCCCCGCGGGGACATCAACCAACGCCCCATTGAACGGCGCAGACAGAAACAAACGCAATAGCTTTCTTGCAAGACCGGCCAAGAATCTCCCCCGAAAAATATCAGATTCTTGTAAGTTATGCAGAACTTTATGCATTTACCCAGCTGATGACGGCACGATGACTGCGCAATCATTGCGCATCGAAAATCGCCCGGAAAACGTTCATGTCGTTGTCAGGCCTGGGATTTTCGCCGATCTGCCGGCATATTCCGGCAACGTCCAGAGGCCCAAAAAAAGTTATCCCGGCCTACAGGGTGAATCCTGAGTTGACCGTAGGGGGATTCCTGTGTGGAATTGCGCCCACGAAGCGTCGACCAAGCCAGCACCCGGGCAAGGCGCGCTTCACCGACGCCGGCCCATGAAGCCGGTCGGCTCGGAACAACAATATGGAGAAGACTCTTGACCGTGCTGTCTCATGCCAAGGCCGTCCTGGCCGCCGCCATCGCAGGCGTCTGCTTTAGTTCGTCGGCCCTGGCCGCCGACCCCTACCCCAACAAGCCCATCCGCCTGATCGTGCCTTTCGCCGCCGGCGGCACCACCGACATCGTGGCGCGCATCGTCGCCGAAGGGCTGGGCCGGGAACTGGGCCAGGCTGTCGTCGTGGAAAACCGAGGCGGCGGCGGCGGCTCGATCGGCGCCGACGCGCTGGTGCGTTCCGCGCCGGACGGTTACACGCTGGGCGTAGCCACCGTCAGCACCATGGCCACCAACCCGGCCACCAACCCGAAAAACCCCTACAACCCGCTCAAGGACTTCACCCCGATCACCAACCTGGTGAACGTGCCGAACGTGCTGACGGTGAACCCGGCCGTGCCCGCCAAGACGCTGGCCGAATTCATCACCCTGCTCAAGGCCAACCCGGGCAAGTACAGCTACGCGTCATCCGGCGCGGGCGGCATCGGCCACCTGGATGGCGAACTGTTCAAGTCGCTGACCAAGACCGACATGGTGCACGTGCCCTATCGCGGTTCGGGTCCGGCGCTGAACGACGTGATCGCCGGCCAGGTCAATGCCCAGTTCGACAACCTGCCGTCTTCGATGCCGCACATCCAGGCCGGCAAGCTGCGCGCCCTGGCCGTGGCCGCGCCCAAGCGCCTGCCCACGCTGCCCGATGTGCCCACGTTCAAGGAAGGCGGCCTGCCGGAAATGGACAACATGGCCTGGTACGGGCTGGTGGCCCCGGCCGGCACGCCGCCGGCCGTGGTCGAACGCGTGCACGCGGCGGCCGTGAAGGCGCTGCAAGACCCGAAGATCGTCCAGCGCCTGGCCGATGGCGGTTCGTTGGTGGACGGCAATACGCCGGCCCAATACGCCGACCAGATCAAGCGTGAACTGGAGTTGCGCCAGCGCATCGCCAAGGAGCGCAATATCGTTTCGACGAACTGATCGCCCCCCGAGGCAAGCCGTACCCGAATTGGGGACGGCTTGCCGACTTGACTAGCGATGCCCGGGTGTTAGCATCTGGCCCCGTGCGATCCAATTTTTCTCCCCTCCCTCCCGCTGCCTGCGTTCTCTGCGCCCTGCGCTCGACTTTGTTGAGCTCGCAGGAAGTCGCCGCGCGTTCCGCCTACGCGCGCTCCAAGCCCGGCTGATCCTCCGGCTTTCCCGCTTCCCCCGTTTTTGATTCCGGCCTGCCGCCGGCGGCTTACGCACATCCGTGCCAATGTCGTGGCGTGCGCCGGCGTACGCCCTGCCGCGTGGCCGGGCGCAGCGCTCGTCCCATGAATCTTCGTCGCTTGCCTCGTGGCAGGCGGCCTGGCCACGCATTGATCTTCATCCAGCGCCATGCAACTCACCAAAAAATTCGTCAAAGCCAAGAACCCCTGCGCGGGCGGCTACAAGTGGTTTATCCGCGATCACAACGGCCAGGGGGATTACCAGGCCGTGCTTGACGCCCTGGTCGCCGATGGCCGCATCAGCGACGCCAACTGGCTGCTGGATCAGTTTGGCCCGACCGATGCCGTGCTCCGGCTGGACTCACTTGACGCCAATGCCATCGTCTTCGCGGGCACGCTGGAAATTCGCATGGGCATCAATGTGGACACGGTGGTGCGCGCCGGGCGCAGCATCATCACGGGCGGCGGCATCCGTGCCGGAGAAACCATCATGGCGGGCGAAAACATCACGGCCGCCGCCAACATCGCATGCGGCGGCGAGATCCATGCGGGCGGCGACATCAGCGCGGACTGGGGCATCGAATCCGCCTCGCGCCTGGAGTGCCGGGGCAACGTGCGCGCCAAATGGGACATCTGCGCGGGTCAGGATCTGGCCGTCACCGGCCACCTGCATGCCGGCCAGGACGTGCGCGCCCAAGGCGCCATCCAATGCGGTCAGGGCATCAAGGCGGGCGGCGATGTCCGCGCCGACCACGCCATCAACGCCACCTCGGGCATTCAGGCGGGCGGCGCCATTCACTGCGGCGACCACCTGGCCTCGGGCTGGGGCATGATCGCCGGGGGAGACATCCGCGCCGACGGCTCCATTCGCGCCGGTGAAGGCGTGCGCGCGGACGGCGTCATCCAGGCCGGCGACGGCCACGGGGTCTACGCGGGCCTGAGCGTCCGACTGGATGCCTGGTCGGTATGCGCCCGCGTCGTGGCCAAGGAGCGGCCCGCGCAGTTGGTCAGCGGGTACTGGGCGGGGCAGGACGCGGGGTGCGGCGTGGACGAGGCAGAGGGGGTCGCCAGCGCGGGCGGCAATGGCGCTCTGGGGTCTATTGCGGGATCGGCCTCGCATTCCGTTGCGGGGACGGTGGCAGGTGCCGCTGCAAATTCCGTTGCGGGGACGGTGGCAGGTGCCGCTGCAAATTCCGTTGCGGGGACCGTCGGTTCCGGCCCTGCCCGCCCCCGCCCGCTTAGCGTCGCGCTGGCTTGATGCCCGGGGCGGGATGCCGCAGCACCAGCATCAGCCCCAACAGAATTGCCCCCATGCCGGCCAGGCTTAACGTCGACAGGCGGTTGCCCAGCACCAGGTAGTCCAGCGCCGCCGTACCCGCCGGCACCAGGTAGAACAGGCTGGTGACGTTGACCAGGTTGCCGGCCTGGATCAGGCGATAGAACAGTAGCGTGGCGCCCACCGATATCACCAGGCCCATCCACAGCAGCGGCAGAATCAGCCCGATGCTCCATTGCGCCGTCACCGACTGAAACGGGGCAAACAGCAGGCACAGAGCCAGGCTCACCGCGTACTGCAACGGCATGACGTCCAGCGGCGGTTGATCGATGCGCTTTTGCAGCATCGCGCCCACCGTCATGCTGACCAGCGCCGCGAACGCGAAGCCCATGCCCGCCATTGAAAAGCGCGCCATGCCGATGCTCTGGTACACCACCATCACCAGCCCCGCCAAGGCCAGCAGCAGCCCGGCGATGCGGGCCTTGTCAAAGCGCCGCTCCATGACCGCCAAGGTCAGGATGGGTTGCGCGCCCAGCAATGTGGCCAGCACCCCCGGCGTGATGCCGTGATCCAGCGCCAGCAGATAGCAGATGGAATAAACGCCGATCAGCAGCAGGCCCGTTACCGCGACGCCGGCGCGCGTGCCCGGCGCGGGCAACCATCGCCTGCGCCGCCACGCCACCAGCCCCAACACGGATAAGGCCAGCACAAAGCGCAGCAGCAGAAAGGCAAAGGGCGACGCGTGCGACAGGCCCCATTTGGCAAAGATCGCACCGCCGCTCCACAGCAGCACGAACAAGGTTGTTGAGCCGAATGCGGCCCAGGTATTTCGATTTAAATGCATCGTTGCACCTGTCAAGGTAAGCACAGGCTCCAGACCGACAGTCCTTCCGTGGATCGCTTTGGCGATGGCGGTGCGACGGCGAAGGCGATGGCGTGGATGGCGATGCCATGGCATCGCCTCTCACGATCGCGATCGATATCGCTACGGCCGTCTGCTTGGCAGAATCGGCCGCGCGCGAATCAGACGCGACGCACGCGTTCGACTCGCGCACGCATCAAGCGCGCGGATGGACTGACGATGATTAAGGACTGGAGCCGGGAATGGCGGATCGGCAATCAGCCGAACACGACCACGGCTGGCGGGTTCGCGGCCCGGACCACGCCGACGGGCGGCGAGGCAGGCGGGAATACCGGCGGCGAAACTACCGCGCGAACGACCGCTGAGACGACCGGCGAAATGACAGCCGAAATGACAGCCGAAATGACAGCCGAAATGACGCCCGAAATGACAGGAGGAACGACGGGGGAAATGACGGAAGAAAAGAGAGGAAAAGCGGTCGCCGAAGTAGCAGGCGACGAAATAGCGGACGACGAAACAGCCGGCGACGAGACAGCCGGCGACGAAGCAGCCAGCGACGAAGCAGCCGGCGACGAAGCAGCCAGCGACGAAGCAGCCAGCGACGAGACAGCCGGCGACGATACGGGAAACCGCGCGCGGCAATATCCGCGGCGTGCCCCATGCTTCCTACGCCAATGCGTGCTGGCGTGCGCGACGGCAGCGGCAGTCGCCACGGCAGAGGCACCGACAAGGGTTTCGAAGGACGGCTGGGAAGCAGGCATTCGCGCAGGCTACCGACCGTTGCTTTTGCCGTCAATAGGGACGCGCAACGCCAGCCGCTCTCAATACCGCACCGATGCAGGTTCCGGGCTCGCCAACTTCACGCACCGATGCGCCGCTGCTCCACCCCCATGTCGCGCCAAGCGTCGCCGTGGCAGGTGAACATCAGGATCTGATGGCGCGTGGCCGCATCGAACAAGGCGCGCTTCATGAAGTCGCGGCGGGCATCGTCGGTGTGCACCAGCGCGTCATCCAGCAACAGCAAGGTGGGCCGCCCGGCTTCGCGCAGCAGGTCCGCATAGGCGAATCTGGCCAGAATGCCCAGCTGCTCGCGCGTGCCGAAACTTAGCGCATCCAGCAGGTCTTCGCTCTGGTCTCGGCGTAGCGCCGTGGGCAGCAACGCGTCGTCCAAGCGCAGCGCAGCGTCCGGAAACAGCAGAGCCAAGTAGTGATTCAGGCGGCGAGCCAGCGGCGCCTGCAAACGTTGGGTGGCGGCCGCGCGCTTGTCGGTCAGCAGCTTTTGCAGCAGGTCCAGCGCGGCGGCACGGCGCGACAGTTCATCACGCCGACGCGCCAGCCGCTCGCACGCGGCAGTGGCTTCCAACAGGCGTTCGCCCAGCCCCTGCGCGCCCGCCTGATCCAGCTTGCCCTGCAATTGAAGGATGTCGCCGTGACGCTTGTGCTGCGCCTCGCGCTCGATGGCCGCCGATTTTTCATAGCGTTGCACGTCCTGCTCGGCCAGCTCGGGCCGGTGGTCCGCCAAGGCGGCCTGTGCCTCGCGCACCCGGCGGTCCAGGTCGTCGTGCGTGCTGCGGGCTTCCGCCAGACGCCCGGCACGGGCCTGGCGCTGTTCGGCGCGCTCGGCCGACTGCATATCGGCGGCGCGCGCGGCCGCCTGCCCTTCCAGCAATTGCGCCCGTGCCTGATCGGCGTCCAGCGCGCGCTGCGCCGCCGCCAACGACGCATCCGCCTGCGCGCCAACGGCCGTGGCTTCGCGCAGCGCCTGGGTCGCGGCAGGCAGATCATCCAGCCCGGTGTCCGCCACCGCCGGCAACTTGGCCAGCCGCTCTTGCAACGCCACACGGCGGGCCAGGGCCTCGTCACGCTGCCCACGCAATACATCCAGCCCCTTGGGCGCGTGGATGGCCAGCGTTTTACGCATGCCGTCAAGCTCGCGCTGCAACGCCGTATAGCGCGCGTGGCGCTGTTCGGCATCGGCCAGCGTTGCCACGCCCAGGCGTTCCAGCAAACCATTCCAGGCAGATTGCAGCCCGCCAAGCTCACGCTGAAGCGTGGGCAGATTCTGGCCCCCGGGTTCGATACGGAAACTGCCCACGCCGGGCAGCTCAATGTCGGCGGCAGCCGTCAGCAGCACCTGCCCCGCACCGCTTATCGCGCGGCCATCCATGCTTGCCTCACGCCCGGCTTCCAGCTGGTATGACAAGCGCGTGGCCACTGCTTGCTGGCGCAGTTGCAGGTTGGCCAGTTCACGTTCGGCTTTGCGCAGCGCATCGATATCGCCATCGGCAATCTCAATGCGCAACGCCTCGGTTTTCAGTGTCGAGCCTTGTTCGATCAGGGTGGTTACGGCACGCAGCGCGTCGTCCAGTCGTTCAATTTCGGCGTTCAACTGGGCTAGCTGATGTTCCAGGTCGTGCCGGTCAGACACGGCCTGAACCGCCGTCACGCGCAAGCGGGCTGCATCCAGCGCGGCGGCGTGCGCCTGCTGTTGCTGCTGCGCCCGCGCAAGCGGCGCCTGGGCGGCATCGACACGGGCACGCGCGCCCTGGGCCTCCTTGATCAGTGCGTGATAGTCGGCCTCGTCTTGTTGGTCGCGCCGCACCTGGTCTTGCAGCAAGGCCAATGTTTGCACCGCCTGGGCCTGCTCGCGGCGCAGGCCTTCCAGGGCGTCGCGCTGTTTTGCCGCCGCGGCCAGCCGCGCGCGCGCATCAGCGGCACGCGCTTCGAAGTCCTTCCAGGGTTCAGTGGCCTGGGCGCGTTCGTGATCGCGGCGCAGGCTGGCCAGACGGTCGACATCCGCATTCAGCTGAGCCATGGCCTGGGCGCAATCGTCGCGCTCGGACGTGGCGCGCGCCAAGGCGTCCTCGGCCTCTTTGTAGATGCCCTTGGGGCGGCCGTTGCGCGCATCCAGCAAGGCGGCGCGTTCCGCCGACACGCGGTCAAACAGGCGGTCGCCATCGGTGGCCGTCAGCTCGCCTGACAGTTGCGTCAGTGCGTCGCGCAGATGCGTGCCGGCGTAAGACGCGGCGGCTTGCAGGTTGTGGCCGTCTCCTTGCTGTATCCACAGCAGGCCGGGGATGCCGGCCAGATCCGGCTTGCTTTGCCCCCTGCCCGGCAGCTCGAAACCCAGCAAGGAAGCCAAGGCGTTTTCGGCTTCTTCGCCGTCCAGGCGCTGGGCCCCACCGTCGATCAGCAATTCACAACGCGCCCGCGACAGGAACTGTTTTTTCAGCACGTACTGATGGCCGCCATGCGCGAACGACAGTTCCACGGTGGGCCGCGCGCCGGACTCGCCATGCGGCGCCAGGTCGGCAACCTTGCTGGTGCTGTAGCGTTCCAGGAACGCGGCCCGAATGGCCGCCGCCACCGTGCTTTTGCCGGCCTCGTTTGCGCCCACGAACAGGTTCAAGCCGTCTTGCAGGCCATCCAGAACCAGGGGCTGGCGGAACTTGCGAAATTCTTCCAGCGCGATACGGGACAGCTTCATTTGGCAGCCCCCGTCGCGCTTTCACGTTGAAATCTAAGTAGTAGCCGCAGGGCCTCGGCAGCGATGGCGGCTTGTTCGCCGTCCGCCTGCAAGGCCTGTAGCTGCGCGGCCACTTCGCCCACGTAGCCGCTTGCGCCAAGCTCGGCCAGATCGGCCTGATCTGGCTCCAGCCGCAAGCCGGACAGGTCGGGCAGCAGCGCGCGCACCTGGGCAGCCGCCTGATCCATGGCGCGTTGCAGTGCGTCCCAGGTTTCCATGTTGACGTGCCCATGTACATCCAGCCGAAGCACGTCTTCAGCGCGCAAGGCGGACAGTTTTTCAGCCAGCGCCCGCGCGTCGGACGGCACGCTGATGGTCTCGACCCACGCCGACCAGCGGTATTTGCCGATAGCCACGCGTTCGACCACGGGGGTGGCGCCCGCTGCATCGATGCGCACGTCCAGCACGTAGCCGGGCTCGTTGTTGCGGAAGCGGTCTTGTTCGGGCGTGCCGGCATACCAGGTGCGCGCGTCGATAGCCAGGCAACCGTGCCAGTCGCCCAGGGCCAGGTAGTCGAGTCGGGCGCGCGCGGCGCGGTCGGGTGCGATTGGGTTGGTGGCGTCGATGGTGTCGGGCAAGCGGCCGGCGACGCTGCCATGCGCCAAGCCCACACGCACGCGCCCGGGCTCGGTATCCAGTGAATCGAACGCCTGGGTGACGTCGTCGTAGGTATGGCGCTGGGTCAGCGGCGCGGCCAGCACGGCCACGTTGATGTCGGGCAGATCAACCACGCCGATTTGCGTGGGTACATGCACGTTCGCGGGGATGCAGTCCAGTTGCGCCGCGCGGCTCCAGACGCTGTCGGCCAAGGCCGCGTCGTGGTTGCCGGCGATCATGACCCAGGGGCCGGCATAGGCCGCCATGGCGGCAAACAGGCGGCGGATGGTGCGGTCGGAAACGCCTTGCGTATCGAAGACGTCGCCCGCGACCAGCACGGCATCCACGCCGCGTTCGGTGCCCAGCGCGGCGATGCGCTGCACCACGTCGAAACGCGCTTCGGCCAGCAAGGCGGCGTCGTCGGTTTCAAACTGGCCGTATTGACGGCCGATCTGCCAATCGGCGGTATGCAGGAAATGAGTCATGCGGCGATTTTGGCATAAGCCGGCGCGCATCAAAAAAAACAGAATGCCAAATTGGTCACGCTGCATGACCACATCACCGCGCGCCCGCCCGACGATTCCCGCGACCGCCTGTTCGCCTGGGCCGAGCGGCGCTCAGGCGCCCTTGCCGCCCAACACCAACGACGGGTTGGACGACGCGCCGCGCTCGTAGCGCGACAGGCCCAGCCCGTCGGTGCTGATGGCGGGCCGCTGGCCCATGACCTGGTCGGCCACCAGCTTGCCGGAGCCGCAAGCCATGGTCCAGCCCAGCGTGCCGTGGCCGGTGTTCAGGAACAGGTTGCTGTAGCGCGTCGGCCCGACGATGGGGGTGCTGTCCGGCGTCATCGGGCGCAAGCCCGTCCAGAATTCCGCCTGCGCCACATGGCCGCTGTCGGGGAACAGGTCGTTGACGACCAACTCCAGCGTCTTGCGGCGCGCGTCTTTCAGGCGCAGGTCAAAGCCGGACAATTCCGCCATGCCGCCCACACGGATGCGGTCGTCGAAACGGGTCACGGCGATCTTGTAGGTTTCGTCCAGAATGGTGGACACCGGCGCGGCGGCGTCGTCCTTCATGGGAATGGTCAGCGAATAGCCCTTGACCGGGTAGACCGGAAGGTCCAGGCCCAGCGGTTCAAGCACGCCGCGTGTGTAGCTGCCGAAGGCGGCCACGTAGCGGTCGGCCGTCAGCACGTCGTTGCCCACGCGCACGCCGGTAATCTGGCCGCCCGCCACGTTCAGGCCGGAAACGGTCTGGTTGTAGCGAAAGTCCACGCCCAGCGCCGCGGCCATCTCGGCCAGGCGCGTGGTGAACAGGCGGCAGTCCCCGGTTTCGTCGTTGGGCAGACGCAAGCCGCCGGCCAATTTATGGATCGAACGCGCCAGGGCGGGCTCGGCCGTGACCAGGCGATTGCGGTCCAGCAGTTCGTAGGGCACGCCCACTTCTTCCAGCACGGCGATGTCGCGGCGGGCGGCTTCCAGCTGGGCGTCGGTGCGGAACAGCTGCAACGTGCCACGGGTGCGCTCTTCGTAATGGATGCCGGTGGACGCGCGCAATTCGCGCAGGCAGTCGCGGCTGTATTCGGCCAGGCGCAGCATGCGCTCTTTGTTGACGGAATAGCGGTCGGCCGAACAGTTGGCCAGCATGGCCGCCATCCACTTCAGCTGATACAGGCTGCCGTCCAGGCGGATGGCCAGCGGCGCATGCTTCTTGAACAGCCACTTGATGGCTTTCAGCGGAATGCCGGGCGCCGCCCAGGGCGTGGAATAGCCCGGTGACACCTGGCCGGCGTTGGCGTAGCTGGTTTCCTGGGCGGCGGCGGGCTGGCGGTCCAGGACCGTTACCCGGGCGCCCTGACGGGCCAGGTAATACGCGGTGGTGGTGCCGATTACGCCACTGCCTAGGACGATCACATGCATGATTCTTTCCGTATTTGGATTTGCTCAGTAATTTCGGTAGTCTATGAGCCTCCTCGCAGTGAAAAGCACTGATTATTTTGCTTTGACAGAGCTTTTTCTCGGGCGCCCCCTCTTTTTTGACCGCCAAAAGTGAAATGCGCGAGCTCGATAGAATTGACCTGAAAATCCTGGAAATCCTGCAACGCGAAGGCCGCATTTCCGTCACGGATCTGGCCGAGCGGGTCAGCCTGTCGGCCACGCCCTGTTCAGACCGGGTAAAACGGATGGAGCGCGAAGGCGTCATCACGGGTTACCATGCGCGCGTCAATCCGGCGGCGCTGGGCAAGAACCTGCTGGTCTTCCTGGAAATCAAGCTGTCGGCCAAGTCGGGCGACGTGTTCGACAAGGTCAAGAAAGAACTGCTGTACGTGCCGGAAGTGATGGAATGCCATCTGGTGTCCGGCGATTTCGATTACCTGGTCAAGGCGCGGCTGACGGAAATGAACGAGTACCGCCGTCTGCTGGGCGAGATCCTGAAACGCCTGCCGGCGTCGGCCGAATCGCGCAGCTACGTCGTCATGGAAGAAATCAAGGAAACCTTGTATCTGCCCGTGGACCGCTAGCCGTGCGGCGCGGTGAATTCCAGTAGTGAATACCGGCGTGGCGTGACTGGTGCGGTGCTGGCCTGCTTCGCCCCGGCGGGCACGCGGTTTGTTACGGGCGTATGCGTCGGCGGCTGCTATGCTGGCGGCCCTCTGACCCGCGCCGCTGGCCTTGTCCGACCCCAATTCTTAAGTCCCTGCCTATGACTCGTCTCTACAAATACTTCTTCCGTGGCCTGATCACCGTTCTGCCGCTGGCCCTGACCATCTACCTGCTGTACATCTTCCTGGCCTGGACCGAAGCCGTGGCGCTGACGTTCCTGCGCCCCTTCATCGGCGGCTTTTATGTGCCGGGCATGGGTTTGGCCCTGGGCATCCTGGGGATTCTGGCGATCGGCTATCTGGTGTCCAAGCAGCGCGTGCAGCGGTTCTTGACCGTGGTGGAAATGCCCTTCACCAACCTGCCGGTGGTCAAGAGCATTTATTCGTCGCTAAAGAGCTTTGCCGATTATTTTTCGCCCAGCTCCAAGAACACCGCGCAACAGGTGGTGATTTTGCGCTTGCCGGGGCAACAACTGGAATTAGTGGGTCTGGTGACCCGCCGCAGCATGGAAGGCCTGCCCGAAGGGTTTACGCAAGGTGACCGCGTAGCCGTTTATTTGCCGATGGGCTACATGATCGGCGGCTACACGGTGTTTGTGCCGCAAGATTGGGTGCAGCCCATCGATATGTCGGTGGAAGAAGCCATGCGTTCGTCGCTGATCGCCTGGATGGCGCGCGCCGAACACCCCCGCCCCGCTGCGCCTACGGTCGTCGAGCCCACCGACGCGCCGGACGCTACTGAAGCGCCTGCCCCGCCCCACGCGTCGGCTACACCCGCGGCCGGTGCGCCGGGCGCCGGGACGCCGGGCGCCGGGACGCCGGCCGCCGGGACGCCGGCCGCCGGGACGCCGGCCGCCCATACGCAGGCTGCCCGTACGCCAGCCGCCGACACGCCTCCGGCTGGCGGACCGCTCTGAATCGCCCTACTTCCTGATACGCGCACTCCATGCCCTTGATCGAATTCACGCTTGCCGAAGGCAGCCCCTATATTGAAATCAACCAGCTCTTGAAAGCCACCGGCGTTTGCGACAGCGGCGGCGCGGGCAAGATGATGGTGGCCGACGGCCACGTCAGCGTGGGCGGCGTGGTTGAAACGCGCAAGACCGCGAAGATTCGTGGCGGCCAGATCGTCACCATTGGCGACATCCGCATCGTGGTGCGCGCCCCGCAAGCCCCCGCGCCGGACGCCTGAGCCGCGCCCTTTCCCCTACCCCCGCAACACCGCGAGCCCTCATGAAATTCAAGATGTCCCAGAACTCCATCTTCGCCGTTCTGCTGCGTTCGCCGTGGTGGATGAGCGCGGGGGTGGCGTTGGTGTTAAGCGCGGGTGGCTTTGCGGCCTTGCCGCTGGAATATGCCGCGATGGGCGTCTTTGCGGCGGTGCCATTCGCGGTGATCGCCATCATGGCCGCTTACAAGCAATTGCGCGCGCCGTCGGGCACGCGTGTGCAGGCCGTAGCCGAAGCCGCGGCCGCCATGACCTGGGCCGACTTTGCCAACACCGTTGAAGCCGGGTTCAAGCGCGACGGTTGCGAGGTCCAGCGCCTGCAAACGCCGGGTGCGGACTTTGCGCTAAGCAAGGACGGCCACGTGGCCATTGTCAGCGCCAAGCGCTGGAAGGCCGCACGCGTGGGCGTCGAACCGCTGCGCGAGCTGCAAGCCGCGCGTGAAAAGCGCGGTGCGCGTGAAGCCATCTACATCGCCTTGGGCGACGTGTCGGACAACGCCTGGGCCTACGCCAAGGCGCAGAACGTGTCGCTGATGACGGCGCCCGAACTGACCAAGCTGCTGCGCGACTTGAAAACCTGAGCCCGCTCACACCTTTTATTCCCATCGGCACCTGTCAATGATCTACCGCATCCTGGCCGACCTGGTCCTTGTCGTGCACGGGCTTTTTGTCGCCTTCGTGGTGTTTGGCGGCCTGCTGGCCTTATGGCGGCCGCGCATGGCCTACTGGCACCTGCCCGCCCTGGCCTGGGGCGCGGTGGTGGTCGGCATGGGGCTGATCTGCCCGTTGACACCGCTGGAGGTGTCGCTGCGCCAGCAAGCCGGGCAGGAAGGCTACGCGGGCGGCTTCATCGAACACTACCTGCTTGGCGTCATCTACCCAGAAGGCATCACGCGTGAAACGCAGATGGGGCTGGCGGCCGTGCTGATCGTTGGCAACCTTGTGATCTACACGCTTTGGGCGCGCCGGCGCCGCCGCGCCGCCGCGCGCGCATGACTGCCTGCGCGCGTGCATGAACCCGCATGACCGAGCCTATCGACATGAATTCCACGCCCCCTTCCGACAACGCCCCCGCCGACCCTTCCCACTTGATCCGCGCCTTTGACGCCACCGGGCAGGAAGTGCTGATCACGCGCGATCAATGGCGTGACAACGTACTGCCCGGCGCCATCGAACAGCGCTGGAACGATGCCGACGCGTTGGCGGCGTTGATCATCCAATCCCTGAACGACGACTTCATCGACGACATGGTCGGCCCCGCCGAACGGCTGGTGCAGTTGGACCAGAACCTTGAGCGCGCCGTCGTGTTGCAAGCCATCGTCTACCTGAAGCAAGGCCGGCTGGACGACAGTGAGCGCGCGTTGACTGACTTCTGCGCGCGGCACGGCGAAACCGGCATCGTGCTGACCAACCTGGCGAAGGTGCACGCCGAACGTGGCGACGACGACAAGACGCTGGACACCTTGTGGCGCGCGCTGCAACGGGACCCCAACCAGGACAACGGCCTGGGCTGGTACGAAGCCATTCATCGCGACGTGGGCGGCGACGCGGCCGGTGTAGGCGCCATGCAGCGGGTTGCGGCACTGCCCGGCAGTTGGCGCGCGCGCTTGTGGCTGGCGCGCGGCGAATTGGGCGCGCACAACTATGCAGGCGCCCTGGCGCTGTATCGCCAAGCCTTGTCGCAAGCCGGCGACCCGGTGCCCGGCGACCTGCTCATGCAGATGACGGGCGACCTGGGCAATGCGGGGCGCATCCCCGATATTCTGCAACTGGCCGCCCCGCACTTTCATGCCGCCCTGCACGGCCCCCAGGTGGGCAATAACCTGATCAAAGCCTATTTGCTGCTGGGCCAGCCAGACCCCGCCCGCCACATTCTGGACGCGCTGCACGCGTTGGGGCAGCCCGAATGGAAGGAACACCTGGCGTACTGGGAAGCGGAACTGGCCCGATTGCAAGCGCAGCGCGGCGCAGCCGGCAGCGCCGCTTAGTGGTGTCTTGACGTCGTCTTGACGTCGTCTTGACGTCGTCTTGACGGTGTCCTGCCGGCGTCTTGGCGGCTTTTGCCAGTGTCTTGGCAGCTTTTCCCGGACGCGGCTGGCCGCGTTGGCACCACCCATGCGCGCCCGTCTACCCTACAGACCGCGCGCGATCACCAGACGCTGGATGTCGCTGGTGCCTTCGTAGATCTGGCAGACGCGCACATCGCGGTAGATGCGCTCCACCGGAAAGTCCTTCAGATAGCCGTATCCGCCCAGCGTTTGAATGGCCGCCGAACATACTTTTTCGGCCATCTCCGACGCAAACAATTTCGCCATCGACGCTTCCATCAGCGCGGGCCTGCCGGCTTCGCGCAGCGCCGCCGCGTGCAACACCATCTGGCGCGCCGCGTGCAGTTGCGTCGCCATGTCCGCCAGCCGGAACGACACCGCCTGATGTTCGAAAATCGGTTTGCCGAAGGCCTGGCGCTCGCGTGCGTAATCGCGCGCGTATTCGAACGCGGCGCGCGCCATGCCCACTGACTGCGATGCAATGCCGATGCGGCCGCCTTCCAGATTGGCCAGCGCGATCTTGTAGCCCTCGCCTTCCGCGCCCAGGCGGTACGCGGCCGGAATGCGCATGTCTTCAAACGCGATGTGGCAGGTGTCCGACGCATGCTGGCCCAGTTTGTCTTCCACGCGCAGCACCTGATATCCCGGCGTATCGGTGGGCACGATGAACGCGGATATGCCGCGCTTGCCCGCCTCCGGATCCGTCACCGCGAACACGATCACCGTCTGCCCGCTTTTGCCCGACGTGATGAATTGCTTGGCGCCGTTCAGGATGTAGTCGTCGCCATCGCGGCGGGCGCGCGTACGCAGGCTGCTGGCGTCTGATCCGGCTTGCGGCTCGGTCAGCGCAAAGCCGCCGATGTGTTCGCCGCTTGCCAACGGGCGCAGGAACTGGTCCTTCTGCGCATCGGTGCCGAACTTAAGAATGGGCATGCACGCCACGGAATTGTGCACGCTCATGATGGTGGAACACGCGCCGCTGCCCGCCGCGATTTCTTCCAGCGCCACCGCATAGGACACGTAGCCGCTGGCGTTGCCGTCCCAGTCTTCCGGCACCAGCATGCCGAAGAATCCCAGCTGCGCCATTTCCTGGATGGCATCGGCGGGATAGTGGTGATCGCGGTCCCAGCGCTCGGCATTGGGCGCCAGGCGTTCTTGCGCAAAGCGGCGCGCCATATCCTGAATACTGAGCTGCTCTTCGTTCAACAACATGTTTTGTCTCCGGGGGTGGCGATGGCACGCGGGCGCCTGATGGGCGCCGAGCACCTTCTTTTTTTCGCACCGCGCGGGGTTGGGACGCGGCACGGAATCGAGAATACACCGTGCGCTGGCGCCTGCGTGGACCGCACGGTCCGTGAATTCGGCATCAAAGAACATTTCAGATTGCGTGAAAACCAATTGCCGCATTATCATGCAACTTACGAAGTATCTTGATAGCCAACGATAAGGAACCAGCCGATGAATTACGACGTCATCATCGTGGGCGGCAGCTTTGCCGGCCTGTCCGCCGCCATGCAATTGGCACGCGCCAGAAGACGCATTCTGCTGATCGACGGCGGCCAGCCCCGCAACCGTTTCGCCGCGCATTCCCACGGCTTTCTGGGCCAGGACGGCAGGGCCCCGCACGACATCGTGCAACTAGCCCGCGAACAGCTGGCGCGATATCCCAGCGTAAGTTTTTTGGACGGTGACGCGGTCAACGCCAGCGGCGAATTTGGTCGCTTTGAAGTTCGAATGGCGGATGGCCAGCAGCTGCGGGCCAAGCGCCTGATCCTGGCCACCGGCTTGCGCGACGAATTGCCCGCCGTGCCCGGCTTGCAAGAACGCTGGGGGCAGACAGTGCTGCATTGCCCTTATTGCCACGGCTATGAAACGGCCGGCCGGCCGTTGGGCGTGATGGCAGCGCATCCCATGTCGGCGCATCAGGCCGTGCTGCTGCCCGACTGGGGCCCCACCACGTACTTCACGCAAGGCCAGTTTGAACCGGACGCAGAACAGGCCGCCTTGATGGCCAAGCGCGGCGTGCGCATCGAACGCAGCCCCATCGTCGAATTGATGGGCGCGTCACCCTGCCTGGACGCCGTGAAGCTGGCCGACGGCCGGCGCATGGCCATCCACGCCCTGTTCGTCGCCAGCAAGACGCACATGGCCAGCCCACTGGCCGCGCAACTGGGATGTGCGTTTACCGACGGCCCGCTGGGCCCGTTGATTCGTGCGGACGATCTGCGGCAAACCAGCGTGGAAGGTGTCTTTGCCGCGGGCGACGCTGCCATCCCCATGAGCAACGCCACGCTTGCCAGTGCATCGGGGGTGATGGCGGGCGTGTGCGCGCACCATTCGCTGGTGATGGAATAAGCGGGTGTGGGCCGCGCATCAATCCACGCATCAATCCACGCATCATCCACGCTTCATCCGCGCTTCATCCGCGCATAAATACGCGCAGAAATTCGCGCACCAATCCGCCCATCAATCAGCGCGAGGCTCACTGCCGCGCCTTGAAGCACGCCGCCACGCTGGCATTCCAGTCTTGATGGAATTGCCGACGGTCGAAACCCGGCGCTTCCTGGCAGATCGCCGGTCCCGCCCGAAACATGGTCGAAAAGGTATGGAGAAAAAAGCCGGGTACAGGCAATACCGGTATTCGGACTTGCCTTGTTACCGCGTCGGTAAGGCAGAACAATGCGCGCACACCATGAATATCAGGATGGCTTCAAATGCGTATTTCGTTCTTGCACACCATTGATGGCAACCGGGCCGTATTTGAGCATGCGGCCGCCCAGGCGGGCGTGAATGCCGCGCAGCTGCGCCACGACGTGCGCCCGGACTTTCGGCAAGCCATAGACCAAGGACCGACGACGGATGACGCGTTGCACGATCGCATCAATGACGCCGTACAAAGCCTGGCCATCGATGCGGACGCCGTCATCGTGACCTGCGCCACGCTGGGCCCCGTGATTGACCAGATGCCCCAATTTCCCGTGCCGGTGATCCGCGCCGACGTGGCGCTGGCCATGGCGGCCACCCACGCGGGCGGATGTATCGTCGTGCTTTGCGCGGCGCCCTCCGCCGTGGACGCCAACCGGATGCTGTTCGAACACCATGCCAAGGCCAGCGGGGCAACGGTGGCCGTGCACCTGGTACCGGACGCGTGGGCGTTGTTCCAGGCCGGCGATATGCCCGCCTGCCTGCAAGCCTGCGCAAACGCGGCGCAAGAGGCCTATGACCGAGGCGCCGACGTGGTGGCGTTTGCACATCCTTGGATGGCCGACGCCGGGGCGATGGTGCAGGGACAACGGCGGCCCCTGGACGCAGCGCGGGCGGGTTTGCAGGCCGCTTTGCAACTGCCCATCCGCTCAAGCAACATCGTCCACGGATGACGGCTACGGCCATCCGTGGACGATGCTTGCGGTGGCGGGATCGGCGGCGTGGGCCTAGGTTGCTGCCTTCAATGCCCTCAGTGCCTGCATTGCGTGCACTGCCTGCGCCGTCCTGCCCTTACCGGACCTTGCCCTCCTTCCAGGCCGCCAGCAGCTTTTCATACGGGATGGTTTCGCCCTTGGGCTTTTCGTTGGCCAGCTTTTTCCACGGCGCATGCTGGTCCGACAGCCACTTGGATGGGTCGCTCTTGGCGTTCAGCTTGGGCGCGCATTGCGCCATGCCTGCCCGCTCCAGGCGCGCCATCACCTGATCCATCTCGTTGGCCAGGTTGTCCATGGCGGCCTGCGGCGTTTTTTCGCCGGTGACCGCCGTGGCCACGTTCTTCCACCACAACTGCGCCAGCTTGGGGTAGTCGGGCACGTTGTTGCCGGTGGGCGTCCATGCCACACGTGCCGGGCTGCGATAGAACTCGATCAGCCCGCCGTAGTTGGGCGCGTTCTTGGTGAAGAACTCGCTGTGGATGTCGCTGTCGCGGATGAAGGTCAGGCCCGTGATGGATTTCTTCAAGGACACCGATTTCGACGTGACGAACTGCGCGTACAGCCAGGCCGCGGCCATCTTGTCGGGGTTGGTGGACTTGAAGAACGTCCACGAGCCCACGTCCTGATAGCCGTTCTGCATGCCATCCTTCCAGTACGGGCCATAGGGCGACGGCGCCATGCGCCACTTCGGCGTGCCGTCCTCGTTCACGACCGGCAACCCCTTCTTGGTCATGTCGGCGGTAAAGGCCGTGTACCAGAAGATCTGCTGGGCGATCTGGCCCTGGGCGGGCACCGGGCCGGACTCTGAAAACGTCATGCCCATGGCTTGCTGCGGCGCGTACTTTTTCATCCAGTCGATGTACTTGGTCAGCGCGTAGACGGCGGCCGGGCTGTTGGTGGCGCCGCCCCGCGAGACCGATGCGCCCACCGGCGTGCACTTGTCGTCGGCCACGCGGATGCCCCATTCGTCCACCGGCATGCCGTTGGGCAGGCCCTTGTCGGCCGCGCCCGCCATCGATAACCACGCATCGGTAAAGCGCCAACCCAGCGACGGGTCTTTCTTGCCGTAGTCCATGTGCCCATAGACCTTCTTGCCGTCGATTTCCTTGACGTCGTTCGAGAAGAAATCGGCAATGTCTTCGTAGGCCGACCAGTTGGTGGGCACGCCCAGGTCGTAGCCATACTTGGCCTTGAACTTGTCCTTCAAGTCCTGCCGGGCGAACCAGTCGGCGCGAAACCAATAGACGTTGGCAAACTGTTGGTCGGGCAATTGGTACAGCTTGCCGTCGGGCGCGGTGGTGAACTTGGTGCCGATGAAGTCCTTGATGTCCAGGTCGGGGTTGGTCCATTCCTTGCCCGCGCCGGCCATGTAGTCCGACAGCGGCAGGATGGCGCCGTAGCGGTAGTGGGTGCCGATCAGGTCCGAATCCGAAATCCAGCCGTCGTAGATGGATTTGCCCGACTGCATCGACGTCTGCAATTTTTCGACAACGTCGCCCTCCTGGATCAGGTCGTGGTTGACCTTGATGCCGGTGATTTCACTGAACGCCTTGGCCAGCGTCTTGGATTCGTACTCGTGCGTGGTGATGGTTTCCGACACCACGCTGATTTCGTTGACGCCCTTGGCACGCAGCTTGGCCGCCGCGTCCATGAACCATTTCATTTCGGCCATCTGCTGGTCTTTGGACAGCGTGGAAGGCTGGAACTCGGAATCCACCCACTTCTTCGCTTCCGGCTCGCCGGCCCAAGCCCCTGATGTTCCGATCAGGGCGATAGCGGCCGCCATGGCGTGCATGCGCAATTTCATGACCTGTCTCCTCGAATACGCTTCCCCTTCTGTTCTGCTGCGGACCTCTGGCCGGGGAAGATGCGGGCCCGTAGTCCTTCAAAATTTTCCATCCCGATTCGGCAGGGGTCGATGCGCCCCTTCAGCCCTTTCTCATGATGAATGCCAGCAACAGCATGGACGCCACAAAGCTGATCCACACCGATGGCGGCTCATCCAGCGAAAACCATTCCACCGCCTTTTGCCCGAACCCCAGGAAAGCCAGGTTCAGCCAGGCCGCGGCCATCAGCCCGATAAACAGCCTGTCACCACGTGTGGTGCGCAGCGGCAGGAAGCCCTTGCGTTCGACCGTGGGCGATTTCAATTCCCACACCGTCATGCCCACCAGCATCAGCACGATGCAGGAAAAGAACACGGCGACGGGGGTGGTCCAAACCATCCAGCTGAACATGGCGGCCCCTTTTCTACACGCGGCCCATCGCGAAGCCCTTCGCGATGTAGTGGCGCACGAACCAGATGACGATGCCCCCCGGCACGATGGTCAACACGCCGGCTGCCGCCAGCACGCCCCAGTCCATGCCCGAGGCCGACACGGTGCGCGTCATGGTGGCCACGATGGGCTTGGCGTTGACCGAGGTCAGCGTGCGGGCCAACAGCAATTCCACCCAACTGAACATAAAGCAGAAAAACGCCGCCACGCCCACGCCGGACTTGATCAGCGGCAGGAAGATCGTCAGGAAAAAACGCGGAAAGGAATAGCCGTCCACATACGCGGTTTCGTCGATTTCGCGCGGCACGCCGGACATGAAGCCTTCCAGAATCCAGACCGCCAGCGGCACGTTGAACACCAGGTGCGCCAGCGCCACGGCCAGGTGCGTGTCCATCAGGCCGAACGAGCTGTACAGCTGAAAGAACGGCAACAGGAACACGGCGGGCGGCGTCATGCGGTTGGTCAGCAGCCAGAAGAACACGTGCTTGTCGCCGATGAAGCGATAGCGCGAAAACGCATAGGCGGCGGGCAGCGCCACGGCCAACGAAATCACCGTGTTGATGACGACGTAGATCAAAGAATTGATGTAGCCCGAATACCAGGCACGGTCCGTGAAGATGGTGCGGTAATGCTCGAACGTGAAGTCACGCGGCCACAGCGTCAGCGTGCTGACGATTTCGGTATTGGTCTTGAACGACATGTTCAGCATCCAATACAGCGGCAGGATGGCGAACACCAGGTAAAGCAGCAGGAAGGCGGAACGCCACCAGGTGGATTGGTCACGCATGGGGATGCTCCTCGTCCAGGCCGCCGGCCGTGCCCGCGCGCTGCATCCAGTTGTAGAGGACGAAGCACAGCAGCAGGATGATCAAAAAGTAGATGATCGAGAACGCCGCGGCGGGCCCCAGGTCGAACTGGCCCACGGCCTTTTGCGTCAGGTATTGCGACAGGAACGTCGTGGCGTTGCCGGGCCCGCCGCCCGTCAGCACGAAGGGTTCGGTGTAGATCATGAAGCTGTCCATGAAGCGCAGCAGCACGGCAATCATCAGCACGCCGCGCATCTTGGGCAGCTGGATGTAGCGAAACACCGCCAGCCGCGACGCGCCGTCGATGCGCGCGGCCTGGTAGTAGGCATCGGGAATGGCGCGCAGGCCCGCGTAGCACAGCAGCGCCACCAGCGGCGTCCAGTGCCACACGTCCATCACCAGCACCGTCACCCAGGCGTCCACGTCATTGCCGGTGTAGTTGTAGTCCACCCCCAGCCAGGACAGCGTCGCGCCCAGCAGCCCGATGTCGGTGCGGCCGAACACCTGCCAGATGGTGCCCACGACGTTCCATGGGATCAGCAGCGACAGCGCAATGATGACCAGCACGGCTGACGCGCGCCAGCCGCCTGCCGGCATCGACAGCGCCAGCAAAATGCCCAACGGAATTTCAATGGCCAGCACCGCCAGCGAAAACCCGATCTGGCGGAACAAGGCGCCGTGCAGCTCTTCGTCTTGCAGCACGGCGGCAAACCATTCCGTGCCGACGAACACGCGCCGTTCGGGCGAAATGATGTCCTGCACCGAGTAATTGACGATGGTCATCAGCGGCAGGATGGCCGAGAACGCCACGCACAGCACCACGGGCAGAACCAGGAACCAGGCCCGGTGATCGATAGGCTTCATGGGATCAGCACCTCGTCGCGATAAAAGCAGGTGTGCGGGTTCAACACCGACAGCCAGACGGTGCCGCCGGCGGCCACCGGCACGATGTTGCTGCCCAGGCGGGCGCGCACGGGCGTGCCTTCGAAATCGGCCACCAGCAAGGTGTAGGTGCCCACGTCCTGCACGCGGTCGACGCGCATCGCCACGGCGCCCGGCGCGGTCGCGTCGGTCAGGCGCAGGTATTCGGGCCGCACGCCCAGCTTGATGGCGCCCGTGCCCGCCAGCTTTGTCGCAAGCTGCGGCGCGGCGCCGGGCACGCGCGTGTTGCCGACCCACAGCGCGTCATCGCGCCATTGCGCGGGCAGGAAGTTCATGCCCGGCGAACCGATGAAGTGCCCGACAAAGGTGTGCGCCGGTCGCTGGAACAGATCGTCGGCGCTGCCGACCTGCACGGCGCGCCCGCGCGCCATCACCATCACCTGGTCGGCAAAGGTCAGCGCCTCGGTCTGGTCGTGCGTCACGTAGATCAGCGTCAGCTTGAATTCGTGATGAATTTCCTTGAGCTTGCGCCTCAGCTCCCACTTCAGCTGGGGGTCAATCACCGTCAAGGGTTCGTCGAACAGAATGGCCGAGACGTCGCTGCGCACCAGCCCGCGCCCTAGCGAGATCTTCTGCTTGGCATCGGCCGTGAGGCCGCTGGCGCGGCGGTCCAGCACATGCGACATCTCCAGCATTTCGGCGATGCGGCCCACGCGTTCGCGGATGCGCTCGGGCGGCACGCCCCGATTGCGCAGCGGAAACGCCAGGTTGTCCGCCACCGTCATCGTGTCGTAGACCACCGGAAACTGGAACACCTGGGCGATGTTGCGTGCCTGCGGGCTCTTGGCCGTAACGTCCCGGCCGTCAAACAAAATGCGCCCGTGCGAGGGCCGCAGCAAGCCCGACACGCAGTTCAGCAGCGTGGTCTTGCCGCAGCCCGACGGCCCCAGCAAGGCATAGGCCCCGCCATCGCGAAAGGTGAACGTCAGCGGCAACAGCGCGTAGTCCTCGTCGGCCTTGGGGTTGGCCACATAGGAATGGGAAAGGTCCAGCTCGATCTGCGCCATCAGGCCGCCTCCCCCGCGCCGGCGGGTTGGCGCGGCGCGGCCAGCAAGGCGCCGCCGGCGTCAAAGGCATAGGTTTGGGCCGGGTCGAAGTACAGTTGCACGCGTTCGTCCAGCGTGTAGCGGTGCACGCCGGGTAGCTGCGCGACCACGTCGCCCGCAGCCGTGCTGGCGTGCACGTAGGTGTCCGACCCGGAAATTTCAGCCAGCTTCACCACGCCGGGCAGACCGATGTGGCCCGGGCGCGGTTCCACGTCCAGGGCCCCCGCGCGCAGTCCCGCCGTGATGTCCGCGCCCGCGTTGCCCGGCAGCGCGCGGTCTACGGCCAGCTGGCCTTGCAGCACGAAGCCGGCGCCGGTGCGCCGCGCGGGGAACAGATTCATGGGCGGGTCGCTGAACGCGCGCGCCACGCGGATGGAATTGGGGCGGTGAAAGACCTGGGCGGTGGGGCCGTATTGCAACAGTTCGCCCGCGTCCAGCACGGCGGTGTGGCCGCCCAGCAACAGGGCTTCGCCGGGTTCGGTGGTGGCGTAGACGACCGTGGAGCGCCCTTCCGCGAACAACTCCGAAAGCTCGTCGCGCAATTCCTCGCGCAGCTTGTAGTCCAGGTTGACCAGCGGTTCGTCCAGCAGGATCAGCGGCGCGTCCTTGACCAGCGCCCGGGCCAGAGCCACGCGCTGCTGCTGCCCCCCGGACAGTTCGGCGGGATAGCGGGCCAGCAGATGGTCAATATGCAGCCGCGCCGCCATGGCGCGGACTTTTTCGCCGATGTCCTTTTCGCCGCGCAGCTTCAAAGGCGAGGCAATGTTGTCGTAGACCGACATGGACGGGTAATTGATGAACTGCTGGTAGACCATCGCCACGTTGCGCTGGCGCACCGGGACGCCGGTAACGTCGGCGCCATCGACCAGCACGCGGCCTTCGGTGGGCCGGTCCAGCCCGGCCATGATGCGCATCAACGAGGTCTTGCCTGCCAGGGTGACCCCCAGCAACACCGTCATGGCGCCGGGCACGGGCGCCAGGCTCATGGGAGTCAGGTGCGTTTGCGAGCCGGCCCGCAAGGCGATCCTGTCCAAGGTCAGCTGCATGGTGTCTCCTCTACCTACTTATACGTCCCTGTTTTTTCAACGGACTTCGGTATTCGGTACAGCGTCCCAGCCATTGCGCGCGGTGGCGCAACAGGATGAGCATACTCTTTCACACGGCTTTCGTTTTTTGTGCGTTTTACCCAAGAAGCGAACAAAAAACAATCTTGCACTGCGGCATTATTTTTCGCTTTTGTTGTTTTATCATGCGAACATGACACTGAATCCACGACAAAGCGCCTTGGTCGAAATGGTGCGAGCCCAAGGCTCGGCCACGATCGAAGAGCTTGCCAAACGTTTTGACGTCACGCTGCAAACCGTGCGGCGCGACGTGAACATCCTTTCCGAAGCGGGCATGCTGTCGCGCTTTCACGGCGGCGTGCGCATCGAAGCGTCCACCATCGAGAACATTGCCTACCGCAAGCGCCAAGGGCTGCACGCCGCCGGCAAGCAGCGCATTGCCGAAGCGGTGGCGCGGGCGGTGCCGGACGGCTGTTCGCTGATCCTGAACATCGGCACCACCACCGAGGCCATCGCGCGCGCCCTGCTGCGCCATCGCGGCCTGCGCGTCATCACCAACAACCTGCACGTGGCGGACATCCTGTCGGACAACCCGGACTGCGAAGTCATCGTGGCAGGCGGCGTGGTGCGCTCGCGCGACCGTGGCATCGTGGGGGAAGCCACCATGGACTTCATCCGCCAGTTCAAGGTCGATATCGGCCTGATCGGCATTTCGGGCATCGAAGCCGACGGCACGCTGCGCGATTACGACTTCCGCGAAGTGCGCGTGGCCCGGACCATCATCGAGCAATCGCGCGAGGTCTGGCTGGCGGCGGACAGCAGCAAGTTCAAGCGCCAGGCGATGGTTGAACTGGCGCACATTTCACAAATCGACCGCTTCTTCACCGACGCGCATCCGCAAGAACCGCTGGCCCAGGTGCTGCTGGATTCGGGCGTGCGCTGCGAAGTGGCGGCGGCGCCCAATGCCAATGCACTGAGCGCGCCCGGCACGCCCAACGCTTCCAGCGCTTCCAGCCCGGCCGGCGCGCAAGGCCCCACGAACACCTCGGCACCCAACGCTTGAAAAAACGCACGGGACCCGGGCTTATCCCCGCCACCCGCGCCTGGCACGAAACCACCCTGCTTTTACCTGGCGGCCCTGCCGCGACAACTTATGAACCAACCCCTAGCCAACGTCACCCCGCCCGATCGCAACCGCCTGCTGTCCACCTTGGACAACACGCCGTCCTGGGACGTCATCGTCATCGGCGGCGGCGCAACGGGCCTGGGCACCGCCGTGGACGCGGCCTCACGCGGCTACCGCACCTTGCTGATCGAAGGCGCGGACTTTGCCAAGGGCACGTCCAGCAAGGCGACCAAGCTTGTGCACGGCGGCGTGCGCTACCTGGCGCAAGGCAACGTCAGCCTGGTGCGTGAAGCGCTGCACGAGCGCGGCCTCTTGAACCGCAACGCGCCGCATCTGGTGTGGCCGCTGGGCTTCGTGGTGCCCGCCTACAACCTGTTCGACCAGCCCTTCTACGGCATCGGCCTGAAGATGTACGACATGTTGGCGGGCAAGCTGAACCTGGCGCCCAGCCGCTGGTTGTCGCGCCGCGACACCCTGGCCAACGCGCCGACGCTGGCCGAAAAGGTCAACGGGCGTGGCTTGAAGGGCGGCGTGCTGTATTACGACGGCCAGTTCGATGACGCGCGCCTGGCGATGAGCCTGATGCGCACGTTGTTTGACCTGGGCGGCACGGCGGTGAACTATGTGCGCGCCACCGGCCTGAGCACCACCAACGGCAAGGTTGACGGCGTGACCGCGCAGGACGTGATCGGCGGCGCCAGCTTCTCGCTGCGCGCGCGCTGCGTCATCAACGCCACCGGCGTGTGGGTGGATGCGGTGCGCCGCATGGAAGACAAGAACGCGGCCACGATGGTGGCGCCCAGCCAGGGCGTGCACCTGACCTTGCCGCGCGAGTTCCTGCCCGGCAATCGCGCCATCCTGATCCCCAAGACCGACGACGGCCGCGTGCTGTTCGTGGTGCCATGGAACGGCCACACCATCGTGGGCACCACCGACACGCCGCGCGGCGACCTGCCGCTGGACCCGGAAGCCGGTGCGCAGGACGTGGATTTCATCCTGAACACGGCGGCGCGCTACCTCAGCCGCAAACCCACGCGCGACGACGTGACCAGCGTATGGTCGGGCCTGCGTCCGCTGGTCAAGGCCACCGGCGACGCCGCCACCAAGCAGTTGTCGCGCGAGCACACCATCCTGGTGTCCAACGCGGGCTTGGTGACGGTAACGGGCGGCAAGTGGACCACCTACCGCCGCATGGCGCAGGACGTGGTGGACACCGCGATTCAGCATCAGCTGCTGACGCAGGCATCGTGCCGCACGGAATCGTTGCCGCTGCATGGCGCGTCCGGCCTGGCCCCGTCGCAGGAACACGCCGGCACGCCGGACAGCTATTACGGCAGCGACCTGGCTACCCTGAAAGCCCTGCCCGGCGCCGAACGCATGCTGGTCAAGGCCAGCGGCTTGTCCGAGGCGCATGTGCGCTTTGCGGCGCGGTTTGAATTGGCGCACAGCGCCGAAGACGTGCTGGCGCGCCGCAACCGCGCGCTGTTCCTGGACGCCGAAGCCGCGATGCTGGCCGCGCCCGAAGTGGCCCGCATCCTGGCCGAAGAGTTGGGCCACGACGCGGCCTGGCAGCAACGCACGTTGCAGGAACTGGCGGTCGTTGCCGCGACGTATCGGCTGTAGAACGGGTGGGCGGCCGGGGCGCAAAACACGCCCCGCCCGCCCTTGCGCCAACTTTGCGCCGCCTTGACGCGGCTTTACGGGACTTTCAGCCGGCTGTGCTGAATCATGCTTTCGAACACGCGCAACAGGTCAGGGTCGCATTTTGCTCCGGCCTCGCGATGCAGGATGGCCATGATTTCAGTGTGCGAGCGCGCCGGATGATAAGGGCGTGAATCGCCCAGCGCATCATAGGAATCCGCCAGGGAAATGATGCGTGAAAGCATCGGGATATCGTGGTGCGCCAGCCCCGCCGGATACCCGGACCCATCGAAATGCTCGTGATGATGGCGCACGGCCTGCGCGATGAGCTCGCGTTGCGGCAAGTCGGTGTGCAGGATGATGTCGGCGCCAACCGCTGCATGCGCCTTCATGATTTCCCGATCGTCTTTTTCCAACCGGTGCGGGGCGTACAGCACGCGGTCCGGCGTGCCGATCTTGCCCACGTCGTGCAGGCGCGCGGCCACGGCCACTGCCCGCTGTTCGTCTTCGTTCAACCCACACGCCTGGGCCAACGCCACGCATAGCGCGACCACGCGGTTGCAGTGCCGGCCGGTGGCCGGGTCTCGCGCCTGCATGGCCGCAAACAACGCGGCTTCGCAGGAACCTGAATCTAGGGGTACGTCTGGGGGCATCAAGGAAGGCGCGGCACCGCGTTGAGACGCCGCATTTGTATCGGAAAGTCGCAATTCTGACACAATGTGCTCCCGCCCTGACCAAGCAGCCGACGGGCGTACAAGCGGCGCAGATCAAAGCTTTGGCCAGGAGCGGCCCCGGCCCGCGCCGCTTACCGGACGATTTCAGCGCTTGAGCCGCTCCAGCAGGGCCTCGGCGACCGCCACCGACGACGCCGGATTTTGCCCGGTGACCAGCAAGCCATCGCAGACCACATACGGCTGCCAGTCCGGCCCACGGCTGTACAAACCGCCCAGACGGGTCAGCTCGTCTTCAACCAAAAACGGCACCACGTCGGTCAATTGCACCGCCGCTTCCTCGCTGTTGGTAAAGCCCGTGACTTGACGCCCCTGCACCAGCGGCTTGCCGTCGGCCGTCTTGGCATGGCGCAGCACGCCGGGCGCGTGGCACACCGCCGATACCGGCTTGCCCGCCGCCAGCATGGTTTCGATCAGGGCAACGGATTTGGCATCTTCCGCCAGATCCCACAGCGGGCCGTGACCGCCCGGGTAGAACACCGCGTCGTAATCCGCCGCCTGCACGTCGGCCAACCGCTGAGTGCCGGCCAGCACGCGTTGGGCATCGGCGTCCTGGCGAAAGCGGCGCGTGGCGTCGGTCTGCGCGTCGGGGTCGTCGCTCTTGGGGTCCAGCGGCGGCTGGCCGCCTTTGGGCGAAGCCAGTGTCACTTGCGCGCCCGCGTCCAAAAACGCGTAATAAGGCGCGGCAAACTCTTCCAGCCAGAAGCCCGTTTTGCGGCCGGTGTTGCCCAGCGTGTCGTGGGATGTCAGCACGATCAGGATTTTCATGTTGCGCTCCGTGTGATTGCGCGCTTATTCGTCCGGGCCGACGCGCACGATGCGCTTGCCCGCGTTTTCGCCTTTAAGCAGGCCGATCAGGCCGCGCGGCGCGTTCTCAAGCCCCTCGACCACGTCTTCGCGATACTTGATGCGGCCTTGCGCGATCAGCCCTTCCATGGCCTCGCGGAATTCGCCATAGCGGTGTGCGTATTCGTTGAAGATGATGAAACCCTGCACCTTCAGGCGCTTGGTCAGAATGGTGCGCATGAGCAGCGCCAGGCGGTCCGGGCCGTCGGGCAGGCTGGTGGCGTTGTAGGCAGAGATCAAGCCGCAGACCGGCACACGCGCGCGCGGGTTCAATAGCGGCAACACGGCATCGAACACCGCGCCACCCACGTTCTCGAAGTAGACGTCGATGCCTTGCGGCACGGCGCGCGCCAGCCGGCCTGCCAGGTCGGGCGCCTTGTGGTCCAGGCAGTCGTCAAAGCCCAGCTCGTCGACCACATAGCGGCATTTGTCCGCGCCGCCCGCAATGCCCACGACCTTGCAGCCATGGATTTTGGCGATCTGGCCCACTACCGCGCCCACCGCGCCGCTGGCCGCGGCCACCACCACCGTTTCGCCCGCCTTGGGTTGGCCGATGTCCAGCAGCCCCATGTAGCCGGTGAAGCCGGGCATGCCCAGTACGCCCAGCGAATACGACGGATGCTGCGGCTTGGCGCCCAGGCGCAACAGGCCGGTGCCGTCCGACACCGCGTAGTCCTGCCAGCCGGACTGCGCCAGCACCCATTCGCCGGCCTTGAATTCGGGGTGGTTGGACGCCTGCACGCGGCAGACCGTGCCGCCGACCATGGGCTGGCCGATCTGGACGGGTTCGGCGTAGGAAGGCGCGTCGCTCATGCGGCCGCGCATGTAGGGGTCAAGCGACAAGTAGACCGTGCGCAGCAGTACCTGGCCGGGCCCGGGTTGCGGCACGTCGCCTGTTTCCAGGCGGAAATCGTTGTCGGTGGGTTCGCCATGCGGGCGTGCGGCAAGCACGATGCGGCGGTTGATTGACGAGGATTGCGTCATTGAAGTCCAGCCTCCAGGGGAAGCCGCCCAAGGTCTTGCAGGCAATGCCCGGGGCAGCAAGATGGGGAACCGAGCCATTACACCATCGATGTCGGCCGACCTGCTTTGTAACCCTGATGCTTGCCCCTCTTTTAATTAATTAAAAGATTAATTAAACTGCGCGACATGAACAAATCGCTGTCCGCGTCTGCCCCCTCCCCCATTGACGCGCCGCGCGCGCGCCGCCCCGGCCGCCCCGCCCGCCCCGACGCCGCCGCCATGCGCGAACAATTGCTGGACATTGCCACGGGCCTGTTCGCGGCCCAGGGCGTGGCCGCCACCACCATCGCGCACATCGCCCAGCGCGCGGCCGTCACGCCGGCCATGCTGCATTACTACTTCAAAAGCCGCGACCAATTGATCGACGCCGTCGTGCTTGAGCGCGTCGTGCCGGTAATCGGTTTTGTGTGGTCGCCCGTTCCGCTAGCGTCGGAGGCCGAAGGCGACGACGGCAAGTCACCGTCGCCGGCGCTTGCCGCAAGCCTCGACCCGGCCACTGCCGCGCGCGCTTACCTGGTCGAAATCGTGAAGCGCATTGTGCAAAGCGCGACCGAGCGGCCGTGGCTGCCCGCACTGTGGATCCATGAAGTGGTGAACGAAGGCGGCCAATTGCGTGAACGCGTGCTGCCCCACGTGCCCACCGAACGGCTGGCGGCTTTCGCCACCGTGATCGGTCAGGCGCAGCAACGCGGCGCCACCACGCCCGGTGTCGAACCGCGCCTGGTGTTCCTTTCCATCCTGGGGCTGACGCTGTTGCCGCTGGCCACCTCGAACCTGTGGCGGCGCCTGTGGCAAGGCGATCCGCCCATGCAGGCCATCGATACCGATGCAATCGCCGACCACGCCATCGCCATGCTGACCGGTGGCCTGTTCTCGCCGCCTGCCCACCCCGCCGCCGCGACCTGACCATGCCCACCCTGCGCCCCCGACCTGCCCTTTTTCGTATCGCCCCCGCCCTGCCGACGCTGGCGCTGGGGTTGCTGCTGGCCGGCTGCGGCCAGGATGCCGCGCCTTTCTACCAAGGTTATGTGGAAGGCGACTACGTCTATGTGGCGTCGTCCGAAGCGGGCCGCCTGGACGCGCTGGCCGTCAAGCGCGGGCAACAGGTGGACGCCAACGCGCCGCTGTTTGCGCTGGAGGCCACGCGCGAACGCGCCGCCCGCGACCAGGCCAGCGCGCAGCTTGCCGCCGCCATCGCGCAGCTGGAAGACATCGGCACCGGCAAGCGCCCGGCGGAAATCGATGTCAGCCGCGCACAGTTGGCGCAGGCCGAAGCCGCCAGCCGGCGTTCCGCCGCGCAACTGCAACGCGATAACGCGCAGTTCCGCGTGGGCGGCATCGCCCGGGCGCAGTTGGATGACAGCCGTGAACAAGCCCAATCGGACGCCGCGCGCGTGCGCGAACTGCGCGCGCAGCTGGAAGTGGCCAGGCTGCCGGGGCGCGAGGATCAGCGCGTGGCGCAGGCGGCCACCGTCGAAGCGGCCCGCGCCACCTTGGCCCAGGCCGAGTGGACGCTTGCGCAAAAACAGCTGGCCGCACCGGCGGCCGGCAGAGTGTTCGACACGATGTACCGCGTGGGCGAATGGGTGTCGGCGGGCAGCCCCGTGGTCAGCCTGCTGCCACCCGGCAACATCAAGGTGCGTTTCTTCGTGCCCGAAACCGTGGTCGGCTCATTAAAAGCGGGGCAACAAGCCAGCCTGCGCTGCGACGGCTGCGGCGATCCGATACCCGTGCATATCGACTATGTGTCGGACCAGGCCGAATACACGCCGCCCGTGATCTACAGCCGCGAAAGCCGCGGCAAGCTGGTCTACATGGTGGAAGCGCGCCCCACGCCCGAAGCGGCGGCGCGGCTGCATCCCGGCCAACCGGTCGAGGCCACGCTGCAATGACCACACACCCGGGCCACCCCGCCGACCACCCCGCCGACGGTCAGCCGGCTCCGCCCGATTCCGGCAAGGCCGTGATCGACGTGCGCGGCTTGAACAAGCGCTTTGGCGACAAGCACGTGGTCAACGACGTAACGCTGCGCGTGCGGGAAGGCGAAATCTTCGGCTTCCTGGGCCCCAACGGCAGCGGCAAGACCACCTGCATCCGATTGATGTGCGGCCTGCTGACGCCGGATTCCGGCAGCGGCACCTGCCTGGGCTATGACATTGTGAAAGACAGCGCGCAGATCAAGCGCCACGTCGGCTACATGACGCAGAAGTTTTCGTACTGGGACGACCTGACGATCCGGGAAAACCTCGATTTTGTGGCGCGCATGTACGACATGCCGCAACGCCGCCAAACCGTGGACCGCGCCCTGGAAGACCTGGGCCTGCACAGCCGCGCCAATCAACTGACCGGCTCGTTGTCGGGGGGATGGAAGCAGCGGATGGCGCTGGCCGCCTGCCTGCTGCACGAACCGCGCCTGCTGTTGCTGGACGAACCGACGGCGGGCGTGGACCCGACGGCGCGGCGCGACTTCTGGGAACAGCTGCACGAATTGGCGGCGCGCGGCATCTCGGTGCTGGTCAGCACGCACTACATGGACGAGGCCGAACGCTGCCACAAGCTGGCCTATATCTCGTACGGCAAGCTGCTGACGCAAGGCACCGCCGAGCAGGTGATTGCCGAACAGCGCCTGTCCACCTGGGCCATCCACGGCCACAACTTGGTGCCGCTGGGCCAGCGCCTGCGCAGCGCGCCGGGCGTCGACCAGACGGTGGCGTTCGGCTCGGCGTTGCACGTCAGCGGCCAGAACGCCGAGCTGCTGGAACGCACCTTGCGCGACGCCATACGCGGCCAGGACCTGCGCCTGGAACGCATTGACACCAGCCTGGAAGACGTTTTCATCTTCTTGATGAACCGGTCCACCGACAACTTCGCGAGCCCGGCATGATGCGCCATCTGCAAGGCTTTTCGTGGGCGCGGTGGTGGAGCATGGTGCTGAAGGAATTCTTGCAGCTGCGCCGTGACCGCATCACGTTCGGCATGATCGTGGGCCTGCCCATCATGCAGTTGGCGTTGTTCGGCTACGCCATCAACACCGACCCCAAGCAGATGCCCACGGCGGTCATCACGGCCGACCACAGCCCGTTCACGCGCAGCTTCATCGCGGCGATGAAGTCGTCGGACTACTTCCACATCACCGAGGAACTGCGCGACGAAGAAGCCGGCCGCGCCGCGCTGGCGCAGGGCCGCGTGCTGTTCGTGGTGACCATACCGCCGGACTTTTCCCGCCGGCTGTTGCGCGGCGAACGGCCGGCATTGCTGATCGAAGCCGACGCCACCGACCCCATGGCCACCGGCATGGCGATTGGCGCGGCCACGCAGCTGACCCAGGCCGTGGCGCAAAAGGACCTGACCGGCCCGCTGGCCAATCTGGCGGGCGGGCAACCCCCTTTCGACGTGCGCGTGCACCGGCTTTACAACGAAGAGCAGATCTCGCAATACAACACCGTGCCGGGGCTGATGGGTGTGATCCTGACGATGACGCTGGTGATGATGACGGGCCTGGCCATGACGCGCGAACGCGAGCGCGGCACGATGGAAAACCTGCTGTCGATGCCGGTGCGCCCGCTGGAGGTCATGACCGGCAAGATCGTGCCGTACATCGCCATCGGCCTGATCCAGGCCACCATCATCCTGCTGGCCGCGCACTTCGTCTTCCATGTGCCGATCCTGGGCAGCCTGTTATCCGTGTACCTGGCGGCGCTGCTGTTCGTGGCGGCCAACCTGACGGTGGGCATCACGCTGTCGTCGCTGGCGCAGAACCAGTTGCAGGCCATGCAGCTGACCATGTTCTATTTTCTGCCCAACATGCTGCTGTCTGGCTTCATGTTCCCGTTCCAGGGCATGCCCATGTGGGCGCAGTACCTGGGCAACCTGCTGCCGCTGACGCACTTCAACCGGCTCATCCGCGGCATCCTGCTCAAAGGCAACGGCTGGTGGGATCTGTGGCCCAGCATCTGGCCCCTGATGCTGTTCACCGCGGTCGTGATGACCGCCGCCGTGAAGTTCTACCGCCGCACTCTGGATTGACGCGCCATGCCACGTTTTCCCCGTCCCTTTATGGTTTTTCGTTTGCGTGCGGTGGTGGTGGCGATGCGGCTGGCGGCGATCGGCCTGTCGGCCTTGACCACCGGATGCACCGTCGGACCTGATTTCACCTCGCCGAACCCACCCGCCGTGGCGTCCTACACGGCCGATGACAGCGCGCAACCCGCCCGTAGCGCACAACGCCTGCAACCGGGCGCCGACGTTCCCGCGCAATGGTGGCGGCTGTTCCGTTCGGATGCGCTGGACCAGTTGGTGCGCCAGGCGCTTGACGCCAGCCCCACGCTGGCCCAGGCGCGCGCCACGTTGCGGCAGGCCACCGAAGACCTGGACGCCGAAACCGGCGGCAGGCTGTTGCCGTCGGCCGATGCCAACCTGTCCGCCACGCGGCAAAAGGTGGACCCGTCGGCGTTCGGCGTGCCGGTAACGCAGCCGCCCCCGCCCTTCACGCTGTACAACGCGTCAATCGACGTGTCCTACACGCTGGACGTTTTCGGCGGCAACCGGCGCGCGCTGGAAGGCCTGGCGGCGCAGGTGGATTACCAGGCGCACGAACTGCAAGCGGCGCGCATGTCGTTAGCCGCCAACGTGGTGACGGCCGCCATCCGCCAGGCCGACCTGTCCGAACGCCTGGCCGCCACGCGCGATCTGCTGGACGCGCAGCAGCGCCAGCAGAACATCATGCGGCAACGCGTGGCGCTGGGCGGCGTGGCCGAGGCCGATTTGCGTAACCAGGAAGTGCTGGTGGCGCAAACGCGCGCCACGCTGCCGCCGCTGGAAAAGCAGCTGTCGCAAACCACGCATCAGCTGGCCGTGTACCTGGGCCAGCCGCCCGCCGCGCAGCGCACGCCGCCCCTGCGCCTGGCGGACCTGACCTTGCCGCCCGACATACCCACCGGCGTTCCGTCCGCGCTGACGCGCCAGCGGCCGGACATTCTTGCCGCCGAGGCGCTGTGGCACAAGGCGTCCGCCGACGTGGGCGTGGCCACCGCCAACCAGTACCCGCAGTTCACGCTCACCGCCAGTTTCGGTTCCCAGCGCACGCGCGCGGGCGATTTATCGGACGGCGTCAACGTGTGGAGCCTGGGCCTGGGGCTGGTGCAACCGCTGTTTCGCGGCGGCGAACTGCGCGCGCGCAAGCGTGCGGCGGAAGCGGGTTACGAAGCGGCCGCTGCCGCCTACCGCCAAACGGTGCTGGACGGATTCCGCCAGGTGGCCGACGCATTGCGCGCCGTGCAGACCGATGCCGATGCGTTCAGCGCCTACGACGACGCGTGGCGGCGCGCGGACGATGCGCTGCGCATCGCCCAGGGCCGCTATCAGGCGGGCGGCATCAGCCACCAAAGCCTGCTGGATAGTCAACGCCAACTGCTGCAAACCCGCATCGCGCGCAGCGAAGCCGACGCGGCTCGCTATGCCGACACGGCCGCGCTGTTGCAGGCGCTGGGCGGCGGCTGGTGGAACGAGCCGCAAAACCCGTAGAGCGGTTTTAACGCGTCGGCAGCGCACTTTTATGCACCGTTCGGGTGCGATTTTGGGCCGTTTTAACGCCGGTTGTTCAACCCCTAGTCAGCGGGCGGGCCGCGCCAATACGCCCTGGCGCTTTATTCAAACATTGTTCGGCACACCCTGGGGCGCTTGCTGTGTTGCCGCCCGGCAATCATGTCTGAGAATTCGGGTACGAAAGTGGCGTTGAGCGGGGTTAGGAAACCCTTGTTTTCGTAGCATCATGCATGCGCTGAAGCTGCAAAGATCACTACGATTCATGAATGACCTACTAGACCTGATCGTCTTCTCACCCGATCCCGACCAACGCGCGCGCCGCAGCGACGAGCTGGCCGACATGGGTTTCTCGCCGCGCCGGTGCGAGGATTCCAACGGCCTGTTTCGCCTGTTTCAGGCGCGCCGTACGCCGTTGCTGGTGATGGAAGCCGACCTGACCGATCTTTGCATGGCGGTTGCGGGCCTGCGCGCCATGGACACCACCGCCGGCATCATCGCGGTGTCTAGCTTTGATTCGCCCGAAAACCGAATTCTGGGCCTGCACTGCGGCGCCGACGCGTGTTTTCAGCACGACGTGGCCACCGCCGAGATCGCCGCCGCGCTGCAAGCCCTGGTGCGGCGCGTGCCCGCCACGGGCCGCCGCCCCATTGCGGTCGAGCCCGAAGCCCGTATGGCCGCCACGCCCCCGGCGCCCGAAACGCCCGGCAAGTGGCAGTTTCTGGACGCCGCCTGGACGCTGGTCAGCCCGCAAGGCACGCGCTTGTCGCTGACATTGGCCGAACGCGAATTCCTGCTCAGGTTGACGACGTCGGCCGACAAGCGGCTGCCGCGCGGCGACGCTTCCGGCTCGGACGCCCAGGCCGGCCGCGAATCGGTGCGCCGCACCGATGTGGTGGTCAGCCGCTTGCGGCGCAAGGCGCAGGATGTGAACGTAGAGCTGCCGATTCGCACCGTGTGGGGCTGGGGCTACGCCTTCACCGGCGAAATCTGATCCCGGCGCGGGCGTATCATGCGACTGCGGGGCCGGTGCGCCAAGCCCGTGCCCGCCGTCCATCCCCACCCCCTTTGCCGCCATCGATATGGAAGTCTTTGAACGCCTGCAAGCCCTGCTGGCCCGGCACCAGGCCCGTCATCGCCTGATCCACCACCCCGCCGCCGGCCGCTCGGTCGAAGTGGCCGCCATACGTGGCACCGACGTCAGCCAGGGCGCCAAGGCGCTGGTCTGCCGGGTGAAAATCTCGTCCAACATACGCAAGAACGTCCTGGCCGTGTTTCCGGCGGACAAGCAGGCCGACCTGGACGCCATCGCGCGCGCCGCGGGCGGCAAGAAGGCGTCGCTGGCCTCGCAGGAACTGGCGCGCGAACTGACCGGCTGCGAAATCGGCGCCATTCCGCCCTTTTCCTTCAACCCCGACCTGCACCTGCTGGTGGACCCCAGCCTGCGCAGCCGCCACGATGAAATCGTGTTCAACGCGGGGCGGCTGGACGCTTCGATCCTGCTGAACACGGAAGACTATTTCCGGCTGGCGGCGCCGGACATCGCGCCGCTGATCAAACCCTGACGCCCCCGCCATGAGGCCACCGTGTCCCGCCCCCTGACCCGCCACGGCGCGCGCGGCGCCAACATGCGCTGGCTGATGAGCCTGGCGCACATGGAGCCTTCGCCCGTCAGCCGCTGGGTGGCGCTGCGCGCGGCGCTGGCCATCGGCCTGCCCTGCGCCGTGGGGCTGGCGCTAACCCAAGGCGGGGCCGCCGCGCTGGTGGCGCTGGGCGCGCTGCCGGCCATCACGGGCGACAACGGCGGCCCGTATCGCAACCGCGCCTTGTCCATCGGCTGCACCGTGCTGGGCGGCGCGCTGGGTTACCTGCTGGGCAACCTGGTGGCCGGCCACGGGCTGTGGACGTCGGCCGCCATGACGTTGCTGGTGCTGATCGCCAGCCTGGTCGGCACCTTCAACAACATTGCGGCGGTGGCCACGCTGCAATTCGCGGTGTACGTCATCGTCGGGTCGAGCCTGACGTCCACCCTACCGCCGTGGCTGCCGTCCGTGCTGGTCGCCACGGGCGGGCTGTTCGGCCTGGGGTTGACGCTGGTGGGCTGGGTCATCCACCCGATCGCCCCGGAACGCGCCGCCGTCGCGCTGGCCTATCGCAAGCTTGCCGCCTTGTTTGCCGCCATCGGCACGTCGCGCACCATGAGCGCGCGGCGCGACATGGAAGCGGCCATGACCACCGCCTACGACACCGTGCTGGCGGCACGCGGCCGCGCCGCCGGCCCATCGCCGCGCCTGGCCCGGCTGGCGGCGCAGTTGCAGGCCTGCACGCCACTGACCAATGCCGCCCTGGCGCTGGCGCGCGCGGGGCGCCCCTTGCCGCCCACTTGCGCGCGCGTGATGAACCGCCTGGCCGACCGTGTCGAAAACGACCGCGAGCCCTCCCCCGATGACGATATCGCCGCCTTGCGCCAAGCCGGCATGGCGCAGCTGGCGGAGGCCTTGGCGCAGGCGTTGCCCCTGATGCAAGGCGTCAAGCCGGCCGACGCGGACCCGCTGGATGGCCTGACGCCCGCCCGCCCGCGCACGCCCTGGCGCGTGCTGGCCCGCACTTATCGCCCCGGCCCGACCACCGTGCGTTACCTGATCCGGCTGGGCCTGTGCCTGATCGCGGCGGAAGCCGTGGCGCTGGCCGCATCGCTGCCCCGTTCGTACTGGGTGCCGCTGATCGTCGTGGTGATCTTCAAGCCGAACTTTGGCTCGGTGTTTGCCCGGGCGCTGCAAAGCTGCGGCGGCAGCGTGGTGGGCGTGGCGATCAGCGCCACCGTGCTGGCCGTGGACCAGAATGGCGTCGCCAGCCTGTTGACGGTGGCGGTGCTGGCGGCGCTGCTGCCGTGGTCCATCCGGCGCAACTACGGCCTGTTTTCCGCCATTCTTGTACCGATCCTGATGCTGTTGATCGGCGCCTTGCAACCGGGTTCGTGGGCCATCGCGCTGGCCCGGCTGATCGACGTGGGCGTGGCCGCCGGCATTGTGTTGCTGGTGGGCTATCTGCCGTGGATACGCATCGAACGCAACAACCTGGACCACGCGGTTTCCGCCGCGATGGACACGCTGGCCGCCTACGTCAACACCGTATTCCAGGCAGACGCCGCCAATCGCCACACACTGCGCGCGCGGGCCTACGCCAGCTTGTCGGACCTGCGCATCGCCTTGCAACGCGGCTTGTCGGAACCGCGCCTGGTCAGCCGTCGGGCGCTGGCCTGGTGGCCGGTGGAGGTTGCGCTGGAACGCGTGGCCAACGCGGTCTCCGACACGGCGTGGTCGCTGCCACCCGGCCGGCCCGCACCCGGCGCCGCGCAAGTCGGTCTGCTTGCCCAGGCCTTGCACGCGTTAAGTGTGGCGGTGGCCAGCGGCACGCCGCCGCCGGATGCCGCCATCACGGCGCCATCACCCGCGCTGGCCGACGTGGCCGCCGAGATCGAGAACCTGCGCGCCGCGCTGACCGGTCCGGAATTTGCCGCGACGACGCCGGGCGTGCGCCCCCCCAACCCAACTTCCCACCAGGTTTGAACCATGTGTCTTGCCGTATTGGCCCTGCACGCCTTGCCGGGCATTCCCGTCCTGATCGCCGCCAATCGCGACGAATTCCACGCGCGGCCCACGTATCCGGTCGCGCAATGGGCCGATGCGCCCACCGTCTACGCGGGCCGCGACGGCTTGGCGGGCGGCACCTGGATGGGCGTGACCACGCGTGGACGCTTTGCACTGGTGACCAACTATCGCGAACCGGGCAAGCATCTGAACCCTGCCCCGTCACGCGGGGCGCTGGTCGAGGACTATCTGCGCGGTGACGATCCGCCCGATGTTTACCTGGCCCGGACGCATGAGTCGGATCAGGCGTACAACGGTTTCAACCTGATCGTGGGCGACTCGCGCCAGGCCTGGTACCTGAGCAACCGCGACGGCCCGCCGCGCCCGCTTGACCCCGGCATCTACGCGTTGTCGAACCATTTGCTGGATACGCCCTGGCCCAAGCTGGCCCGTACCAAGACGGCGTTTACCGATGTGCTGGGCCGCTCGCCGCAACCCGATCTGCCCGCCTTGTTCGACGCGCTGGCCGACCGCCAGACCGCCACCGATTCCGACATGCCCGCCACCGGCCTGCCGCCCGATCGCGAAAAGCTGCTGAGCAGCCCGTTCATCGTCAGCCCCGATTACGGCACCCGCAGTTCCAGCGTGCTGGTCCTGTGTGATGGGGGCTCGGGGCAACTGGACGAACGGCGCTTTTCACCCGACGGCACGATCAGCGGCGAAAGCCGCCTGGCGTTCGACTGGAAACCTTAAGCGCGCGGGGATATGCTGGCCGGGCCGGCCGGCGGAAACAATCGGTTGATCTTGCAGACCGACCGCTGCGAACTCCTTGCCGGTGCCCAGGTCGAAACGTACTCGTCCACTTCAGGAGAATCAGATGAACAAACGCATTGAACGCTGCACCATGTCGGCCATGATGGCGCTGGGCAGCATGGCGATTGCCGGCGTGTTGTCGACGGCTCAGGCCGCGCTGCCGGCGGTCCAGCAGCAGGGCTCGGTGCAGTACATCAGCGGCGGCATCGGCATCGACGAATCCGAAGCCATGAAAGCCGCCGCCAAGGATTACCCGCTGTCGCTGACCTTCGCCGCGCAGCGCGACGGTAAAGCCGACTACGTGGCCAGCGTGGCCGTGGTCATCCGCGATGCGCAAGGCAAGGAAGTCCTGAAGACCACGGCCGAAGGCCCGTACATGCTGATCAAGCTACCCGCGGGCACCTACAAGGTTTCGGCAACGTACGAAGGCCGCGCGCAAGAGCGCGAAGTGAACGTGCAAGGCGCGGGCAGCGGGCGCGCGGTATTTGAATGGAAGTGATGGTCTGGAAGTGAAGGCCACCGTCACGACCAGCCCCCCCCGCTCAGACGCCGGAAAACAGGATCGCGATGACAAAGCCCACGCCGATCGTCCACACCACCGAACGCAGCGCGCCCCAGCCTGCCAGGTACATCGCCAGATAACCCAGACGCACGCCCAACCAGCACGCCATCAACGTGGCGACGTGGGCGGGCGGCGCCTGCGTGTACAGCGCGAACAGCACGGCCGCGTAGAAGAACGGCAGCGATTCAAACGTATTGATCTGGGCGGCATTGGCGCGCGCGCGCCATCCTTCCTGACGCCCCAGCCAAGCCCGGGGGTCGTTGTTGTCAAACTTCTGCCCGCCCGCCTTCGCCACAATTGTTGAGACGAACGGCAAAATGGCCGCCGCCAACATCAACCACGCAATCATCTTCATATCGACTCCTGTTGCGGCCACGTGAACCGGCCGGATACGGGGCGGGCACGTCGCCGCCGCTGCGGCATGGTCGCCCGAATGCGGCTAAATGAAAAGGCCGGCGATGGCCGGTGCAGCGTTGCGCGGGTTCTTAGTGCCATGTCGCGCTTGCCCCCCAGGCGCGGGCCTTACACTTTGCGCTTCGCATTCCCCGCCCTAACGCATCCATGCCTTTGTACAGTCCGTGGCCCGCCTTGTTTCTTGCCGCCTTGATGCTTTGGCCGCCCGCCACGCGGCGCTGGGCGCTGGTGCCGTTGGCGATGGCCTGGGCGTGGGCATGGAGGGATGGGGTGATCGATCCGGTGGCGCTGGCCGCGCCCGCACTGTTGGCTTTGACCGCCGTCTGCATCAGGCCGACTTTCCAGGCCAATTCCCCCGCCACGCCCCCGCCCGCCCTGCGCCTTTTCGGCCATCTACTGTTCGTGCTGCTGGCCGCCGCGCTTTTTTTGCATCTGATACCGGGCTTTCACAACCCGCAAGTCATCGCGCCCGCCCCGCTAAGCGCGGATGCCGTGGCGTTTGGCATGTACTTGAATCTGGATAAACCGCTGGTCGCGTTCTGGGTGATCTTGGTGCTGGCGCCGCCCATGGTGGGCGGCTACGTGGGCGCGGACGCGGGCCGCGCTCTCGGCAGCGACGCGCGAAGCCATGCGGGCGGCAATGCGGGGGGCATTGCCGTCCACATCGCCGGCCGGACTTTGGTGGCAGCGCTGCTGGCGTGCGCGGCTGCCGTGCTGGTCTGCCTGGGCCTTGCACTCGCGCTGGGCGTGGTGGGCTGGGCGCCCAAGTGGCCCGACACCGGTTGGATCTGGCTGCTCAATAACGCGCTGCTGGTGACGGTGGCCGAGGAAGCGCTGTTTCGCGGCTATGTGCAGCAGCAACTGGCCGCGTGCTGGCGGCATCGACGCTACGGCGGCTGGGCCGCGCTGGGCGTTGCCGCGCTGCTGTTCGGGCTGGCGCACTTTGCCGGCGGATGGCAATGGATGTTGCTGGCCACGATGGCCGGCTTGGCGTACGGCGCCGCCTATCGCTACGGTGGCCTGGCCGCGGCGGTGCTGGCGCACCTGGGCCTGAACGCCGCGCACTTCGGGCTGTTTACCTACCCGATGCGCGCGGTGTTCTAGCCGGCCCGCGACACCCCAGGGGCTTACGGCAGCGCCGGGTAGTCCGTATAGCCGGTGGCGCCCTGCGCGTAGAACGTGGACGGTACGGGGGTGTTCAGCGGCGCATTCAATTCAAAGCGTCGCGCCAGGTCGGGGTTGGCGATGTACGGCACGCCAAAGGCCACGGCGTCGGCCCGCCCCGCTTCGAGGGCGGCTTCGGCCGATTCACGGGTGTAGCCCTCGTTGGCGATGTACACGCCCCCGAACGCCGACTTCAGGCGCGGGCCCAGGCTGTCTTCGCCTTCATGCTCGCGCACGCACACGAACGCAATGCCGCGCTTGCCCAGCTCGGTCGCCACGTACAGGAAGGTCGCGGCGGGGTCTGAATCACCCATGGTGTGCGCATCGCCGCGCGGCGACAGGTGCACTCCCACTCGGTCGGCACCCCAAACAGCCACGCAGGCATCCACCACTTCCAGCAGCAGACGGGCGCGGTTTTCCAGCGATCCGCCGTATTGATCGGTGCGGTGGTTGGTGCTGTCCTGCAAGAACTGGTCCAGCAGATAGCCGTTGGCGGCGTGCACTTCAACGCCGTCGAAGCCGGCTTCCATGGCCATTTGCGCGCCGTGGCGGTAGGCGTCGACCACGCCCGCCAGCTCAGCCGTTTCCAGCGCACGCGGGGTCACGTAGGCGCGCTTGGGGCGCACGTGGCTCACATGCCCCTCGGCGGCGATGGCGCTGGGCGCAACGGGCAACTCGCCATTCAAGAAAATCGGGTCGGAAATGCGCCCCACGTGCCACAGCTGGGCCACCATCAGGCTGCCCTTGTCGTGGACGGCGGCGGTCACTTTGCGCCAGCCCTTCACTTGTTCGGTGGACCACAGCCCGGGGGTGTCGGCATAGCCCACGCCTTGCGGCGTCACGGCGGTGGCTTCCGACAAGATCAGGCCCGCGCCCGCGCGCTGGGTGTAGTACTCGACCATCAGGTCGTTGGGAACACGGCCTTCGCTGGCGCGCTGGCGCGTCAAGGGGGCCATGACAATACGGTTGCGCAACGTCAGCGCGCCGACGCGCAGGGGTTCAAACAGCTTGCTCATGCAGATTCCTACATATCCTGGTTCAACTGCCGCAGGAATGCGGCAATCACAACTTCATTGCGACGGAAAAAGACCCACTGCCCTACCTTGGTCGACGTAATCAGCCCCGCGCGCTGCAACACAGCCAGGTGCGAGGACACGGTTGACTGCGACAAGCCGCAGCGGTCGTCGATGTGGCCCGCGCACACCCCGTGTTCGAAGGTGTGGCCCGGACGTTCCTCGAAATACGCATGCGGCGTCTTCAGCCATGCCAGGATGTCGCGCCGCACCGGATTGGCCAACGCCTTGATGATGGCGTCGGCGTCAATGGCGGGTGCGGCATGGGACGGATCGTCGGACGAAGTGGAAGCGGGTTGGGTCATATTGGTATATCGCAATTTATCGAATCATAAATCGAATAAGTTCGATATATGGTCATGCCCCTGCGGGGAACAAGGTTTTGCGGATTCGTTTGTGCTCAGTCGCCCTGCACGCGCCCGCGCAGGCGCTTGACCTCGCCATGCAGCACTTTGCGCTGCACGCGACGGCGTTGGGACGAGCGGGTGGGCTTGGTCGCGCGACGCGGTTTGTCGACCTGGATCGCGTTGCGCACCAGGGTCACCAGCCGTTCGATGGCTTCGGCCCGGTTTTTTTCCTGGCTGCGAAAAGACTGCGACTTGATGACGATGACGCCGTCTTTCGAGATGCGGTGATCGCTGACGGCGCACAGCGCGTCCTGCACCTCTTGCGGCAAGTGCGAGGCCCGCACGTCAAAGCGCAGGTGGACGGCGCTGGACACCTTGTTGACGTTCTGGCCGCCCGCGCCTTGGGCGCGGATCATGCTGAACGTCAGGTCGCGTTCGTCGATATACAGGGAATCTTGGACATGAAACATAGGGCGGGAGTCTATACCAAGTAAAATATTCCGCTTTTGCCCGATTTTGATGCTGACCCTGGGTGGCTAGCAACCCCTAGCCAGCAACCTCTATGACCTACACCGCCAAAGAAATTTTCAAGACCCTGCAAGGCGAAGGCGCCCACGCAGGCCGCGCGGCGGTATTTTGCCGGTTTGCGGGGTGCAACCTGTGGACCGGCCGCGAAAGCGACCGCGCCAGCGCCGCCTGCACGTTCTGCGACACCGACTTCATCGGCACCGACGGCGAAGGCGGCGGCAAGTTCGCCACGCCGGACCTGCTGGCCGATACCATCGCCGCCACCTGGGGCCCCGGCACCGAAGACCGCTACGTGGTCTTCACCGGCGGCGAACCGCTGCTGCAACTGGACGCGGCGCTACTGACCGCGATCCACGCACGCGGCTTTACCGTGGCCATCGAAACCAACGGCACCGTCAAGCCGCCCGCCGGCATCGACTGGATTTGTGTCAGCCCCAAGGGCACCGCGCCCATCGTCATTGACCGGGGCCATGAATTGAAGCTGGTCTACCCGCAGCTGAACGCCCTGCCCGAGACCTTCGCGCATCTGGATTTCGAGCACTTTTTCCTGCAACCCATGGACGGCCCGGCGCGCGTGGCCAACACCGAAAAGGCCGTTCAGTACTGTATGCAGCATCCGCAATGGCGGCTGAGTTTGCAGACCCACAAATACATAGGCATTCCATGATTTACCCCCACGCGCGGCGGACCGCGCGATGATTTCCGTGACCCGCAGGCTGGAATTCGACGCCGGCCACCGCATCCCCGACCACCGCAGCCAATGCCGCAATCTGCATGGCCACCGCTATGTGCTTGAAATCACCCTGACGGGTGACGTGGTGCAGGCCCCGGGCGAATCCGACAACGGCATGTTGATGGATTTTTCCGAGATCAAGCACATCGCCAAGACCCACATCGTGGACGTCTGGGATCACGCGTTCCTGGTGTTCGAGGGCGATGCCGCCGTGCGCGGTTTCCTGGACACCCTGCCCGACCACAAGACCGTGGTGCTGGACCGCATCCCCACCGCCGAGAACCTGGCCAAGATCGTCTTCGACACGCTGGCGCCGTACTACCACGGCCACTATGGCGCCGACCTGCGCCTGACCCGCGTGCGCCTGTATGAAACGCCCAACTGCTGGGCTGACTGCGCGGAATAATCCGCCGCGCCGTCGCGACCACGGCGCCACGTAGGGCCGCTTGCTGGGGCCGCCTTTGCGGCCCCATTTTTCCGTCCATGGAAAAGTCCGCATTGATCTGACCGATTGGAAAAATCAATGGAGATATTCGTCATATTCAATTATTAGTAAGCTAATAGATAGGATACAATCGATTTCCATGAACACTCCTTCCGACTCCCAACTCATGGCCACCACCGCCAACCTGATGGTGCTGTCCCGCGCCTATCGTGGCGCCGCCGACAAGGCGCTGGCCGACTACGGTTTGTCGCAGGCCACCGCCTGGCCCGTCATCCTGGCCGGGCGCCTGGGCGACGGCGTGCGCCAGGGCGCGCTGGCCGAGGCGCTGGGCGTCGAGGGCCCGTCCCTGGTTCGCGTGCTGGATCAATTGGTGGCCGCCGGCCTGATGGAACGCCGCGAAGACACCCATGACCGCCGCGCCAAAACCCTGCATTTGACCGAAGCCGGCCATGCGCTGCGGGCTCAGGTCGAAAACGTGCTGGTGGAACTGCGCCGGCGCGTATTCAACGGCGTCAGCGAATCCGATTTGCAAGCCTGTCTGCGCGTGTTTGACGCGCTGAGTGTGTCGCTGGGACGCGGCACAGGGGCCCATCAACAGGACAACGCATCGTGAAATTGCCGAACGTTCGCGAAACCATTTTTTCGCTCAAGAGCTATCTAAGCGCCATCATGGCGCTTTATCTGGCCTACAGCATTGGTTTGCCGCGTCCGTTCTGGGCGATGACCACCGCCTATGTCGTGGCGCAGCCCTGGTCGGGCGCGGTGCGCTCCAAGGCGCTGTACCGCCTGGTCGGCACGTTTGCGGGGTCGGCCGCCACCGTCTATATGGTGCCGCGCCTGTCCAATTCCCCCGTCGTCATGACGGCCGCCATGGTGATGTGGGTAGGCGCCTGCCTGTACATGTCGGTGCTGGACCGCACGCCCCGGTCGTACCTGTTCATGCTGGCCGGTTACACCGCCGCCATGATCGGGTTTCCCAGCGTGACGGACCCGTCGCTGGTGTTCGACACGGCGCTGGCCCGGGTGGAAGAAATCAGCCTGGGCATCGTGTGCGCCACGCTGGTCCACAGCATTGTGCTGCCGCGTGGCCTGGCGCCCGCGCTGACGCTGCAACTGGACAAGGCCGTGCGCGACGCCCGCAACTGGATGCACGACACGCTAAGCGGCAAGACCGCCGAACAGCGCGACCGCGATCGCCGCGTGCTGGCCAACGACATCACCCAGCTGCGCCTGCTGTCCACCCACGTGCCGTTCGACACCAGCAACCTGCGCTGGACGTCCGGCGCGGTGCGCGCCATGCAGGACCAGATTTCAGCGTTGACGCCTGCCGTTTCGGCCGTGGAAGACCGCCTGCGCGCGCTTCAGGCCAATGACCAGCCGTTGCCCGACACGGTGTCCGCGCTGCTGAACGATATTTCAGAATGGATCAATGCCGGCGCCCAGGCCTCGCACGACACCGCCGTGCAACTGCGCGCGGCCGTCTCCCATGCCACGCCCGCCATCGACAGCCATTCCACCTGGCGCGACGCGTTGCTGGCCAGCCTGATGACCCGGCTGCGCGAACTGATCGATACCTATGACGAATGCCTGGCGCTGCGCCGCGAAATCCACGCCGGCTTGAAAGGCGCGCCACGGCGCGGGTCGATGCGGGGCGGGATGCACCACGCCCGCCCTGCCCGCGACCCCAACGCCGCGCTGCACCGCGACCACGGCATGGCGCTGCTGTCGGCGCTGGCCGCGGGCGTGGCCATTTCCGTGTGCTGCGCCTTCTGGATCGGCACGGCCTGGAGCAACGGCGCCACGGCCGCATTGATGGCCGCCATCTTCAGCTGCTTCTTTGCGTCGCAGGACAACCCGGTGCCGGGCATCATGCAGTTCCTGACCTACACGGTGTATTCGATTCCGCTGTCGGCGCTGTACCTGCTGGGCATCATGCCCGCCATACATTCGTTTGAAATGCTGGCGCTGGCGATGCTGCCCACCGCCTTCGTGCTGGGCATTTTCATCGCGCGTCCCGCCAGCACCGGAAAGGCCATGGCGATGCTGTTCGGCTTCTTGGGCACCATGGCGCTGCAAGACACCAACACCGCCGACATCGTGTCGTTTATCGATACGCAGGTGGCGCAGTGCATGGGCGTGGCCACGGCGGCCATCATTGCCGCCATCTTCCGCACGGTCAGCGCCGACTGGAGCGCCCGCCGCATCCAGGCCGCCAACTGGAAAGAACTGGCCACGCTGGCCAGCTCGCCGCGCGCGCCGTCGCGCCACACCTACACCGCCCGCATGCTGGATCGCATCGGCCTGCTGCAACCGCGCCTGGCGCTGGCCCAGCGGCCCGACGACCTGGTTGCGGCCGATGCGTTGAAGGATTTGCGCGTGGGCCGTGACATCACCGAACTGCAACGCGCGCGTCGCCATCTGCCGATGGCCGAAGCCACGATCCAGCCGGTGCTGAACAGCCTGGCGCAGTTTTTCCGCGCGCGCTCGGCGTGGCGCGTTGGCGAAAAAACGCCTGAATTCCTGGCGCAGATCGACCGCGCGCTGTCCAGCGTGGCGGGCTCGCCGCAAGGGGTGGCCGCGCGCGACCGCGCGGTGGTGGCGCTGGTGGGCATCCGCCGCGCCTTCTTCCCTGACGCCCCCGACTACCAACCCGCCCATCCCACCATGGAGGGCCACGCATCATGATCGGCGAATTCAATCTGTACGGCATTTACTTCCCCTGGCTGCTGGTGCTGGGCGTGGTCACGCTGGGCGTGGCCTGGGCCTTGCGCCGCGTGCTGGCGCGCATCGGCCTGTACCGCCTGGTGTGGCACCCCGCGCTATTTGATCTGGCGCTGTTCGTGGTGCTGCTGTATGGCGTGTCGCTCATTTCCCCTTATTTTCTTCAGAGATAGGTATGAAACTTCCCAACGCCCTTCGCCCTGCCGCCATCGGCAAGTTCGCGGTGACGGCCATCGTCGTCGCTGCCGCGGCCTACGCCGGCTGGCAGTTGTGGGTGCACTATGAAGTCGAGCCCTGGACGCGCGACGGCCGCGTCAAGGCCTACGTGGTGCAAGTGGCGCCCGACGTTTCCGGCCTGGTCACCAGCGTGCCCGTGCACGACAACCAGGACGTGAAGGCGGGCGACCTGCTGTTTGAAATCGACCGTGCCCGCTTCCAGCTGGCGTTCGACCAGGCGCAAGCCTCGGTGCGTTCGCAACAGGTGGCGCATGACCAGGCGCTGCGCGACGCCAAGCGCAACCGTTCGCTGGGCCAGTTGGTGGCCGCCGAAGCCGTCGAACAAAGCCAGACCAAGGTGCAGCAGACCGAAGCCGCGCTGGCGCAAGCGCAGGTGCAACTGAACACCGCGCGCCTGAACCTGGAACGCAGCCGCGTGGTGGCCGCCAGCGATGGCCGCATCACCAACCTGGATCTGCGCGCGGGCTCGTACGCCACGGCCGGCCGCGGCGTGATGGCGCTGGTGGATGCGGGCTCGTTCTACGTCGAAGGCTACTTCGAAGAAACCAAGCTGCCCGGCATCCAGGAAGGCGCGCCCGTCACGGTGACGCTGATGGGCGATTCGCGCCATATCCGTGGCCATGTGGAAAGCATCGCCATGGGCATTGCCGACCGCGACCGCAGCACCGGCGCCAACCTGCTGCCCAACGTGAACCCCACCTTCAACTGGGTGCGCCTGGCGCAGCGCATTCCGGTGCGCGTGAAGATCGACGATGTGCCCGAAGGCGTGCGGCTGGTCGCCGGCCAGACCGCCACCGTGTCGGTGGACCCCACGCCCGCGCCCAGGCAGGCCGCTGACCGCAACGCCGCCCGCTGACCCTGCAACGCGCGCCCCACAACCCTTCTTTCATCTCATATCAACGCCAAGCCGTAGCTGCCATGAACACCAAATTTCTTCTGCCGTTGACGCTGGCCATTGCGCTGGCCGGATGCACCACCGTGGGCCCTGACTACCAGGTGCCCGCCGCGTCGGTCGCCCAGCGACAGAGCGCGGCCGCCCCCTTCGTCGAGGCCGGCTCCAAGGTGTTCGCGCAGGAAGCGGTGAGCGGCCACTGGTGGCGTCTGTATAACGACCCCGTGCTGGACGGGCTGGTGGAAAAGGCACTGTCCGCCAACACCGACCTGCGCGTGGCCGGCGCCAACCTGGAACGCGCGCAGGCTGCCGTGCAGGAATCGCAGGCGCAGCAGCAACCCGGCATCGGCGTGAATGCGTCGCCCACATTCGGCCATGTGTCCGGCTTGCAGGAACTGCAACCCGGCATCGACCCGCCCAACCACTGGGCCTATTCCGCGGGCGCCAGCGTGTCGTATCAACTGGATCTGTTCGGCCAGATCCGGCGCGCCATCGAAGCCGCTACCGGCGACGCCCAAGCCGCCCAGGCCGCTTACGATGCCACCCGCGTGACCGTGGCCGCCGAAACCACGCGCGCCTACGCCAACATGTGCGCGGCGGGCATGCAGCTGGCCTCGGCCCAACACTCCGTGCAGGTGCAAAAGGAATCGCTGGACGCCGTCAGCCGCTTGCAGCGCGCCGGCCGGGGCACCACGCTGGACGTCACGCGCGCGCGCAGCCAGCTTGAACAATTGCAGGCCAACCTGCCGCCCTTTCAGGCACAGCAGCGCACGGCGCTGTACCGCCTGGCCGCGCTGACGGGGCAAACCCCGAACGACATTCCCGCGTCCTTGCTGCAATGCGCCGCCGCGCCGCGCCTGAGCAGCACCATTCCCGTTGGCGACGGCGCCGAACTGCTGCGCCGCCGCCCCGATATCCGCCAGGCCGAACGCACGCTGGCAGCGGCTACCGCGCGCATCGGCGTGGCCACCGCCGACCTGTATCCCAAGGTCACGCTGGGCCTGTCCGCCGCATCGGGCGGCCCCGCCGCCATGTTTGGCGACCGGGGCACGTTCAGCTGGAGCGTGGGTCCGCTGATCTCGTGGACCATCCCGAACACGGGCGCGGTGCAGGCCCGCATCGCCGAAGCCGAAGCCAGCACGAAGGCGGCGGTGGCGCGCTTTGACGCCACGGTGTTGAACGCGCTGCGCGAAACGGAAAGCGCACTGGTCGTCTACGCCCGCCAGCTGGACCGCGACGCCGCCTTGCGCGCCGCCCGCGACCAAAGCGCCGAAGCCGCCTCGCAAGCACGCCGCCTGTTCCAATATGGCAAGACGGACTACCTGACCGTGCTGGACGCCGAACGTACGTTGGCCACCAACGAAAGCGCCCTGGCCGCCTCGCAAGCCGAACTTAGCAGCGACCAGATCGCCGTCTTCCTGGCATTGGGCGGGGGCTGGGAAAAGTAGCCAGCCGCTTTACTCGCACCTGCGCCCTGCCTTGTAGGCTGCGGCTTCCCAAAGCGCCCGACCCGGGCGCTTTTTTTCGTCCTGTCGCGGCTGGCCTGAAGCATGCCGAGTCAGCGCCGGGCGGGGAGCCCTATCCCGATGTGCCATGCCGATCAAATCCATTTCCATAATATGGATGGATCATTGCCGTACGGCTTTTCGCGCCCGTAGAATTCGGTGCATACCTACACGAAGACATGAGACAAGCTGGGGTAAACGCCCCTACGCCTTCGCCCGCTGGGCCGCAACACGACCAAACCAGAATCCATATTATGGAATCCCCGCGCACCCCCATTGACGCCAGTGTGCTCGACAGCATCACCAAGCTCGGCAGCGCGGACGCGGGCCGCGTGGTGATCGCCGGTTCCCACGGCGGGCGCTATGCCGCCTATTGCGCCGCGCGCGGCCGGGTGCGGGCGGTGATCCTGAACGACGCCGGCCTGGGGCTGCGGCAAGCGGGCATTGCCGGCCTGTCGGACCTGCAACGCTGGGGCGTACCCGCCGCCACCGCCGACTATCAAAGCTGCCGCATCGGCGATGGCGCCGACATGCTGCGCCACGGCGTCATCAGCCACGTCAATTTACGGGCGCAAGCCTTGGGCTGCGTGCCTGGCATGCGCGTGGCCGAGGCCGCCGCGCGGCTGGCCCTGTCTTCAGCCTCCTACCCACCGCCCACGTTGCAAGACGAGTCACGCAGCGTGTTGCGGACGGCGGCCGACGGCACGCCGCAAGTCATCGGCGCGGATTCCGTATCGCTGCTGGATCAACGCGACGACGGCCTCATCGCCGTCACGGCATCGCACGGCGAACGCCTGGCCGGTCTGGCCACAGACGGTGTCAAGGCCGCGCCCCGGCTGGTCACCTTCAACGACGCCGGCATGGGCCGCGACGGCGCGGGCACCGGCCGGCTGCCGCTGTTGCAGCAGCGCGGTATCGCGGCGCTGACCGTGTCCGCCCATAGCGCCTGCATCGGCGACGCGCGGTCCTGCTACGACGAAGGCGTGATCTCGTCAGCCAACGCGCGCGCCCGCGATCTGGGCGGCCGCGTCGGCACCCCACTGAAAACCTTTATCGATGCCCTGCTCAACGGGCGCGCCAACACTTAAGACTCAGGAGCACACCTCGCATGTCGGAAAAACTGGAAATCACGGGTGGCGAAGCCATCGCGCGCATGTTCGCCGCGCACGATGTCGGCTTGATGTTCGGCATGGGCGGCTTTCAGCTGCTGCCGTTCTACGACGCCGTGCGTCGCCTGAATCTGAACCATCACCTGATCAACGACGAGCGCTGCGCCGTGTTCGCGGCCGACGCCTACACCAAGGTCAGCGGCCGGCCCGGCGTGTGCGACGCCACGCTGGGGCCGGGCGCCACGAATCTGGTCACCGGCCTGGCTGAAGCCTTCAACGCCGGCACGCCGCTGGTGGCGCTGGTGGGCGATTCGCACCGTCTGCATTCCTGGAAGAACATGACGCAGGAAGCGCGCCAGCTGGAAGTGCTGCGGCCGGTGGTGAAAGACGTGCTGCGCATCGAGATGATCGAGCGCATTCCGGAACTGGTGCGGCGCGCCTTTGCCGTCGCCACCAGCGGGCGCCCCGGCCCCGTGGTGCTGGACGTGCCTGAAGACATCGCGCATGCGGTCCACGCCTTTGATGCCGACGCGTTCTACGCCAGCGCCAACACCCGCCGGGCCCCGGCACTGCGCTGCCGACCCGATGCGGACGACCTGGCGCAAGCCGCCAGCATGCTGGCCGGCGCCGCGCGGCCCTTGATGCTGTGCGGCGGCGGTGTGCATATCAGCGACGCCGCGTCGGCGGTGCAGGCCTTTGCGCAGCGCTTCAACATCCCGGTGGCCCACACCATGAGCGGCAAGGGCGCCATCGCGTGCAGCGACCCGCTTAACGCCGGCCTGTTCGGCCGCTACAGCCGCATCGCCAACGACTTCATCGCCAAGGCCGATTGCCTGTTCGTGGTGGGCTGCAAGCTGGGCGAAGTGGCCACGCGCCGCTACGAGCTGTTGAGCGCGGGCGCCCCCGTCATACACCTGGACATCGTGGCCGAAGAATTCGACCGCACGACCACGCCCGCCCTGCGCCTGTGGGGCGACGCCCGCGCCACGCTGCAAGAGCTGGCCGAACGCATGGCCGACCAACCGCTGCAAACCGACCGCCAAGCCTACGCGGATGAAGTCGGGCAAGCCATGCACACGTGGCGTGAATCCGTGCAGGGCAAGCTGACGTCGCCGGACAGCCCCATCGGCATGGCGCGGCTGATGCACGAGATCAACGCGACGCTGCCCGAAGACGGCATCCTGGTCGCGGACGGCGGTTTTGCCGCGCATTGGGGCGGCCTGCTTTTCGACACCAAGCGTGCCGGGCGCGGCTTCGTGCCGGACCGGGGCTTTGCGTCCATCGGCTACGGCATCCCGGGCGCGATCGGAGCCGCCGCCGCCGCGCCGGGCCGTCAGGTCATCAGCCTGACGGGCGATGGCGGCTGCAATATGTCGCTGGGCGAATTGGAAACGGCGGTGCGCATGGGCCTGGCCTTCACGCTGGTGGTGGTGAACAACGCGGCATCGGGGTATATCAAGGCGCTTCAGCATCTGATGTACGGCAGCGGCAGCTACCAGTCGTCGGATCTGGTGGAAACCAACTACGCCAATGTGGCGCGCGCGCTGGGCTGCAACGGCATCCGCGTGGAAGACCCCGCCGACATCCAGGCGGCGTTGGCCCGCGCGTACGCCTGCAAGGACCGCCCCACCATCCTGGACGTCGTGGTGACACGCGACCCGGCGCACATGCTGCCGGGGGTGGACAGCCGCGCCGCGAAGATCAAGCCGGGCGACCGCATCGCGTGACGTTCGGCCAGGGCACAGGCCGGCACAAGGCCTGGCGTCCCCGAAAAGGCTGGACGCACAACAATAGCAAGCAAGGAGACAACATCATGAAGAGAAGAACCTGGATCACCCTGGGGGCCGCGGCCCTTGCCGTATCGCTGTCCGGCGCGGCCGCCGCGCAAGCGGATTACCCCGACCGCCCCGTGCGCCTGATCGTGCCGTTCCCGCCGGGCGGCACGTCCGACGTGGTGGGCCGCATCTTTGCCGAAGCGCTCGGCAAGCAACTGGGTCAGCCGGTGGTGGTGGAAAACCGGGGTGGCGCGGGCGGCACGGTGGGCACACGCGCGGTGGCTTCCGCCGCGCCCGACGGCTACACGTTGCTGCTGGGCACGTCCAGCACCAACGGCACGAACTCGGCCGTGTACCAGAACCTGCCCTACGACGCCGTCAAGGATTTCACGCCGGTCACGCAGATCATCCGTGTGCCGGGCGTGATCGTCGTCAACAAGAACTTTCCGGCCAAGGACTACGCGCAGTTCTTCGCGCTGGTCAAGGGCGCCCCGGGCAAGTATTCGTATGCGTCGTCGGGCAACGGCGGGGCCACGCACATGGCCATGGAGTACTACAAGTCCCTGTCGGGCCTGGACATGATGCACGTGCCGTATCGCGGCACGGGGCCCGCGTTGAATGACGTCATCGCCGGGCAGGTGCCGATACTGTGGGACACCGCCGCCTCGTCCATGGCGCACATCCAGTCGGGCAACCTGCGGGCCATCGTGGTGGCGGCCAAGGCCCGCCTGCCGCAACTGCCCGACGTACCCACCTTTGCCGAAGTGGGCCTGCCGGACTACGACGCCGAAATGTGGAACGGCCTGCTGGCGCCCGCCGGCCTGCCCAAGGACGTGCTGGCCAAGCTGAACGACGCGTCGCGCAAGGCGCTGGCCGACCCCGACGTGCAGGCCAAGTACGCGGGCGTGGGCGCCTATGTGGTGGCGGACAAGCCGGATGCGTTCGGCGCGATGATCCAGGCGGACGTGTCCAAGTGGAAGAAGGTGGCCGACTTCGCCCACATCTCGGTGCAATGACATGGGACAGCGCGTCAAGGACAAGGTAGCGCTGGTGTTCGGCGCGGGGTCGTCGGGGCCGGGATGGGGCAACGGCAAGGCGGCCGCCGCGCTGTATGCGCGCGAAGGGGCGCGCGTGTACGCGGTGGACGTGCGCGCGGAGGCGGCCCAGGAAACCGAACGCGTCATCCAGGGCGAAGGCGGGCAGTGCCGCGCGCTGGTGGCCGACGTGACGCAGTCGCAGCAGATCCAGGCCGTGGTGGCGCGAATACTGGACGAGGCCGGCCGCATCGACATCCTGCACAACAATGTGGGCATCACGGAAATGGGGGATCCCATTGAAGCGTCAGAGGAAAGCTGGCATCGGGTGCTGGACACCAACCTGACCGGCGTGTTCCTGACCTGCAAGCACGTGCTGCCGGCCATGCTGGCGCAAGGCGGCGGCTGCATCGTCAACATCTCGTCGCTGGCCTCGATTCAGGTCAACACCTATCCGTACACGTCCTACTACGCGGCCAAGGCGGGCTTGAACCACCTGACGCGGTCGCTGGCGGTGCGCTACGCGCCGGACAATATCCGGGTCAACGCGGTGCTGCCCGGCGTGATCGATACGCCGCTGATCTACCAACAGATTGCCGGCCAGTTCCAGGACGTCGAGGAAATGCGCCGCCGCCGCAACGCCGCCAGCCCGATGGGCCGGATGGGCGACGCCTGGGACGTGGCGCATGCCGCCCTGTTCCTGGCCAGCGACGAGGCCAAGTACATCACCGGCGTGTGCTTGCCGGTCGATGGCGGCAAGGCCTGCGCGGGGCGCTAGCCGGGGGTGTGGCTGCGGCTGTGGTTGTGACCGTGGTTGTGGCTGCGGTTGTGGCTGCGGTTGTGGCTGCGGCTGCGGCTGCGGCTGCGGCTGCGGCTGCGGCTGCGGCTGCCGTTTCGGCCGCGGCCGCGGTTGCCTTCAGGCGCGCGGCAGCAGATCCGCCGACAGTTCGGACGCGGCGCGCTGCAACGCGGCCACCACATCATGCAGCCGAGCCCCCGACAGCCGCGAACGGATCGCCGCCACGCTCAGCGCGGCCACCACGTTCTGTTCGCGGTCGAACACCGGCACGCCCACGCCCAGCATGTCGGGGATGATGCGCCCCGGGTTCAACGCATAGCCGTGCTTGCGCGCGGCGGCAATGTCGTCGCGCAGCATGTCGGTGGACGGCAGGTCGGGCGCGGTGGTGGCGTCGTAACGAGCCAGCACGCGATCGATATCGTCGTTGGGCAAAAACGCCAGCAGCGCCAGGCTGCCCGCCCCCACGCCCAAGGGCCGCCGATGGCCCACTTCCAGCGTCAGGATCTTGATGGGAAAGTCGCCCGTCTTGCGGTCCACGCACACTGCTTCGTGGCCGGAACGCACGGACAGAAAGCTGGTATCGCCCGTGGATTGCGCCAACCGCAACACAGCCGATTCTGCGATGGCCTTGATGCCATGGCGGCTTTCGGCGGCCAGACCCAGAATGTATGACTCGCGGCCCAGGCTATAGGTTTTGAGCTTGGGGTTCAGCGACAGAAAGCCCTCTTGCAGCAACGCTGACAGCATGCGGTGCGCGGTGGGCGGCGTCAGGCCGATGTCGCGCACGACATCGCTCAAGCCGACGCCACGCGCGGGCGCGGCGCCCACGTATTTCAACAGGCGCAGCACGCGGAAAATGCTTTGGGCGCCGCCCACGGAGTCGGCGGCGCGCGGCGGGGCGGGCACGGAAGATCGCGCGGTGCTCATCGCGCGATCAATGCAGGGTGGTGCCGTCGGGCGGCGTCTGGTTCAGGCCCAGCGCCGCTTCCCAGGCGCGCAGCGGCACGCAGGTCTGCAAGCGGACGATGGCGCGTTCGATCAACGCGGGATGCAGTTCGTGGCCAACATGGCTGGCGATGTCGATGGTGGAATCGCCATGCAGCGCCTCCAGCCGCGCCTGGGCCGCCTGGATGTGGGACACATTCATGACGGGGTCGTCGGCCCCGTGCAGCAGATGCAAGGTAGTGAATTGCGGCGCGGTCTTGGGCAACTGGGCATAGCGGCCCGAAAACGCGATGATGCGGCCGGCCATGCCGTCGTGGGCCTGCACCAGTTCCAGCGCCATGATTGCGCCCTGCGAAAAGCCCGCGATCGCCGTGTCCGACTGCAATAGCTTGAAGCGGGCCTGCGCCTGGCGCACATAGGCTTCCAGGGGCGGCATGGCGGCCGCCACGCGTTCGGCGCGATTGTCTTCGGTCACGCCGCGCACCGAAAACCACTGGCGCCCCGCGTTGCCGCCGTCAAAGGGTTGGAAACCTTCGGGCACCAGCACCGCCGCCGTCGGAAAGGCCGCGCGCACGGCGCGGGCCAAGGGCCGCAGGTTATCGGGGGACCCGCCCACGCCATGCAGCAGGATGAACAACTGGCGCACGTCGATGCCCGCCTCGGGTAGGAATTCAAGAGATTCGGTAGATGCCATGAAACTGCTCCGTGCTGGCCCGGGCCGCTGGACTGCGCCGCGATGGCCGCATTGTAAAATGCGCGGCTTTACCGTTGGCGGCGTGCCTGGCGTCGGCGGCCGCTTGGCGACCACTTGGCGACCACTTGGCGGTCGTCTGGCGGTCGTCTGGCCGCCGCAAGCGTGACCGGACCCCGCCCACCCCTTGCCTGAATGCCGCCTCGGCGGCCACTTGACCCCCCGCAATGCAGACACACACCCCCGATTCTGGCGCGACTTCCGATAGCCGGAATCAGCTTCACCGCGTGCTCAAGGCGCGCCACCTGACGATGATAGCGCTGGGCGGAGCCATCGGCACCGGCCTGTTCGTCGCCTCGGGCGCGGCCATCGCGCAAGCGGGCCCGGGCGGCGCCCTGCTCGTCTACCTGGTGATCGGCCTGATGGTCTACTTCATCATGACCAGCCTGGGCGAGCTGGCCACCTTCATGCCGGTGTCCGGGTCGTTCTGCACCTATGCGTCGCGCTATGTAGACCCCGGCTTCGGCTTCGCGCTGGGATGGAATTTCTGGATCAGCTGGGCCACGGTCGTCGCCGTGGACGTGGTGGCCGCCCAATTGGTCATGGCGTACTGGCTGCCGGACACGCCGGGCTGGATATGGAGCGTGGCCTTTTTGGCACTGACCTTCGGGTTGAACGCGTTTTCGGCGCGCAGCTTCGGCGAGGCCGAATACTGGTTCGCCATCATCAAGGTGGTGGCGGTGCTGTGCTTCATCGCCGTCGGGCTGGGCATGCTGGTGGGCATCATCCACAGCGGCGATCAGGTCGGCCTGGTGAACTGGACCATCGGCGATGCGCCCTTCGTGGGCAACGCGGCCACCTGGGTCGGCGTGGCCATGGTGGTGGCCTATTCCTTCCAGGGCACCGAACTGGTGGGCGTGGCCGCCGGCGAATCCGAAAACCCGCGCCGCAACGTGCCGCGCGCCATCAACAACGTGTTCTGGCGCATCCTGCTTTTCTATGTGCTGGCCATTCTGATCATCGGCCTGCTGCTGCCCTATACCGATCCGCAACTGCTGCGCAACGAAGTGGAAGACATCGCCGTCAGCCCCTTCACGCTGGTGTTCCAGCACGCCGGCTTGCTGTCGGCCGCCACCGTGATGAACGCGGTGATCCTGACGTCGGTGCTGTCGGCCGGCAATTCGGGCATGTACGCCGCCACCCGCATGCTGTTCAACATGGCAGCCGAGGGCCAGGCCCCCGCGCTGTTCAAGCGGCTGACGGCAAGCGGCGTGCCGCTGTACGCGCTGCTGGCCACCACGGCGCTGGCCTGCCTGTGCCTGTTCAGCGTGGTCTACAGCCCCAAGGCGGTCTATATCTGGCTGCTGAATTTTGCGGGCATGACGGAATTCATCGTCTGGCTGAGCATCGCGGTCAGCCATTACCGGTTCCGCCAGGGCTACGTGCGGCACGGTTACGACACGGCCGACCTGCCTTACAAGGCCGGCCTGTTCCCATTTGGCCCGGTGCTGGCCTTTGTGCTGTGCCTGGTGGTGACGCTGGGCCAGAACTATCAGGCGTTCCTGCAGGATCGCATCGACTGGATCGGAGTGGTGTCCACATATCTGGCCATTCCGCTGTTCCTGGCGCTGTGGATCGGGCATCGCGTGGTGAAGAAATCGCGCTGGGTGCGCTACGGCGACATGCGCTTTTACGGGCTGGATATGGACCCTGGGGCAGGCGTGGCCGGGCCGGGCGGCACCCAAAAAGGGTGACAAAGGGGCGGCAAAGGGATCACCGAGGAGCAACAAAAAGGAAGCTACAATACTGTATATTCATACAGTAATGATGACTCCTGAACGCATCCATCCCGCGTTGTGGCGCGCCACCCAGTTGGCCAAAGGCGCCGCGCGCAACCTGCCTACCGGGCACGCTTCGCTTTCCGCCGAGCTGCCGGACGGCGGCTGGCCGCTGGGGTCTCTTATCGAACTGTTAACCCCCCATCCGGGCGTGGGCGAAATCCGCCTGCTGCGCCCGGCGCTGGCCCAGCTGGAAACGCGCCGCCCCATTGCGCTGGTCCAGCCGCCGCACGTGCCCCACATCGCCAGCTGGATGAGCTGGCGGCTGGATCCCCGGCAATTGCTGTGGGTGGCGCCGCAAAAACCCGTCGATGCCCTGTGGGCGACGGAACAAATCCTGAAAAACGGCAGTTGCGGCGCCCTGATCTGCTGGTTGCCGCACGTGCGTCCCGAATCCCTGCGCCGCCTGCATCTGGCGGCCCAGGCCAGTGACCTGCTGTTCATTGCCATCCGCCCGGCCAGCGCCGCGCAAAACGCCACCCCCGCCCCGTTGCGGCTGGCGCTTGCGCCGGCCCCGGGCGGTTTATCCGTTCATATTCTGAAGCGCCGGGGGCCTGTCTGCGACACCCCGCTGTACGTGGGCCTGGAGCCCGGCGCGCTTACGCCGTCTTCTCCCCGCCATGCGCCTCTGGATCGCCGCATTCCTGCGCTGCCTGCCGTTGGACGTACTACGCCCGCACTGGCCGCATGAGGGGCAAGCGTTCGCCGTCCTGGACCAGGAACGCGTTGCCGCCCTCACCCCCGCCGCCCGTCAGGCCGGCGTCAAGCCGGGCATGCGCCGCGCCGGCGCGGCCGTTATCGCCCCGCAGGTCGAGCTCTTGCCCCGCCAGCCCCAAGCCGAAGCCGACGCGCTGCACGGCGCGGCGCTGGCGCTGCTGCAATACACCCCTGAAATTGCCTTGGGCGATGCCGACACCGTGCTGTTGAACGTGGGCGCCAGCCTGATGTTCTTTGGCGGCCCGCGCGCGCTTGCCCGGCGCATACGCGCCACCCTGCAAGCGCTGGACCTGCGCGTGTCGCTGGGCATGGCGCCCACGGCCCGGGGCGCCTGGCTGCTGGCGCATCGGGCCGGCCGCCGCATGCCCCGGCGCACGCTCACCCTGCCCACGCTGGCCCGCCGGCTGGACGCCCTGCCGGTGGCGCTGCTGCCCCAGGCGCAAGCGCGGCTGGACTGGCTGGGCGACATCGGCTGCCATACCCTGGCCGACCTGCGCGCCCTGCCGCGCGCCGGCCTGCAACGGCGCAGCGCGCCCGATCTTCTGCCGGCGCTGGACGCCGCCTATGGCCAGGCGCCCGAACTGTATCGCTGGATCGAACCGCCCAACCAGTTTTCCCGGCGCATCGAGCTCATGGACTACGTCGAGCACACCGACGCCGTGCTGGCGGTGGCGCGCCGCCTGGCCGAACAACTGGGCGGCTGGCTTACCGCCCGGCAACTGGCAGTGCGGCGCGTGGTGCTCTGCATGGAACACGAACGCGGCCGCCATGCCCGGCCGCCCACCGAACTGGAACTGGCGCTGGCGCAACCGGTCTGGCAGGCGCCGCAGATCTTGCACCTGCTGCGCGAAAAGCTGAACCACGTCACGCTGGAAGCGCCCGTCATCGCCGTGTCGCTGCTGGCGCCCGACACCGTGGAACAGCCCGCCGTCAGCACCACCTTGTTCCCCGAGCCCGGCGGCACCGCAGCCGACCACGCCCGGCTGCTGGATCTGCTGGTGGCCCGGCTGGGCCGCGACCAGGTACGCCACGCCCATCCCACGCCCGACCACCGCCCCGAAGCCGCCAATTCCTGGGGCGACGCGCTGACCACCCCGCGCCCGCCCCAGCCCCTGCCGCCCTTGTTGGACCGCCCCTTCTGGCTGCTGGAAACACCGCTGGCCTTGAAACTGTCGGGCCATCGCCCCCAGTACGGCGGCCAGCCGCTGCGGCTGGTGCGCGGGCCGGAACGCATCGAAAGCGGCTGGTGGGACCCGGCCCTGACCGTGCGCGATTACTTCGTTGCCGAAGACGCGGCGGCCGCGCGCTACTGGATCTACCGCGAACGCGACGCGGAACACGCGCGCTGGTTCCTGCACGGGCTTTACGCTTAAGGCCAGACCCATGCAGGACGATCCCTACGACCCCACCGCCGACCCCTCCGACCCCGCCGCGTTGGCCACCCTGCCCGGCTACGCCGAGCTGCAATGCCAGTCGAACTTTTCCTTCCTGCAAGGCGCCTCGCATCCGGAAGAACTGGTCGCGCGCGCGACGGAACTCGGCTACGCCGCGCTGGCGCTGACCGACGAATGCTCGCTGGCCGGCGTGGTGCGCGCCCACATGGAAGCCAAGACCCAGAAGCTGCCGCTGATCATCGGCGCCACGTTCCAGCTGCGCGCCGCGCCCGACGCCGCGCCGCTGGGCCTGACCCTGCTGGCGCAAACCCGCGAAGGCTACGGCAACCTGTCCGAACTCATCACGCTGGCCCGCACCCGCGCCCCCAAGGGCGAATACCGGCTGGCCCCTGAAGACCTGACCCAGCCGCCCAAGGGCTACGAACACCTGCGCCAGTTACCGGAATGCCTGGCCATCCTGACGCCCGCCTACGGCACCGACGCCGACCGCCTGGCCGAGCAGGCGCGCTGGCTGGCACGCGTGTTTCCCACCCGCGCCTGGGTCGGTTTGAACCTGCTGTACCGGTCGCGCGACGACCAGCACCGCGCCGCCGTCGAACATGCCGCCCGCCAGGCCGAGCTGCCCGTCGTGGCGGTGGGCCAGGTGCAGATGCATGTGCGGTCGCGCAAGCCCCTGCACGACACGCTGGCCGGCATCCGCACCCGCCAGACCGTCGCCCAGTGCGGCTATGAATTGTCCGAAAACGCCGAACAGCATCTGCGCACCCGCATGCGCCTGGCCAACCTGTATCCGCCCGACGCACTGGCGCAGACCCTGGTCGTGGCGCGCCGCTGCGCGTTTTCGCTGGACGAACTGCGCTATGAATACCCCGACGAGGTCGTGCCGGCCGGCCACACGCCCGCCTCTTATCTGCGCCAGGAAACCCTGGCCGGCGCCCTCCGCCGCTTTCCCGCCGGCGTCCCGGAAAACGTGGAAGCCCAGATCGAAAAAGAACTCGACCTGATCGGCGAGCTCCACTACGAAGCGTATTTCCTGACCGTCTACGACATCGTCCAGTACGCGCGCAGCCAGGGCATCCTGTGCCAGGGCCGGGGGTCCGCCGCCAACTCAGCCGTCTGTTATTGCCTGGGCATCACCGCCGTCGATCCGGCCCGAGGCAACAACCTGTTTGAACGTTTCATCAGCAAGGAACGCAACGAACCACCCGACATCGATGTGGACTTCGAACACCAGCGCCGCGAAGAAGTCATCCAATACATCTATGACAAATACGGACGCGACCGCGCCGCCCTGACCGGCGTGGTCATCTCGTACCGGCCGCGCAGCGTGCTGCGCGACACCGGCAGCGCGTTGGGCGTGGACCTGGGCGTCATCGACGCCGTGGCGCGCGCCCATCAATGGTGGGACGGCAAAAAGGAAATGCTGCGCACGTTGGGCACCTGCGGACTGGACCCGGAATCGCGTGTGGCGCGCCAATGGGCGTCGCTGGCGCAAACCATGATGGGCTTTCCGCGCCACCTGTCGCAGCACCCCGGCGGCTTCGTGATTTCACGCGGCAAGCTGTCGCGGCTGGTGCCCATTGAAAACGCCGCCATGCAGGACCGCAGCGTCGTGCAATGGGACAAAGACGACCTGGACGCGCTGAAACTGCTGAAAGTGGACGTGCTGGCGCTGGGCATGCTGTCCGCCTTGCGCCGCACGCTGGAACTGGCCGGCCGGCGCCGGGGCCGGCCGCTGGCCCTGCAAGACATACCCGAAGGCGACGAAGCCACCTACGACATGATCTGCGAGGCCGACACGGTGGGCGTGTTCCAGATCGAATCGCGCGCGCAGATGACGATGCTGCCCCGCCTGCGCCCGCGCAAATACTACGACCTGGTCGTGCAGGTGGCCATCGTGCGCCCCGGCCCGATCCAGGGCGGCATGGTCCACCCCTACCTGCGCCGCCGCCAGGGCAAGGAAGCCGAAACCTATCCCAGCGAGAAGGTCCGCGGCGTGCTCAGCCGCACTATGGGCGTGCCCATCTTTCAGGAACAGGTGATGCAGATTGCCGTGGTGGCCGCCGGCTTCACCCCTGGCGAGGCCGACCAGTTGCGGCGGTCCATGGCCGCCTGGAAACGCAAGGGCGGCGTGGACAAATTCCGCATCAAATTGGTGGGTGGCCTGCTGGCGCACGGCTACAAGCTGGAATTCGCCGAAGCGCTGTTCCGGCAGGTCGAGGGGTTTGGCGAATACGGGTTCCCGGAAAGCCATGCCGCCAGCTTCGCCCTGCTGGCGTACTTCAGTTCCTGGCTCAAGCGCCACGAACCCGAAGCCTTCCTGGCCGCCCTGCTCAATTCCCAACCCATGGGCTTCTACGCCCCCGCGCAACTGGTGCAGGACGCCCGCCGCCACGGCGTCTGCGTGCTGCCCGCCGACGTCACCGTCAGTGGCTGGGAATCCGCGCTGGAAACCCTGCCCGCGGACCACCCCGGCGCCCAGCGCCGCCCCCGCCCGCATTCGCCGCCTTCCAACGAAGCGCGCCCGGCCGTGCGGCTGGGCCTGAACCTGCTGCAAGGCATGCGCGAAGACGCCGCCCGGCGCATCGAACAGGCACGCGTGGAGGCGCCCTTTACCGACACCGGCGACCTGGCCCGCCGCGCCACGCTGAACCGCCACGACCTGAACGTGCTGGCGGCCGGCGACGCGCTGCGCACGCTGGCCGGCCACCGCCGCCAAGCCAGCTGGGAAGCCGCCGCCAGCGTACAAAGCCGGGACCTGCTGCGCGACGCCGCCATCGTCGAAACGCAGGCGCCCCAGCTGTCGGCCCCGTCCGAAAGCCAGACCGTGGCCGCCGACTATCGCAGCCTGGGCCTGACGCTGCACAGCCATCCGGTCGCGCTGCTACGCCCCCAACTGGCCGCCCGCAACTTCCAACCCGCCGAGGTCCTGAACGGCTACCCCGACAAACGCGTCGCCCGCGCCTGCGGCATCGTCACCGTGCGCCAACGGCCACAAACCTCCAAGGGCGTCATCTTCGTAACCCTGGAAGACGAAACCGGCCCCGTCAACGTCGTCGTCCGCCCCGACCTGATCGAACGCCAACGCCGCGAACTACTCGGCGCCAAACTGCTGGGCGTCTACGGCACCTGGCAAAGCGTCGACGGCATCCGACACCTGATCGCCCAACGCCTGGTGGACCTGTCCGACCTGCTGGGTGGCCTGGCGGCGCATAGCCGGAATTTTCATTGACGTCACGCGCTTGTCAACCTCTGGAATCGACTTGCCCGCCAGGGGAACCCACGCCAAAGTCGATCGGATTTACGGTGCTCGCTGATCCCTGATTACAGCGCGCCACGGCTGGTCTATCATGGCTTTTTCGTCGTCGAGTAGTTGTAAGGAGCTTTACATGATCCGCAAGCTGATCCCTTTCCTTCTGATTGCCAGCCTGACCGCATGCGCCAATACCGGGACGTCTTCGTCCGGCGCGTCGTCGGCATCCAGCTCCTCCAGCGCGTCTTCCTCTTCCGGCGCGTCCAGCGCGTCCGGCGGCTCTACTTTCGGCGGATCATCCTATGGCGGGGCGGCAGGCGGCTCGGCCATGCCTGGCTATGGCACCAAGACTTGCGATGCGGCCGCGCTGCAATCGCAGATCGGCCAGAAGGCCACCACCTCTACCATGGAAGACCTGCGTACCCGCAGCGGCAGCAGCACGGCGCGCATTTTGCGCCCTGGCCAACTCGTGACCATGGAATACAACGCCACCCGCTTGAACCTGATCGTGGATGACAAAGACGTCATGACCGCGATTCGCTGCGGCTGATCCAGCGGCATCCAAGGCAGGACGGCGCCCGCCATCGCGGCCATCACCGCCCCACTGCCCGCCATCTTGCGCCCCTGCCGGCCGCCTCAGGCCGCGGGCGGCGTGGGTGGCACGTGGGGCAGGAACGCCCCCGCCACCTCGAACGCGCATTCCTCGCGCGCAATGTCGATCACCCGCGACACGATCGGGTTGACGATGTTTTTCTTGTGCACCGCGTAGTAATTGATCGTGGGCAGATCCGGCTGCACATTCAACCGGCACAGCGCGCCGCGCTCGACCAGCGGCGCGAAGTAGGCGCCGGGCAGGTAGCTGATCCCCAGCCCCAGCATCGTCAACTGCGCCATCATCCCCAGGCTGTTGCAGGTCAGCACCCGCTTGACGGGCAAGCCCTGTTCCGCGAACCACGCGTCATACAGATGCGACAGCGCGGAATTGGTCGGCTGCGAAATCACCGGATACGGCGCCAGGTCCTGGGGTGACAAGCGCGCCTGGAAATCGATGTCCAGCGCCGGGCTGGCCATCCAGACGTTGGTGACGGCGCCCAGGTGCGTGCAGTCGTATTGGTAGCTCCAGAAAGGCCCCGGCATGATGGCCAGGTCAAGCTGGTCTTGTTCCAGCCGTTCGTACAGCGTGATGCCACCGTCGATCTCGGGCATCAGCTGCACGCGCGGGTAACGCTGGCTGATCTGGTTGATCAGCCGCGCCAGCCAGGTCATGCCGACCAGTTCGGTCACGCCCAGCCGCACCACGCCTTCGAAACTGGCGGGGTCGGCCATGTTCTGGACGATGCGGCTGTTCAGGTCCAGCATCTCGCGCGCCAGTTCGAACAGCTTGCGGCCTTGCGGCGTCATCACCAGTTTCTTGGCGCGCCGCTCGAACAAGGGCGAGCCCGCAAAGGCTTCGAGTTCGCCCACCCGCTTGGCCACCGCCGATTGGGTCGTGTGCAGTTTTCGGGAAGATGCGCTGAAGCTGCCAAGTTCGGAGCTCCAGTAAAAAGCCTCTAGCTGTTTAAGGGTGTACATCGCGGCGGTCGAGGCGAAACGCATGGAAACCCTCACGTTACCATCGCGGCGGGCGGCGCTAGCCGCGCGGATGCAGGATGTCGGCCAGGAAGCGCTGCGCGCGCGGATGCGACGGCGCGCTGAAAAAGCGCTCGGGCGTATCCACCTCCAGGATCTCGCCGCCATCCATGAAGACGACACGGTCGCAGACGTCGCGCGCGAAGCCCATTTCGTGCGTCACGCAGACCATCGTCATGCCGTCCTTGGCCAGGCCCTTCATCACTTGCAGCACCTCGCCCACCATTTCGGGATCCAGCGCGCTGGTCGGCTCGTCGAACAACATCACCGGCGGCTGCAACGCCAACGCACGGGCAATTGCCACGCGCTGTTGCTGGCCGCCCGACAGCGAACCCGGATAGGCATCGATCTTGTTCAACAGCCCTACCCGTTCCAACAAGGCACGCGCCAGTTCAACCGCCTGCTTGCGCGGCTGCTTGCGGATGTTGACCGGCGCGAAGATCACGTTTTCCAGCACGCTCATGTGCGGAAACAGGTTGAACTGCTGGAACACAAAACCGATCTTCTGGCGCAGCGCGTTCAGGTTGGCGCCCTTTTGATAGATGTCGGCCCCGTCGATCAGGATGCGGCCTTTTTCGATGGGCTCCAGCCGGTTCACCGTGCGGATCATCGTCGATTTACCCGAACCCGACGGCCCGCACACCACCAGCACTTCACCACGCGCCACCGCCAGATCGACGTCTTTCAGCACGTGATGGTCGCCATACCACTTGTTCACTTTTTCAAGCTTGATCATGATTCGTTCCGTTATGCCATGGCGCGCGCGCGGCGGATATGCAGGTCCAGCCAGCTCAAGCCGCGGCTCAGGCTGAAGCACACCAGGAAATAGATGATGGCCAGGATGCCGAACACCTGTAGCGGCTGGGTCAGCACCAAATTGTTGATCTGGTTGGCGGCAAACGTCAGTTCATTGACGCTGATGACGTAGCCCAGCGACGTTTCCTTGATCGTGGACACGAATTGGCTGGTCATGCTGGGCAGCACGTTGAACAGCGCCTGCGGCAGCACCACCTTGCGCATCGTGGTCCAGTAGCCCACGCCCAGCGACCGGGACGCCTCGATCTGGCCGCGCGGCACCGCCTCGATGCCCGACCGGATCACCTCGGACAGATAGGCGCTTTCGTAGACCACCAGCGCGAAAATCAGCGTCCAGAAACCGCTGACCACCTGCCCCGTCAGCTTGGGCACCACGAAGTACGCCCAGAAGATCAGCATCAGCAGCGGCATGCCGCGCACCATGTTGACCAGCGCCTTGCTGGCGACGCGCAGCGCGCCGAACGGGCTGACGCGGGCCAGCGCAATCAGCAGCGCCAGCGGCAAGGACATCAGCAGCCCCAGCGCCGCCAGGATCAGCGTCAGGGCCAGACCGCCCAGGGGCCCGTTGGGGTATTGGCCGACCAGCAGCGTCGGCCAGTATTGCGACAGCAGATCAAGCACCGTGGCCTCCACGATTCAGACGATAACGGGCGTAGATGCGCGACCCCACCGCCATGATCAGGAACGATCCCAGCAGATACATGATCGTGGCCGCGCCGAAGGTGGCGAAGGTCCGGTAGGTTTCGTTTTCGATCTCGCGCGCCTGGTACGTCAGTTCCATCACGCCGATCGCCATCGCGACGCTGGTGTTCTTGAACAGCAGCAACGCGCGGCCGACCAAGGGCGGAATGGAAATGCGCAGCGCCTGCGGCACGATCACGAAACGCATGCATTGCAGGTAGCTGGCGCCCAGCGCGCGCGCCGCCTCGAACTGCGTCCACGGTATGGCGCGCAGGCCGCTGCGGATGTCTTCGGCGATGTACGCGGCCGACCCCAGCGCCAGCGCAATTGCCGCCAGCGACATCTCGGCGTTGTGATCGTAGAGCCACATTCGCAGCCCTTCGGGCAGCAGTTCGGGCATGCCGAAATACCAGAACAACACCTGCACCAAAAGCGGCACGTTGCGGTGGTATTCGACATAGGCGTCCACCACCCAGCGGCACGGCGCCAGGTTGGTGGCGCGCACCACGACCAGCGTCACCGCGATGGCGAAGGCCATGATCCACGCAACGAAGAACAGTTGCACGGTGACCACCATGCCGCTTAACAGCAGCTGGTATTGGGAAGCGTCTAACAGGCTCATAACGCATCGGTCCCTGGCGGTTGCGCGGCCATCAGCCGGCGATGGGGCCGATCTTGAAACCGCGCTCCAGCTTGTAGGGGGTGGCCGGGCCAAACCACTTGTCGAACAGCTTGGCGGCGGCGCCCGAGCTTTCGGCTTCGTCCAGGGCCTGGTTCACCGTTTGCAGCATGCGCGGTTCGGACTTGCGCACGCCCAGGCCCCAGGGCTCGTCGAACACCGACTTGGCAATCACGCTGACGGGCGCCGTGGGCGGGCTTTGCAGCACCAGCCGCACCAGCACCAGTTCGGAGGCAAACTGCGCGTCCACCTTCTTTTGCTGCAAGGCCAGATAGGTGGCCGAACTGTCGCCATAACCAATCACTTGCGACTTGTTCAGGATGCGCTTGATCTCGCGTTCCGAGCTGGAACCCTTGGTGGCGCCGATGCGCCGGCCGTTCAGCGCGTCAATGGAATCAAAGCCCGAGTCCTTGCGCACCAGCAGTTTTTGCGGGCTGACGTAATAGGCGTGGCTGAACGCGATCTGCTCGGCGCGATCCGGCGAATAGCCCAGGTTGGCGGCCAGAATGTCCACGCGCCCTTCGTTCAGTTCCGGCACGCGGGCCGCCACCGACAGCAGCTTGTAGCTGATCTTCACGCCCAGCTTGTCGGCAACCAGCTTGCACACGTCCACGTCATAGCCCACCAGCTGGCGCGTGGCGCCGTCCTGGAAGCTGAACGGCTGCGACGTGCCCAGCGTGCCGCAAACCAGCTCGCCGCGCGCCTTGATGTCGTCGACCTGGTCTGCCTGCGCGGCAGCGCCCACGGCCAGCGTGGCCAGGCCCAGGCAGGCGGCAAAGAAAGTGTGGCTTTTCATGGATGATTCCCCTTGTATGTTGTGTTGGTCAATCGGCGTTCACGACAGCTTGGCGCAGGCCTCGCGGATCGCGGAACATCCTTGCTTGATATCGTCCATCGACGCCGCGAACGACAAACGGAACGTGCCCGGTGCGCCATAGGCGTTGCCGTCGATCACGGCCACGCCGGCTTCGCGCAACAGGTAATGCGTCAGGTCGGTATCGCTGGCGATCACCTCGCCCGAGGGCGTCTTCTTGCCCAGCAGGCCCGAGCAATCCGGAAACACATAGAACGCGCCTTGCGGCACCACGATGGTCAGCCCCGGCGCGCCGGACAGCTCGGCCACGGCCAGGTCGCGCCGTTGCTGAAAGACCCGCGCAAATTCCGCCACGCAATCCTGCGGGCCCGACAGCGCTTCCAGCGCGGCAGCCTGGCTGACCGACGACGCGCCGGACGTGCTTTGCGATTGCAGTATCGCCATCGCCTTGATCAGTTCGTCGGGCCCGGCGCCGTAGCCGATGCGCCAGCCCGTCATGGCATACGCCTTGGACACGCCGTTGACCACCAGCGCGCGGTCGGCCAGCTCGGGCGCCACCTGCAACGGATGCACCGTCGGTTCGCCCGTGAAATTCAGGCGGGCGTAGATGTCGTCCGTCATTAACCAGACATGCGGATGGCGCTTGAGCACTTCGGTCAGCCCGCGCAATTCCTCGGCGGTATAGACGGACCCCGTGGGGTTGCTGGGCGCGTTCATCATCAGCCACTTGGTGCGCGGTGTGATGGCGGCGTCCAGCGCTTGCGGCGTGACCTTGTAGTCCGACGCGGGAGACGTCTTCACCGCCACCGGCACCCCGCCATTGACCAGCACCATATCCGGGTACGACACCCAGAACGGGGCGGGGATCAGGACCTCGTCGCCGTCATTGAGCGTGGCGGCCAGGCCATTGAAAATCACCTGCTTGGCGCCGGTGCTGACGATGATCTGCGCCACGGGATAGTCCACGCCGGTCGCATCCAGCAGCTGCGCGCGGGCGGCCCGGCGCAACGCCACGGTGCCCTGCGCGGGCGGGTACTTGGTTTCGCCCCGGTTCATCGCGGCGGTGGCCGCCTGGCGGATATGTTCGGGCGTCGAGAAATCAGGCTCGCCTATGGTCAGGTCGATAATGCGGCGGCCCTGTTCGCGCAGCTGCGCAATGATGGCGCGCGCGGCAACGCTGGGCGACAGCTTGATGCGCTTGATGCGGTCGGCAATGATGCTCATTGTGCGCCCCCGGTTTTTTCAAGAATGGTCTTGGCCAACCAGGGTTTGGTGTACGTACCCGCGCGCAGCTTGTCCTTGGCCACGGCTTCGTCAGCTTCTTTCTTTTGCGCCAATGCCAGCACGGCGGCCGCGTGTTCGGCGGGAATCACCACCACGCCATCGGCATCGCCCACGACGACGTCCCCGGGGTTAACGACCTGCCCGCCCACGGATACCGCCACATTGATTTCACCCGGGCCGTCCTTGTAGGGGCCCTTGTGCGCCACGCCGCGCGCGAAGCAGCCGAATTCGCCTTGGCCAAAGACGTCCACATCGCGCACCGCGCCGTCGATGACAAAACCCGCGATGCCGCGCGACTGCGCGTCCATCATCATCAGTTCGCCGACCAACGCGTTGCTGGTGTCGCCGGCGCCATCGACCACGATGACGTCGCCCGCCCCACCCATGGAAATTGCCTGATGGATCATCAAGTTATCGCCCGGCCGCGTCTTCACGGTAAGCGCCAGGCCGACCATGCGGCGCGTGCCGCCGTGCATCGGACGCAGGTCCGCCACGCCGTAAAGGCGATTCATGCAGTCACTGATCTGGGCAGAGCCGATATCGGCGAAGCCGGCCAGTACGTCGGCGGCCACGGCCGGCGCCGAGCGGGAAAGAATGCGAAATCCGATGGGAGTCATAAGAAAGTCGAAGGGGGTGGATGCGTCTAGCGGTTAAGCGAATACGCATTACAAGGCCCCCGAAGCCTTTCCTCAAAACGATATAAATTCCCAGCGGATCACGAATTTTTTTCCTATATCCAAGCCTCTAGGGTTATCCCTGATTCGTGATCAACCTTGATCGCCCCCGATCAATCATCCCCGCCGTTGTTCGCGCCCCGCGCCTCTGACAGTGCGATTGTCAGGTGCATGACCTTCTTTTTCAGCTGGTCGCGTTCTTCGGTGATGCGGGCCAGCACCCCGCGCAGGCGGGCCACTTCGGCAGGCAGATCCTCGATGTGCTCGATGGGGACTTCAGGCGGGGCTTCACGTGGCGGCGGCGCCTTGGCCAGACGCACTTCGCGCGCCGCCTGTTGCAGTTCTTTCTTGCCGCCGGCCACCGCCGCCGCCTGGCGCTCGGGCGGCAACGAGGCCACTGCCGCGGCGGCGTTGATCGAAATGGCGCCCTCTTTCACGGCACGCACCAGTTCGGGCGCGGCGTCCTTTTGGATTTTCTCGATCTGGCCCAGCGTATTGCTGCTGATGCGCGCGGCGCGCGCCAGCGCCTGGCGGCTGGGCACGGGCGGCGTCCACGAGATATTGGGCGGCAGGCGCGGGGCGCCGTCCACGCTGGGCGGCGCGTCGGTTTCGTCCCAAGGCGGGGACCCGTCCGCTTCGGCTTCTGGCGGCGTCGCGGCTTCCGGCGGCGTGCGCGCCAGCAGGATTTCTTTTTTGCGCAGCGCCAGCACGCCGCGCTGGAAGTCCGACACGCTACGTCGGCCCAGATGGTTTTCAATCATCCACAGGTGCACGTCTTCCATCGACTTGAACGTGGTGTTCTGACGCGTCTGGAATTCGATGCCGTGCTTCTTGCACAAGGCATAACGGTTGTGGCCGTCCACCAGCAAATCGCCCCACAACACCAGCGCATCGCGGCAGCCCTCGGCAAGCAGACTGCGTTCCAGCGCCTCGTGCTCGTCTTCCGTCAACGGGTCTATATAGGCGCGCAGGCCCTCGTCAATCCTGATTTCCATGGTGTCCAATTGGTTTATCTTGCCTAGCACCGCTACGTCAGCCCCTGGCCACGCAGCAAATCCTGAACCGCCGCCAGCCGTGCCACCGGGTCCGCCAGCCCCAGCAACCGGGCCTTGTCATCCGGTGGCAGGGGCAGCAGTTCGCACCAGCGATCCGCCACCCAGCCGCTGTCGTCCAGCCGGAACGGCGGCGCAAGCGGCATCCTGTCCGGCGGCACGCCCTCTTGCTGCCATTGCGCCACCAGCCGGCCCAAGGCGTCGGCGCTGGGCTGCATGGACGCCGGCACGGTCGTGGGCGGGTCGTCGGCGATGGGCTCGGTCTGGCCCATCCACAGGCCGTATTTTGCCACCTTGCTGGACAGCAGCCGGAACCGGCTGCCGCCAATACAGCGCACTTGCAGCAAGGCGGGCATGGGCGCGTCCCACGCCACGATGCGCGCCAGTGTGCCGACCGGCGCCAGCGTCTCGATGCCCTCCGGCGAACGCACTTCGTTGCCGGCCAGCAAACCCACCACGCCGAACTCGCTACCCTCCGCGATGCAGCGGCGGATCATATCCAGATAGCGCACCTCGAAAATGCGCAGATGCAGCACGCCGGCGGGAAACAGCGCGTTGGATAAGGGGAACAGCGGAATCAGCGCCATGGCCGGCTCCTAGTTGATGTGGAAGGCGGCGTCCACCGGCACCTGCATGGCCGTCACCATGGCGTTGGTCTGCGCCGCCATGCCGATCACCGCCAGCAGTTCGGCGTGCTGGCCGCGCGTCATGCCCTTGGCCTTGGCCGACGCCGTGTGCGAATGCACGCAGTAAGAGCAACCGTTGGCCGTGGACACGGCAATGTAGATCATCTCGCGCACGAGCGGCGGCAGCTCGCCTTCGGCGACCATGACCTGTTTCAGTTGCGACCACACGCGCTGCAATTGCGCCGGGTCGTTGGCCAGCGCGCGCCAGAAGTTGTTCACGAAATCCGACTTGCGTGTGGATCGGATGTCTTCGAACACTGCCCATGCTTCGGGGCTTTTGCGGACCTCGTCGTCCGTCAGCAGTTTTACCGTGCTCATGTCGCCATTCCTTTATGAAGCCGTGGGGGTTCAAGCCGTGAATTTCGGCTGCGCTTCCACCCACATGGCGGCCCGGCATCCTTCCCAACCGGCTACAGTGCGTAGGTTGCCGGGCCGTGCGGTTTTGCGGGTCGGGCCTTCCATCATAGTGCGACGGCGTTTCCAGCAGCTGTCCGCCTTCGAACCAGGAACCATCATGCCCCAGCTATCCGCCTATCTCAGCTTTGACGGCAACTGCGCCGACGCCATGCGCTTTTACGAGCGCGTGCTGGGCGGACGCCTTGACGCCCTGATCCGCTACGCCGACGCGCCCGCCGATGCCGCCATGCCCGCCTTGGCCCCCGAGGACGCCGAGCGCATCATGGTCGCTCGCCTTGCGCTGGACGAACAGACGCTGCTGGGCAGCGACGCCACCAGCGGCCACCCGTACACGGGCAAGAAAGGCATGGCGCTGGCGCTGCTGTACCCCACCGTGTCCGATGCCCAACGGGTATTCGACCAACTGGCCGAAGGTGGCAACGTGACCATGCCGCTGCAAAAGACGTTCTGGGCCGAGGCGTACGGCGCGCTGGTGGACCGCTACGGCACGCGCTGGATGGTCAGCGGCGGCAAGATGACGCACTGAGGCGTCGGACCCCGTGCATTCCAGCGACCCGGGCCGCATGGGCGCCATCTTTCACTACGTGCATGTGATCTTGATCGCGGGCGTGATCGTCTCGGCGGTGGCCAACGAATTGGTCATCCTGCACCCCGACGGCCGCATCACCACGCCGGCCGCCGCCGCATTGCTGGGGTGGCCTGCGCTGTACCTGCTGGGCAACGGCATCTACAAGACGGTGGTGTACGCACGCTTTCCGCTATCGCACGTGGCCGGATTGGTGTTGCTGGCGGTGCTGGCGCCGTTGTCCACCGTTACCGACAGCCTGATGGTGGGCGGGCTGACCACGCTGATCATGATGCTGGTGGCGGTGTGGGAAAGCCTGTCGCGGCGCCGGGCGGCCTCGCCCGTCACCGTGTAGCCGTCCAGCGCGCAAGCATTGGGCGGCCTTGCGACGGGCTGTCGCCGCACCGACCCGCGCGTCCACCGATGCCGCAACGCCGCGTCACACGCCCGGGCGATGCAGCGCCAGCACCTCGTGCAGCGATTGCGCCGCGCGTTGCAGCACGGGCACGGCACGCAGCAGGTCGTCCAGCATGACGCGCGCCGTGGGCGCGTGGCAGGCCACGGCCGCCACCACGCGGTCCTCGGCGTCTTTCACCGGCACCGCCACCGCGCTCATGCCACGCACGAATTCCTCGTTATCGATGCCGATGCCGCGCGCGGCCAGGCGTTCCAGTTCTTCTTCCAACTGCGTCGGGTCCGTCAAGGTGCGCGGCGTGTTGCGCGTCAGTGTCAGCCGCGCCAGCACGCGGCCACGTTCCAGCCGGTTCATCGACGCCAGAAACAGCTTGCCGCTGGCGGTGCAGTGCATCGGCACATGGCTGCCCACGGCGAAAAACAGCCGCAAGGGCTCCGACGTTTCGACGCGTTCCATATAGACCACGCGGTCGCCGTCGGGCGCCGTCAAGTTGCAGGTTTCGCCAAGCGTGCCGACCAGTTGCGCCAGCACCGCGCGGCAGGCGCGGGTAAAGGCCGAGGCGCGCAACGTGGCCAGCGCCAGCGACGTGGCTTGCGGCCCCGGCACATAGCCCTGTTCGGTGGGCGTGGCCGCGACGAAGCCGGCGCGCTGCATCGCCGCCAATAGGCGCATCAAGGTCGACTTGGGCATGTCCAGCCGCTGCGCAAGCTGCGCCAGGGTGGGCGGATGCTGGGCGCGCGCAAGATGGTCCAGCACCAGCAAGGCCCGCAACGAGCGCGCTGCCTCCTGGTGCTGTTGCTGCTGTTGCTGCTGTTGCTGCTGTTGCTGTTGCTGTTGCGGCCCCACCGCGCCCGGCGGCTCCGGCGCCGATGCTGCACTGCGATTTTGAAACCGAAGTTGCATGTTCCGTTCCATTTGTCCGCCCCCACGCGTGTTGTGCTTTGTTCTACGCGCCTGCTTCCTAGAATCGCCACAGATGACGGCCGGGTGCGCAACGCAAACCGGCCGGATCGAACCAGTATATAAGCGCATCCCGCCGCGACAAGCAGGGAAAACGCGCCGTCACCATCGCGCGGGAAACCGGTGACGGCGGCCGTCACGGCGATGCGACGACAGGGAGACAAGGCGATATGTCCGATACCGTGGATGTGATCGTGGTGGGCGCCGGCTCGGCCGGATGCGTGATGGCCAACCGGCTTAGCGCCGATGGCGCGCACGCCGTCTGCCTGCTGGAAGCCGGCCCCCGGGATACCTGCCCGTGGATCCACATTCCCATCGGCTACGGCAAGACCATGTTCCACAAAGTGGTGAACTGGGGCTACTACACCGACCCCGACCCCAACATGCTGGGCCGGCGCATCTACTGGCCGCGCGGCCGCACCCTGGGCGGCTCCAGCGCCATCAACGGCCTGATCTACATCCGTGGCCAGCGCGCCGACTACGACGCCTGGGAACGCGCGGGCAACCCCGGCTGGGGCTGGGACGACTGCCTGCCCTACTTTCGCAAACTGGAAGACAACGACCTGGGCGCGGGGCCGACCCGCGGCGTGAACGGCCCCTTGAGCGCCACGTCCATCAAAACGCCTCACCCTTTGGTTGAAGCGATGATCGCCGCCGCGCGGACGATGGACGTGCCCCACGTGCAGGACTTCAACACGGGCGACCAGGAAGGCGTGGGCTACTACCAGCTGACCACGCGGCGCGGCCGCCGCTGCTCCACGGCCGTGGCCTACCTGCGGCCCGCGCAGGACCGGCCCAATCTGCGCGTGGAAACCGATGCGCATGCCATGGCCATCCTGTTCGAAGGGGGACGCGCCTGCGGGGTGCGATACCGGCAAGGCGGGCAAGTGCGCACGCTGCGCGCGCGCCGCGAAGTGGTGCTGTGCGCCGGTGCGCTGCAATCGCCCCAGCTGCTGCAACTGTCCGGCGTGGGCCCGGCCGCGTTGCTGCGCCAGTTCGGCATCCGCGTCGTGCGCGACCTGCCCGGCGTGGGCGAAAACCTGCAAGACCACCTTCAGATCCGGCTGATCTATGAAACCACCCAGCCCATCACCACCAATGACCAGCTGCGCAGCTTGCACGGGCGTGTGGGCATGGGCCTGCAATGGCTGCTGTTCCGAAGCGGCCCGCTGGCGGTCGGCATCAACCAGGGTGGGATGTTCTGCCGGGTGGATCCCGCCAGCCGCACGCCCGACACGCAATACCACTTCGCCACCTTGTCCGCCGACATGGCCGGGGGCAAGGTGCATCCGTTTTCCGGGTGCACGTATTCGGTCTGCCAGCTGCGCCCGTCATCGCGCGGTTACGTGCGGCTGCGCGCGGCCGACCCGTTCGAACCGCCATCGATGCAGCCGAACTACCTGTCCACCGAACTGGACCGCCGCATGACCGTGGCCGCCGCCAAGCACGCGCGGCTGTTGGCGGCCACCGAACCGCTGGCATCGCTGATGAAGCGCGAATTCCGGCCCGGGCCCGACGTACGCACCGACGACGAGATCCTGCATTTCTGCCGCGAATACGGCGCCACCATCTTCCACCCGTCGGGCACCGCCAAGATGGGTCCGCGCAGCGACGCCCTGGCGGTAGTGGACGAACGCCTGCGCGTGCACGGCGTGCAGGGCCTGCGGGTGGTGGACTGTTCGGTAATGCCCACGCTGGTGTCGGGCAACACCAACGCACCCGTGGTGATGCTGGCCGAACGCGCGGCCGATTTCATGCTGGAAGATTTCAAGCGGGCACGGCGGCGCGCGGATCTGGTCGCCGCTTGATGCGATGGCGGCTGACTTTGCGGCCGCTTGTCGGATGCGATCAATAAGGATGTGAACGACGAACCTGAAGTCAGACCGGCACGCGGGCGCCGGCAGAAGCGCCCCCGCCTTCACCAAAGGAGACTGCAATGTCCAAGCAAAACGAAGCCGCGGTACGCAAGGTCGTCACCGCATCGTTGATCGGCGCCACCATCGAGTGGTACGACTTCTTCCTGTACGGTGTCGTGGCGGGCATCGTGTTCAACAAGCTGTACTTCCCCACGGGCGACCCGCTGGTGTCCACCATGCTGGCCTACACCACCTTCGCGGTGGGCTTTGTGACACGGCCGCTGGGCGGGCTGGTCTTCGGCCACTTTGGCGACCGCATCGGGTGCAAGAGCATGCTGGTGATGACGCTGATGATCATGGGCGTGTCCACCTTCCTGATCGGCCTGGTGCCCACCTACGAAACCATCGGGCTATGGGCGCCCATTCTGTTGCTGCTGCTGCGCGTGTTCCAGGGCATCGGACTGGGCGGCGAATGGGGCGGCGCGGTGTTGATGGCCTATGAATACGCGCCACCCGGCAAAAAGGGCTTTTACGCGTCGCTGCCTCAGATCGGCCTGGCGATCGGTTTGTGCCTGGCATCGGGCACCGTGGCGCTCTTGTCGACCTTGCTGACCGACGAACAGTTCATGGCCTGGGGATGGCGCGTTGCCTTCCTGGCGTCGGCCGCCATGGTGCTGGTGGGCATGTACATCCGCCTGAACATCAAGGAAACGCCCGAGTTCACGGCGGTAAAGGCGAACAACGCCGAAAGCCGCATTCCGTTTTTCGACATGCTCAAGCGTTACCCGGGCAACGTCTTCAAAGGCATGGGCGCGCGGTATATCGATGGCGTGTTCTTCAACGTGTTCGGCGTGTTTTCGATTTCGTACCTGACGCAAACCGTGCAGATCACGCGCACCGAGGCGCTGACGGGCGTGATGGCCGCCGCGCTGGTGATGTGCTTTTTCATTCCGTTCTTCGGCCGGCTGTCCGACCGCATCGGCCGCACCCGCGTGTACTTCTGGGGCTCGCTGATTACCGCGCTGGCGTCCTTCCCCGGCTTCTGGCTGATGCTGAACAGCCAGGGCAGCGTGATGCTGATCTGGCTGGCCATCATCATCCCGTTCGGCATCTTCTACGCCGCCGTCTACGGCCCCGAAGCGGCGCTGTTCTGCGAACTGTTCGACGCCAAGGTCCGCTACACGGGGATTTCATTCGTGTATCAGTTCTCGGGCATCTTTGCGTCCGGCATCACGCCCATCATTGCCACGGCCTTACTGAAGACGGGCGGCGGGCAGCCGTGGCTGATCTGCCTGTACGTTCTATTCGCCGGCGCGGTCTCGGCGTGGTGCGCCTGGCTGATCGGGCGCGGCAAGCCGGTGACCGAAGCCACCGGCAACACGGCGCCGCCGATTCCCGGCGCGGGATGGCGCAAGGCGTGAGGTCAGGCCGCCTGGGATACGGTCGACCCAGGCGGCCTGATTGCGTTGCCTACCGCACAGCGGGGTCGGCGCTGGTGGCCGCCGCCCCGCCGGCGCCGGCATGCGGCGCCTGCACACCGGGCCAGCCGCCACCCAGCGCCTTGAACAGGGTCGCCAGCGCAATCTGCCGCTGCGTGCTGACCTCGATGTACGTCAACTGGTCGGTGAAGGCGCTGCGCTGCGCGTCCAGATAGCGCAGGTGGCTGTCAACGCCGCCGCGATACCGCGCTTCCGACAAGCGCATGGCTTCCTGGCTGGACTCGGCCAACGCCCGGCGCGACGCGGCTTCGCGTTGCAAGGTGTCGGTGGCGGCCAGGGCGTCGGCCACTTCCTTGAACGCCGTCTGGATGGTCGCTTCGTACTTGGCAACGGCAATGTCCTTGCGCACCGTCGCCAGGTCCAGGTTGGCCACATTGCGCCCGCCCGAGAAGATCGGCAACGTGATCTGCGGCATGAACGACCACGCGCGCTGCCCGCCGTCGAACAAGTTGGACAAGTCGGCGCTGGACGAGCCGTACAAGCCGGTCAGCGTGATGCTGGGAAAGAACGCCGCGCGCGCCGCGCCGATGCTGGCATTGCGGGAACGCAGCTCGTGTTCGGCGGCCAGAATGTCCGGCCGGCGCTCCAGCAATTCCGACGGCGCGCCCGCCGCGATGTCCTGCACCAGCACGTTGGACGTGGTCCGCTGCGCGGGCAGATACGGGCGCAGGTCGTTGACGCCCACCAACAGGCCCAGCGCGTTGCCGGCCTGCCGCACTTCGCGTTCCATGCGCTCGCGTTCGGCGCGCGCCTGCTCGGTCAGGCCCAGCGCTTCTTGATAGTCCAGCGCCGTGGCGGTGCCGGCCTCGCGCCGCTTGACGATCAGGTTCAGCGACGCCTCGCGGCTGGCCAGCGTTTGTTCGGTGACCTGCATCTTGCGCATCGCGCTGTCACGCGTGAGATACGCCTGAATCACCTCCGCCACCAGGCTGATGCGCGTGGCGTGCGCGGTTTCCTCGGTGGCCAGATACGTTTGCAGCGCCGCGTCCGACAAGCTGCGCACACGGCCAAACAGGTCGATCTCGAACGAGGTCAGCCCGATGCCCGCCTGATAGCTGCTTTGCACGGCGGAACTACCCGTGCTGTTCAGGTCGCCCGGCACCCGCTGACGCGTGCCCGAGCCTTGCGCGTTGATACCCGGCAGCCGGTCGGCGCGCTCGATGCGGTATTGCGCGCGGGCCGCTTCAATATTCAGCACCGCCTGGCGCAGGTCGCGGTTGTTGTCCAGCGCCAGCGCCACCAGTTGGCGCAGCGCGTCGTCGGTGACGAAGGTCTGCCAATCCAGCGTGCCGGCGGCGGATGGGAAGGCATTGGCCGATGGATTGGCCGAGGCCCCTTCCGATGCTTGCCCAGCCGGGTTTCCGTCAGCCGGAAACTGCGTCGGGATCGGCGCATCCGGCCGTTGGTAGACCGGCGCCATCGAGCACCCGGCCAGCGCGGCCGTCAGCAGCAGCGCGCCCAGGCCGCGGGGATAAAAAGTCTGCATCATCACGTTCACTCCTGGGTCGCGCGCTGGGCGGGCAAGGCGTCCGGGGCGGGCTGCCCACCCTTCTTGCGCAGCAGCGACAGCACCCAGACAAAGAAAATGGGCACGAAAATCACACCCAGCAAGGTGGCGGTCAGCATGCCGCCGATCACGCCCACGCCCAGGGCGCGCTGGCTGGCCGCGCCCGCGCCACTGGCCAACGCCAGCGGCACCACGCCCAGGATGAACGCCAACGACGTCATCACGATGGGGCGAAAGCGCAGCTTGGCGGCCTGGATGGCGGCGTCCGCCAGCGAGTGGCCCTGCTCAAGCAGGCTCTTGGCAAACTCCACGATCAGGATCGCGTTTTTGGCCGCCAGGCCGATGATGGTGATCAGGCCCACCTTGAAATACACGTCGTTGGACATGCCCAGCACCGTCACCGCCAACACCGAACCCAGCGCGCCGATCGGCACGATCAGCATCACCGACGCCGGAATGGCCCAGCTTTCATACAGCGCGACCATCAGCAGGAACACCACCAGGAACGCCAGCGCAAACAGCATGGGCGCCTGCGCCCCGGCAAACTTTTCCTGATACGACAAGCCGGTCCATTCGTAGCCGATGCCGTGGGGCAATTCGGAAACGATCTTTTCAATGACGGCCATGGCCTCGCCCGTACTGTGCCCCGGCATCGCGTCGCCCGCGATCTTGAACGCGGGGTAGCCGTTGTAGCGGGAAATCTGCACGGGGCCGTTTTCCCAATCGGTCTTGACGAAGGCCGACAAGGGCACCATGCCGCCAGACTTGTTGGGCACGTTCAGCATCAGGATGCTCTCGGGCGTCATGCGGTCGCGCACGTCGGCCTGCACCACCACGCGCTGCAAGCGCCCGGCGTTGGCAAAGTCGTTGACGGTGGCCGAGCCATAGGCGGACGAGATCGCCGTGCTGATCGTGTCAAAGCCCACGCCCAGCGCCTCGGCCTTCTGGCGGTCGATGTCCAGGCGCAATTGCGGCGCGTCGGCCAGCCCTTCCATCATGGCGTAGGCGATGACGGGCGAACTGTTGGCCTTGGCCAGCAGCTGGTTGCGCGCATCGGTCAGCGCCTGGCGCCCCAGCCCGCCCCGGTCTTGCAGGCGCAGCGCAAAGCCGCCCGAATTACCCAGGCCGTCGATGGGCGGCGGGTTCACCGCCATGATCGAGCCGTCGTCAATCGCCGCGAAGCGCTGGTTCACGCTTGCGGCCACATCGGACGCGGCTTGGCCCTTGCCGCGTTCGGACCAGTCTTTCAGCGTGGGAAAGGCAATGCCCGCGTTCTGGCCGGTGCCCGAAAAGCTGAAGCCCATCACGGTGAAGGCATCGCCCATCGCGTCCAGCGACATCAGGTGCTGCTCGACGTCCGCCACGACTTTGTCGGTGCGCTTGTAGGTAGCGCCCGGGGGCAACTGCACGTCCACGATGACATAGCCCTGGTCTTCGGCCGGCACGAAGGATTCCGGCACGCGCACATACAGCACGGCCAGCACCGCCACGATGGCGACGTAGATCACCATATAGCGGCCGGTGCGCTTGACCAGGCGCGAGTTCAAGGCTTCGAAGCGGCCGGTCAGGCGGTTGAACATACGGTTGAAACCGCCGAAAAAGCCCTTCTTTTCTTCGTGGTGCCCCTTGGGGATGGGCTTGAGAAACGTCGCGCACAAGGCGGGCGTGAACGTCAGTGCCAAAAAGCCCGAGAACAGGATCGACACCGCCAGCGACAACGAAAACTGTTGGTAGATCACGCCGACCGAGCCGCTCATGAACGCCAGCGGCAGGAACACGGCGGACAACACCAAGGTGATACCGACGATGGCGCCCGACACCTGCTCCATCGCCTTGATGGTGGCCTCACGCGGCGGCAGGCCCTCTTCGGCCATGATGCGTTCCACGTTTTCGACCACCACGATGGCGTCGTCCACCAGGATGCCGATGGCCAGCACCATGCCGAACATCGTCATCATGTTGACCGAGAAGCCCAGCACCGACATCACCGCGAACGTGCCTAGCAGGCACACCGGCACGACAATGGTGGGAATCAGCGTATAGCGGAAATTCTGCAAGAACAGGAACATCACCAGGAACACCAGCACCATGGCTTCCAGCAAGGTGTGCACGACCTTGGTGATGGCCACGCTGACGAACTGCGACGTATCGAACGGCACCGAAAATTCAACGTCCTCGGGGAACGAGGCGGACAATTCCTGCAAACGCGCCTTCACGGCCTTGACCGTGTCGATGGCGTTGGCGCCCGGGGCCAGCTGCACGGCCGCGCCCACCGACTTCTTGCCGTTCAAACGGGTTTCAAAGTCATAGCTTTGGCGGCCGACTTCCAGCCGCGCCACGTCCGCCAGATGCACCACCGAGCCGTCCGCGTTCGCGCGCAGCACGATGTTGCCAAACTCTTCCGGCGAATCCAGCATGCCCTTCACCGCCAGCGTGGCCGTCAGTTCTTGCTCGGGCGAACCGGGGCGGCTGCCGAAACTGCCGGCCGGCACCTGCACGTTTTGCGCCGCGATGGCCGCGTTGACGTCCGCCACCGACAGGCCCACGCCCAGCAGCTTCTGCGGGTCGATCCACACGCGCATGGCCGCTTCGGCGCCAAAGAACTGCACCTTGCCCACGCCTTTGACACGGCGGATTTCGTTGTTGATGTGGCGCGCGGCGTAGTCGGACAAGCCCACCACGTCCTTGTGCGCGTCTTCGCCCTTGTACGTCAGGGCGTAAATCATCAGGAAGTTCGAGCTGGCCTGCTCCACCTGCAAGCCCTGCTGCGTTACCGCCGACGGCAGGCGCGCTTCGGCCTTCTTGATGCGGTTCTGCACGTCAACCTGCGCCAGGTCCGGGTCCATGCCCGGTTCGAACGTCACGGTGATTTCAGCGCTGCCGCTGGAACTGCTGGACGATTCGTAATACAGCATGTTCTTGGCGCCGTTCAGCTCTTCTTCGATGACGCTCGTCACCGAATCGACCAGCACCGAAGCGGACGCGCCGGGATAGGTGGCGGCAATCGTCACCTGGGGCGGCGCCACCACCGGAAACTGCGACACCGGCAGCGACGGAATCGCCAACAGGCCCGCCAGCGAAATGAAGATGGCCACCACCCACGCAAAATTGGGGCGGCCAATAAAAAACTTGGACATGATTTACCTTTGGGTATGCACGCGGGGCACGGGCGGCTGCTTAGTTCGCGGCCGGGGTGGAAGCCGGGTCTGTAGCCGGCTTTGCTGCCGCGACGCGTTCCTTTTCAGCCGCCGGCGCCACACTGACTTTCTGGCCCGGCACGGCGGCCGACACGCCGCCCACGATGACGCGGTCGCCCGCCGCCAGACCGTCGACGATGTGCCAGTCCGAACCGCGCATGGTGCCGGTCTGCACGGGGCGCGATTCCACCACGTCGTCCTTGCCCACCAGCATCACCTGCGGCTTGCCATCGGTGCTGCGCGTGACCGCGCGCTGCGGCACCAGGATGGCTTCGGGGTCCACGCCCTGCTGTGTTTCCACCCGCACGTACATGCCGGGCAACAGCAACACATCGGGGTTGGCGAATTCGCCGCGCACCGACACCTGGCCCGTTGTGCGGTCCACCGCAATATCCGAGAACAGCAGCTTGCCGCTGCGCTTCTGGTCCGTGCCATCGACCGTGATCGAGATGCTTGCGCCCTCGCCCTGCCCCAGGCTGCCGTTCTGCAACGCCGCGCGCATGCGCAGCATGTCTGCCACGGGCTGGTTGAAATCGACGTAGATGGGGTCCAGTTGCTGGATCTTTGCCATGACGGTGGCTTCGTTCTGGCCGACCAGCGCGCCTTCGGTCACCTGCGCCCGGCCGATGCGGCCGGAAATCGGCGCCTTGACGGTGGCGTAATCGAGGTTCAGCTGCGCGGTTTCGACGTCGGCCTGCGCGGACCGGCGCGCGGCCTGCGCGCTTTTCAGCGTGGTGGTGGCGGTGTCGAAGTCCTGCTGGCTGACGGCTTCGATCTTCACCAGCGGCGTGTAGCGTTTCAGGATGGCTTGCGCATCGGCCACAGCGGCATCGGCCTTGGCCAATTCGCCCCGGGCGCGCGACAGCGCGGCCTTGAACGGCGCGGGGTCGATGCGGAACAGCACGTCGCCGGCCTTCACATCCGCGCCTTCTTCAAAGTTGCGCGTCAGCACAATGCCCGCCACGCGCGCACGCACTTCGGCCACGCGCACCGGTTCCACGCGACCCGGCAAGGTGCTGGACAACGCGTAGCGCTGCGGTTGCACCTGCACCACCTGCACCGCGCGCGGCGTGTCGGCCTGCGCCTGGCTGGGGGCTTCACCGCAGCCGGCCAGGCCCAAAACCAGGGCCAAAGCCGAACCCAACACCGTCAAGGGCAAGCGCCGCTTCAATTGATTCTTCATGTTTTACCTTGCGCCCCGCGGCACTGTTTTTTCACCAAGCTGCGGATGCTACATGAACGATTGATTTGAATCAATAAAGGTTCATTTGATTATCAAAAGATTATTAAGAAGATTTTAAAAGGCTCAACTTGTCAAAATCGCAAAAGTTTGCACAAGCTGAATCGTGCATGCTCCAATACGCGGCAATGGGGATGGGACACACTGACAGGGGCGAGCAATGGCGGACGACGCAGGGCAAGGGCACGAGCGGTTTTTAGTGGCGTTGGCATTGGCGATGGTGGACCAGCCGCGCGCCACGTTGCAGGAACTGGCCAAGGCCGTGGGCGTCAGCAAGGCCACGCTATACCGCTTCTGTCAGACGCGGGACCAACTGGTCCTGCGCCTTACCACGCATTGCGCGCACGTCATGAAGAAGGCGTTGGCGGATTCCCATCTGGATACCGCGCCACCGCGAGAGGCGCTGCGCACGCTGATCCACCAGAACATGGCGCACAAGGAATTGACCGCCTTCCTGATGTACAACTGGAAGCCCGACAACGAGCAGCAGCCCGACATCATGAACAGCTGGTCGGGCTACCAGGAATCGTTGGATGCGTTCTTTTTGCGCGGACAGCGCGAAGGCGCCTTCCGCGTGGACATCACGGCGGCGGCGCTGACGGAACTGTTCATCGGCGTGGTGACCAGCATGGTGGACGCCGAGCGGCGCGGGCGCGTCGCGCGGCTGGGCATTGCGTCCGTGGCCGAGCAGATGATGCTGCACGGCATCGCCGGCGAACCGGTGCGCGCACCGGTTGCGGCGACGCCGGCCTGATCAGGCGCCGGCGACGGGGCGACCGAAGAACGGGTAGTTCGGGTCGTTGTAGCCGTGGCTGGACGCGTGGCCCGGAATGACCCAGCCGTCCACGATGGCTTCGTCTTCAGGCGTAATGGTGACGTCCAGCGCGGCGTAATAGTCTTCCATTTGCGTCAACGTGCGCGGGCCGGCGATCACGCCGGTGATGATCGGATTGGCCAACACCCAGGCGGTCGCGAAGTGCCCGGGCCGCACGCCGCGCGTGGCGCTGTGCTGCACCAGCTGCTGGGCGATCTGTAGCGACTCTTCACGGAATTCGGTGGCCAGCATGCGGCGGTCGCCACGCCCGGCGCGGGTATCGGCGGCAGGCGCCTGGCCCGGCAGATACTTGCCCGTCAGCACGCCGCGCGCGATGGGGCTGTAAGGCACCACGCCCAGCCCGTAGTGCTTGCACGCGGGCAGGATTTCAACTTCGGGCCCACGGTTCAGCATGTTGTAGTACGGCTGGCACACCACCGGTTGGGGCACGCCCATCTTTTCGCAAAGCCGAATCACCTCGGCAATGCGCCACCCCCTGAAGTTCGACAGCCCGAAACTGCGCAGCTTGCCCGCGCGGATCAGGTCGCCCAGCGCCCACAGCGCCTCTTCCAGGTTTTCTTCGTGAAAGTCGCGGTGCAGGTACAGGATGTCCATGAAATCCGTGCCCATGCGCGCCAGGCTTTGTTCAACGCCGCGCATCAGCCACTGACGCGAATAATGCGAATGGTTCGGGCCCTTGCCCACCACGTTGCCGATCTTGCTGGCCAGCACCCAGTCGTGGCGCTGCCCTTGCAGCAGCTTGCCCACCACCTGTTCCGAGCGGCCTTCGTTGTAGACGTCGGCCGTATCGATGAAGTTCACCCCATGGTCACGCGCCGACGCAACGATGCGCGCGGCCTCGTCGTCCGGCGTTTGTTCGCCGAACATCATGGTGCCCAGGCACAGGGGCGAAACGCGCAGGTTGCTGGAACCCAGACGGCGGTATTTCATGGGGCGATTCCTTTCTGATCAATGGAGTCGACGCGGATGAAGTCGACGCGGCGCGAACCCGGTGGCGGCGGTTCGCGCGGCGTTCATCCTACACCTGCGTTTCCTTGTCCGCATCCACCGCCGCCAGGATCTTGCCGAACAGTGCATCCGCGTGGGCGGAATTAAGCCAGCGCACAATCACCACCATCTTGCGTTCCGGTTCCACCCAGGTGAACGAGCTGCCCGCGCCCACGCCGAAGAAGCTTGTGGCCGGCACGCTGGGAAACACGCGGCCCTGGTCGTTCAGCCAGATCAGGTAGCCGTAGTACGGCGCGATGGCGCAGGGGGTGCGCATGGCCTGAATCCATTCGCGCGACAAGATCTGCTTGCCGTTGGCCTGCCCGTCGTTCAGCAGCATCTGGCCGATCAACGCCTGGTCGCGCGCGCTGATGGACATGCCGCCGCCCCAATGCGAGCCGCCCGGCACGGATGGCATGCGCTGGCCGTCGATCTCGACCCAGGCGGTGTCGTAGCCCACCCATTGCCAGTCTTCGCTGGCGCCGATGGGGCGCGTGACGGCTTCGCGGAACACGTCGGGCAAGGGCTTGCGAAACAGGTGCAGCAGCGCGTACGACAGCTGGTTGATGCGTACGTCGTTGTATTCCCAATATGTGCCAGGGCGCTGCAAGGGGCGCGCGTCGCCCTTCTTGCCATCGGGCGGCACGCCGAAGGTCACGGCGCGATAGCGATCGGCCTGGTCCGACACGCCGAAGCGTTCGCCTTCCCATTCGCTGGTCTGTTGCAGCAGGTGGCGCCAGGTGATGTCGGCGTTCTGGCCTTCATCGAAGCCGATGCCCGGCACGCGCTTGCCCACGGGTTCGTCCACGTCCGGCAACAGGCCACGGTCATGCGCCACGCCCGCCAGAATTGCCAGGTACAGCTTGGCCACGCTGAAGGTCAGGTCGGCGCGTTCGGGCTCGCCCCATTCGGCCACCGTCTTGCCGTCCACCACCACCACGCCCGACACGGGGCCACGGTCGTGGATGGGGCCCAGCAGGCGGTTCCAGGGCGGCGGGTCGTTCAGGTGCACGCCAAAGTTGCCCTTGACGCTGCGGTCCCAGGTGGATTCGTGTTCATTGGCGAATTGGATCGCCTGCTGCATCAGCGTGTTCATGGTTTCCCTCGTTGTTGGGTTGGTCTTGGTCTTAAGCCGCCACGCCATCCGGGGCGCGCGCCAGGAATTCCATCGCGGCCTGCACGCCGCCCGGCTGGTGCGGTACACCGGCGGCGGCCAGCCCCATTTCAACGCCGGCCAGCGTGCCGCACAGCGTCAGGTCATTGAAGTGGCCCAGATGGCCTATGCGGAAGATGCGGTCGGATAGCTTGCCCAGGCCCTGCCCCAGCGACATATCGAAGCGTTCAAGAATGACCTTGCGCAGCGCGTCGGCGCCATGGCCTTCGGGCATCATCACGGCCGTCAGCGCGGGGCTGTGGGCGGCGGGGTCCAGGCTTAACAGTTCCAGCCCCCACGCGGCCACTGCCAGACGCGTGGCGCGGGCATGGCGTTCATGGCGCGCGAACACGCGCGGCAAGCCCTCGGCCTGCAACATGGCCAGCGCTTCGTGCAGGCCGTAAAGCAGATTGGTCGACGGCGTGTAGGGAAAATAACCCTTGGCATTGGCCGTCAGCATTTCGCGCCAATCCCAATACGAACGGGGCAGCGCGGCGGTATCGGCGGCAGCCAGCGCGCGCGCGCTGACGGCGTTGAATGCCAGGCCGGGCGGCAACATCAAGCCCTTTTGCGAACCCGCCACGGTAACGTCCACGCCCCATGCATCGTGGCGGTAATCGATGGAGCCCAAGGACGATATCGTGTCCACCATCAGCAACGCGGGATGCGCGGCGCGGTCGATCGCGGCGCGCACGGCGGCAATATTACTGGTGACGCCGGTGGACGTTTCGTTATGCACCACGCACACCGCCTTGATGCGGTGCTGGGTGTCTTCGGCCAGCCGCGCGCCGATCACCTCGGGGTCCACGGGGTGGCGCCAGTCGCTTTCGATGTAGTCAACGTCCAGGCCAAGCCGGCCCGCCAGCTTCTTCCACAGGCTGGCGAAGTGGCCGGTTTCCACCATCAACACGCGGTCGCCCGGCGACAGCGTGTTGACCAGCGCGGCCTCCCAGGCGCCGGTGCCCGACGACGGAAAAATCACCACGGGCGACTGCGTCTGGAAAACGGCTTTGGCCCCTTCCAACACGGCGCGGCCCAGCTCGCCGAACTCGGGGCCACGATGGTCGATGGTGGGCTGATCAATGGCGCGCAAGACGCGGTCGGGCACGTTGGTAGGCCCCGGAATCTGCAAGAAGTGCCGGCCGGACAAATGGGAATTCAGGGAAAGCATGCGTAGCCCCACAGTGGAATTATTTGTATACCAACGAAAGATGCGCGGCGATTCAAACGGCTTTTGACACAGCCCCGGCCGAGCAGGCGGACTTGCGGCATGCGCCACTCTATCCCATTGTTTTTGCACCGATAACCTAGGGTATACACCCATGATTGAAGTCGTTGCGTGGGGTTTATAGTCTAAAAAAACACGGGGAAACGTTGGTATACCAATGAGCAGCAATCCTAGCCTGATGCGGGATTTGGCCGGGTCGGCGCATGCCGATTCAGCCCTGCCCGACGCGCCGCCGCAAGGGGCCGTGTCGCCGGCGCCGCGCGCTGCCGGCAATGGCCGCACGCTGCCCGGCGCCGTCGCCGGGGCGTTGCGCGAACGCATCATCCAGGGTGAATTCCCCCCCGGCTCCCGCCTGAACGAACGCACGCTGTGCGACCTGTTGGGCGTGTCCCGCACACCGATGCGCGAAGCATTTCGCGTGCTGGCGGCCGAAGGGCTGGTGCAGATCGAACCGAACCGGGGCGCGCAGGTGGTGGCGCTGTCGGAAGCCAATATCCGCGAAGCGTTTGAAGTGATCGGCGGGCTGGAAGCCATGTCGTGCCGACTGGCGTGCGAACGCGCCACCGATCTTGAAATTGCGGAGATCCGCGCGCTGACCTACGAAATGATGGCCAGCCACGCACGCCATGACCTGCCCACGTACTTTCGCACCAACCGCGAAATTCACGAGCGCATCAGCCTGGCCTCGCACAACAGCCTGCTTAAGCAACTGTACGACGCGCAGAACGCGCGCATCCAGAACCTGCGGTTCGTGTCGAACGAAAACCGCCAGAAATGGGATCTGGCCATGCGCGAACACATCGACATGGCCGAGGCCCTGGACGCGCGCGACGCGGACCGCCTGGCCGGCATCATGCGGCAGCACTTGCAGCGCAAGTGCGAGGCCGCGCTGAAAAGCATCAACGCCGATGCAAGCATCAACGCCAATGCGGCGCCCAAGACCGCGCCTTCGTCCGACTCTGGTTGAGCCTGCCCTCCCAGCGCAAGGACGATAACGATAAAACCAGGGTGGCGCGGCCCGGAGCGAGATGATGGATACGCAGTACATGTAGTGCCTTCCACAGGAGCCTTCACCATGGCTGATAGTCGCTTCACACCTGCCTCACCCGCCCGACCCCGCCCCTACCGCGTCGCTCCCGTCGCGCCCCTACGCGCGGCCATTGCCGCCGCCCTCTTTGCCTGCGCCGGCCTGGCCGCCCAGCCCGCGCTGGCGGGCAAGAAAGACGACACCCTGCGCATGGCCTACGACCAGGCGCCTGAAAGCGTCGACCCGTACTTCAACAACGTGCGTATCGGCGTCATCATCGCGGCCAACGTCTGGGACACGCTGCTGTACCGCGACCCGGTCACGAACGAATACAAGGGGCAGCTGGCCAAAAGCTGGAAACAGGTCGACGACAAGACCATGGAATTCGAATTGCGCGAAGGCGTGAAATTCCATAACGGCGAAGAGTTCGACGCCGACTCGGTGGTGTACACGCTGAACTACGTGGCCGACCCGAAGAACAAGGCCGTTACGCAGCAGAACGTGTCGTGGATCGACAAGGTTGAAAAAATCGACAAGTACAAGGTGCGCCTGACCACCAAGGAGCCCTTCCCTGGCGCCAAGGAATACCTGTCCACCACCGCTGCCATCCACCCCGCCAAGTACTACCAGGAAGTCGGCCCCAAGGGCATGAACGCCAAGCCGGTGGGCTCCGGCCCGTACAAGGTGGTGGACTACCAGCCCGGCAAATCCATCACGCTGGAACGCAACGCCAACTACTTCAAGGACTCGCCCAAGGCGCAGCCGAAGATCGGCAAGGTGGTCATCCGCTTCATCCCCGACCGCCAGACGCAGATGGCCGAAGTCATCTCGGGCGGCGAAGACCTGATCATGAGCGTGCCCAAGGACCAGGCCGAACAGCTGGGCCAGATGCCCAACCTGCAAATGGTCACCGGCAACACCATGCGCATCGTGTTCATGCAGATGAACATCCAGGACGGCACCCCCGCGCCGCAACTGAAAGACGAGCGCGTGCGCAAGGCCATCATCCACGCCATCGACCGCGAATCCATGTTGAAGAACATCGTGGGCGAAGGCGGCGGGCTGATCAATACCATCTGCACGCCGTCGCAAGTGGGCTGCACGCAAGACGGCGCCCCCACCTACAAGTACGACCCGGCGCTGGCCAAGAAGCTGCTGGCCGATGCGGGCTACGCCAATGGTTTCGACATCGACATCGTGGCCTACCGCGAGCGCAACCAGACCGAAGCCATCATCAACTACCTGCAAGCCGTGGGCATCCGCGCCAAGCTCAACTTCTTGCAGTACGCCGCCATGCGCGACATGATCCGCGCCAACAAGGCGTCGCTGACGCACCAGACCTGGGGTTCCAACCTGGTCAACGACGTGTCGGCATCCACGCCCGTGTACTTCGCTTTCGGCAACGACGACATCACGCGCGACGCCAAGGTGCGCGACCTGCTCAACAAAGGCGACCACACCATTGACAGCGAGCCGCGCAAGGCCGCCTACAAGGAAGCGCTGGACCTGATCGCGCAAAAGGCCTACGCCGTGCCGCTGTGGACGCTGCCCGCCTACTACGTCGCCACCAAGGACGTGAACTTCAAGCCGTATTCCGACGAACTGGTCCGCTTCTGGGACATGAGCTGGAAGTAGCCCGGTGGGAAGTCACGCGCAGGGTAACGCCGGGCGGCCGACATGCCCGTCCGGCGGGCTGAAACGTTAGAGGAAGTCCTATGCTTTATTTCACGATCAGGCGCCTGGGCCTGGCGGCGCTGGTGGCGCTGACCGTATCGATCCTGGCGTTCCTGCTGCTGCACCTGTCGGGCGACCCGGCGCTGGCGCTGGCCGGCGAAGGCGCGCGCCAGGCAGACATCGACATGATCCGCAAGACCTACGGGCTGGACCGACCGCTGGTGGTGCAATACGCCGATTGGCTGTGGCACATCATGCAAGGCGACTTCGGCACGTCGGTGTATTTCAAGACCGAGGCGGGGCCGCTGATCCTGTCCAAGCTAAAGACCACCTTGCTGCTGGGCATGGGCGCGCTGGGCTTTGCGCTGCTGGTGTCAATTCCGCTGGGCGTGCTGGCCGCCATCTACAAGGGCAGCGTGATTGATCGCGTGTGCCTGGCGATTGCCGTGCTGGGTCAGGCCCTGCCGAACTTTTTCTTTGCGCTGATCCTGATCATGCTGTTTTCGATATCGCTGCGCATCCTGCCGGTGTCGGGCAGCGGCACGTGGCAGCATTTCGTGATGCCCGCGATTGCGCTGGGCTATTACGTGGCGCCGGCTTTCATGCGCTTGATCCGCGCCGGCATGATCGAGGTGCTGGGCGCGGACTACATCCGCACCGCGCGCGCCAAGGGCCTGCCCGCGCGCAAGATCATCTTCAAGCACGCGCTGCGCAACGCCATCGTGCCGGTCGTGGCGCTGGCCGCCGTGCAGCTGGGCTACCTGCTGGGTGGCTCGGTCGTCATCGAAACCATCTTCGCGCTGGACGGCCTGGGCTATCTGGCCTACCAGAGCATTACGTACAAGGACTATCCGGTGATGCAGCTGATTGTGCTGCTGCTGTCCGTGCTGTACGTGCTGCTGACGCTTGCCGCCGATATCGCCAACGCGTGGCTTGATCCGCGCATCCGGGTGTCCTGACATGACCACGCCTATCCTTACCCCTTCCGTTCCCGGCGCACCCGCCCCCGCCGCGATGGAACTGTCCGCATCCACCTTGCGCTGGCGCCGGCTGCGCCGCAACAAGGCGCTGCTGGCCGGCGGCGGCATCCTGCTGATCATCGTGCTGATCGCGCTGCTGGCGCCGTGGATTTCCCCCCACGACCCCTACTTCCAGGACCTGGCCTACCGCACCGCGCCGCCCGTCTGGTACGCCAAGGGCACGTGGCTGCACCCACTGGGCACCGACCAGTTGGGCCGCGACTACATGTCCCGCCTGTTCTACGGTGCGCGCATTTCGCTGTTGATCGGCGTCAGCGTGGCGTTGATATCTGGAATCATCGGCACGGCCATGGGCATGGCCGCCGGTTACTTCGGCGGCAAGGTGGACATGGCCGTGTCGTTCCTGATCACGACCCGTTTGTCCATGCCCGTGATCCTGGTGGCGCTGGCCACCGTGGCCATCGTCGGCGGTTCGCTGTGGGTGGTGATCCTGGTGCTGGGCTTCTTGAAATGGGACCGCTACGCCGTGGTCATGCGCAGCGCCACGCAGCAGGTGCGGTCGCTGGAATACGTGGCGGCGGCGCAGGCGGCCGGCGCGTCCACGTGGCGCATTGTGTGGGGCGAAGTGCTGCCCAACGTGGTGCCGCAGCTGATCGTGATTGCCACGCTGGAAGCGGCCAGCGCCATCTTGCTGGAGGCCTCGCTGTCGTTCCTGGGCTTGGGCGTGCAGCCGCCGCTGCCGTCCTGGGGGCTGATGATTTCGGAAGCCAAGGCGTACATGTTCTTTTCGTTCTGGCTGATCGCCATTCCGGGTTCGGCGCTGGCGTTGTTGATCTTCGCGATCAACCTGGCCGGCGACGGGCTGCATCAACTGCTGACGCCTGAAGAGAGGGCCTGACCATGGCCGACAAAGAAATTGTGCTGGACGTGCAAGGGCTGACGGTCGACATCGCCACGCCGCGCGGGCCGCTGCACGCGGTGCGAGACGTATCGTTCCAGGTCAAGCGGGGTGAAACGCTGTGCCTGGTGGGCGAATCCGGCTGCGGCAAATCGATGACGTCGCTGGCCATCATGGGCTTGTTGCCCAAGGCCGCCAAGCGCACGACACGCCGCTTGGCGGTGCTGGGCGAAGACCTGTCCACCGCGCGCAGCCGCCGTATCAATGCGCTGCGCGGCAGCAAGATGGCGATGATTTTCCAGGAACCGATGACGGCGCTGAACCCCGCCTACGCCATCGGCGAGCAGCTGACCGAACACTACATCCACCACCGCCATGCCAGCCGGCAACAGGCGCGCGACCGCGCGGTGGAACTGCTGGAAAAAGTGGGCATCGCATCTGCCGGACAACGGCTGACGCAATACCCGCACCAGCTGTCGGGCGGCCTGCGCCAACGCGTGATGATTGCCATGGCGCTGATGTGCGGTCCGGAACTGCTGATTGCGGACGAGCCCAGCACGGCGCTGGACGTCACCATCCAGGCGCAGATCCTGCGCTTGCTGGCGGACTTGCAGGCCGAGCTTGGCATCGCCATGGTGCTGATTACCCACGACCTGGGCGTGGTGGCGCGCATTGCGCAGCAGGTGGCGGTGATGTATGCGGGGCAGATCGTCGAGGAAGGTCCGGTCAAGGACATCTTCGCCACGCCGCGCCATCCTTATACAGAGGGCTTGCTGGGCTGTATCCCCGTGCCCGGCCGCACCCCGCCCGGCGAATCGCTGGGCACGATACCCGGCGTGGTGCCGTCATTGGTGGGCGACTTGCGCGGCTGCGCCTTTGCCGACCGTTGCCGCTACGTGCAGCCGCAATGCCGCGACACCGTGCCCGTGCACGGGCACTCGCCGCATCAGCAATGGCGCTGCATCCGCGTTGAAGAAGGAGTCCTGGCATGAGCGCGCTGTTGCAAGCCGAAGCCGTCAGCCGGCAATTTTCGATCCGATCAGGCATGTTCCGGCCGCGCAGCACGCTGCACGCCGTCAATGGCGTGGACCTGGCCGTTGAACGTGGCGCGGTGCTGGGCATCGTGGGCGAATCGGGCTGCGGAAAATCCACACTGGCCCGCATGCTGCTGGGCCTGACGCCGCCCAGCGACGGCGCCATCAAGCTGGACGGGCAAGACATCCGCCAGATGGACCGCCGCGCGCTGGCGCGTCGGGTGCAGCCGATTTTCCAGGATCCGTATTCGTCCCTGAACCCGCGCCGATCCATTGCGTCCATCGTGTCGCTACCGCTGGAGGTGCATGGCATCGCCAACCCCAAGATGCACAAGGCCATCGAAATGCTGGAACGCGTGGGGCTGCCGCCCCGGCTGGCCCACAACACGCCGGGGCAGTTGTCAGGCGGCCAGCGGCAGCGGGTGGCGATTGCGCGCGCGCTGGTCATGAACCCGGAAATCGTCATCTGCGACGAGCCGACGTCGGCGCTGGACGTGTCCGTGCAAGCGCAGATCATGAACCTGCTGATGGACCTGCGGCGCGAATTCAACCTGACGTATGTGTTCATCAGCCATAACCTGGCGGTGGTCGAACACATCGCCACGCATGTGGCGGTGATGTATCTGGGCCGTGTCGTGGAATCGGCGCCCACGGCCAAGCTGTTTCACGACCCGCACCATCCCTATACGCAGGCCTTGCTGGCGTCGGTGCTGACGCCCGAACCGGGCTTGGGTATTCCGGACATGGGCTTGGGCCTGTCGTTCCCCGACCCCTTGCATCCGCCGCCCGGTTGCCCGTTTCACCCGCGTTGCCAACATGCCATGCCGCAATGCAAGGTGGAGCGGCCCGCGCTGACGCTGCGTGACGGGTCCGTGGTGGCTTGCCATCTGTATCCCATGGCGTCCGGTTCCCCTTCGGCGGCCCCTGCTGCCATTCCCTCTTCTCTTCCCCACCCCACCGGAGCCCGGCTATGACCCGTGAGCAAGCCATCGCCCAAGCGGAACAGTGTTTTGATTCCGGCGCCTTTCGCGCCCTGCTGGCGCGGCGCCTGGCGCTGCCCACCGAAAGCCAGAACCCCGAGCGCGCCGCCGTGCTGGCCGACTACCTGGAATCCGAGATCCGCCCGGCGTTCGAAGCGCTGGGATTCACCTGCCGCACCCTGACGCATCCCAAGGCGCTGGCGCCCTTCCTGTACGCCGAGCGCATTGAAGACGCCGCCCTGCCCACCGTGCTGGGCTATGGCCATGGCGACGTCATCCGTGGGCTGGAAAAGGAATGGAAGGACGGCTTGACCCCCTGGGCGCTGACCGAAGCCGAAGGCCGGTGGTATGGCCGTGGCATTGCCGACAACAAGGGGCAGCACACCATCAACATGGAAGCGCTGCGGCTGGTGTTGGAAGCGCGCGGCAAGCTGGGCTTCAACGCCAAGTACCTGATAGAAATGGGCGAAGAGACCGGGTCAATGGGCTTGCGGGAACTGTGCGCCGAACATCGCGACATGCTGGCGGCCGACTTGCTGATTGCCTCCGACGGCCCGCGTCTTGCCCCCCAGCGCCCCACCATCTTCCTGGGCGCGCGCGGCAGCCTGAACTTTGATTTGTCCATCGAGGCCCGGGCCGGCGGCCACCATTCCGGCAACTGGGGCGGGCTGATTTCCAACCCCGGCATTCAGCTGGCGCACGCCATCTCGACCATCGTGTCGCCCACCGGCCAGATCCGTATTCCGGAATGGGTGCCAACCGAATTGCCCGCCGCCGTGCGCCGCGCATTGGCCGACTGCCAGGTGGACGGCGGCGCGGACGGCCCCGAGATTGAACCGGACTGGGGCGAACCCGGCCTGTCACCCGCCGAACGCGTATTCGGCTGGTGCTCGTTTGAAGTGCTGGCCTACAAGACCGGCAACCCCGAAACGCCCGTCAACGCCATCCCGCCGCGCGCGTGGGCACGTTGCCAGCTGCGCTTTGTGGTCGGCGTGGACCCGGACGACCTGATCCCCGCGCTGCGCCGGCATCTGGATCGCCACGGCTTTTCGATGGTCAAGATTGCGCTAACGCGGGAATCGATGTTCCGCGCCACGCGCATCGACCCGGACGATGCCTGGGTGCAATGGGCGGTGGATTCGCTGGAACGCACGTCGGGCCAGAAGACCGCGCTGCTGCCCAACCTGGGCGGCTCATTGCCGAACGACATCTTCACGGATGTACTGGGCCTGCGCACGATCTGGGTGCCGCATTCCTACCCCGGTTGCTCGCAGCACGCGCCTAACGAACACCTGCCACCCGAGCTGCTGCGCCAGGCGCTGGGCTTGATGACCGGCCTGTACTGGGACCTGGGCGCGGGCGACACGCCGCCGCTGTCGCGCTGAGGTTTACCGAGACTGGGCGCGGGGCGGGCTTGGAGCGGCCTGGCATCGACGTGGCGGCGACGCCCGCCCCGTGGGACCGACGTGCAACCGACGTGCAACCGACGTGGCAGCGGAGTGGGCCGTGCGTCATTTCCCCGTGCGCAAGAAATCAATGAAGCGCCGCACCTTGGCGCTGACGTGGCGGGTGTCGGGATAGACGGCGTGCACCGGCTGGCGCGGCAACGTGTACGACGGCATCACACGCTGCAACGTGCCACGCGCCAAGGGCTCTTCCAGCAGCCAATCCGGCAAGGCGGCCACGCCACAGCCGGCGTCGGCAAAGGCGAGCAGCGCCGACGCCGTGTCCGCATGCGCCACCGGGGCCACGCGCAGCGCGTGGTCACGCCCCTTGCTGTCCGTGAGCCGCCAGTGGTCGATGCGGCCCGGGCGATTGGCCAACCAGGGCAAGGCGGCCAACGCCTCGGGCGAGCGCGGCGCGCCATGTTCGGCCAACAGCGCCGGGCTGGCTACCAACAGCAGCTTGAATTCACCGATGCGCGTGGCGCGGTAGCTGGAGTCCGCCAGCGTACCCACGCGGATCGCCACATCCAGCCGTTCGCCGATCAGGTCGGCTTGCGTGGAGCTGGCCTGATAGCCCACCCGAAGCGCCGGGTGCAAGCGCGCGAATGCCGCCAGCGCGGGCACGACGACGCGGTTGCCATAATCCACCGACGCCGTTACCCGCAAGCTGCCCGATAAAGTCGCCTGGCCGGATCGCGCCTGATCGACGGCGGCGCCGGCGTCTTGCAACAGGCGCACGCAATCCGCATGAAAGCCCTCGCCCGCCTGCGTCAGCGCCAGCCGGCGCGTGCTGCGCGTCAAGAGCGCCACGCCCAATTCCTGTTCCAGCTGCTTGACGTTGAAACTGACGACGGCCTTGGTCGTGCCCAACGCATCGGCCGCCGCCGTGAACGAACCGGCATCGACCACGGCGACGAAGATCGACAAGCGATTCAGATTGATCATGGGCCGCTTCATTGTCAAAAAAACACGAACAGTATATCGGCCCACAGGCGGTGTTTCCGCGACATCGAAATTTCTAGAATGGCGTTCTTTGTTGATTACACGGCGTTATTCATGACCGACCTGTCTACCCCTAGCCTGCGCCTGGCGCTGGACGCCCACGCCCGCATCGAGCACTGGATTGGCCACGCCGATACCCCGCCGCCGGTGCTGGCCGCCCTGCTGGACGCCTTTGCGCCCGAGTTCACCATGATTACGGCAGACGGGCAGCGGCTGCCGCCCGGCGCCCTGCCCGCCTTGTTCGCCGGCCTGCGCGGCCTGCGCCCGGGCTTGAAGATCCAGATCGACGAGCTGGCCGTGCGCCACGCGGACGCCGGCTCGGCGCTGTTGACGTATCGCGAACGCCACGCCTGGAACGGCGGCGCCACGCAGCGGCGCGCCAGCGCGCTGTTCATGGCGTGCGCCGATGGGCAACCGCAATGGGCGCACCTGCACGAGACCTGGGCCTGACGGTCGGGCTATATCCCCGACAGCTATAAACAAGCGGCAAATAAATCGTTGGCGGGCGCCACGCGATTCTTTAGAGTCCAACGCCTTCGCCCGCCTCAATACGGGGCGCGTGCCTATCCCAACGAGCCGCTGTCATGCCTACCCGATTCCAAGCCGTACGCCGCAACACCTTGACTACCTTGGCCCTGACGCTGACCCTGGCGCTGGCCGGCGCCGGCGCTGCCCACGCCGAACAACGCGTCGTCCGCATCGTCGTGCCCTACGGCACGGGCGCCGTGCAAGACACCATTGCACGCGCCATCGGCGACGAACTGGGCCAGGCGCTGGGCGCGTCCATCGTGGTGGAAAACCGCGCGGGCGCCGGCGGCACGGTGGGCACCTCGCAGGTGGCGCGCGCCACCCCCGACGGCAACACCTTGGTGCTGGCCGCCGCCAGCCACAACATTGCCGGCTACCTGTACAAGAACCTGAGCTACGACCCCTACAAGGACTTCACCGGCGTCGCGTACCTGGGCAACACGGGATACATCATCCTGGCGTCCTCCAGCCTGAACGCGAAGACCACGGCCGACTTCATCCAGGCCATCAAGGCCAAACCCGGCGCGTATGACTATGCCTCGGCCGGCAACGGCAGCGCGTCGCACCTGGGCATGGCGTCTTTCCTGGCTGCCTCGGGCGCGCAGATGCAGCACATCCCCATGAAGTCCACGGGCGACGCCGTGACCGAACTGCTGGCCGGCCGCGTCCAGGCCGTCACCGCCGCCACCATCGGCGTGACCGCCTATCGCAACGACCCCCGCGTGACCTTCCTGGCCTACACGGGCAAGACCCGCTCGCGCTTCGCGCCGGACCTGCCCACCGTCGCCGAAAGCGGCCTGCCCGGCTACGCCTTCGATTCCTGGCTGGGCCTGCTGGCGCCCGCCGGCTTGCCCGCCGCCGAACGCGACAAGATCAACGCGGCCGTGAACAAGGTGCTGGCGGACCCGAAGGTGCAGGCGCGCCTGGCCTCGTTGGGCGTGGAGGCCGAAGCCAAGACCCCGGCGCAGTTTCAGGATCTGCTGAAAGCGGATTGGGAAGCGGCGGGCAAGTTGGTGGCGGCCTCGGGAGCCCGCGTGGAATGACCGCGAGCGCGGGGCGGACGAAAACGGGGGCCATAAAAAAAGCCTCCGTCAGGAGGCTCGTCGATGGGGACGGATGCCGTCAAGCAACAGCCGGGTGATGAATTCCGCTATTGCGTGCTGCTGGGGCGCATCCGGCGTCTGGCGCGTGAAACGTTCGATGATGCCCATCAGCGACTGCGCCAGCCAGTCGGGGGATATCTCCGGGCGGAACAGCCCGGCTTGCTGTTCTGCGCGGACGTTGTCGGCAATCATCGTTACCAGTTCATCCTTGAGCGCCTCCGCTTCGGCCACCTGAAAAAAGCCGATGCGCGTCAGGTTGGGGTCTTCCTGCAAGATGCCCAGCAGCCGCAGCACGCCGCCCTGGATGCGCTCTGCCAATTCCGCGCCTTCTAGGCCCGCCGGCAAGCGCGCTTCGGTAATCGCCTGGCGCAAGCGCTGCGCGAACATGCCGACCAATTCGTCGTAGGCCGCCTGCTTGCTGGAAAAGTATTGGTAGAACACCGGCTGCGTCACGCTGGCGCGAGCCACGATGTCGCTGATACGCGTGTGCTGGAATCCGCGCTCCGCGAACTCCGCCGCGGCAACTTCCAGTAGCTGTAGGCGGGTGCGTTCGCCTTTGGTAAGACGCTTGTCTTGCGGTGCAGAAAGGGGTCGTGCCGTCATCATCGCGAGAAAGTACACCGCTTCCCCGCTTTTCGCCACTGAATCGTTTTGAAGTCAGTTGAAATCCCCGTAGCTTTTGCAACAACTTTTGATGCCCGCGCAGCAGTAAAGTAGCGCTATCGCCGTGCGCATATTGACCGTAATCCCGCGCGCGGCGGACAGGAGCAAGATCATGAAACGGTTTACAGGCCGGACGCTTGTCGCAGCATTGGCGCTTGCCGTGGCAAGCGCGCCCGTGATGGCGGGCGGACGCGGCGGTGGCTGGGGCGGCGGCGGTGGTGGTTACCACGGCGGCGGCTACCACGGCGGTTACCACGGCGGTAATAATTACCACCACCATGGCGGTGGCGGCAGCAGTTCGGCCGGATGGTGGGTCGGCGGCGCGTTCGCGCTGGCCGCGGTGGGCCTGCTGCTGGCGGCCGATTCCGGCCCCACTTACGCACAAACCAGCGTCTACGCATCGCCCGGCGTGGCCTACACCAGCCCGGTGTACGCCGCGCCCGTCTACACGGCGCCGCCGGTGTATTCCGCGCCGCTGACGTCCGCCCCCTTGTATGCCGAACCCCCCGTTGCCTACGCGCAACCCGAGCCGCAATACAAGCCCGTGGAGTACGCAGCCGCGCCCAAGGTCAGCTCGGCGCAGGCCAATGCCACGGCCGAATGCCAGCGCTGGGCCATGAACCAAAGCGGGTACGACCCGGCGACCATCACGCAATGGACCACGCAAGTCATGGTGGACACCTACAACCATTCGCTGGATTCCTGCATGAGCAGCCGGGGCTACCGCGCCAACTGAAGCCCCTTTCCGGGTAATCCCGATTGTCCCCGCGCGCCGGCCTGCACACACTGCATGCCGGCGCGTTGCTTTACAGCGCCGTCGACATCCGCGGCGACCCAGCCGCGACACCAAGGGGAAGCCATGTTGAATTTCAAACGGCTTGCGGGGCTTTGCGCATTCAGCGCGGCCTGCGCCGTCTCATCCACCGCCCAGGCCCAGGCCGACACCAAGTCACAGGCGCTGACCATCGTCGTGCCTTACGGCGCAGGCGGCATCGTGGACAACACCGCGCGCGCGTTTGCCCAAAAGCTGGCCACGGAATTGGGCCGGCCGGTGGTCGTTGAAAACCGGGGCGGCGCGGGAGGCATGATCGGCATGAACACCGTGGCGCGCGCCCACGACGAGAACACGCTGGGCTTTACCGCCGTCAGCCCGGTAACGCTGTCGCCGCACGTGATGAAGACACTGTATGACCCGTTGAAGGACCTGGCGCCGGTGGCCGCCGTGATGTATTCGCCGGTGTATCTGGTGGGCGGCCCGAAATTCATGGGCAAGAATTTCAAGGACATGGTGGACCAGGCCAAGGCGGACCCGGACGGCCTGTCGCTGGCGACGGCGGGTGTGGGGTCGCTGGGGCATTTGATGCTGGAACAGATCAACGGGCAGGCCAAGGTGCGCATCACGCACGTGCCCTACAAGGGCATGGCGCAGATGGTGCCCGATGCGCTGGGCGGGCAGTTCACGCTGATGCTGGTCAACGCGTCGGCCCCGGTCAATACGCTGATCCAGGAAGGCAAGCTGAAGCTTTTGGCCGTAGGGTCGCCGAAGCGGCTGCCGGGCTGGCCCGATACGCCAACCTTTGCCGAGCTGGGCTACCCGATGGCGAACATGACGTCCACCTTCGGCTTTTTCGCGCCCGCGTCCACCAGCGCGGCGTTTCGGCAGCGCATGAACGCGGTGATCAACAAGGTGGCGGCCATGCCCGACATCAGCAAGCCGCTGACGGATGCGCTGAACATCATGTCGCCGGGCAGCGTGGAGCAATTCGCATCACAGGTGCAACGCGAATACGTGGACAACGGCAAGATCGTGAAAGCGGCGAACATCCGCACGGAATAAGCGGGGATGAACGCGGAAAAAGCGCGGACACAGCGTGGAATTAGGGGAGACGGCTTGTTCAGCGCCGCCAACCGCGCCAGGTGAAGACCCCGCCGGCGGCCAGCAGCAAGGTCGCCGGCAGTATCCAGACAATGCCGGACGACGTGTAGACCACCTGATCGATGGGGTCGTAGTAGCGGCCCAGTTCGTTGAAGTCCCACTTCGCGTAGAACGCGTACCAGGCGTAAAAGAAGAACGCCGACAGGCTCAGGCACAGCACGGCGGCAATACGCGGCAGCGGACCTGACGAACGTGAAGAACGTGAAGAACGAGAAGGATGCGAAGAGCGCGACGGACTCGACGAACCCGACGAATTCGACGAATTCGACCGCCGCGACCAGCGTCCGGCGGCGGATTGCGTTGCGCTGGAATCGCTGCCGTCTTGCGTTCCGAGCCGTTTGCGGGATGCGCTGGCCGCCGATGCCGCCATCAACGCCATCACCACCACCAACGCCAGCCCCCCCAGCAGCACCAGAATGCCAACGCTAGCCCACATCCTGGGCCTCCAGCTGTGCCAACCACGCCTGGGCCTCGTCCCATTGCTTTTCGCTGAAAACGCGCACACCGGCGCGCCTCAGCAATTCCGCCGTCACGCCCACACCGGGTTGGCGCTTGCCTGCGAAATGGCCGTCGTAGACGTAGCCGCTGCCGCAGGACGGGCTGCCTTCTTTCAGGACGGCAAGGCGGATGCCATGCTGCCCGGCAAGCGCCAGCGCGGCATGGCCTCCCTGCACAAAAGGCACCGTGACATCCTGCCCCGTTACCGCGATGACGCGTGCGCCGCTGGCCAACACGTCGGCCGCGCGCTTGCCGGGTTCGATCTCGGCCGGCGGGCGCGGCACGGGCATGCCGCCCGCCACTTCCGGGCAGACGGGCACGACCCGGCCTTCGTCGCGCCAGCGCGCCAGCACCGCATCACCGTGGGGCACCCCGCGCCCGTCGTAGCGCACGGGGTTGCCCAACAGGCACGAACTGATCAGCACATATTGCATGGGCAAGACCGAAGCTGACGATGACACCCTGACGGATCAGGACGCCGAGTCGTCCGACTTGCGCGTGCGGCGCGTACGGCTGGCGGACTTGGCGGGCGCGGCATCGGCGTCGGCCGGGGCCGCGTTATCGGCGGACTGTGCCGCGCGCTTGCCGGCGGTTTTGGTCGCCGTTTTTGCCGCGGTTTTGGAGGCCGACTTCGTTGCGGTCTTGGCCGCGGTTTTGGTCGCGGTCTTGGTTGCGGTCTTGGTTGCGGTCTTGGCTGCGGTCTTGGACGGCGTCTTCGTGGCCGACTGGGCCGGCGTCTTCGTGGCCGACTTGGCGGCAGGCTGGGCTTGCGGCCGCGGCGATTCCGACGCGGGCGCGGCCGGTTCGGAGGCACGGCGCAGCACGGCGCCCTCGAACGGGTCGGTGACCTTGGCCGGCGCCTTGTTGGCCGGTTCGCGGCGCGCTTCGGCGGGCGCTTCAACAAACGTCCACTCGGCAATGTTCACGGCCGGCAGCGGTTGGCGTGCTTGCGGCAACGGCGTGGGCATGGGCGGCAGGCGCGAGGGCTGCACGGGCTTGGACGCCTGGGCACGGGCCAGCGCGTCGGCGCGCATGGCATCGACCTTGGCGGCTTCACGAGCGGCGGCTTGCGCGGCTTGCTCGGCGGCGGCGGCAGTCGCGGCGGTAGCAGCCGTTGCGGCGGCAACTGCCGCGGCGGCCTCGGCGGCCTTGGCAGTATTGGCCTGGACGTCGTCCGACGGATTCCCAGGCAGCGAATCGCCCGCCGCCGACTCATCGGCCAGGGCGTTCACGGGCGCGCCGTGACGGGCGCGATCGCGCCCACGGTCTCGGCCGCGATCACGTCCGCGATCTCGGCCGCCTTCGCGTCCACCGCGTCCCCGGTCGCGCTCGCCCTGGCGTTCAACGTCGCGATCCCCTTCGCGCGCGGCAACGGGGGCTTGCTCGGTAGTGGGCGCATCATCCTGCGCGGACTCACCCGTCAGCGGCGAAGCCTGGGGCGCGGCAAACGTTTCGTCGGCGTCGGCGGCAACGGGCGAGGCCGCATCCGCGTCAAACGAAGCAGCCTCGTCCTGCGCCAGCGTCTCGCCGCCGGCGTCGTTGGCGCCCTGCTCGGCCGCATAGCCGTTGGCCCGACCCGAGCGGCGGCCGCCGCGCGATTTGCGGGAAGAGCGTGATTGGGATTGGGATTCTTCCTGCGCCGCGTCGCCCTGCGCGTCGTCGGCTTCCGCCACAGCGGCCTGGCGCGACGGCGCGTTGCGCGCGCCGTTGCCATTTGCGGCGCGGCTCATGGGCAAGGACGGCGCGGCGTCGATGCTGTCGCGGTACACGTACGTGCCGGACTTTTCTTCGCGGCCCACGTCCAGCAAGCCGCGCGATTGCGCTTCATCCAGCAGGTTGCCGAAGGCGCGAAAGCCGTAGTAGGACTCGTTGAAATCCGGCTTGCGGCGCTTCAGCGCATCTTTCAGCGCCGATGCCCAGATCTTGCCGCTGTCGCCGCGTTCGGCCATCAGGGCTTCGAAGGTCTCGACGACCATGTCGACGGCCTGGGTCTTGCGGGCTTCCAGCTCTTCCTTGCGGCGGATTTCTTCGTCAGGCGTGCGGCGCTGAGCGGTGCCGGCCCCCGCGCCACCACGATTGTCGCGGCGGGCATCGGCCGTGCGCTGGCCTTCGCGCGCCAGGTCGTCATAGAAAATGAATTCGTCGCAGTTGGCGATCAACAGGTCCGACGTGGACTGCTTGACCCCAACGCCGATCACCTTCTTGTTGTTCTCGCGCAGCTTGGACACCAGCGGCGAAAAGTCGGAATCGCCGCTGATGATCACGAACGTGTTGACGTGCGACTTGGTGTAGCAGAAGTCCAGCGCGTCCACGACCAGCCGGATGTCGGCCGAGTTCTTGCCCGATTGGCGCACGTGCGGAATTTCGATCAGCTCGAAGTTCGCCTCGTGCATGGGGGCCTTGAATTCCTTGTAGCGTTCCCAGTCGCAATAGGCCTTTTTGACCACGATGCTGCCCTTGAGCAGCAGCCGTTCCAGCACAGGCCGGATGTCGAATTTCTGGTATTTGGTGTCCCGCACACCCAGCGCCACGTTCTCGAAGTCGCAGAAAAGCGCCATGCTGACGTTTTCGTTGGGGGTAGTCATTTTCTTCTCCAAAGCCGCGGCGGCCACGTGCTTCGGGCCGCCAGATAGCGCTCATGATATACATATCCGGCTTCACCCCCCGCCTTGGCGCAATTTTCCCCACGCGCCGCCTCGACCCGGCCCTATTTCCAACGCGGCCGTTCGGGTTCCTGACAGCATCCCTTAAGCCGGCGCTTACCGGCCCTTTCCCCCCGCTTTCCGGTGGATTGACTCGGCCGCGCGCTGGCTAGAATTCCCGACAATCCGGCATTCCGGCTCGGCGTGCCAATCCCTTCGGGCAAGATCCAATGAATCCGTCTACCGTCATCGGCGCCGCCGTCGGCCTGCTTACCCTTGTCATCGTCGTGGCGCTGTCCGCCACCGACGCCAGCATGTACCTGAACCTGCCCGGCCTGGCCATCGTGCTGGGCGGCACCGCCGCGGCCCTGTTCATCGCCTATCCGCTGCCGGAAGTGCTGCGCATCTTCAAGCTGGTGCGCACGGTGTTCCGTAATGACCAGCACGACCAGCAACGCGACATCGAAGAGCTGGTGTCGATGGCGCAACTGTGGATGAACACGGACGTGCACAAGGTCGAACAGGAACTGAAGAAGGTGTCGAACCCGTTCCTGCGTACGGGCGTGCAGCTGATCATCGACAACACCCCCGAAGACCAGATCATTGAAGTACTGCAATGGCGCGTCGCGCGCTTGCGTGCCCGCGAACAGGCCGAAGCGCAGATGTTCCGTGTCATGGCCACGTTTGCGCCCGCCTTCGGCATGCTGGGCACGCTGGTCGCGCTGATCAACCTGATGGCCGTGCTGGGCGACGGCAGCATGACGATGATCGGCCAGCATCTGGCCGTGGGCCTGATGACCACGTTCTACGGCATCTTGCTGGCCAACCTGATCTGCAAGCCGATCGCGCTGAAGCTGGAACGCCGCACCGCCCGCCGCGTGGAATCCATGAACATGGTGCTGCAAGGCATTTCGATGATGTGTGAGAAGCGCGGCCCGGCCATGGTGCGCGAAACGCTCAATTCGTTCGTGCTGCACGTTGAAGACGAAATCTATGACGGCGGCCAGGGCGCGACCAAGGCCACGCCCAAGACGGAAGGCCAGGTCAAGCCGGTCCAAGCGTCCAGCCAGGCCGCCGCCCAGCCCGTGTCCATCACCCGTCCGGCCGCCGTGCGTCAATGAGCCTGATTTCACCTTCCCTGGCGCAGCGGATCGAACAGGCCCGCCAGGCCCAACTGCGCGCTCAGAAAGCGGCGGACAACAGTGGCTGGCGCCCCAGAAAAAGGGACCGCAAGGACCGCTACGAGCGCTGGCATGTGGACGAAACGCCCGAGCAGGACGCCGAGAACTGGCTGCTGAGCTATTTGGACCTGATCACCCTGCTGCTAGCGATGCTGGTGGTGATGCTGGCCGTCTCGCGCCTGCATGGCCAGGCAACGGAAGCATCGGGCAAGCCGATTGAATTGGTGGGCACGCTGGCCACGGCCGGGCTGCCCAAGTACGACGGCGAATACGCCGAGTTCGACGCCGTCGCCATTCCGGCCAGCTGGGCCGAGCCGCCCCCGCCGGCCGCCACGGCCGACGCCGCTCCCGCCGAGGACGGCGAGAAAGTAGCCGATGCCGCGCCGCCGCTTAAGGCGCCGTCCAAGGAGTCCTTGGGCCTGGGCGACCTGGCCAAGTCGGTGGATGTGATCATCAACGAGCAGTCGGTCAGCTTCCGCATCAGCAATGAACTGCTGTTCCCGTCCGGCCAGGCCACGCTGAGCCCGTCCGGACTGGACGTGATCAAGCGCCTGGCCACCATCCTGAACAAGAACGCGTACCAGGTGTCGGTGGAAGGCCATAGCGACCCGGTGCCGATCCAGACGCGCCAGTTCGCGTCGAACTGGGAACTGTCCAGCAGCCGCGCCACCAGCGTGCTGCGCGAATTGGTGCGCGACGGCGTGGCCGCCGACCGCCTGCGCGCGGTGGGCTATGCCGAAACGCGCCCCATCGAATCGAACGACACGCCGGCCGGCCGCGCCGCCAACCGCCGCGTCGAGCTGATCATGGACATTGCGCCGAAGCCGGACGCGCCGAAGCTGGCCGCGCCGAAGCTGGCCGCGCCGAAGCCGGCCGCCACGGCGGACGCCTCGGCGGCGCGATCCTGAGCGTGTCTTGTCAAAGAAAAACCGGCCCAGGCCGGTTTTTTTATGTCGCTGTTTTCCCGGCGCATAGGCTGACAAAAGTCTCACGCCTGGGGTGGCGTAGCGACGCGCGGCGGCGTTAAGCTCGCCCCATCGGCCTGTCGGCCAGAACCTGGAAAAACCATGTCGTACATGTTGCTGATCGTCGAACCCGTGGGCCAACGCGCCCAGCGCACGCCCGACGAAGGCCGCCAGGCCTACGCGCAAATGGTGCGCTACGCCGAAGACCTGAAAGGCCGGGGCCTGCTGGTCAGCGCCGAATCGCTGAAGTCGGAATCCGAAAGCGTCCGGCTACAGGTCCGCAATGGCGAGCGTTCCTTGATGGACGGCCCGTTTGCCGAAGCCAAGGAAATGATCGGCGGCTTCTTCCTGTTGGCCGTCGACACCCGCGAAGAAGCGCTGGCGCTGGCAGCCGAGTGCCCGGCGGCTGAATGGGCCACGGTTGAAGTGCGGGAGCTTGGGCCGTGTTTCATGTGAACGCGCAGTGTCGTCATTGCGGCACTCCCCACATTTGCACGAATGACTGCACTTTCATAAACTGCATGCATCGAATGCATTTGGACGTATCGCATCATGGCTATGTTGACTGTCAGGAACATCTCCGACGAAGTGCACCGCGCGCTGCGCGTGCGGGCCGCCCAGCACGGCCGCAGCACGGAAGCCGAGGTGCGCGCCATTCTCGAAGATGCCGTCAAGCCCGAAGGCCGGGTCAAGCTGGGCTCATTGCTGGCGCGTATCGGCAGCCAGGCCAAACTGACCGACCAGGAAGCCGCCCTGTTCGACCAGCGCGACAAAACGCCCGCCACGCCGCCGGGGTTTGAATGATTCTTCTGGATACCAACGTCATCTCCGAGCCGCTGCGCCAGGCGCCGTCGGATGCCGTGATTGCATGGATCGACAGGCAGCCGCTGGAAACCCTGTTTCTATCGGCGGTCACGGTTGCCGAATTGCGCTTTGGCGTGGCCTGCATGCCTGCCGGCAAGCGCCGCAGCGTCTTGCAAGACAGTCTGGAACAACAGGTGCTGGCGTTATTTGCCGGGCGCGTGCTGTCATTCGACAGCGCCGCAAGCCAGCAGTACGCCGCACTGATGGCGCGCGCGCGGGCCTCGGGTCAGGCAATCGCCGCGCCGGATGGATACATCGCCGCCACCGCCGCCGCCCACGGCATGAGCGTCGCCACGCGCGACGTGGCGCCTTTTGCGGCGGCAGGCGTTTCAGTCATCGATCCCTGGCAGTCGTAGCGTCAGCAATTGCCTTTCTTGGCTTGGCCCGGCGGACAGAAGCCGCCACGGCCGCCGCCGTCATGCGGATCGACCACCACGGAGCCACTGGGGGTGTAAACGGCACAGCCGGACAGCAGCGAAACCAGCAAGGCAAAACTACAGAGCATCTTCATGTCGATATACAAGGCTAGGGTTTGAAACGCTGCGAGTGTATGGGGCACGCCTGCAACCAGGGCTGCACCTTGGTAACAAGCTGTTGGCCTTGGTAGTTACCCGAATATTGGCAATTTGATGTCGAGGGATGTCGATTTGAAGGAATGCCGTTCGTCGTCCTGATACGCACCCCATCAAGGAGATTCCTCATGCGTTTCATGATCCTCGTCCGCGCCACGCCCGACAGCGAAGCGGGCATGATGCCCGACGAAAGCCTGCTGGCATCGATGCTGGCTTACCACGAAGCCCTGGCCAAGGCCGGCGTGCTGCTCGATGCCAACGGCCTGCACCCCACGTCCAAAGGTTGGCGCGTACAGTACTCGGACGGCCAGCGCCAGGTCATCGACGGGCCGTTTGCCGAGACCAAGGAACTGATTGCCGGCTACACCCTGATTCAAGTGCGCTCGCGCGAGGAAGCGATGCAATGGGCCATGCGCTTTCCGCAGCCCTTTCCCGGCCAGCGCTGCGAGATTGAAGTGCGCCAACTTTTTGAGCTGGATGAATTCGAACCCAGTAAGGAAGTCGAGCGCTTTCGTGACCTGACCGCCCCCGCCCGCTGAACCCGCCTTTGATCCCACCGCCCCTTCCCCGGAGACTCCCCATGCACAAGAAAATTTTCGTCAACCTTGCCATTGGCGACATGCAGAAATCGCAAGCCTTTTTCAAGCAGCTGGGCTTCACTTTCAACCCGCAGTTCACCAACGACCAGGGCGCCTGCATGGTCATCAGCGACGACATCTACGCCATGTTGCTGACGCGCGATTTCTTCAAGGGCTTCACCAGCAAACCGCTGGTGGACGCCACCAAGGCCACCGAAGTGTTGCTCTGCCTGTCGTGCGAAAGCCGTGCCGAAGTTAACGACGTGGTGGCCCGCGCCGTAGCTGCCGGCGGCACCGCGCCGCGCGAACCGCAGGACCACGGCTTCATGTATGCGCATGGGTTCGAGGACCTGGACGGCCATATCTGGGAACTGGTTTACATGGAGCCCGGCCAGGTCGAGCCATCCGGCCAAACCGACAAAACCGGACAGGCATGACACAAGCGGCTACGCATCGCGCTATCGAGGCGGTCTGGCGGATCGAGGCCGCCAGCGTCATCGCCGGCGTCGCGCGGCTGGTGCGCGACGTCGGGTTGGCCGAAGAACTGGCGCAGGATGCGCTGGTGGCCGCCCTGGAACGCTGGCCCGACACCGGCGTACCGGACAACCCGGGAGCGTGGCTGATGACTACCGCAAAAAACCGCGCCCGCGACCGCTTGCGGCTGGACGCGCTGCATACCCGCAAGCACGAGCAGATTGGCCACGAGCTTGAAGCCTTGCAGGCAGACGTAGAGCCCGACTTTGTCGACGCGCTGGACGCCGCGCGCCAGGACGATATCGGCGACGACCTGCTGCGCCTGCTGTTCACCGCCTGCCATCCGGTGCTGTCCACCGACGCGCGGGTGGCGCTGACGTTAAGGCTGCTGGGCGGGCTGTCCACCGCCGAGATCGCCCGGGCGTTCCTGGCGTCGGAATCCACCATTGCGCAGCGCATCGTCCGAGCCAAGCGCAACCTGACGGCGGCCAACGTGCCGTTTGAAGTCCCCAGGGCCGAAGAGCGCGGCGCGCGGCTGGCGTCCGTGCTGGAAGTCATATACCTGATCTTCAACGAAGGCTATTCGGCCACCTCCGGCGACCACTGGACGCGCCCGGCGCTGTGCGATGAGGCACTGCGACTGGGCCGCATCCTGGCCGAACTGACCCCGAACGACGCCGAGGTGCACGGGCTGGCGGCGCTGATGGAACTGCAAGCCTCGCGACTGCACGCGCGCACGGATGCCCAGGGCCGGCCCGTCCTGCTGATGGACCAGGACCGCGCCCGCTGGGACCCCTTGCTGATCCGGCGCGGGCTGGCCGCCCTGGCCCGCGCCGCCGCGCTGGGCGGGCTGCCCGGCCCTTACGTCCTGCAAGCCGAGCTTGCCGCCTGCCACGCGCGCGCGGCTACGCCCGACGACACCGACTGGCCGCGCATCGTTGCGCTATACGACGCGCTGGTGCTGTTGGTGCCCTCACCCGTGGTCGCGCTGAACCGCGCCGTGGCCGTGGGCATGGCGTTCGGGCCGCAGGCGGCGCTGGACTTGGTCGACGCCCTGGCCGGCGAGCCCGCGCTGGCCAACTATCACTGGCTGCCCAGCGTACGCGGCGATCTGCTGGCCAGATTAAACCGCAACGCCGAAGCGCACGAGCAATTCGAGCGCGCGGCCGGCATGACCCGCAACGCTCGCGAACGCGAACTGTTGTTGGGACGAGCGAAAGCGATGCTGGGGTAGCGGGTTGAACTTGGACTCGGGTTGGGTTTGGGGTTGGGGTTGGGGTTGGGGTTGGGTTTGGGTTCGGGCTTCAGCCCGGGTACCCGCCCTGGCCCCCGACGTGCCCCCGCGTCAAACGATTCCGGACCGTGCTTAAATCCGAACCATGGCTTCCCCGCTCGCCGCCTCCCCGTCTTCCCCCGCCCCTGAGGCCCCCGCGCTGACGGGCGTGCCGGCAGCGTTCGATCATCCCAATGACCGCGCCGAATTCCGCCGCCCCGCGCATCAGCCCGGCGTGGAGCTGTACCGCGCGCACATCATCCGCCACGCCTTCGAACCACACACGCACGAAGCCTTTGGGCTGGGCGCCATCGAATCCGGCGTCGAACGCTTCCGGTATCGCGGGGCGGACCACCTGGCGCCTTCGGGCTCGGTCGTGTTGATGAACCCTGACGAGCTGCACACCGGTCGCGCCGAAACGGTGGGTGGCTGGCGCTATCGCATGGTGTACATCGACGCCGACGTGGTGGCGCGGGTGTCCGGCGAAAGCGGCTGGTGGTTCAACATGGCCGTCGGCCATGACGCGGCCAGCGCGCGGCGCGTCACTGCCCTGCTTGACCGTTTATGGCAGACACATGAACCGCTGGCTTTTGACAGCGCGCTGTATACGTTGGTCCATGAGTTCCGCCGTCATGCTCGAGTGCCGCGCGATGCGCCCACCGAGGGCGCGCCGCGTTTTGCGCCCGTCATCGACTACCTGCGGGCAAACCTGTCGCGCCGCTTGACGCTGGACGAACTGGCGGCGGTAGCGGAACTGAGCCCCTTTCATTTTCTGCGACGCTTCCAGTCGCACTATCACGCCACGCCCCAACAAATGCTGATGGCGCTGCGGCTGTTCGAAGCCAAGCGCCTGTTGGCGGACGGCATTGCGCCGGCGCAGGTGGCGCTGGCGGCGGGCTTGACCGACCAGGCGCATTTGACGCGGGCATTTTCACACCGCTATGGTGTGACGCCCGCCCGCTATCAGAAGCAGGTGCGCCGATAGGCTGGCGCGCGCCCACGTTCGAAGCCCCGACAGGATAAGGGCCGCCGCGAGCTCCCAGCAGATGCGCGCGCAGGCGCCGCCCACTCCGCAATCTGGTACAAGATTTGCCGGCCCGTCCTTGGCTAGACTGCCCCCATCGATACGCAGGAGAGCAAGGCATGTGGGCAGGAACCCTTTACGCGCTGGCCGCGGGCTTGATGTGGGGGCTGGTTTTCGTGGGGCCGTTGTTGCTGCCGGAATATCCGGCCGCGCTGCAATCGGTGGCGCGCTACCTGGCCTTTGGCCTGATTGCGCTGCCGCTGGCGTGGCTGGACCGCCACCGGCTGCGGCAACTGCGGCGTGCCGACTGGATCGAGGCGCTGAAACTGGCCGCCATCGGCAACCTGCTGTACTACCTGTGCCTGGCCAGCGCCATCCAACGCGCTGGCGGCCCCGTGCCGACGATGATCATCGGCACGCTGCCGGTCGTGATTGCCGTGTGCGCCAACCTTCGGAACGCGCGCCGCGACGGCAAGCTGCCGTGGAAGCGCCTGGCCCCCTCGCTGGCCTTGATTGCGTTCGGCATCGGTTGCGTCAACCAGGTAGAGCTGCAAGCGTTGCGCCAAAACACGGATGCCGACTTGTCGCGCTACGCCGTGGGCGCCCTGCTGGCGCTGGTGGCCGTTGCCTGCTGGACCTGGTATCCGCTGCGCAATGCCGACTGGCTGCGGGCGCACCCCGACCGCAGCCCCAGCACCTGGGCCACCGCGCAAGGATTGGCGACGTTGCCACTGGCGCTGGCTGGCTACGGGTTGCTGTGGATCGGCATGGCCGCCACCGGCGGCGGCTTTGACATGCCGCTGGGCCCCAACCCCGAACGCTTTCTGGGCTTGATGATTGCCATCGGGCTGTTCGCCTCCTGGCTGGGCACGCTGTGCTGGAACGAAGCCAGCCAGCGCTTGCCCACCGCGCTGGCCGGCCAGCTGATCGTCTTTGAAACGCTGGCCGCGTTGGCGTACGCCTTCATCCTGCGCGGCACGATGCCGCAGCCGCTGACAATGGTGGGCATCGCGTGCCTGGTGGTGGGCGTGTTGCGCGCGGTGCGCGTCAAGCCGGTGCCGGTCCCCGTGGCGCTATAGCGGGTCCGGCACGCTTGCAGGGTGGCCGCGACGCCATCGGGGATCGGGCCGACGTGCGTGTGGCCGTGCCGCTATAGCAGATCCGGCAGCTGGCTCAGATCGTCGATGACGGCAAACGCGCCTTCGTCCAGCAGGCGCTGGCGCTGGTCCGGCCCGTTGTGCGACGCGCCCACGTAGCCCACCGCCCGCATGCGCGCGGCGCGGGCGGCGCGTACGCCGGGCACGCTGTCTTCTACCACCACGCAGTCCAGAACCGCCGCGCGCATCTGGCGCGCGGCGAACAGGAACACGTCGGGCGCGGGCTTGCCCTTGGCCACTTGCGCCGTGCTGAATACGTGGGGCGCGAAGGCTTCCCACAGGCCGACCAGCTTCAACGCCGCTTCCAACTTGGCCGGCGTGCTGCTGGACGCCACGCACAGGTCCAGCCCGCGCTTTCGCAACGCCGCCACGGTTTCGTGCACGTGCGGCAAGGCGCGCAGTTCCTGGCGAAACGTATGCGCCAGGCGGTCGGCATACTGCCCGGCGAAGCCGTCGGGCAAGGTGCACGCGTTTTCGGTTTGCAGCGTCCGCCACATGTCGGCATCGGGGATGCCGGCGAAGCGGCGGGCGGCCTCTTCGGGCGTGATCGCAATGCCATGTTCGGCCAACGCACGTGACTGCGCGCGCGCGGCGATGATTTCGCTATCAATCAGAACGCCATCGCAATCGAAGATGACCAGGCGGGGGGTGGACGGCTGCATATCGGCTCCTGCAATGTTGGCGTGCATGGGTTTGGCGTGCACGGGGTGGCCATCATGATAGGCCCCTACAAGCGTGCCGCACGCACACGCCGCAACGCGGCCGCGATCAACACGCCGCCCAGGCCCGCCGCCAGCACGATGGTCGACGCCGCGCCCCATCCGTAGCGGTCGATCACGCCGCCCACGGTGACCGGCCCGATCACCTGCCCCAGGTTGCTTCCCTGCATCACCAGCCCGACCGACGCCGCCGTCAACGCCGGACGCGGCGCGACCAGCGGCGCGGTGCCCAGCAAGGTGGCGGGAATCAGGCCACCGACTGCCGAGAACAGCACGCAAAGCAAGAAGGTCGGCATCGCCGGCAGCACGGACCGGAAGATCAACAAGGCCACCACGCCCATCGTCACGCTGGCGCAGGCAATCAAGGTGGATCGCCGCCAGCCGCGCGCCAGCAGCACGCCCGCGCCCAGGTTGCCGACGATGTTCGCGGCGCTGGCGATGGCGCTGTACAGGCCCGCCTGGGCCAACGTCAGGCCAAGCTGATCCATCAGCAACACCGGCAGGAACGTGAACAGCGCGAAGAACATCAGGCTGTAGAGCGTGAACGACAAGGCCAGCAGCACTGGCCCGGCCGCGCTCAGCGTGTCAACGGTATCCTGCCGCATGCCGCGCCAGGACAAAGGCGCCCGGGCCGCATGCCCCGACGGCAGCAGCGCGGCCACGCTGGCCAGCGACACGATCACTGCCACGCCCGCGCACCACCAAACTGCCTGCCAGTGGTCGAACGCCTGCGAGGCCAGCATGGCAATGGCCATGCCGGTGGGCATGTAGCAGCTCCAGAGAGCAAAGGCAAAATCCCGACCGGACGCGGACACCAGGCGCTGCAAGGCGGCCGGGCCAGCCACGGTAATCATCAGGAAACCCAGGCCTTCGACCACGCGGGACGCCAGCAACAGCGCGTAGCTGGGCGCGATGGCGCCCATTGCCGTGCCCAGCGCCGTGGCCGACAAGCCCAGCAACAACATGCGGCGCGCGCCGAACCGCGCGATCACGCCGCCGGCGGCGATGCCTCCCACGACGCCCAATACGGAAAACACGGCGGTCAGCGTGCCGATCGACGCCAGGTCCAGGCCCATGTCCTGGCGCAACAGCGGCGCGGCAATGATGACCTTGCCCACCTGTAGCGACGCGACCACGCCCGCGCCCACAATGGCCCACACGCCGGCCCAACGGGTTTCAATCTGGTTCATGCCTGCCTCGTCACCCATGCGAAGGCGCCAGCATGCCCGCCCCGCGCGATCTTGAGAAGTGATTATTTTTCGATGAAAATGATCGATCGTTTAGATCGGCCGCTCGATTTAACTGGCCTAAACCGAACCGAACCGAACCGAACCGGCCACTGGCCCGCCCGATGATAGACGCCCTGACCCTGGACCAACTGCGTGTGTTCGCCGCCGTGGCCGATACCGGCAGCTTTCGCGCGGCCGCCCGCAGCCTGTCCCGCGTGCAGTCGGCGGTCAGCCACGCCATTGCCAATATGGAACAGCAGTTGGGCGTGACGTTGTTCGACCGCGCCGGCCATCGCCCGGTAATGACACCGCAAGGCCAGGCGCTGCTGGCCAACGCGCGCGACATCCTGCTGCGGGTGGACGCCATGCGCGCTCGTGCGCAGGGCATGGGCACCGGGGTCGAACTGGAACTGTCACTGGTCGTGGACACCTTGTTTCCCATTGCCGACGTGGGCGCGGCGCTGAAGGCCATGCGCGCCGCCTATCCCACAGTGGCCACGCGCGTGGCGGTTTTGCCGCTGGGCGGTCCCATCGACGCGCTGCTGTCGGGCAGCCATACGCTGGGCATCATTGCGGGCGAGCACTTCCGCCATCCACGCATCGCTGTGCAGGCCTTGTCGTCGGTGCAGATGGTGGCCGTAGTCGGCGCCGGCCATCCCCTGGCGCGCAAAGTGGTGGGCTACGCGATGGGCGACGCAGCCGGCGACTTGGCGGGCGACGCGGCCGGCGACTCGGCGGGCGACGCGGCCGGCGACTCGGCTAGCAACCCGGCGGGCAACGCCATGCTGGGCGCCCCGGAATTGGCCGACCACTTGCAGATCGTGCAAGCCGATCCGTCCGGCTTAAGTGAAGGGCGCGACTTTGCCGTGTTGTCGCCGCAGACCTGCCGCGTCAGCGGCCAGGACACCAAGCACGCGCTGATCTTGTCGGGCCTGGGCTGGGGCCGCCTGCCGCTGTGGCAGGTAGCGCGCGACCTGGCCGAAGGCCGGCTGGTGCGCCTGCCCACGCACAGCCTGGGACGCGGCAGCCAGGTCGAGACCGAGACGTACCTGGCGCACCGCATCGACATGCCGTTGGGGCCCGCCGCCCGCGCTTTTGCCGACGCGCTGCACCCCCCCCTTTACGTGCCGCGCGCGGGCGGCTGTGCGTAGCTGACGCCCATGCCGGCCCGCACGTCGTTCTGTATGCCATACGGCGCAATGGGATAGCGCAAGCCGTTGGCGGCCAGTGCCTTCATGCCTTCGATGGCAATGGGCACGTAGCGCGGCGGCAACGCCATCAGCATTTCTTCGTCGGGCACGCCGCCGTAACGGCGTTCTGCAAAACAGGGCAAGGACAAGCTGGGTTCACCGGTAGCCAGCGCGCGGCCCCAGGAATCGGCACAGGCCGTCTCGCCCACCACGCTCCAGTCAAAGCGGCGGTAGTTCTTCCACTGCAAGCCGTTGATAAGAATGATCATCTGCCCTGGCGTGGCGTAGATCAGGCAGATGTCGGGCGGGTTGAGCCGGCCCGACGCCAGCGGCGACACCACCAGCCCGCGATACTTGCCCGCCGGCACACAGGACAAGGCTTCCTGGCGCGCCCGCGCATCAGCTTCAGTGGCGTGCCACACGCCCACGTAGTCCTTGCCGCTTTTCCAGTCTTCGTCTTGTGGCCCCAGGCCGATCACGGCGCGGCATTGCGCGCCGACCAAATCGTTGCCGGTGATGCCCACCGTCCACCCCAGCCGCGCGGCCATGCCGACGATTTGGTCCGTGGTGTGCGTGGCTTGCGGCCGCCGCAACCCCTTGATGCCGGCCATGTCGGCCTCGTCTTCGAACAGCTTCATGCCGATGACGGTGGTTTTCAGGCGCAGCAGCTTGTTCAGGTCGTCCACCAATTGCGGCCAGTTCATGGCGGTTTCTTGCGTTGTCTCTTCCATATGCGTCCTTGGGACTGTTGTGTGTGGCGCATCGACGGTTGTGGCGATCCGCTTATCCGTTGGAGCTTAAAGGCAAACACGCATCGGCGCGCCGTATGCATGTGGCAAATTCGGCACGCATGGCGACCCGGATCATCAAGGCAAGGCGTCAGGGTTCGGGTTCGGTTCCCGATGCGGGCACGGATGCAGGCCCGGGCCGGCTGTCTTGCAGGGATCGCAACATGGAAAACAATGCTTGAACCGGTGCGCTGTCCGCCGCTTGCGCCGATGCCGCCAGCCCGAACGACCGGTACAGCGGATTCGCCAGCCGCAGCACGCGTAGCCCGCGCCGGTTTTCAGGCAGGGTCAGCGCGGGCACCAGCGCCACGCCCACGCCTTCACGCACCAGGGCAAAGGCGCTGCTCCAGTCGCGCACGGTGGCGCGCACGTCGGGGATGGCAAGGCCGGCGTCCTGCGCCACGCTCTGTGCGTGCACGCTGCATCCACCCGTGGCCAACACGAAAGCCTGCGCCGTCAGCGCCGCCAGGTCGACGGCGTTACCCGCGCGGGCCAGCGGGTGCGCGGCCGGCAGCACCGCCATCCATTCGTCTTGCCCAAGCGGGCACACGGGCCGGCCGGGCGCGGCGTTCAGCACCACGCCCGCATCCACGGTGCCTGCCGCCAGCAGGGCTTGCACTTCGTCATCCGAAGCTTCAAGCGACACCACGTCGATGCCCGGATGCTGCTGCCGAAAACGCCGCAGCACCGGCGGCAGGATGGTGGAAAACACCATCGGAAAACTGGCCAGCCGCAAGGTGCCGCGCGCCGTGCCGCGCGCGTCTTGCGCCATGTGTTGAATGCGCCCCAGCGCATCCAGCATGGCCCGCGCCTCGTTCGCCACGCGCAGGCCCAATGCCGTGGGCAGCGTCTGCCGACGCTCGCGCGTGAAGAGCGGCGCGCCCAGCATGTCTTCCAAGTTGGCGATGGCCTGGCTGGCGCCGGACTGGGTCATGCCCACGTCGGCCGCCGCGTGCGTGATGTTGCCGGCGTCCACCACGGCCAGCACCAGCCGCCAGTGCATCAGGTTCATCATGGCATCAGCCCTGCTTATTCCACATTTTTGAAGAAGTAATTTTACGCATGCCAGAGGCGGCGTCATGCTCGCGGTTGTTGCTGAACCGAAGGACCGACACCAATGAAGCTGTACTACGCCCCCGACACCTGCTCGCTGTCGCCGCACATCGTGCTGCGCGAGCTGGACTTGCCCTTTACCCTGGTGCGGGTGAACAACCAAACCAAGCGCACCGAAGACGGCAGCGATTTTCTGGCTATCAACCCCAAGGGCTACGTCGCCGCGCTGCAACGGGACGACGGGCGGGTGCTGACCGAAGGGCCGGCCATCGTGCAATATCTGGCCGACCTGAAGCCGCAAGCCCGGCTGGCGCCGCCCAACGGCACCTGGGACCGCAGCCGCTTGCAGGAATGGCTGAACTTCATCAGCACCGAAATCCATGGTGGCTTTGGCCCGCTGTTCAACCGGACGCTGCCCGCCGAGGCGCGCCAGTGGTGGCAGGCCCGGGTGGAAAAGCGGCTGGATTATCTGGCGGAGGTTTTGCTATCCGCGCCATACCTGCTTGGCGACCGCTTCAGCGTGGCCGACGCCTACCTGTATGCGGTGCTGCGCTGGGCCCGGTTTTTTGACATCGATCTGGCGGGCCGACCCGCGCTGGCTGCCTACATGGCGCGCATTGAAATGCGGCCGAGTGTGCAGGCGGCGCTGGCGGCCGAAGGCATCGCCCGCGCCGTTTGATGGCGACGTGGCGCCGCGTGTCATGCCAGCGTGATGTGCCGGGTTGACCGCCCGTGTCTCGCACATCAGCGAAACGCGTCCACGCCTCGCATCAGCGCCGCCGCCAGCGTCGGCTGGCGCAACTGCTCCAGCCACCACTTCAGCGCGCGGCCCTCGTGACCGCCGCGCCATGCCAGGTACAGCATGTTGGGTTCGCGCGGTGTCTCGGTGGCCATTTCCAATAACTCCCCACGCGCCAGCAACGACGCCACGCGGTGGCGCGGCACCCAGCCCACGCCCAACCCATCGCGTTGCGCCAGGATCTTTGCGCGCATGCTGGGCACGGCCAGCACCGGCTGGCCACTGACCCGGCCATAGCCGCGCGCCGCCGCCCCGCGCGACGTGTCGGCCACCACCACCGCGCGGTGCTGCTGGATCTGATCCTGCCGCAAAGGTGTTTTCAGCTGGGCCAGGGGATGGCGCGGCGCCACGGCGAACAACCACTCCATTGCCCCCAATTGCGCCCACTGAAGATTCGGCATAGCTTGGGGCTCGTTCGTCGCCCCCACGATCAGGTCGGCCCGGCCTTCGCGCAGCGCTTCCCACGTGCCGCCCAGCACCTCGTGCGTCAAGCGCAAGCTCACCCCGGAATCCAGGCGGTCAAACGCATGAATTAACGGCGACATCAATTCAAATTCCAGGATCTCGTCGCTGACGATATGCAGCCGGTCTTCCCAGCCGCTGGCCACTTGTTTGACGCGTTGCGTCAGGCGGGACACGTCCAGCATCAGCCGCGCGGCCTCGTCGGCCAGCAGCTGACCGGCGGGAGTCAGTTGCAGCCGGTAGCGGCGGCGGTCGAACAGCAACGCGTCAAAGCGTTCTTCCAGCTGGCGGGCCGCGTGCGACACGGAGGATGGCGCGCGGCCAAGTTTTACCGCCGCGCGAGACAGGCTGCCGCTGTCCCGGATGGCCTCCAGCAGCGCCAGTTCGTGGGCCGTCAACATGTGCAATTCCTTCGAACGTGTTCGTTCGAAAGATGGTACGACAAAGCGCCGCCCCAGGTGCAACATGGCTACACCTTATCGAACGACTCCCAAGGAGATCACCATGAACCGTTTTGAACACAAGACCGTATTGGTCACCGGCGGCACCAGCGGCATCGGCCTGGCGGCAGCGCAAGCGTTTGCGGCCGAAGGCGGCCGCGTCATCGTCACGGGCCGCGACGAAGCCGCGCTGGAAACCGCGCGAGCCACCCTGGGCGGCAACACGCTGGCCATCCGCAATGTGGCCGGCGCCCCGGGCGCCTCGGCTGCGCTGGCCCAGGCACTGAAAGAGGCGGACGTGCGGCTGGACGCCGTTTTCGTCAACGCGGGCATCGCCAAGTTCGCCACGCTGGCCGAGGCCACCGAAGACCTGTGGGACCAAACCTTCAACACCAATATCAAGGGTGTGTTCTTTCAGCTACAGGCGTTAGACCCGCTGTTGAATCCGGGTGCGTCCATCGTGCTGAACGGCTCGATCAACGCCCACATCGGCATGCCGGCCTCCAGCATCTATGCCGCCAGCAAGGCCGCGCTTATTTCTCTGGCCAAGACGCTGTCGGCAGAGCTGCTGCCCCGAGGCATCCGCGTGAACGTGGTCAGCCCCGGCCCGATCGCGACCCCCATCTACGGCAAGCTGGGCCTGGACGCGGCCAGCCTGGAAAGAACGGCCGCCAGCATTCAAGCGCAGATTCCGCTGGGCCGTTTCGGCACGCCGCAGGAACTGGCCTCGACCGTGCTGCATCTGGCGGCGCCGGAATCCGCGTTTATCGTAGGCACCGAGATCATCGTGGATGGCGGCATGAGCCAGCTTTGAACGCAGCCGCCAGGGTTCGACCGACCGCTGTGCGCGCTTGCACAGGCGTTCGGTCGCGGCGGCCGGCGTGCCCGCCAGCCACCGCGCGCATACCTCGCGCACCCAGGCGGGCGGGTCTTTGCTGGCGTCACACCGATTGGCAAGTGACGATATTGACACTGCCGGTGATCCGGACTGAACGGGGCCGCTATCATCCCGTTGTCATCCGTGTTCCACACTGCGCCATGTCCCCTATCCCGCTTGTCCGTCTGATGCTTGCCGCACTGGCGCTGATCGCATCGCCCCTCTACGTTGTGGCGGCCAGTGCCGTGGCGGCCAATGCCGTGGCGGCCAGTGCCGCGTCGGCCGAAACCAGCTTACGCAGCGTCTACGTCGGCACGCTAGAAGGCGCGGGCGAGGTGGTGATGGAGCTGGAGGGTCAGGGGTCGGACGGCAGTCCCGTGACGGGCCGGTATTTCTATCCCAAGCATGGCGTCGACATTCCCTTGAAGGGCACGCCCGAAGCACTGGCGGAACCCCGTCTATTTCATGAAATACAGGAAGCGGGCATCGCCCCGGACACGGAGGCCGCCGCGGCCGCCACGTGGCAAGGGCACCGCGATAGCGACGGATATCGCGGCCATTGGGTCGATGCCCGCACGGGCAAACAACGCGCCTTCGCGCTGCGCCGCGTGGCGCAGTACGATCCCCGCGCGCTGGCGCCGGACAGCGCGCAGGCCGTTACCGATGCGATCAGCGGCGGCATGGGCAGCGGCATCAGTCACGGCGTGCGCATCAACGCCAACAACGCGCCTTATGAGACCTTGAAGCTGGCCGGTTACGCCAAACCTGTCGGCCCCGACAGCGGCGCGGGGGCCGTCGCCTACCAGATGTGGCGCGATCCCCGCACCCAGTTCATCTACCCCCGCCTTAGCCGCCACCCCGATCCGCAAGTGATGGCGCGCGTCAATGCGCTGCTTGAACAGCGCCACTGGCAGATGAGCCTGGCGGCGCTGGCTTGCAAGGCGACGGCCTACACCGACGGCAACCCGGCCGCCGGCACGCTGGGCAGCTATGACGACGAAGCCATTACCGTGCAGTGGCTGTCCACCGCGCTGATGACCGTGACCGAATCCGGCAGCCTGTATTGCGGCGGCGCGCACCCCGACAATCATTTCGAGCCCTACACCTTCGACCTGCTTCAAGGCAACTACCTGGATTGGAACCGCGTGCTGGACGCGTACGTGCCGGGCGAAAACGGCTGGCGCGAAGCCAGCCCCACCCTGCTTGCGCTGATCGACAAGGCCCGCGCGCCGCAGGCCGACGTGAAGATCGAGGGCGCGGACGATGACTCGCTAAAGGAGTGCTCGGACGTCTGGCCCAGCTATCTGGCCCTGGGAACCGAGGCGCCGGGCGTGCTGACCCTGTCGGTATCAGGCGTGGGCCACGCGATGGGTGTGTGCCTGGGCACCCACGCGACGGTGCCGTTCAAGGACCTGACGCCGTATCTGGCGCCGGGTGGGCAGGCGTATCTGGTGCGCGAATAGTCCCGGGCAAAGCGTGAGCAATGCGCGGGCGAAGCGCCGACAACGCAGCGACAACGCGCCGGCAACACGCCGGCACATTCGCCACCGGGCAGATCGCCCGGCTTAGCGATACAGCACCGTGGGCAGCCACATGCCGATGCCCGGGAACACGTACAACAGGAAAATCGCCACCACCTGGATCCCCATGAACGGCATCATGCCCAGGAAGATCTGGTTCAACGTCACGTGCGGCGGCGATACGCCCTTTAAATAGAAGGCCGACATGGCCACGGGCGGCGACAGGAAGGCAGTTTGCAGGTTCAGCGCCACCAGCAGGCCGAAGAACAGCGGGTCGATGCCGAAGGCGTTCAACAGGGGCACGAAGATGGGCATGAAGATCACGATGATCTCGGTCCACTCCAGCGGCCAGCCCAGCAAAAAGATGATGACCTGCGCCAGCAGCAGGAATTGAATCGGCGTCAAGCCCAGCGACAGCACCCATTCTTCAATGATGCGCTGGCCGCCCAGCAGCGCGAACGCGGCGGAAAAGATGGACGAGCCCACAAACAGCCAGCACACCATCGCGGTGGTTTTGGCGGTAAGGAAGACGGATTCGCGCAGCACGGGCAGGTTCAGCCGGCGGTAGGCCAAGGCCAGCAAGGCGCCGCCCATGGCCCCCATGGCCGCCGCTTCGCTGGGCGTGGCCAGGCCGAACGCGATAGAGCCCAGCACGGCGGCGATCATCACGGCCAAGGGAAAGAACGAGCCCATCAGCATCTTGAAGATTTCCAGCCGCGCCCACGTCAGCGCGGCATAGAACACGGCCAGCACCACCGCGCAGACCGCGACGAATATCCAGAACCCGGTGGGCGCCGGCCGGGACGCAGAGGCGGACGAGTCCGCGGCGCCGGGCGATTGCGCGGATTGCGCAGGTTCGGTGGCGGCGCCGGATGGTGCTCCGGGCGGTGCTCCGGCCGGTGCGTCGGGCGGTGCGTCGGACGGTGCTTCGGATGGTGCGCCCGTCGTGGCCGCCGGCTGCGAAGCCCCCGACGCCGACCCGGGCTGCGGCGTGCCCGGAGGCTCGCTAAGGCCCCCTGCCCCCGCGTCGGCCGATGGCGGTTCAGCCAACTCGCCAGCGGCAGGTTCCGCCAAGCCACCCATGGGAGGCTCCGCCAATCCCCCGACGGGCGGCTCCGCCAATCCCCCGCCCGGCGGTTCGGCCAGGCCGTCCGCGCCGGGCTCGCTCAGGCCGGAATCAAACCCACCCGACCCCAGCTGCAATTCCGCCGGAATGTCGTATTCCACATTCGGTCGCGTCACGCCGTGATGCACCACCGCCACCAGCAATACCGTCAGCGCCAGCGGCGCCAACACCGTGATCAGGTTGCGCAGCATGAAGCCGAACGGCACGCCGTGATTGCGCCGGCCCTTGAACAGCGCCGCCACCATGCCCGACAACGCGCGCGTGTAGCCGGCGGCGGCCAGCGTCTTGGCCTCGGGCGATAGCGGCACGCCGCGTTCGCTGACGGGCAGCGGCGGCGCCATGTCGGGGCGCAGCTTGGCCACCACGATCACGTACAACATGTACAAGCCGGCCAGCATAATGCCGGGAAACAGCGCGCCCGCGTACAGCTGCACCACCGACACGCCCGTCGTCGCGCCGTACACGATCAACATCACCGATGGCGGCAGCAGGATGCCCAGGCAGCCACCCGCCGTGATCGACCCGGCCGTCAAGCGCACGCTGTAGCCCGCCTTCAACATGGCGGGCATGGCCAGCAGCCCCATCAGCGTCACCACCGCGCCGACGATGCCGGTGGCCGTGGCGAAGATCGCGCACGTGGCCAGTGTGGCCACCGCCAGCGCACCCGGCAGGCGCGCCAACGCCAGATGCATGGACCGGAACAATTTTTCGATCAGGTTGGCGCGTTCAACCAGGTACCCCATGAACACGAACAGCGGAATCGAAATCAGCGAATCGTTCGTCATCGTGGCGTACGTGCGCTGCACCATCAGGTCCAGCGTCTGCCCCACCGACCGGCCCGCGTCGGCGCTTTGCATGTAGTACGCCAGGAACGTGAACAGCACCCCCATGCCCATCAGCGTGAACGCCGTGGGAAAGCCCAGCATGATCGCCACCACGATCAGCGCCAGCATCAACAGCCCGATGTGCCCCGTGGTCAGCTCGCCCCACGGCGTCAGGAACGCGATCATCAGCAGCACGATTCCGATGCACGACAAGCCAAACCACAAGGCCTTGTGGATTTTCATCGGCGCGGCTCCCCGGGCGGGGTCACGTAGCGGTCAAGCTGGACGATGTCTTCATCTTTGACGTGCACCATCTTCTTGAGCTTGTCCACGTCCACTTCCTCCACATCTTCCTCACGCGATGGCCATGCCCCGCGTTGCAGGCACAGCACGCAACGCAGCACTTCGGCCACGCCCTGCAACAGCAACACGGCGCCCGCCACGGGGATGAACGCCTTAAAGGGATAGATGGGCGGCCCGTTGGCCATCAGCGACGAATGCTCGCCGATGGCGATGGAGTAGCCGGCGTAATACCAGCCCGCCCAGGCCAGCGCGATGGCGCCGGGAAAGAAGAACACCAGATACAGCAGCAGGTCCAAGCCAGCCTGCACGCGCGGCGGCAGAAAGCCGTAAAGGATGTCGCCGCGCACGTGGCCGTTCTTGGCCAGCGTGTAGGCGCCGGCCATCATGAACAGCACGCCGTAATACATCATCTGCATGTCGAACGCCCACGCGCTGGGTTGGTTCAGCAGATACCGCGCCGCCACCTCCCAGCACACGTGCAGGGTCAGCACAACGATCAGCCAGGCAAAGGTCTTGCCGACGAAGGTGGAGACGCGGTCGATCAGGCGGATAAGACGAAGCATCGATGGGCCTGGGACGGGGTCAGGCCGGCTTGCTGGTGCGCGAAAAATAATGGTTGTAGGCCATCCGGTAATTGACAGAGGTATCCCCGTGCCAACGCCCCACCCGCTCGGCAAATGCGCGCTGCGAATCCAGCACTTTCTTGAACAGCGGATTCTCGGCGGAACGCTTGGCGATCATCTCGTCCCAGATCTTCAACTGTTGCTGCAAGATGGCGTCCGGCGTCTTGTAGAACTTGACGTTGTGTTCCTTCTGCAGCTTGATGTAGTCCTGCGAATAGCGGTTTGCCGCCTTCCACGACATATCGGCGCTGCTGGCCTGCGCCGCGTAGCTAAGCACGTGCTTCAAGTGCGGCGGCAGCGAGTCGTACTTGGCCTTGTTGAACAGCACCTCGAACTGCTCGGCGCTTTGGTGAAAGCTTTGCAGCATGCAGATCTTGGACACGTCCTGAAAGCCCAGCGCCAGGTCGGACGACGCATTGTTGAACTCGGCCCCGTCCAGCAGCCCGCGGTCCAGCGCCGGCACGATTTCACCGCCGGGCAAGGCGTTCACCGCCGCGCCCATGGCCGTGTACATGTCGATGGCCAGGCCCACCGTGCGGAACTTCACGCCCTTGACGTCTTCCACCTTGGTGACCGGGCGCTTGAACCATCCAAACGGTTGCGTCGGCATCGGGCCGTACATCAACGACACCACGTTCACGCCCATTGCCTTCTGAATTTCGGTCAGCAATTCCTTGCCGCCGCCGTATTCATGCCAGGCCAGCAGCATGTTGGCGTCCATGCCGAACGATGGCCCCGAGCCCCACAGCGCCACCGCCGTATTCTTGCCGTACCAATACGCGACCACGCCGTGCCCGCCGTCCAGCGTGCCGGCCGACACCGCGTCCAGCAGGTCAAACGCCTTGACCACCGCGCCCGCCGGCAGCACTTCGATCTTCAACTGGCCGCCGGCCATGTCGTTGACCTTTTGCGCGTAGTCGCGCGCAAATTCGTGAAAGATGTCGTTGGCCGGCCAGGTGCTTTGGAAGCGCAACGAAATGGGCGCGTTCTGCGCCCGCGTGACAGCAGGGAATCCCAGTGCGGCGGCGCCCGCGACGGCAGCGCCGGAAATGAACTTGCGGCGGGGCTTTGTGACGTGTTGCATGGCTACTTGTCTCCTTGGTGGACTACATGGGACCAGCTTGTAGTGACTGCACCTGCGGGGGACGCGGGGAAACGCCTGCTGCGAGCTTCCCGGTGTCGGGGCTACGACTGCGTTGCAACTTTGTGCTGATTAAACCTTCCTGACTAACGGCTGACAATCAGCTGTTTGTCAGGACTTACCCTAGCTGAATGACCTAGCGCGTTTGGCCGCAATAAACGCGCGCGCCGCCATGCGCGGACATGGCGGCGCGCGGGCAAGGACGCCGATTGGATAGAGAAAGGACTACCGTGGACGGCGCACCGCGCGCACCTTGCCCGCGCTGCCGCCGCCGCAAAAAAAGCGGTCGGCGCCGTCAGACTCCAGACCCGACACGCCCACGCCGTCGGGCATGTCGATGCTTTCCAGCACGGCCCCTGTGTCGGGCTCAAGACGGCGCAATTCGCGCGCGTCTTCTTCCCAGGTGCCGTGCCACAACTGGCCGTCCACCCACGTGACGCCGGTGACGTAGCGGTTGGAATCGATGGTACGCAGGACGCGGCCCGTCTCCGGGTCCACCTGATGAATCTTGCGTTGTTGGTATTGGCCGACCCATAACGAACCGTCGGCCCAGGCCATGCCCGAATCATCGCCGCCGCCCGGCGCGGGAATGCTTGCCAGCACCTTGCCGCTTACCGGGTCCAGCTTCTGTATTTGTCCTTCTGCGATCTGATAGAGGTGCTTGCCGTCGAAGGCCGTGCCGGCATTGGCCACGACGTCCAGCGTGCGCAGGGTTTCGCCGGACTCGGGGTCCAGCGCGATCAGCTTTTCGCCCAGCGCGACCCACACATGCCGACCGTCGTAGCTGACGCCATGCACGGCGTCGGCTCCGGGGAACGGGCCGTATTCACGGACGATTTCAGCTTGGCTTCGTTTCATGGCTGCTTCCTTTAAAGAGGGGAAACTTCATCCTACTGACCGGGCATGAGAGTGGGGAGTAACAAGCTTGTCGTGAACGCCGGCACGCTGGGCGTCGTCCAGCGGCGCGCCCGGCCGTGGCCCAGCGGCAGCACCTGGCCCGACGCGGACAGCGCATCCAACGCTCGCTGCACGGTGCGCTGACTGGCGCCCAGCGCCAGCGACAGGGCCGAGCTGGACCAGGCCTGCCCGTCAACCAGGCAAGCCAGCACCGCGGCGTGATCCCGGTCGGCCACATCAACCGGGCGCGCCAGCACGATGACGCCCAGATCGGCGTGGGGTCGCAGCGCGAAACCACCAGGCGTGGCGGTGACCGCCGCCAATGGCCGCAACGCGGTCCGCAGGCGGCCGATTTCCACGCGCAGGCGGGCGCGATGCGAATCGTCCTGAAAGCCGGTGCGAAAAGCGCGCGCGATCAGAAATTCACGGGTGACGTCGCGTGGCCAGCCCTGGGCAAGCAGCCGCGCCAAGGCGAACAGAATCGGGCGGCTGGCCAAAGGCACGATCACTTCGCCTTGCCGCACGGCATTGCGGCACGCGTCAATGATCAGCGCCGGGGACGCCAGCAGCGCCTCGGCGTCGGCCAGCGTCAGGTCGCGCGTGCCGTCCGGCGTGACGTGGCGGGCGGCCACCGCATGCAGCGCCTGCAAGGCGTGGTCCACTTCGGCCACCAAGGCGGGCACGCCGGCCTGTCGCGCGGCGTGCTCCGCACGGGCCAGCGCCGCGCCGGCTGCGTGCGCGCGCAGCCGGCGCATCGCGATGCCACCCGCGATCAATTCGCGAATTGCTTGGGACGCGGCAGGCATGGCCGGGAACTCCACGTCGGCCAGGGTCTGGTCGGCTTCGTCCAGGCGACCCAGCAGCAATAGCCGCCGAGCCTGCAAGTAGGCGGCGTGCGCGGCGTTGACGGGATCGCCGTGAATGGCCAAGGCGGTGCGTGCGGCGGCCAGCGACTTGTCGGGCCATGCCAGATCGCGCGACGCCAAGGCCACTTCGGCTTCGGCCACGATGCAACGGGCGCGCGCGACCGGGTTCGCGGGACCGAATGCACGCGCGGCCTTGCGCAACAGCGCGTTGGCCCGGGCGAAGTCGCCCAGTTGCGCCATGGCGATGCCGCGCAGGGCCAGCGCGGGCGCATCGTCACGCAGCGCCACATGGTTCAGCGCCGTCAACGGGTCGCCGGCGGCCAAGGCACGCGCCGCGCGGGTGATCGGCAAATCGGTGAAGTGCGGTGGCAACTGAAGTTTCCCTATATGGGCCTCGGCTTCGGCCTTGGCCTTGGCTGCGCTTCGGCCTTGGCCTTGGCCTCGCCCAGGTCCGGCCTTCCGTCTTTGCCCAGGTCCGGGCTTCGGCCTTGGCAAAGGCCGCGCATCAATCTACCACCGCTTGCTGCCGTCTCATCTTCCGTTCTGTCAGCCCCGCCCCTGCCCTGCCGCCCGCCACCTGCCGGCCAGCCCCGCCCGCGCCTTCCGCTCTGGCGCGATACACCCGGCAAGCACGACTCGTGGGTGGCGGCAAGGGATGCGGCCCCATTTACATGGTCCCCAAGGCCCCCCCGCCCTTAGCCGGCCCGCCAGCGTGTAAACTCCCCCCTTTTTGACTCTGGTGGTATGTTGCAAGCCCCACAGCGCACAGGTTTAAGCGGCCCGACGCTCATTCGCTTGCTGACTCGCCTGACGGATGTCGACGTTCCGGAATCCAGGCAATCGTTATCCGACCATTTAAGCCAGTGGCTTGGCTGGACGGACGCGATCGCACTGTCCGCGGCCCTGAACACGAGCCCGCCGGTGATCGCCCCCGGCGCGCGCATGTTCAGCAGCGCCGAAGAGCGGGAATGCGCGCGCGTGCGCACGACGCTGGCCGACGCCATCGCCAGCGACACGGCGGCCACAAGCGCCAAGCGGATCGTGCCAGGACAGGCGCCGGCCAAGAAGTCGGCGGCCGTCGAGCAGGCCGAGGCCGATTACTCGAATTTTCGTCAGCGCTACCTGTCGTTGCAGCACACGATGGAGACCAGCGTGGGAAATCTGCGCAGCCGTCTGCGCGGTATGGTCGCGGCCAAAAATGGCGAGATGACCCGTCTGGCCGTGGTGGACGCCATCATGGACCGGGCGCTGCTGCCCAAGGAACGCGCGCTGTTCGGAGCGATCCCCAAGCTTTTGCAGGGGCATTTCGACCGCTTGCGTCTGGCCGAGGCCGCCGCGTTGGCGCCCGGGGATGCCCCCGTGGACGCACCCGCTGCCGAAGCCGACGCTGCACCGCCCGCCGATGGCGCCGCCAAGCTGGACGACGGCAACGGCAAGGCGCCCGCGCCGGCAACCGCACCACCGCCTGTTACCCCCGGCGCCTGGCTGGACGTTTTCCGCAAGGATATGCGCAGCGTCCTGCTTGCCGAATTGGATGTTCGACTACAACCGGTCGAAGGGCTGCTTGCCGCCCTTCGCGCCAGCTAACCAGGACACCATGTCCAAGACTCTGATCAATTTCGTTGTATTTGTGGCCGGCTTGGCCGTTGTGGGCTGGATTGGCGCGGGCTATGCGGGGTCAAACCCGCTGGCGCTGGCCGTGACGCTGCTGATCGGCGTCTGCTATCTGGCGGGCGCTTGGGAACTGCTGCGTTACCAGCAGGCCACCAGCGGGCTGGCGCGCGCCAGCACGTCGCTGAACGAACCGCCGGCCAGCCTGACCTCGTGGCTGGACCAATTACCGGCCAGCCTGCGCAACGCCGTCCGGCTGCGCGTGGAAGGCGAACGGGTAGGCTTGCCCGGCCCGGCGCTGGCCCCGTATCTGGTCGGCCTGTTGGTTTTGCTGGGCATGCTGGGCACCTTCCTGGGTATGGTCGTGACGCTGCGGGGTACCGGCATGGCGCTGGAAAGCGCCACCGACCTGGGCGCCATCCGCGCCTCGCTCGCCGCGCCGGTCAAGGGCCTGGGCTTTGCGTTCGGCACGTCGATTGCCGGCGTGGCCACGTCCGCCATGCTCGGCCTGCTGGCCGCGCTGTGCCGCCGTGAACGCGTGCAGGCCGCGCAGCTGCTTGACACCAAGATCGCCACCACGCTGCGCGTCTACTCGCAAAGCTATCAGCGCGAAGAATCATTCAAGCTGCTGCAACGCCAGGCCGAAGTCATGCAGCGCCAGGCCGAAGCCATGCCCACGCTGGTTGACCGCCTGCAAGCCATGATGCAAGGCATGGAACAGCAGACGCGATCCTTAAACGAACGCCAGTTGGCCAGCCAGGACGCGTTCCAGGGCAAGGCCGAGGCGGCCTACGCCCGCCTGGCTGCCGTGATGGAGCAGTCCATGAAGGAAGGCGTGGCCGAAAGCGCGCGATCCGCCGGCGTGGCCTTGCAGCCGGTGGTGCAAGCCACGATGGAAAGCCTGTCGCGCGAAACCGCCAGCCTGCAAGACACCGTGGCCCAGGCCGTGCAGCAGCAACTAAGCAGCCTGACCTCGGGCTTCCAGGCGTCCACCAGCAATGTGGCCGACATCTGGAACCAGGCGCTGGCCGGCCAGCAACGCGCCAGCGAGACGCTGGCGCAAGACCTGCGCGCCTCGCTGGACCGCTTTGCCAAGACCTTTGAACAGCGCTCGGCTGCCCTGCTGGACGGCGTGTCGGCGCGGCTGGAAGCGTCGTCGGGCAACATGTCCGACGCCTGGACGGCGGCGTTGTCGCGCCAGGAACACGTCAGCGAAAAGCTGGCGGGGGACAATCTGCAAGCGCTGACGGCCGCCGCCGCCAGCTTCGAAAAGCACTCTGCATCGCTATTGCGCACCTTGAACGATTCACACAGCTTGCTGCAATCGGAACTGGCCTCGCGCGATCAGCAACGCCTGGCCGCCTGGACCGAAACGCTGGGCGCCATGGGCGCCACGCTGCGCCAGGAATGGGAACAGGCCGGCACGCAGGCGGCCACCCGGCAACAGGCCATCAGCGACACGCTGGCGCAGACCGTGCGCGACATCAACGCCCAGGCCGCCGCGCAAGCCAGCGTGCTGGAAGCGGTATCGGCCCGCATGGAAGCTGCCGCCACCAACGTATCGGACCGCTGGAACACCGCCCTGGATCGCCAGAGTGAAGTGGCCGACAAGCTGGCTGCCAACAACCAGCAAGCCCTGACCACGGCCGCCGCCGCCTTCGAACAGCATTCGGCGTCGCTGCTGCGCACGCTGGATCAATCGCATGCGGACCTGCAAGCGGCGCTGGCGTCCAAAGACGAAACGCGTCTGGCCGCCTGGACCGAATCGCTTGCCGCCACGGCCGCCACGCTGCGCGCCGAATGGGAACAGGCGGGTGCGCAGGCCGCGACCCGGCAGGACGCCATCAGCGCCGCGCTGGCCGGCACCGCGCGCGATATCGGCGCGCAAGCCGAAGCGCAGGCGCAGTTGCTGCAAAGCGTGTCGACCCGCCTGGAATCCGCCGCCCACAGCGTGTCGGACCGCTGGAACACGGCGCTGGAACGCCAGAGCGAAGTCGCCGAAAAGCTGGCGGCCGACAATCAACACGCCCTGACCACCGCCGCCGCCGCGTTCGAGCAGCATTCGGCATCGCTGCTGCAAAAGCTGGACCAGTCGCACGCCGATCTGCAAACGGCGCTGGCCGCCAAGGACCACGAACGCCTGGCCGCCTGGACCGGCACGCTGACCGCCATGGCGGCCACGCTGGGCCAGGAATGGAAGGCAGCGGGCGACCACACCGTGGCGCGCCAGCAGGAAATCAGCGATGCGCTGGCGCTGACCGCGCTGGACGTCACCAGCCAGACCGAAGCGCAGGCGCGCCTGCTGGAGAGCGTGTCAGCCCGCCTGGAAACCGCCGCCGGCAGTGTGACGCAGGCGTGGACCGAGGCGCAGGCGCGGCAGGAACAGGTCGGCGCCAAGCTGGCCGCCGACAACCAGCAAGCCCTGACGACCGCCGCCGCCACGTTCGAGCAGCATTCGGCATCGCTGCTGCAAAAGCTGGATCAATCGCACGCCGAGCTGCAAGCCGCGCTGGCGTCCAAGGACGAAGCGCGCCTGGCCGCCTGGACCGGCAAGCTGGCCGCGCTGGCCGACGCGCTGGGCCAGGAATGGGAATTGGCCGGCGCGCAGGCCGCCACCCGCCAGCAGGAATTGACGCAGGCGCTGGAGCGCACCACGCAAACGATCACGGCGCAGGCCGAGGCGCAGGCAAGCGTGCTGGAAACGGCGTCCACCCGTCTGGAGACGGCGGCAAGCCAGGTCACGCAGGCCTGGACCGACGCCCAGACGCGCCAGGAACAGGTCAACCAGCAACTGGCCGACGGCAACCAGCAGGCGCTGGAGGCCGCCGCCGCCACGTTCGAACAGCATTCGGCATCGTTGCTGCACACGCTGGACCAATCGCACGCCGATCTGCAAGCGGCGCTGGCCGCCAAGGACGAAGCACGCTTGGCCGCGTGGACCGGCAAGCTGGCCGCCGTTGCCGACACGCTGGCGCAAACCGCCAACGACATCACCGCGCAAACGCAGGCGCATGCCAGCGAGACCATCGCCGAAATCGGCCGTTTGGTGCAGGCCGCGTCGGAAGCTCCCAAGGCCGCCGCCGACGTCATCGGCGAACTGCGCCAGAAGCTGTCCGACAGCATGGTGCGCGACAACGACATGCTGCAAGAGCGCAACCGCCTCTTGGAAACGCTGGACACGCTGCTTAACGCCGTCAACCACACCGCCGCCGAACAGCGCACGGCCGTGGACGCGCTGGTGGCCTCGTCGGCCGAGCTGCTGGAACGCGTGGGCACGCAGTTCACCGACCGCGTCGAAGCCGAAACCGGCAAGCTGACCGATGTGGCCGCGGCGGTGACCACCAGCGCCGTGGAAGTGGCCAGCCTGGGCGAATCGTTCGGCACGGCGGTGCAGCTGTTCGGCGAGTCCAACGACAAGCTGGTCGCGCACCTGCAACGCATCGAGGCGGCGCTGGACAAGTCCATCGCGCGCGGCGACGAGCAACTGTCCTACTACGTGGCGCAGGCGCGCGAAGTGGTGGACCTGAGCCTGATGTCGCAAAAGCAGATCATTGAAAACCTGCAACAGCTGGCCACCCAGCGCGCCACCGCCGGAGAGCAGATCGCATGAGCGAGGACATCGACGGCGGCGTCGAACCCTCCGCACCGGCCTGGGCCGTCTTTGGCGACTTGATGTCGGTGCTGCTGGGCGCGTTTGTGCTGATTCTGGTCAGCGTGATCGGCGTGCAGCTGCAACTGTCGACGCAGCTGGAAGAAGAGGTCAAGCAACGCCAGGAAGAAACGCAGCGGCGCGAAACGCTGGAGCAGGCGCTGGCGGGTCCGCTGGCCGCCGGCCGCGTGACCTTGATCAACGGCCGCATCGGCATCAGCGGCAGCGTGCTGTTTGCCTTGAACTCCGACCAGTTGCAGCCCGAGGGCCGCGAGGTCTTGAAGACGCTGATCGAGCCGCTGGCCGCGTACCTGAAGACGCACGACGAAATCCTGATGGTCAGCGGCTACACCGACGACCAGCAGGTGCGCGAAGGCAACCGCCGTTTTGCGGACAACTGGGACTTGTCGGCGCAGCGCGCGCTGACGGTGACGCGCGCGCTGATCGACGAAGGCGTGCCGTCCGCCACCGTGTTTGCCGCCGCCTTCGGGTCCGAGCAGCCGGTGGCCTCCAACGCCGACGAAGCCGGCCGCGCCAAGAACCGCCGCGTGGAGATCACGCCCATCCCGAAACCGTCCAACGAGCCGGAAAAGCCGCGTGAACAGTAACGACGAGGTCGGCGGCGCGGTGGATGGCGTGAATGGCGCGCACGGCGTGGACGCGGCGGATGCCGTGGACTCGGTTGATGCCGTCCAGGCCGCCCACGCCGTGGATACCGCGGGCGCCGCCGACGCGGCGGACGCAGCGGGCGTTGACGTGTCCACGCTGGCGGCACAAGCCACCCTGGACGCCTGGGGCGACAGCGGTGCCGACCGCCTCGACCCGGTGCGCTTTCGCTTTCTTCAAGCCATGGCGCGGCGCACCGCCGCCCTGCAAGGCCTTGCCCGCCAACGGCTGGAAGTCCAGCTGGCCCAACATTTGCGCGCTTATGCGCGCTTGCTGGAGGCAGTGGCGCCGGACGCTTCGACGAGGGATACGGCCGAGGCATCAGAGCCCCCTTCGCATCCCCCTTCGCATCCGCCCTCGGCATCGCCCGAGGCATCGCCCGAGGCATCGCCCGAGGCATCGCTTGCCGCGCCAGCCCCCCCCCAATCCGCCCCCGCCGCGCTGACCCAGCTGCTGGCCTACCTGACGTACCCCGACGCCCCGGACAACGACCCGACCTGGGACCGCGATGCGCTTGGCCTGCGCGCGGCGTATCCCGACGTACAGATGCTGGAGTATTTTCGCGGCGTGTGGTCGCGTGTCAGCGCCGACCGGCAGGTGCGCCAGTCGCAAGAGCAGGTGCACAAGAACGCCGGCCCGCTTAATTCCAACCAGCTGGTGCATCGCGCCCTGTCGCTCATGCGCGAGCTGTCGCCCGGTTACCTGCAACAGTTCCTGTCGTACACGGACGCGTTGATGTGGATGGAGCAGATCCAAGCGGCCACCGCGCCCGCGCCTAAGGAAAGCACGCGCTCTGGCGCCGCGAAAAAGACCTCGCGGGCCAAGGCGCGGCAAGGCTAGCCCGTGCGCAGGGCGGCCACGCCTGCCCGGGCGTGCCCCAAACCCCACGTCCCAAACCCCGCGCCCCATAACGGCCGGGGCTGAGCCGGGCCAGACGCCGGCCCTGCCTATAATTAAGCCCATTCGTATCCGGCCACCCCGTCGGCCACCCACACCCCCACCCGCTTTGACGGCCCTGTCGCCGTGCCTCATGTCCACCTTGCCTATCCGTGTGCTGTCGATCATCCCCCCGATGACCCAGCTCAATACGCCCTACCCCTCCACCGCTTATCTGACCGGCTTTTTGCGGTCGCGGGGGGTGACCGCCTATCAGGAAGACCTGGCGCTAGCGCTGGTGTTGCGCCTGTTGTCGGCCGACGGCCTGCGCGCCGTGGCGGACCGGATCGCCACGCTGCCGCTTGAACAGCACACGCCCGCCATCCAGGCGTTCGTGGCGATGCAACCGCGCTATCTGGCCACCATCGGCCCGACCATCGCGTTTTTGCAAGGTCGCGATTCCACGCTGGCGCACCGGATCGTGGGCCGCAATTTTCTGCCGGAAGGGCCGCGTTTCAGCACCTTGGACGTCTATATGGACGAAGACGGTGGCGACCCGCTAGGCTGGGCGTTCGGCGCCCTGGGGCTGCAAGACCGGGCCAAGCATCTGGCCACGCTGTACCTGAACGATCTGGCGGATGTGCTGCGCGACGCGGTGGATTCGCGCTTTGAGTTCGTGCGCTACGCCGAATCGTTGGCCGGCAGCCAACCCACGTTCGACCCCTTGGCCAACGCCCTGGCCGGTGCACCGACGCTGGTGGACGACACGCTGCATAGTCTGACGATCGAGGCCCTGGCCCGCCATCAGCCAACGATGGTGCTGCTGTCGGTGCCGTTTCCGGGCGCGGTGTACGCGGCGTTTCGCATCGCGCAGACCATCAAGGCGCAGGACCCCGGCATCATCACCGTGCTGGGCGGCGGCTTCGTCAACACCGAACTGCGCGAACTGAAAGACCCGCGCGTGTTCGACTATTTCGACTTCGTCAGCCTGGACGCGGGCGAACGCCCCCTGCTGGCGCTGCTGGAACACGTGCAAGGCAAGCGCTCGCGCCAGCGTTTGGTGCGCACCTTCCTGCGCGACAAGGACAGCGGCGCCGTGCAGTACGTGAACCTGGTGGAACCGGATGTGGCGTTTGCCGAAGTCGGCACGCCCACCTGGGACGGCCTGCCGCTGGACCGCTACCTGTCGCTGCTGGACATGCTGAACCCCATGCACCGCCTCTGGAGCGACGGGCGCTGGAACAAGCTGACCGTGGCGCATGGTTGCTACTGGAAAAAGTGCAGCTTCTGTGACGTCAGCCTGGACTACATCGGCCGTTACGAGGGCGCGTCGGCCTCGGTGCTGGCCGACCGCATCGAAGCCATCGTGCAAGAAACCGGGCAGACGGGTTTCCATTTCGTGGACGAAGCCGCGCCGCCCAAATCGCTGAAGGCACTGGCCACCGAGCTTATCGACCGCAACGCGGGCATTTCGTGGTGGGGCAATATCCGCTTTGAAAAAACGTTCAGCCCGGAACTGTGCGAACTGCTGGCCGACAGCGGTTGCATTGCGGTATCGGGCGGACTGGAAGTGGCGTCCGACCGCTTGTTGAACCTGATGAAGAAAGGCGTGTCGGTGGATCAGGTGGCGCGTGTCACGCGGGCGTTTTCCGACGCCGGCATCCTGGTGCACGCCTACCTGATGTACGGCTTTCCCACGCAAACGGTGCAAGACACCGTGGACGCGCTGGAATACGTGCGCCAGCTGTTCGCCAACGACTGCATCCAAAGCGGTTTCTTTCACCGCTTTGCCTGTACCGTGCATTCGCCGGTGGGCAAGAACCCCGAGGAATACGGCGTCACGCTGCAACCCCTGCCGCCCGTGACGTTCGCCAAGAACGACATCGGCTTTCATGACCCCACGGGCGTGGACCACGATGCGCTGGGCCGCGCGTTGAAAAAAGCCATCTACAACTTCATGCACGGCATCGGCCTGGACGAAGACGTGCGCACCTGGTTCCCGTTCAAGGTGCCCAAGACCACCGTGTCGAAAAACCGCATCGCCCGCGCGCTTAGCCAGCAGGGCTGAGGCGCGAGTTGAAGGCGGCGGGAGGATTTGCACGCGCCCCTCTCCCGCAGTACTATACGATCCATATACAAACCATATATGGATCGTTCCTTCATGGGCCTCGTCAAAATTTCCGAGCAGATGCATGAGAATCTGCGTGTCGCCAGCGGCGCGCTCAGCCGCTCGATCAATTCCCAAGCCGAACACTGGATGCGCATCGGCATGCTGTCCGAGCTCTACCCCGAGATGTGCCACGCGGATATCTGCCAGTTGCTGATCCGCATCGAACAGAGCGAGGGCTTCACGATTGCATCGCTGTCCCGGCGCGCACCGGACGCCGCCCAGGAGGTTGCGTAAATGGCGCGCAAGGTTTCCATCAAATCCGCTGCTGATATCGCCATGGCCCGCAAGGCCGGCGCGATGGCGGCCGAAGTGCTGCACATGATCGGCGAACACGTGCGCCCCGGCGTCACCACCGACGAGCTCGACCGCATCTGCAACGAGTACATCGTCAACGTGTTGAAGGCCATTCCGGCCAACGTCGGCTATCACGGCTTTCCGAAGACGATCTGCGCGTCGGTCAACCACGTCATCTGCCACGGCATCCCGTCGGCCAAGGTGCTGAAAAACGGCGACATCCTGAACATCGACGTCGCCGTCATCAAGGACGGCTGGTTTGGCGACACCAGCCGCATGTACTACGTGGGCCAGCCCAGCCCGCTGGCGCGCCGCCTGGTCAACACCACGTATGAAGCCACGCGCGCAGGCATCATGGCCGTCAAGCCCGGCGCCACGCTGGGCGACATCGGCCACGCCATCCAGACGGTGGCGCATCGCGAACACTTCAGCATCGTGCGCGAATATTGCGGCCACGGCATCGGCCAGATCTATCACGACGAACCGCAGGTGCTGCACTACGGCCGCCCCGGCGAAGGGCTGGTGCTGCAACCCGGCATGATGTTCACGATAGAACCGATGATCAACGCGGGCAAGCCGGCCACCAAGCAGTTGCCGGACGGCTGGACGGTGGTCACCAAAGACCGCTCGCTGTCGGCGCAATGGGAACACATGGTGGTCGTGACCGACACCGGCTACGAGGTGCTGACGCCCTGGCCCGACGGCTACGGCGACTACCCGCCGATACCCTGACGGGAAGTTTGAACGCTGCGGCGGGCCACGCGGGCCCTGGTGGCCTCAACGTCGCGGGGGCCACGGCAAGGACCGGAGTGCAGGCCATCAAGGGCACGATCATGATCGTGCCCTTGCCGTTTCCGGCGCTATTGCATCCCCTGCCCCATCCCCTCATGCCCTTCCCGCCCGTGCCGCCCGCCCTGCCCGCCGCGTTTCGCCGGCTGGCCGCGTCCAATCTGGCCGCCCAATTTTCCGAACAGATGGCATTGGCCGCCGCGCCGTTGGTGGCCGTGTTGACGCTGGGCGCCACGGCCGCGCAGACGGGCGCACTGCAAGCGGCGCAGACCCTGCCGTTTCTGCTGCTGTCGCTGCCGGCCGGCGTCCTGGCCGACCGGATGTCGCGCAAGCTGCTGATGACAGGCGCCGAATGCGTGCGCGCAGCCAGCCTGTTGGCCTTGCTGGCGCTGCTTGGGATGGGCGCGCTGAATTTGACGTGGCTGGCGGCGCTTGGCTTCCTGGGTGCGGTGGGCACGGTGGCGTACAACGTATCGGCCCCGGCGCTGGTGCCGCGCCTGGTGCCGGCTGGCGATCTGGCCAACGCCAACCGCTGGCTGGAGCTGGCGCGCAGCTGTGCGTTTTCGGCCGGGCCGGCGGCGGGCGGCGCGCTGGTGGGCTGGATGGGCGCGCCCATCGCCTATGTGCTGGCCACCACGTTGTCGCTGCTGGCGGCGGTGTGCCTGGCGGGCTTGCCGCGAGATGCCGCGCCAGATGCCGCGCCAGATGCGGCGCCAGACGCCGCGTCTGATGCGGCGCCTGATGCGGCGCCTGATGAGGGGTCTGATGCGGCGCCTGATGGGGGGTCTGATGCGGGTTGTGATGGGGGGCCCGATGCAGGGGCGGCTGCGCGGGATGCGCCGCCCGTTGCCGCCCCCTTGCGCCCCGGCATCTTCCTGCAATTGCGCGAAGGCGCAGCGTTTGTCGCGGCGCATGCATTGCTGCGTCCCGTGCTGATCACCGCCGTGTTCTTCAACACCGCCTGGTTCATCCTGCAAGCCGTGTATGTGGCGTACGCCATCGACCGGCTGGGCCTGAGCGCCACGGGCGTGGGCATCACGCTGGGCGTGTATGGCGCCGGCATGCTGGCCGGTGCCTTGGCGGCGCCGTGGCTCGCGCGCCGGCTGAGCTTCGGCGCGATGATCGCGGCCGGGCCGTTGACGGCGTTGGTGGCCAGCGGCATCTTGCTGTCCACCCTGGCCTACCCGTCCGGCGTGTGGGCGGCCGTGGGGTTCTTTCTTTTCGGTGCGGGCCCGGTTCTATGGACGATCACCACCACCACGCTGCGCCAGGCCGTCACGCCCAATGCGCTGTTGGGCCGCGTGTCGGCCGTGATCCTGACCGCCACGTTCGGCGCCCGCCCGGTCGGCGCGCTGATCGGCGCGGGCCTGGCGGCGCGCGTGGGGGTGGAAGCGTGCCTGTGGGCTTCCACGGCGGGGTTCGTGGTGCAATTCCTGGTGCTGTTCGCGTCCCCGGTGCTGCGGCTGCGTAGTCAGCCGCGTAGCGTAGGCGCGGGCGCATAAAGCGGCGTGGTTTGAAGGCGGGGCCAGTTCCGTGGGCCGGACGTTGCGACGATTGGCGCGCGGGCTGTTGCGGTCGTCGGCGTGCGTTTCTGTATCTGGCGGGGCACAAGGCGGCCCGCTAGACTTGCCGCTATCCGCGCGGCGGCAGGCCGCTGGCCTTCCCCGACAACCGCGCTCACTTCCGTAAACCGCCGCCCCCGCATGACGCTGAAAATCCTGGGTAAAGCTTCGTCCATCAACGTGCGCAAAGTGCTTTGGACCTGCGCCGAATTGAACCTGCCGTTCGTCCGCGAAGACTGGGGCGCCGGCTTTCGGCCCACCAGCGACCCGGAATTTCTGGCGCTGAACCCGAACGCCATGGTGCCCGTCATTGAAGACGGTGACTTTGTGCTGTGGGAATCGAACTGCATCATCCGCTACCTGGCGGCGCAGTATGGCGGCGATGTGCTTTACCCCGCCGATCCCAAGACACGCGCCCGCGTGGACCAATGGATGGACTGGCAGGCGACCGACCTGAACCGGTCATGGAGCTACGCCTTCATGGCGCTGGCCCGGCAATCCCCGGCGCACCGGGACGCGGGCTGCATCGACGCGTCGCGTCGCGCCTGGGCGTTCTATATGGGGATACTGGATGCACGGCTGGCGGCAACAAAAGCCTATGTGGCGGGCGAAGCCTTCACGCTGGCGGACATTGCCATCGGTTTATCCGTCCACCGCTGGTTCGCCACGCCCTACGCTTTGCCGTCCGATGCAACGTCCGCCGCAACGTCCGCCGCACCATCGTTGCCTGCCTTCGACAAACCCGCGCTGCCCGCGGTGCAGGGCTACTACGACCGTCTGGCGGAACGCGAGGGGTATCGGCTGTACGGCCGCAACGGCGTGGCTTGATCTTGGCATGCGGGCGAGGCCGCGCCGGCAGCCCGCAGCCCTGGCCCCCAGCTTTTCCCTGCCCGCGCTACTTCACCACGCCGCAAACCAGCCGGCCGCCTCCGCCGCCCAAGGGCGCGGGCGTGTCGCTGTAGTTGTCGCCGCCCACGTGCACCATCACCGCATGCTTTTTCACGTCGGCCAGCTTCAGGTGCGGCGCCACCACGGCTTTTTTGGCGGTGCCATCGGCGGCCACCACGATGAAAGGCAGATCGCCTTGATGCCCGTCGGTGGCCATTGGACCCTTGTGGGCCTTGGTGCCCTTGGGGTCCAGGTGCCCGCCCGCCGCGCCGCCGGGCGCCATCTTGTCATTCACCATGCCCGGCATGCACGAGGCCTTTTCATGCACGTGAAACCCATGCTCGCCGGGCGGCAGGCCCTTCAGGTTGGGCGTGATCTGCAAGCCGCCCTTCGTGTCCTTCAGCGAAATCGTGCCGGCGCTTTTGCCCAGGCCCTCGGCCGTCAGGAATGACATCGTGACGTCTTCGGCCAGCGCCGCGCTGGATGCGCCCGCCATCGTCAGGGCCGCGACCAGCATCGAGATTTTCTTCATGAAGTGCCTCCTGGAATCATGCACGCAAGGTGCGGATGCCCGGCCAAGGCGGACCGTGCCGCCTGGCCCAGGGCGCAGAAAACAATAGCATCGTGGCGGCAAGGCGCGCCAGCACTCTTCCTTCCTGATACAAGCGATCAGGCTTGTTAACGATTCAGCAGCAGCACCAATGCGTGCAGCGCCACGCCGATCAAGCCGCCCACCAGCGTGCCGTTGAAACGGATGTATTGCAGATCGCGGCCCACGCTCAGTTCCAGTTCATCGACCAGATGGCGTTCGTCCCAGTTCTTGACCGTGCGCGAGATATGCTCCGTCACGCCGATGCGCAGCCGCCCCGTCAGGCGCCGCGCGCTGCCCAGCACATGGCTGTTGATGGCTTCCCGCAGGCCGGGGTCTTCGCCCATCTTGCGGCCCAGCGCCAGCAACGCGTTTTCCAGATGAGCGGCCAGCGCCGAATGTTCGTCCGACAGGTCGCGGCGCAACGCCGCATGGATGTCGTCCCACAGGCCCTGCACGTATTCCTGCACCTTGGGGTGGTCGATGGCGCGCTGCTTCAGTTCTTCAACCTGGCTGGACAAGGCCGGATCGGTCTTCAGCCGTTCTATGTAGTCCAGCACCCAGGCCTCATAGTCGCGGCGCACCGGATGATCAGGTTCGGACAACACGTCGCGCAACTCGTCCATCAAGGCCATCGCCAGCCGGTCCGCCAGGTTGTCGGCAATGCCGTCCACCGACTTCACCGCGTTCACCGCCGCGATGATGCGCGGCCATTCCTTGCGCGCGAATTTCACCAACAACGTCGACGCGCGATCCTTGACCTCGTCCTGGCCCAGATAGCCGCCCAGGCGTTCCATCGCGGCATCCAGCAATTCCTGATGGCGGCCGTCTCGCGTCAGCAGGCCCAGTACTTCGCCCACCGTGCCCGCCGCGTCCCAACGGCGCAGATTCTTCACCACGAATTCCTGGATCACGCCGCGCACGGCGTGATCGTCCAGCATGTCCAGCGTTTGCAGCGCCACGCGCCGCGCGCCGTCGCTCAAGGCTTGCGCCTGCTTGGGCCGCACCAGCCAGCGCGACAAGCGCGCGGCCGGGTCAAAGACGCGCAGCTTTTCCATCAAGCTGTCGGGATCCAGAAAGTGGTCACGCACGAACACGGCCAGGTTGTCGCCGATGCGATCCTTGTTGCTGGGGATGATGGCGGTGTGCGGAATCGGCAGCCCCAGCGGACGGCGAAACAGCGCCACCACGGCGAACCAGTCGGCCAGCGCGCCCACCGTGGCCGCTTCGCAGAACGCCCGCACCCACGCCCATGCGCCCTGCCCGCCCATCACGTGGCTGGTGATGAAGCCGCACACCATGGCCACCAGCAACGCCAGCGCGGCGATCTTCATGCGCCGCAACTGCGTGCGGCGCAGGTCGGAAGCCAGGGTGGAATGCGTGGCGAAGGTGGCGGCGGGCGAGGACGTTTCGGGCATGGGAATATTCGGCTTGGCGACGCGTCAGCATAACAACAGGGGTGGGCCCGGGGCGCAAGTCTGGCTGCGGCCGCGCCCGATGGCGATGCGCTACGGTGGCGCACCGTCCGCGCGGCGCCCTCGGCGATACCAGCGCAACAGCGGCGACGCCGTTATCCCGTGCGCCACCACCGAACCCACAATGACCGCCAGCATCGCCGGGGCCAACACGCGCATGACGCCGCGCGGCGCCTGCTCCATCGCCAGCGACAGGTAGTAGAAGGTGCCCACGCCCCGGATGCCCAGCCACGCGGCCAACCCGCGCTGGCGCCCGTTCAACGACGACCCGGCCAACGCCAGCATGACGCTGGCGGGGCGCACCGCCACAAACAACAGCACGGTGGCGGCCAGCGGCATCCACGCCAGCAAGTCGCGCCAATAGGCAGAGACCACACATCCGATGATCAGCATCAAGCCCAGTTCCACCACGCGCTCCAGTCCGACCGAAATCGCCATCATCGATTCCGCCAGGTAGGCGTGCGCCAGCTGGGGGTCTTGCGCGCTTTGCTCTTGTTCCCTTGGCGTCACGTCCTGCACCGCCGCGCGCGGATTACGCCCGGCCCCCGTGGCGCGCAGCTCTTGCTGGCGCAGCGCTACGCCCGCGCAGAACACCGCCAGAAAGCCGTACCCATGCGCCAGCACGGTGGCCCCATAACAAAGCGCGATCAGGCCAAGGGCCAGGAACTCGTCCAGGCCCAGCGCGTTGCCGTAGCGGATGCGCAGCCAGGCGATCAGGCGTTCGCTCAGGGTGCCGATCAGCCAGCCGATGGCAATCGCCACGACGACGCTCCACACCAGTTGCGCCGCCAGCCACCCCGGCTGCGACAGACCCTCCGGCCCGGCGTTGCACAGCGCCACGCCCAGCAGCACGAACGGAAACGCGGCGCCGTCGTTTGCCCCGCCCTCGCCCGACAAGGCAAAGCGCAGCGGTTCGTCATCGCCCGCTTCCAGGGGCCGCAGTTCGTTGGCCAGCACCGGGTCCGTGGGCGCCACGGCGGCGGCCAGCAGCACCGAAGGCCCCAGCGGCAAGCCCAGGATCAAATGCGCCGCAGCCGTCATGATGCCGATCGTGAACAGCATGGCCGGCGCCGCCAGCCGCAGCGGTAACCGCCACAAGGGATCGCCGCAGGCCGCGCGCAGATGCATGCCGATGGCGAACAGCGACACCGGCAACGCGGCTTCGGTGATCAGCCGCAACGCGTGCCGGTCGTGCCATAAATCCAGGTGCAACAAGCCCAGACCGGCGGGTCCGATGGCAAAGCCGGCCGCCAGGTACACCATGGCGCCGGTCATGGGCAACGCGTCGATGGCGCGCTTGGCCAGCGCCATCAGCACCAGCAACGCGCCGATCAACACAAACCAGACCGCCTCGATGTTCATGACCGTGCTCCACGCAGGCGCCGGCAGGCCGCGCTATTCGCCCAGGAACTCCGACACGGCATCCAACCCTTCGATATGGTCGGCCACCACCTTCGCGATAAACGCGATGGGCACGGACAAGAGCGTGCCCCAGATGCCCCACAGCCAGGTGAACAACAGCAGCATCATGAAGACCGCCACCGAATTCATCCGGGCGATGCGGCCCGACATCCACGTGGTGACCAGCACGCCGATCAGCAAGGCGATGGCGACCGAGCTACCGGCCACCTGAAGCGCCGGCCCGATCTCGCCAAACTGAATCAACGCGGCCACCCCCGTGCCCACGGCCGTCAGCAGCGGGCCAAAGTACGGGATGATGTGCAGCGCGCCCGCCACCACGGCCCAGGTCGCGGCGTTTTCCAGGCCCAGCAGCCGAAACGCGCCCCACGACAGCACGCCCAGCGCCACGTTGGTCACCAGCATCATCGCCATGTACATGTGGATGGAGCTGTTGATCTGGTCCAGCATGTGCACGCTGATCTTTTTCTGCGACAAGGTCTTGCCCGCCACCTTGACGAACTTGCGCTTGAACGCATTGCCCGATAGCAGCAGGAAGAACACCAGGAACACGCTCATCGTCGCCTGGCCCAGGAAGGTGGCCAGGCCCTTGGAACCCCACAGCAGGAATTCGCTGAGTCCCGCGTCCGACTTGGCCACGACCACCTGGCGACCGGGCTGGATGCCGCCCGTTTCTTGCAGCACGCTGGCCGCGCCCTTGATGCGTTCGATGATGGACCCATCGCCGCTGGCGAAGCCGCCCAGCGTGCGCGAGATCTTGCCCGAGATTTCGGGCAAGGCGTCCACAATGGACGTGACCTGGCTTTGGGTCGCGTACACCACGCCCGCCAGCCCGAAGGCGATTACGGCCATCAGGATGATGATGCCGATCGGACGCGGCACGCGCACGCGTTCCATCAGCGCCACGGCGGGGTCTAAGGCGTACGCCACCACGATGGCCATCACCACGGGGACGATGAATTCCTGCGCCATCTTCAGCGAAAACAACACGGCCAGGACCGTCAGCGTGGTCAGACAGGCGCCGCGCGCCCACACGTGGGTGACGTTGGGCGCGGGCTCGGGGACGATGCCCGCATCCTGGACCGTGGCTTTTTCGCCCGAGGCACGATCATCCGGCCCCGACTTTTCCGCCGCGCGCTCTTCGGGCGACTCGGCTTTCGCTTCGTCGCCGCCCACCGCCGGGCCTGCCGTGTCCGGCACCTTGATGTCCGGCGTGTTGTTCGCCGGTGTCACGCTATCCATCCCGCCCCCAATTTCCGTTTTTGGCCAAAGTTCTTGGTCAAGCTTTTGGCTATCGCGATCAGCAAGTATCGTGCCCGACGCCGTTTAGCCCTTCACCGCCAGCAGGCCGGCCTGCCCTTCGTGACTGCGTTGCGCGCGTTCCAGGATGAATTCGATCAGCATCGAGATTGCACGCGGATGGTGACGATTGGGCATGTACAGCATATACATGCCGCGCCCAAAAATGCTTAAGCGCCAGGGCGTCAGCAGCGGCAGCAGTTCGCCCCGCGCAATGTCGTCGTGCACCACGTAGTCCGGCACCACGCCCACCCCCAGCCCGGCGCGGATGGCATCGCGCAGGAACGCGTAGTTGCGGGAAATCACCGTGGGTTCAAGCACCACGTGCTGGCGCGGCTGCCCGTCGTAATACGCCGACAGGCGCAGCGGCCTGCCGATCACGGCAGCGCTGATGACCGGCAGTTGCGCCAGGTCTTCCGGGCGGGCGGGCAGGCCCCGCGCGGCGGCATAAGAGTGGGACGCGCAGGCCACGTAGCGCACCTGGCCCAATTCGCGCGCCACCAGGTTCTGCGGGGGCTCGGACATGATGCGCACCGCGATGTCGACTTCGTCGCGCAGCAGGTCGTCCACGCTGTTCTCGAACAGCACGTCCAGCACGATGTCGGGATAAGCGGCCTTGAACTCCAGCAGCCACGGCGTCATCACGAATTGCCCGTAGCCGCTGGGCACGCTCAGGCGCACCTTGCCCTGCGGCGTCTTGCCCAACGTATCGACGGCTTCGCGCGCCGCCACCAGTTCGTCTTGAATGCTGCGGCCATGTTGATACAGCTTCAGGCCGATCTCGGTGGCCTCAACGTGCCGGGTCGTGCGCCGTACCAGCTGCATGCCGACCGACCGTTCCAGTTGGTTCAGGTGATAGCTGACATTGGCGCGCGTCATCTTGAGCCGGCGCGCGGCTTCACTCAGGTTGCCTGCGTCCAGGATATCGACCAGCAAGGTCAGGGATTTGGTGTCCATGGCGTCTCCTTGCGCGGCATTGTCAAATTTTATTATCCGTAGTGTCAATTCCCGATGCCATTGTCAAGACATCTTTACTGCGAAAGAATAAAGAAATAAGAGATCAGCGATACGCGAATAGCGACTAGCGATCAGCGATCAGCGATAAGCCGTTACCGGCTTGCCCAGGCGCCGCCCCGGCGGACGCCTTACCGGAGACAAGGACCCCATGACGGACAGCAGCACTGCCGGCGCCGCCCACGCGCGCCGCGACGAAGACATCCTGGTCATCACCCTGGACCACCCTCCCGTGAACGCCCTGAGCGCCGATGTGCGCCGCGACCTGGCCGACGCCATCCAGGCAGGCCAGGCCGACACGTCCGTGCGCGCCATTCTGTTGGTGGGCGCGGGCAAGAATTTCATCGCGGGCGCCGACATCCGCGAATTCGGCAAACCGCCCAAGCCGCCCGCTTTGCCCGACGTCTGCAATCAGATCGAAGCCAGCACCAAGCCCGTGGTCGCCGTGCTGCATGGCGCGGCGTTGGGCGGTGGGCTGGAAGTGGCGTTGGCCGCGCATTACCGCGTGGCGCTGGCCAGCGCCAAGCTGGGCTTGCCCGAAGTGAACCTGGGCCTGTTGCCCGGCGCGGGCGGCACGCAGCGCACGCCCCGCCTGATCGGCGCGGCCGCCGCGCTGGACCTGATGCTGTCGGGCAAGCACCTGTCCGCCGATGCCGCCTTGCGCGCGGGGCTGGTGGATACGCTGGCTGAGGGCGACGACCCCTTGGCCGCCGGGCTGGCCTACACCCGCCAACTGTTGGCACAGGGCGCCGGCCCGCGCCGCAGCCGCGACGCCACCGCCGCACTGGCCGACAAGGCCGCCGCCCTGGCCGAAGCCGCCGCCGCCGGCGAACGCGTCGCCCAGACCCTGCGCGGCTTGTATTCCCCCGCCAAGATCGTCGAAGCCGTGCGCGCCGCCATCGAACAACCGTTTGACGAGGGCCTGCGCACCGAACGCGCCTTGTTCCTGCAATGCCTGGACAGCCCGCAACGCGCCGGCCTGGTGCACGCCTTTTTTGCCGAACGCGAAACCACCAAAATCCCCGAGCTGAAGCAAGCCAGGCCGCGCCGCCTGGACAAGATCGGCGTGGTGGGCGGTGGCACGATGGGCGCGGGCATTGCCGTGTCGGTGCTGGACGCGGGGCTGCCCGTGGTCATGGTCGAGCAGGACGAAGCCGCGCTGGAACGTGGCCGCGCCCGCGTGGCGCAGGTCTACGACCGGCTGCTGAAAAATGGCCGCATCAGCGCGCAGGAACGCGAAGCGCGGCTGGCGCGGCTGACCGGCGCCACCACCTACGATGCGCTGGGCGACGCCGACCTGATCATCGAGGCCGTGTTCGAGGACATGGACGTCAAGCTGGCCGTGTTCGCGCAGCTGGACCGCGTGGCCAAAACCGGCGCGGTGCTGGCCACAAACACGTCTTACCTGGATATCAACCGCATCGCCGCGGCCACGCGCGGCCCCGCCAACGTGCTGGGCCTGCACTTCTTTTCGCCGGCCAACATCATGAAGCTGCTGGAAATCGTGGTGGGCGAACAAACCGCGCCCGACACGGTGGCCACCGGCTTTGAACTGGCGCGCCGCCTGCGCAAGACGCCCGTGCGCGCGGGCGTGTGCGACGGCTTCATCGGCAACCGCATCCTGGCCGTGTACCGCCAGGCTGCCGACATGATGATGGAAGACGGCGCATCGCCGTATGACATCGACGCCGCCGCGCGTGAATTCGGCTACCCGATGGGCCCGTATCAAATGGCGGACCTGGCGGGCGGCGACATCGGCTGGGCCACGCGCAAGCGCCGCGCCGCCACCCGAGACCCGGCGCTGCGCTATGTGCGCATTCCCGACCGCCTGTGCGAGCGCGGCTGGTTCGGCCAGAAGACGGGCCGGGGCTTTTACCAATATCCCGACGGCGCGCGCGTGGGCACGCCCGACCCCGAGGTGCTGGCCATCATCGATGAAGAACGCCGCCGCGCCGGCGTTACGCCACGCGCCTTTACCCACGAGGACATTGTGCGCCGATATCTGGCGGCCATGGTCAACGAGGCGGCCAACGTGCTGCACGAAGGCATCGCGCTGCGCCCCTCGGATGTGGACGTGGTGTTCCTGTCCGGCTACGGCTTTCCGCGCCATCGCGGCGGCCCGATGCACTACGCCGACAGCGTCGGCGCGGCGCAGGTGCTGGCCGACATCCGCGCCTTTGCCAAGGAAGACCCGGCCTTCTGGAAACCGTCGCCGTTGCTGGTGCGCCTGGCCGAATCCGGCGGCACCTTCGCCAGCTTGAACCAAGGCGCTTGAACGCGCGCCCCCACTTTTCTTTGGAATCCTTATGCGCGAAGCCGTCATCGTCTCCACCGCCCGCACCCCCATTACCAAGGCGGGGCGCGGCGAATTCAACCAGATTGCCGGGCCCACGCTGGCCGCGCACGCGGTGCGAGCCGCCGTTGATCGCGCCGGCATCGACCCCGCGCTGATCGAAGACGCCTTCATCGGCTGCGGCTATCCGGAAGGCACCACCGGCCGTAACATCGGCCGCCAAGCCGTCATCCGCGCCGGCCTGCCGGTCAGCGTGGGCGGCGCCACCATCAACCGCTATTGCGCGTCGGGCCTGCAAGCCATTGCGTCGGCCGCCGGCCGCATCGTGATGGACGGCGCGCCGGCCGTGATCGCGGGCGGCGTGGAACTGGTGTCCCAGATTCGCACTCGCGATGACGGCGTCAGCGGCATGGACCCGTGGATCCTGGCCAACAAGCCCGAGCTTTACCTGCCCATGATCGAAACGGCCGACATCGTGGCCGCGCGCTACGGCATCAGCCGCGAAGCGCAGGACCGCTTTGCCGCGCAAAGCCAGGCGCGCACCGAAGCCGCGCAGGCCGCCGGCCGCTATCGCGAAGAAATCATCGCCGTCACCACCACCATGTCCGTCACCGACCGCGCCACCGGCGTGGTCAGCGAACGCGAAGTCACGGTGGATAAGGACACCTGCAACCGCCCCGGCACCACCTACGAAGCGCTGGCAGGCCTTGCGCCCGTGCGCGGCGAAGGCCAGTTCGTTACGGCCGGCAACGCGTCGCAGCTGTCCGACGGCGCCGCCGCCTGCGTGCTGATGGAAGCGGCCGAGGCGCAGCGCGCCGGCATCCGCCCGCTGGGCGCGTTCCGGGGCCTGGCCATTGCCGGCTGCGAGCCGGACGAAATGGGCATCGGCCCGGTCTACGCCGTGCCCAAGCTGCTGGCGCGCCACGGCTTGAAGGTCGACGACATCGACCTGTGGGAACTGAACGAGGCGTTTGCGTCGCAAGCGCTGTATTGCCAGGAAAAGCTGGGCATCCCCATGGACCGCCTGAACGTGGACGGCGGCTCCATCGCGCTGGGCCACCCGTTTGGCGTCACCGGTGCGCGCCTGGCCGGCCATGTACTGATCGAAGGTCGCCGCCGTGGCGCCCGCTACGCCGTGGTCACCATGTGCATCGGCGGCGGCATGGGCGCGGCCGGCCTGTTTGAAATCTATGCTTGATTTAGCCTGAGGACCGTCATGGACTTGGAATTCACCCCCGAAGAAAACGCCTTTCGCGATGAGGTGCGCGCGTTCCTGGCGGCCAAGCTGCCGCGCCGCCTGTCCGACAAGGTCAACCTGGGCAAGCTGCTGACCAAGGACGACATGGTCCAGTGGCACGCCATCCTGAACGAACAAGGCTGGCTTGCCACGCACTGGCCCGTGGAATACGGCGGCACCGGCTGGAGCGCCACGCAGAAGTACATCTTTGACAACGAATGCGCGCTGGCCGCCGCGCCGCGCATCGTGCCCTTCGGCCTGAGCATGCTGGGGCCCGTGCTGATCAAGTACGGCAACGACGCGCAGCGCCAGTACTGGCTGCCCCGCATCCTGGACGGCAGCGACTGGTGGTGCCAGGGCTATTCGGAACCCGGCGCGGGCTCCGACCTGGCCTCGGTCAAGACCACGGCGGTGCGCGACGGCGACCACTACATCGTCAACGGGCAAAAGACGTGGACCACACTGGGCCAGTACGCCAACATGATCTTCTGCCTGGTGCGCACATCGCAGGAAGGCCGGCGCCAGGAAGGCATCAGCTTTTTGCTGATCGACATGAACAGCCCCGGCATTGAAGTGCGCCCCATCATCACGCTGGACGGCGAACACGAAGTCAACGAGGTGTTCTTCTCGGACGTGCGCGTGCCGGTGGCAAACCTGGTGGGCGAAGAGAACCGTGGCTGGACCTGCGCCAAGTACCTGCTGACTTACGAACGCACCAACATCGCCGGCGTGGGCCAGTCCACCGCCGCGCTGGAACGCTTGAAGGCGGTGGCCGCCAAGCAGAAAAAGAACGGCCGCCCCTTGGCCGAAGACTCCGACTTTGCCGCGCGGCTGGCGCGCGTGGAAATTGAATTGGCCAACATGCGCACCACCAACCTGCGCGTGGTGGCGGCGGTGGCGGGCGGCGGCGCGCCGGGTGCTGAAAGCTCCATGCTGAAGATACGCGGCACGCAGATCCGCCAGGAAATCACGGCGTTGAACCGCCGCGCGATGGGCCCGTACGCGCGCCCCTTCGTGCCCGAAGCGCTGCACGACGGCTATGACGCCGAACCCATCGGCCCCGAGGGCGCCGACAGCGCCGCCGCGCAGTACTTCAACAACCGCAAGCTGTCGATCTTCGGCGGCTCCAATGAAATTCAAAAGAACATCATTTCAAAGATGATCCTGGGACTGTAAGGGCCGGCCATGAACTTTGAACACACCGAAGACCGGCGCATGCTTTCCGACATGCTGCGCCGCTTTGTCACCGAGCAGTACGACTTTGCGACCCGCGAACGCAACGCCCAATCGCCCCAGGGGTATAGCGAACAATTCTGGCGCCGCTACGCCGAGCTGGGCGCGATCGGCGCCTTGTTCACCGAAGCCGATGGCGGGCTGGGCGGCGCGGGGTTCGATATCTCCGTCGTCTTCGAGGCGCTGGGGCGCGGACTGGTGGTCGAGCCCTTTCTGGACGCCTTGATGGTGGGCAGCGCCATTGCCGCCGCCGGCACGCCCGCGCAGCGCGAAGCCCTGGACGGCCTGATCGCGGGCGGCATCACGGCGGCGCTGGCGCAGGCCGAACCGGACTCCGGCTACGAACTGTCGCGCGTCAGCACGCGCGCCGAACGCTTGGGTGACGGCTGGGTGCTGAACGGCGCCAAGGCCGTCGTCACGGCGGGCGAACATGCCGACCTGTTCCTGGTGTCGGCGCGCACGTCGGGCGCGGACGACGACGAAGCGGGCATCAGCCTGTTCCTGGTCAGCGCGGGCACACCCGGCGTGGGCGTGCGCGGCTATGGCTTGATCGACGGCGGACGCGCGGCCGAAGTCACGCTGGACAACGTCAAGCTGGGCCCCGATGCGCTGCTGGGCGACGTGGATGCGGGCCATGCGCTGCTGGAACGCGCCGTGGGGCGCGGCATCCTGGCGCTGTGCGCCGAAGCCGTGGGCGCGATGGACTGCGCCCGCGACGCCACCTTGGAATACTTGCGCACACGGCGCCAGTTCGGCACGCCTATCGGCAGCTTCCAGGCCTTGCAGCACCGCATGGCGGATGTCTTGCTGGAAATTGAACAGGCGCGCTCGGCCGTCATCAACGCCGCCGCCGCGCTGGACCACCCGGACCGGGCCACGCGTGAACGCGCGCTGTCCGCCGCCAAGTTCACCATCGGCCGCATCGGCACGCTGGTGGCCGAAGAAAGCATCCAGCTGCATGGTGGCATCGGCATGACCTGGGAATTGCCGCTGGCCCACTACGCCAAGCGTCTGGTCATGATCGACCACCAACTGGGTGACGAAGACCACCACCTGCGCCGCTACATCGCGCTGGCGCAGGCGTGAACGGAGGTCGGCACACCATGACGCAGGCCCACGCCGCCCCGCCCTTGTCGCCACCATTCTCGGCGCCGTTCCCCGTGCGCAGCGCCGCCGACGTACAGCGCCTGCAAGCGCGGCCGCTGGCCGAAACGCTGACGGTGCAGAGCACCTACGAGATCTTCCGCAACTCGGCCGCGGCCTTCGGCGACAAGACCGCGCTGACCTTCCTGCGGTCCGCCGACCCGGACGACGAGGCCATCCGCTGGAGCTACCGCGAGTTGTTGGCCGGCATCCACCAGACGGCCAACCTGCTGCACGACCTGGGCGTGCGCGCGGATGACGCCGTGGCGGTCATGCTGCCCGGCTGCCTGGAATACCACCTGGCGCTGTGGGGCGGCGAAGCGGCCGGCATCGTCCAGCCGCTGAACCCGATGCTGACCGAAGACAAGCTGGCGTCCCTGATGACGACGGCGCGCGCCAAGGTGCTGATCGCCTATGGCGCCGAGGCTGAATGCCAGATGTGGACCAAGGCCCTGCGCCTGCGCGACCGCGTACCGACCTTGCAGACGATCCTGCGCGTGGCGCCCCACACCGAAGCGCTGTCCGACCGGCCCGCCTTGCCCGATTACGCGCTGGACTTCAACGCCAACCGGTCCGCGCAACCCGCCAGCCGCCTGCTTAGCGAACGCGTGATTCGCGCCAGCGACGTGGCGGCCTATTTCCACACGGGTGGCACCACCGGCGCGCCCAAGCTGGCCATCCACACCCACGCCAACCAAGTCTTTACCGCCTGGGCGGCCGTGCAGTTGCAGAACGCCGGGCCGACGGACGTGGTCATCAACGGCTATCCGCTGTTTCACGTAGCGGGCGTGTTGCCGGCGTCGCTGGCGGCCTTGTCCGCGGGCGTGGAAACCGTCATCCCCACGCCCATGCTGCTGCGCAACCGCGAGGTGCTGCGCAACTACTGGCGGCTGGTGGAAAAGCACCGCGCGACCTCGTTGCAAGGCGTGCCGACGATACTGGCGGCCTTGGCCGACGTGCCGCTGGCGGGCGCCGATATTTCATCGCTGCGCTATTGCCGCACGGGCGCCGCCCCCTTGCCGGCCGAACTGGCCGCGCGCTTCAAGCGGCTGTTCGGCTTGCAGGTGAACGAAAGCCTGGGCATGACGGAGATGGCCGGCATATCGTCCATCACCCCGCCCGGCTCGGTGTTTCCGGTCAATTGCGTGGGTTACCCGCTGCCTTACGTGCAGGTGCGCATCGTGGGGCTGGACGTGCCCTCGGGCCAGGCCGCGCGCGACCTGCCGCCCGGCACGCCCGGCATGGTGCTGTTCAAGGCGCCCAACGTGATCCCCGGCTTTCTGGACCCGGAAGACACCGCCCGCGCCTTCACGGAAGACGGCTGGCTGATCAGCGGCGACGTCGGCTTTATGGACGGCGAAGGCCGGCTGCACCTGCAAGGCCGCGCCAAGGACCTGATCATCCGGGGCGGCCACAACATCGATCCAAAAACCATCGAGGACGCCTTGGCCACGCACCCCGGCGTGCACCTGTGCGCGGCGGTGGGCGCGCCGGACGCTTACGCCGGCGAGCTGCCCGTGGCCTTCGTCACGCTGATGGAGGGCGCGCAGGTCACAGAGGCCGAACTGGTCGCCTACGCCGCCGCCCATGTGGATGAAGGCCCGGCGCGGCCCAAGCGCGTGATCGTGCTGGACGCCATGCCCATGACCAATGTGGGAAAGATCTACAAACCCGATTTGCGCCGCCTGGCCACTGCCGTTTCGGTAGAGGCCGTGGTGGCGCGCACCCTGCAAGCGGCCGGCCTGACGGAAGACAGCAAGATCTTCCGCGTGCTGGCCGATGCACAACCGGACGTCGCCGTCCAGGCGGACGCCGACGCGCCCGCGCCGCTGAAGGAGCAGCTGCGCGAGGCGTTGGCGCGATTGCCGGTGAAGGTGGCCTTGCGCGACTGAACCGACGCCGCCCCCCGCCCTTTCAGCGACAGCCGACGACCGACCACAACACGACCACACATCACAACAACACCACAGGAGACAACCCCATGCCGAAGATGCCTTTGCGCCGCGCCTGCCTGGGCGCATTGCTGCTTGCCGCCGTTGGCGCCGCCGTGCCGCTGGCCGCCAGCGCGCAAGCCGCTTTTCCCACCAAGCCCATCACCCTGATCGTGCCGTTCCCCGCGGGCGGCTCCACCGACCGGCACCTGCGCATCGTGGCGCAGGACGCCTCGAAATACCTGGGGCAACCCGTCATCGTGGAAAACCGCCCCGGCGCGGGCGGCACGCTGGGCACGGCCACCATGGCGCGCACCGCCAAGCCCGACGGCTACACGATTGCGCTGTACACGCTGGCGATGCTGCGCATGCCCTACATGCAGAAAAGCAGCTGGGACCCGATCAACGATTTCAGCTTCATCATCGGCTTGTCGGGCTACACGTTCGGCTTCACGGTGCGCTCGGATTCGCCGTACAAGACGTTCAACGAGTACATCGAGGCCGCCCGCAAGGCGCCCGGCACCATCGACTACGGCTCCACGGGCATTGGCTCGTCGCCGCATCTGCTGATTGAAGAAATCGCCATCAACGCCAAGGTGAAGCTGAACCACGTGCCGTTCAAGGGCAACGCCGACATGCAGCAAGCGCTGCTGGGCGGCCACGTCATGGCGCAAAGCGACGCCACGGGCTGGGACCAGTTTGTGGACTCGGGCAAGATGCGGCTGCTGGTGACCTTTGGCGAAAAGCGCACCACGCGCTGGCCCGACGTGCCCACCGCGCAAGAGCTGGGCTACAAGGTCGTGTCCACGTCGCCGTATGGTTTGGCGGGCCCCAAGGGCATGGACGCGGCCGTGGTCAAGACGCTGCATGACGCCTTCAAGAAAGCGCTGTTCGACCAGGCCAGCATGGACGTGATGAAGCAACTGAACCAGCAACCCGCCTACCGCAACAGCGAAGACTACAAGGCCTGGGCGCAGGCGACGTATGTGAAGGAAAAGGGGTTGATCGAGTACCTGGGGCTGATGGCCAAGGATTGATGCCGGGGGCTGCGCGCGCGGGCATGGACGCGGCGCGAGCATAGCGGACAGGCAGGACAGGCAGGACAGGCAGGCAGATTGGCGGATAAACCACCTTGTATCCGAAATTTGTATGCAAAAAATGTTTGTCTTTCCTGTCCGGCTTTTTGATAGACTGGCTGCCCGATGATTTTGCCCCTGCGGCCGCCGCAGCCGCGCCCCATGACCCAGGAAGTTTCCACAGATCCCAGCGCCGACGATATCGCCCGCGAAGTTTCCGCCGCCATCGTGGCGCACAAGCTTCCGCCCGGCACCCGGCTGCGCGAAGAGGCGCTGGCGCGGGTCTACAAGGTCAGTCGCACCAAAATTCGCGCGGCCCTGCTGATGCTGTCCAAGGACAAGCTGATCAACATCGTTCCCGACAAAGGTGCGTTCGTCAGCAAGCCCGACGCCAACGAAGCGCGCGAGGTCTACGCCGTGCGCCGCATCCTGGAAGCCGCGCTGGCCAAGGAATTCGTGGCGCGCGCCACGGCCGCCGACTACCGCCGCATAGACGCCCACCTGGCCGAAGAACGCGCGGCGCTTGAAGCCGGCGACGTGCAAAAGCGCAACCATTTGCTGGGCCATTTCCACATTCTGCTGGCCGAAGCCGTGGGCAACTCGGTGCTGACCGGCATGCTGCGCGAACTGTCGGCGCGCAGTGCCGTGATTACCGTGCTGTACCAAAGTTCGCACGACGCCAGTTGCTCGTCGCAAGAGCACCACGCCTTTATCGAGGCGGCGCGCGCGGGCAATACCGAACGCGCCTGCGCGCTGATGGACGAGCATCTGGAACACGTGCAGACGGCGCTGAACTTCACCGACGACAGCCAGGGCGGCAGCGATCTGGTGACGGCGTTGCTTAGCTAAAGCCTGTTTCCAAGGCCGTCTCCGAGCTACACCGCCCGCTTAGTTCGGCAAGGCGGTTCAGCCTTCGAACTGGTGGTAGACCTTGGCGATGACCTTCCAGCCGCCATCGATCTTGATCAACGTCAGAAAGTCGTTGTAATCCGCGCCGATCGCGTCCTTCTCCATATCAACACGCACCACGGCCGTGGTCGGCGTGATTGCCAGCACGTCCAGGCGCGTGGCGATGTCAGGCGCCCGACCATTCTTCTTCACAAAATCGAACAGGTTGCCGATGGGGCCACCCAGCAGCGCACCGTTGGTGAATCCGTACATCACGGCGTCGGGATGAAAGGCTTGAGCAACGCCTTCGGCGCTGCCAAGACGCAGGCCATCGACGTATTTCTGCGCGACTGCGATAACGGCATCGTAGTCTTGGGTCGCGACGGGTTTGAGGTTCTTGCTCATGATGTTGTCCTTGGAGTCGGGGTGGGGAAAGCAGGTAAAGGAAGGGAAGGAACGACGGAAGGGAAGGAACGACGGAAGGGAAGGAACGACGGTCGGCTCAATACGAACCGTTGGGCCAATCGATGTAGCCCTTCGCGCCGCCGCCGTAATACGATTCGCGCGGCGCGACCGTCAGCGCCGCGCCACGACGCAGGCGCTCGACCAGGTCCGGATTGCCGATAAACAGCCGACCGAAAGCCACGGCATCGATCTTTCCCTGTGCGCGCCGCTTGATGGCCATTTCCAGGTCATAGTTGTTATTGCCGATGAAAGGTCCGTCAAAGAGTCCGCTCAGCGCGTCCAGATCCACACCGGCGGGCACCTCCCGCGACGTGGCGGTCGCGCCTTCGACAACATGCAGATAGGCCAGGCCAAATCGGTTCAGTTGCTTGATCAAATACCCGTACATCGCCATCACGTTGCTGTCGGGCGGCGTGTTGCCCGCATCCGGCGTCACTGGCGATAGCCGGATGCCGACCTTGTCGCTACCCCAGATGTCGACGACGGCCTCGGTGACTTCCAGCGTCAGGCGCGCTCGGTTTTCGATCGAGCCGCCGTAACGATCGGTGCGATGGTTTGTGGAGTCGCGCAGGAACTGATCCAGCAGATAGCTATTGGCGGCGTGGACTTCCACCCCGTCGAAACCGGCACGTAGAGCATTCATCGCCGCGATCTTGTATTGCTGGATGACCCCGGCGATTTCCTCGGTTTCCTGTGCGCGGGGCATGGAAACCGGTACAAAGCCGTCGACCGTATACGTGTTGCCTTCCGCCGCAATGGCCGAGGGCGCGACAGGGGCTTGGCCATCGGGTTGCAGCTGCGCACTGGAAAAGCGACCCACATGCCAAAGCTGGCTGACGATCGTGCCGCCAGCGGCGTGCACCGCATCGGTGACTTTCTTCCAGCCCGCTACCTGTTCGTCGCTCCATATGCCGGGCGTCGCGGCATAGCCGCGGCCTTGGGCTGAAATATTCGTCGCCTCGCCAATGATCAGTCCGGCTCCTGCGCGTTGCGCGTAGTAGGTGGCGTGCAATTCGTTCGGGACGCCGTCCTCGTCGTAGCGGCTGCGGGTGACAGGCGCCATAACAATCCGGTTGCTCAGTTCAATCGCCCCAAAGCGTGCGGGAGAAAACAAATCGGTGCGCGTGCTGTTATCAGTCATGGGGCATAGGTCATCAGTCATAAGTCATAAGTCGTCGGATGTGGGTGGGGAAAATAGTTGACCAGTCGTCTACAAGGCAGCCAAAAAAAACTACCCGACCAGACGTTGGGTAGTGGCGAAAGCGGTATCGAAAGGCGTGGTGGCTTTGTTCAGCTTGGCAAGAAGCGACGCGCCAAGCCAAAGCTCGTAAAGGGACTGGGCCAGAGCCTCGGCCGGCACGGCTGACGTGATCGAGCCATCGTCCTGCCCTAGCCGCACACAGCGTGAGATACGTTCAATGATCGCGTCTGTCCCGCGTTGAAGGACGATGCGCATGTCCTCGGAAAGGTCGCACATCTCGGGGCCTAACTTGACCACCAGGCATTTATCGTCCGGCAGGTCCGTGCCTTGCGTGTCAGCCCAGTATTTGAAGTAGCCCAGCAATCGCTCCGCGCCGGAGCCATCCGCTGCCAGCAGGCGGTCCACCGTCCGCAGATAGTCGGCAAAGTACTCGTCCAACAACGCCTGGCCGAATTCCCCCTTCGACTTGAAGTAGTAGTAGAACGAACCTTTTGGTACCCCCGCCGCCGCCACTACCTCGGCCAGGCCGACGGCGGTGTAGCCCTTTTGGGTCATCAGGGCTCGGGTCACATCAAGAATGTGCTGGCGCGTCTCTGCTGCTGGTTTTTTCATTTTGCGAGTGTACAGAAAAAACCGACCAGTCGTCTAGGTTGGTGTAACGACCGCGCGGCGTACGGGGTCGTCAGGTCAGTTAGCGCGAAGCGGCACCGTCATTCGAACGCCTTTTTCTTCCACAGCTCCCATGGCCGGCCCATCACGCCGGCCATCATCTCGTCGGCCATTGAGGCTTCGGCGTCCGACAAAAAGGTGATTTCACCGTTCAGCCCGATAGCCTTCTGCTGAAGCGAAGCGTTCATTTCGGTATAGACGGCGCGATAGACGGCCACTGGCAGGCCGTTGCCCACGGTGACAAAGCCGTGCCCTCGCATCAGCGCTACGTGGCTTTGTTTCAGCGAACTGGCGAGCTCTCGACCGTGGTCGCGATTGCGTACCAGCATGTCGGTATCGCCGAAGCAACAGCGGATGTCAAAGACCGGCGCGCCTGCGCCCAGAAAACCGGCCATATGGTAAATCGGCCGCAACCGCACGTTGGAACCCGCAAAGGGAATGACGGAGGGGGAATGGCTGTGCACCACCGCCTGCACGTCGGGCCGCGCGCGATAGATTTCGCCGTGTATATACCGTTCCAAGTATGGCTTGCGCGTGTCAGCGCCAACGGGCTCGGAGTCCTCGTTGAACTCCATGATGTCGTCGGCCGTCACCAATTCGGGAGCAAGCGAGCGCGACAACAGGAAATGTCCCGGGTTGTCGGGATGACGCACGCTGACATGTCCGAACCCATCCAGAACGCCGAAACGGGCCAGGATGCGGTTGGCTACGACCAAGTCTTCGATGAGGGCATTGATGGGCGATTTGTCGTTCATAAGGGCTCCTTTGATTGCCGGGATCCGACTATTGGTCGAGCGAAATGTTGGCTTTCCTTGCCACGGCTCCATACAGTTCGATATCCGAGTCCAGCTGCCGCGCCATGGCCGCGCCCCCCGTTTCCGAGGTTTCGTAGTAGCGCTCGTGGAACTCCTTGCGCACCGCCGGATCTGCCATGGTGGCGACGACGGCATCCTGGAATTTTTCCTTCACGGCCGCAGGCAGACCCTGTGGGGCGAACAAGCCGAACCACACGGAGATGTCCAGTTCGCCGAAAGGCGCGGTCTCGGCGATGGCGGGCACGTCAGGAAGGAACGAGGCCCGGTTTTTAGAGGCCACGGCGATCAGCCTTAACTTGCCCGCTTGGGCGTGCGGCGCCAGATTCGGGATGGTGCTCATCAGGATGGGCACCTGGTTGCCCAGGCCATCGTTGATCGCCGGGGCGCAACCCTTGTAGGGTACGTGCACCAAATCCAGCTGCGCCATCCGTTTGAACGACTCTCCAGCGAAATGCTGAGGCGTGCCGTTGCCACATGACGAGTAGCTCAGCTTGGTACTGTTCTGCCGGATATAACTAACCAGTTCCGGTACGTTGTTCGCGGCGATTGCCGGGTTCACGCCCAAGGCGACCGGTGCGGAAACCAGCAAGGAAATCGGTGCAAGGTTCCTTTTTACATCCGGCGTGCCGCGCATCGTCAGGGCCGCGTTGATGGTAAGCGTGCTGTTCGTCAGCAAGAAGGTATAGCCGTCGGGCGTGCCTCGCGCGACCTGGTTGGCACCGATGTTGCCCGATGCGCCCGGCTTGTTGTCCACGATCACCGTCTGCCCTCCCAGATGGGCTGGCAGCTTGGCGGCGATTAACCGCGCCACGACATCGGCACCTCCGCCCGCCGCGAATGGCACCACTACCGTGATCGGCCGGTTGGGATAGGAGTCATCCGCCCTGGCCGTCGCAAAACCTAGCATCAAAAAACAAGAACTGAGCGCGCACAAGCGCCTGACGAGCGTTGGATGTCGCACGTTTTGTCTCCGTTATGAGTTTTTATGTGCCGCTATTGTCGGCAGCCGGGCATGGCGTTTCCAATGAAATTATCTTATTAGCCATGCCATTTTTTGTATGGCTTGAGCTCGCTTCGACCACCATCGAACCGAACTCCCGGTCGCCATATAGCCATATGCGCGCGGGTTTATGTTCAAAGGCCACGCCGTGGGCGCGGATCCCCCGGGCTCGCATCACCCCAACAATTGCCCCATCCGTTCCTGCAACCAAACCTCGGTCGCGCTTAGCGTCGCCCCTTGGAGCCACAGCGCGCGCACCGACAGCATCGGCAATGACAAGCCCGCGCACGGCACGCGCGCCAGCGTGCGGCGAAAGCTCTCGTATTCCGCGATGTTCAGCGGCAGGATCGCCCAGCCCAGCTCGTCCGCCACCATGCCGGCGATGCTGTAGAAGCTGTCCGTGCGCCACACCGTGGGGCTCAGCAGCACCTCTTCCACGCCTTCCATCTGCATCACCAGCTGCCGATAGCGCGCCAGATCGTTGCGCGTGACTTCGGCCAGTTGGGTCAGCGGATGCCCCGACGCCACGAACACCGCCTGCGCCACATTGCCCAGGTAGCGGTGCGCGAACGCGCTGCCCGGGTCGCCCCGATCAAAGTGGAACGCGATGCTGGCGCGGCCTTGCTGCACGTAGTCGGCCACCTCGGTGGCGGTGCCGTTCAGCTGCGTCAATTCCAGGGCGGGAAAACGGTCCGCCACTTCGACCACCAGCGCGCCCAGCACCTGATACGGCAGCGCTTCATCCAAGGCGATCGACAGGCGCGCGTCCTGGCCGGCGGCAAATGACAAGGCCCGCTGGTCCAGCCCGCTTGCCTGGCGCAGCAGTTCGCGCGCTTCTTGCAGCATGACTTCGCCGGCGGGTGTCAGCGTCGCGTTGCGGCGCGAGCGGTCGAACAATTCCACGCCCAGGTCGGCCTCCAGCAGGCCCACCGATGTGCTGATGGCGGACTGTGCCCGCCCCAGCCCGCGCGCCGCCGCCGAGAAAGAGCCGGCGTCCGCCGCCGCGACGAAATGCCGAAGTTGGTCCAGGGTCCATTGCATGAGGCGCCTCCTTAATTCATCTATTTTATAGATGAAACCAAACTTTTTTCTGCAAATAAACAGATAGATAATGCCTGCCTTGCGCTGGGAAGCCGCCTTTGTGGCGCAACAATCCCAGCGTGGATTCAAAGGAGTAGAACTATGCAGCGGACTCATTCGAACGCTGTCGCCACGGCCGATCCGCGCCGTTGGCTGGTGCTGGGCATTGTGTCCATCGCCTTGTTGTTGATCGTGGTGGACATGACGGTGCTGTACACCGCCCTGCCCCGGCTGACGCACGAGCTGGGCGTCACCGCGTCCGAAAAATTGTGGATCGTGAACGTGTATGGCCTGGTGGTGTCGGGCCTGCTGCTGGGCATGGGCACGCTGGGCGACCGGCTGGGCCATAAGCGGCTGTTCATGATGGGGCTGGGTGTGTTCGGCGTGGCCTCGCTGGCGGCGGCGTATTCGCCGGCCGCCGCCCCGCTGATCGCCGCCCGCGTGCTGCTGGCCGTGGGCGCCGCCATGATGATGCCCGCCACGCTGTCCATCATCCGGCTGACTTTCGCCCAAGAGCGCGAGCGCGCCGTGGCCATCGGCATCTGGGCGTCGGTGGCCTCGGGCGGCGCGGCGCTGGGCCCGGTGGTGGGTGGCGTGCTGCTGGAGCATTTCTGGTGGGGATCGGTGTTTCTGATCAACGTGCCGATTGTGCTGCTGGCCCTGCCGCTGGCCTGGCGGCTGATTCCGGCCAGCCGCCCCGCCACCGCGCGGCCGTGGGACCTGACCGGGTCGCTGCAAGTCATGGCTGGCTTGATCCTGTGCGCCTATGCGTTGAAGGAACTGGGACGTGCGTCCACGTCGTGGCTGCATGCGGGCCTGGCCTGCGTGGCCGGGGTCGCCATGCTGACGGTGTTCGTGCGCCGCCAGCGCCGCCGGCCTTATCCGCTGATTGACTTCGCCATCTTCCGCAACGCCACCTTCAGCTCGGGCGTCGCCGCCGCGCTGTTCGCCGGCGCCGCGCTGCTGGGCTTGGAACTGGTGTTCAGCCAGCGCTTGCAGCTGGTGCTGGGCATGTCGCCTATCCAGGCCGCGCTGTTCATCCTGCCGCTGCCGTTGGCCGCCTTTGTGGCCGGCCCCGTGGCGGGATGGCTGCTGGCCTACATGCGCGGACCGCGATTGATGTTCCTGTCGCTGGTCATTTCAGCGGCGGGCATGGGCGCTTACCTGCTGTGCTATGACGGCGCCGTGCTGCCGCAGATGATCAGCCTTAGCGTGCTGGGCCTGGGCATCGGCGCGACGATGACGGCGGCGTCCAGCTCCATCATGCAAAGCGCCACGCAGGAACGCGCCGGCATGGCGGCCTCGATCGAGGAAGTGTCGTACGAGCTGGGCGGTGCGTTGGGCGTGACGCTGATGGGGTCCATCCTGTCCGGCGTGTACGCCAACACGCTGGACGTGCCGCCCGCGTTGGCGGCGGCGCCCGCGCTGCGCGACAGCCTGGACGAAGCGTTGATCGTGGCCGAAGGCCTGCCCACCGACCTGGCAGCCACGCTGACCGAGTTGGCCCGGACGGCGTTCGACACCGGCTACGCCGCTGTCATCGCCACCGCCACCGTCATGCTGGTGGCCACCGCCGCGTTCGTGTTGCTGAACCGGTCGCGGCGGCAGGCGGCGGCGGCTTAGCGCTTGACGTTCAGCGCGTACGAAACGCGTTGTCCATGTCGGCGATCAGGTCTTCTTCGTGCTCCAGCCCGATTGAGATCCGGATCAGCCCTTCCGACACGCCCGCCGCCTCGCGTTCGGCGGCCGGCACCCCGGAATGGGTGGTGGACGCGGGATGGCACACCAGCGATTCCGTACCGCCCAGGCTCACGGCCGACTTGAACAGATGCAACGCGTTGACGAAGCGAAAGGCGCGCTCGCGGCCCCCGTCCAGCACGAACGCAAACGTCGAGCCCGGCCCCGTGCACTGGCGCTTGTAGACCTCTTGATACGTGCGATCCGCAATCATCTCGGGATGAAAAAGCGTGACCTTTTCGTAGGGGTTGCCGGCCAGCCATTGCGCCACCTTGGTTGCCGTGCGCGCCGCCTGCTTCATGCGCAGCACCACCGTTTCCATGGACCGCGTGATCATCCAGCACGAATGCGGGTCCAGTTGCGAACCGAACGCGCTGCGTATCGCGCGCACCTTCTTGATCAACTCTTTGGTGCCCGTTACCGCTCCCGCCACCAGGTCGCTGTGCCCGCCCACGTATTTGGTCAGCGAATACACGCACAGGTCCACGCCATGCTCGGCCGGCTTTTGGAAGATGGGCCCCAGCAGCGTGTTGTCGCACACCGAAACCGGGCGATAACCGTGGCGCGTTTCGAAGGCGTCCAGCTCGTTCTTCATGCCTTCGAAGTCGATTAGCGCGTTGGTGGGGTTGGCGGGCGTTTCCACGTAGAAGACGCGCACCGGGCCCTTGGCCGCGGCCGCCTCAAGCGCGGCGCGCATATGCTTGGGCGACAGCCCGTCCTGGATGGGATGCGAGCCGATTCCCCACTCCGGAAAGATCTTGGCGATCAGGGTTTCGGTGCCGCCGTACAGCGGCAGCGATTGCACCAATTGATCGCCGGGGCGCAGAAACGCCATCAGCACGGCGCTGATCGCGGCCATGCCGCTGGCCGTCACGGCCGCCGCCTCGGAACCGTCCAGCAAAGCCAGCCGGTCTTCCACGATTTCCAGGTTGGGATGGTTGAAGCGGCTGTAGACCAGCCCGGCGGATTCGCCCTGCGGCAGGGGCTTGCGGCCCGACACCAGGTCGAAAAACGCAGCGCCGTCCTCGGCGGACCGGAACGCAAAGGTGGACGTCAGGAATACCGGCGGCTTGACCGCCCCTTCGGACAGGAAGGGGTCGTAGCCGTACGACATCATCTGCGTTTCCGCGTGCAGCGGACGGCCAAAGATATCTTTCTTGTGATACGTCGAATACGTCATGGTGTGCCTCTTTCTTCGGGGTTCCAGCCGACCGGGCAGGCGCGTTTCGCATGCTGCGACGATAGCGCCAGCCGCCTCGGGATGTCTTGCAGTATGAGCGCGGCCGCCGCCAATAATCTTTCCATTTCTATCGCCACACCACGATAATGAGAAACTTTGTTTCCCATTCATACCCATCCATGAAAGACACTGCCTTGTTACATCAACTTGACGCGATCGATTGGAAAATCATGAAAATCCTTCAAGAAGATGGCCGGCTCAGCAACGCCGAGCTGGCCGAGCGCGTGTCGCTATCGGCCTCGCCCTGCTGGAAGCGGTTGAAGCGGCTGGAGGCCTCGGGGGTCATTCGCGGCTACCAGGCCATTCTGGATCGCCGGGCGCTGGGCATGGGCGTGGTGGCCTTCGTCAGCATCTCGCTTGAAAACCATACCGAGAAGCTATGCCATGCCTTTGAAGCCGCCGTGGCCGCCATGCCGGAAGTGCTGGCGTGCCACAACACCACGGGGCAGCACGACTACCTGCTGCATATCGTGGCGCAGGACTTCGACGCCTATTCGGAATTTGTGCGCAATCGCCTGCGCACCCTGCCCGGCGTGAAGGAATTGCTAAGTACGTTGTCGATGCATGAAGTGAAGTCGTCAACCAAACTTCACCTGTAGCGGCGCCTAGGCGGACGCTTGCATCTGCCCGGGAACGACGCGGTTGCGGCCGTCGCGCTTGGCTTGGTACAGGCCGCGATCGGCCACCTGAATCAGGTCGGTGCAGGGTTGGTCCGCCACCGGAATGGCGGTGGCCGTGCCGATGCTGACGGTCAGCCAGGGGCCCGAGCCCGTGTTCTTCTGCGGGATCTGCATGGCCTCGACCGCGCGCCGCAGCTTCTCGGCCGCCAGCCGTGCGCTGCCCGCCGGCGAGCCCGGCAGCACCAGCGCAAATTCTTCTCCGCCAAAGCGCGCGGCCAGGTCCGTGGACCGGTCGCAGCTGGCGAAGATGGTGTTGGCCACCCGCTTCAGTGCCTCGTCGCCCGCGATGTGGCCGTACGTGTCGTTGTAGGCCTTGAAGTAATCCACGTCGATCATCAGCATGCTGATCTCGCGTTGGTCGCGTCGCGCGCGCTGCCATTCCGCGTTCAGGTATTCATCAAAATACCGGCGGTTGCCCAAGCCCGTCAGCCCGTCGGAATTGGTCAGGCGTCGCAACTCCATATTGCTTTCCAGCAGCTGCTGCTGGCTTTGGCGCAGCGCCTGGTAGGCCTCGTCGCGCTGCACCAGCGCCAGGTACGAACGCGAGTGATAGCGAATGCGCGCCACCAGTTCGATAGAGTCCGGCAGCTTGACCAGGTAATCGTTGGCCCCGGCCGAGAACGCGGCGCTTTTGATGGCGGGGTCTTCCTTGGTGGACAGCACGATGATGGGAATGTCGCGCGTCACCGGATGGTTGCGGTATTCCTTGACCAGGCTCAGCCCGTCCACGCCCGGCAGCACCAGGTCTTGCAGGATGACGGTGGGCCGTGTCTGGATGGCCACCGTCAGCGCCTTGTAGGGGTCCGAGCAATAGTGGAAATCAATGTTTCCCTCGGTGGCCAGCGCCCGCCGGATCGCTTCCCCGACCATCACCTGATCGTCCACCAGCAGCACCATGGCCGCGTGCGCGTTCAAGTCGGCCGAGGCTGCGTTGTCTAAAGGTGGGTGCATGGTAAGTCCTTGATGTTGAACCGCATTGCGCGCTCAGGCCAGGGCCTGAATCAAGCGCGGGGCGATCAGGTTCAATGGTTTGATTTCCACTGCGGCCTGCATGGCGGCGGCCGCCTTGGGCATGCCGTAGACGGCACTGGTGGCCTGGTCTTGCGCGATGGTCAGGCAGCCCCGCTCACGCATGGCCTTCAAGCCACGCGCGCCGTCCTGGCCCATGCCGGTCAGCAGCACGCCAACGGCGGTGCCGCGCCAGTGCTGGGCCACGCTGTGAAAGAACACGTCGATGGAAGGCCGGTACAGGCTTTCCTTGGGGTCCTGGGTGTAGCGCAGCGTGCCGTCGGGCAACAGATGCAGATGGTCGTCCGTGCCCGCCAGCAGGATCTGGCCGGGCATCGGGCGTTCGCCCTCACGCACCAGCCGCACGGGCAGCAACACCTGATCGTTCAGCCAGTCCGCCATGCCCGCCGCGAACGAAGCGTCCACGTGCTGCACCAGCACGATGCCGGCCGGAAAACCCAGCGGCAGATCGCTTAGCAGCTGCGCCAGCGTGGCCGGCCCGCCCGCCGACGCGCCGATCACCAGCAAGCGCTGCGCGTCGGCGCGCGCCGCCGATTTGGGCACGGGCGTCAGCGTGGGCCGGTTGCCATAGCGCCCGATCAACCAGCCGATGTTGCGAATCTTGCGCAGCAAGGGTGCGGCGGCGGCGCGCATGTCGCCGCCGGTGACCACGGGCGTGTCCACCGCGTCCAGCGCGCCGTGGCCCATGGCGTCAAACACCCGTGCCGTGTGGCGGGCCACGTCCACCGTCACCACCACAATGGCGCACGGCGTTTCCGCCATGATGCGGCGCGTGGCCTCTACCCCGTCCATGACGGGCATGATCAGGTCCATCAACACCACGTCGGGCCGGTCGCGCGCGCATTGCGCCACCGCCTCCTCGCCGTTGGACGCCACCCACGCCACTTCCAGCCCCGGTTCCAGCGCGATGGCGCGGCGCAGGGTTTCAACGGCCATCTGCATATCGTTGACGATGCCGATTCTCACGTCAGTGCCTTCCCGATCAAGTCCTCGACAGCGTCCAACAGCGCGTCATCATGGAAGCTGCCCTTGGCCAGATAGTAATCAGCGCCGGCATCCAGCCCGCGCCGCCTGTCTTCTTCGCGATCCTTATACGACACCACCATCACCGGCAGGCCTTGCAGCTTGGGGTCGGCCTTGATGCGGGACACCAGCTCGATGCCGTCCATGCGCGGCATGTCCACATCGGTCACGACCAGGTCGAAATCCTCGCCGCGCAGCATGTTCCAGCCGTCCATGCCATCCACCGCCACGGCCACGTCGAAGCCCCGGTTCACCAGCAGCTTGCGTTCCAGCTCGCGCACGGTCAGGGAATCGTCCACCACCAGCACGCGCTTGCGGCGGCGCTCTTGGGCGATGGGGCCACCACCGTCCACCCGCGTCAGCCGGCCGCCTTCGATCAGTTTTTGTACCGACAGCAGCATGTCTTCAACGTCCAGGATCAACAGCGGCGTGCCGTCGTCCATCAACGCCCCCGCCATCACGTCCTGCACCTTGCCCAGCCGGGGGTCCAGCGGTTGCACCACCAGCGTGCGCTCGCCGACGTAGCGGTCCACGGCGATGCCGTACCGCTTGTCGTGATCGCCCACGACCACCACCGCCATCGACTCCGCCGAGGGCGCCGGCTCGCCGCCCCGCAGGATCTGCCGCGCGGACACCAGGCCCACCTGCCTGTCCATGAAGCGAAAGTGCTGGTGCCCTTCCAGTTGTTCGATCTCTTGCGAACGCACCTGCAAGGCGTGGCTGACGTAGGCAAGCGGAAACGCGTAGATGTCGCCCTGCACCTCGACCAACAGGCTGCGCACCACCGATAAGGACAGCGGCATTTCCAGCACAAAACGCGTGCCCTGCCCGGTGGTCTGGTGCACACGCACAGCGCCGCGCAGCTGGCGCACCATGGTCTGGACCACGTCCAGCCCGACGCCGCGCCCCGAAATTTCAGTGACTTCACCGCGCGTGCTGAAGCCGGACAGAAACAGGAATTCCAGCAGCTCGGCCTCGCTCAGGCGGGCGGCCGTTTCCGCCGTGGTCAGCTTGCGCTGCACGACTTCAACGCGTAGCCGGTCCAGCGAAATGCCGGAACCGTCATCGCTCAGTTCAATTACCAGCATGCCGGCCGAATGGCGCGCCGACAGCCGGATCAAGCCTTCGGGCGGCTTGCCGACGTCCATGCGGTCCATCGGCATTTCAATGCCATGGTCCACGGCGTTGCGCAGCAGGTGCATCAGCGGCGCGTCCAGCTTTTCCAGGATGTCGCGGTCCACCTGCGTGGCGTCGCCATCAATTTCCAGGCGCACCTGCTTGCCCAGCGCACGGCCCAGGTCGCGCACCATGCGCGCCATGCCGCCCACGCCGTCGGCAAACGGGCGCATGCGGCAGGTCAGCGCGGTGTCGTACAGGCGCTGCGCCAGATGGCTCATGCGCCAGCCGAATTCATCCACTTCATTCGTGCGCTGAATCAGTTCCTGCTGGCATTGGTCCACGATGCGCTGGGCGTCATCCAGCGCCGCCTGCGCGCGCGAGTCCAGCTGCTGCCCGGCCAGGGCGCTGCGCACGCCGTCCAGCGCTTGCGCGGCGCCCGCCTGCATGCGCCGCAGCCGCAACATGGACGCGCCAAACGGCCCGACCCAATGCGATTCCACCAACGTTTCGCTGGACAGACCCAGCAGCTTGTTCAGCGTGTCGGCGGTGACGCGCAAGACCCGTTCGCTTTCGGAAAGCCCTTGATCGGAACTACGGCGGCCGGACGGCTGGGATGTGGGCGAGGCAGATTGCGGCGCATGCGGTGGCGCGCCTGGCGGCGGGTTTGCTGGCTGACTTGCCCGCGGGTTTGCGAGTGGACTTGCCGGCTGAATCGTCGTCGCGTTCGGGGTCGTGTAGGGCCCCAGGCTTGGGGCTGCGTACGGCGTCGTATATGGCGTCGTAGATGGCGCCGCTGCCGCCGCCGGTTCATCTTCGATACGCTTGATCGGCGGCAGGAAATCCGAGGGTCGGGGCGCGCGCGGGGCAACGGGCGGCGGCGCGTTCGGCGCGCTGCTCAGGCGCACCACCAGTTCATCGATTTCACCGCCCAGTTCCGTGCCGGGCGTGGCGACCCGCTGCAACAGGTCAGTGCCCAGCAACAAGGCGTCGATATCGTCTGCCTGCAAGCGCAGCCGCCCTTCCTGCGCGGCCACCAGGCAATCTTCCATGGCGTGCGCGATGCGCACGGCGGGGTGCAGGTCCACGATACGGGCCGCCCCTTTCAGCGAATGCGCCGCTCGCATGCAGGCTTCCAGCTGCGCGGCGGAGGTAGGGTCGTGTTCCAGCGCCAACAGGCCGTTGTTCAGGACCTGCACCTGGGTGCGGGTCTCAAGCTGAAACAGCTCTAGCAGCGAGGCATCGCGCATTTCGTCCGGGTTCACGCCAGACTCCGTTCCAAGGCTTGCATCAATTGGGTCTCGTCCAGCACGCCCACGCTACGGTTGCCGCAACGCTGCACGCCGCGCGAATATTTCAGGGCCGCGCCTTGCACCGTCGCCGGCAGCGGTTCCAACCGGTCCAGGTCGACGGCGTGTATCCCTTCCACCTCGTCCACGGGCAGCACCACGGCCCGGCCCGCGCCACCGAAAATCAACATGCGCGCGGCGCCCGAGCGTTCGCGCACATCCAGCGGGGCCGGCGCCATGTCCAGCCCCAGCAGGCGTGCCAGGGACACACAGACGGTCAAGGTGCCGCGCACGTTGGTCACGCCCAGCACCGCCGGATCGCGGCGATGGGGCAGCGCCAGGATGCCTCGCGTGCCGGCCACTTCGTCCAGCGCACGCGTCGGCAGGCCCAGCCATTCGCGGCCCAGCCGGAAGACCAGCAACGAAGACATTCGAACGTCTTCACGGGGCTTGTCGTGGTCGCCGTCTGACGAATCACCGTCAATAGCGTCCATCTGCGGCGGCAGTCGGTCCAGGATGCGTTTGGCGGCGGCGGCGTAGACGGGGCAATTGCGGCAATGCACGTGCTCGGGCAATTGCGGGCAGGTTTTGTCGCCGCGGATGCCGATGCGGTTCCAGCAATCGTCAACATCGGACAGCAGCGCGATGGGTTCAACCACGTCGGGCCTCCTGTCGCGCCGCGCGCGCTTGCAGGCGGCGGGCGCCTTCGATATCGCCAGCCGAGGCGATCAGCGCCGCCAGGTGCAGCAGCGCCTCGCGATGGGTGGGGTCCAGGTACAGCGCCTTGCGATAGGACGCCTGCGCCTCGCGCGAGTCGCCAGCAGCATCCTGCAACAGGCCAAGCAGATGCAGCGCATCAGCGCTGACGCCGTGGATGTCGATATGCGCGCGGCACTGCGCCAGCGCGTCTTGCACGCGGCCCCGGTCGGCCAGCGTGGCGATCTGGCGTAGGGAAGTTTCGGGGCTGGGGGATGCGCGGGTCGGTGTGCTGGATGTACTGGTCGATGCGCTGGTCGCCGCGCCGGGCGATGCCTGCCAGCTAGCGGCGTTTGTCGCCCCCGACGTCGACCTGGACGTCCCGGTCGGGCCGGCCACGGGCGAGCGCACCGGCGACGCCCCCGAAGCGGGCGGATTCGCCGCATGCGGCACCGGCAGGTGTCCAGTCGGAACCTGCGCCACGGGCCGGCGGGGCGGCGTCCACGCGTGCACGATCGGCCTGGACGACGCGGGCATCTCGGCTTGAGGCGGCATGGCCTGATTACGGAAGGCGAACGAGCGCGCCATTGCCACCGACGGCAGGCGCCGCGCGGTCAGCAGGCTGGTTTCAGCCGGGCCCACGAACATGACGCCGTCGCCGCGCGTGAAGCGCCGCAGCACCTGCACCGCGCGTTCCTGTGTCGGCCCGTCGAAGTAGATCAGCAGGTTGCGGCAGAACACGAAGTCATACGGCGCCGTGCCCGGCAGCAGTTGGCTGTCGAACACATTGCCCTGCCGAAAACACACGCGTTCCCGCACCTGCGCGGACAGTTGGTGGCCGTCGGCCGTCTCAGCAAAATGGCGGTCGCGATACGCCAGATCATCGCCGCGAAACGAGTTGCGGCCATACACGGCGCGTTGCGCAAACTGGACCATGCGTTCGCTGATGTCCACGGCATCGATCTGGAAACGCGCAGCGGGCACGCCGGCGTCCAGCAAAGCCATGGCGATGGAATACGGTTCTTCGCCGCTGGAACACGGCATGCTCAACACGCGCAGCACCCGACCGTCGGGCGCGCCCGCCGCGAACAGGCGTTCACGCGCCAGCGTGGCCATCGCCGTCTGCGATTCCGGATACCGAAAGAACCAGGTCTCGGGCACGATCACGGCTTCGATCAGCTGCTGCATCTCGGCCGGCGTGCTGTGCAGGCGCGTCAGGTAATCGTGTTCGTCGGCCACGCCCGCCGCGCCCATCCGGTGGCGCACCGCGCGTTCGACGGCCGCCTTGCCGATGGAGCCGCTGTCCAGCCCCATCTTGCGTTTTAGCAAGGCGCTGAATTCGTCGACCAGCATCATGGCGTGATCTCCCGGTCCGCCGGGTACAGCATCGCGCGCACGGGCGGCGGCAGCAATTCATTCACGCCCACCGCCTGCACCATGCCCTGCCCGTCGTTCAGCACGGGCCCCAGGTAGCGCGCATTGGCGTTATCCAGCGCAAACGGCTGAAATGCTGCGGGGTCGTAATGCACGGTTTCGGTGGCCTGTTCCAGGATCAGGCCCAGCACGTGCTCGGCCGCCGCCCCGCCGGCCCGGTAGCGCACCATCGCCAGACGGGTACTGGTAACGCGGGCCGCGTCGGCGTGGCCCGCCAGCGCGCTCATGTCGATGGCCGGCACCGTCGCGCCGCGCCATTGCAGCATGCCGGCCACCCAGGACGGGGCGCCCGGCACTTGCTTGAAGACGCGCAGACCCAGCACCTCGATCACATCCCCCGCGTCCAGCGCATAGCGGTCGCCGCCGATGCGGAACAACAGATACAGCCGCCGGGCCGCCGCGTTGGCGGCGCCGGCAGCGCTGGCAATGGGCGAGGAAGCAGTTTCCGCCATGGAAGCATCAGACCTTGAAGCGCGACACGCCGCTGCGCAGGTCGTTGGCCACCAGCGTCAGTTCTTCAATGGCCAGGCTGGACTGGCGCAGCGATTCCACTGTTTGCTGGGCCGCGTCGCTCAATTGCTGCAAGGCCTGGTTGATCTGCTCGGCGCCCGTGGCCTGCGCCTGCATGCCTTCGTTGACCATCTGCACGCGCGGCGCCAGCGTCTGCACCTGCTGGATGATCTGCGACAGCTGATCGCCCACCTGTTGCATGTCGGCCATGCCCCGGCGCACTTCTTCCGAGAACTTGTCCATGCCCATCACACCGGCCGACACGGACGACTGGATCTCGCGCACCATCTGTTCGATATCGTAGGTGGCCACGGCGGTCTGGTCGGCCAGACGGCGGATCTCGGTCGCCACCACCACAAAGCCACGGCCGTATTCGCCGGCCTTCTCGGCTTCAATCGCCGCGTTCAAAGACAACAGGTTCGTCTGGTCCGCCACCTTGGTAATCGTGGTCACCACCTGGGTGATATTGCCCGCCTTCTCGTTCAGGATGGCCAGCTTGGCGTTGACCGAACCCGCTGCGCCCACCACGTTGCGCATCGTGTCTTCCATGCGCGCCAGGCCCACCTGCCCGCTGCCCGCCAGCGACGCCGTCTGCTCGGCCGCGCTGGACACTTCCGTCATGGTGCGCACCAATTCGCGCGAGGTCGCCGAGATTTCGCGCGAGGTTGCGCCGATCTCGGTCGTGGTGGCCGCCACTTCGGAAGCCGTGGCTTGCTGCTGCTTGGAGGTGGCGGCGATTTCGGTCACCGACGTGGCGACCTGCACGGCCGAGCGCTGCGTCTTGCCCACCAGGCCGGTCAGCTCATCGACCATGCCGTTGAAGCCGGTTTCGATGGCGTTGAATTCGTCCTTGCGCGCCAGCGACAGGCGCCGCGTCAGGTCACCGCCCCCGGTCGATTCCAGCGTCTTGACGATGTCGCGCATGGGGTTGGCGATGGCGCGCATCAGCAGGAAGCCGCACACCACTGCTGCCGCAATGGCGAACGCCAGCGACACCAGCATGCCGACCTCGGCGGAATCCACGGCGGACTTGATGCTGACGGCGGCGTCATCGGCCTGCTTTTTGTTTTCGGCCACCATCTTGGCCAGGATGTCGCGGCCCTTGTAGAAGGCGGGCCGCAGTTCGTTCTTGACGCGCATTCGGGCCCCGACCGGATCGGCCACCGCCCCGGCCAGGATGTCGGCGCGGATGCGCTTGTAATCCTGTAGATCCTTTTCAAATTCCGCGAACATGGCGCGATCGTCCTCGCGCGCAATCGTGCGGCGGTAGAAATCGACGTTCTCTTGCAGTTGCTGATCGCTCTTGGGCAGCGTTTCCAGCGTGGCGCGGCGTTCCTGCTCGGTGTCGCTATTGAAAGCGTCCTGCACCACGACAAAGCTTGCAAACCACGACGCCCGGATCGACGTGCTGTAGTAAATGCCCGGCACGGCGTCGGTGTTGATCATCACCACTTCGTCTTCGATATGCAGCAGGCGGCGGTAATCCACCACCACCATCAAGGCCATGATGGCCAGGATGACCATGAAGCTGGCCAAAATGCGCTGGCGAAGAGTCAGATTATTCATACTGGAAGACCTTTGTGGTGGTGCCACACGACAACGCCCGCCCCTGAACCCATGACAGGATGTGGGGAATTTGGCTGATTATTGCAAAGCCCGGACCACCCAGCCATGAAAAACTAGGGAAATCCCCGTAAAAATGGCGCATTCGTCAGAAAAAAGCAAAGATCACTTACAAAGCTTGTATTTTCTGGACGAGGATGCGTAGCGCGGAGGGGGGCGCGGCGCGGGCCGGTCCCGCGCCATGGCGGCGCGGGCCGCTCTGGCGATGCGGAACACTTGGCCACCCGGAACGCTCAGGCAGCCAGGATCGCGCAGGCAGCCCGGAACGCTCAGGCAGCCCGGAACGCTCAGGCCGCTGCCGACGCTACGCCGACGCGGACCACAGCGCCGCGGGCGGATACGCCGCGACCCAGTCGCAGGCCTGGTCGTACGCCTGGGCCAGACGCAGCACGTCCAGGTCCGCTTGGGGCGGCCCGATCAGTTGCATGCCCATCGGCAGGCCGTCGGGGTTGAAGCCCACCGGCACGCTGATCACCGGGCAGCCGGCCAGCGTCCACGGCGTAACGGTTTCCATCCAGCGGTGATAGGTATCCATGGGGCGCCCGGCGATGTGCTTAGGCCAGTCCAGCGTGGCGTCAAACGGAAACACCTGCGCCGACGGCACCGCCAGGAAGTCCACCTCCTCGAACATGCGCAGCACCGTCTGGTACCACGCGCTGCGCTCTTGCGTGGCCTGATAGACGTCCAGCCCGCTGATGCCGTCCAGGCCCTCCACTTCCCAGATCAGCGCGGGCTTGACCAGCTTGCGCGTGGCCGGATCCTGCACCAACGCCCGGAACTGCCCGCCCACCATCAGGTGCCGATGCGTCAGCCACATTCGCCACAGCCGGTCGCCGGCGAACGGCACGTCGTAATCGACCACGTCGCAGCCCACGGTGTCCAGCGTGGCCAGGCCCTGCGCGCAAACGTCAAGAATGCCGGGCTCCATCGGCAGGTAGCCTTTCCAGTCGCTCAACCAGCCCACCCGCTTGCCGCGCATATCTGCGTCCAGCGCAGCGCTGAACTGCGCCGGGTCGTCACGCAATGACAAGGGCGAGCGCTTGTCGTGCCCGGCCTGGACGGACAGCAGCATCGCCACATCGCGCGGAGTGCGGCCCATGGGGCCTTCGTAGGACAGCTGTTTCAAGAACACTTCGGGCGACGGCCCGAACGGCACGCGCCCCGCCGACGGCCGCATGCCGTACACGTTGCAGAACGCCGCCGGGTTGCGCAGCGACCCGCCAAAGTCGCTGCCGTCGGCCACCGGCAGCATGCGCGCGGCCAGCGCCGCCGCCGCGCCGCCGCTGCTGCCGCCCGCCGTCTTGCTGGGGTTGTAGGGGTTGCCCGTGGTGCCATACACAGGGTTATAGGTGTGCGACCCCAGCCCGAATTCCGGCACGTTGGTGCGGCCGATAAAGAGGGCGCCCGCGGCCCGCATGCGTTCGACGATGATCGAATCGTGTTGCGTAACCTGGTCCTTGTAGACCAGCGAGCCCATCGACGTGACCATGCCGCGCACGGCAGTCAGGTCTTTCGGCGCTTGCGGCATGCCGTGCATCCAGCCTAGCCACTGGCCCGCATCCAGTTGCGCATCGCGCTCAGCCGCCTCGCGCAGCAGTTCGTCGGCATCACGGCGCGCGACGATGGCGTTGATCTTGGGGTTGACCTGGTCGATATGGGTCAGATAGGCGCGCATGACCTCGACACAGGACAGCTCGCGGCGCCGGATCGCGTCCGACAAGGCATGCGCCGGCATGGCGACGATGGGGTTCAGGCTGACGGCGTCGATCGACGTGGCGAGAGGCATGCGGGGTCTCCGGATTATCGTGATGGTTGTCGGACTGGCTGGCTGGGCCAGTACGCCCAGGCGACATACTACGCAACCTGGGCGCCCCCCGGCCAGCGCGGCTACGCAAACAAATGCTGCGCCAGGTGGTCAATGAACACGCGCAGTTTGGGCGAGGCCTGACGGCTGGCGGGCCACAACGCCCACATCGTGCCGCCGCCGCGCGTGCGGTCTTCCATCACCAGTTGCAGTTGCCCCGCCGCCAATTCCCGGCGGATCGTGAAGTCGGGCAGGCAGGCAATGCCCTGCCCGCCCACGGCAAGCGCAATCCGCATTTCCACGCTGTTGCACACCAGCGTCAACGGCAGCTCGGGCGCCTGCGCATCCGGCCCCAGCTTGAACGGCCATTTTTCCAGGCGCCCCGTGGCGGGATACCGGTAATGCAGGCAGGCGTGGCCCAGCAGATCGGCGGCGCGTTTGGGCGTGCCATGCTGACGCAGATAGTGGGGCGAAGCCGCCAGCACCCGGCGGAACGGACCCAGCCGGCGGCGCTTCAGGCCAGAGTCGTCCATCTCGCCCGTGCGGACCGCGGCGTCGTAGCCTTCGCCGATGACATCGACCATGCGGTCGGTAAAGTCCAGGTCCAGTTCGACATCGGGATACTGCCGCATGAAGCTGGCGATGCTGGTATCGAACAAACCGCTGTAACGCGGCAGGCTCACTCGCAGCTTGCCTTGCGGGGCGTGCGAGGCGGCGGAAAGCTCCAGCTCCGCCGCTTCAACCTCGGCCAGGATACGGCGGCAACGATCCAGGAATTTCTCGCCTTCCGGCGTCAGCGCCAGCTGCCGGGTGCTGCGATGAAACAGCCGCACCTTCAAGCGCGCTTCCATCCGCGCGATGCTCTTGCCCACCGCCGAGGGCGACACCCCCAGCGCGCGCCCCGCCTCGGCAAAGCTGCCCGCCTGCGCCACCAGCACAAACACCCCTATGCCGCTCAGGCTATCCATTCCACGCCCCTCCAATACGGACATGAAAGTCCGGAATGTCGGGAATCCTAGCCTATTTTTCTTTGGTGCGTCGCGCCCTAAGCTGGCCGTCCTTTCGATTTCCCTGGCGCGTCCCATGCCCACCCACGATCATTCCGCCCCCCGCCACCGGTGGCTGCAATTGCTGTCGGCCTGCCTGACCGCGTTGTTGATTCCGCTATGTTTTACCGGCCCCGCCGTCGTGCTGCCGTCCATCAGCCACGACCTGGGCGGCACGCCCGTGCAACTGAATTGGATCTTGAACGGCTACATCCTGGCCTATGGCAGCGTCATCATGGTGGCGGGCAGCCTGACCGATTTGTACGGGCCGCGCCGCGTCTGGCTGCTGGGCCTGGCGGGCTTTTGCGTCACGACCTTCGCCATCGCGTTCGTGCCGACGACGGGCTGGATCAACCTGTTGCGGCTGATGCAGGGCGTGGGTGGCGCGGCCGCCTTCGCCGCCGCCATGTCGTCGCTGGCGCCGCTTTTCCACGGCGTGGCGCGCACCCGCGCGTTCAGCCTGCTGGGCACCACGTTTGGCGTGGGCCTGTCGTTCGGGCCACTGGCTGCCGGCTGGATGGTGGACGCGGCCGGCTGGCAGTGGGTGTTCCTGGCTACCGGTGCGGTGGGCGTGTTGGGCGCCGCCATGGTCGCCGTCAGCGTGCGCCCCACGGCCCGCGCAGTGCAAGGCCGGCTGGACTGGCCGGGCGCCATCAGTTTTACCGGCGCGCTGGGGCTGTTCACCTACGGCATCCTGCTGGCGCCCGAAGCGGGCTGGACGGACACGCACGTCCTGGCCGCACTGCTGGCGTCCGTGCTGTTGGCCGTGGCCTTCGTGCGCATTGAACGCCGGGTGGCCCGGCCCATGCTGGACTTGCGCCTGTTCCGCAGCGCCCGCTTTGTCGGCGTGCAGGTGCTGGCGGCTTCCCCGGCGTTTTTGTTCATTGTGCTGGTCGCGCTGCTGCCTGGCCGCTTCATCGGCATCGATGGCCATAGCGCGCTGCAAGCGGGGCAACTGATGATCGGCCTGGCCGCGCCTTTGCTGGTCGTGCCCTTCGTGGCCGCGTTGCTGACCCGCTGGTTTCGGCCCGGCGTGCTGTCGGCCATGGGGCTGTTGGCGGTGGCGGCTGGCCTGGTGTGGCTGGCCGGCATCCTGGACGCGGGCACGGCGGCGCTTTGGATGCCGATGCTGTTGATCGGGTGCGGCATCGGTTTGCCGTGGGGCTTGATGGACGCAATGGCGGTCAGCGTGGTCGACGCCCGCAACGTCGGCATGGCAACCGGCATTTTTAATACGGTGCGCGTGTCGGCGGACGGCGTGGCCATCGCCGTGGTCAGCGCGCTGCTGGCATTGCTGATCCAGACGCAGTTGACGGCGGCGATGCCTGACGCGCAAGGCTTGGTGGCGGCCGCCAACCGCGTGGCGCTGGGGCAGCTGGACGCCGCGGCGGCGGGGCTGCCGGCATCCGTGACCGATGCCATGCCGCTGCTGCACCGCGCCTACGACTACGCCTTTCGCCACGTCTTGCATGCCCTGGCCGCCATCGCCGTGCTGACCGCGCTGGCCGTCACATTGCTGTTGGGCCGTCGCGACCCGGTTGCCGCGCGGCTCAGTCCACCCGCCACCAGCTAGGCAGCAGCCCGCGCACCTTGGCGCGGCGGTAGCGGTCGTCGATCAGGTGCACCGTGCCCACATCGTTTTCCGTACGGATGACGCGCCCGGCCGCCTGCACCACCTTTTGCATCCCGGGGTACAGGTAGGTGTAGTCGTAGCCGTTTTCCTCGCCGTAGCGCTGGTCCATTGCCCGCTTCATGTTTTCATTCACGGGGTTGACCTGCGGCAAGCCCAGCGTGGCGATGAACGCGCCGATCAGACGCTTGCCGGGCAGGTCCACCCCTTCCGAGAACGCGCCGCCCAGCACCGCAAAACCCACGCCCTGCCCCGTTTCGGTAAAGCGCGCCAGAAATGCCGCCCGGCCCGCTTCGTCCATGCCGGGCGTCTGCAACCAGATCGGCACGGCGGGATGGCGCTCGCGCATCAGGTCGGACACCTGGCGCAGGTAATCAAAGCTGCTGAGAAACCCCAGGTAATTGCCCGGCCGCTCGGCGTACTGGGTGGCTATCAGGTCAACGATGGGCGCCAGCGAGCGCTCGCGGTCGCGATAGCGGGTGGACACATTGCCCACCACGCGCACCGCCAACTGCTCGGCCTGGAACGGCGCGGCCACGTCGATCCACGGCGTATCGCGCGGCAAGCCCAGCGTGTCGCGATAGAACTGCTGCGGACTTAGCGTGCCGGAAAACAGCACGGTAGCGTGCGCCGCCGCGTAGCGCGCCGCCAGGTACGGGGCGGGTATCACGTTGCGCACGCACAGGGTGGATGGCCGGGTCTTGGCGCTGGCCACTCCCACGTCGGACAGCGTCACGTCGAACAAGGCGTGCGAGCCAAATTGTTCCGCCAGACGCATGAATTGCAGCGCCTGAAAGTAGAAGCTCAACACGGGGTCGTCTTGCGGCAAGGGCGTTTGCGCCATGTATTCCATGATGGCGCCCACGGCTTTCTGCACGGCCGACAGCACACCGGCCGCCACCGCGTCGTACGCCTGATAGCGTTCCGTCTGCTTTTTGTTCAGCGCGTTCCACGACCGCTGCAAGCCATCCAGCGGCTTTTTCAGTTCTTTGGGCGCGGCATAGCGCGCCGCCGACAACGAGGCTTGGTCCAGCTCGCCCGTGTACATGCGACGCGCCCGGTCCACCAGGTTGTGCGCCTCGTCCACCAGCACCGCCACTTTCCATTGGTACGCCTGCGTCATGGCGTACAGCATGGCCGACGCGTCGTAGTAATAGTTGTAGTCGCCCACCACCACATCGCTCCAGCGAATCAGCTCTTGCGACAGGTAATACGGGCAAACGTGGTGTTCCCGGGCAACGGCACGCACCGTGGGCGCATCCAGCCGTGCGTGCTGCACCGCCGCCGCGCGGGCTTGTGGCAGGCGGTCGTAGAAGCCCTGCGCCAAGGGGCAGGAATCCCCGTGGCAGGCCAAATCCGGATGCTCGCAGGTCTTGTCGCGCGCTTGCAGGTCCAGCACGCGCAGGCCGGGCGCGGCGGGTTGCGCGTTGACGGTGTCCAGCGCTTGAACGGCCAGCGCCCTGCCCGAGCCCTTGGCCGCCAGGAAAAAAATCTTGTCCAAGCCCGCGCCGGGGCTGGCTTTGAGCAGCGGGAAAATCGTGCCCAGCGTCTTGCCGATACCGGTGGGCGCCTGCGCCATCAGGCAGCGGCCGTCGCGCGCGGTGCGGTACACGGCCACGGCCAGCTCGCGCTGCCCGGCACGGAATTCGCCATGCGGAAACGCCAGTTTTTCCAGTGCTGCGTCGCGCGCCTGCCGATGCGCCAGTTCAGTCTTGGCCCAGGCCAGGAAACGCTTGCATTGTTCCTGGAAGAACGCGCGCAGCTTTGCTGCGTCATGCGTTTCTGTCAGCACCGTTTCTTCTTCGGTGACCACGTTGAAGTACACCAGCGCCACGCGCACCTGCTCCAGCCCGCGCGATTCACACAGTAGATGCCCATAGACCCGCGCCTGCGCCCAATGCACGGCGCGGTGGTTGTCGCGCACGCTGTCCAACTGCCCGCGATACGTCTTGACCTCTTCAAGCTGGTTCAAGACGGGGTCAAAGCCATCGGCGCGCCCCCGCACCAGCAGGCCCTCGTGCCGGCCCGACAACGAGACCTCGGTTTCGTACCGCGGGCCGCGCCGCCCCGTCACAACCGCGTGCCCCGCCATGCCCTCCAGGCCGGTCGGCGCGGGGGTAAAGCGCAAGTCCAGGTCGCCGGCCCGCGCCGTGAATTCGCACAGCGCGCGCACCGCCACGGCATAGCTCATGCCGCGCCCTCCTGCCAGCTGACGTGGCACACGCGCACCGGCATGCCGTGCGACACGCAGTACTGCAACCACCGGATCTGGTTGTCTTGCAGCTTGTCGCCCGGGCCTTTCACTTCAATCAGTTCATAGCGACGCTGGGCGGGCCAGAAACGAATCAGGTCCGGCAAACCGGAACGGTTGGTCTTGACGTCGCGCAGCAGGCGCGTGAAAACCAGTTTCAGGTGCGCGGCGGGCAGGCAATCCAGCGCCAGCGTCAGCAAGGTTTCGGACAAGGCGCCCCAGAACACAAACGGCGATTGCACGCCGGCTTTATCGGCGTAGCGCTGCAAGATCACGTCGCGGTAGGCGGGCGTGTCCAGTTGCGCCAGACAGTCGGCGAACAGGGCCTGGCGGCGCTGGTGGAAGTCAGGGGCGTCCAGGTCGGCCGGGCCGCGTTGGAACGGATGAAAGAACGCACCCGGCAACGGCGCGAACACGGCGGGCCAGCACAGCAGGCCGAACAGGGAATTAAGCAGCGCGTTTTCCACGTAGTGCACGGGCGCGTCGGCTTGATGCAGGTGATCGCGCGTGATGAATTCAACCGACGCCGGCGTGGGCGGCCGTTGCAGCGTGAGATCGGTGCGCGGCACGGGGTGAACGGGCGGGCGGGTCGGCCGGCCCTGCCCCACCGCGCGATACAGGCGCGGCAGCATGCGCGCCACGCGCTGGCTTTCTTCTTCGCTTTCGGGTGCGTCGCGCGCTTGCAGCGCCAGGGTCAGCGCTTGGTCATACCGGGCCATGCGCTCGTGCACGCGGATGCGGCGGTGGCGCGCGCCGGGGTACGCGCATTGCTCATAGGCGGCTTGCGCAGTGGGCCAGTCGCGGGCCCGTTCACATGCCTGCCCGATGCGCAGCAGCACCTTGGCGCGGCGCTTTTCCAGCCAGGGGTTTTGGCTGACACAGCCGTGTACTCGGGCCAGCAGGTCGGGCATGTTCGCGCCTTCTTCCAATGCCGTCCGGCAGGCGTGCAACGCCAGATAAGCGTCTACGTCCGCCCGCGTCTGGAACGCGCGGGACGAGGCATCAAACGGTACGGTTTCATACTGGAAGACGCCCAGGTCAGCCAACACGAATTCCGACCAGTCCTGGTGCAGATTGCCGAAGAACATCAGGCGCAAGCGTTCGCACAAGTCGCCGACCATGACGCGCCAGACGGGTTCTTGCGCAACGGGGTTCCATTCGGCATAAGGCCGGGGCGCGTCGTGCACGGCACGCAGCGCGATCAGCAGATCGGCTTTGCGCGCGGTGGGTTTGAGGCTGGCGAAGTGATCCGGGCCTGTGCTTGGGCCGCAATTTGATCCCGGATTTGAGCCCGGATTTGATCCCGGATTTGAGCCCGGACTTGCGCCCGGATTTGCGCCCGAATTTGAGCCCGAGTTTGAGCCCGAGGTTGAGCCCGAGTTTGAGCCCGAACTTGCGCCCGAACTTGCGCCGAAAAACAGCCGGCAAAGCTCAGGCTTGGTATGCAGGTCGAACAATTCATCCAGCGTCATCGGCGCCCGGGCATCCAGCCAACCCAGCGCCGCAAGCGGCCCGGCGGCGTCGACCGCGTTGCCGATTTCCTCGTAAACCAGCCGGCTGGCCCGAAACCAAGGCCCACGGCGCATCAGCATGCGCACCATCAACGCCTGCGAGGCTTGCGGCAAGGCTTGGAAGTCCGCCAGGAAGCGGCGCTCGGCGGCGTCCAGGAGGTCGGCATAGCGGTCGCCGACCCACGCCAGGGCGCGCTGGAAATTGTGCAGATAGTAGTAACGGTGCGGAGGAAACATCGGCCGGGCCGGATAGCTGGGGTTTTATCCAGTAATCATAGCAGGCGGCCCGGCGTTGCACCGGGACATTCTTGCGACGGTTCTCAGCCTTGCGCGTGCGTCACGATGGTCAGCCCTTCCCGCGGATCGGGCTCGACAAAATAGGCGGTGATGGCGTCGTACTGCGCATCCGATGTGGAAAATGCATGCGTACCGGACGCGTTGCGCGCGCGCAACCGCGCTTTGCACAGCGCATCCGACGCGCGCAAGTAGTGCAACTGATGCGGGCAGCCCGCTTGCCGCGCCACGTCCAGCAGCCATTGCCGGCCCGCCAGCGTATTGGCCGGAAAGTCCAGCACCACGGACACCCCTGCCCCCACCAAAGCCGCCACATGGCTACCCATGGCGTTGCGCAGCCTATCCGCGCAGCGGGCGTAATCCGCGATGCCCAGGATCTCGCCGGGATACAAAGCCGCCAGCCACGCATCTTCGCTGATCAGCACCGTATGGGGTTGCGCGGCAAGCTGCGCGGCCAGGGTGGACTTGCCGGCGGCAATCTTGCCGCACAGAAAATGCAGGGTGGCAGGCGTGAAGGACGGGCTTCGGGCCTGAGCTTCGGTTTGAGCTTGGCCTTGGACCTGGGTTTGAGTTTGGGCGGGGGTCAGGGTCTGGGTCGGGGACGGCGGCTTCATGCAAGGCTCTCCTGGGGAATCTATGCCTGGCGAGCCAACAAAAAACCCGCCGGTTGGCGGGTTTGTGTGGCGTTGTACCGATGCGCGCTAACCCACCTTGGTGACAAGGCGGCTAATAATCACGGCGAACGCGTTCGGGGTTAGGCGCATGGGCACAACATTGCGCCTGGCGCGCAATGTTGTCAATGGCCGCCTCGAAAAGCGGCCACTTCCACACTGCCTTAACGCGCCGGCTGCGCTGCCGCGCCGACGTCCTTGCGGACCTTGGCCACGTCGGCGGCGCTGACCGCCGCGCCCTTGTTGCCCCAGCTGGAGCGCACAAAGGTCACCACGTCGGCCACTTCCTTGTCGGTCATGCGCCAGTCAAAGCCGGGCATGGCGTAGGCGGTCGGGGCCGCCGTCGTGCCCGGCATCTGCGCGCCCTTGAGCACGATGTGGATCAGCGACGTGGGGTCCGCCGAATTCACCGTCGAGCTCAGCGCCAACTGCGGGAACGTTTCCGTGTAGCCCTTGCCGGTGCTGCGATGGCAGGCGGCGCAGTTGTTCAGGAAGGCCATGGCGCCGTCGCCCTTGTCCTTGCCGGTACGCAGCGCTTGCGCCACGGTCTCGTCATAGGCCAGGGGCTTGGTGGCGGCGTCCTTGTTCACCGGCGGCAAGCTCTTCAGGTACACGGCGATGGCGTTCAAATCGTCATCGGTCAGGTGTTGCGTGCTGTCCTGCACCACCTGCGCCATGCCTCCGAACGCGGCCGAATGGCCGTTGCGCCCGGATTTCAGGAAGACGGCGATGTCTTCCTTGGTCCAGCTGCCCAGGCCGTCGACCATGTCGCCGCGCAGGTTCTTGGCCAGCCAGCCTTCGACCACGCCGCCCGACAAAAAGGCAGAACCGTCCGCATCGCTCAGCGCCTTTTCCTGCAAGGCAAAACCGCGCGGGGTGTGGCAGGTGCTGCAATGGCCCAGGCCTTCCACCAGGTACTGGCCGCGCAGCAGTGCCGCGCGGTCGGCGCCCTTCAGGTCGCTGGCAGCCGGGCCGTTCACCACGTCCGGCGCAAACATCCAGCGCCACACCGTCAGCGGCCAGCGCATCGACATGGGCCACGAGATATCCGTGTCCTTGTTTTCCTGCTTGACCGGCTCGACCCCATGCATGAAGTACGCGTACAGCGCCTTCACGTCCTCGGGGGTGACTTTGGCGTACGCGGTGTAAGGCATGGCCGGATACAGCGAATGCCCGTCCTTGGCCTTGCCGTGGCGCACGGCCTGGTCGAAGTCCTCCAACGTGTAGTTGCCGATACCCGTTTCTTTGTCGGGGGTGATGTTGGTCGAATAGATCGTGCCAAGTGGCGATTCGATGCCCAGGCCGCCGGCAAAGGGCTTGCCGCCCCCGGCCGTGTGGCAGGCGATGCAATCGCCGGCGCGCGACAGGTATTCACCCTGCTTGATCATCTGCGCGTCGTTCGAGGCCGGCGTGCCGTCCGCCGCGAAAGCGGCGCTGGCGACCAGGGCCGAGAAGGCCGCAACAATGGTTTGCTTGAACATTGTTCCGTCTCCTTATGCCTGGACCAGCGGGCCGGGGTTCTTCAAGTACTGATCGCGGATCGCCTGCGCGGCCCAATAGGCCAAGGCGCCCACCAACCCGGTCGGGTTGTAGCCCATGTTCTGCGGGAACACGCAGGCGCCCATCACGAACACGTTCGGCACATCCCAGCTTTGCAGGTACTTGTTGACCACGCTTTCCTTGGGGTTCGAGCCCATGATCGCGCCGCCCGTGTTGTGCGTGCTTTGGTAGACGCGCGTGTCGTAGCGCGCGCCCTTTTTGCGCACCGCCACGAAGTGCTTTTCCGGATTCATGGCCTTGGCCACGGTTTCCATGCGCTTGCCCATGTAGCCCAGCATGTCGAATTCGTTGTCGTGCCAGTCGAACGTCATGCGCAGCAGCGGTTGGCCGAAGGCGTCCTTGTAGGTCGGGTCCAGCGACAGATAGGCGTCGCGGTACGACATCACCGAGCCCGAGATGCCAATCGTCATGTAGCGCTGGTACGCGTCCTGCACACCGGCTTTCCAGGCCGTGCCCCACGACGGCGTGCCCGGCGTGGTGGGCGTCTGCTTGATCGGACGGCCGCCGTAACGCACGTGGCGGATGCTGGCGCCGCCCACAAAGCCCAGCGGGCCGTGATCGAATTGGTCGCCGTTCAGGTCGTCCATGCCGACGCCGCCCGCGCCCGTGCCCACGAAGGGGTTCAGCTGCGTGCCCTTGGGCAACAGCACGTTGACCGCGCCGTTCATCTGGTAAGCGTAGTTCTTGCCCACCACGCCTTCGTTGGTCTTGGGGTCATACGGCTTGCCGATGCCTGACAGCAGCAGCAAACGCACGTTGTGCATCTGGTAGGCGGACAGGATCACCAGGTCGGCCGGCTGGTCGACTTCACGGCCCTGGGCGTCGATATACGTCACGCCAATGGCCTTTTTGCCGGTCGAATCCAGGTTCACCTTGATGACTTGCGAATGCGTGCGCAATTCAAAGTTCGGCTTCTTCAGCAGCACCGGCAGAATCGTTGTCTGCGGCGATGCCTTGGAATACATGTAGCAGCCGTAGTTTTCGCAGAAGCCGCAAAAATTACAGGGGCCCAGGCGCACGCCGTACGGGTTGGTGTACGGGCCGGACGCGTTGGCAGCGGGCGCGGGATACGGGTTGAAGCCCACTTCACGCGCGGCCTTTTCAAACAGCTGCGCGCCGTAGGTGGTGGTCAGCGGGGGCAGCGGGAATTCCTTGCTGCGCTTGCCTTCCAGCGGGTTGCCGCCTTCCACGATCTTGCCGTTCAGGTTGCCGGCCTTGCCCGACGTGCCGCATACGTATTCGAACTTGGAGAAGTACGGTTCCAGTTCGTCGTAGGTCACGCCGAAGTCCTGGATGGTCATGCCTTCCGGGATGAAGTTCTTGCCGTAGCGCGTTTCGTAGCGCGTGCGCAGTTCCAGTTCTTCGGGCAGCACGCGGTAGTGCATGCCGTTCCAGTGAAAGCCCGCGCCGCCCACACCCGTGCCCAGCAGGAACGAACCGTTCTGCCGATACGGCACGGCCACGTCGTCCACGCCGTGGCGGATGGTCACGGTTTCTTTCGACAGGTCCTGGAACAACTTGCCGCGCACCGAATAGGCCAGCTCGTCGATCACCTTGGGGTATTCGGCGTCCTTGGGGGTGTCCTGCATGCCGCCGCGTTCCAGCGCCAGCACGTGCAGGCCGGCTTCGGTCAGCTCCTGGCCCAGGATTGCGCCGGTCCAGCCGAACCCGACCAGGACCGCATCAACTTTGTCTTTCTTGATTGCCATGATTGATTAACCCTTTTCCCCAGAGATCGACACGGGGCCATAGGGATACTTGACGTTGGGCTGGTCAGCCCAGTCCATGTAGTCGGCGCGCGCGCCGGGAAAGCCCACCATCTTCCAGCCCACCATGTTCTTGTTGCCGCCGTAGATCGGGTCGGCAAAGAAGCCTTCTTTGGTGTTGGAAAGCAGGAAGCTGAAGAAGGTCGAAGCGGGAACGGCTTCCAGCTTGATCTTGTTGCCTTGCAGGTCTTTCAGGATCTGTTCCTGCAAGGCCTTGTCCAGTTCGGCATACACCTTGCCGTGCGTTTTCACGCACCAGGCATTGCACGCTTCGATGCCGTGGCGATAGACCTCGCGCGGGTTTTGATTCAGCTGGTAGCCCAGTTCAGGCACCTGGTCGGTGTGGAACGGGCCCTGCATGTACCAGAGCTTGCCGTGGCCGAACGGCGTTTCCATCTGACGGTCGATGAATTCGGGCACACCCGCTTCGATCGCGCCGGGACCGTATTGGTCGGCGGGGATCAGGTGATCCACCGCGGCAACGATGAAGTCCCATTCGGGCTTGGTGAAATAGGTGGGCTCGTAGGGCTTGGCGGGCGCGGCGGTCTTGGTGTCCGCAGCGTTGGTACAGCCGGTGGTCAGTGCACCAACCGCCAATGTCGACGCCGGCACGATAGCCAACGCCTGAAGAAACCGACGACGCGGCTTTGCATCATCTGTCATAGACATCTCCGTGAATTTTCCAAGTTGTCCTAGCGCGCTACCGAACATGAACCCTGGAAACACGAACTGCCGAGCTAGTGACAACACGCTCTGTACTTACAGAAACAAGCTGATCCTTCTCTTCATTAGGGACGTAAGAGAAGGTGTTGCATTATGCGCTGATTCACGCATCTGATCTGCCCATCTGAGCGGATCAGACCGAAATTCTTGACATGGAAAAGTCTTTTGCTTTAAGGACAAAGTAAGAAGCCCGCAAAAGCGGGCTTTTCTGACAGCCGGGTGAACGGATTCTGTATATTTCGCGGTTGGAACACCACGGATGGCAGGCATGAACGACAAGACGAAGATCTGGAAAAGTTCGACGACAACACGCAGCTGGAGTTCCACAACGAACTTGACGCCCGAACAGCAGGCAAGCATCGAAGAACTATTGGGCGGTGGGCCGGGCACCGTAAACGTCCAAGAAAAATGGAGCTACGCCGGCACGGAAAACGGCGAAGCGTTCAAGGTTGATATCGACAACGGCGCCGTCACCGTCAACGGCCAGCACTACGACAGCCTTGACGAGGTTCCGCGCGCCCTGCGCGAACGCATCGAGGCGCTGCGCGACGGCGAAGGCATGAAAGGCCTGTGGGACATGCTGAAAAATGCCGGGGCGCAGATTGAAGATATGCCCGGCGATCACGCTGCCCGCACTGGCAAACCTGTGTTCACGATTGAGACGGACGGTGATGGCGCGGGTGCGATAGCGGCAACGTCTGCGCCGGTGGCTGACGCGCCGGACGCCGCTGAAACCGGCAGGCCCCCAAGCACTGCCGCCGCGCAGGGCGCGCGCGTCGAGATGGACCCCGCCGCGTCCCCCGGCGCCGTGCCCAAAAGCGGCGGCCTGCGGCGCGCGCTTTTAATCGGCATCGCCGTGGGCTTGGCGCTTTGGGTGGCGCGGGCGTTGAATGTGTTTTAGGGCGATTGCCGTCGCGCGACACGACACGAGTGCTTTGCGTCCGCCAATGCATCCCGCACGGACTATTTGATCAGGCGCATGCCGGTGGCTTTTGCCGCCTTCACGTCAAAGGTCGCCGTGTATTCACACAGCGCCTCGTGTCCGGTGCGCTCGATCAGACAATCTGCAAAATCCGCTGTGGAGGCGGCGTACAAACGCACTGCCTTCCATACCGTCTCGCCCGCCTCGGCATGAATTTCCTTCGTGCGAAGCAGGGTTTCGATGACCTCCACAATGGAAGAGCGCGGCGCATCGTAGGCCCGACTAAGCACCCATACCGTTTCGACCAGAGCCACCAAGGTGACGAAACCGGGTTGCTCGGCAGTCAAAGATTCGATCAGGGCATTTGCTTTCCGCGTCTGCACCGGATCATCCTGCGCGAAGTAGCGCACCAGCACATTGGTATCCAGGCCGATCATCGCGCTGACTTGCCCTGCTCGGCGATCGCGTCGTTCATCTCTTCAATCGTGACGGGTTTGCGTGGTTTCGCGATGATGCCTTTGAGCGCCGTAACCGAGTACGTTGCCGGCACCATTTCGTAACGGCCGCTTGCCTCGTTTAGAACAAACTCGATTCTGTCGCCAGTCGACAGGCCCAGACGGTTCCGTACATCGACCGGAATGGTGATCTGGCCCTTGGAAGTCACGGTGGCGGAAGGCATTGGCTAGCTCCTTGGAAGTGTGCCTTACCATAATGTAAGGCACGCGCTTGCGCAAGGCCGCGCCATCGGATTGCAGCAACCCTATGCGCCCCGTCACCCGCGCCGCGCGTAGCATCCCAGGAACATCTCCACCGCCGAATCTGCCACGCGCTTACGCTCGGTGGCGCTCAATGGCGGTTGCCCCAGCGTGACTTGCGGCCAGAAGGCAAAGCTCTTGACCAGCCCCTGCAACTGGTGGCCGGCGAACTCGGGGTCCACGTCCATTAGCCGCCCATCCTGGACGGCCGCCCGTATCCAGGCCGTTTCGCCGCCCTCTTTTTCGCCCATGCGGCACACGATGGCCTGGGCGCGTTCGGGGGAATGGATGATTTCAGCCATGGCCACGCGGGCCAGGTCGATGAAGTTGGGGTCCGCCAGCAGGTCCAGCTTTTGCATCAGCAACTGCCGCAACTGCTGGTCCAGCGCCTCGTCGGCCCGATACGCCAGCGCAACACTGGCCGCGCTGCTGGCCCATAGCTCTTCAAGAATCAACGAGAACAGCGTTTCCTTGCTGGGGAAATGGTTGTAGACCGTCCGCTTGGAGACCCCCGCCGCGGCGGCGATGCGGTCCATGCTAGTGGCATCAAATCCGGCTGACCGAAACTCTTCCACCGCCGCGCGCACGATGGCCTGGCGTTTGCGGTCGGTCAGGCGGAGCGGGGGATTGGGCATGAAGCGGGCTCGTTGTCAGGTGGGTGGCGCACGCGGGCGAGCGGTGCGCGTCGATGTGCGCGGCTGAAGTATGTGGCCGAAATACGCCCCATTGGCGACGCGAAATTTTACACCGCCCAGTGTACTTTTCAGAAAATTAAAACTACACTGCGCAGTGTAATTTTTGCGCGGTGCATGTTGTATCAGCCGCAACGCCCTTGCCCCTTCCCCTGCCTGGAACTCTAGCCGTGACCGCCATCACCTCCTGCCCGTCCGCCCAGCCCAGCTATCCGCAGTCGCCCCAACACCATGCAGGCCGTTTCCACAATCCACTGCCGCGCCCCTCGCTGGGCTTCTGGCAAGGCGTGAAACTGATGTGGACGTTCTTCTTCGCCAAGCCCCGTGGCACGGTCCCCGAGCAAACGATTCCCGTGCGCACCCTCACCCTGGCCGACCTGCAAGCCGCGCCCGACCGCAGCCTGTATCGCCTGGGTCACTCCACCATCCTCTTGAAACTGCGCGGCCGCTTCTGGCTGACCGACCCGGTATTTTCCAAGCGCGCCTCGCCCGTGCAATGGGCCGGCCCCGCGCGCTTTCACGCCCCGCCCATTTCCATCGAAGACCTGCCGCCCATTGCCGGCGTGATCCTGTCGCACAACCACTACGACCACCTGGACCGCGCCGCCATCGCCAAGCTGGCCGCCAAGACCGCCCGTTTCATCACACCCTTGGGCGTCGGCGACCAGCTCATCGCCTGGGGCGTGGACCCCGCTCGCGTCGAGCAACTGGACTGGTGGCAATCCACCGAGGTCGACGGCCTTCGGCTAACCGCCACACCGGCCCAACACTTTTCGGGACGCGGCCTGACCGACTCCGACCGCAGCCTGTGGGCCTCGTGGGTCATCCAGGACGCCGACCTGCGCGTCTTCTTCAGCGGCGACAGCGGCTACTTCGACGGCTTCAAAACCATCGGCGACACCTACGGCCCCTTCGACCTGACGCTGATGGAAACCGGCGCCTATGACAAGCGCTGGGCCTTCGTACACATGCAGCCCGAAGAAACCCTGCAAGCCCACCTGGACCTGCGCGGCCGCTGGTTGCTGCCGATCCACAACGGCACATTCGACCTGGCGCTGCACGCATGGGAAGACCCGTTTGAACGCATTGCCGCGCTGGCAGCGGCCAAAGGCGTCGCGCTGACAACGCCGGTCATGGGGGAACGGGTGGCGATAGAGACCCCGGAGGTGGGGACAATGTGGTGGCGCGGTGGCAGCGCCACCGCTTGATGGCCGCACGTCGCTCCCGCTATTGAGCGAGCGCCGGAACAGGGAGTTGCTGGGCCGGCAACAAGTCCATGACATCGCAAAATAGCTTCCGATGTTTCCAGTCATTGATATCACCGATCACATAGAACCGGCGCTTGGCCCGGGTGGCGGCAACATTCAAAAGATTGGGTTCCGAGACCGCCCAATTGCGCGCACCGGGGCTAGCCGAATTGCCACCCAGCACCATGATGACGACGGGGGCCTCCTTCCCCTGCATCGTGTGTATCGTGCCGCGCACCATGCCGCTTGGTAATAATTGCCCCAACTGCTGACGCACTGCCTGAAATGGTGTGATCACTGCGATATCGGTGGCGGCTACACCGTCCGCCGCAAGGGCGGCCAGCAGCTCAAGCAGTGCCCGGCCTTCGGCGGGCACCCAGTTGCCAGAGGACGGCCCCTCGGCGTGAAGCCACCCGGTCGCCAGGCTGGCCTTGGTTTCCTTGGCTGGCACCGGCGCCAGCGTTCCATACACCATGACGCCGCCGTAGGCGATTCGATTCGCCAGCGTATACATCGGCCTATCGCATCGGCGGTGCACGACCAACGGCAAACCCACCCACTTTTTAGCGTCGCTGGGTCCGATCATTCGTCCCCATCGTGTCGCCTGATCGGCAAGCGCCTGGGCCGAACGCCGTGTCGGCATCCAATAGTCATCAACCTGGTAACGCGTCCTCATGTGTTCGAGCACGGCGTCGGACACGGTGATGATGGGCTTGAGCTGTAGGGGATCACCCACCAGAACGGCTCGACGAGCACGCCAAAGTGCGCCCACGGCAGCCTGGGGAGGAGCCTGCCCGGCCTCATCCACGAAAAGCCAGCCGATCTCTCCCACGCCCAAGGATCCGAACGAGCGCGCGAAGGACGCAAAGGTGCTGCTCAACACCGGTACCACCATGAATAGCGATGCCCAGGCCGACCGTATGGCATGGCGCGAGACGGCGCGAAACCGGTTGCCTGTCAGCATGCTGTTGACAAAGAACAGATTCGAGCGCACTCGCTTGGCTTCGAGTTCGAAGAAACAGCGATGCAGTTTGAGCGCTTCGATAAATACCGCAGCGCGTGCCTCGCGCAGGCCTTCGATTGCCCATGGTTCGGCCAGCTCGATGGCATCGCCACGGCCGATCGCCCCCGTCTTCAGCCAGTCCAGCAAGTGTTGGGCTTTGCCGGCTTGCGCTACCGCCCTGATCTGCGTTTCGTGCGCCCGGGCCTTCTCTTGCAACTGCTGCAACTCGCGCAATCGGGCAAGCCGCTGTTTCTCCAGGTCCTTGCGCTCAGCCTCCAATCGCTCGACGGTGCGCCTGAGACGTTCGAATTCGGCATGCGACAACGCGTGGCGTTCAGCCAGCAGCGCGCCGCCAGCATTCCATTTGCGCTGAGCGCCCCAAAGGCTGATCAGGTTTTCCCACAAGCCGGGTTTGGCCTCAGTGTGTTTGCGCAACGCGTCCAGCGAGATTGACAGTGCCTGGTGCGCGGATTTCAGATCGCCGGCATCCAAACGCGAGGACTCTGCAATGACGGTGGCAATGCGCTCTTCGGCGCTGGACAACGCCTGGGATTCCGCCAGCGCCGCGCCACGGACCGTCGTAAGCGCCTTGATGCGCTCCTGAATACCGGCTGATGCGGCGGTAAGGTCGGCCACCCGGCGCTTTGCCGCCAGGTATGCCGAAACAGCTTGCGTCCAGATTTCGCGACGTTGCTCGGTAGTTCGCGATACGTCCGCATACGTTCCCAGCCAGTCCAGAAAACCCTGGGGCACTTCTTGCCCCTGCGCACCCGCGCCGTCATCGGTATCGACCATGTCTGCGGCGACGTCGGATTCGCTGGACTCGTCGGACTCGTCCTTGGGCTGAGATTTAGTGTTCTTACGAGCTGGGGCCACGCCATAGAAATATCTATCGACAAATACCTTGCGCCTGGTCTTGCTTCCCAGCGCGGCGGAAATCAAGCCCCATGCGGGTTTGCCGCTAACCAATCCTCCGAGCTCGCCAAAGTAGTCGGCTTCGGGTAACCAGCTCTCGTCGATCTTGTCGCGCTGCGGCAACTCAAGTGTCACGTTTTCGACCGCGCCGTTATTGGACGACGCAATCACGATCTCGAAACCGTATAGCACGGGCCTGAGCGGATGGCAGTGTTGGGATTTTGCACCGTCGCTTGCCGATTCCCTGCCATTCTTAACAAAGGCGTCAGAGGCGCGCGGCAGCGTCGCCAGGACATCGGCGCGTTGGGTGACGATTGCCGCGATCAAGTCGCGCAGCAGCGTAGTCTTGCCGGTGCCGGGCGGGCCGTTGACCCCCAGCAGTCCCTCGCCATCCTCCAACGTATTCAGAATGGTATTGACGGCCAACTGCTGGGAATGGACCAACCCCAGATGCTTCTCGGCAGGCCAGCAGCCACTGGCAAAGTTGTTCGGCGCCAAGCGCTCGATAAGAGACAGGGACGCTGTGTCGTCGTCCACGTGCAGGCGCTGCGCGGGATCATGGCGACGCAGATACTGGTGCAGGGGTTCGCTTGTGACGCCGGATTGCAGGCTGTCTGCAACGTCAGCTAGATCAGACAGAAAAAAACTATTCAGCGGGTCGTCTTCTTGCTCCGCTTTATCCGCTTTGATTGGCGCGCACCGAAAACGCAGGCGTCGATGGCCCGCATCTCCAAAGAACTCCTCGACCCCTAGAAAACGCCGCACTTCGTGGGTCAATTCACGGAGCACGTCCGCACTGATTTGCCCTCCCATCCGCGCCTTGATTTGTTCACGCAGGAAGTCCTGATCGCGCTCAAAACCCCGTGTCCAGTCCTGCCCGGACAGCGCACGCCCCAGGAACCAAGCCTCGCTGGAAAGCACAAGGCTGTCCGGCACCATCATTCCATCGGCCGTGAACTTCATTGCAAAAAGGGCAGACTCGCGGCGCCTCTGCTCGTCTCGATATCCTTGGTCAGCCCCATAAAGCTGCTTAAGCTTCTCGGCGACATCTTGGCTGTCGTAAAGATGTGCGTAGAGGGTATGGCTCCACACCCGCTTTGCCGGAATCGACTGTTTTTTAAGCTGGCTATCGTCCGCCCAGGGCGGGACAAGCGTTTCCATCTCGGTGTCGTAGAGGAATTGATGGTAGGGACTATCGCGCTTTTCAAGCTTTGGCGCTGCCTGGGGTTGCAGCAGTTCTACCGCGTGCCAGTATCGGACCGTGCTTTCCTGAGTCATCAAACCTGGATTCCTTGTGCCGGTCATCGGACCTGTCGTTATTCGTTCTAATAATCATCACGCAGCCCACATGTTACAAGACGTGTGGATTTCTTGATGTTCGGACCCGACGTCATCCGATCCTGAAGCGACGCAGCAGCCGTCTCGATGCACGCTTTTCTGGTGCCGTTCCGCCTGCTCCGCGCTCCAGTACAATCCCGCGTTTGGCGACGTTGTGATCGCCCACCTTCTGGACCCGAAGCATGTTGCGACTGACCGAAATCAAGCTGCCGTTGAACCACACGCCCGAGGAATTGCCCGCCGCGATTCTCAAGAAACTGGGCATACCGGCCAGCGACCTGCACGGCTTCACCATTTTTTTGCGCAGCTACGACGCGCGCAAAAAGCACAATATCCTGCTGACCTACACGCTGGATATCGACGTGGAAAACGAGGCCGCGCTGCTTGCGCGCTTTCATGACGACCGCCACGTCAAGCCCACGCCCGACACCGAATACAAATTCGTCGCCCAGGCGCCCGCCACGCTGACCAAGCGCCCCATCGTGATCGGCACCGGCCCCTGTGGCCTGTTCGCCGGTCTGGTGCTGGCGCAGATGGGGTTCAAGCCCATCATCCTGGAACGCGGCAAGGCGGTGCGGGAACGCACCAAGGACACCTGGGGCCTGTGGCGCAAGCGCATCTTGAACCCCGAGTCCAACGTGCAGTTTGGCGAAGGCGGCGCGGGCACGTTTTCGGACGGCAAGCTGTACAGCCAGATCAAGGACCCCAAGCACTACGGCGAAAAAGTCCTGAAGGAATTCGTGCTGGCCGGCGCACCGGAAGAAATCCTGTACGTCAGCAAGCCGCACATCGGCACGTTCCGGTTGGTGGGCATGGTGGAAGTCATGCGCGACACCATCACCAAGCTCGGTGGCGAAGTGCGCTTTTCCAGCAAGGTGGAAACGCTGCATCGCGAAAACGGCCAGGTCACCGGCGTCACGCTGGCCAGTGGCGAGCACATCGAAGCCGACCACGTGGTGCTGGCCATCGGCCACAGCGCGCGCGACACGTTCCAGATGCTGCACGAGCAAGGCGTGTTCATGGAAGCCAAGCCGTTTTCGATCGGCTTCCGTATCGAACACCCGCAGTCGCTGATCGACAAGGCGCGCTTTGGCCCCAGCGCCGGCCACCCTATCCTGGGCGCGGCCGACTACAAGCTGGTGCATCACGCCAGCAATGGGCGGTCGGTCTATAGCTTTTGCATGTGCCCGGGCGGCACGGTGGTGGCCGCCACGTCGGAGCCGAACCGCGTCGTCACCAACGGCATGAGCCAGTATTCGCGCAACGAACGCAATGCCAACGCCGGCATCGTGGTCGGGATTTCGCCCGAAGAAGACTACCCGGAACACGTGCTGGCCGGCGTGGACTTCCAGCGCAAGTGGGAATCGCAGGCCTTTGTGCTGGGCGGCGAAACGTACAGCGCGCCCGGCCAGTTGGTGGGCGACTTCATCGCGGGCAAGGCGTCCACGGAATTCGGGTCCGTGCTGCCGTCGTACACGCCCGGCGTGCACCTGACCGACCTGGCCACGGCGCTGCCCGACTTTGCCATCACGGCCATTCGCGAAGCGCTGCCCGCGTTCGACAAGACCATCAAGGGCTTCGGCATGCACGACGCCGTGCTGACCGGCGTGGAAACGCGCACGTCGTCGCCCGTGCGCATCAAGCGCGACAACGACACGCTGCAAAGCCTGAATACCCGGGGATTGTTCCCGGCCGGCGAAGGCGCCGGTTATGCGGGCGGAATCTTGTCGGCGGGCGTGGACGGCATCAAGATTGCCGAAGCCGTAGCGCTGAGCATCATGGGCCGCCAAGGCTGAGAACGAATAGCCAAGGCTGAGGCCAAATAGCCAAGGCTGAGGCCGGATAGATAAGCCCCCCCCCGGGACAAAGGCCCCGCACGACAAAAGCCCCGCATGACCAGGGCCCCCACGACAAAGGGCGCCGGACGGCAAGTTTGACCTTGCTGCCCGGCGCCCTGTCGGCCGGAACATCCAGCGCCGATATCCCTTGCGCGGCCATTTCCATCAGCGCCGAAAAACGGGTTGAAAAGCGGGTTCAAAAACGGCTTGGACACCGGATATATCAACGCCGCCTACGTGTCGGCCTTGGCTTGCTGCGCGCGGTACTCCGGCACGGTGACGCCCCCGACGCCCCAGTTCTCCATGTCGACTTCGTCTATCACCACGAAGGTTGACGCGTGCGGCTTGCCCAGCACGTCAAACAGCAGATCGCTGACGCCTTTGATCAGCGCGCGCTTCTGTTCAGGCGTTGTGGCCGTTGCGCCGGGCGCGGTGCCTTCGCGGGTGACCTTGATATTTACGTACGGCATGTTGTTCTCCTTCGAACGGGTTTTGCCCGGGGTCGTTGTGACGGGTTTTTGCACACGCCAACGCCACTTTCCGCGTGGTGGAATGGCGGCGTTGACGGTCAGGCGCCGGCCACCTGGCCGCCGTCGACATGCAGGATTTCACCGGTCACGAAGCTGGCGTCTTCCAGATACAGTACCGCCTGCGCCACATCGGCAATGTCGCCCAGGCGCTTCATGGGATGCAATCCGGCCAATGCCTGATGCGTTTCGGGCGCATGCATGGGCGTCTTGATGATGCCGGGCGACACGGCGTTGACGCGGATATTCCGGGTGGCGTATTCGATAGCCAGACTGCGGGTAGCGGCGGCCAGCCCGCCCTTGGTCAACGACGCCAGCACGGACGGCACATTGGAATTGGCGTGGTCCACCAGCGTCGTGGTGATCTGCACGATGTGGCCGCCGCCCTGCTTAAGCATGGCGTCAACGGCGTGCTGCGTCGTATAGAAAAAGCCCGCCAGGTTGGTGGACAGCATGTCGCGGTATTGCTGTTCGGTATAGGCGGTGAAGGCGTTGGCGATAAAAATTCCGGCGTTGTTCACCAGCGTGTCCACGCGCCCGAAGCGGTCCAGCGCCTGTTCCACGACCGCCTTGCCCGTGGCGGGGTCGCCGATGTCCCCGGCAACGATCAGGTAGTTGGGATCGTCCGACGGCTTGATGGACCGCGACGTTCCCACGACGCGATAACCCCGGTCCAAGAATGCGCGGGCGATGCCCTCGCCCAGCCCTTGCGATGCGCCCGTGACGATGGCGACTTTGCGTTCGTTGTTCAGCGCGTTGTTCAGCCCGTTGTTCATGATGTTTCCTTCTCAAAGTGGTTGGCGTGAGAGGAACATTAGGCGTATCGGCGCTGTTCGAAAATCCGCTATTCTTGCTCAATGGCTGATAAAAAACGCACAGACCCCGACTGGCAGGACATCCGCGTGTTCCTGGCGCTGGGACGCTACGGCAGCCTGTCCGCCGCCGCGCGGGCGTTATCCACCAACCATTCGACGATCTCGCGGCGACTGCGCTCGCTAGAGGCCACCCTGGGCGAAACGCTGGTTGAACGTCGGCCCGAAGGCTACGTCCTGACCCCGGCCGGCACGCATGCGCTGGCCGCCGCCAGCGATATGGAAGCGGCCGTCCACACCCTGGGCAGAGGCGGCTCGGACGGTGCGCTGCGGGGGCTGGTGCGGATCAACGCGCCACCGGCCCTGTCGCAGGGCTTTCTTGTCGGCCGGCTTGCCCGGCTGCCGTTGCGGCACCCCGGCATCGATATCGACCTGGCCACGGATTTGCGATCCGTCAGCCTTGAGCGCCACGTCACCGACATCGCGGTACGGTTGGGCCGCCCTCAGGACGGCGACTTCATCGCCAAAACCCTGGGGCACATGGCCTTTGGCTTTTATGCCGACGCCGCGCTTTGCCAGCGCATTGCAGGGGGGGCCGAACCGGTCTTCGTGGGCTTTGACGAAGCCAACGCGTATCTGCCCGAAGCCGCGTGGCTGGCCCGGCGCTTTCCGCGTGCGCGCATGATTTTTCGCGCCAACAACCAAGTGGCGCAGGCCGTGGCGGCGCAATCGGGCGTGGGCGTCGCGCTGCTGCCGCATTACATCGGCCGCACCACACCCGGGCTGCAACCCTGCACGCTGGAAGCCCCGCCGCCCCCGCGCGAAATCGTGCTGCTTACGCGTCGCCAAGACCGCAAGGATGCGCCGATCCAGACCGTGGTGGACTATCTGATGCACGTGTTCAGCGAAGACAAGGCGCTGTTCGAAGGCTGAGCTTCAGGGATCATTTTCTGGGCGGCGCTGCCCGACATCCCCCGTTAAAAATCCGCAATTTTTTCCACGGCCTTGATTGAAGAAATCAATCAAACCATCTCTTGAAACCAGCAAACCCGATGCCACATTTGCGCTATGGCGGGGCAGCGCAACCTAGAAACCTTATGCCGCTTAGCCCTACGCCCGTCTGAACCAGACCTTATCGGGAGACGAACATGGCAACTTATCCATTTTTCGATAGCGGCATCAGTTCCGCCCTGGACACCCTGCAACAGCTGGACAAAATCCTGCGATCCTCGACCGCGCCTTCCAACTTGCGGTCCACGGCACGCGGTGACTTTCCACCCGTGAACGTAGGCGCGTGCGCCGACTCGATTGAAGTCGTGGCGTTTGTGCCCGGCGTAGACCCGGACGCGCTTGAAGTCACCATGGAAAAAGGCCTGCTGACCATTTCGGGGGAACGCCGCGAAGAAGAACCTTCCGGGCAAACCACCCTGTATGCACGCGAACGCGCGCGCGGCCGATTCAGCCGTGTGGTGGAACTGCCTTCCGACGCCGATCCAGAGAACATCCAGGCGCGCTACACCGACGGCTGCCTTTGCATTTCGATCGGCAAACGCGAGTCCGCCAAGCCGCGTTTGATTTCCATCCAATGAACACTGGCCGACGACACAGGAGGATCATCATGGAAGAACGCAACCAACTGGCCGCCACGAGCAGCACGGAATCCATGGCCAAGGTCTCGAACGACACCAACCGCCCCGCCACCCTGCCCGCCGTGGACATCTACGAAAACGCCACCGGCATTACGCTCTTGGCCGACCTGCCCGGCGTATCCAAGGACAGGCTGTCGATCAAGGTGCAGTCGAACGAATTGCTGATCGAAGGCGAAGCCGCGGTGCAGGTGCCGGCCGAGGTGCGGCTGGTGCATAACGAACTGCGCGAACCGCTGTTCCGCCGCAGCTTCACACTGGGCCACGATCTGGACAAGGACAACATCACCGCCAACTTGAAGCACGGCGTGCTGACCTTGCAGATTCCGCGACTGCGCGAGGCGCAGCCCCGCAAAATCTCTGTCACCGTGACTTGATCGGCAGGCTTGAAACGTTGCGCCCGGTGTATGCCGGGCGCATTGACGTTTGAGCCGCCATGGGGAGAGGCGTTATGGAGCATTCTGTCATCACGCAGTATCGGGGCTACGTTCTAAGCGTGCGGGCCATCCCAATGCGCGCACTGGACAAGCCGGGCTCATTGCCGGCGGGCTTCATTTCGCTGGTGCAGGTGGTGCGATGCACCGACATCCTGGTTGATTGGTGCATGCCGTGCCCGCACACGCCCTGGGAAACCCCAGCCGAGGCGTTGCGCGAAGGCACGCAGTATCTGCAACGGCTGATCAATAAGGGCGCGATCGGACTGGACGCACCGATGCTTCAATAGACGTGGCTTGGCACCAAGACGTAGCTTAGGCACCCACGACCGCAAAGATGGGCGGGCATGTCGGCACCGACGCCCGCCCATCGTGACCTCACGCTGCCCGATAGCGCGCGGCCGCGCTGGCCATCTTGATATCGCCCAGCAGCGCCTGGCGCGCCCCGTCCAGGGCATCCCAGCGCGACGCCTCGTGCAGCGGCGGGATCGTCACCGTCTCGCGGCGGTCGAATCCGACCAACGCCGCATCCACCAATTCACCCACGTCCATCACTTCCGGCAGCGCATTGATATCGATACCCGCGCGTTGCCAGATCTCGGTGCGCGTGGCGGCGGGCAGCACCGCCTGCACATAGACGCCGGCGGGCGCCAGCTCTTCATGCAAGGCCTGCGACAAGAACAACATATAGGCTTTGGTGGCGCCATACACCGCCATGCCGAACTGCGGCATGAAGCCCACCACCGACCCCACATTCACGATGGCGCCGGTGCCGGCCTGCACCAGGCGCGGCGCGATGGCGCTGGCCAGCCGCGTGGGCGCAGTCGTGTTCAGCGCCACCAATTGGCCGGCCGCCTGGGGCGTCTGCGCCACAAAGTTGCCCGTCTGCGCAGCGCCCGCGTTGTTGATCAGGATCTGGATGCGGGCATCATCGCGCAGCCTGGCCTCGACGGCTTCAATGTCGTCATTGCGCGTCAGGTCGGCCGCCAGCACGTCAACCGCCACGCCATGGTCCTGCCGCAAGCGCGCAGCCAGCGTCTCCAGCCGGGTCAGGTCGCGCGCCACCAGCACCAGATCGTGGCCGCGCCGCGCAAAGCGCTCGGCATAGGTTGCGCCTATGCCCGACGACGCGCCGGTAATCAAAACAGTAGAGGAATTCATTTTGCAGTTCTCGTTGTAAGTCCGCAGAAGACACGCCGCGAAAACGGCGATAGCCCGCCAATCAGCGCGCGTCGGCCAGCGCCGGGTAGTCGATATAGCCTTGTGCGCCGCCGCCATACAGCGTGGCGGGGTCCAGCTGCGCCAGCGCAGCGCCCGTCTTCAGGCGCTGCACCAGATCGGGGTTGGCGATGAACGGACGGCCGAATGCAAACAGGTCGGCATGGCCCTGGGCAAGCTGAGTGGCGGCCAGGTCCAGCGAATAGCCGTTGTTGGCGATATAGGTGTTCGTAAAGCGCCTGCGCAGCGAACCGTAGTCGAACGGCGCCACATCACGCGGCCCGCCCGTCGCGCCCTCCACCACGTGCAGGTAGACCACGCCCAACGCATTGAGCTGGTCAGCGATGTAGTCGTACTGCGCCTGCGGGTCGCTGCAAGTAATACCGTTGGCCGGCGACACCGGCGAAATGCGCACGCCGGTACGGTCGGCGCCCACCTCGTTGGCCACCGCCTGCGTCACCTCCAGCAACAGCCGCGCACGGTTCTGCACCGAACCGCCGTACGCGTCGTCGCGATGGTTCGCGCCATCCTTGGCGAATTGCTCAAGCAGATAACCGTTGGCGCCGTGAATTTCCACGCCATCGAAACCCGCCGCGATTGCATTGGCGGCGGCCTGACGAAAGTCCTCGACGATGCCGGGCAGCTCGTCCAGCGCCAAGGCGCGCGGCATCGACACCGGCTCAAAGCCATTGTTGACAAACGTCTTGGTCTCGGCGCGGATGGCGGACGGCGCAACCGGTGCGGCGCCGTTCTCTTGCAGGTCCACGTGCGACACGCGGCCCACATGCCACAGCTGAAGGAAAATCTTGCCGCCCTTGGCATGCACGGCCTGCGTCACTTGCTGCCAGCCTTCGACCTGCGCGGCCGTGTAGATCCCCGGCGTATCCTGATACCCCTGCCCTTGCTGCGAGATCTGCGTCGCCTCGGCAATCAACAAACCCGCCGAGGCGCGCTGGCTGTAGTACGTCGCGGCATGGCGGCTGGGCACAAAGCCCGCTTCGGCGCGGTTGCGCGTCAGCGGCGCCATCACGATGTGGTTGGAAAGCGTCAAGGATCCCAGGGTATAGGGTTCGAACAAAGCGTTGTCGGTCATGGTCGGGCTTCCAAAATTGGGGTTGGTTGCGGCGCCGCAGGCGGTGGCCTTGGGCGTGTCGTGGCGGGGCCGGGCCGGGGGTCTGGGTTCCGGGTTCCGGGGTCCGGGGTTCCGGGGTCCAGGGTCTGGGCGGCCAACGGCGTTAATGATGATGACCAACATCTAAATCGTCAAGCACTTTGATGATGATCGACATCAATGTATATTTGTCACCTGTACACGGCATTTACCGAAAGACGCGCGAGAGGCGCGTCGTCAATTGAGAGTCACCAATGAGGGGCACAAGATGAGGGTCACCAAGGCGCAGGCGCAGGCAAACCGGGCGCACATTGTCGAGACCGCATCGACCCTTTTCCGCGAGCGCGGGTACGACGGCGTGGGCGTGGCCGAGCTGATGGCCGCCGCCGGCTTTACCCACGGCGGGTTCTACAAGCACTTCCGCTCCAAGGCCGACCTGATGGCCGAAACCGCCGCGTCGGGGCTGTCGCAATCCCTGGCGATGACCGGCGACATGGACACCGCCAAATTCGTCAACGTCTACTTATCCCGCGCCCATCGCGACGGCCGCAGCGCGGGCTGCACCATGGCTGCCCTGTGCGGCGACGCCGCGCGCCAGTCCGACGACGTCAAGACCAGCTTCGCCGCCGGCATCGAAAACATGCTGGCGGCGTTGGCCAAGGACGACGTTGCGCCGCAAGATTCGAACCTGGACGCGAAGGCGGGGCCTGGCGGGAGCGCGGGCCTGGAAGCTACCCAAGACGTAGTCCGGAATGCAGACCAGAATGCAGACCCGGATTCAAACGCCAGGCGCGCCCGCGCCAAGCGCATCGATTTGCTGGCCCATGTGATCGGCGCCGTCGCGCTGTCGCGGGCCTGCCCTGATGATTCGCCGCTGGCCGACGAAATCCTCGAAGCCTGTCGCAGCGAATTGCTGGCGTCCCTGGCTTCAAAATCCCCCCGCTGATCTTTCCTTATTCACGCCTGCCACGCCCACCGACGGAGCAAACCAACATGGCCGTGCACTACCTGGAAGACCTGACCCCCGGACAACGCTTCATCGGCACCGCCCGCGTGCGCGTCACGCGCGAACGCATCAAGGCCTTCGCCAAGGAATTCGATCCGCAGCCGTTCCATCTGGATGAAGACGCGGCCAACGTCACGCTGTTCAAAGGCCTGGCCGCCAGCGGCTGGCACACCGCCGCGCTGACCATGCAACTACTGGTCGCCAGCGACTTCAAACCCGCCGGCGGCATCATCGGTGCGGGCGTGGAAGAAATGCGCTGGCCGCTGCCGGTGCGTCCGGACGACGAGTTGCGGATAGAAAGCGAGGTGCTGGAAGTGCGGCCGTCGAAAACCCGGCCGGAACAGGGCCTGGTCAAGGCGCGCACCACCACCTTGAATCAGAAGGACGAAGTGGTGCAGGTATTTGTGAGCAATTTGGTGGTGAAGAGCCGCGGCGGGTGATGATCGGCGTTTGCGCGGGGCGGGCTGACAGCGCCTTCCCCGCGCTCACCCTTCGTCGACCGCCAACGCAAAGTACGCCGCGGCCCCCGCATCCGTGCCGCGCGTCAACACAGCCCGCACTTGCACTGCAAGCCAGCTTCCGTCCTTACCGCGCATCTTTGCGCCGAACGCGGCGGTGGGCCTGCCGCGCAGCATCTTCTTCAGACGCGCGCCGCCATCGGCCAGCAGCCCGACCAGGCCATCGCCCAGCAGCGCTTTCGGATCGGCCCCCAGCATCCGCGCCAGCGCGCCATTGACGGATTCGCAACGCAAGTCGGCGTCCAGCAGCGCCATGCCTTGCGACGTCAGCTCAAACACCGCTTCGAAACGCGCCTGCTGGTCGCGCAGGGATTGCTCGGCCAACTTGCGCGCGGTGTTGTCCATGCTGATGCCGACCACCTTGACGATGCGCCCGTCAAAGTCGCGCAGCGGCGTGGCGCGTGAGGAAATCCAGCGTAGCGCGCCATCCGGTTGGATCACGCGAAAGTCGAATTCGTGCGCGTCGCCGGTACGCAGCGATTCGTCGTAGACGGCGTGCATCATGGCCACGTCGTCGGCGTGCACGTGCATCCAGAAATTGTCGTTGCTGACGATGCGCCAGCCGTATACGGCTTCGACGTTAGGCGAGTAACTGACGTCGTCCGTAATCAGGTTCCATTCCCACGTGACGATGCGCGCGCCCTCTTGCGCCAGCTTCATGCGCGCTTCGCTTTCCATGATGTCGGCCATATAGCGGCGGCGCGTATCCGTCATGGGAATGTCCACGGCGCTTGATGCGCCCGCCTCTGCCAGCGCTTGCTCTCCATAGCGCAGCCAGATCCAGTTCACGTCCAGAAACGCCGCCAGCTTGCGCAGCTTTTCGTAGTCGATCTCGCCGCCCTTCGTCCATTTGTGGACGGCGGGGCGCGAGACGTTCAGCGCGCCGGCCACGGCTTGCAGGGACAGTTGCTTGTGTTCAAGCAGCTCTTTCAAGCGGAACGCAAAGCTGTCTTCTTTCATGACGACCGCGTCCGGCCGACACAGCGAAAACAAAAACCACCCGTTACAAACGCGCCGTTTTCCGATTGAAGCTTGTGCATGGGCAAAGTTCTTCCTACAGTCCCGGTCAGTCTTTGGTTAATTACTGGTTAATGTAAACCAACGGTTAACACACGCCAAGACACAGACGACCAGATACCGTGCGCCACGGCGCACGGAAGGAGACAACGTGAAAACAGCCGCGCCACGCCGCGACGGATTCCTGACGCTTTGCACGCTTACCGCCGTGCTGCTCACCGTCGTGGCCATGGTCCTCTGGCCGACGCAAGCCGCCGCCACCGCCGCCGACCTGTTCGACTGGACCACGCGTTCATTCGGGTCACTGATCCAGGTGTTCGTCTTCGGCTGCGTCATCGCCTGCATCGGGCTGGCGTTCAGCAAGTACGGCAACGTGCGGCTGGGTGACAGCAAACCCGAGTATTCGACGCTGTCATGGATCTTCATGTTCATCTGCGCCGGCATGGGCTCGTCCACGTTGTATTGGGGCGTAATGGAGTGGGCCTACTACTACCAAACGCCCGGGCTCAACGTCGCGTCCGGCACGCGCGAGGCCCTGGAAACCAGCATCAGCTATTCCTTTTTCCACTGGGGGTTAAGCGCGTGGGCGGTGTACGCCCTGCCCTCGCTGGCCATGGCCTATCACTTTCACGTGCGCAAGAAGGCGGGGTTGAACCTGGCATCTATCCTCCAGGCGATCACCGGCTTGCGCGCCACGGGTCCCGTCGGCCGCCTGGCGGACCTCATCTTCCTGCTGACAATGTTCGGCGCGCTGACGGTATCCATTGCGCTCACAGCCTCCACCTTCACACGCGGCCTGGCCAGCCTGGCCGGCACGCCCGACACGTTCGCCATGCAAGTAATCGTGATCGTCGGCGTGTCCGCGCTGTTCTCGGCCAGCGCCTATATCGGCATTGCCAGCGGCATGAAGCGCCTTAGCCATCTGGTCTGTTGGGGCGCGCTGCTGCTGGCCGCCGTCGTGCTTGTCGTGGGCCCCACGCAGTTTTCCGGCAACAACATCGTCAATGGCCTGGGCCTGATGCTGCAAAACTACGTCCGCATGAGCCTCTTCACCGACCCCGCGGGCGACGGCGCCTTCAACCGCGGCTGGACGGTGTTCTATTGGCTGTGGTGGGTGTCGTATTCGCCGGGCGTGGCCATGTTCGTGGCGCGCGTGTCCAAAGGCCGCAAGATCAAGGAAGTGATCTACGCGCTGTTGCTGGGCGGCAGCGCCGGATGCTGGTTCTTCTTCGGCGCGCTGGAAAGCTATTCCATGCACCAGTTCATGACGGGCGCCATCGACGTGCCCCGTGTCTTGCAGGAACAAGGCGGCGAAACAGCGGTGGAAATGCTGCTAAGCGCGCTGCCGGCCGGCAAGCTGTTCCTGGCGCTGTACCTGGCAACCATGCTGGTCTTTCTGGCCGCCCACGTAGACGCCGTGGCCTACGCCGTGGCCGCCACCACCACGCGCAACCTGTCCGAAGGCGAAGACCCCACGCCCGCCAGCCGCGTCTTCTGGTGCGTTGCCTTGACGCTGGTCCCGCTGGCGATGCTGTTCACCAAGGCGTCGCTGGAAACGATGAAGACGGCCGTGGTGCTGACCGCCATTCCCTTCGTCTTCATTCTGGGGATCAAGCTGTTCGGCCTGTTCCGCTGGTTGATGCAGGACTACGGCGATGTCCCGGCGCATCACATTGAATCGCCCACCCCATCGGCTCTTGTTCCCCGGAGATCATCATGAACCGCATCCCCAAGCTACCCGCCGACTTCAACGCCGACGAGGAAAACGCGTGGACGCTGCCCGCCTCGTACTACACCCAGGACGCCGTCTTCCAGTACGAGCAGGAAAAGATCTTTGCCCACAGCTGGATCTGCGTGGCCCACCGCAGCGAACTGGCCGCGCCCAACGACTACGTGACCCGCGACATCATCGGTGAAAGCATCATCGTGCTGCGCGACCGCGACGGCATCCTGCGTGCGTACTACAACGTGTGCCCGCATCGCGGCCACCAACTATTGCAAGGCAGCGGCAAAGCCAAAAACGTCATCACCTGTCCGTACCACGCCTGGACGTTCAAGCTGGATGGCGAGCTGGCTTTTGCCCGCAACTGCGACAACGTGCCCAATTTTGACCGGGACAAGGCCACGCTGGTCCCGATCAAGGTTGAAGAAGCCGCGGGCTTTGTCTTCATCAACCTGAACCCGCACGCGGGGTCGGTAGAAGACCAACTCCCTGGCTTTGAAGCCCGCCTGCGTGCCGCCTGCCCCGTGGTGGACACCCTGCACCTGGCTGCGCGCTTCGTTACCGAAACCCCGGCCAATTGGAAGTCCATCGTCGACAACTACCTGGAGTGCTACCACTGCGGCCCGGTGCACCCCAGCTTCGCGGACTCTGTCCAGGTCGACAAATACACCCACACGATGCACGGCAATTGGACGTTGCAATTCGGCCTGGCGAAGTCGTCTGAAAAATCCTTCAAGGTCGATGCCTCGGTGAAGGACCCCAGCTTTGCGGGCTTCTGGGCCTGGCCATGCACCATGTTCAACGTGCCGCCGGGCGCCGACTTCATGACCGTCATCTACGAATTCCCCGCCAGCGCGGGCGTGACGTTGCAGCACTACGAGATTTACTTTCTGAATAAGGAATTGACCGAGGAACAGCAGAAGCTGGTCGAGTGGTATCGCGATGTTTTTCGGCCAGAAGACCTGCGACTGGTAGAAAGCGTGCAGAAGGGATTGAAGTCGCGCGGCTATCGCGGGCAAGGCCGCATCATGGTCGACCGCCGGCGCAGTGGAATCAGCGAGCACGGCATCGTGCATTTTCATCGCAAGCTGGCCGCGGAATACAAGGACGCCTCGGTTGCCGACACTTCACCGCCCGCATTGCGCCGCGCCACGGCCCAAGCATGAGCGCCAGAAGCACGATGAGCACCCCGAGCACCGCGAGCACCCCGAGCACCGCGAGCCCCCTAAGCACCGCGAGCCCCCTAAGCACCGCGAGCCCCCTAAGCACCGCGAGCCCCCTAAGCACCGCGAGCCCCCTAAGCACCGCGAGCAGCCCGAGCACCGGGCCGACCCTGCTCGTGCGCGTCACGCGCATCGAGCGCGTCACGCCGCAGGTCAAGCGCTACACCCTGGAAGCCATGGACGGTGGCGCGTTGCCGCCCTTCACGGGGGGCAGCCACATCATCGTGCAACTGCGCGACGGCACTCGCCATTACCACAACGCCTACTCGCTGATGAGTTCGCCCAACGCGTTGGGCAGCTACCAGATCGGCGTGCGGCGCGAAACGCCGTCCAAAGGCGGGTCTGCCTTTATGCACGACAAGGTGGCCGAAGGTGACGCATTCCACATCACCGCGCCGAACAACTTGTTCGCCCTGGACAAGGCTGCCCGCCACCACGTCCTGATCGCGGGCGGCATCGGCATCACCCCATTCATGTCGCAGTTGCATGACCTGCACCGGTGCGCGGGTTCGTACGAACTGCACTACGCCTTTCGCGCTGACGAACACGGTGCATTTCGGGACGAGCTGGCCCGGCTTTGCGGGAATGGCGTCCGGTTCTATGTCGACAGCAAAGGCCAGCGCCTGGACCTGGCGGGCCTGCTGGGGGGCATGGAATCCGGCGCGCACGCCTACGTATGCGGTCCCGGCCCACTGATCGATGCCGTGCGCGGCGCCGCGCAGGCGGTCGGGATCGAGTCGGCGCGCGTGCACGTCGAACAATTCGCCGCGCCCAAGCAAACCGGCGGCGCGTTCACCGTGGTGCTGGCCAAGTCCGGCAAGACGGTGGAGGTCGCCGCCGGCGAGTCCATCCTGAACGCCATCGAGCGCGACGGCTCCGTGCCGGTGGAATGCCTGTGCCGCGAAGGCGTGTGCGGCACCTGCGAGACCCACATTCTGGAAGGTGAAGCCGAACACGCCGACCAATATCTCAGCAACGCGGAAAAGGCCGCGCAAAAGACCATGCTGATCTGCGTGTCCAGCGCCAAGGGCAGCAGGCTTGTGCTGGATTTATAAGGCAGCGCCGCCCGGCTCGCAAGCAATCAGACGATAGCGCCGCCTCTGCTATGGACGCGTCGGCGACGAGCACTCCGATTCCTACGCCGCGGCGTCCGCTTGTTGCGGGGGCAGAAGCGCCGCGAACCGCTTGCGGTATTCCGCCGGCGTCACGCCTACGTGCCTTGCAAACGCACGGCGCAACACATCCGCATCGGCAAACCCGCAACGCGCCGCGACCTGCTTTGGCGCGGTTTGCCCTTGCTCCAGAAGCCGACGCGCCACGTTCACCCTTGCCTCTTCAACCCAGCTTGCGGGCGTGATGCCGATCTCGCTACGGAAGAGCCGCGCAAAGTGACGTGGACTGAGGTTCATGCGCTCGGCCAGGCTTGCCACGCTGTGGTTTAACTGGGGATTGGCGGCGACCCAGCGCTGAAGTTCCTGCAACGCCGCCCTGCCCGCAGGCGCGGCTTCGCTTTTACGGCTGAATTGCAGTTGTCCGCCGGGCCGCTTGAAGAACATGACGAGCTGGCTTGCGACTTTCAGGGCAATTTCACGCCCAAGGTCCTCTTCCACCAGGGAAATGGCCAAGTCCAGGCCGGCCGTCACGCCGGCGGCGGTACGCAGCGGCCCGTCACTGACGTGGATCGCGTCCTGGTCCACCATCACGTCCGGGAATTGTTGGGCCAGGCGTTCGGCAACCGCCCAGTGGGTCGTGACGCGCTTGCCATCCAGCAACCCCGCCGCCGCCAGAAAGAACGCCCCGCTGCACACCGATCCAAAGCGCCTTGCCTGGTGCGCGCGCCGCCTGAGCCAGTCAACCACCACGCCGCGCGGCGGTACTTCGGCCGCGTTCGGGCAGCCGGCAACCAGCAGCGTATCCACCGGTTCGTCCATGTCGCGTCCGATGGTTCGGTCGGCCATCAAGCGGGCGCCGGAAGAGCTACGGATCGGCCCCGGCCCGCCCGCCACGACAAGCAGCCGGTACACCTCGCGCCCGGCCTGCGCGTTGGCTTCGGCGAAGACGTCCAGCGGGCCGGATACATCAAGCAGTTGCACCCCTGGCAACGCCAGCACCATGATTGTTTTGACCTTATCGCGCGCCATGGCCGCCCTGATCTTTAAATGTCTGAAATCGACGTGTTCCGCCTATTGGCGCCATGCTAGCACGGCCCTATCCTTGATAGAACCTGCTCATCCAAGGAAGAACCTGATGTCCATCACGCAAGAAGCCGCCATTCCCGATTCGACATTGGCGCGCGCCATCACCGAGTTCATTCGCGACACCGAGACGCCACTGCTCTTTAACCATTCAAGCCGCGTCTATCACTTTGGCGCCTTGGCCGGCGTGAAGCGCGGCCTGAAATTCGACCGCGAACTGCTCTATGCCGGCGCCATGTTCCATGACATTGGCCTGATGCCAAGCCACAGCAGCAAGGACGAGCGCTTCGAGGTGGACGGCGCGCACGCCGCCCGCTCGTTCCTGAAGAGCCATGGCATCTCGGAAGCGGACGCATACACGGTGTGGACCGCCATCGCGCTCCACACCACGCCCGGCGTGCCGCGGCACATGCATCCGGTCGTCGCGCTGGTGACCGCCGGCGTCGAAATGGACGTGCTTGGCCTTACCTACGCCCAATACTCGGACGCCGAACGCCAGGCCGTCGTCCGCGCCTTTCCGCGCACGCCCGGGTTCAAGGAAGACATCATCCAGGCGTTCTACGACGGCATCAAACACAAGCCCGACACGACCTTTGGCAACGTCAAGGCCGACGTCATCGCCGACAAAGAGCCGCACTTCCATCGCGGTAACTTTTGCAGCGTGATCCGTTGCTCGCACTGGCACGACTGAACGGATTTACGCTGGCTTTCCGCCCAATCAATGGACCGGACTGGCGTCATCAAGCAAAGCCAGCGCTGGCCGAACCAGGCCACGCAGCAACTCCGGTTCCGGCCGCGAACGCGCCAGCACGCGCAAGCCCATCAGCAGGCCGAGCAGCATGCGCGCAAGGTCATCCGCCGGCTGCGTGGCGTTGATGGCGCCGGCCGCTTGGCCCGCCTGCACGCAGCGCAGGAAGAAGGCCTCCATATCCCGCAGCACAAGCGCCAGCGCCTTCTGAAACTCGGCATCGTGCGGAGACAGCTCCAGCGCGGAATTCACGATCATGCAGCCCTTGCGCTGCTCGTCAGCCAACGACAGTTCGATGATCTCGTCAAAGAATGCGCCGATGGCCTCGCGAGGCGTCATCTGCGATTCAAAACGCCTGACCCGTTCGCAAAAGGCGCGCTCGACGTAATGCGCAAGCGCCCGCTGGTACAGGCGGCGCTTGTCGCCAAACGTGTTGTACAGGCTGGGGCCCACGATGCCCATGGCAGCGGCCAGATCGCGCACCGACGTGGCTTCATAGCCGCGCGACCAGAAGCACTCGATGGCGGCGTCAAGCGCCGCCCCTTCGTCAAACTCTCTGGGGCGCGCCATGTGCAACCCTACGCAGCTGTGTCGTGCAATAAACGGACGAAGATGACCTCACCCTATTGCGCTCGTTCTTGGTCTTCATTTCAAACCGCTTATGACGACGCAGGCGCGAAATTGGAGGGGAACAAGGCCCGCTTGGTCTCGTCGTCGTTGACGGTTTTCCATTGGTGGCTTTTGCTGAGCGCCCGGGCGCGCGCCACGGCCGGGCGTGCATCCACGCCGGCGAACCAGCGCTTCAGTTCCGGAAACGGTGCCAGCGGGTCTTCTGCGCCCTTGCGCACGCGGGAGGCGCGATCAAGCCAGCCCCACGCCGAAATATCCGCGATGGTGTAGCGGTTGCCCACGATGAACTCGCGCCCCTTCAGATGCTCGTCCAGTACCTGATAGTGCCGGTCGGCTTCGCGGCGGTAACGGTTGACGGCGTAGTCCAGGCCATCCGGCGCGGCAAACTGAAAGTGCACCGCCTGACCCGAGAACGGACCCAGGCCGGACGCAATGAACAGCAACCACGACAGCAGCTCAGGCCGGTCTTCGGGCGTGCCCGTAAGCTTGCCGGTCTTGTCGGCCAGATAGATCAGGATGGCCGTCGAGTCGAACACGCGCGCTTCCTTGCCGCCAGGGCCATCGGTGTCAACAATGGCGGGCACCTTGCCGTTCGGGTTGATGGCGCGAAACGCCGGCGTGTGCTGCTCGCCTTTGCTGGTGTCGACCGGCACGGCTTCGTACTCCAGCCCGGTCTCTTCCAGAAAGAGCGCGATCTTGGCGGGGTTAGGCGTCGGATGAAAGTAAAAACGGATCATGGCTGTTGTCTCGCTGTCGTGGTGGTCGATGGGACTGCTACCTTGCGCTTGGGGCGGGCTGCCAGAAGCACGCCGCCGACGACGGCAAGAAGCGCAACGCCCTCTTCCCATGACGGCAACTCACCCAGGACGGGAATGGCGGTCAGCGCGGCAACCGCCGGAATCAAGGCAATGATGGCCGTGGCGGCGGACGGCCCCAGCAGCGCAACGGATCTGTTGAAGGACACGATGGCCACGCCGCTCATCAAGACGCCCTGATAGAACGCCTGCAAACCGATTTCGCCGGGCGACGCCAAGGCAAGGCGGCTGAGCCCGGCAGACAGGTAGACCGGCAGGAACAGCACGGCCGACCAGAAGCAGATCAGCGCCGCGGCCTGCACCGGCGTCAACGCGCTGCGTCGAAACAGCAGCGTATAGACGGCCCACATCGCCGCGGCAGTGATCAGGGCCAGGATGCCCACCGGGTTCGCCACACCGTGCGCAGAGGCGCCGCCCGCGATCATGCAGATCAGCCCGATAACGATGGCCAGATAGCCGAGCGACCGCGCCCTGCCTGGTTTTTCTTTCAGGAAGACCCACGCAAACAGGCCAACGAAAACCGGCATCAATGTCGGCGCCACTGCCGCTGCCCGCCCGGCGGACGTTAGCTGTAAACCCAAAGCCACCGCCAGCACGAAGGGCATGCCCCACAGACAGGCATACAGCAGCCCTTCGCCCCATTGTTTGGCGGACATGCGCCTTGCGCCTCGCAGCAATACGGGAAAGAGAATGAGGGCGCCGATACCGAATCGCAGCGCGGTGACATCCCACAAGCGCAGTTCGCGCGTCACGCTAAAGCGCGTCACGACAAACCAGCCGGCGAAGATCAGGACGCTAAGGGCGGCCCAGCAGAGACCTTGGAGGGCTTTGCGGGACGGTCGCGGAAGATGGGATACGGGAGCGGGTCCGATGGCGGCGTCTTGGACAGGGTCGGCAAGTTGCGTCATGCGGTGGCCTCCCCCTGAGGCAAGCTGGTTGACGAAGGCACTTGCGTTGCAGGTGCCGTGCAATGTCTGGGGATTTTATATCGACTGCTATAAAACATGCCAGCATTGATTTTCCCTGCGCGCCGATGAACGGCTAATGCGATGCTGCCGCATCAACAAAAGCAGACAGATCTCGATTGAAGCGCTGCGTCTCTTCGATAAAGGGCGAGTGCCCCGCTTCCGGGTAGAACTTGCCGATGGCATCGGCGTTCAAAGCCTTGGCCCGATTGAAGGACGGTTCAGCCTGAACCAACGCATCACGCGCACCGTAAATCAACAACAGCGGCTTGTGCATGGCCCCCAAGCCCTTCGGCGCATTCAGCGACATGCCATGCACGGCGTTCTGCATGTTCTGTGAGGCCATGGCCGCATTCGCCAGCAGACGCTGGAACGTCCGCGCGTCCGGCTGGGTGGCAAAGCACAGCGCCACGAACTCACGCTCGGCATCAAGATGCGTCTTGAGATCCGGCGATGCCATTCCGTTGTAAACCTGCGGATGCGACACGATTTGTTCGGGTTTCAGCTCAATGACACCGCCCACGTACACAGCGCCTGCGATTTTCTCGTCACCATAGGCGGCCAAGTAATTAGTGGCCACAGCAGCGCCCAGCGACCATCCCACCAAGACAGGCTGCCGGGCTCCTGACCCAGCAATCACCGCTGCCAGATCATCCGCCCAACGCCCGCCATCACGGTAGGCATCGGCGCGCTCCGGTTGACCGGACCTACCATGCCCGCGCATATCAAAGGTAATCAGCCGATAGCGCTGCAACTCAGGGCTGTTGATCTGCTTGTCCCAGCTCAGGTGGCTGCCAAGCAAGCCGTGAATGAAGATGATGGGCTGCCCGTTCGGGTCACCGGCTTCTTGCACCGCGATGCGCACCCCATCAGGCGCCGTCACGGTGTACGGTTCCACGGCAGCCTGCGCCAGCGCGGATGCAGCCATCAAGGCCACGGCGGCCAAGCCCTTGCGCCATGTGCTGAAGAGGTTGAAAGACATCATGTTGAAGCTCCTTCGAATGGAAAGAGGCCAGGCTAAAGCCTGACATTAGTGTCACAGTCAAGTGCGGATGATAAGGTTCGATCCATGAATAAGACTGACTCCACCACCCTGCTGAAGATTGGCGCGTTGGCGCAAGCAACCAGCGCCAGCGTACGCTCGATTCGTCACTACGATCAGCACGGTTTGCTGGCATCAACACGTGCCCACAATGGCTACCGCGCCTTCGAGGCAGTGGCCGTCACGCAGGTCAAGCAGATCCAGCGATTGATCGCCACCGGCTTTAGCCTGGAAGAAATCCGCAGCTTTCCGGATTGCATGTTGCTGATTGAAGGGGCGAAGGCATGCGCGGATATGACGGATGCGAAGCGTAAGCGGCTGGCGATATTGGAGAAGCAGATTGAGGCGTTGGAAAGACAACGCCAACGCTTGCGAGCCATGCTGATCGAGGGTTGTTGACCCCTACGCGCCCCGACGTTTCGTTTATTGCGAGTTTCGTTTGTTTCGAATAAGCTCACCCCTTAAAGTGCTTTTAACTTAGGAGTTAGCTATGACCGCGCTTGCCGAAACCAAGATGACGTTACCCGCCGCACGGGAGGTGGAGGCCGCTGTTCAAGGCCAGCGCGCGTTGGCCGCGTACCTGGCAACGCGCGTTGAAACGCAACACATTCAGATCTTCGATGAACGGAACCAAGCCCACCAAGTAGAGTTGCCCACCTCTGCGCTGCGTCTGCTAGTCGACATCCTTGCCGAATTGGCCGACGGCAATGCCGTAAAAGTCGTACCCGTTCATGCAGAACTGACGACCCAGGAAGCGGCAGACATGCTCAACGTCTCCCGCCCTCACTTGGTCAAGCTACTGGAGGATGGTGTGCTGCCATTCCATCGAACCGGCAAACATCGCAGAGTGCGGCTCGCGGACTTGACGCAGTACAAGGAGGCACGCGACCGTGCTAGCCAAGAAGCCATGGCGGAGCTCGCCCGGCAGGCTCAGGAATCAAGCATGGGGTACGAATGAGGCACTCCCCTTTCTCTGCCATCTTCGATGCCTGCGTACTCTACCCCGCGCCGCTGCGTGACTTTGGAGTGATTCTTCCCGACCTCAACGACCGCCACGTCTTGGCCGCCGCCATCCACTGTGGCGCTACCGTGATCGTGACCTTCAACCAGCGCGATTTTCCGGCGGACGTGCTTGCTTCGTACGGAGTGGAGTCCCAGCATCCGGATGAATTTGTTGAAAATCTCTTGGATCTTGATGCTCCGGCGGTAGTAGCCGCTGCGCAGCGCCAGCGGGCACAACTCAAGAACCCGCCTATTGACGTCGATCGCTATCTGGAGATCCTGTTTCGGCAGGGATTAGTTCAGACCACCAAGGCTTTGACGACCTATCGTTCCCTTATCTAGCTTCGCTGCCGAACGCTGCTCGATCAGCAGCGGCCCGCGCCGCAATGTCGCTTGCGCTGACTTCCAGCGAATAGGCGTCGATGATTTTGCTGGCTGGCATGGTCGTATGGGAGAAAATAAAGAACACCGCCACAAGGCACGCCAAACCGCTTGGCAAGCGGTTCCCGTACCACGGTAAGGTTCACTCACTGGCGTCTTGCGCCATGGCGGTCGGGGCGTCGGTGGCCGAATGGCGGGCCAGTTCGATGAAGGCCCGCACGTAGTCAATGGCGCTGTCCGCCTCGCGCGCCCCAAGAAAAATCTGCTTGGCGATGCCGCGCGCGCCCAACCGCACCGGCACCACATCCATCCGGGCCGCGTATTCCTCGACCAGCCAGCGCGGCAGAGCGGCCACGCCGCGTCCGCTGGCCACCATTTGCACCATGATGTCGGTGGTTTCGATGGCTTTATGGCGCTTGGGCGTAACGCCGGCCGGCAGCAGGAACTGGTTGTAGATGTCCAGCCGCTCGATGTCCACGGGGTAGCTGATCAACACTTCCTGCGTCAGCTGCTGCGGCTTCACGTACGCAGCCGTTGCCAGGCGGTGGCCCTTGGGCACGACCAGCACTTGCTCGTAGTCGAACACGGGCTCGAACTTCAGGCCCGGCTTGAACAGCGGGTCGGGCGTCACCAGCAGGTCGATCTCGTAGCCGAACAGCGCGCCGATCCCGCCAAACTGGAACTTCTGCTTGACGTCCACATCCACGTCGGGCCAGGCCGCCAGATACGGTGAAACCACCTTCAGCAACCATTGATAGCAAGGGTGGCATTCCATGCCGATACGCAGCGCGCCGCGTTCGCCCTGCGCGAACTGGCCCAGGCGCTCTTCGGCCAGGTCCAGTTGCGGCAGCACGCGGTTTGCCACCGCCAACAGGTATTGGCCGGCCTGCGTCAGGCGCAGGCTTCGCCCTTCACGCAGCCAGACGTCGGTGCCCAGCTGCACTTCCAGCTTCTTCATGCTGTGGCTCAGTGCCGACTGGGTCAGGTTCAACACGCCCGCAGCGGCCGTCAAGGACCCTTGCTTTTCGACCTGCTGGACGATGCTGAGGTGGATGCGCTCAAGCATTCAGATGATTCCTGCTCATGGATAGGTGAAATAAAACCATTTTACTTCATCGTTGCCCTCCTCTAGCATGCGGTTCCAGCTTGATGCTGCAACTGCACAAACACAGCTGCCGCGCCGGGCAGCTCTATTCATGTGAAGCAAAGATGACACGTCCACTCCGTCTAGTCGCAGTTTCCGGCGGACTGCAACGCCCCTCCAAGTCAGCGGCCCTGGCAGAACACCTGCTGGATTTGATCGCCGACGATATTCCGTGCGAACCGCACCTGGTCGAACTGGGTGAGCTCGCTCCCCATCTGGCCGGCGCCGTCTGGCGCTCGCAATTGCCCGACACGGTGGAGCGCGAACTTGGCGTGGTCGAACAAGCGGACATCCTGGTGGTGACAACCCCGGTGTACCGAGGCTCGTACACGGGGCTGTTCAAGCACTTCTTCGACTTCATTCATCAGGACGCCCTGATCGACAAGCCCGTCTTGTTGGCGGCCACCGGCGGCAGCGAACGCCATGCCCTGATCATCGATCACCAGTTGCGGCCGCTGTTCAGCTTCTTCCAGGCACGCACCTTGCCGCTGGGCGTCTACGCCACCGACAAGGATTTTGCCGACTACCGCGTGCAGGACATGGCCCTGATCGAACGGGCCCGACTGGCGGTCCAGCGCGCGTTGCCCTTAATCGAATTGATGCGACATCCAGGCACCGCCGCCGTAGAAGAAGCGGTAGCAGCCTGACGCAAAACCAATTCAAGCGCCGCCCGCAGCGGCGATAACGTCCGTCGCCAAGCAGCAGCCGGACTCCGTAATTCTTTCGCCAAAATCAGCACACGCCAACACCATGAGCAACGCCTTCACATTCAACATCAAGAGCATTCCTTTTGATGAGAATTATCAGCCCTCCGACAGCACGCGCATCACGACCAACTTCGCCAATCTGGCCAGGGGCGCGAGTCGCCAGCAGAATCTGCGCAACACGCTGAAGATGATCGACCGGCGCTTCAATAGCCTGGCGCATTGGGACAACCCCAGGGGGGATCGCTACACGGTCGAACTGGACATCATCTCGGTTGAAATGAACATCGCCGCCAACGGCGGCAGTGATGCGTTTCCGCTGATTGAAATCTTGAAGACCAATATCGTTGACCGCCACAACAACGAACGCATCGAAGGGATCGTCGGGAACAACTTCTCTTCGTACGTGCGCGACTACGACTTCAGCGTGCTTTTGCAAGAGCACAACAACAACAAATCCACCTTCAGCGCGCCAGACGGTTTCGGCGATTTGCACGGCAAGTTGTTCAAGCACTTTGTCGCTTCCAGCGCTTACCAAGAGCAGTTCAGCAAGCCGCCGGTCATCTGCATCAGCGCCTCAAGCAGCAAGACGTACCTGCGCACGGAAAATCAGCACCCCATCCTGGGCGTTGAATATCAGCAAAACGAATTTTCGCCGACGGACCAGTACTTCGAAAAAATGGGCTTGCAGGTCCGCTACTTCATGCCCCCGGGCAGCGCCGCACCGTTGGCCTTTTACTTTCAGGGCGACCTGCTTGGCCACTACACAAACCTTGAGCTGATCAGCATCATCAGCACGATGGAAACGTTCCAGAAAATCTACCGCCCCGAGATCTACAACGCCAATTCCGCCGCGGGGAAGGTCTATCAACCGAGCCTGAAGAATCAGGATTACTCGTTGACGCAGATCGTCTATGACCGCGATGAGCGCAGCCAGCTCGCCGTGAAGCAGGGAAAGTTCACGGAAGAGCACTTCATCAAGCCCTACAAGCACGTGCTGGAAAGCTGGGCCGCCAACTACGCGCATTAATCACTCAGAAAACACACGAGAACACCTGACCATGAAAAAACTACTGCCCACCTCCACCGCCGGCAGCCTGCCCAAGCCTTCGTGGCTTGCACAGCCTGAAAAACTTTGGTCGCCTTGGAAACTGCAAGACGAAGAGCTGGTCGAGGGCAAACAAGACGCCTTGCGCCTGGCGCTGCAAGAACAACAGCACGCGGGCATTGATATCGTCAGCGACGGCGAGCAAACCCGTCAGCACTTTGTCACGACGTTCATTGAGCATCTCGACGGCGTCGATTTCGAAAAGCGCGAAACCGTTCGCATCCGTGATCGCTATGACGCGAGCGTGCCGACCGTGGTGGGCGCCGTCAGCCGTCAAAAGCCGGTGTTTGTTGAAGACGCCAAGTTCCTGCGCCAGCAAACCAAGCAACCTATCAAATGGGCGCTGCCGGGCCCCATGACGATGATCGACACGCTGTACGACGCCCACTACAAAAGCCGCGAAAAACTAGCCTGGGAATTCGCCAAGATCCTGAACCAGGAAGCCCGCGAACTGGAAGCCGCAGGCGTGGACATCATCCAATTCGATGAGCCGGCATTCAACGTGTTCTTCGACGAAGTGAACGACTGGGGCATTGCCACCCTGGAACGCGCCATCGAAGGCCTGAAGTGCGAAACCGCCGTGCATATCTGCTACGGCTACGGCATCAAGGCCAATACCGACTGGAAGAAGACGCTGGGCTCGGAGTGGCGTCAGTATGAGGAATCGTTCCCCAAGCTGCAAAAATCCAATATCGACATCATCTCGCTGGAATGCCACAACTCGCACGTGCCGATCGATCTGCTTGAACTGGTTCGCGGCAAGAAGGTGATGGTCGGCGCCATCGACGTGGCCAGCGATAAGGTTGAAACGCCCGAAGAAGTGGCCAATACGCTGAGAAAGGCGCTGAAGTTTGTGGATGCCGACAAGCTGTACCCGTGCACGAACTGCGGCATGGCGCCGTTGTCGCGGGCTATTGCGAAGGGCAAGCTGCTGGCTTTGAGCGAAGGCGCGGAAATCGTTCGCAAGGAACTGTTGGGCTGATGCTGAGCTGAAGCGGTAAGGGGTGCGAAAGGCTTAAAGCGATAAGAAGCCATCTACGGTTTCACGCATCGCAGTCTTCCCCCCTCACCCATGAAAAAAGGCGCCAAGGCGCCTTTTTTTACCTATGCGACGAAACCGGAGCCGGCAACGGGCGCGGCAGCTGCGCCCAGGCAGAGGTTTTATCGTTGTTCTATCTACTGTTCCTTCAGCCCCAACGACTTGATCAATGGGGCGAACAGTTTCTTCTCGTCCTGCACACGCGCGGTGTAGTCGGCCACGCTTAGCGGTAGCGCCTCGGCGCCGGCGTCCAGGAACCGCGCCTTGATCTCCGGCCGTGCCAGCACCTTGTTGATTTCGCCGTTCATGCGATTGACCACATCATCGCGAGTGCCGGCGGCGGCATACACGCCGAACAAGCTGTCCGCGAAAACGCCGTCAATGCCGGCCTCAGAAAAGGTTCGGATGTCGGGCGCCACGGCAGCCCGTTGCCGGCTCGCCACCGCCAGCACCTTCAGCTTGCCCGCTTGCACCATGGGAAAAACGGTGGCCGGTCCAAACGCAAAGTCGATCTGACCCGCGGCCAGGTCTTGTATCGCCGGCGCCACGCCGCGGTATGGCGCATGGGTGGCCTGCATGCCGGTAGCCTGCTTGAGCAGCTCGCCAGCCAGATGCGGCGTCGTCCCGTTGCCGGCCGACCCGTAGTTAAGCGGATTGGGCTGCTTGCGCGCATATTCGACGAACGCTTCAAGCGTGTCGACGCCCAGCGAGGACCGGACAAACAGGAACAACTGGCTGTTGGCCAACAAGGCGACCGGCCGCAGGTCACGCTGCGGATCGAAGGGCATGCTGGTGAACATGAGGGGGTTGACCGATTCGGTGGTCGAAGGATTGAGCAAGAAGGTATGGTTGTCTCCGCCGTTACGCACGACCTCGGCGCCCGCAAGGTTGCCGCCCGCGCCGCCCCGATTCTCCACGATAACGGTCTGCTTCAAGGCATCGGCCAGATGCGGCTGTACCGTGCGCGCCAGCACGTCGACCAGCCCGCCCGGGGCCAGCCCCACAACCAGGCGCACCGGCTTGGTGGGCCAGGCCTGAGACGGCGTTTGCGCCTGGCTGCCCGTCGCCCAGCCAGTCAGCGCCAGCAGCATCACGGCCAGGCAATGTCTACGCAACAGCATCCGATTCTCCTTCTGGGCCGCCACCGCGCGATCCTGCGTACGGTGCGTCAGGTGCCGCACCCCGGTGAACCACCTTGATGCCTCATCGCGGCGGAGCCCTGCATCTGGCGCTTATTCTTCACAAAAGTTTAAGCATAAAGAATCCCGGATAACCCTAGTTTGCATGACAGCGCTGCCGGCACGGGGCATAGCCCGAGAGCCTGACGGCGTTATGCGCCGACACGCCCTACGATTGGCGCTCGAACTGCCTGGCCCAGGCTCATGCCGTTCCCATCCATCCGCTTATCGGTTCTTCCCAGCCTCGATCAGAAGGTCATCGACCGACCACTGGTCATAGATATGTTCCCGACGGGTTGGCTGTACTCTCCATGCGAACAACGGCGCGGAACTCGGCGTCGGAGCCATGTCTTTGTATCGCTATGTCAAGGATCGCGAGGCGCTGGAACGATTGGTGGTCGATCAGGTACTTGCGACCGTCGATACCAAATCGACACCTCATGCACCGTGGGATCAGTGGCGCGCTCCAGGCCCAGCATCTCGGCCCACTTGATGGGCCGAGCACCGACGCAATGGCCGAATTGCCGCTGGATGAATACCCATTGCTGGCCGCAACGGCGCATGTGGCACGGCGTATAGGGCCAGACGCGGAGTTTCGCGGCGGACTTGCCATCGTATTGCAGGGACTGGCACACATGCAGGGGCATGACTGAGTCAGATACGGTGCCGCCCGTGTGTTCTTGTTGTTGACGTCAGTTCTACCGCCAACCTGTTTTGTTGGCCGGCGATAGCCTGAAGGACGTCAATTCACCTCGGCACTTCACGCGTAAGGCTGGAAGTGGTTGTTGTCCCGGCTGATCAGTTGCATCAGCTTGGGGTGTATGAAGAGCTTTTCCTTGCCGAACGGCATTTCGCGCAACACCCCCACGCCCGCCAAGTCGTGCAGATAGCGCGAGGCGGCTTGGCGTTGGGCAATCCCTTTGTCCACCAGGTTGCCGATGCGGCAATAGGGCTGTTCAAAGATGACATCCACCAATTCTCGGGTGTAGATCTTGGGCAGGCGTGTGCGCACGTACTCGGTGGTGTGTTCGGCCAGCCCGCGAATGGCCGCGATCTTCCCTGTCGTCCATTTGGACGTGTCGGCGACGGCCTGCAGCATGAACAGCAGCCAGGGTTCCCAGGCGCCATCTCGCGTCACACTGAGCAGCAGGTGGTAGTAGTCGGCCTTGTGCGCAATCACATGGCGACTGAGATACAGGATCGGCAGATTCAGCAGTTCTTCCTGGATAAGGTAGAGGATGTTGAGCACGCGGCCGGTACGGCCGTTGCCGTCGGTGAACGGGTGGATAGCCTCAAACTGGTAGTGACCCACGGCCATGCGGATCAGCGGATCCAGGTCGACCTGGTTGTGCAGGAAGCGCTCCCAGTTCGCCAGCATGTCACGCAAGCGGGCCTCGCCTTCGGGCGGGGTGTAGACCACCTCTCCCGTGCGATCGTTGGCGAGTTGAGTGCCTGGGGTGCGGCGGATGTCCATGTCCACCCCTTTGAGGGTGCGACAGACATCCACGGCGGTGGCGATACACAACGGCCGCGTCTTGAGCGACTGAAAACCTTGGTGCAGCGCGGTGCGGTAACGCAGCGCCTCCTTGGTGGCAGGATCAGCGTTATCGTGGCCTTGCGCGTACTGGAACAGTTGGTCGGTGGTGGTGACGATGTTCTCGATTTCCGAGCTGTCCTTGGCCTCCAGCAACGGAATGGTGTTGATCAGCATCGCCTGGTTGGGAATCAACTCGGCCGCCTGCTTGAGTCCGGCCAACGCGGCACGGGCCTCGATACAGGCCTTGAGCACGGGCCGGGTCTCCAACTCATGCGCTGGGGGTAACGCTGGCAACTGGTTGTGAGGCTGCTCTGGATGCCAGGCAAGTGCAATATCATTCATGATGAAAAAATGCCATTCTGACGACACGTTCTCAGCTTATGTCGCTGGGGGCGACACGTCAACGAATCATGTTCTTACTTCATTGAAATAGCGACATGAGGGATACTCATGTCGTTCTTGACGGCATAAGCCCCTCAACATGTCCCCAAAACACAGCTTAAAAACATCAGAGCTGGGTCACGCGGTTGATCGTTGCATGCGACATGCACCTGTCGGGGTCATAACGCGACGGCGAAACAAATCGCGAGCCTGCCGCGCAGGTGTGCAGTGCCACGAAGATGTCCTGTCGCGACAGGTACATACCAACCGCCACCGTGCTGCAAGAACTGCGCGGGGAAGGCTTCGAGCCTTTCATGGTGTGCCAGACCCACGTGCGCAACGACGACCGCCGCGACTACACCAAACACATGATCCGCCTGCGCCATGCTAGCCAGATCAACGGCCGTGACGCCAACGAAATCATCCTGCTGAACTCGCATGACGGCACCAGAAGCTATCAGATGCTCGCCGGAATGTTCCCGCTTCGTGTGCCAAAACGGCGTGGTCTGCGGCGACACCGTGGCAGACGTGCGCATACCCCACAAGGGCGACGTGGTCACGCATGTCATCGAAGGCGCTTACGAAGTCCTGCACGGCTTCGACCGGGCGCAGGAATCCCGTGACGCCATGCAGGCCATCGCACTCGACACCGGTGAATCGGAAGTGTTCGCCCGCGCTGCGCTGGCGTTGAAGTACGACGACAAGCCCGCGCCCATCACGGAAAGCCAAATCCTAATGCCGCGCCGCGAACGGTCGCCGCCAAGCCACCCGACAGGCCCAGGATCACTTCGTCGTCGCCCACTTGCTTGCGTCTCTATTGGCAAGTTGCATGGTTGATCCAATACTGTCAAAAATCGTTCACTTGATCGATTTCTTCTATGCAAACGCGAGAGGCAGCCGGTTTGCCGAAAAAGTAGAGCCGCGCCTTCTTCTTGACGATCTTAATGAAGTCGAGTGCTCTCTTGCACAGTTGCACTGTTGAAATTGGGCCGTCCTATGTGCCCGAGCTCATCAGATTACCTAGACACAGAGCCTCTGCTCGTCGTCTTGCTCCAGAACCGACTTAGGCACAAAAAAAACCGGGGCACCATCCGCATCTCGCGGTGGTCTCCCCGGCATTTTCATTCGCACGTTAATTACCTAAAACGCTCAACTCACTCCCACTCAATCGTCGCCGGCGGTTTACTCGACACGTCATAAACCACGCGATTAATCCCGCGCACTTCATTAATGATCCGCGAAGAAACGCGAGCCAGCAGCGGGTGTGGCAGCGGCGCCCAGTCGGCCGTCATGAAGTCAAACGTCTGGACCGCACGCAGCGCCACAACGTACTCATACGTCCGGCCATCGCCCATCACGCCCACCGACTTCACCGGCAGGAACACGGCAAACGCTTGCGACGTCAGCTCGTACCAAGTCAAGCCACTGGCTTCATCCTTGGTGTTCCGCAATTCTTCAATGAAGATCGCATCGGCGCGGCGCAGCAGTTCAGCATATTCATGCTTCACTTCGCCCAGAATCCGAACACCCAAACCCGGACCCGGGAACGGATGGCGGTACACCATTTGCGGCGGCAAACCCAACGCAACGCCCAGTTCGCGGACTTCGTCCTTGAACAGTTCGCGCAGGGGTTCCAGCAGTTGCAGGTTCAGCGTGTCCGGCAGTCCGCCCACGTTGTGGTGCGACTTGATGGACGTGGCCTTGCCCGTCTTGGCGCCGGCGGATTCGATGACGTCGGGGTAGATCGTGCCCTGGGCCAGCCATTTGGCGCTTTGCTGCTTGCCGGCTTGTTCCTGGAACACTTCGACGAATTCGCGGCCGATGATCTTGCGCTTGGCTTCGGGGTCAGCCACGCCGGACAGCTTGCCCATGAATTGGGCGGTGGCGTCGACGTGAATGATCTTCACGCCCATGTTTTCGGCGAAGGTCTGCATGACCTGTTTGCCTTCGTCCAGGCGCAACAGGCCGTGGTCGACGAACACGCAGGTGAGCTGGTCGCCGATGGCCTTGTGGATCAGGGCAGCAGCCACCGAGGAATCCACGCCGCCGGACAGACCCAGGATGACTTCGTCGGTGCCGACTTGCTCGCGGATGCGGGCGACGGCTTCGGCGACGTAGTCGGGCATGTTCCAGTCGCCCTGGCATTCGCAGATCTCGTTCACGAAGCGGGCCAGCATGGCCTTGCCTTGGACGGTGTGCGTGACTTCGGGGTGAAACTGAACGGCGTAGAAGCGCCGTTCTTCGTCGGCCATGCCGGCGATGGGGCACGACGGCGTGGAGGCCATCAGCTTGAAGCCCGGGGGCAGCTCGGTGACCTTGTCGCCGTGGCTCATCCAGACCTTCAGCATGCCGTGGCCTTCGGGCGTGGTGAAGTCGTCCAGGCCTTCCAGCAGCTTGGTGTGGCCGTGCGCGCGCACTTCGGCGTAGCCGAATTCGCGGTGGTCCGAGAAGCTGACCACGCCGCCCAGTTGCTGCGCCATGGATTGCATGCCGTAGCAGATGCCCAGCACCGGCACGCCCAGTTCGAAGACGGCGTGCGGCACGCGCATCGAGCCTTCTTCGTAGGCCGATGCGTGGCTGCCGGACAGGATGATGCCCTTCAGGCCTTGCGCCATTTGGTCGCGCACGAAGGCGTCGTCGACGTCGCCCGGGTGCACTTCGGAATAGACGCCGGCTTCGCGGACGCGGCGGGCAATCAGTTGGGTGACTTGCGAGCCGTAATCAAGAATGAGGATGCGCTGGTGCATTGAGCTCTACCGATTAAATAAAACCGCACCGGCAAAACCGCATTGTTATGCGATTCTGCCGGTGCGTGATGCATGACATTGTAGTTGACTGTACGGATCAGTCGGCGCGGTAGTTAGGCGCTTCCTTGGTGATCTGCACGTCGTGTACGTGGGACTCGCGCACGCCGGCGGAGGTGATCTCCACGAATTCGGCCTTGGTGCGCATGTCGTCAATGGTGGCGGCGCCGCAGTAGCCCATCGAGGCGCGGATGCCGCCGACCAATTGGTAAATGATGGCCAGCACGCTGCCCTTGTAGGGCACGCGGCCTTCGATGCCTTCGGGGACGAGCTTGTCGGCGTTGTTGGCCGGGTCCTGGAAGTAGCGGTCGGCCGAGCCGTCCGTCATGGCGCCCAGGCTGCCCATGCCGCGGTACGACTTGTACGAGCGGCCTTGGAACAACACGACTTCGCCCGGGGCTTCTTCCGTGCCGGCGAACATGCCGCCCATCATGCACGAGAACGCGCCGGCGGCCAGCGCCTTGGCGACGTCGCCCGAGTAGCGGATGCCGCCGTCGGCGATCAGCGGAACGCCCGTGCCTTCCAGCGCCTTGGCAACTTCGGAAATGGCATGGATCTGCGGCACGCCGACACCGGCGACGATACGCGTGGTGCAGATGGAGCCGGGGCCGATACCGACCTTGACGCCGTCGGCGCCATATTCGACCAGCGCGCGCGCGGCGGCGGCGGTGGCGATGTTGCCGCCAATGACTTCAACCTTGGGGTAGTTTTGCTTGACCCAGCGCACGCCTTCCAGCACGCCCTTGGAGTGGCCGTGCGCGGTATCGACGATCAGGACGTCAACGCCGGCGGCAACCAGCTTTTCCACGCGCTCTTCGGTGCCCGCGCCCACGCCCACGGCCGCGCCGACGCGCAACTGGCCTTGGCCGTCTTTGCTGGCCATCGGGTGTTCGGTGTTCTTGACGATGTCTTTGACGGTGGCCAGGCCACGCAGCTCAAAGCCGTCGTTCACGATCAGCACGCGTTCCAGACGGTGCTTGTGCATCAGCGCCTGGGCCTCGTCCAGCGTGGCGCCTTCCTTCATGGTGACCAGGCGTTCCTGCGGCGTCATGATGTTGCGCAGGGGTTGATCCAGGTTTTCTTCAAAACGCAGATCGCGATTGGTCACGATGCCGACCAGCTTGCGGCCTTCAACGACCGGCAGGCCCGAAATGCCATGCTGGCGCTGCAACGCGATGGCGTCGCGCACTTTCATTTGGGGGGTGACGGTGACCGGATCGATCACGATGCCGAATTCGTGGCGCTTGACGCGAGCCACTTCACGGGCTTGCTGATCGGCGGTCAAATTCTTGTGAATGATGCCGATGCCACCTTCTTGGGCCATGGCGATAGCCAGGCGCGACTCGGTGACGGTGTCCATGGCGGCGGACACAAGCGGAATATTCAGGCTGATATTGCGGGTCAGGCGGGTGGCCAGGGAGGTGTCGCGCGGCAACACCTCGGAATACGCAGGCACCAACAACACATCGTCGAAGGTAAGCGCTTTTTGAACGAGACGCATGGGTAACTCCGGGCGCAAAGCAAGATTATACGCCGCCCGCTGATTTTTTCTAGGTGTCTACCCTAGGTTTATGCAGGGTTTTTTACAGGGTACGGCGCAGCCAGGCCGGCACGCATGGGCGCCGGAATCAGTGCCTGGGTTATAGCCCCGACACATGAATCCCACAACTATTTTTACCCGGGTATTATTGACAATCTATTTTTACCCGGGTCATAATTGCGCTACGTTTCCGCCTCCGTTTCACAAAAGGCGTTGGACGCATCCAACCCGATATTGGCCACCGGAACCCATACGCCATGACTACCCTTGTTCACTCGCCCGCGCCCACCTACACCGCCTTCGAAGGCCACCGAATACTTGCCGCCGGGCCGCTGGCCGACGTGGCGGTTGCTGTCAAGCGCGCCATGGACGCCGATGGGGCGCAGGCACTGCTTGTCTATCAGGACGGCAGCGGCACGCAGACCGACCTGAACCTGTCCGGGTCCGACGCGCAGGTTGCCGACCGCTACCGTTCGCCCGTCGGTGCGGCGCCCGTCGGCGCGGCGCCCGTCGGCGCGCCCCCCGAATCGAATGAGATGTCCGACAGCGCCGCCCTGCCGCCGCGCGGGCGCGGCCGGCCCAAGCTGGGCGTGGTGGCGCGCGAAGTCACGCTGTTGCCCAGGCATTGGGATTGGCTGGGCGCGCAGCCGGGCGGTGCGTCGGTGGCGTTGCGCAAGCTGGTGGAACAGGCTCGCCGCGACAACGACGCGCAAGGTCAGCGACGTCAGCGCCAGGAAGCGGCGTACCGGTTCATGTCCGCCATGGCCGGCAACCTGCCCGGCTTTGAAGAAGCCACCCGCGCGCTGTATGCCGATGATCGCGACCGCTACGTGCAGTGTGTCGCCGCGTGGCCGAAAGACGTGCGCGGCTATGCGATGCGCTTGGCATGGGATGCGCAGACGACGCCCCAGCCGCAGCCCTAGCCGCCGGCGCAGCGCCGGCCATAAAGATAAAAAAGCCATCAAGTTTCTGTACGATTCGGTTTTCGCCCTTCGCCCTTCTTGAACCGGAACACAGGCATGCCACAACTTGTATTGCTGCTATTGGGAGTCCCGTATCTGCGCAAGCGCTGGAAGGGCCTGTTCGCGGCCGGGTTGTTCTTTCTAATCGCGGGCGTTTTCGTCTTCATCGACGCGCTGGACAACGCGCTGTACTTTCCGCTGAACGCCTTCGCCATCCTCTTCATCATCGAAGGGCTGGCCACGCTGATGATCGCGTCCAGCGGCGTGGGCGGGCAGCGTGTGCTGCGCTATGCGAAAGGGCTGTTCGTGCTGCTGGCCGGCAGCTTGATCCTGGCCGGCCACCACCACGGGCACTTTGCCTTGTCGATGATTTTTGGCGCCTTGTTCCTGACCGACGGCGTGTTGCAGTGCCTGGCCGCGTATGTGGTGCGCTACGAGCGTTGGCGCTACGCCTTTGCGGGCGGCATTGCAGAAATCCTGCTGGCCATTTTCTTCTTCCAGCCCTACCCCACCAACTATGTCGGCACCGTGCCGTATTGCCTGGGACTGTTCCTGGGCATCGCGGGCGTGAAGCTGCTGTGGCTGGCGCGGCGGGTCAGGCACCTGGCGTCGAACCCCGCATTCGCATCCAACGCGTCGCCGGACTTCATGCCGTCGGAGCCCGCTTCTACCTTGGCTTCGCAGGCAGGGTCGGGGGTGTCGGCCCGCCCCCTTGGCCCCACCATGTGGGACGGCCCGCCCGCCGACTCCGAGCCCGCGTTGACGGTGCACGTGTGGACGCCGTCCGGCTCGGCCAAGGCGCAAACGCGCAACCTTCCGCTGGTGGATCGCTACATTGCCGCCGTGGACGTCAACGGCGTGATCTCGACCGGGCATGCCGCGCTGGAATCGCCAGAAGGCATCTACATCAGCCTGTACCCGCGCGACGAAATCGACCGCTCGCCCGACGAATTCGGCAACCTGCTGCGCGCCACCGCGGAAAACGACATCCCTGGCGTCTATCAACCCGACTACCCCACAGAATCCAAAGCCTGGTGCCCATCGACCGTGCGTGTGCGTTTTCGCAATTACGACGCGCAGAAATTGGCCGATTTCTGGCATGAGTATCGCCAGGACAGCACCTACAACCTGACTCACCGCAACTGCTCAAGCTCGGTCGCCCGGGCGCTGGATGCCGCGCTGGATGGCGTGGTGGGGCGGCTGCATGGCAGCCAGGCCGGCTGGCGCGTATTGCTGCGCCTGCTGTTGACGCCGGAATTGTGGGTGGCCTCGCAGGTTCGTAAACGCGCCCTGACGATGGCCTGGACGCCTGGGCTGACGCTGGACTACGCGCGCGCCATGAGCATGCTGGCCGACCCCCGGCCGTTCGGCTGGTGGAAAATGTCGCAAGCGGCGCTGCGCCAGATCGGACAGCTGCGCACGCGCTGGCGCGACCAGGATCGGGACGCGGCCACGCGCCGCCCGCCCGCGCAAGGGTAAAGGCCGACGCCTGCCGAAACGCGCCGCGCACAGCGGCGCGCATTGCGCTTTAATGGACCTGTGTTTTCAACCCAAGGTGCATCATGTCCATCTCCAAGAACTTCCTGCTGTACGACGGAGACTGCCCCTTCTGCTCGAACTACGTGCGGATGCTGCAATTGCAGAAAGCGGTGGGCCCGATCGACCTGCTGAACATGCGCGACCATCCCGATCTGGCCGTGGCTTACAAGGCGCAAGGGTATGACCTGAACCAGGGCATGCTGCTGCATCTGGACGGGCAAGACTACTGGGGCGCGGATTGCATCAACCGGCTAGCCCTGATCAGCACGGGCAATGACTTGTTCAACAGCGTGAACGCCGCCGTGTTTCGCAACCCCTGCCTGTCCACGGCGCTGTACCCCTTCATGCGCACCGGCCGTAGTTTGGCATTGACGCTGCTAGGCAAGCGGAAGATGCAACTGTAGGCGCGGCGGACTACGGCGCGCCGCGCCGCTTTCCCTCCACGCCATCCACGCCCACTACCCGTTCCAGAAACGCGTCCAGCGCCGGATTATCGTGCTGGGCGTGCCACGCCAAGTACATATCCGCGTACAGGTCACGCTGGCCGATCGGACGAAACTCCACGCCTTCAAAGCGCAGTTCGCGCGCGGAATCCGGCACGATGCCCACGCCCAGCCCCGCCCGCACCAGCGCCAGCAATGTATGCGTTTGCCCGGCGCGCTGCACATAGTCCGGCTGCACATCCGCCAGCCCAAACGCGCCCACGATACGGTCATAGAAGTACTTGCCTTCACGCGGCGAATACAGCACGAAGGGCTGGCCTTGCAACAGGCGCAGCGGCACCGTCTCGTGTTCGCATAACGCCGACCCGGCCGGCAAGGCCAGCACCAGCGGTTCACGTTCGACCAACCGCGATTCAATGCCCGCCTGCTGCGGCACGCTGCGCGCCAGAATCGCGTCAAGCTCGCGTGCCACCAGCAGCCGCGCCAGGTCGGTGCTGACTGTTTCGCGCAGCTGGATTTCAACGCCTGCCAACAGCTTGCGCGCCTGCATGATCATCGACGGCATCAAGCGGTAGGACGCCACGGCGGTAAAGCCCAGGGTGATGTGCCCGGCCTCTCCGCCCGACGTGCGCCGTGCCGTGGCGGCGGCTCGCGCCGAGAACTCCAGCAAATGGCGCGCATCCCGAAGAAACCGGCGACCGGCCGCGCTTAGCAGCACCTGCCGGCTGTTGCGCTCGAACAGCGTCACCCCCAGGTCCTGCTCCAGCAATTGGATCTGGCGCGACAGCGGCGGCTGCGTCATGCACAGCCGTTCGGCCGCGCGGCCGAAGTGCAGTTCCTCGGCCACGGCAATGAAACACTCCAGCTGACGAAACTCCATCGATTCAATCCTTGAATTGATCAATGCTATTTATAGCTCGAACGGCTATCCATCGAAAGCCGTTTCTATACTCGCAAAAAATGGCCGTCCAACGGCCACAGGGATCAAAGGAGCATCACCGCAGCACGGTAATTTTTCCCGGCGCAAGCCGTTTCCCACCCCAAAAAGAGAAAAGACATGGAGACAACCCCCATCGCCCGCCCCCGCATCCGGCTCATTGCCGCGGCGCTGGCCCTGACCGCCACCGCCGCGTTGCCGTTCAGCGCGCAGGCCGCCGGGTACCCCGAGCGCCCAATCAACCTGATCGTGCCTTTTTCGCCGGGCGGCGGCACCGACATCTCGGCGCGCCTGTTGGCGGCGGCCTTGGGCGACAAGTTGGCGTCTTCCGTGGTGGTGGACAACCGCCCCGGCGCGGGCGGGCAGATCGCCGCCGATCTGGTGGCGCGTTCGCCCGCCGACGGCTACACGCTGCTGTTCGCCAATTCGGGCATGCTGGCGATCAACCCGTGGATCTACAAGCTGCATTCGGACCCCGCCACCGCCTTCGCCCCCGTGTCGCTCTTTTCAGACCTGCCCTTTGTGCTGGTCGTGCCGACCACCCTGCCCGCCAAGAACGTGGGCGAGTTAGTCAAGCTGGCCAAGGCCGAACCCGGCAAGCACACATTCGCCAGTTCGGGCACGGGCGGCGCGCCGCACCTGTCCGGCGAGATCTTTCAACAGGCCACGGGCGTGGACCTGATGCACGTGCCGTACAAAGGCGGCGGCCCCGCCATGACCGATCTGATGGCCGGCCGCGTCGACATGCTGTTTGCCTCCGTGCTGGAAACCATGCCGTACGTCACCGGCGGCAAGCTGCGCGCGCTGGCCGTTACGGGCGCGACGCGTTCGCCCGCCATGCCCGACGTGCCCACGATCGATGAAGCCGGCGTGACGAACGCGCAATCCGGCTCGTGGACCGCCGTGCTGGCGCCGGCCGGCACGCCGCCCGCCGTGATCGAAAAGCTGTCGCAAGCCATCCGCGATGTGGCCAACGACCCGGTCATGAAGACCAAGCTGGAATCGCAAGGCGCCGTCGCGCACGGTTCCACCCCGCAGCAGTTGCAAGAGCTGGCCGCAAGCGAACGCGCGCGCTATGGGCAGATCATCAAGACCCGTAATATTCAGACCAATTGATCGTTGACCGGCCCGATGTTCGGGCCGGTCGCTTTCATATAGCCGTCTTCATTTAGCCGTCTTTGTTTAGCCGTCTTCATTCAGCCGCTTTCTTCTCAGCCCTTTCCTTAAGCCGCTTTCTTTTCAGCCCTTCCATTCAGCCCTTTCATTCAGGCCCTTCGCGCCCTTTCATTCCGCCATTTTCTTTCAGCCTTTCCAATAAGCCGCATCCATGACAGATTCCAAGCCCTCCCTAGCCCCGCACCTGTTGATGGTCGGCCCATTGCTGCCCGATCTGGTCGCCGACCTGGAATCGCGCTATCACGTGCATCGCCTGTGGGAAGCCGCCGACGCCGATGCGCTGCTGCGCGAACACGGCGCCAACATACGCGGCATCGCCACCAGCGGACGCTTTGGCGCTACCGCCGACCTGATCAACGCGCTGCCCGCGCTGGAAGGCATTTTCAGTTTTGGCGTGGGTTACGACACGATTGACCTGGCGGCCGCCCGCGAACGCGGCGTGGTCGTCACCAACACCCCCGGCGTGCTGGATGCCTGCGTGGCCGACACGGCGCTGGCCTTGATGCTGGCCGCCCCGCGCCGCATCGCCCAAGCCGATCGCTTCGTGCGCGCCGGCCGCTGGCCCAACGAAGGCTTTCCGCTGGGCACCCGCATGAGCAGCAAGCGGTGCGGCATCGTGGGCCTGGGCAATATCGGCTTGCAGATCGCCCGCCGCGCCGCCGCCTTCGACATGCAAATTCTGTACACCAACCGCAAGCCGCGCGCGGATGCGCCGGCGGAATACCGCTACGTCCCGGACATCGAAACGCTGGCCGCGCAGTCCGACTTCCTGGTGCTGGCGGTGCCCGGTGGCGGCGCCACGCAGCACATGGTGAACGCGCGTGTCCTGGAAGCGCTGGGTCCCGATGGGTGGCTTATCAATATCGCGCGCGGCACGGTCGTGGACGAGGCCGCGCTGGTCAGCGCCCTGGAAGGCAAGCGGATTGCGGGCGCGGGGCTGGACGTGTTCGAACATGAACCCAAGACCCCGGCCGCCCTGCACGCAATGGACAACGTGGTGCTATTGCCCCACATCGCCAGCGGCACGCACGAAACCCGCCGCGCCATGGCCGAGTTGATGGTGGCGAATCTGGACGGATGGTTCCAGGAAGAGAAGGTGCTGACGCGCGTGGTGTGAAGCCTGCCCTACTCGCTAACCCATTGCAGGTCGGGTGACGGCGCGCCTTCCTGGTGGAAATGCAGCAGCGCCGCCCTCGCCATGTCACGGTCCACGCATTGGTATTGCTGGTAGCTGCCCGCCTGCCCACCCACCACCACTTCCTGGTCGTGGTCTTCGGACCGCGACGGGTCGATCAGCGTATAGATGCGCGCGTCGTCATCCAGCGTGATGGACACGACAAACGCGCCATCGCCGCCCCCGATCGCCATGACGGTGTCGTCCTCCGTCACGAAGGCGATGGAACTGTATTGCTCGCCGTCCAGCTGGTCCAGCGCGGCCAGCGTATCGGCGTGGGTCGGGTCGTCGCGTTCGCTGACGGCGACGCGTTCGCCCAGACGGCGTTCTTCAATCAGTTTTTTTATTTTCACAGCGTTGATGCCCCCTTGATATTGGGCGCCTGGCCACCCGCGTGGGCCGGCGCCGGTTCGTTGCCCCGTATCAATCCAGGACGCGAAAGGAAGCAGTCTACCGGCATTAGCACCTGCCGGCGCAAGCTGGGGTTTATGCCAGAATGGCGCCATGAAATTGATCATCACCGCCGCCATTTTGCTATTGGCCACCGTGGCATCCGTGGTTTATCGGGTGACCCGGCGCAGCCCGGACGACACCGGCCACCGCATACGCAGCGATATTTTCGCGGGCGGCCTGATGTTTGCGTTCATCGCGCCCGCCATTGGCGGCATCGCCGTTACGCTGGTTCTCAGCGTGCTGTCGCAAACGCCCCAAAACCTGATGATCATGGTCTTTGGCCTGCCCTGGTTTTATCTGTTTGGCGTCATTCCCGCGCTGCTGTGCGGCATCGTGGCCGGCGCGCTACGGCCGGTGCAATCCAACTGGAAAGCCTTGGGTAAAGTAGCGCTGGTCGGCCTGGTCTTTGGAATGGGCGCCTTTTTGCCGTTCTCCGGCCGAGACGCCGCCGTGCGCGACATGGTGTTTCCGTTATTTGTGGGCGGCCTGCCCGGGATGCTGGCCGGCTTTCTTTGTGCCTACTGGTATTACGGCAAACCCGGCAGTGTGCGTCCGGCTATCGCAGAGGCGTCGCAAACGGCGTGACGTAAAGGGACTGACCTAAACGGGGGCGACCTAAACGGGCTGACCTAAACGACGTCGCGCCCCCGGGTGCAATGACCCAGCGGGGCGCGACTGAACCTGGCCGCTGATCAACGGTCTTCCCGCTGTTCCTGCTCTTCCGCTGCCGCCACATCCTCCAGCTTGACCGTCTGCGTACAGCCGTTGGCTGCCGCGCATTGACCGGGCTGCTGCGAACTTTTCACGCATTCGGCAAATGCCAGCGCGGCGTCCACCGTGGCGAAATGGTACGAATGGCCGTCCGCGAAGGCCACCTTTCCTTCTACCGAGCAGTCCATGACGTCTCCAGTTGATTGGATTCGTCACCATAGCCGAAAGGCCAGCGACGCTTATTTGGTTCGGGTGTCGGCTTCTCGTTATTCATGATGGACTCCTAGTTACGAATATCGAAATCCTATCGTCCGAGTCGTAACACCGATGTAAGGGATCGAAAACAAGCCCTTCAACCGCAAGAATGCCGCCCAGCCGGCGAACTGGCGAAGGGCGGCCGAGCGTCGGGTTCAGTGATTTTCCTTCGCATGGTTGACCGTGTACTTCGGGATGTCGACCGTCACGTCCTGTTCTCCAACGATGGCCTGACAGCTTAAGCGCGACTGCGGCTCGACTCCCCAGGCGCGGTCCAGCAGGTCTTCTTCCCCCTCTTCCACTTCATTCAGCGCCTCAAAACCGCTGCGCACAATGCAGTGGCACGTCGTGCAGGCGCGGCTTTGTTCGCACGCGTGTTCAATCGCTATCCCGTGGTCCAGCAGCGCGTCGCAAAGCGACGTTCCCGCGGGAACGTCCAGTTCCGCGCCGGCGGGAGCAAGATCGGGATGGGGCAGAACGGTGATTTTTGGCATAGGGGCCCGCCTTATGGGGTGGTCTTGGAAGTTTCAAACCAGGACCCCCAAGCCTAAAGATGCCCACGCTGGCAAGGTCAAGCGCCGGCCAGCCAAAACAATTGTTAAGTCCACACGGGTTACCGCGTCAAAACACAGTTATCGCCGCACAATGATTGCGCACGAATTCTCTGGACATTTGTCCTTTGGGAGAAACCTATGTGCGACTGTGCTGATTGCCTGACTGCTTCCACGCTGCACAACCCCCGCCGCCGCCTGCTGTTGGGCGCGGCGGGTCTGGCGGCCTTTGGCGCGACGGGTTGGGCGGAAACCGCCTATGCCGAAGTCCCGTCCAATGATATTGGTGGCGAAGAGGCGTTGAAACGACTGCTGGCCGGCAACGCCCGGTATGCGGCCAACAAACCCAATATGCGGGACTTTTCAGCGGGCCGGGCGGCTCGCGTCAAAACGCAGAAACCGATTGCCGCGATACTCAGTTGCTCGGATTCCCGGGTGGCGCCCGAATTGGCCTTTGACCAGAACCCGGGCGATGTATTTATCGTTCGCGTGGCGGGAAACTTCGTCAATGACGATGGCTTGGCCAGTTTTGAATACGCCGCCAAGTTTTTGAACGTGCCGCTGATCGTGGTGCTGGGCCATAACAATTGCGGCGCGGTGGATGCCACGGTAAAGGTGCTGAAAGAAAAAGCCGAACTGCCCGGTCATCTGCCCGAGCTGGTCAACGCCATCAAACCCGCCGTGGAACGCGCCAGCAAGGGCGAACCGAAAAATTTGCTGGCCGCCGCCATCGCTGAAAACGTCCGCTTGGCCGTCCAGCGATTGCAGACCGCGCAGCCGGTGTTGAAAAGCATGGTCGAGCAAAAGAAGCTGATGGTGGCGGGCGGCGTGTATGACTTGGCCACGGGGAAGGTGACGCTGGTTTGATGGCGCGGGGCGGATTGTTCAGCTTTATCCGCGTGGGCATGGTGGCGGCCTTCCTTAGTTGGAAGGCCGCCACCAAAGAGAAGGGAATGACGAAGAAAAGGATGACGAAAAAACGAATGACGAGGAAAGGAATGACGACCCGCAGTGCCTGGGTCGTTATTCCCTTACTGCTTCGCCGCCAACGGATGCTCGAAGAAAAACCGCAGCATCTCTTGCGTGGCATCCGGGCCAGAAGCATCCGTATACGAGCCCTTGGGCGACCCGCCCGCCCAGGCATGGCCCGCGCCGTGCACCACCCAATATTCCGCCACCACCTTGCCCGACGCGTCTCTATATACGCGCTTGGTGCTGTCGCGCCCCCGGTTGGCGCCCGCCACGCGCTGGCTTTGGACCTGGGCATTGGCCCCGGCGCTGGCGGCCACGACCGCATCGCCGTTGCTGGGATGCACGGTGGCATCGCGGTCGCCGTGAAAAACAATCGTCGGCACCGGGGTACCGGACGCCGCGCCTGGGCGTACGCCGATACCCTTCATGGCGGACAAGGCGGACGGCAGATCCGTGGCCGCGCCCGCCGCCAGGCCAGAATGCACGCCTGCGGCTGCATACAGCTGCGGATAGGTGTTGGCCAAAATCGCGGCCATCGCGCCGCCTGCTGATAAGCCCGCCACGTATACACGACTCGGGTCGATGCCATATTCGGCGATGACGTGGCGCGTCATGTCGGCCAGGATCGATGGCTCGCCTTTGCCGGCCTGCTGGTGATTGTGCTTGAACCAATTCCAGCACTTTTGCGGATTGGTCTCGCGGGGCTGTACCGGATACAGCACGTAGAACTCTTGCTTGCGCGCGGCCTCGTTCATGGCGGTGCCGGCGGCAAAGTCGTCGGCGTCCTGCGTGCAGCCGTGCAACATCACAACCAGCGGCCGGGCTTGTCCGTTTGCGCCGGGCGGCACATACAACTTGTAGGCGCGCTGGCCTGCGCTATTGCGAAACGAGCCCGCCGTGAAGTAATCACCCTGCGTGGCCGAAGATTCGCCCGGCGTCCGGGGCGTGGCGGGGGTTTGGGGGGTTTGCCCTAAGGCGTCGTCCCGAGCCTGGGACGGCGCGGTGGCGGTGGCGGAGCCGGAGTCCGAGGACGCGGCAGCGCTTACCGTCGACGCGGGAACCTCGCGCGCCTCGACATCAATGACATCGGCCTCGTCATAGCGCGGCGCGGCGGATGCCGCCGTGGGCGACGCGCCCAGTAAGGCGGCCTGGATGGCGGCGGTGGCGGCTGCCAGGTTGCCAGACCGGGTAAGGCGCGTGGCCTGGCTCATCAACTGCTGAAAATCTGGATGCATGGGGTGACCTTTAAAGCGGCAATAACGTATCAGCGGATGCGCTGACGCAGGGCGGCCTTGACTGCGGGGCTGGCGTGCAACGCGCCCAGCACCGTCACGGATTCAATCGTGGCAAGCGCCAATTCGGGCGTGACGTCGGGCGCGATGGTCGCCAGCCCCAGGATTCGGATCTGCAACATCTGGCCCGCGGCCTGCACCGCCAGCAGGTCGTCAGACGTGTAGTGCTGAATGCCCAGCACCAAGGTCTTTCGGCTGACCGCCTGCCGCACCGCGTCGCCATGGGCGGCAAGCTGGTTGCGGATTGCGGTACGGATCAAGTCGGTACGGTTGGCGTAGAAGCCTTCCTGGACCAGAAGATCGATCTGGCCCAGGTCCACATAACCGAGATTGATCGTGATCTTTTCGTCCGAAGGCTTAGGGGCGGAAGCGAGGTTTGGAGGGCGAGGAGGCATGGACGGAATCTTAAAACCATCCAAGTGGATGGCCTATGGATGTTTCAATTTGACGGACTTTTTCGCCACAACCGCGCCCGGGCTCTGTCCCTAAGCCCTTGAAATAACGCGCAGTTATGAAAAAGCATAAGGAAATCCCCTATTAGGGAATTTGCTTATGCCTTTTAACTATTTGCTGCGCGCATACTTGCCGGGCAAGAATTCGCCCTGAGCATAAAGCAACACAGATGGAACTTCGCCAACTAGAGGCCTTCGCGGCCGTCATGTCCACAGGTAGCGTCACCGCTGCCGGGCGTCTGCTTGGGCGCTCGCAGCCGGCCATCAGCCGCCTGTTGCAAGAGCTGGAAGCTGAAATCGGCTATGCCCTGTTCAACCGCAGCGGGCCGCGCGTCACGCCTACCGAACAGGGCTTTCTGCTGTATGACGACGTAGAACGCGCGTTGGCCGGCTTGCAGCAGATTCGCAGCCGCGCCGAAGAAATCGCGCGAGGCCAAGCTAAACCGCTGCTGCTGGCGGCAACGTCGGCGCTGGCCGCCGGCCTGCTGCCCGACGCGCTCAAGCGCATCGAATCCCAAACCTGCGCCACGCGCGTGCAGGTGCGCAGCGCCTCGCCCGAACGCGTCGTGCACGCGGTGCTGACCGGCGCCGCGCAACTGGGCGCCACCAGCTTGCCGCTGGAACATCGCGGCTTGACGGTGCATTGGATTGCGCAAGCGCCCTGTGTGGTGGCATTGCGCGACGACGATCCGCTGACCGCGCACGACGTGGTGCCCGTTCATCTGCTGGCCGGCCGCCGCCTGATCACCATGGCCAATCCCTACCGCCTGCGCCGCCGCCTGGACGCCGCACTGGCGCCCGACGGCAATGCGCCCGGCACCATCGAAACCAATTCGTCCGTCAACGCCCTGGCCGCCGTGCGCGCCGGCCTGGGCGTGTCGGTGCTGGAACCAATCACCGCTTACGGCGTCCCCATGCCGGGCGTGGCGATCCGGCCTATCGACCTGGACATTCCTTTTTTCTTTGGGGTCATCACCCCGCAGCCCCAACCGCAACCGCAACCGTTGACGCCCGCCTGCCAGGCCATGGCCGACGCGCTGGCGGAGGCCGCCGCCGCGCTGCTGCCCGGTTTTGTGCTGCACGACGCCTGCGAACACGCAGCGCTGCTGCACTCTGTCTACGGTGATGACGCCCCTGTTTTGGACACCCCCACACTATGAATCTGCCCATTGCCACCCCGCCGCAAGGCCTGGATGCGCTGGAAGCGCGTCTGCGGCAAGACCTGTCCTGGCTGGAAATTCCCGCCAAGAACTGGGTCGCGCCCCGTCTGGTTGATGGACAACAGGTACTGGACGTTGTCGTCATCGGCGGCGGCATGGCCGGCTTGGCCGCGGCCGCGTCGTTGACGCACCTGGGCATCACCGCGCCCATCTTCGACCAAGCGCCCGAAGGCTACGAAGGCCCGTGGGCCACCACCGCCCGCATGGAAACGCTGCGTAGTCCCAAGCAGCTGACCGGCCCTGCCCTGGGCTTGCCCGCGCTGACCTTCCGCGCCTGGTTCGAGGCGCAGTTCGGCACCGCCGAATGGGACGCGCTGGACAAGATTCCCCGCCTGCAATGGATGGACTACCTGCGCTGGTATCGCCGCGTGCTGAATCTGGACGTGCGCAACAACCACCGCGTGTTGTCCGTGCAACCGCGTGCCGACCGCCTGGTGCAACTGGACATCGAATCGCCCGCCGGACACAGCACCGTGCTGGCCCGCCGCGTGGTGCTGGCCACCGGCCGCGACGGCCTGGGCGGCGCCTATGTACCTGACTTTGCCAAGAAGCTGCCGCGCGACCGCTGGGCGCATTCGTCCGATGTGATGGACTACGCCACACTGGCCGGCAAGCGCGTCGGCGTCGTGGGCGCGGGCGCCTCCGCCATGGACAGCGCCGGCACCGCGCTGGAAGCCGGCGCCGCCAGCGTCGACCTGCTGATCCGCCGCAACGACATCCCGCGCGTGAACAAAGGCAAAGGCGCGGGCAACCCCGGCCTGACCCATGGCCACCTGACGCTGCCCGACGAATGGAAGTGGAAGATCCGCCACTACATCAACGCCGCGCAAGTGCCGCCGCCGCGTGGCAGCACCTTGCGCGTGTCTCGCTTCCCCAACGCCCGCTTCAACCTGGGCTGTGGCGTGCAAGACCTGGCCTTGGTCGGCGACGACATCCACGTCACCACGCCCAAAGGCGTGTTCGTGCTGGACTTCCTGATCTTCTCGACGGGCTTTCGTATCGACTGGACCGTGCGCCCCGAATTCGCGCCGCTGGCGCCCCACGTGCGCAACTGGGGCGACCGGTTCACGCCGCCCCCCGGCGAAGAAGACCAGGAACTGCATGATTCGCCCGATCTGGGCGCCGTCTTCGAGCTGCAAGAAAAAGTCCCCGGCGCCTGCCCGGGCCTGGACCGCGTGCACTGCTTTTCCTACCCCGCCGCGCTGACGCAAGGCACGATCTCGGGCGACATCCCCGCCATCAGCGACGGCGCCAAGCGCCTGGCGCAAGGCATCGCCGGCCTGTTCTACCGCGAAGACGTCGAAACGTACTACGCAAATATGGAAGCGTTTTCCGAACCGGAAGTGTTCGGCGATGAATGGACGCCGGCCCCGCCGCCCGCGGCAATCGCCACCCCGGCCTCGCAAGCGGAGACCACGCAATGACCGGTTGGTTGATACGCCGTGTCGCGCAAGCGGCGGTAGTCGTGTTGCTGATGACGCTGATCGTCTTCGTGGGCCTGCACGCCATCGGCAACCCCGTGGACATCCTGATCGGCCAGGACGTGGACCAGGTGGACCGCGCCCGCATCATCGCGGAGCTAGGCCTGGACAAGCCGCTGTGGCAGCAATACCTGGGCTTTCTGAACGGGGCGCTGCATGGCAACCTGGGCAACAGCTTCGTCTACAACATCCCCGCGATTGAACTCGTCATCCAGCGCCTGCCCGCCACGTTGGAACTGGCCATCAGCGCCCTGCTGCTGGCCGTCATCATTGGCTTGCCGTTGGGCTTGATTGCCGGCCTGTACCCCGACAGCCGCTTTTCCAAAATGATCATGGCCGGCAGCATCGTCGGCTTCTCTTTGCCCACCTTCTGGGTGGCGCTGATGCTGATCATGACGTTCAGCGTGTCGCTGGGCTGGCTGCCCGCCAGCGGCCGTGGGCAGACGGTGGAATTTCTGGGCTTTCAGTGGTCGTGGTTGACCGCCGACGGCTGGCGCCATTTGATTCTGCCCGCGCTGAACCTGTCGCTGTTCAAGATTTCGCTCGTTATCCGCCTGACCCGCGCCGGCGTGCGCGACGTGATTCCGCTGGACTTCGTGAAGTTTGCGCGCGCCAAGGGCTTGTCGCCTTTCCGCGTGGTCTGTGTGCACGTGCTGCGCAACACGATGATCCCGCTCGTGACGGTGCTGGGCCTGGAACTGGGTTCGACCATTGCGTTCGCCGTCATCACGGAAAGCATTTTCTCGTGGCCGGGCGCCGGCAAGCTGATCCTGGACAGTCTGAACGCGCTGGACCGCCCCGTCATCGTCGCCTACCTGATCGTGGTCGTGTGCCTGTTCGTCACGCTGAACCTGATCGTGGACATTCTTTATAAAGTGCTGGACCCCCGGGTACGGCTGGAGGGCTCGGCATGAGCACCACTGCAACCCCCGAGAAGGTTCCGGCCCTGCGCCGCGAATCACCCTGGCGCCGCAACCTGACCGAATTCCTGTCGTCCAAGACGGCGGTGTTCGGCCTGGCCGTGGCCACCCTGTTGATCCTGGCCGCCATCTTCGCGCCGTGGATCTCGCCGCAGAACCCGTATGACCTGCTGCAAATCGACGTGCTGGATTCCCGCATGCCGCCCGGGTCCATGAACGGCCTGGACACCTTCCACTACTGGTTGGGCACCGACGGCCAGGGCCGCGATCTGCTGTCCGGCATTCTGTACGGCCTGCGCATCAGCTTGATGGTGGGCGTGGGCTCGGCCGTTATCGCCGGCATCGTCGGCACGCTGCTGGGCCTGCTGGCCGCCTACGCGGGCGGCAAGGTCGACGCCTTCATCATGCGTTTGGTCGACCTGATCCTGTCGTTCCCGTCCATCCTGGTTGCCATGATGATCCTGGCCTTTCTGGGCAAGGGCGTGGGCAACGTGGTGCTGACGCTGGTGATTCTGGAATGGGCCTATTACGCCCGCACCGCACGCGGCCAAGCCCTGGTGGAACGCCGCCGTGAATACGTGGAAGCCGCCCGCTGCCTGGACATTCCCAACTGGCGGATCATGTTGAAGCACATTCTGCCGAACTGCCTGCCGCCGCTGATCGTCATTGGCACCTTGCAGATTGCGCGCGCCATCACGCTGGAAGCCACGCTGAGCTTCCTGGGCCTGGGCGTGCCGGTGACCGAACCGTCGCTGGGCCTGCTGATTTCCAACGGCTTTCAATACATGCTGTCCGGCGAATACTGGATCAGCTTCTACCCCGGCATCGCGCTGCTGATCACCATCGTCGCCATCAACCTGGTGGGCGACCGCCTGCGCGACGTGCTGAACCCAAGGACTCACAAATGACCGACCGCACCGCTTTCGCTGGCGCGCCGGCCACGCTTGAAGTGCGCAACCTGCGCACGCACTTTCATACCCGCGCGGGCGTGCTGCCCGCCGTGGACGACGTGTCGTTCACGCTGGAGCGCGGCAAGATTCTGGGCCTGGTCGGTGAATCCGGCTCGGGCAAATCCGTGACGGGCTTTTCCATCATGGGTCTGGTCGACGCGCCGGGCCGCATCGTGGGCGGCGAAATCCTGTTCCAGGGCCGCGACCTGACCAAGCTGGCTCCGCGTGAATTGCGCAAGTTGCAAGGCAACCGCATCGCCATGATCTTCCAAGATCCGATGATGACGCTGAACCCGGTCCTGCGCGTGGACGTGCAGATGATCGAAACCGTGCGCGCGCATAACAAGATGAGCAAGCGCGAAGCCCGCACGCTGGCCCGCGACACGCTGGGCATGATGGGCATTCCCAGCCCCGAAGAACGGCTGCTGGCCTACCCGCACCAACTGTCTGGCGGCATGCGCCAGCGCGTGGCCATTGCCATCGCCATGCTGCACCGCCCTGACCTGATCATTGCCGACGAACCCACCACCGCGCTGGACGTCACCATCCAGGCGCAGATTCTGTCTGAAGTGCAAAAGCTGGCGCAGCAGCACGGCACCAGCCTGATCTGGATCACGCATGATCTGTCCGTGGTAGCGGGCCTGGCGGATGACGTGGCCGTGATGTACGCCGGCCGCATCGTCGAACACGGCAAGGTCGACGACGTGCTTGACCGCCCGCAACACCCCTACACCGTCGGCCTGATCGACAGCCTGCCCAGCAATAACCTGCGGGGCCAGCGCCTGCGCCAGATTCCCGGCATGACGCCCAACCTGCTGCACCTGCCGGCCGGCTGTGCGTTTTCCGCGCGCTGCTCGCGCGCCACCGCCGCCTGTGGTCAGCAACCCGGCATCACTCAAGCCCTGCCCGAACACGACGTGCGCTGCTTCCATCCGACTATCCAGATCCACAACGAGGTGACGGCATGACTGTATCCGCCGCCCCCACTCCGCTGATTGACCTTGCTCAAGTCAGCAAGCGCTTTGGTGAAAGAAAGGTCGGCGCAGCCGGCCGCGCCATGCAGCGCATGGGCTTGTCCAAGCCGCCCGCCATCACGCGCGCCGTCGACAACGTGGACCTGATCGTGAACCCCGGCGAAGTGGTCGGCCTGGTCGGTGAATCCGGCTGCGGCAAATCCACGCTGGGCCGCATCGCCGCGGGCTTGTTGACGCCATCGGGCGGTGAAGTCCGCATCAACGGCGTGCGCCCGTCGGACATGAATTCCGCCGCCGCCCACGCCGCGCGCCTGACCGTGCAGATGATCTTCCAGGACCCCTACGCCAGCCTTAACCCGCGCCTGCGTGTGGACGAGATCGTGGGCGAAGCCGCCCGCATCCATGGGCTGGTCGGAAATGGCGACTTTGACGACTACGTCAGCGCCCAGCTCGAACGCGCGGGGCTCGACCCTGCACTGCGCCAACGCTATCCGCACCAATTCAGCGGCGGCCAGCGCCAGCGCATCGGCATCGCCCGCGCGCTAGCCGTGCAGCCGTCCATGCTGGTGTGCGACGAAGCCGTGGCCGCGCTGGACGTATCCATTCAAGCGCAGATCCTGAACCTGTTCATGGACCTGCGTGAAGAACTGAACCTGACGTATCTGTTCATCAGCCATGACCTGGGCGTGGTGGAACACCTGTCTGACCGCGTCGTCATCATGTACCTGGGCCGCGTCGTGGAAACGGCCACCGTGGACGAAGTGTTCCAGCGCCCCAACCACCCGTACACGCAAGCGCTGCTGGCGGAAATTCCCAGCCTGAAGTCGCGCCACAAGATCTTTACCGCGATCAAAGGCGAGATTCCCAGCCCGCTGAACCCGCCCGGCGGCTGCCATTTTCATCCGCGATGTCCGCATGCGATGCCGCGCTGCAAGACCGAAGTTCCCACGTTGAAGGGAATCGCCATCAACCATTTAAGCGCCTGTCATTTGAACGACATGGCCTGAACCTAATTGGCGGCGTTGTCCTTAATGCCACTGAATTCCTTCATTGGCCTGAATGACAACGCAGCCTTCGGAACACTTAACTCGTTCCCCCCCTACCAAGGACCCCGAACATGAAACGCTTGATTCTTTCGACCCTGACCGCCGCCATCCTCGGCGCCTCTGCCATCGCGTCCGCCGACAACCTGTCGATCGGTTTTGCCGACCCGCTGTCGTCCCTGGACCCGCAACTGAACAACCACGCCGGCGACCGCTCGGTGGCCCTGCACTTCTGGGACCTGCTGATCGAAAACAAGTGGAACAAGCTTCAACCCGGCCTGGCCGTTAGCTGGAAACCGCTGGACCCCACCACCTGGGAATTCAAGCTGCGTGAAGGCGTCAAGTGGCAAGACGGCACGCCCTTCACCGCCGACGACCTGATCTATTCCTACACCCGCGCGCGCGCCGTGCCGGGCAGCGTGGCAACGTACGCCGGCTACCTGCGCACCATCGACACGATGACCGCCAAGGACCCGTTGACCCTCATCGTCAAGACCAAGGCGCCCAACCCCGACCTGCCGCTGAACCTGGCATCCGTGCACGTCGTCAGCAAGCACGTCGGTGAAAAGTCCACCACCGAAGACTACAACTCGGGCAAGGCCATGGTCGGCACCGGCCCGTACAAGTTCGTGTCCTACACGCCAGGCGACCGCGTCATCATGGAACGCAACGACGGCTACTGGGGCGACAAGGCCACCTGGGACAAGGTCAACTACCGCTACATCAACAACGCCGCCTCGCGCACCGCCGCGCTGTTGGCGGGCGACGTGGACGTGATCGACAAGGTGTCGGTGTCTGACCTGGCCAAGCTGCAAAAGGCCGCCAACATCTCGGTGTACCCGTACGACGGCCTGCGCGTCATGCTGCTGCAACCCAGCTTCAACCCCGCGCCCAACCAATACATCACCGACAACAACGGCAAGCCGCTGGACAAGAACCCGCTGCTGGACCTGCGCGTGCGTCAGGCGCTGAACCTGGCCATCAACCGCAAGGCCATTTCGGACCGCATCCTGCAAGGCGCGGCCACCGAAGCCAACCAGTGGATGCCCAAGGGCACCATCGGCTACAACCCCGACGTAAAAGACATCCCCAACGATGTCGCGCAAGCCAAGAAGCTGCTGGCCGAAGCGGGCTTTCCCGACGGCTTCAAGCTGACCATGCACGTGCCGAACGACCGCTACCCGCAAGGCCCGGAAACCGCCCAAGCCGTGGCGCAGTTCTGGACCCGCGTCGGCGTGAAGACCCAAGTGGAAGTGGTGCCATGGGCCGTGTACTCGGGCCGCGCCAACAAGAACGAATTCGCCGTCAGCATGCTGGCGTGGGGCAACGGCACGGGTGAAGGCAGCTACGCGCTGGTCAACATCCTGGCCACCGTCGACCCCAAGAAGGGCCTGGGCGCCTCCAACTGGGGCCACTACTCCAACCCCAAGGTGGACGCCGCGCTGGAACAGTCCACGTCGGAATTCGATGTGGCCAAGCGTGAAGCCATCCTGCGCGACTCGGTCAAGCTGGTGTCGGACGACGTCGGCATCTTCCCGCTGTTCCACTACAAGAACATCTGGGCCACCAAGAAGGGCTTGAAGGTTACGCCGATGACCAGCGACCGCACGGCCGCCATGATGGTCACCAAAGAACCCGCCGCCGCGGCCGGTAAATAAGCCATGGCGCCGACCCTGACCATCACCCCCGCGGACGCCTTGATCGACGTGCCGCGCCAGATTCGGGTGGAAAACGTAGCCCCCGGCCAAACGGTCGAGATCAGCGCGCTAACCCGCCGCAACGGCGTGCTGTGGCAAGCCCACGCCGCCTACACGGCGGGCGAAGACGGCGTGGTCGACCTGACCCGCGACGCGCCCATCTCGGGCGACTACACCGGCTTGTCGCCCATGGGCCTGATCTGGTCGCAAGCCCCGGTGGACTCGCCCAGCCGCGAACACTTCAACCATCCGGTGACCGATGCCTTGGTTACCGACGTGGTCGCACGTGTGGCGGGTGCGCAGGCGCAGGCCACGTTCACGCAACGCTTGGCGCTGGACGGCGTCACGCGCCACGAGGTCCGCGAAGAAGGTCTGGTCGGCACGCTGTACCTGCCGGCCGGCAGCCAGCCCGGTTCGCACCCCGCCGTCATGATCCTGAACGGCTCGGGCGGCGGCATCAACGAACCGCGCGCGGCGCTGTATGCGTCCCGCGGCTACGCCGCCTTTGCGCTGGCGTACTTCAAGGCGCCGGGCCTGTCCGACTACATCTCGAACACCCCGCTGGAATACTTCCAGACCGGCCTGCGCTGGCTGCGCAAAAAGGTTCAACCCAAGCACGACTTCGTCGCCATCAGCGGCCAATCGCGCGGCGGTGAACTGGTGCTGCTGCTGGGCGCAACCTTCCCCAAGGAAGTGTCCGCCGTCGTCGCCTACGTACCCGGCGCCGTCGTCCACAGCGGCCAAAACGCCTGCGACCCCAAGATCGGCCGCGAAGGCCCGACCTGGCTGCTGGGCGGCAAGCCCATCCCCCACGTCTGGGAAAACAACCGCACCGCCACCTGGGCGCCGTTTGACGAAGGCCCATCACCGCATCGTCACGAGAAAGCCATCCTGACCGCACTGCAAGACCCCGATGCCGTCGCCCGCGCCCGCATTCGCGTGGAAGACATCGAAGGCCCGGTCATGCTGCTGTCCGGCACCGACGATGGATCATGGCCGTCCAGCCTGTATTCGAAGATGGTGCAGGACAAACTGGTCGACGTGAAACACCCCTACCCCGTCGAATGGCTCGACTACGAAAACGGCGGCCACTCGATCCTGTTCCCGTACGTGCCCACCACCCAGCTCGTTTACGCCCACCCCGTGTCGGGCAAGATCAGCACCAGCGGCGGGAATCCGAAAGACAACGCACGCGCCGACCAGGAATCGTGGGAAGGCGTGAAGAAGTTTTTGGACGCGGCGGTGAAGGCGCGGGCGGCTTCGGCTAATTCGGCTGCCGCACATTCGGCAAGCACTTCCGGCAACGCCGGCTGATCAGACACCAAGGAGAACATCCCCATGGCACAACAACCCATCGTCTATGACGCCGTCAATGATCTAGTCGACAAGCTCGTCGGCCTGACGCCCGGCAGCAAAACCTATGAGGTCCGCCACCAACGCGAAAAAGTCGCCGCCGCCACGCAAGGCAGCTACGACGCCCTGTTCGACCCGGCACTGCCCGGCTTGTCGCTGGCCGAACGCCTGCTGGTCGCGCTGTACGCCACCCGCATCAGCCCGTCGCCGCTGCTGGCGTCGCACTACCGCGCCCGCTTGGCGGAAACGGACGCAGCCCCCGCCGACATCGCCGTCGCAGAATCCGGCAAGCCGTCAGACGCCTCCACCCCGCGCCTGGCTGCCGCGTTGGAATTCACGCGCAAGCTGATTGAAAACCCCGTCGAAGGCGACGAAGCCGCGCTGAAGACCCTGCCCGCAGCAGGCGTCACCACGCCCGCAGTGGTCACCCTGTCGCAACTGATCGCGTTCCTGTCGTACCAGACCCGTCTGGTCGCGGGCTTGATCGCGATGAAAGACCTGGAAGGCCAAGCCCCCCGCGCCGCCGCCGTCCCGCCCGCGCCCTTCGAACCCAACACCGCCGCCACCGAACCCGGCGCCGTCATCAAGGCCCACGGCTTCACCAACGAAGTGCTGGAGTGGAAGGCATGGCTCGACGTCGTCAACGTCGACACCGCCACCCCGGAACAAGTCGCCGTCCTGGAAGAAAGCCACCCCAAGGCCAAGGTCTCGGACTACTACCTGTTCCTGGTCCACCAACCGGAAATCCTGCGCCAGCGCTCCACCGCCTTCAACGCCATCATGTACGCCCCAGGCGGCCTGTCGCGCGCCGAACGCGAGCTGGGCTCCACGGTCGTCTCGCGCGTGAACGGCTGCGTGTACTGCGCATCCGTCCACGCGCAGCGCTTCGAACAACTGGCCAAGCGTAATGAAGTGATCGCGCAAGTGTTCGAAGACCCCTACACCGCCGGCACCACGGCGCGTGAACTGGCGATTGCCCAGTTCTCGATCCAGATCACCGAAGCCCAGGCCGACGTCAACGCCAACAGCATCCAGGCATTGAAGGATGCAGGCTTGAGCGAAGGCGAAGTGCTGGACCTGCTGCACTCGGACGCGATCTTCGCCTGGGCAAATCGTTTGATGCTGAACCTGGGCGAACCGGTTTTTGCCACCGTAGGCTAAGACCCGCTTTACCGCCGCCCTGTGGGCGCGCCAGTTTTCGTTAAACTGACGCTTTCCGCGCCACTACGCGCCCCGCCATTAGCGGGGCGCTTTGCCTTCCCCCATGTCAGAAAAAACCCACGACATCCGCCCCGGCCAGTCCGTCGAACTGCTAAAAGCCCTGCACATCCTGACCCGCGACGGCAAGATGAACCAGGACAGCCGCCGTAAGCTCAAACAGGTCTATCACCTGTTTCAGTTCATCGAGCCGTTGCTGAAAGACGTCCAACAAGAACGCGGCGCGGTCACGCTCGCGGATCACGGGGCTGGTAAGTCGTACCTGGGGTTCATTGTGTATGACTTGTTCTTCAAGGAACAGAAGGATGCCGTCGGGAATGGGTCCCATATTTATGGGATTGAGACTCGTGAAGAGTTGGTGAAGTCGTCAGAGGAACTGGCGAAGCGGCTCGGGTTTGAGGGGATGTCGTTCTTGAATCTGTCTGTGGCGGAATCGATTACTTCGAGTCGGTTGCCGGCGACGATTGATGTGGTCACTGCGTTGCACGCTTGTAATACGGCAACGGATGACGCGATTCACTTTGCGTTGGAGAAGAAGGCTAAGTACATCGTGGTTGTGCCTTGTTGTCAGGCCGAGGTGGCTTCGGTGTTGAGGAAGAATAAGGGGAAGGCGCTGGCTGATCCGTTGGCGGAGATTTGGCGGCATCCACTGCATACGCGGGAGTTTGGAAGCCAGATTACGAATGTGCTGCGGTGTTTGCAGCTGGAAGCGCATGGGTATCAGGTTAGCGTGACGGAGCTGGTCGGGTGGGAGCATTCGATGAAGAATGAGCTGATCGTGGCGCAGTATAGGAATCTGCCGACCAGGAAGCCTGCGGAGAGGTTGACTGAGATGTTGGAGAGGATTGGGTTGCAGGAGTTGAAGGATCGGTTTTTTGTGCCGGTGGCCGGGGCGGCCGTCGCTGAATAGGTATCTGCTTGGCTGATTGGCATGAACCAGAGATAGCTTTAGCTGGTGGTGGACTGCTGATCCTTCTCTAATCAGTAGTCCGCGATTGCGCTTTCCTTAGAGAAAGCGTGATCAATTTGGCACGGAACCGCATCGCGTCCGTCGCCTAACGGGGCATACTCGCCCCGTGGTCCAAAGGATCGCCCGGGTTGACAGCCGGAAAGACAGAACAAGTGGCCGCTGCAATGGCGGCCTCCTTTCTTTCATCGCGTCAATTACACCGGAGCGCCGAAATGAGCGACCACCCTTTTACCTATGACCGATGGGCCTTGCCGGATGATCCGGAGTTTGGTGTTGTTCGGTTTGATGATTTGCGGAAGATCGAGCGGGCTTGCTTGGGGATTTGGGCTATTGCGAGGATTGTGGGGAATAGTGCGAAAAAAATGAGCCTGTGGCTACGGAACCCACGCCGCTGCATAGTTGGGTGGTATCGAATTTGATGGGCGGGTTAGAGAGCCTGTGCGATCAGATTGCTGATCTGGTGGCAAGCGCAATGGATGAACCGCCGTTAGATCCCTTATTCTCCAAGGCGAAGACTTCGACGCAATAGCGCAGTCCTGTCAGCAAGGGCAGAAACCACTGTCCGCGAGTCGGCTTACGACCCATATGGGACCTTGCGTCGTTCCTTAGGCAGCGGCTCGCCGGCGAGCTAATCTGCCCCTCGGAGGACAGCGCTCGGAAGCGACAGGTGGAAGAAATTGAAATTCACTAGCGAGGGATTGCTAGTAAAGAAATTTCTTTCCAGAGGCCATCCTCTGAAAGAGTGAGCTCAGATCGAACTCTATTCATCCTGTCTGTAAATCGCCTTACCGGCTTATAGATCCACCCATCATCACCCTTGAATCGCTCGACAACACCGTGTTTCATAAGGAGCTTCAGAATTGATTCAGCTAGTTTGGGACTGTACTTCTGCCCATATCCCCCCTTGAGTAATGCTGCTTCCTCGCGACCTGCGCCGGGTTGAAAGAAGATCTTGTGAACTATTGCCAAAAACAGCTTCTGCGCAGAGGTGAGGGGACTCTCTTTGATACGGGCGGAATTGGAGAGACGTTCGAATGTTATGACTTCTGGACTTTTTATCCAGGCGGGAAGTCCGTTTTGGGTCGATACCCCAGTAACCGAAGAAATGATACAGTCTTCAAGAATGAAATAGTCGGCGGCAGTGATAGGTGTGCGATCGAGGATCAGGACGTCAATCTCTGATTGCCGAATTGTCAAGTTGGATACCGTTCGATCATTCAGTGCCAATATCGGCAGTGTTGAAGCGCTGAGCGTCAACGATCTAAAATCGAGCGGTTCGCTGCCATGTAGGCATAGTGCCGATACGATTTCACCCAATCTCTTCGTATTTTGACTTGCCCCGAACTTATGTAGATAGGAGAAACTGAGCTGATCGAGGTCGTAACTCCGAATCATCTGCGCGGCGTGAACTGTTCCCAATAGCCTTAACGACTGAATCCATTGAATTGAGCCAGAACTTTCCGACATGGAGACAATGTCAGAAATCAACGCGTCGGCCCGCAACACATCGAGAACATTTGGATCGATGAACTGACGGTCAGGCGACTCAGGTTCAATCCGCCCGAGTGTGCACATCCGCGAGAGAAGCTGCCGGCCGCTTTGGTCCGGTACCGAGCCAACAACTGAGTGGTATGCTGAATCAATGTCAGACGGCGTAAGTCGCCCGGTGAAGGTGCTCGAATATCTCGTTTTTGCTGCCAAATATTGGAGAATGATCTGGATCGTCTGCGGAGCGATGGAGCCGCCGACACCCTTTGATTCACGACGGCAGACGGCGTAGATAAAAACTGACCAAAACTGGAACTGGCCGTACTCTCGCTGCAGAAGGGACTCGATATCCTCTTTCTCAAGTTCTACTAACATTTGAAAGACGAGAGGCTTGCGCGGCAGCCATTCAGGAAGCGCTGCCTTTATTCCCAGTGCCACCAGATACTGTCCGGCTTCAGCTTCGGAGAATGTGTCAGGCACCTGTATGCAGGCAAGATCACGTGACTGTGAAAGTCCCAGACTTTCGATCATCTCCACATTTCCATCAAAGAAATGTGAGCGTCCGGTGATCAGGACACCAGCCTGGCTCTTCTGGATCAGGTCTCTAACCCCTTGAACAGCGCGTTTTCGCAGCGCCTTTCGGTCCTCGATTCTCGTATCATGAATCTGTGTTCCTATTTCGTCGAACCCATCAAGTAGAAGGATGAGATGCCCTGAGTTGAGTAATCTCATTACGTTGTCGACGGAATTTCCTAAGCCAACATTTCCAAGGTGTCCTGCGACTATTTCTAGCGCACTAGAGCTACTCCAATGGTCTCTCAGATTTATCGCCAGTGGAAAGGCGCCAGAGACCCTGATATCCGCTCGTAACTTGTTATATACCTCTCTGACACAGCGACTCTTTCCTGTGCCGTAGTCCCCCGACAAGACGATATGCGCACCGCGTTGCAGCAGCGTGGTGATTCCGTCAATCGTGAAGGTCTTGTCTCGCTCAATATCAATATATTCGACAGGGATAAATGCTCGCGTGTCGTTGGCTCCTGTTTTTGAGTCAACGGCGCTGCCGAAAGGTAGTGCACTCCGTAACGTGTCGTAGCTCTTGAAGTCGAAGAAAGCACGCTCGAACTCTGCTGCCGAGCAGACGGTGATGTGACTATTCCGGCCGGCTTCCACCATGCTATCCGTTGGCTCCGATTCAAGAACCACAAATCCTCTGCAAATGAGGCCTTGAGTGGCGAGTCTGAGCTTGGATGGAATAATTTTGTTTAAATCATCCCTCACTTTCTGTAGTGATCTTTCCTTTGTAATCTCGATGATTATCAGTTCGTCAGCGGACACGCGGCAGACGCCGTCGAAATCGACGCCATCGATGTGTTCCGGCTTGCAAACAGCCGTCCAACGCAGATTCGCGATACCTCGAACATGATCTTCGAGCGACTTCCAAGTTTTGGTCATGAGTGGTGGTATTCCGTGGCGAAGGAGTTTGATTAGGTGTTACTCACGCGTTAAGCGGCTGCCGCAGAGGGCCGTCGATTATATTGACACTCGTGCCATCACACTTAGTCATCCGCAGCCAGTTCTCAAGAATCTAACTCTAGATGCCGGATGAACGATGTGAAGCACTTCACTTAGAAAAAAAGGTGTCAGACTCCAATACCGCAGCGGACTCAGATGAAATTGCAGCCTGGCACCTTAAATCCAGCTCCTATTTTTTCACTAGAGCTTCAAGACGGCGAATATTCTCCGGATAGTTAATTACGTAGACTCCAAACGCATGCGTCATTGAGGAACGGTGTGCCAACCACCTCTTCAAACCCCATCCCAGATCAATCAGGTCCGAAATCGCGAACACGAACTCTAGCGTATCAGTAATGAACGCGAATTCCGTAAAGTTCTCCTGATAGTCGAACGCACCCTCGGTTCCGTGTACATAGTGATTTCGACATAAAACTGCATGATGACATGGCAGAAGTAAGTTCGGAAACCTGCCGTCAGCCGCTGCGTTGACTTTATGAGCAAGGTGCATAACTTTGTCGCGAAGACTAGCTTTACCAACACGCCCTAAGGCAGAGAGAACAGATTGCTTACCAAAGCTAGCGGGTAAGTCCGTAAATATCTTACGACATTGAATCACTGCTTCCCTCAAGGGATCATCGATATCCCTAGTTCTCGGTACGTGACTTTCTGGAAGCAAGTCGAACATGTTGGCAGCGCCGACAATGCGGTCGATGCTATACCCACTGAAAAATGCGGTTGCAAACCGCTCCCTCGGATCACGCATGGTCTCCGAACTGTCGATCCAACGCATAGCGACCTGAGAAAACTCGTCGGGGCGCTGATCCGGAGCCAGAAGACTATCCCTTAGACTCGCCTTTGACTCACCATTCACGCGCTCATTGCACAAGCTCCAGTACAGCCTCGCCATCTGAGCTAAGTTGTGTTCAGTATCTTTCGGAGGGTGATCCAACTCCAATTCAATCCACTGATAGCGTTGCCGATGGCCTAGGCTCAGTTCGAACAACCCATGAAGAACTCGGAGAGCATGGAGCGCCTCATTCAACCTCTTGGGCTCTGTAAATTCTATATTTATGGTGACTTCGTTGCTGATACCGATTCCCGCTGCATCGCCACTTGTTTGGGAGGTGCGGTTCGTTAGCGCGATGTTCCCAACGCCACATTGAAACGCTATTATTTCCCACAACCCGCTGAAATAAAGTAGACGAGGGTGTTCGCCGATTTCAGGTTTGAAAGGAAATATCGACCAACCGTGCTTCTCCGCCAGCTTTTGAGAATGCCTGTGGTCCTCCTCCAGGATACGAAGCGTCTCATCTATATTGAGATCCAGCGACCGAAAAGTTTCGTATCCGCGTAATAGGCTACTGACGTTGTCGAAGTGATAGCGTACCGCTCGGATGACATGCTCATCTGAGCGAATGAAACTTTCACCCACGACAATATAGTTCGGGAAGAATGCGCTCTCGCATTGTGAATCTTCATCAAAGCGGTGCCGTGTTTTTCCTTGAATCACACAATCCAGAAGAGACGCCTTTTTTCCGTCATTTAGCGTTCCATGGATATCTGTGTATTCAACCTCGGGAGATGGCCAGAAGCTCTTTCCGATAAGCTTAACGTTGCTCTCCGCACCCGCGATCATAAGATGGCCAGCGAATTGGGGCTCAGTCGAAAGGAACACGCTATTGTATTTTTCGTGCGTCTGCATTTATATATTAAATCTTAAATACCCACTGACAAGGGCACCCCAAATCAAGCGCCATTGATTATCTAACTTTAACTATCCTTGCGCCAACGCTGAAACAGTGCCAACGGCCCAATCACACTGAAATGAAATATAGGAGTCGGACCACATTTTCAGCAGAAACTCACAGCTTGACACCTTAACCATCCAACGAGACAAAAAATCATAGCTCGGCATGCATCTGAGCCTTCATATCTTAAAGAGCGCCTCGCCGGTTAAGTGCACCCGCGAGTTAAGGTGTCAGACTGCAATTTCGCAGAATCTAGATAGCAAAATTGTGACTTGACATTAATCGTTGCGCTCATATTCTTGGGCGTGGGCGGCTTGGCTTGCTGCCTCTTTCCTCATGCTCTGCCGGCGATACAAAACGATGGAAAACATCGGCCGAGGCCCCCATTAGGTTTTGCAGAAGAAGTCTTTGGCTGTATGAAAGGTGCGCATTATTTCTTAGCACATTGACCGTCCGGATGATGTCGTCCGGCGTCAATGCTGCAAGCGTCTGCTCAGGAACTGCATAGAGCAAGACCAAAATTCCGTTGCGCAGGTCATCAACTGCAGTGACCGCTCCATGAACTCGCCCGAAGAGATCAGCAGCATTCGTTCCATGTGGACCATTCAACCAATCCAGAAGAGACTCGTGATCATTCGCACTTGGCACACGCCCCGGTAACGGCGTTGGCGTTGACCTCTTCACCAACGCTAACGTAGACCTTGCCCACGCCGGAGGCTGCGGACGCTGATGATATGGCAGAGTCTCAACCGCGTTATAGGCATACGCAAGAGGTACTCCAAGGCTCTCAAATCGCATCGCAATGTCATGCTGGCTATCATCGAATGCGGGAAAGATGCCTTGGGCAACATCAAGTTCCTTTATTTCCAGAGCGATGAGATCAGCATTGTCTAATAAGCCAAAAAGATCTCCGCAGTACTTCCGCAGATTCTCACCCTGCTGATTTGCGTAAGGTGGGAACAGCTGCAAACTTCGGTCTTGACAATAAACCTGAAGTGCACCTGCAATTGCCGATTGGATTTTGTTTTCTTTACCTTTACCCATGAGCGATCCGAATATTAGTCATGCCGCACTGTGATTAACCGAGTTTTGCATCATACGTCCTGGCAAGATTTGTCAGACTACATTCTCACCCTCGAAATTGGGGTCTGCTAAATATGGGTGTCAGACTGCAACATCGCTGATCACCAACTGCAAAATCGCGGTCTGACACCATTTTTTTCATTAATCCTCTGTGTCATCTCTATCGATTATCCGATACAGCTCAGATGCTGACATGCCCTTTAGGCGAATGGTCACCCCATTCGCTGGCTCCAAATTGACGCCGCCAGTCACCGGATCAAACAGAATAATATAATTATCCGTAGAAGCAACGTGTCGACCCTCTCCTATTAGCACTCCATCCTTCCACAAGGATAAGCATGGCGTTAATCTTGCGTCCTCAGAAGGCTTACGCCGAGACGCCACATCGCTAGCTTTTATTCTCAACCTCTCTTCGCGGCTACTTACAGGAGCGCAATACTCTGCATCCACAATCCAACCGTGAAGGTAGTCATTTGCAATGCCATACCCAATAGCAGGTATTCCGGCGAACAAAATAAGCACGAACCCCATGAAACAAATACACAACCAGGGGATTGCACTGATAATTAGCCATGGAATTAGGCACCGTTTTTCCTTAAACAGCCATCGACCAAAGCGCACCACGGCAATTGCACCGAGAATTCTTCGATTCGGTCGATAGCTTCTGTCGTCATTTTGCTTTCTTCCGTGCACAGCGACTGCCCGGTAGGGCAACCAGAGCGCGGTAATTGCGGCTCCCGCACCGCAAGCAAGTAGTGCAATCTGCGTAAAGTTCTTCGACTTCGACCAGCCGTCCAGAGACTCCAGTCCTCCCGCGATAACGTGACCACCCAAATTAAGCAGATCTAACGGCGTGTTGTAGGTCATCTCCCTTGGCACACCGAAGATGCTCTCAATGGCGAATGCGGCTCCAAATCCGAGCAAAGAGAGGATGACGGCGCCAACCAGTACAAGCACTGGCGGCACCATGATCAGGAACCTAAAAAGGACCTTTATTAATTTCATTTTCCGAGTACGCACGTCGCAACTGACGACTCCAAAGTTGGATTGGAAAGACCCGGCCTAGCTTTAGGCTGCACTAGGAAGTTCAATCAGCGTCTTCACGTCCAAAACATAATCGCCTCCTGGACTGGCGGCGACTACCGTTGCGACATCATCTTTAGCTGCTACGCCAGAAGCGTTCACAGCCGTCGTGTTCTTCAAGCTGGCCAGCTTGCTTTGCAGCCCGGCAGAGATCGCACTCGCAGGATCTTCGATGCCGTTTTCTTTGACGATGGCATTACCTTCCGACACCATGGCGGCAGCGCCAAGCATCGCGAATGCCGCCTTGCCAGCGGTAAAGGCAGTGAAGTCGGGCTGGCCATAGCGGGCGGAAACGATGGATTTTCCTTCCAGCTTGCTCAGGGAATCTTGGGAGATCGGTGCGTGCTTGACGGTCGTGCAAGCGCCGAGGGAGAGGACAACTGCTGCTGCGATAGTGATACGGAACATCAACATCTCGTTCTAAGGTTGCAGGATAGAAACTCTCTATCTCGGAAAGCGCTTGTGCGCGCGTTACTCCGAGTCCCAACCGACGATGCGGATTGTGCTGTCCCGTGCTTGGGCTGCTCTTGCGGTGTGATGCCCGCCGACCTTGCCAAAGCTGATGCACAAGCAAACCGCAAATGACGACTTGGCTTAACGAATCGATGCTGATCGCGTTGCCCTGAAGCAAGGCTTCAGGGGCCAAGGTCGGCCAAAGATTCCAAATGTTACCTTAGTTACTAACTTTGATCTACGGCAGATCTAAAGCTCCATGCAGGCGGCCATACATGAGCAGATATCGATCTGATGATTGCGCTCGTTCTTTTCTTAATGGGAATGTCCCTAAGCTAGGGCCTCAATATCCGCCGAGCTTTCCTCTCATTTCCCCTCCACCCGCCCCCATCTCCCCGCAATCCCCTCCGCCGCCGCCTTCATCCTCTCCACCACCATCCCAATTCTCTCCGCCCCCAACCTCTCCGCCATCGCCGTCACCGTAATCGCCCCCAGCGCCACCCCTCCCTCCGTCAACACCGGCACCGCCACCGCACTAGTCCCCGGCATTAACCCCATTGCCGCATGCGCAATCCCCTCCCTCCGCGCCACCTCAACCCGCGCAATCACATCCTCCACCCGCTCCCCCATCACCTCCAGCCTGGCCGCATTCCCCCGCACCAACTCCACACTCTCCTCCCTTCCCAAACTCGCCAACAACGCCACCCCCGACACGCCGACTCCCAACGGCCGTCTAACCCCCACCTCAATCGACAGCACCTGTATCGGATGCCTTCCCGTCCGCCGCCCAATACAAATCGAATCGTGCCCATGTCGAATACTCAAAAACACCGTATCCCCCACCTGATCGGCCAGCTCGCTCATATACGGGTCTGCCAGCGTCAGCAGCGGAAAGCGCCTTGTCCTTGCAAGCCCCAGCAAACTGATCTCTTGCCCGATCAAATACCGTCGCGTTTCTGAATCCTGTTCAACCGCGCCCTCTTGCACCAGCGTCTTCAGCAAGCGATGCACGGTGGGCCGATTCAAGCCGGACATGCGTTCCAGATCCACCAGCCTTACCCCGCGCTCTTGTCCGCAGGCAATCAGGCGCAGCAGCGCCAAGGCCCTGCGTACCGTCTGTGCGCCGGATGCGCTTTTGTCTTCTGATTCGCTCACGTGGCCTCCGGTTTGATAATGGATTTGGGCGTTTGCTGAATACCGCGCTTGGTGACGATGGGGCCTAGCGATGCGTAGTTCGGCCCACCGATGCGGCAGATGGGGCGTAGTAACGCGGTATCGATCTTGCCGTCTTGCAGCAGGCCATCGCGTATATGGAACATCACCACTTCGCCCACGAAGAACTCCGCGCCGGTGTCGCCAAACGGGGTGACGCTATGAAAACGGCATTCCAGGCTGATGGGCGCGGCGGCAAGTCTGGGGGTGTCGATGACGGCGCCGGGAAGCACGCTTAAACCCAGCACGTGGACTTCGCTGACTTCGGGCGGGTGTTCTTGGGCGCTGTCGTGCAGGGGATCAAGCAGGGTTTCGTCGCCGACGTTGACGACGAAGTGGCGGTTGGCCAGGATGTTATCCGCGGTGTCTTTGCGTTTGCCGGCTTTGCGGCCGATGTTGACGCCGATCATGGGCGGTTTGTTTGAGACGAAGGTGTAGCAGCTGAACGGCGCCAGGTTGACGCCGCCGTGGGCGTTGACGCTGCTGATCCAGGCGATGGGCCGTGGCACGACGATGCCGCTCATCAGGCGGTAGGTTTGTTCGGGGTTCAGGTCGCTGGCGGGAAAGTGCATGATGGGTCTGGCTCCGTAGTCCGGATATTGAACATTCAACAATGAATAAAACCGCGTGCGCAATAGGCGCCCAGGGTAATTCTGCGGCGAAACGCGATCACGCCAGAAGCCGCCCGCAAAGCAACCTGCCAAAAGAGTCCAATATCCGGAACTTTTCTTGAAATTCGGATTGTTCAGCGGCGCGGGAATTTCTAGAGTGTCGTCAAACACAAACAAACAAAACGTGATGACACGACCAGGAGACAAACCATGACTCGCAATACCCTTCGCGCCTGCGCCACGGTGGCGCTGACCGTTCTGACTTCCATGGCGCACGCCGCGTGGCCCGAGAAACCCGTAAAGATCGTGGTGCCCTATCCGCCGGGCGGCAATGTGGATGTGGCGGCGCGGCTGATTGCGCCGGGCTTGCAGGCGGCGTTTGGGCAGCCGTTTATTGTCGAGAACAAGCCGGGTGCGGGCGGCATGATTGCCGGCGAGCAGGTGGCGCGGTCAGAGCCCGATGGCTACACCTTGTTCATGGCGGCGAACGGGCCGCTGCTGTTCTCGCCGCTGATTTTTAAGCGGGATGCGTACAAGTGGGACCGGGACTTTGCGCCGATCAGTTCGGTGTCGTACACGCCGCTGGTGTTGCAGGTGAAGCCGAGCGTGCCGGCGAAAACGCTGGCTGAGTTGCTGGCGCTGGCGAAGAAGGAGCCGGGCAAGCTGAACATGGCGTCTCCGGGTGCGGGGACCACGAATCATCTGGTCAGCGAGCTGTTGCAGTCGTTGACGGGCGCGCGTTGGACGACGGCGCAGTACAAGGGCAACGCGCCGGCCACGACCGATCTGTTGGGCGGCCAGGTGGATTTCAACTTTGATCAGATTTCGGTGGCGCTCCCGTATGTGAAGGAACGCCGGTTGCGCGCGTTGGCGGTGACGACGGCCAAGCGCGTGCCGTCGATGCCAGACGTGCCGACGTTTGCGGAAGCGGGCGTGCAGGGCATGGAGGCGGCTACGTTTACCGGGCTGCTGGCGCCGAAGGGCACGCCGCCGGATGTGCTGAAACAGTTGAGCGAGGCGCTGACCAAGATCCTGGCGCAGCCGACGATTATCAAGCGATTCGATGACCTGGGTGCCGAGGCGCGCGGTAGTACGCCGGAGGAATTCACGCGCTATCTGGCAGCGGAAGACGCGCGTTGGACGCCGATCATCAAGCGTGCGGGCATCACGGCGAACTAAAGCCGGACCGCAGCCGCCGAACCACAGCCTGGCCTGAGCCGCCATCAGCCACGCCCTGACAACCGAACGCATCGCGGCCTTGCCTGGTCATGGACGCGATGCAGCCCCACCCTCTTCTTTGCAAACGGAACCCGCCATGAGCAGACGCAGCATTTACGCCGAAGGCTTCAGCCACAAGAACCCCATTCCGGCCGCGTGCCGGATTGGGCCCATGCTGTATTCGGGCAGCATCCAGGGCACCGACCCCGCTACCGGTGCATATGGCGCGACGTTGGAGCGCCAGTGCGAACTGATGTTCGACCACGTGCGGCGCATTGTGGAAGCGGGCGGCGGCACGCTGGATCACGTCGCGAAGATGACGGTGTGGATGCGCGACCGCAGCCAGCGCGCGGCGCTGAATGCGGTGTGGCTGCAAGCGTTTCCGGATGCGGATAACCGCCCGGCACGCCACACGATGCAGGCCGATCTGGATGGCGACAAGCTGATCGAATGCGATTTCGTGGCCGTGATCGGCTAAGGGAGACAGACAATGACTCAAAGCCAAATGACTCAAAGCCAAAGTTCGCAGAATCAATCCGTGCAGAATCCAGCGTCGCAGAAGCAAGCGCCGCAACATTCCCCTTCGCAGTACCAACCCTTCAATCCCCGCCCCACTGCCCCCGCTACCCGGCTGCCGCCTAAGGCCTGCGATAGCCAGTTTCACGTGTTCGGCTCGGCAGACCGATACCCGGTACGCCCCGGCGCGGCATACGAGATGCCCAGTGCCACCATCGAGACCGCGCTGGGCCTGCACCGCCTGTTGGGCATCGAACGTGGCGTGATCGTGCAGGCCACGACCTATGGCGCGGATCATCAAGTGGTGCTGGACGGCCTGGCCGCCGCCGGCCCGTCGTATCGCGGTTGCGCGAATGCGGTGGTGCTGGCCGAGCGTGACGACGCCTACATTCAGAAGCTGCACGATGCAGGCGTGCGCGGCGCGCGGTTCACGCGGCAGGGATTGGGTATCAGCATGGCGCCGGCTGTGTTTGACCGCGCCATCGCGCGCATTCGTGAACTGGGTTGGTACGCCAAGTTTCAGCCGGAGCCCGACGGCATGATGGCGCAGGCGACGCAGTTTGAACGGCTGGATATTCCCGTGCTGCTGGATCACATGGGGCGTGCCGATCCCACTGCGGGCGCGGCAGATCCGACTCGGCAGTTGTTGGAGTCGTTGCTAAGTCGCGGCAACTTCTGGGTGATGTTGTCGCTGACGGAAAAAATCTCACGCAGCGGCCCGCCTTGGGACGACGTGACGCCGCTTGCGCAAGCGCTGATCGCCGCCAACTCCGACCGCGTGGTGTGGGGCAGCGACTGGCCGCATCCCGTCTCCACCAAGCCCACGCCCGACGAGGGCCAGTTGGTGGACCAGTTGGCGCGCTATGCGGGCGACGCCGCGACGCTTAAGAAAATCCTGGTGGACAACCCCGCTCGCTTGTTTGGATTCGACGAATGAAACTGCTGACTTATACGCATGAAGGCCGCACGCACTTTGGCGCGCTGCGTGGCCAGGACCAGATCGTGGCGCTGGATGGGCATGGTTATCACAGCCTGCGCGCTGCGCTGGAAGCCGATGCCCTGCCCGCGCTGGCCAAATTGGCGGACTCGCTTCTTGCCACGCACAAGCTAAACGACGTGCGGCTGTTGCCGCCCATACCCTCGCCAGAAAAAATCATCTGCGTGGGCGTGAACTACGGCAAGCGCAACGAGGAATATAAAGACGGCAGCGCGCCGCCCGCCTACCCCAGCGTGTTCCCGCGCTTTCCCGGTTCGTTCGTGGGCCATGGTGAACCCTTGCTGCGCCCGCCGGAATCCGAACAACTGGATTACGAAGGCGAGATCGCCATCATCATCGGCAAGGCCGGACGCCGCATTGCCGCCGAGGACGCCTGGAGCCACATCGCCGGCCTGACCTGCCTGAACGAAGGCACGGTGCGCGACTGGATCAAGCACGGCAAGTTCAACGTGACGCAGGGCAAGAACTTTGACGCCAGCGGCTCGATGGGGCCGTGGATGGTGACAGCCGATGAGTTCGATCCCGCCGCGCCACTAACGGTGACCACGCGCGTGAACGGTGAACTGCGCCAGCAAGACGCCACCGACAACCTGATGTTCCCGTTCGCGGAGTTGATCCGCTACATCTCCATCTGGACCACGCTGCAACCCGGCGATGTGATCTCCACCGGCACCCCCATCGGCGCAGGCGTGCGCTTCACGCCGCCGCGCTTCTTGAAGCCGGGCGATGTGGTCGAGGTGGAAGTGGCCGGCATCGGCGTGTTGTCCAACCCCGTGGCCGACGAAGCCGCCGCGTACTGATCAGGAGCTTGCCATGCTTAACGACGACGACCGCGCCCGCGCGGCCAGCCTGCTGCTTGAAGCCGAGCGCAGCGGCGTGCCCACCACGCAGTTGGACCAGGCGTTTCCCGGCATCGAGATTGCGGATGCGTATGCCATTCAGCAACGCAATATCGACCAGAAGATTGCCGACGGCGCCAAGCTGCGCGGCCATAAGATCGGCCTGACGTCCAAGGCCATGCAGAGCACCGTCGGTATCGACGAGCCGGACTACGGCCATTTGCTGGACACGATGTTCTTTCAGGACGGGCAGACCATTCCCACCGACAAGCTGATCGTGCCGCGCGTGGAGGTCGAGCTGGCTTTCGTGCTGGGCAAGCCCTTGCGCGGCCCGGATGTGAGCCTGTTCGACGTGCTGGATGCCACGGATTATGTGGTCCCCGCGCTGGAACTGATCGACGGCCGCAGCAAATACCCGCGCCGCATCGTGGACAACATTGCCGACAACGCGGCGTGTGCCGGCATCGTGCTGGGCGGCCGGCCGGTGCGTCCGATGGATATTGATCTGCGCTGGGTCGGCGCCCTGCTGCTTAAAAATGGTGTGATCGAGGAATCCGGCGTGTCGGCGGCAGTGCTGGGGCATCCGGCGTTGGGTATTGCGTGGCTGGCGAACAAGCTTGCCCAGCACGACGCCGGGCTGGAAGCCGGGCACATCGTGCTGGCGGGGTCTTTCACACGCACCGTTGCGGTGAAGCGCGGCGACACGCTGCATGCCGACTACGGCAAGCTGGGCAGCATCTCGGTGCATTTTTCATAAGGCGGCGCGCATGGAACTTCCCATCAATACCTTTAAACGCGCGCTGCGTGAACAGCGCCATCAAACCGGGCTGTGGGTCACGCTTGGGGCTGCGAACAGTACCGAACTGGTCGCGGCCAGCGGCTTTGATTGGCTGCTGCTGGATACCGAGCACACGCCCGTGGTGCTGCCGACGGTAATGGCGCAGTTGCAGGCGGCTGGCGCGTATAAGAGCCATCCGGTGGTGCGCCCTTCTTGGAATGACAAGGTGCAGATCAAACAGTATCTGGATATCGGCGCGCAGACCTTGCTGCTGCCGTATGTGCAGAACGCGGACGAGGCGCAAAGCGCGGTGGCCGGTATGCGTTATGCGCCGCGCGGCGTGCGCGGTGTCAGCGGCACGATGCGCGCGACTCGGTATGGGCGTGTGGCGGACTATATGCGCCGGTGCGAAGAGGAATTGTGTTTGCTGGTGCAGGCCGAGACGGGCGAGGCGCTGGAGAACCTGGACGCGATGATTGCGGTGGATGGCGTCGACGGGGTGTTTATAGGCCCCGCGGATCTGGCTGCCAGCTTGGGATATCCCGGCGAGCCGCAGCATCCGAAGGTGGTGGCCGAAGTGGAACGCGCCATTCGGCGGGTACGCGCGGCAGGCAAGGCGCCGGGCGTGTTGACGGGGGATGAGGCGCTTGCGCGGCGCTATATCAAGGCTGGGAGTTTGTTTACGGCGGTGGGGGTGGACGCGGCGATCTTGGTGCGGCATTGCGATGCGTTGGCGGAGCGGTTCACGGGAATCTAAGGCCGGCGTTTATCGGCACGGCGATCCTGTCTGCCTCGTCCTGGGCGGAACAAACCCTGCTGGGCCACATTTGGCCCGATCAAGCCAAATTTGACCCGCTATAACTCATTGATAAAGCACTGCTAATTTTTTAACGGGCCATATATGGCCCGTTTTGCGTTGGAAATCCCGGCCATTCCGGGTGATTGGCGCAACGCAGCGCGGGCGGCGTCGCGCAAATAGCCCATAAGTCATTGATAGCGTTGACGGTTTTACTTTTCCCTGCCGGCATGGCACGGATATTGCATTAGTCCTCACAGCACTTCGTTTTGAAAGCGCCGGGTCGATTCATTTGCGACGCTGGGCGCTACTGAATGGCGTGACGTGCTTTACACGCCGAATGGATCGCGGAGTTGATGATGAGTTCGCATGCAAGCTCTTTCGCCCACCAGGCTCGGCTGGCGGTGTTGGAAACGATGGCGGTGCCGATGGGTACATGCCGCGCTTGCGAGCGCAGCGGAATGCCGATCCTGTTGCTGCGCGATGCGCCATTGCCGCCAAGATCCTCGCCGTCTTGGACATCTTCGTCAACGTCGTTGCCGTTCGACCCAGAACAAGACCGCGTACGTATCGATATGCAGCCGGGCAACTATCGCGTACTGCGCGAAGGGTTTGTGTATGTGCTGCTGGATCAGGAAATCTGGCATGCGTATCAAGTGACCGCCGACGGGCACATGCGCCAATATGACCCGTACCGAATGCCCGAGGGCACTCCCCGCCCGTTGTCCAAGGCTTGCACGGGTGTAGGGCACGACATGCGCGCTTCGTTCATACACGTCGACACCGCGGTCTACAAGGAAGCGTGGATCGCGTTCTCGCAAGATCGGTGGCCTGAGCCGGTGTTGGATGCCTACAAGGCGCAGACGGCGCCATCCGCGCGGTTCTTGAAAGTGGATCTGGCAACGTTGCGTGACACGCCGCAGACGGTATTGCACGGGTTGAAATTCGCCGATGGGTTTCTGACCGATCACGTGTGGGAATACCGTTACGACGGGGAAGATTTCGGCAGCCGACATGCCGTGCGTACACGTACCCCCAGGTTTGTGCCGTTGAATGATTACGTCGACGACATCGCAAAGACGCAAGGCCTGCCGCAAGGTGTGCCGGTATTGGCGTTGCCCGATCCGGTGGGCGTGGTGTTGGAATTCAATCAACAACGCCATTTGCTGATTAACGACCGGCTCGCGTGGGCGGGCAATGCCGAACGGCAGTATCTACTGTTCACATCGGCGGCGCTGGTGCAGATCAGAGAATTGGAGAAGACCTGGGCACGCACGCAAGCGGTACAGGAAGTCGAAAAAGAGATCGAATACCGCCGACAACACAATGACCATCCCGTGCTGGGCACGCGTTCCCATTTACCGCCGGTGGATGTCCCACGCGAAACGGAAATCGCGGCCAAGCGCATCACGGCCGAGTATCACGAACGCCTGGAACAACGCTACAGCGAGCCGCGTCGCAAGCAGTTTCAGGACATGCACGATAAGGAATGGCAGCGTAGGCAAGGACTGATAGATACGATGGCGGCCCGCTATGTCGCATGGCTGCAATCCCTGGCCTGGCTGCGCATCGCGCGATACGACTACTCGGCTACCGATCCGCACTCGGCAGCGGCGTACACCAAGATGGTGGCAGCCTGCCTGGACGGCGGCCCCAGCGAAGCGCCGCCGGTTGATGGCGCGGATCTTGGCCCCACGCAGCAGCTGTGGAAAGCCTTGCTCGAAAACCCCGACAGCATTCTGTATCAGGCGCTACTGGCCAAGAACGCCCGCCTGCTTGAAGGCCTGCGTCCCACTTTTACGGAAGGCTTCGAGGCGAATGATTCCGGCAAGCTGTATGCCGCAATCAAAGACGTGATGGCCTCGCAGGAAGGCGAAATGTACCTACGCAGCACCGTCAGGGACGCGGTGGGCCAACTGCAAGGCGCGATGGTCAACGCGATATTGACGATGGACGCACGGGCGCAAGAACAGCTTCTACCCGTGGCCGCCACGGTGCATCAAGCCGCCCTGCTGCTATGCGAGCGCGTCCAAATGCTGCGCGTTCAGATCGAACTGACGCTGGGCGAGTATCAGGAATTACTCACCCGGCAGATGCGCCAGGAATACGACAAGGCCGCAAAGGAAACCGGCAAGAAAGCCCGTGCGCTGATATTCAGCGGCATGCTGACCCTGCCGGGTCCGGCACAGAACCACATATTCAAAGCCACGTTCTGGGTGGCGGATAGCGCTGAAGGACTGAAAAACAAGCTAACTGCAATGTCCAACGCCACGGCGGAGACTCTGGAAGGCAGTTGGCGCAGCGTGGTGGTGGGCATTGGCGGCCTGGAACCGAAGGCACATGCGATAGCCGGGCAACTACGGACCACTGCTGCGGATGCAAAGCTACGCGCGCATACCGCCTTTGTTGGAATACGCGGGATGGCGAACTTGGATTTGGCGTTGTCCATGGGCGCGTTGTTCTTTCAGCAAGATGGGCTGGCAGGAAGCCTGCAAGACCTGGAGCGCGTGATGGGAGACAAATACCCAGAAGCCGTCGCGGGCGTGGCGGCAAGCGCAGTGGGGGTGGTGGGCGTCAGCATTGAAGCGACGGGGTTGGGAATAAGAAGCGTGGCCCGGGCGATGGAGAAAGCCTCAATCGCGGACGTACGCGCGATGAACGCGTTGGCGCTGGGCAAAGGGATGATTCGCTTTGGCGGCGTGACAAGTGCTCTGTCGGGTGTGGTTGAGGGGGTGCAGTTTGGAATTGCCGCAGTACGAGCAATGCGGTCTGGCGATGGCGAAGCACGAGACAGCTATATCTATGCTGGCATCCTGTCGGCCGCCTCCGGCTTGGCAGCAACATACGCGGCTTGGGCGAGCGCCTCCTCATTGCTAGGACCGCTTGGATGGGCTATCGCCCTGGGTATGCTGGCCTACGCAGTTTCCATTTCTGCTAAGGGAAGCGAGTCAACGGCAATCGAACAATGGGCACGCCGCTGCTACTTTGGAAACCATGACGAAACGCCTTCCATCTGGTGGAACTCGGCCAAATCGGTCCCTAGCATCCCGAGGTACGCGAGCGAAGACCTAGAAACTCAGAAAACTATCGCGGCCAATATTGACAAGGATATAGCCATTAGCGCGCTGAATGCTGCGTTGATCGGGATGCAGACAGATCTCGAATTTCGTTTTGCACGGCGATTATCTACGTTGCCAGCCATCGGCGCAGGAATGCAATGGGGAGCCACGCTCACTTATCACGTCAAGCTTCCCATGTGGGATCCGAATAAGTCGGGATACGCCATGACTTTGGCATTGAAGCGCTACTCGCCTGAGCAAATCGTAATTGCAGAGCATCACAACTCACCCAGGATTGGCGAAATATCTGACCACCCCAAGCGCCCCGGATATCGAATAGACGACCAAGCAACGCGTCGACCTACCAGAGACGCGGGTGTACTGGGCGGCTCGCTTTTGCTTGATATCGGCGAGGCTGATATCGAATTTGCAACGCTTCGAATCAAGTACTGGCCAGATATCGCTGATCCAGGAGGACACGCCGAAGTAACGGTGATCTCTACTCGGTAATGCATATTGAGCGCTGCAAAAATTGCACAAGATTCAATCTAGGAAATTAATGTCGACCAAGAATCTCCCCACGCGCAACGGACCTACGTTAGCTGCCCCACATCCAGGTTGGGTCTGCGACCTCACCTTGCCCGGAGAATCCGCACCTCGGCTAGACGGCCCGCATCCCCCGCTCCCCATCAATTCGATGAACAACATTCACTTGGAAATCAGCCGCAGAGGGCAAAAATTGCGCGGGCTGATGCTCATCCTGTCCTTGGTCGGCATTGCGTGGCTCGTATTCGCAGTGCCGAAAATCATCATAGGCAGGACAGGGTTTTCTCACTTTATAAAAGCTATACCGATTACGGTCGGAATGCTTTGGTGGACCATTTTTATGATTCGGGTCGATACCGCCATTCCCCGTGACGAACCCATCCGCTTCAATCGCTTGCGCCGCGAGGTCTACGTCTACAGCTTCCACTACATATGGTGGAACCCCTTCGCCCGCTGGTACGTCACAACCCGCGCCTACAACTGGGACGATCTTCGCGCCGAAGTCTGGCGCCAACGCGGCGCCACCGCGCAAGGCGGTTTGATCTTCACGTGGGGTGTATCCATCGCCGTCGTCAAACCCGGCACGAACCAGGTCATTGATCGCTTCCCCTTAAGCGTCGGACAAGACGAGGGTAGCTCCTGGGATTACGTCCGCGCCTACATGCAGCACGGACCCGACGCATTGCCTCCCGTGGAGACGTTCAACGATCCAGACGAAGTGCCGCCCTACAACCTTGCGCTGCGTCTTGCGCCCAAAGTCCGGTGGCCGGCGCAAATGGATGCGGAGTCGCGTAGTGCGCCTAGATAGAAAGATGGAAACCTTGATACCGGGTTCCGCGCCAGTGACCGCGCCCCAATGCGCACCTAGCTTGGCGTCCAAGTCACCTCACTTGCACAACCGCTAAAGCTGTCTGGATAACGCGGTCCGACACTTTTTTAGCTGGACATTTGTAAGCTGTCTAGCTGCCTTGTTTCCGTCGCCTCGTGCTAAAAAATACAGTCCCGTCCGGAACCTGATATCGATGACGCCACTACCGAAGCGGTATGCCGCGGTGAAACTGCCCGCCTTGTGGAGCCCGCGCCCATGAGCATCCTAGGCACCCTCGTGCCCGCCCGCAGCGCGTTGTTGGTCATGCATTATCAGACCGACATCATCAATCTGTTCCCTTCTGTCGCGCCCACCTTGCTAGCGAATACGCGCACGCTTTGCGACGCGGCACGGCGGCAAGGGATCAAGGTTTATTTCGCGCAGATTCGGTTCAGTCCGGGCTATCCCGAAGTCAGTCCGCTAAACAAGAACGGGCAAGGCATCAAGCAACTTGGCCTTTTCACGGGCGACCAGATTTCCCCTGAATTGGGCCGGCAGCCCGACGAGCCGATCATCATCGCGCATCGCGCCAGCGTGTTTTTTGGTACGGACCTTGAATTGCGGCTATCGGCACAAGGCATCGATACTTTGCTGATGGTGGGCATTGCGTCCACCGGCGTGATGCTGTCGTCGATTGCGCATGCCAGCGACGCAGACTACCGATTGTTTACCGTCAAAGACTGCTGCTACGACCCGGATTCGATTGTGCACGAGCACCTGTTTTCCACCGCGTTCGCGTCGCGCACCATCGTGCTGTCGCTGGTTGACGCGTTGGCGTTGCTGACGTAGCGCGCGGGTCCGCGAACGGCGGCACCCCATGGACGCCGCGCGACGACATTGCGGTGTAAATCACTTGGCCGGCGCAAATATCACTTTGACGGGGTTGTCCGCCTTATACGAAGCGGAACGCGGCCCGGACTTTGGATCAAATCCGGGATGCCAGGCCCGAAGCTCCGCCTCCGACAGCCATTCCAGTTGCAGTTGATCGTCGGGCGCATACGACTGGAACTGCGCCAACGCATTCACCGCAGACTGGCAGTTTTCTGATACGCCGGACTTCAGGACCGAGACCTGGGTTTGCGAAGTCGATGACATGGCGCCCGGCTCAGCGCATTTGCGAACTTCTACATGGTATTGGCCCTGTAGCGAAGGCAGATCCACAATGATTTTGTTTGGCCCGCATCCCGCCAAGAGCGCGGTCGATAAAGCGAAGAGTGCAAAACTCTTTATCATTAAGCTACCTTGAACTTTTCAATGGATTCAGACAACAAATAACACTGCGGGAAATGCTGCCTGACACCTTTATCACAAGATGGGCGATGCCACCCTGCCCGCCCTCACAAATGCCGGTGGCTGCACACCATTGCCTGCCCCGTAAGATCACCGATCAACTTTGCGATGCCTTGCGCGTCTTCTTCAGCCAGCCCTTCCATGCGTACCATCCGAAAACCCATCGCCAAGCTGTAGCGCCAGTCGAGCTCTAGAATTCGATAATCAACGCCGTTTTGTTCACAATGCCATTTCGCGCCCGGGTCCTCGTATGCTGCGCCGATAAAGTCCACGTGCGAATCAAACGGCGGCATGGCTTCCAACGGTTCGCTCGATCCGGGCAGGCAGGGTTCCGACAGGTTTTCACCGACGGCAACGCTTGGATTCGGGCCATCAAACGCCAGCAGCATCAGCGGGAAATTTCGTGGGTCCTGGTCATGGGCGGCGCGGGTGTCGGCGCTTAGGTACGAACGCGCGGCCGGGCCCAGGCAGTATTGCGGGCTGTGCCAGTCGCTGCTTTCGCAGTCTTCGAAAAGCGGATCGGGGGTAATGCCGTGTTGCGCCAGCAGGGCCAATGTTTCTTCCAAGGTGTCGTCGTACCGAATTGGCAGGTCGGCGGGCAGATGGCCTGCCTGTATGTAGCGCGCCACCAGTTCGCCGGTTGACCAAACGCCTTCCGGATTTTGATAAGAGCCTTCGTTCAAGCCGGCCAGCCCGAATCCCAGGTTGGAAATGGCGCGATACGGTATTTGCTTGCCTTGCGGTTCCAGCACATAACCGCCTTTCAGCAGTTGCGCTTGCAGCGCGTGCCAATCCGGCGGTGGCAAATGAAAGTCGCGCGGGCAAATGAATTGGTGGTGTTCAGACACTGATCGGGGCGCTTATTAGCTTGGGACTAAGGATGACGTTGCAGCGTATGCCAGGCCTCGCGGGCCACAGCCAGCCGCAAAAGTCTAAATGAAAATCCAGGATGAACGGCGCGCGTGATCGGCATAAACTTGCCACCATGCCTACATCGTCAGACCTCTTTGCCCCGCCCAAAAAGCAGCTTGCCGCGCGCCAGAATTCGCTGCTGTGGGTGCTAGAGCCTCTGGAGCGCGACGCCAATTATCAACGACGGAAGATGTTTGGCTGCGATGCCGCGTATCTGGATGGCGCGCTGTATTTGGTGGTGGCCGACCGTGATGAGCCTTGGAATGGCGTCATGGTGTGCACTTCGCGCGAGCGTCATGCGGCGCTGCGCGAAGAGATGCCTAGCCTGTTGCCGCACCCCGTGCTGGGCAAGTGGCTGTATCTGCCGCAGTCGGATGACGCGTTCGAGGCGCTGGCCTCGCATCTGGCGGCGCTGTCATTGGCGCGCGACCCGCGTTTGGGGGTGGTGCCCAAACCGCGCAAATCACGCCGGAAGTCTTGGCGGTCGGGCGAATAGGCGGCGCGGTGCGCGCACGGGCGCTGGGCCTGTCCTAAGCGGCGATGCGCGCCGGGCCAGCCTTGCCGAGCAGCGGCGCCAACCGCGTTTGGGCTTAAGCGATACCTGTCGGGCCATATTTGGCCCGATCGAGCCAATTATGGCCCGCCGTAAGTCCTTGATAAAGCGGCGCTTAGTTTTTATCGGGCCAAAACTGGCTCGGTTTTCGTTGAAAACCCGGTCAATTTCGAATCGCAGACACTGCGCCACGCTAGCCTCCACACACGATAAGTCCGTAAACCGTTGATAGCGTTGAAGGTTTCATTCCGACGCCGCGCATGGCATGGATATTGCATTAGTCCTGGCAGCACTTCTTTTTGAAAGGCGCCCTGCCCTTGTGGCCGCGCCGCGCAACCAGGACGACGCTATGCCTACGCACGCACTTTGCCGCTGTCCGGCTTCTTGCCGGATGCCGCCACGATGACATCGTTTGCGGCTTTGCTTGCCCGGTCCCGAAACGCCGACCAGGGCTTTTATCTGTTGATCGATCCCCAGGCTGATCGCGCCGACGATAGCCCCTTGCATCCCGACAAGCTGCTGGCGCGGCTTCCAGCGGAGGCTATCGCGCCCGTTTTGCGTGCGGATCTGGCACACGACACGTCCGCCTGTCCCAAGCTGATCACGTTGGCTGAAGCGGGCCAGCGGTTCGATCTGGATGCGCTGCGCCTGACGGTCAACACCGCGCTGGCCGAACCCATCGGCGGCAAACGCATGGTGTGCGGTTGGCTGAACAGCCCATCGCCTTTGGCTGTATTGGCCGAGGATCTGGCGCAGCGCTGCCTGGTGCCCGATCAGGATGCGCAGCGCGTCATACCCCTATTCGAACCGTTGCGGCTGGAGTTGTTGGCCGTTAGTTTGCGCGAGCGCATGGGCTCGTGGTTGAACCCCATCACGCAGTGGATCGTGCCGAACAGCGCGGGCCGCTTGTTGCAGCTGCGCAGCCACAACAACACGCCGACGCCGGTTTTCGACACGGCGGACATGAACGCGCAGCACCTGGCGCCGTTGGTTGGCAACGTGTTGACCGCGTGGAAGCGGCTGGCCGATCAGCCGATGCCAGCCGACGCGCGCGTGCTGGCGCCCTTGATGCAGGACAAGCCCGGCCCCGCCACGCACGCGGCTGCCAAGGTCTTGTCGCATCTGCGGCGCACCCATGTGCTGGGGCTGCGCAACGCCTCGGACCGCGTGACCTTTGCCTTGAAGCATCTGACGGTGCACCCGCATCTGGAAACGCATCCACGTATTCAGCAGTGCATTCAAGAGGCGGTGGCCGGCAAGGCTCGGCTACTGGATTCTTTTGCGGCGCTGGGTACTGCGGAATGGCGCGACGTGCTTTACACCCTGAACAGAGTGCGGAGTTAACGATGAGTTCGATTGCCGGTTGTTTCGCCCATCAGGCGCGGCTGGCGGTAGACATGGGTGGAAATTCGCGCCCGGGTTCGGGCCGTTGAATGAGTGTGTGGACGACATCGCGAAGACGCAGGCGCCGGCGCGGCACGTGCCGCTACAGCGAGCCGCGTCGCAAGCAGATTCAGGACATGCACGACAAGGAATATTTGACATCCCCCAGCACGAAAATTGCAGCAAACTCTCGGGGGAATTAATGACAAGCACAAAGCACTCCGGTCGGGGCAGACCTACTTTGGCGGCCCCATATCCGGGTTGGGTCTGCGACTTGCCCCCACCCGGGGAACCCGCCCCGCCGCTTGTCGGGCATCCCCTGCCTTGGCGCCACCACCCCAAAATAAACAAGCCCCACACGGGGGCTTGTTTCACTGTTTTCACTCAAACTCAGCAGCAGCCAATTCGCTTCTTGCCGCCGTATCGCGCGTCCTGGCGTTCGCGGAAGAAGGCTTCGTAGGTCATCGGCTTTAGGTCCGGGTGGGTGCGCCGCATGTGCTCGACATAGGTTTCGTAGTCGGGCACGCCGACCATCAACCGTAGCGTTTGGCCCAGGTAGCGGCCGGCGGCGCCGGCTGCCGAGGTCATGTTGCTGAACAGCATGCGGCGTCTCCGTTGGGGGTCAGTCGGCGCCGGCGGCGGCCGGCAGCGCTTCGTACGGCGTCTCGCGGGACGTCGGCTTGTTCTCGGCGCGGGCGCGCTGCACCGACTTCACACCGAAGACCACGATGCTGATCACCACGAACATGAAGATCGCGCACAGGCCGGCGTTGATGTAGTCGTTGACCACGACGCGCGACATTTCCTTGAGCGAATGCGCGGGCGCCAGCACTTTGCCTTCCGCGATGGCGGCGTTGTACTTGTTGGCGTGGGCCAGGAAGCTGACGCGCGGATCGGCATGGAACAGCTTCTGCCAGCCGGCGGTCAGCGTGCATGCCAGCAGCCACAGCGTGGGCAGGATCGTGACCCAGGCGTAGCGGTCGCGCTTCATCTTGAACAGCACCACGGTGCCCAGCGTCAGCGCAATGGCGGCCAGCATCTGGTTGGCGATGCCGAACAGCGGCCACAAGGTGTTGATGCCACCCAGCGGATCGACCACGCCCTGATACAGGAAGTAGCCCCAGGCCGCCACGCACAGCGCGGTGGCGATCAGGTTGGCGGGCAGCGAATCGGTGCGCTTGAGCGAAGGCGCGAAGGTGCCCAGCAGATCTTGCAGCATGAAGCGCCCGGCGCGTGTGCCGGCGTCGACGGCGGTCAGGATGAAAAGCGCTTCGAACAGGATCGCAAAGTGGTACCAAAACGCCATCATGCCGGGGCCGCCGATGGCCTGATGCAGAATGTGCGCCATGCCGACGGCCAGCGTGGGCGCGCCGCCCGCGCGCGAAATGATGGTGCTTTCGCCGACGTCCTTGGCCGTCTGGATCAGGTCTTGCGGCGTGACCACGAAGCCCCAGCTGGAGACCACTTGCGCAACCTGATCGGGCGTGGTGCCGATGACGGCGGCCGGGCTGTTCATGGCGTAGTAGATGCCGGGCTCGATCACGCAAGCCGCGACCAGCGCCATGATGGCCACGAACGATTCCATCAGCATGCCGCCGTAGCCGATGTAGCGGGCCTGCATTTCGTTTTCGATGAGCTTGGGCGTGGTGCCCGAGGCGATCAGCGCATGAAAGCCCGACACCGCGCCGCAGGCGATGGTGATGAACAGGAACGGGAACAGGTTGCCCGACCAGACCGGGCCGGTGCCGTCCACGAACTGCGTCAGCGCGGGCATCTTCAGTTCTGGCGCCACGACCACAATGCCGATCGCCAGACCAAGAATCGTGCCGATCTTCAGGAAGGTGGACAGGTAATCACGCGGGGCCAGCAGCAGCCACACCGGCAGCACGGCGGCGATGAAGCCGTAGACGATCAGGATCCAGGTCAGGCCCTTGCCGTCGAAGTCGAACATGGGGCCGATCACCGGGTGGGCAGCCACGTCCTGGCCGAAGGTGATGGCGGCCATCAGGCCGACGAAGCCGATGATGGAGACCTCGCCGATCTTGCCCGGGCGGATGTAGCGCAGGTACACCCCCATGAACAGCGCGATGGGAATGGTGGCGGCCACCGTGAACGTGCCCCACGGCGAATGCGTCAACGCCTTGACCACGATCAGCGCCAGCACGGCCAGGATGATGACCATGATCATGAACGCGCCAAACAGGGCGATGACGCCCGGGATCTTGCCGAGTTCAGACTTGACCAGGTCACCCAGCGAACGGCCGTCACGGCGGGTCGAGATGAACAGGATGGTGAAGTCCTGCACGGCGCCGGCGAACACCACGCCCGCCAGGATCCACAGCATGCCCGGCAGATAACCCATCTGCGCGGCCAACACCGGGCCCACCAAGGGGCCGGCGCCGGCGATGGCGGCAAAGTGGTGGCCGAACAGCACGTGCTTATTGGTCGGCACGTAGTCCAGGCCGTCGTTGTGTTTCCAGGCCGGCGTCATGCGCGAGGCGTCCAGCTGGAACACGTTCTTTGCGATGAAGCGGCTGTAGTAGCGGTATGCGATCAGGTAGACGCAGACGGCGGCAATTACCACCCAAAGCGCGTTGATGGTCTCTCCTCTGGCCAGCGCCACGGTGCCCAGCGCAAACGCGCCCAGTACCGCAACCGCCAGCCAGACCAGGTGCTGACCCAGTCCCTTACTGCTGGTTTGCATAAGTGCTCCTCTTGCCTCCCGCCATGCTTGTGGCGTGAAACGCTTTTTTCGTCTCGCGGAAGGCAGACTCATTGTTGTGGGGTGGCGGGTGCGCAAGCGCCCGCGCTGCGTCCTGCTGGACGCGGGCGTTAGTATTTCGTTTTGCCCCCCCGCCAACAAGCGCGGAACTACGCAATCCGGGTACGTGTTACTACGCAATGCGCCGCAACATAAAATGGCGGAATCCGGTGAATCCTCGCTTTTAATCAATACCCTCCGTCTGGCCGCCACAATGCGGCGGCGCACCAATTACCCCATAGACAGAATTCCCATGAAGCTGCGCTTGAAGATCCTGCTGCTTGCCGCGGTGCCCTTGTTGGTGGCCTTGGCCGCCATCACGGTGGCCGTCTATGTGCAGGGTTTGCAGCTGGCCCAGCGCGAAAAGCAGGTGGTGGAAAACGCCTGGCTGGCCAGCAAGGAAAGCGAACTGCGCCATTACGTCAGCCTGGCTTACAGCGCGGTGGCGCCGTTGCAAGCCACGGGCGACGACGAGGCTACCCGCCAGAAAGCGCTGGAACTGCTGGCGCAGATGGAGTTCGGCCATGACGGCTATTTCTTTGTCTACGACCTGCAAGGCAAGAACCTGATGCACCCGCGCCAGCCCGAGCTGGTCGGGCAAGACCTCTGGAACCTGCGCGACACGCGTGGGCAAGCCGTCATTCAGAACCTGCTGGCGGCCGCGCGCCAGGGCGGGCAGCAAGGCGAGGTGGTGCACTACCTGTGGGAGAAGCCGTCCACGCACCAGACCGTGGAAAAACTGGGCTATGTCGTCGTGCTGGACCGCTGGGGCTGGATGCTGGGCACCGGCATCTATCTGGACGACGTGGAGCAGGCCCTGGTGCGCATCGATGCCGCCGCGCAGGCCAACATCCGCAGCATGTTTGCCTGGGTGGCGGGCATTGCCGTGGTGTCGATCCTCTTTGTGGCGGCCTGTGGGCTGGCGCTGAACATCAGCGACCACCGGCAGTCCGACGCCAAGCTGCGCCTGATGGCCCAGCAGGTGGTGCGGTCACAGGAAGACGAGCGCGCGCGCCTGTCGCGCGAGCTGCATGACGGCATCAGCCAGGTATTGGTGTCGATCAAGCTGTCGCTGGAAGCCGCCCGGGAAAGATTGCGCCACGCGCCGCCCGCCGACCCGAAAGCCCATGCCCATATCGACAAGCCGCTGGGCGGCGCGCTGGACCGCCTGAACACGGCGGTGGGCGAAGTGCGGCGCATCTCGCACAACCTGCGCCCCACCCTGCTGGACGACCTGGGCCTGCCCGCCGCCCTGGAACACCTGGGCCGGGAGTTCGCCATCCCCAGCACGGACGGCGCGCCGCCGCTGGCCGTGCACCTGTCCACCACCGGCCAGCCCGTGAAGCTGCCGGACGCCTACGCCACCGCGCTGTTCCGCGTGACGCAGGAAGCGCTGACCAATGTGATCCGCCATGCCCACGCCACGCGCGCCGACATGACGCTGGCCTACTCCGCGAACGATCTGCGGCTGACCATCACCGACGACGGACGCGGTTTTGATTATGCGCAGGTGCAGGAAGACCCGCGACGCGGCATCGGCCTGCGCAACATGCGCGAACGCCTGAACGCACTGTCCGGCAACCTGAGTTTTCATTCCAGCCCGCACGGTACAACCTTGCAGGCCTGGCTGCCGCTGCCCCCGGCCGCCCTTCCCACTTCAACGAGCCCCGCATGAATTCCACCCCCGACGCCATCCGACTTCTGCTGGTTGACGACCACCCGCTGGTACGCGATGGCCTGCGGCTGCGGCTGGAAACCGTGCCCCGCCTTCAGGTCGTGGGCGAAGCCGGCAACGCCGCCGCCGCGCTGGCGTTCCTGGCCGCGTGCCAGGCAGAAGCGCCGCTTGGCGACACCCTGCCCCACCTGGCGCTGATGGACCTGAACATGCCGGGCGGCGGCGGGCTGGAACTGACGGCGCAGCTGCACGAACGCTATCCGCAGATTGCCGTGCTGGTGCTGACCATGCACGACAACCCGGAATACATGGTGCAGGCGGTAAAGGCCGGGGCGCGCGGCTATCTGCTCAAGGATGAGCCGGCCGAGGAAATCGTAACGGCCATCAGCGCCGTGATGGAGGGCCGCAGCTATTTCAGCGCGTCCGTCGCGGTGCGCCTGTCGCAGGCCAGTGCACCGGCCACCATGCTGACGCAGCGGGAACGCGATGTGCTTCGCCACATCGCCTCTGGCCAGGCCAACAAGCAGATCGCGCATGCGCTGGGCCTGTCGGTGCGCACGGTGGAAACGCACCGGCTGAACATCAAGCGCAAGCTGGGTATTGACGGGCAGGCCGAACTGATCAAGTACGCGGTGGAAAACCGGGGGGTATGACGGGCGTACCGAAGGCCAGGGCCGGGCGGCGCGTCAATGCGGCTTCACCCTGCCCTGACCGACGTCTGGCGCGCCTATGGCCCACCGATGACCCACCGATGACCCGCCCATGGCGTAGGGTTACCCATGATTGCAAGCGCGCGCTGCGGTAGACTTGCCAGCATTCCCGCGTCATTGACGCGGCACGTCAGCATGCCACGATGAACGTGTTGCCCCTGGAGTCCCCCATGTCATTGGAAAAGAACTACACCGCCATTCTCGAAGCGCTAGGGGAAGACCCAAGCCGCGAAGGGCTGGCCGATACGCCCGCCCGCGCGGCCAAGGCCATGCGCCACCTGTGCCGTGGCTACGCGCAGAACCTGGATGAAATCGTGAACGGCGCGCTGTTCACGTCCGATACGCGCGAAATTGTCCTGGTCAAGAACATCGAACTGTATTCGCTGTGTGAACATCACATGCTGCCCTTCATCGGCAAGGCGCACGTGGCGTATCTGCCGGCCGGCAAGGTGCTGGGGCTGTCCAAGGTGGCCCGCATCGTCGAGATGTACGCGCGCCGCTTGCAGATTCAGGAAAATCTCAGCCGCCAGGTGGCCGAAGCCGTGCAGAAGGTAACCGGCGCGGCCGGCGTGGCCGTGGTGATCGAAGCGCAGCACATGTGCATGATGATGCGCGGTGTTGAAAAGCAGAATTCGTCGATGGTCACGTCCGTGATGCTGGGCGAATTTCATGACAACCCGTCCACCCGCGCCGAATTCCTCAGCCTGATCCGCTGATCGTTCCAGCACGCAACAACGGGCGGTGCGGCCAACCTGGCCGCACCGCCCGTTTCACTTGGCTTTGAATCCGCGGAGATAGCACCCGCCGACGTCCTTGCTCGGCGGATTGCGGGGCAACGATACGCGCCCACTGCCTTGTTTTGTCCCGCCTGCGTGCGCCCGCCCGGATATCCGCCGGAATACGCGGAATCGACCGGCGTATCACCCCCAATTGAAACGCCCCAAATCCCCGCCGCAAACGTCCGTTTTCAAGCGAACGGACGGCGCCGACACGCCCTACATTGGATTCATTCGCAGCCCCCTCACAATCATTACGCTGCGAACCGCGACCTAGCAATCGGAGCCGCCACAGCGTCTGAAAGCAAACGTCGTGAGATGTCTAGTTGTTGTTTGAAGTTGCAGTCGTCGCAGCAAAAACGGTGTCGTCGCCTTCCCCCCCCCGATCTGACACACCGTTCGCAGCAGCTTTACCCCGACCGGCCTGCCGGTCGGGGCATTTTTAAGACTCTTCCAATTCACAAGCGCGTTATTAGCCGTCAGCATGACGGGTCGCCTGGCGTGCACGCTTCACCGCTGCAATCGTTGCGCCAGTCCGTTTGCACAAGACCGTCAATTTGCACGTTCGCGCCCTGGCGCGGGCCGGCAAGACAGCGGCGTCCATTCGATGCAGTAACCCATGAAAGTCCTCGTAATCGACAATGACAAGACCTCGGCGGAAGCACTGAGCCATACGCTTGCCGAGCAAGGCCAGATCGTCCACATTGCCACCGATGGAGTAAGCGGCCTACGCATCGCAAAAACGTTTCCGTATGACCTGATCCTGCTTGATGTGCAGCTGCCCGTGATGGACGGTTTTACCGTGCTGCGGGAACTGCGCAAGGAAAGCAATGTGCCGGTGCTGATCGTCTCGGCGCGTGACGAACTGCAAGCGCGCGTGCAAGGCTTGAGCGAAGGCGCGGACGACTACCTGGCCAAGCCCTACGCCACGTGCGAATTGGTCGCGCGCATGAAGGCCATCAATCGGCGATCCTCGCCCGCCGACGGTCCCAGCACGCAGCACGTCTTGCGCGTGGGGGATCTTGAACTGCAACTGTTAAGCCGCAAGGCCCTGCGCGAAGGCCAGCGCATCCGGCTGACCGCGATTGAATTCGCGCTGCTTGAACGGCTGATGCGCAAGCATGGCGAAGTGCAATCGCGCATGAACCTGGCCGCGCACGTGTGGGGTATCAACTTTGACCGTGGCACCAACGCCATCGACGTGGCCGTGCGCAGGCTGCGCATGAAGATGGACGACCCGTTCAGTTCGCGCTTGCTGCATACCGTATGGGGTCTGGGCTACGTCATGGAACAACGCGACCCGCCGTACTGATTGATGCGCGCCGCGCTGTCGCCCGGCGCGCATCGCCACACGCGATCACATCATCATCGCGCCACGCTCTTCACGGACCGTGGCGCGCGGCCGCAGGTAACGGCCCTTGCCCGGTTCGCCATGCACCCGGCTACCGTCATACACCAGTTCACCCCGGCGCCACGTGCCGAACACATGCACGGTGTAGGGCCGCCCGAACGCCTGCTCTGGCTGCGCCGCCGAACGCCCGGGCGCCAGTACGACAAAGTCCGCATCCTTGCCGATGTCGAACGAGCCCTTGCGGTCGTCCAGCAGGAAATGTTCAGCAGGCTTTTGCGACAGCAGGCGCACCACCAGCGTGGGCGACAAGCCGCGCGATTCGCAGCCGGACCACAGCGCGGGCAAGAGCAGGTCGGGCCCGTAGTCGACCGTGGGCGCCGAGTCGTCCCCGGCGTCGTCGCCGCGCGCCTGGTACCCGCTGGACACAAAGGTGCACATGTCCGTGGCCAGCCGCCGCCAAAGCGCGTCGACCTCGACGCTGGGCCGCAGCAAGGGGTAGTCGCTGGCCGAACCGCCAAATTGCTCAATGGCGTCTTCGGTGCTCATGACCAGGCTGCGCAAGCTGGTCTCGATGGTGACCCAGTGCCCCGCCTGGCGGTAGCGGGCGCACATGGCATAGCCTTCTTCGGACCACACGTCCGCCGCCTGCATGCGCACGCCGGCCGCCGCGCCAACGCGGCACAACAGGCGCGTGGTCAAGCCTTCGATCAGGGGCAGGTTGGCGCGGGCCAGCACTTCCCTGCCCGGCCGGCCGGCATCCAGCAAGCGCCGCGCGTTACGGCTGGCCGTCAGCCGCGCATGGTTGTGCATGCTGCACGCCAGGCCAAAGCGCGCAATGCCCTGGAACGCCTGCAATAAATCGCTTTCGTGATGGGCAAAGCGGTGGCGCTCGTTCTCGAACGTGGGAATGGAAAAGGCGCACACGCCGCCTCTGGCCAGCGCGTCGGCGGCATCCAGGCCGTGCTGGGTGTTGACGGTGCCGGCCACCGCCACGTCCACGTGTGCTTCACGCCCGATGCGCGAGACCATCGCATCCAGCTGCGCACGGCTGGCCACCACTTCGGCGTGTTCGTAAGGCATGTCCACCAGCGTGGTCACCCCGCCCGCGGCCGCCGCCCGCGAGGCGCGGCGGATGCCGCAACCATCGGCCCAGCCGCCGATATACGTGCGGCTGTCGACGGCGCCCGGTAGCACCCACAAGCCACGCGCGTCCACCTGATCCCGCGCGGCAGGCGGGCTGTGGCTGCCCATTGCCGCAATCTTGCCGTCCATGACCCCCAACCAACCGTCCTCCAGAATGCTATCGGCGTTGACCAGCGAACCGCGTATCACCATGTCGAAATCGCTCATTGTTTTCTTCTTGTCGTGAGGGCACGCGGCCGACCGGCTGCCCGGCTTTGCGCACGTGCGTAGCGTTGATCGACCGCTGGCCTATCCCCACGGAACCGGCCAGCGGATACTACCGGGCGGGCGCCAGATCCTCCTTCCGGCGCCGCTTCGTCAGAACACCTGCCAATCGTCTTGCACGGCCGCGCCCAGCCCCGCGGGCGCTGTCGCCGGCGCCGGCCGCTGCAATGCCACGCGGTTGCGCGGGGCAGCAGCCCGGGCCGGGGCCGTTTGCGTGGCCGTGGATGCATTCGAGACACGCGCGCCGGGCATGTCGATGACGACGCGCGGCGATACGGTGAAGACGGCGACGGTTTGCGCCAGGCCGTCGGCCTGATCGCGCAGCGCCCGCGCGGACGCGGCGGCCTGTTCAACCAGCGCCGCGTTCTGCTGCGTGGCCTCGTCCATGCTGGACACCGCCAGGTTCACCTGGTCGATGCCCTGGGCCTGCTCGCTGGATGCGGCGGCGATTTCGCCCATGATGTCGGTCACGCGGTGCACGGCGCTTTCGATTTCGCGCATGGTTTCGCCGGCCAGCGCCACCTGCTGCGCGCCCGCCTGCACCCGGCCGGCCGAATCGGCGATCAGCTGCTTGATCTCGCGTGCGGCCAGCGCGCTGCGTTGGGCCAGGGCGCGCACTTCTCCGGCCACCACGGCAAACCCCTTGCCCTGGTCCCCCGCGCGGGCCGCCTCCACGGCGGCGTTCAGCGCCAGGATGTTGGTTTGAAACGCAATGCCGTCGATGACGGACACAATGTGCGTGATCTTGGCCGAACTGGCGCTGATGTCCTGCATGGTGCCCACCACGTCGGCCACCACCGCGGCCCCCCGCCCCGCCACCTGCGAGGCGCCTTCCGCCAGCTGGTTGGCGCGCAGCGCGTTGTCGGCGTTTTCCTTGACGGTTACCGCCAGCCGGCCCATCGACAGCGCCGTTTCTTCCAGGGTAGCGGCCTGCTGTTCGGTACGCGACGACAGCAGCACATTGCCCTCGGCGATGTCGCGGGTGCCCTGGCTGATCTGGTGCACGCTTTGACGGACGGCGGCGACCGTCTTGGCCAGGCTTGCCTGCATGCGTTGCAGGCCAAGAAAAAGTTGACCCATTTCATTGTGCGATTTGATCTCGATCGGGTTGGTCAGATTGCCGTCGGCGATGCTTTGAAAATGCGCGCCGGCGCGCAGCAAGGGGCGTAACACCGAGCGGCTGACGAACAGCGCCGCGCCGATACTGAGCAGCACCGCCACGGCAAGCAAGGCGGCGATCAGCGTGTTGGCGCGCACGTGCCGGGTGGCGGCGGCTTCGACAAAGCCGTTGGTCTGGGCGTCCACATAGCGCAGGTAGCCGGCCAATTCGTGGTCGAACGCCAGGTGGGCGCCCTGCACCGCATCCATCTGCAAGGCGAACGCGCGGGCGTCCTGGCCGCGCATGGATTCGAACTGTTCGGCGGCCAGCCCGTCGTAAAGCTTGAACGCAGCGGCCACGGGCGCGGCCTTTTCCTGCAACGCGGGCGCGCGGACCTCGCTGGCGAACGCATCAAAACGCTCGCGCGAGCGTCGCCACAGGTCTTCGGCACGCGCCGCATCGGCATCGCTTTCCGTAATGCGGCCGACCTGCCGGTTGATCATCGCGGCGTCCATCGCCAGCCGCGCGCGCAGCATCAGGGTGTAGGCCTCGTAGGCGGGCACGACGCGCATCGAATAGGCTTCGTTGACCTGGCCCAGCTTGGCGTTGCTGGAGCGTGTGTCCAGCCAGGCCGCGCCGTTGGCCACCAGCATGCCGGTGAAAAACAGCGCCAGCAAAATGCCCAGACAGCTGCGGACTTTCAAGTGAGTGAACATACGACCTCGAAGGAATTCATGACCCCGGGGCAGCGAACGCGCGCCAGCGGGGACTGAAGGCCTGGACGGGGTCCACCGCGCCCGCTGGGTCGGACGAAACGAATGTATCCCAGCGCCTCGGACAAATCGTTAACAAATGAATGACATTTCCGTCACCGTGAAATCGGTGTTTTGGTGCTAACGACCAGCGCCGGCGCGGGCCTCGGGCATTTGGCCGATAGCCGGTGGACGATGCCGGGAACCACCATGGGTACACCCCGCCCGCGCGCGCCCCGGGTCGCCGCTTTGGCACCTACTGAACCGCCCATCTGGACCTAGCGTTCTGGCCCTATCCGGGCAAACTGGCACCAGGCCGCACCGGCACAAAGCCGGTCGCGTCGGGGCGCGGCCCACTCTCTTTCGGAGATCACCATGAACGCGATTTACCGCCTCATCCGCCGCTGCACCCTGGCCGGCCTTACCGCTGCGCTGGTGGCCGCGCCGGCTTACGCCCAGACCAAGCTGGTGGTGGGCTATCAACAGATCGTCGGCCCGTTTTTGTCGTCCATTGCCGATGGCAGCTTCGATGCTGCATTAAAAGCAGCCGGCTACCAGGTCGACTGGCGCCAGTTCACCTCCGGCGGGGATATTTCCACGGCGCTGGCCTCGGGCAATGTGCCGGTGGGGGTGCTGGGGTCCACCGGCATCACGTCGGCCGCCACGCGCGGCGTGGACCTGCAACTGTTCTGGATCCTGGACAACATCGGCAAGTCCGAAGCGCTAGTCGCGCGCAATGGGTCGGGCATCAACAGCACGGCTGACCTGAAGGGCAAGCGCGTGGCCACGCCGTTTGTGTCGACGTCGCACTTTCACCTATTGGTGGGCCTGGACCAGGTCTGGAAGATCAATCCGCGCGACGTGCGCATTCTGAACATGCAGCCGCCACAGATCGTGGCCGCCTGGCAGCGCGGTGACATCGACGCCGCCTACGTGTGGCCGCCCGCCCTGACCGAAATTGAAAAGACCGGCAAGGTGATTGCCGATTCCGAAGCCATCGGCCGCGCCAGCGTGCCCACGTTCGACGGCATCGTCGTAGACCGCGCCTGGGCCGCGAAGAACCCGAAGTTCATGGCCGCCTTCACCGGCGTGCTGGCCAAGTCCTACGCCGACTATCACGCAAACGGCGCCAAGTGGACGGCCGATTCGCCCCAGGTTAAAGGCATCGTGCGGCTGATCGGCGGCAAGCCGGACGACATCATCACCGCACTCAAGCTGCTGGTGTTCCCGACCGCGCAAGAGCAGGCGTCGGCGACCTGGCTGGGTGGCGGCAAGGAATCCGGCGCCGTGCGCGCGCTGGACGCCAGCGCCAAGTTCCTGAAGGACCAGAAGCAGATCGACCGGGCGCTGACCGACTACAGCCCGCACGTGACCGACCAGTACGCGAAGGCGGCGGCCAAGTAACGCCGGCGTCTTCGGGAAGGACGCCCGCCTTGACGCGGGCGTCCCGTTACAAGGGGAATCCGCATGAACCACCCGACCCTGCCCGCCGCCCAGGCGCTGCGCGCGGACCATGTCAGCGTCACCTACCCCGGGCTGCACGACAGCGGGCCCGTCATCGCGCTGCAAGACGTCAACCTGACCATCGAGCCCGGCGAGTTCGTCGTGGCGCTGGGCGCATCGGGCTGCGGCAAGACCACCTTGCTTAGCCTGCTTGCCGGCTTTCTATCGCCCACCGAAGGGCAGATCACGCTGGGCGGTCGGCCGATTGTCGGCCCGGGCGCCGACCGGGGCGTGGTGTTCCAGAAGCACGCGCTGCTGCCCTGGCTGAACGTACTGGAGAACACGGAATTCGGCCTGAAGCTGCAAGGCGTGGACAAGGAAACGCGGCGTGCCCGCGCGCGCCGCAACCTGGAACTGGTGGGCTTGCAGGACTTTCACCGCCACATGATCTACCAGCTGTCCGGCGGCATGCAGCAGCGCGTGGGCATCGCGCGCGCGCTGACGTGCGACCCCGCCATGCTGCTGATGGACGAACCCATGGCGGCGCTGGACGCGCTGACGCGTGAAACCATCCAGGAACTGCTGCTGGATATCTGGCGCCAGACCAACAAGATGTTCTTCTTCATTACCCATAGCGTGGAAGAGGCGCTGTTCCTGGGATCGCGGCTGATCGTCATGTCGCCGCGCCCGGGGCGCATCACGCACACCTTCACGCCGGACTTCAACCGGCGCTACCTGGAGACCCGCGATGGCCGCCGCATCAAATCCAGCCCCGACTTCATCGCCATGCGCGAGCAAGTCCTTGGCATCATCTACGGCGACGAGCTTGCCGCCCACGAGTCCGCCCGCGAGCCGGCCCATGCGTGAGGCCCGGGGGGGCCGCAAGCCGGCCACCCCCGGCAAGGTCTATGGCGCACCCGGCGCCGGCTACAGCGGGCACATCAGCCTGATCACCAGCATTGCGCTGGTGGCGCTGTGGTTCCTGGTGACCAGCACCGGCTGGGTCAAGCCGCTGTTCCTGCCATCGCCCTTTGCCGTGTACGACAAGTTCGTATCGGCCATGACCGACGGCGTGGCCAACTCCACCTTGGCCGAACACGCCATGGCCAGCCTGACACGCGTGTTCTCGGCATTTTTCCTGGCCTGCATCACCGCCGTGCCCGTCGGCATCCTGATGGGCGTCAACCGCTACGCGCGCGGCATTTTCGACCCGCCCATCGAGTTCTACCGCCCCTTGCCCCCGTTGGCGTACCTGCCGCTGATCATCATCTGGTTCGGCATCGGTGAATTTCCCAAGATTCTGCTGATTTACCTGGCCATCTTCGCGCCCATGGCGATCGCGGCGCGCGCCGGGGTGCGGTCGGTATCCATCGAACAGATCCATGCCGCCTACGCCATGGGCGGCACGCCGATGCAGATCGTCTGGCACGTGATCCTGAAGGCGGCCATGCCCGAGATTTTCACGGGCCTGCGCATCGGCATCGGCGTGGGCTGGACCACGCTGGTGGCGGCCGAAATGGTGGCCGCCGACCGGGGGCTGGGCTTCATGGTGTTGAACGCCGCGCAGTTCCTGGCCAGCGACATCGTCATCATGGGCATCATCGTGATCGGTGTATTCGCCTTCGCCTTCGATCTGCTGGTGCGCTATGTAGAGAAATTTGCCATCCCATGGAAGGGACGCATCTAGCCGCCTGGGCCAATGGCGCGCCCCTGTTTGCCCTGCCCGCCGGATGCACGCGGCCGGCAGGGCAATCCCCCATTCCGCCCCCGATGGGCGTCCTCTATCCTGACTACCGGATCGCGCGGCGGCCCTTGCCTTCAGGCCCCGCGCCGCCATCACAAGGAGCCGTCATGTCCAGCCAGGCCGCGATGCAAAAGCCTGTGATGTGGGAACGCCTGTTCGAACGGGAAAGCGCGCCCAACCTCAGCCTGCAAGGCCGCGTGCGCCAGATGCTGGTGTCGGCAATTCTTAGCGGGCACTTGCCGCCCGGCATGCCGGTGCCGTCCAGCCGCCAGTTGGCCGACCAGCTTTGCATCGCGCGCAACACGGTGGTCTTTGCGTACCAGCAGCTGGTCAGCGAAGGGTATCTGGTGTCGCGCGAGCGCAGCGGGCATTTCGTTTGCGATACGGTGATGCAGGGGCATTCGGGCTCGGCGCCCGATCCGACGGCCGCCACGCTGGAGGTTGACCCGCCGCAGCGCGTGCGCTGGGACGAACGGCTGCGGTTTCGGCCATCGCAACAACGCAATATCACCAAGCCGCAAGACTGGCAGAAGCAGCCCTACCCGTTTGTGTACGGCCAGTTCGACGCCGACCTGTTTCCCACCGCCGAATGGCGCGAATGCTGCATCAAGGCGCTATCCGTGCTGGACATCCGCAGCTGGGCGCCCGACCTGATCACGCACGACGACCCCGCCTTGATCGAACAGATCCGCACGCAGGTGTTGCCGCGTCGGGGCGTGTGGGCGGATGCCGAAGAAATCGTCATTACCGTGGGTGCGCAGCACGCGCTGTATCTGCTGGCGGACCTGCTGGTCAACGAAGACACCGTGGTCGGCATGGAAGACCCCGGCTACCCCGACGCCCGCAACATCTTTGCCAGCCATACGCGCCACTTGTTGCCGATGCCGGTGGACGAAGGCGGCCTGTGCACGGGCACGCACCTGCTGGGCTGCGACTATGTGTTTGTGACGCCGGGGCATCAATGCCCCACCACGGTCACGCTGTCGATGGAACGCCGCGAGACGCTGCTGGCGCTGGCGCGCCAGGCCGACAGCATGATTATCGAAGACGACTTCGAAAGCGAAAGCCGCTGGGGCGAAGGCGCGATTCCGGCGTTGAAAAGCCAGGACCGCGACGGGCGGGTGATCTATGTCGGCAGCCTGGCGAAGTCATTTGCGCCGGGCCTGCGCATCGGCTATATCGTTGCCCCGCGCGAGCTGACCCGCGAACTGCGCGCGTTGCGCCGCTTGATGCTGCGGCACCCGTCCGCCTACATCCAGCGCGCGTTTTCGTTGTTCATTTCGCTGGGTCATCACCATTCGCTGCTGCGCAAGCAGTCGCAGGCATATCAACGGCGCGGCGCGGAACTGGCGCACGCGCTGGCCCGCCACCTGCCCGACTTCACGCCCACGCCCATCACGGGGTCGTCGTCGTGCTGGCTGCAAGGCCCGCCCTGGCTGAACGCCGCCGAACTATCCGACGCGGCGTTGGCCGCGGGCGTGGTAGTGGAACCGGGCGACGTCTTCTTCATGAATGGTGCCGACGCGCCCCGCAATTTCCTGCGCGTGGGCTTCACGTCGATTCGGCCGGAATTGATCGAACCGGGCATCGAGAAATTGGCGCAGGTGGTGCGCCGGTATCGGCTGAGGGCGGCGGCGTAGGCGCGGGCCGCATCGGCACGCGGTTCAGGTTGCACGCTACGGGGGCCTGCCACCGATGCACGACACCCGTGCATGCTACAGATGCTCGTCCCGCAGGTGATACCAGCGATACAGCAGCCCCTGCCCCAACCGCCTGAACGGGGCGAACAGGTGCCCGGGCAGCGGGGAATCGTAGATCGGCAGGTTCCACGGCGCGCCGTCCTGGCCCATCATCCGCTGGGCCAGCCGCTTGCCGGCCTGGGCCGAGAACGCCACGCCGTTGCCGCCGTAGCCAAAGGCGTAGTACACGGGCTGGGACGGGTCGGGCTGCGTTACGCGCGGCATCATGTCGTGGCTGACGTCGACCCAGCCCCACCACGAATACGCCACCTCGACATCACGCAGCGACGGAAACTTGCGCGCCAGCCCTTCGCGCAGCAAGGCCAGGTGGCGCGGGTGCTGGGCGTCGGCGCCGCGCAAGGCGCTGCGGCTGCCGATCTGCATGCGGCCGTCGGGCAGCAGGCGATAGTAGAACCGCAAGGTGCGGGTGTCGGTGATGAACACGGTGCTTTTCAGGCCGGCAGCCGCGCGTTCGGCGTCGGTCAGCACCCGCGTGACCATGGAATTGGACAGCACCGGCATGATGCGGTTGTCCAGCAGCGGGTTGATGCCCTGCGCCGTGTAGCCGCCGGTGGCAAACGCCACGCGGCGCGCGCGCACCACGCCCGCCGGGGTTTGCAGCGCGATGGCGCCGTTGTCGCGGCGCCAGCCCAGCACCGGGCTGGACGGGTGCACGCGCACGCCCAGCGCGCGCGCCTGGCGCAAATAGCCATAGGCCAGCTTCAAGGGATGCACGCCCACGCCGTCGGGTTCGTGCATGGCGCCGACGGCCTCGTGATCGTGCACATAGCGTTCACGCAGTTCGCCCTGGCTGAGCATGCGGGCGTCGTAGCCGAACGCTTCGCGCATGACGCGCGCCTCGTTTGCCAGAAACGCCATTTTCTTTTGCCGATGCGCGGTGTACAGATGCCCGCCGGGCTGCGCGTCGCAATCGACCTGGGCCACCAGGCTTTTCCAATACTCGAAGCCTTCGCGGATTTCGGCGTCCAGGCGCTTGGCGGTATCCAAGCCCCAGCGCGCAATCCATTGCGACCGGTACAGGCGCCCCGAGGCATTCTGCCCCTGCCCGCCATTGCGGCTGGTGCAGCCCCACACGGCGCGGTTCGCATCCAGCACCAGCGCGCGCACGCCGAAATCGCGCGCCAGCGTCAGCGCGGCGGACAGGCCGGTAAAGCCCGAGCCCACGATCACCACATCGGCATCCACGTCGCCCTGGATGGGGCCGTCGTCTTCGGGCGGCGCGCCCGCGGTGGCGACCCAGTAGGTGGGCGCGTAGTCCTGCCCCTGGCCGGGTGGCGACACCAGCGGATCGTACGTGGGGTTGTAGGCGTTCACGCGTGGGGCGGCAGCCGTGGCCGCGCGCGTGGTGTCGAAGGACATTTGGGTATCCATGCGCGTCTCACGCCCTGGCGGGCAAGGCGGGCCGCTGCTTGCGGAATGCGTTCTTCACGCGGATCTTGCCGTCCTGAAAGGTGAAGATATCGACCATGTCGGCCTCGACGCGCGAGCCGTCGGCCGCCGTCCCCGTGAACGTGCATTCCGATACGCCACGATCGCCCGCCACCCAATGCCGGCCGTTGTTCCATTGCGCATCCGGAAAGTTCTTCCAGGCCGCCGCGAAAGCCGTGCGGACAGCTTCCGACCCCGTGTGCCGGCTGCCGCAGGCATCCGGCCCGCCGACGGTGTCGAACACGCAGTCCTGCGTCATGAAGCGCATCAGCGCATCGATATCGTGGCGGTTCCAGGCGGCCGCGAATTCGGCCAGCATGTCGGCGGTGACGGTGTTTGGCATTGCCTGCTCCCTGTGTCGAAATGCCCGTGGCCAAGCGCGCGCGGGCGTCTGGACTCAAGGTACGTGGCGGGGGTGGCAGGGTCTAGAACCAGACGGGGAAAATCGCTTGCACCAGAATTTTCCGGCTAAGCGTCGCGCGCTGCCAGCAAGGCGCGGGCGTGCAGCACCGCGATGGCGCAGCTGTTGACGCGTGCCTGTACGGAATCGGACCGGCTGGTCAGCAGCACGGGCACGCGCGTGCCCAGCACCAGCCCGGCGGTGTCCGCGCCGGCCAGCCAGGTCAGTTCCTTGTAGAGCATGTTGCCCGCTTCGATGTCGGGCGCCAGCAGGATGTCGGCGTCGCCCGCCACGCGCGACACAATGCCCTTTTCCTGCGCCGCCTGTCGCGAGATGGCGTTGTCGAACGCCAGCGGGCCATCGATGTCGCCGCCCCGTATCTGCTGGCGGTCGGCCATCTTGGACAAAGCCGCGGCGTCCAGCGTGGCCGGCATGGCGGGGTTGACGGATTCCGTGGCGCACAACACCGCCACCTTGGGCCGCCCGATGCCCAGCGCCTGTGCCAGGTCGATGGCGTTTTGCGCGATGTCCGCCTTTTCCATCAGCGTGGGCGCGATGTTGACCGCCGCGTCCGTCAGGATGAATAGCTTGGCGTAGGCGGCCACGCCCATCACGAAGGCATGGCTGACGCGCCGGTTCGTGCGCAAGCCGGATTCGCGCGACACCACGGCCGCCATGAAATGATCGGTGTGCAGGCTGCCCTTCATCAGCATCTGCACGGCGCCATCGCGCGCCAGTCCGGCCGCCGTCTGCGCGGCCAGGCATTCGTCGTCGGGCGTGTCGACGATGTCGAAGTCCCCCGGCCGCAAGCCCGCCTGCGCCAAGCGATCAAGCAGCTTGCGCGCCGGCCCCACCAGCACCGGTTCGATGTGGCCCGCGCGCTGCGCCTGCACGGCGGCCTCAAGGCTGGAGGCCGACATGGGGTATGCCACCGCCGTGCGCAGACGGCCCGCCGACAGCGCGGCATCGCGCAGCGGCGCGAACAATTGATCGCTAGCCATACGGCGGGCTCCTGGTGTCTGGCGGGGGTGGCCTCAACGCCCCACCGGGTCGATTGGCAAAGGCACCTCACCCGCCTGGAACGGTTGATTGACGTAGCGCTTGTACTTGTCCAGAAAGCGCACCGGCTGCTTCAGCGCGTCGCGCCGGAACGGATCGCCCAGCTCTTGGCTGACCATCATTTCCAGCACCGTGGTCTTGCCTTCGGACTGCGCCCGGCACGCCGCCTGCAACGCCGCGCCCACCTGGTCCGCGTGTTCAACCCGGATGCCCTCTGCCCCCATGGCGCGCGCCAGCTCGGAAAAATTCGGGTTCAGCAGGTTGCTGCCCACGAAGCGGCGGCCGTAGAAGTCCACCTGGTTTTTCTTTTCCGCGCCCCACTGGCCGTTATGGAACACCACGGCGGTGACCGGGATCTTTTCGCGTACGCAGGTCAGCAATTCCTGGAAGCTCATGCACCACGCGCCGTCGCCCACATAGGCCACGGCCGGGCGGTCCGGGCGGCCCAGCTTGGCGCCGATCAACGCCGGCAGCGCGTAGCCGCAGTTGCCGAAGCTCATGGCGGCCAGCATGGAATTGGGCTCGTCAAAGCGCAGATAGCTGTTGGACACCGAGCAGATGTTGCCGATGTCGGTGGACACCATGACATGCTTGGGCATGGCGCGTTCCAGTTCGCGCAGCATGCGCCGTGGGTGCATGCGGCCGCCGCCTTGTTCGATGATGTCCAGGCTCCAGTCGTCGCGTTCGTGCGACCAGCCATCCAGCTCGGCTTCCCAGGCGGCCTTTTGTGAAGCGATGTCGTCGCCGCGCGCGGCCTTGGTGCGCACGCAGGCGACGTCACGCGACTTCAGCTTGTCGGTCAGCGCAGCGGCGGCGGGCTTGGCGTCGCCGCAGATGCCGACCGACACGGGCCGCACCAGCCCCAGCATGCGGTGGTCGGCATCCACCTGGATGATGCGCGCGCCCAGCGGCCAGTAGTCCAGCCCGTGCTGCGGCAAGGTGCCAAACGGCCCCAGCCGCGTGCCCAGCGCCAGCACCACGTCGGCCTGCGACAGCAGCTTCATGCCGGCCTTGGCCCCTTGATAGCCCAGCGGGCCGCACCACAGCGGGTGACTGGCGGGAAAGGCGTCGTTGTGCAGATAGCTGGTGACGACGGGCGCCCCCAGCAGTTCCGCCAAGGCCACGCATTCCGCCTGGCCCTCGGAAAACAGCACGCCGCCGCCGGCCACGATCACCGGGAACTTGGCCTCGGCCAGCAGCCGGGCCGCCGCTTCCAGGTCTTCTTCGGCGCCTGGCCCACGGCGCACGCGGCGCGGCTCGGGGATGGCAACGTCGATCTCGCCGTAGAAGTAATCGCGCGGGATGTTCAGCTGCGTCGGGCCGCGTTCGGCCATCGCGTTGTCAAACGCCTTGGCGGTGAATTCCGCCATGCGATCCGGCCGGTTCACGTGCGCCTGGTACTTGGTGATGCGCGAAAAAATGGGCAGCTGCTCGGTTTCCTGAAAGCCGCCCAGGCCCATGCCGGCCGTGCCGGTTTCGGGCGTGATCGCCACGACGGGGCTGTGCGCCCAGTAGGCGGCGGCCACGCCGGTGACGAAGTTGGTGATGCCCGGCCCGTTCTGGGCGATGCACACGCCGTGGCGGCCGGTCACGCGCGAATAGCCGTCGGCCATGTGGGCGGCGCCCTGCTCGTGCACGGTGGGCACGAAGCGGATGCCGGCGGCGGGAAACAAGTCCAGCGCGTCCATGAAGGCTGAACCAACGATGCCGAATACGTCCTTGACGCCCTGCGCGACCAACGTTTCAACGAACGCTTCACTGGGGGTCATGTGTTGCTTGCTGCTCATGGTCTCTCTCCTGGCAGGCCGGCGCTGTGGGAGGTGGCACGCGGGGCGGTTGCCTGCATCGTGCTTGCATCATGGCCGGGGTGAATCGATACTGCCGGAGAAATCCCGCGTTTCCCATCCCACTGCGTTCCATTTTCTGCAAAATCCGTACGCCGAGGGCGCCCTGGCAGCTGAATCTGCAAATATTGGAAGATGAAAGACGAATCCTCCGCCGCGCTGCGCGCGCTGACCCTGTTGGAACAGGTGGCCCGGTCCGACGCGCCGGTGTCGCTGGCCGCCCTGACCGACGCCACGGGCCTGCCCAAGCCATCGGTGCTGCGCATCCTGACGCGGCTGGTCGAAGCCGGGATGCTGCTACGCGAACCGGCGGGCAAGAGCTATGTCAGCGGCCCTCGGCTTAGCGCCCTGGCGCGAGACACGTTGCTTAATTCCCCCTTGCGCGGTGAACGCCATCGCATCCTGGACAGCCTGGTCGACGAAATTGGCGAAACCTGTAACTGCACCATGCTGGACGGCGACGAAGTCATCTACCTGGATCGCGTGGAAACCGCCTGGCCGCTGCGGGTGAACCTGCAAACGGGCTCGCGCGTGCCGCTGCACTGTTCGGCCAGCGGCAAGCTGTTTCTGGCGCACATGCGGCGCGAGGCGCGCGCGCGCCTGTTGGCCGCCGCGCCCTTGCCGCGTTACACGCCCAACACGCTGTGCGAGGTGGGCGCGCTGGAGGACGAGCTGCGCGCCATCAAGAAGGAAGGCGCCAGCTTTGACCGCGAGGAATTCCTGCTGGGCATCGTCTGCATGGCCGTGCCCATCCTGCGTGGCTCGCGCGTGATCGCCGCCGTGGCGCTGCACGCGCCGGTGGCCCGCTTGTCCATCGACGGGGCGCGCGGCTGGCTGCCCCGCATGCAGGAGGCCGCCCGCGCGCTGGCCGGCACCTACGACGCTGAAGCGTAGCGGCTGGGCTGGCGGCACAGCTAGCGGCAAGGCTGGGGCTACGGGCTGCGGGCTGCCCTTGGGGCTGGGCTTGGCTGGCTGGGCTGGCCCTTGGGCTGGGGCTTGGCTGGCTGGGCTGGCCCTTGGGCTGGGCTTGGCTGGCTGGGCTGGGCTGGGGCTGGGGCTGGGGCTGGGGCTGGGGCTGGGGCTGGGCTGGGCTGGGCTGGGCTGGGCTGGGCTGGGCTGGGCTGGGCTGGGCTGGGCTGGCGCTAGGGTCCGCCCATTCCAGGGCTTACACTGTCGGTCGACTCCGTTTTTTCGCGGTTTTTGCGAACCGCCCTATTGTGACCAACACGCCCTTTTCCACCCTTCCCCTTCTGCCCGCCCTGCTTGATAACCTGCAAAGCCTGGGGTTCGAGCAGATGACGCCTATCCAGGCGCAAAGCCTGCCGCTGATTTTGGAAGGCCGCGACATCATCGCGCAAGCCAAGACCGGCAGCGGCAAGACCGCGGCATTTGGCCTAGGCGTGCTGCAAAAGCTGGACCCCACGCGCCTGGCGCCGCAAGCGTTGCTGGTGTGCCCCACCCGCGAATTGGCCGACCAGGTAGCGCAGGAACTGCGCCGCCTGGCGCGCCTGATTCCCAACGTGAAGATTTTGACGCTGTGCGGCGGCGCCCCTGCCCGCCCGCAAGCCGAATCGCTGGCGCGCGGCGCGCACCTGGTGGTGGGCACGCCCGGACGTATCCAAGACCATCTGGAACGCGGCAGCCTGGACCTGGCCGGCCTGACCACGCTGGTGCTGGACGAAGCCGACCGCATGGTCGACATGGGTTTCTACGACGACATCGTGGCCATTGCCTCGCACTGCCCCACCAAGCGCCAGACGCTGCTGTTCTCGGCCACCTACCCCGACAACATCCGCAAGCTTAGCGCGCGGTTTCTGCGCAACCCCGCCGAGGTCAAGGTCGAGGCGCAGCACGACGCCAGCCGCATCGAACAGATCTTCTTTGAAATCGACGAAAAAGACCGCCTGGACGCCGTGGCGCGCCTGTTGGCGCATTACCGCCCCGTGTCCACGCTGGCGTTCTGCAATACCAAGGTCCGCAGCCACGACCTGGTGGAACGCCTGCAAGCCGACGGCATCAGCGCGCAAGCGCTTAACGGGGACCTGGAACAGCGCGAACGCGACGAAATCCTGATCCAGTTCGCCAACCAAAGCTGCGCCGTGTTGGTGGCGACCGACGTGGCGGCCCGTGGCCTGGACATCCAGAACCTGGGCGCCGTCATCAATGTGGACGTCACCAAGGACACCGAAGTGCACGTGCACCGCATCGGCCGCAGTGGCCGGGGCGACCAGAAGGGCTTGGCGCTAAGCCTGTGTTCGCCCGACGAAATGCGCTGGGCCAATCTGGTTGAGCAATACCAGGGCTCGCCCTTGAAGTGGGGCGACATCAAATCCCTGAAACCCAAGGCCGACCGTCCCTTGCGCGCGCCCATGGTCACGCTGTGCATCCAGGGCGGCAAGAAAGACAAGCTGCGCCCGGGCGACCTGCTGGGCGCCCTGACCGGTGACGGCGGGCTGACGTTTGAACAGGTGGGCAAGATCAATATCACGGAATTCAACGCCTACGTGGCGCTGGACCGCCAGATTGCCAAACAGGCGTTTTCGCGCGTGTCCAACAGCAACATCAAAGGCCGGCGCTTCCGTATGCGCTTTCTTGAGGAATTCTGATTATTGGCAGGGTTCGATATACCCCGCGGTAATTTATCGGCAGAAGTCCCGCATGGCATTACCGCTGGCAATTACCGCCGGTACGTGACGAAAGCTTGATGATTTTGCAGGGCATTTGCCATAATGGCGCCGCTTGACGCAGCCGCCCCGTCGGATGCGCGGCGGTGTGGGCTTGGAACCAATGGTTCGCGGTGGGTTCCAACGAAGCCTTGTCCCCCTTTAACCATCACAAGAGAAACTCACCATGATCAAGTCCGACGATACCGGCAAGCTGATCCTGCGCCTGGCTTTGGGCATCCTGATTCTGCTGCACGGCTTGTCCAAACTGATGGGCAATGGCGTTACCGGCATCAGCGGCATGCTGTCTTCGCACGGCCTGCCGGGCTTTCTGGCCTATGGCGTTTACGTGGGCGAGATCATCGCGCCCGTTCTGCTCATCGTTGGCGTCTACACGCGCCTGGGTGGCCTGATCATCGCCATCAATATGGTGGTTGCCATCTTGCTGGCGCACACCGGGCAGCTCAGCAGCATGACGAACAATGGCGGCTGGGCCCTGGAACTGCAAGGCATGTTCCTGTTCGCCGCGCTGGCGCTGGCCTTCATGGGCGCCGGCCGTTTCAGCCTGGCCGGTAACGGCGGACGCTGGAACTGATCGCCGCCAACGCCGCCATCGCCGTTACGCGGCGTGACGTGGCGTGACGCAAAACGGGGTCGCCATGGCGGCCCCGTTCTTATTTCCGCAACGTTTGATACCAACGACATGCGCCGTCACGCAGGCGCAAACATCGGTCACGCGAAAGCTGTTTCGGATCGATTACAAGAGGCGAACGACTGCCATCCGGTATGGCCTAATCCTTACCAGCGCAGCAAGGGCGTATGACACGCCTGGCGCAGGTAGGGAGTCAAGAACATGAAGAAGAGCCTTTTGTTGATGATGGTGATGGCCAGCATGCTGAGCGGATGCGTCGTGGTGCCGGCCCGCCCGGCTTACTATCGCCAGGCGCCGGTGTATTACACACCGCACTATTACTACCCGGCGTATCCCGCGCCGCATTACTACCGCGGTTATTGACCGTCGCCGTCGACGCGTCCTGAAGGAACTGCCATGACGCCCCTGACCCGGATTTCCCGCCTGCGGCCTGCCGCCGCCCACATCGCTCTTGCCGTGTCCTTGCTGGCGACGGGCAGCGCCGCCGTGGCGCAAACCTACGACGCCCCGCCGCCCCCGCCGGGAGCGCCCGGCGCCCCCGACTACGATGGCGGCGACCCCGCATCCGCGAATCTTGCGCTGGTGGACCGCAGCCCCGAACCCCCGCCGCCCTTGCCCCAGTATGTGCAGCCGCCTGCCCCGGCCGACGGTTATCTGTGGGTGCCTGGCTACTGGAGCCGCAACCGCTACGGCTTTTTCTGGGTGCCCGGCGCCTGGGTGCTGGCGCCCTATAACGGCGCGTTGTGGACGCCCGGATACTGGGGGTTCTCCAATGGGCTGTACGTATGGAGCCCCGGTTACTGGGGCCCCCACGTGGGGTTCTATGGCGGCATCAACTATGGCTTCGGCTATGTCGGCCTGGGCTATGTGGGCGGTTACTGGAAGCGTGACCGCTTCTACTACAACCGTTCGGTGACGAACGTAAACGTCACGCGGGTCACCAACGTCTATAACCACACCGTGGTCGTCAACAACATCGACAACCGCCGCGTCAGCTATCACGGCGGGCCGAACGGCATCCGGCGCGCGGCGGACCCGCGCGAGCTGGCCGCCCGCAACGACCGCCATGCGCCGCCGACCGACATACAGCGCAACTACGTGCGTGAAGCGGGCAATAACCGCGCGCAGTTCTACGACCACAACAAGGGCCGCCCGCCGCAGGCGTTTGTGGATCACCCCGATAACGGTCGCGGGCCACAAGGTGGCCGACCGGGTGGTGACAACAACCGCCCCGACCCGAATCGCGGGAACCCGAATAGGCCGGACCAAGGCCGAGGCCCGGGCCAGACCGTGATCGGGACGCAGGCGCAACGGGATGTGCAGCAGCGGGATGTAGAGCGGGTCCAGCAGCAGATTCAACAGCGAAATCCGCAGCGGGATCAGCAGCAGCGGGATCAGCAGCAGCGTGATCGCCAGCAAAGAGACGTGCAGCAGCGGGACGTGGAGCGGGTCCAGCAGCAGATTCAACAGCGGGACCAACAGCGGGACCAACAGCAGCGAAGTCAGCAGCAACGCGATCAACAGCAGCGCGCGCAGCAACAGCGTGATCAACAACAAGCGCAACAACAAGCGCAACAGCAATCCCGTCAGCAACAGGCGCGGGATCAGCAGGCGCGCCAGCAGCAGCAAGATCGCGAACAACAGCAAGTGCGTCAGCAACAGGCGCGCGAACAGCAGCAGCAACAGCAACAACAGGCCCGTCAGCAACAGGCCCGCGATCAACAGCAACAGCAGGTGCGCCAGCAACAGGCCCGTGAACAGCAGCAAGGCCGTCAGCAGCAGGCGCGTGAACAACAGGCGCGTGAGCAGCAACAGCAACAAGCCCGCCAGCAACAAGGCCGCGAACAGCAACAGGCGCGGCAACAGCAGGCGCGCGAGCAGCCGCAGCGGCAACCGGGCGGTAGCGGCGATGGCGGTGGCAGAGGCGGTGGCCCCAACCGTGACTGAACTGGACCCTGCGCCGCACGCGGACTACAGTAGGCCACTTGCCGCCACCCGCCGCGCGCCCAACGATTGATTATTGGAGACTTCCATGAAGCGCCTTGTTTCTAGCCTGATGCTCTGCGGCCTGCTGGCCGCCGCATCCGCCCACGCCGCCTTGAACGTGGGCGCGCCCGCGCCCGATTTCAGCACAGACGCCTCGCTGGGCGGCAAGGTCTTCACGTTCAAGTTGAACGACGCGCTAAAGCAAGGCCCGGTCGTCCTGTATTTCTTTCCCGCCGCCTTCACGCAGGGCTGCACCATCGAGGCCCACAACTTTGCCGAAGCCACGGACGAATACAAGTCGCTGGGGGCCACCGTCATTGGCGTATCTACCGACAACATCGACACGCTGAACAAGTTCTCGGTCAGTGAATGCCGTGGCAAGTTTGCGGTGGCCGCGGATGCCGATGGCAAGATCATGAAGTCGTATGACGCCGTGCACGACAAGCGCCCGGAATACGCGCAGCGGATTTCCTACGTGATTTCACCGCAAGGCAAGATCCTGTATGAATTCACCGATATGAACCCCGAGTCGCATGTGACGAACACCATGCGCGCGCTGCGCGACTGGAAGACCAAGCAGGAAAAGGCCAAGTAAGAAGCGACTTCAGCAAGCAAGAAAAAAGGCGCCGCACGGCGCCTTCGTTTTTTCCGGCCATAAGCGCGGGACGTCCTACGTGTTAAACGGCCACACCGTCGGATGCGTGCCCGGCGGGCTGGACGGGCGAGTCCAACGAGCCGGCGTTTCGGAAAAGCGCGCGCCATGGCGCACCGCCACCAATTCGCCAAAACCCGACGCTTCCGTTTCCAGCAAGCCGTCAAAGTCCGGCATGCGGCAGTCCAGCCCGCCTTCCACCCTGCCCATCCCGCGCAACCAATGCGCCGTCTGCGCCAGCGACACCCGCACGTGCCAGCTGCCACCTTCTGTTGCTTGCCGCGCCAACGCCACCTGCGCGCCAAACGCCATCAGGTAGCCCGAGGCATGGTCAAGAATCTGCATCGGCAAGGGCTTGGGCGTTTCCTGGCCGGCTGCCTGCGCTTCGGCGTGGTTAAAGCCGGTGGCGGTCTGCACCAGCGAGTCGAAACCCCGGCGGTTGGCCCACGGGCCCACGTTGCCATAGGCCGATAGCGACACATACACGATGCCCGGGCGGATGCGCGCGGCGTCTTCCGGCCCGAAGCCCAGCGCCGCCATCCCGCCCGGCCGATAGCCCTGCACAAACACATGGGCGCTGCGCAGCAGGTTGCCCAGCGCGATACGGCCGTCGGCCGTGTCCAGGTCAGCCAGCACCGAGAGCTTGCCCCGGCTGGTGTCGATGATGTTGTCGATGTTGGGCAACTGCGGTGAGTTCACCAGCATCACGTCGGCGCCGTAAGCGGCCAGCGCGCGGCCACACACGGGGCCGGCGATGATGCGCGTCAAGTCCAGCACGCGGATGTCTTTCAGCGGCCGGGCGTCGTGCCCATACTTGGGCAAGGGACGCGGGTCGGCGTCGCCGATACGCTCGATGGTCATCAGGGGTTGCGCGGCAACGGCCTGGCCTTGCGGATGGCGATCCCATTCGTCAAAGCTGCGCATGGCGGCCACCACCAGGCCCGCGTCAGCGGCCACCTGTTCGAAGTCCAGCGCTTTCCAGCGGCTTAACGCCGCTTGCACCACGTCGCGCGTGGTGCCCTCGCCAACGGGACAGCCCAACAACGCCAGCGCGCCGTCTCGATGGTGGGCAAAGTTGGCATGGATGCGCACCCAGCCCCCGTCGCCACACTGGTACACCCCGCTGATGGGGTCCCAGATATTGGGCGTGACGCCATTGATGGTGAAGTGGCTGCGGCATTCCTGCGCCGCGTGCAGCATGTCTACGCTGACCTGCTGGCGCGCGCCGCCGCGCAGGTGCCAGAGTTCGGCTGCGGCCAGCGCCGCCGCGGCCATGCTGGTCTGCGCCGCCGTCCCCACCGCGAACGAAGACGGCAGCACCGGTTCGGCGCCTGTCAGCATCACGTGTTCAAGGGACTCGTCGGGTAAATCGAAAGAACGCCACAACCTTTGCAGAACGTCGCGCGATGTCGTGGCGGCGGATGTGCGTCCCCGTAGAAAGGACGGGCGAAGGTCCATCAGATTTCCCATAGCGTTCAACTTTTTTTCAGTCGTTGAATCGATTACATGGCGGCGGCCCGGGCGCGTCAATACAAACCTCGCGCCAGCGTGTTTCATGGTTTGACCGCTACGCGCCTGCCGAACCGTCTTGGCGCCCTTGCCGGAATGCCGTCCGGCCTCCCCCGCTGCCCGGGCGGACGGCGCATCCCGCGTGCCGCGCGCAATGCCGCTTGGACCCCGCGCATTCCGCCCCGTCGCGCCGTCACATCTACTCGTAGTTTTTACATCGTCTTCCATGCGGCTTCCGTGCCGCGGGCCAATATAGAATGCCAGCCTCGCCGCGGGTAACGCCCGCCCGCCCACTTTTGCCTGGGATTGCCTTCCATGAATACGCTGCTCTGGCTGCGCACCGACCTGCGCATGCACGACAACCCCGCGCTGGCGGCCGCCCGTGAAAATGGCACGGTGACCGCGTTGTTTCTGGCCGCGCCCAAGCAGTGGCGCCTGCATGGCGACGCGCCGGCCAAGGTGGATTTCTGGTTGCGCAACCTGCGTGAACTGTCGCGCGACCTGGGCGAACGCGGCATTCCGCTGAAACTGCTGACCGTGTCGGACTGGAGCCAGGCGCCCCAGGCCATTGCCGATTTCTGCCAGGCGCACGGCATTTCGCAGGTGCACGCCAACACCGAATGGGCGATCAACGAACGCCGCCGCGACGCCGCGGTTGCCGCCGCGCTGGACGGCATCGGCGTGGACTGGACACTGCATCACGGCGCGACCCTGCTGCGCCCGGGCACCGTGACCACCGGCAAGGGCGACTGCTATCGCGTGTACACGCCCTATGCGCGCACCTGCCGCGACCGGCTACGCACGGCGCCGATCATGGCGTTGCCTGCCCCCCGCCCACAAACCCCGCCAGACTGGGCCGCCGACCCGTTGCCCGACGCCTTCGACGGCTTTGCCGCCCCCAGCGACGCCGTGCGCGCGCTATGGCCCGCCGGCGAAACCGCCGCCGGAGACCGGCTGGACGCCTTCACCGACGGCATCATCGACGCCTATAAGGAAGAACGCGATTTTCCCTCCCTGCCCGCGACCAGTTGCCTGTCGCCCTACCTGGCGGCCGGCGTGCTGTCGCCCGGCCAGGCGCTGCGCGCGGCGCTGGCGTCCAACCATGGCGAGATCGATAGTGGCAAGGCGGGCGCGGCCACGTGGATCAACGAACTGCTGTGGCGCGAGTTCTATCTGCACCTGCTGGCCGCCTACCCTTCGCTGGCCATGCATCAGCCGATGAGGCCGGAAACCGCCGCCGTTCCGTGGCGCGATGCACCGGATGACCTGCAAGCTTGGCAGCAAGGCCGGACCGGTATTCCGATCGTGGACGCGGCCATGCGCCAGTTGCTGGCGCTGGGCTGGATGCACAACCGGCTGCGCATGGTCACCGCCATGTTCTTGTCCAAAAACCTGTTGATCGATTGGCGGCTGGGCGAAGCGTGGTTCATGGCGCAGCTGGTGGACGGCGACCTGGCGGCCAACAACGGCGGCTGGCAATGGAGCGCGTCCACGGGCGCCGACGCCGTGCCGTACTTCCGCGTCTTCAACCCGCTATCGCAATCACGCCGCTTCGATCCGCGCGGCGTGTTCCTGCGCGAATGGTTGCCTGAACTGGCCGACCTGGACGATAAGGCCATCCACGACCCCAGCCCGATGGAGCGTGCGGCGGCGAGCTACCCGATGCCTATCGTGGACCTGGCACAAAGCCGCTTGCGCGCGTTGGAAGCGTTTGGGAATTTGCCGGCGGTGGCTTGACTGAATCCAGGACGGCGCATGGCCGATCACGAACCCGGCGCCGCCTGCTTGTCCAGGCGCTTGATAAACACCTGCAATTCCTTTTCGACCTGCTTGTCGCCGCGCGCCTGGGCGGCCGCCACACCGCGTTCCCACGCCGCGCGGGCCTCGTTCGTATCGCCCCGCCCCAGGCAGGCTTTGCCCAGCCATTTCCACGCAACGGAATACGCGGGGTCGAATTCCAATGCCGCGCGCAAATGGGTTTCGGCTTTTTCAAAGCTGTCTTGTTCGGCATAGGCCTTGCCTAGCGAAAACCGCAGCAACATATTGTCGGTGCCCTTGGCCAACATCGCCTCCAGGCGTTCGATCATTCCTTCCATCGGCGCGCTCCTGCTTTTGGGTTGTGCATCGTCTTGTGCATCGTCTTGTGCATCGATTTGACGGCAAACGGCCATGATAGGACGCGGCGCGGCCAAGCGTGCCAATGGCCCCAGCGCGTGCCGGGTTGGCGGCCAACTGAAAATTGCGGTTTCCCCGCGTTTCAAGATGCCCGACGCGGGAATGTTCCGAGGATTATCCTGTCACACCGCTTATTGCCCATTAAGGGTTTTGCCTCATGATGCGATTACGAATGCGGCTGACCAAACTCGTGCCGATGCTGTGCCTGGCGCTGGCGAGCGTGGCAGCGGCCGCTGCTTTCCCTGCCGCGGCCACTGCGCCGCAAGAAGACACGCGCGGTCATGAAGCCGCCTTGGTCAACCGCATCACCTGGGGCGCCACGCCCGCCGAGCTTGCCCGCATTCACCAGATGGGCGTGCAGCCCTACCTGCAAGCCCAATTGCACCCGGACCCGCGCGCGCGCCTGCCCGCGGCCGTGCAGTCCGCCATTGACGCGCTGTCCATCAACCAGGAATCGGAACAGGACGCCCAGGCGCGGCAGCGCAAGTTGCGCCAGGATGCACGCGACCTGGATCCGCAAGCCAAGCTGCAAGCGCAGCGCGAAGCGCGCGCGATATCGCAACAGCGCGCCCAGGACGCCGCCAGCCGCGCCGTGTGGCGCGCGCTGTATTCGCCCACCCCCTTGCAGGAGCAGATGACGTGGTTCTGGATGAACCACTTCAATGTGTTCGCGGGCAAAGGCGACGTAGGCACGTATCTGCCGCAATACGAAGAACGCGCCATTCGCCCGCACGCGCTGGGCAAATTCCGCGACATGCTGCGCGCCACCGTCAGGTCGCCCGCCATGCTGGTGTACCTGGACAACACGCGCAATGTGGCGGGGCACATCAACGAAAACTACGCGCGCGAAATCATGGAGCTGCACACGCTGGGCGTGGGCGGCGGCTACACGCAGAAAGATGTGCAGGAACTGGCGCGCATCCTGACCGGCCTGGGCGTGCATAACAGCGACAAGCCGCCCAAGGTAAAACCCGGCCTTCGCGGCGAACTGGTTCAAGACGGGCTGTTCCTGTTCAACCCCGCCCGCCATGATGGCGGCGACAAGGTGTTCCTGGGCCACACCATTCGCGGCGGCGGCTGGGACGAAGTCGATCAGGCCATCGACCTGCTGGCGCGCCATCCGGCGACGGCGCGCTTTATCAGCACAAAACTGGCCGCCTACTTCGTGGGGGAATCGCCGCCGCCCGCGTTGGTGGTGCGCATGGCTAAAACCTTCCTGGCGCAAGATGGCGATATCGCGGCCACGCTGCAAACGCTGCTCGCCTCGCCGGAATTCGCCAAGTCCTTGAAGGCCGGCGTGTTCAAGGACCCGGTGCATTACGTGTTTTCTGCTTTGCGATTGACCTATGCAGACATGCCGCCCATCCGCAATCCCAAGGCGGTGTTGTCGATGCTGCAACAGATGGGCCAGGGCATGTACCGACGCCCCACGCCTGACGGCTATCCCCTGTCGCAGTCTGACTGGGCGGGCTCGGGGCAGATGACGCAACGGTTTGAAATTGCCCGCGCCATCGCCGCCGCACCGCAGCCGTTTTATCGCACGGCGGACGCGCCCGAGCCGGTGGCGCTGCCCAAGGCGACGCCCTTGCTGGACACCAACCCGGACCTGGCAACAACGCTGTCGCCCGCCACGCGAGACGCCATCGGGCGCGCCGGAAAACCCGTGGACGCCAATACCTACCTGCTGGCCTCGCCAGAATTCATGCGCCGCTAGGAGATCGCGATGGACCGCCGCCGCTTGCTTCAAATGATGGCCACCGCCCCGCTGCTGCTGGGCGGCAGCCGCTTGTATGCGGCGCCCGCCGCGTCGGGCAACCGTTTGCTGCTTGTTTTCATGCGCGGCGCATACGATGCCGCCAGCCTGCTGGTGCCCACGTCCAGCGACTTCTACTACGAGTCGCGCCCCAGCATTGCCATCGCCAGGCCCGGGTCTGGTGATGGCGCCGCCCTGCCGCTGGCCGACGGCTGGGGACTGCACCCGGCGCTGGCCGATAGCCTGCTGCCGTTCTACCGCAACAAGCAGCTGGCCTTTGTGCCGTTTGCCGGCACCGAGGACCTGACCCGCAGCCACTTCGAAACGCAGAACAGCATCGAGCTGGGCCAAGGCGCCCGCAAGGATGGCAATTACCGATCGGGGTTTTTGAACCGGTTGACATTGGCGCTGGGCGCCAAGGGTTCGCACCCGGCCGCCTTCACCGCGGACGTGCCGCAAATTTTGCGTGGCGATGCCCGCGTGCCCAATGTGGACCTGGGCGGCGCGAATCGAAAATCGCGCTTGAGCGACGCCGACCACCGCGCCATTGCCGCGATGTACCGCGACACGGATCTACACGCGGCCGTGGACGAAGGCCAGCGCGTCATGGGCGCCACCCGGCAGGAACTGGACGCCGAAATGCAGGCCGCCAACGGCAACGCGGTGTCCACCGACAAACTGGAAAAGGAAATACGCCGCATCGCCCGCTTCATGACCGACCGCTACAACGTCGGGTTTGTGGACGTGGGCGGCTGGGACACGCACGTCGGCCAAGGCGCCGCCACGGGCGCTTTGGCCGGCCGGCTGGCCCAGTTGGGCCGCGCGCTGGCCGCCTATGCCGACGCGATGGGCTCGGCCTGGGGCCAGACCACCGTCGTGGTCATCAGCGAATTTGGCCGCACGTTTCGCGAAAACGGCAACAAGGGCACGGACCACGGCCACGGCACCGTGTACTGGGTGATGGGCGGAAACGTGCGCGGTGGCCGGATTGCCGGACGCCAGGTGCCGGTCCGGCACGACACGCTGTTCCAGGACCGCGACTACCCCGTGCTGAACGAATACCGCGCCGTGTTCGCCGGCCTGTTCTCGCGCTTGTACGGGCTGGACAAGGCCCGCCTGGCGCAGGTGTTCCCCGGCGTGGCGCCCGTGGATCTCGGATTGGTCTGATACCCGGCATGCGCACGCGGCGCTACACTCCACGAGCCAATTGGCGCACCGACGCGCCCGCGTCGCAACGCCTGACACAGGAGCCCGCATGAGCACGATTTTCGATTTCACCGCCCGCGACATACATGGGGTGGATCAATCCCTGGACACGTATCGCGGCCGTGTGCTGCTGGTGGTCAACGTGGCATCCAAATGCGGCTTCACGCCGCAATACTCGGGGCTGGAAGAGCTGTACCGCTCACTGCGCGACGACGGCTTCACGGTGCTGGGCTTTCCGTGCGACCAATTCGGCCATCAGGAACCGGGCGACGAAGCCGAAATCCGCAATTTCTGCGCCACGCAGTACGACATCAGCTTTCCGCTCTTTGCCAAGATCGACGTCAACGGGGCCGACGCGCATCCGCTGTACCGCTGGCTAAAGGGCGAAAAGCCCGGCGTCTTCGGCACCGAAGGCATCAAGTGGAACTTCACCAAATTCCTGGTGGGCCGGGATGGGCAGGTCATCAAGCGCTACGCGCCCACCGACACGCCGGCGGGTTTGAAGGACGACGTGGCGCGGGCGTTGTCGGCGCCGGTGTAAGACCGAGGCTCGGCGTAAGGGCGAGGCTTGGCACGTCCCCTTAGCGCAACGGCGGCAGGCGGCGGCGCACCGTATGCGCCTTGACGATGGCGGTGTTGGTTTCGGCGAACTCGGTCACGCGTTCCAGGATGCCGTCCAGATGCGAGATCGACCGCAGCACCACGCGGGCGATAAAGCAGTCATCGCCCGTGACCTTGTCGCACTCGACGAATTCCGGAATTTCCTCGATCAGCCCTTCCACGTGACGCAATTGCCCCGGCAAGGGCCGAATGCGCACAACGGCTTGCAGCGTGTAGCCCAGCGCCACCGGGTCCACATCCAGCGTGTAGGCGCGGATGACGCCGGATTCCTCCAGGCGCCGCAGCCGGTCCGCCACGCTGGGCGCCGACATGCCCACCTGGCGAGCCAGGTCGGCTGTGGTGGTCCGCGCGTTGGCCGCCAGGGTCTGCACCAGGCGGCGATCGATACCATCCAGAACCGGATTTTCGTTTTTTAGGTCACCTTGCATAAATTTCACCTAAATGAAGGTTGGCGCCTGAAAGCGCCACGCAATCATCATATAACCGACATGATGCGCCTGGGATAATTTCTCCATCAAGAACGTGGCCGGACGGCCGATGGAGACCCTCATGACCCCCGCATCAGAACGCCTTGGCCTGGCGCAAATGGCCGCCGCGATGACCTTATCCGGCACCCTGGGCGTGTTTGTCCTGGAATCCGGTCAAAGCGCCTGGAACGTCGTTTTCTTTCGCTGCCTGTTCGGGGCCATGGCGCTGTATATCTATTGCTGGTCGCGCGGTTTGCTCAAGCCCGGCCTGTTCACCCGGAAGACGCTGGCCTTGGCGCTGGTGGCCGGCGCCGCGCTGGTCATGAACTGGGTCTTGCTATTTTCGGCCTACCGGCTGGCGTCCATTTCGCTGGCCACCGCCGTCTACAACGTGCAGCCCTTCTTTTTGATCGGGCTGGGCGTGCTGTTCCTGGGCGAACGCCCGTCGCGCGGCAAGCTGGCCTGGTCCGTGGTGGCGTTTGCCGGCCTGCTGCTGGTGCTGCGGCTGACCGACACGCACACGGGCGGGCAGGCCTATCTGTCGGGCCTGCTGCTGGGCCTGGGCGCGGCCGCGCTGTATGGCGTGACGGCGGTCATCGTCAAGCGCTTGAAGGGCGTGCCGCCGCAAGTGCTGGCGCTGGTTCAGGTGACGCTGGGCGCCGTGATGCTGCTGCCGATGGCGGACTTCAGCGCCGTGCCGACCGCGCCGCTGCAATGGGGCTATCTGGTGGCGCTGGGGCTGGTGCATACGTGCTTGATGTATATCCTGATGTATTCGGCCATCCAGAAGCTGCCGACCACATCCACCGCCGCGCTCAGCTTCATCTACCCCGCCGTGGCGATCCTGCTGGACCTGGTCGTCTACGGCCAGCGCATGGACCCCATGCAGGTGGTGGGCGTGGCGATGATCTTCGTGGCCGCCGCCGGCGTCAGCCTGAACTGGACGTGGCGGCTGCCGGGCGGGTCGCACCGGGTGGTGTAAGGCGCGGATCTGGGCCCGCCAAGAAACCCGCCCCCGGCCCCGGTTATTCGGGGTCGGCCACAATGCCTGCCGCTATCATGGCCTTCCACCCGCCGGCACGGCCGGCGGCGCCTTGATTCCCAGGACGCATTCCATGATCGATCTCTATTACTGGACCACCCCCAACGGCCACAAGATCACGCTGTTCCTTGAAGAAACCGGCCTGCCCTACAAGATCCACCCGGTGAACATCAGCCGCGGCGATCAGTTCAAACCCGAATTCCTGGCCATCGCGCCCAACAACCGCATCCCCGCCATCGTCGACCAGCAACCGGCCGACGGCGGCGCGCCCCTGTCGCTGTTCGAGTCGGGCGCCATCCTGTTGTATCTGGCCGAAAAGACCGGCCAGTTCCTGCCCGCCGACTTGCGCGGCCGCTCGGAAGTGTCGCAGTGGCTGTTCTGGCAAATGGGCGGCCTGGGCCCCATGGCCGGCCAGAATCATCATTTCTCGGGCTACGCCCAAGAGCGCATCCCCTACGCCATCGACCGTTACGTCAAGGAAACCAACCGCTTGTACGGCGTGCTGAACAAGCGTCTGGCCGACCGCGAATTCGTAGCGGGTGACTATTCCATTGCCGATATGGCGGCCTACCCGTGGATCGTGCCGCATGCCAAGCAAGGGCAGGACCTGAACGACTTTCCGCACCTGCAACGCTGGTTCAATGCCATCGCGCAACGCCCGGCCACGCAGCGCGCGTACGCGTTGGCCGACAGCGTCAACACCGCGCCTTCCATCAGCGATGAGGAATCGCGCCGCATCCTGTTCGGCCAGACCGCGCAGAACGTTGCCCGCTAGCCAGGAGCCCTGCGATGTCCGATCCGCAATTGGTCTTTCGCCGCGCGCGCCAGGAAGACTTGCCGCACATCGTGGCCCTGTTGGCCGACGATGAACTGGGCGCCCGGCGCGAAGACGCGTCGGTGCCGCTGAACCCGCGTTACACGGCTGCCTTTGCTGCGATTGCGCAAGATTCCAACCAGTTCCTTGCCGTGGTTGAGCAAGGCCCACACCTGGTCGGCTGTTTGCAGTTATCGTTCATACCCGGCTTGTCGCGGCTGGGCCTGTGGCGCGGCCAGATCGAAAGCGTGCGCATCGCCTCGTCGGCGCGCGGCCAGGGTCTGGGGCGCGCCATGTTCGAATGGGCCATCGACCAGTGCCGCGCCCAAGGCTGCGGCCTGGTCCAGCTGACGACGGACCGCGCGCGCCCCGATGCGCGCCGGTTCTACGAAAGCCTGGGCTTCACGGCCAGCCACGACGGCATGAAGCTGAACCTGTAGTTTTTGTTCATTGATTTCGCAAGGAGCGCCCATGCATGGCGAATACAAAGTCCCCGGCGGCAAATTGGTTGTCGCGGATCTGGAAGTGCGCGACGGCCGCCTGGCCAACGTACGCATCAGCGGCGACTTCTTTCTAGAGCCGCCCGAAGCGCTGGAAGCCATCAACAGCGGCTTGAACGGCATGCCCGCCGATGCCGGCGAACTGGAATTGGCGGTGGCGGTGCAATCCGCCCTGCCCGCCGACGCCGAGCTGTTCGGCTTTTCGGCCGAAGCCGTGGCCGTGGTGCTGCGGAGGGCGCTTGCATGACGCGCACCGACTGGAACGATTACGACTGGCAACTGATACACGAAGGCCCGCAGGCGCCGTCGCTGCACATGGCGCTGGATGCCGTCATTACCGACGAAGTGGGCGCCGGCCAGCGCCCGCCCACGCTGCGCATCTGGGAATGGGCCGCGCCCGCCGTCGTCATCGGCCGTTTTCAATCCCTGAAAAACGAAGTGGACCCGGAGGGCGCCCAGCGCCACGGCATTGAAGTCGTGCGCCGCGTCAGCGGTGGCGGCGCGATGTTCATCGAACCGGGCAACTCCATCACCTATTCGCTCAGCGCGCCGCAAGCCTTGGTGCACGGGATGAGCTTCCAGGAATCCTATGCGTTCCTGGACGCCTGGGTATTGACGGCGTTGCAAGGTCTGGGCATCAAGGCCTGGTATCAACCGCTGAACGACATTGCATCCGACATCGGCAAGATCGGCGGCGCGGCGCAAGCCCGCCGCGCGGGCGCGGTGCTGCACCACGTGACCATGTCGTATGACATCGACGCCGATAAAATGGTCGAAGTCTTGCGCATTGGCCGCGAGAAACTGTCCGACAAAGGCACCACCAGCGCGAAAAAGCGCGTTGACCCGCTGCGTACGCAGACGGGTCTGGCGCGCGAGGTCATCATCGACCGCATGCTGGAAACTTTTGCCGGCCTGCATCGTCTGACTCCGGGGCAAATCGGCAGCGACACCCTGGCGCGCGCCCAGCAGCAAGCCGATGAAAAGTTCTCGACGCCGGAATGGACGGGCGTGGTGCCTTGACGGCAAGGTCTTGAATTTGTGGAGGTAGTTCAATGCGTCGCACATTCACGCCGCAAGGCGGGATAAGCGGTCTGGTCCTGGGCGCCGCCCTGTTGGTGCTGGCGGGTTGCGGCAGTACGCCGCCGGCCAACATCACCTTGGCCGAGCCGGCTTCGACCACGTCCGAAAAGGTGGGCGACCTGTCCACCGAGCGCATCAAATGGGCGTCGAACAAACCGGGCTGCGAAGGCGACTGCCCACGCATTGAAATCGACAGCGTGGCGTTTCCCGGCATTCCCAAATTAAGCGCGCTGGTGGACCATGTGCTGGCCTACATGACGGGCACCGACGCCAATCGGCGTGGCCCGTACAACACGCTGTCGGAATACACGCAGTACTTCTGGTCGACGGCGCGCGCACGCGACGCCACGTATTTCAAGGCGTCGGTGAAAGACACGGTGGGCGACATCGTGGCGATCGAATTGCACACCGAGCAATTCCTGACGGGCGCCGCGCACGGCATTCCGGCCACGCAGTATCTGAACTGGGAACGGTCGCGCGGCCGTGTCATGAGTCTGGATGAAGCGTTGATCCCAGGCAGGCGCGCGGAATACGTTGCGGCCTTGCAGCGCGCGCATGCCAAATGGCTGACAGGCAACCCCGATGCCAAGCGCGATCCCGCCGCCTACAACAAGATGTGGCCTTTCCAGGAAAGCGACAACTTTGCGTTGACGCGTGACGGCATCGTCGTCAAATACGACGCCTATTCGATTGCGCCCTACTCGCACGGCGAACCGGAACTAAGCATCCCGTATGCCGACCTGCGCGGCATCCTTAAGCCGGAACTGTTGCCCCGGTCGTAGGCCAACGCCAAGACCGGCAACGGGCGCACCGCCCAATGCCGGTCAAGACTGCGTGCTCAGCGCGGCGCAAGGCCTGATGCAGGCCGAGGTTCGGGTGAGCGGACTGAGAGTGGAGCTAGGGAGGTGGCCGCTTTTTTCGCGTCTGTGGCCGGGTAAGACGCCCAGTCCGCTCAATACAACCGCGGCAAGAACGGGCCGGCGGCGCGCGCCGCGCGCGAGTCGCCGGCCTGCCGCGATGGCTTAGAAGCGGTGGCGCACGCCCACGATGCCGACGGTGCTCTTGACGCCGTCAACAAACGCGAAGTCGGTGGCGTACGAACCCAGCGCGTACAGGTTGGTGCGCTTGGACAGGTTGTACGTGTAGCCGATGCTGTAGACGTTCATCGTCGAATCGTTGCCGGCGGTCAGCGGGTTGCCGTTCGGGTCGGCACGCTGCCACGACGCCAGGATGCTGCTGGCGCCCAACGGCACGGTCAGGCCGACCAGGTACGAATTGGCCTTGAAGCCCGACACGGCAACGTTGGTGCCGAAGCTGCTGGCCGTGGGGCTGCCGCTGCCGAACGAATTGATGCTCTGCCCGGTGAACCAGCCGTCGCGCGTCTGGCCAAAGCCCAACGCCAGCTTGACGACTTCGAAGTCGTAGGCGGCGGCGACGGACCACGACTTGGGCGTGGCGTCCGTGCCCAACTGGTTGGCCGGGTTCAGTTGGTCGTACGTGGCGGCCACGTTCAGCGGGCCGTTGACGTAGCGCAGGCCGGTCGTGATGGCGCGGGTGTTGTCAGCCGTCTTGAAGCCGGTTTGCGCGGCAGTCGTGTCGGACGCGTTGAACGAGTAGCCCACGCCAAACTGGAAGCCGCTGAACGACGGGGTCGAATACTGGACCATGTTGTCGTAGCGGACGGTGTTGGCGGCGCTGAAGGCCACGCCCACGTTGGCTTGGCCGTAGCTGCCGCCAAACGGGTCGATCGAGGCCAGGTACTTGGACGCGATGTTGGTCTGACGGCCGAATTCCAGCAGGCCCCACGAATCGGCCTTCAGGCCGACGGTGGCTTGGCGACCGAACAAACGTCCGCTTTGGCCAGATTGGCCGTTACCCGAATTGAAGCCGCTTTCCAGGGTGAACACGGCAGACAGGCCATCGCCCAGGTCTTCCGCGCCACGCAGGCCCCAACGCGAGCCGCTGGACACGCCGTTTGCCATGCCGACCTTGGATTCGTGATAGCCGTCGCCCTTGATGCGCTGGTAGCCGATACCGGTGTCGATCAGGCCATACAGCGTTACCGAGGTTTCCGCTTGGGCCACGCCGGTGACGGCGGCCAGGAGCGCGGTTGCGAGCAGAGTCTTTTTCATTACATATTCCCTTTGATTGAACATACCCGGGCCGCGTGCCGGCTTGCTGGGCAAGCGGCGCATGGCGCATGGCAGGAACGAATTCTAGGGACGCTATGTGTCAGAAAATGATGCGGTACGGCTAGTGGCCCCGATTCGCGAAAAAAAAGCCCCACTGTGGTCAGCGCTCCACAACCGGGCAGGATGCCGGTGCGGCCACGAGCACGTCACGAAAGCATGTTATGAAGGCGCGACTTGCAATGCAATCACGGCATCGGCAAGTGTGGCTCGGGGCTTGTTCAAGTGTTGTTTCGGCGCAGCCCTGGTCTGAGTCCGTGCGTGGGCGCCAAGCGTCGCGTGGCCGCTTAACGGGGGCCCTTCAACGGCAACAGGCGCCGGTAGCCCGCCGGCAGCGGCTCGGCAGCGTGATCGCTTACGGCACGGGCCAGGCGCTGTTCCAACTCGGGCGGAAAAGGCGTGGCGCGACGCGTGTTCAGGTCCACATGCAGGGACAGCTGCTCCATGGTGGCGGCCAGGTAGCCGTCGCGGGTCTGGGTCAGCTCCATCAGGCAAAGCACCCGCTTGTTATCCGATTCCAGCAAGCGCACGCGCAGCATCAGCGGGTCGCCGGCCAGCACTTCGCGCAGATAAGCCACGTGCACGTTCATGGTGTAGATGCCGCAGCGCGTGGCCTCGGTGTAGTCCAGCCCCACGCCCACCTGCCCCAGCAGTTCAAAGCCCACCCGGTCGAAAATGCCGACATAGTGTGCGGCGTTCAGATGGCCATACGCGTCGATCCAGGCAGGATCCACGGTCAGCGTCGTGGACGGCAGGGCTTGAGTCATGAATGTCTCCGAGGGGGGTAAAAGGTGGACTGGCGTGGGCAGGTCCGGACGGCCGTGGCCTGGTCGGGCTCGGGCTCGGGTCCGGCACCGGGCACATTCTATTCACATTGCGCCGGCCATGCGCCAATGGAAATCGCCCCTTGCGGGGCGATTTCTGTTTTTGTCTACCTCGGCCTCCTCGGCGCCGCGTCAGAGACGCCACGCCGATTCAGTCATCACGGATACAGGCCGCGCACTTGGCGCGCTTGCAGGATGCGCGTGCAAGCCACGATGAACGCGGCGGTGCGCAGCGTGACCTTGTGTTCCTTGGCCACCTGCGACACCGCGCTGTAGGCTTCACGCATGATGCGTTCCAGGCGCTGGTTGATCTCTTCTTCGCTCCAGAAGAAGCTGGAGAAGTCCTGCACCCATTCGAAGTACGACACCGTTACGCCGCCGGCGTTGGCCAGCACGTCCGGCACCACATACACGCCGTGTTCGAACAGGATGTCGTCCGCTTCCGGGGTGGTGGGGCCGTTGGCGCCTTCCACCACGACCTTGGCGCGCACCTTGGCGGCGTTGTCGGCGGTGATCTGGCTTTCCAGCGCGGCCGGGATCAGGAATTCAGTTTCCAGCGTCCAGAATTCGTCCTTGTCCAGCGCCTGACCGCCCGAGAAACCGCCCACGCCGCCGTGTTGCGACACGTGCGACAGCAGCTTGTGGACGTCCAGGCCGGCGGGGTTATGCACCGTGCCGGTATGATCCTGCGCGGCAATGACCTTGGCGCCGGCTTCATGGAACAGGCGGGCAGCGGTGCCGCCCACGTTGCCGAAGCCCTGCACCACCACACGCGCCTTGGACACGTCGATGTTCAGGTCGCGGGCCGCTTCGCACGCCACGACGAACACGCCACGGCCCGTGGCTTCAACCCGGCCCAGGCTGCCGCCCAACGCGATCGGCTTGCCGGTGACCACGCCCGTGGCGGTGGCGCCTTCGTTCATGGAATAGGTGTCCATCATCCAGGCCATGGCCTGGGCGTTGGTGCCGACGTCGGGGGCGGGAATGTCTTTGGACGGCCCGATGATGACGCCGATTTCGCTGGTGTAGCGGCGCGTCATGCGTTCGAGTTCGGAATGCGACAGCGTGCGCGGGTCAACGCGGATGCCGCCCTTGGCGCCGCCATAAGGCAGGTTCACGGCGGCGTTCTTGACCGACATCCACGCGGCCAATGCCATCACTTCGGAGAGCGTCACGTCTTGGTGGAAACGCACACCGCCCTTGCCCGGGCCGCGCGACACGTTGTGCTGCACGCGATAGCCTTCGAAGTGCGCGATGGTGCCGTTATCGAGCTCGATCGGCACATCGACGATCAGGGCGCGCTTGGGACGCTTCAGCGTCTCGACCCACCGACCCAAGGTGCCGAGGTACGGGGTGACCCGGTCGACTTGTTGCAGGTAATTACCCCAGGGGCCGAGATCATCGGCATTCAGATAAGACGGCAAGGCATGGGTGGGAGTGTGAGACATGAGCATGATCTCCTGACAAAGTTGCGCCATTTTATCCACTAAAACTATAGCGTCCCTATTTAAAACCTAAATATTTTTAATAGGGACGCATAGATGTGGCGGATACCGTACGGGTCATGAGCCCGGCTCGAAAACTGACCTATCCTAAGCCGCCAATGCGCACGCGTCCAGCCTCGGTCAACCGCAAGCCGCAAGGCCCCGCGCCACGTTCACGGCGCCATCAACTGCCAGGCCAACCGCGCCGCCGCGCGCGCGCCATGGCCGTCCACGTCAAAGCGCGGGCTGTATTCGGCCATGTCGGCCACGCGCAGCTTGCCGCTGGCCTTCACGCGCAGCACGATTTCCTCAACCACGGCCATCGGCACCCCATAGGGGGCGGGCGCCGACACGCCCGGCATCACCGCCGCCGGCAACACATCCAGGTCGATGGTCAGGTACACGTGGCGGGCGCGGGCCAGCAACGCGTCCACATTGGCAAGACGTGCTTCCAGGTGGCGTTCCTGCATGTCGCGGTCTTCCACCCACACGGCGCCCACCTCGGCCGCGCGCGCGTACAGCGCGGGGGTGTTCGCCAGCCGCGAGACTCCCAGGCAGGCATATTGCAACGCCCGCCCCTCTGCTTCGCAGTAGCGCGCGATCTGGTCAAACGGCGTGCCCGAACTTCCCGGGCGGCCGGTACGCAGGTCGAAGTGCGCGTCCAGGTTCAGGACCAGCACCGGCTCGGTGTCGCCCCGGGCTTGCAGCCAGCGCGCCAAGCCCTGGAACGTGCCCCAGGCAATTTCATGGCCGCCGCCCAACACCAAGGGGCGGGCGCCCTGCCCCAGCAGTTCTGCGACACGCAGACCCAGGCGTTCTTGCGCGTCTTCCAGTTGATCGTCCTGGCACACCACGTCGCCGCCATCCAGCAGCCGGGCCAGCCCATGCGCCGGCAAGCCGGCCAGGAACTTGCGGATGCCCGTCGGCCCTTCGGCCGCGCCGACACGCCCCTGGTTGCGCGCCACGCCCGCGTCGCAGGCAAAGCCCAGCAAGACGGGCTCGCCCTTGTTTGCCTGGCCGGCCTCGGCCTGAACGATATGCGCCAGGCGGCGCGTGTCGCCCTGTTCGGCGCTGTCGTCGCGCGCCTTCCATACGTGCTGACCCCGCTGTGCCGCGCTCATGCCGCCGCCCCCTGACTCAACACCGCTTGCAGGAATTCGCGGGTGCGAGCCTCGCGCGGTTCAGTAAAGATCACTTCGGGCGGGCCGGATTCCAGGATCACCCCGCCATCCATCACCGCCACCACGTCGGCCACATCCCGCGCAAAACCCATTTCGTGCGTGACGACCATCATGGTCATGCCTTCACGCGCCAGCAGCTTCATCACCTGCAACACCTCGCCCACCAGTTCGGGGTCCAGCGCCGAGGTCGGCTCGTCAAACAACATGACCTTGGGCTGCATGGCCAGTGCGCGCGCAATCGCCACGCGCTGCTTCTGCCCGCCCGACAGGCTGGCGGGCATGGCCGCCATTTTCTGCACCAGCCCCACCTTTTTCAGCAGGTCCTCGGCCAGCGCATTGGCCTGGTCGCGCCCCATGCCCCGCAGCGTGCGCGGGCCCACGGTGACGTTATCCAGCACGGACAGATGCGGAAACAGGTTGAAGCCCTGGAACACCATGCCCACCTGCATGCGCAGCTGGTTCAGCGCGGCCTCGGGCAGCAGCGTGCCGTGGTCCAGCAAGGTCTGGCCGCAGATGTCCACGGTGCCCGCCTCGGCCACTTCCAGGCCGTTGCAGCAGCGCAGCAACGTGCTCTTGCCCGAACCGCTGGGGCCGATCACCACGACTACCTGCGATGGCAGCACGTCAAAGTCGATACCCTTGAGCACGGCATGATCGCCGTAGGATTTTTCCAGGCCGCGGATGCGGATCATTTCCTGCGGATTGCCTAGCGGGTTCATTGCACCATCCCTCCGGCGCGCAGGTGCTTTTCAACCCTGCGCAAAATCAACATGGCGGCGGTGGTCAGCACCAGGTAGATCAAGGCCACCACCAGATACGTCTCCAGCGACCGATACGACACGCTGATGATCTTCTGCCCTTCGTGCATCAGGTCGTGAATGGTCAGCAGCGACACCAGCGCCGAATTCTTGATCAGCGCGATGAACTCATTGCCCAGCGGCGGAATCATGCGCACTACCGCCTGCGGCAGGATGATGATGCGCATGGCCTGGCCGGACGACATGCCCAGCGAACGCGCCGCTTCGGTCTGGCCACGGTCCACCGACTGAATGGCGCCGCGCACGATTTCGGACACGTAGGCGCCCGAATACATGCCCAGGCCCAGCACGCCGCAGGCGAACGCGGGCAAGGTCACGCCAAACTGCGGCAGGCCGAAGAACCAGATGAACAACTGCACCAGCAACGGCGTACCGCGAAAGAACAGCAGATAAACGCTGCACAGGTTGTAGATGACGTAGCGCTTGGGGTTGAGCCGGCCGACGCCGACCAACAGGCCCATGACACAGCCCAGCAGCAAGGCGCCGGCGGTTACCTCCACGGTAACCACCGCGCCCCGCATCAGGCTGTCGAAGTCGGCGAAGACGGGGGCGAATTCCAGGTTCATTTCTTGGGCGCCTCGAACCACTTGTTCACGATGGCCTGGTAGCTGCCGTCCGCCTTCAGCTTTTTCAGCGCGGCGTTCAAATCACGGGTCAGCTCGGGCTTGCTCTTGGGCACGGCAATACCGTAGTCCTCGGTCGTCACCTGCTCGTCCAGCACGGTCAGGCCCGTGGTGCTTTGCGCGAACAGCTTGGCGGCGGGCTTGCCCGTCACGGCGGCGTCGGCGCGGCCGATCTGCACCAGGTTGAACATTTCCTGGTTTTTCTCGACTTCCACGCGCTGCACGGCCGGCAGGTGTTCTTTCAGGTAGTTGACCGACTTCGTACCCACCTGCACCGACACCTTGCGGCCGTCCAGGTCCTTGAGCGTTTTGATGGGGCTGTCGGTCTTGGTCAGCACGACCAGGCCACCGGCGTAGTAGGGATCGGTGAAGTCCACCACCTTGCTGCGTTCGGGCGTGATGTAGATGGCGGACACGGCGATGTCGGCGCGGCCGGCTTGCAAGGCGGGGATCAGGCCTTTGAAGTCGATGTCGATCCATTCGACCTTCTTGCCCATGGCGCCGGCCAGCGCTTCGACCAGCTCGATGTCAAAGCCGGTGCGCTTGCCGTCCTTGACGAACTCCATCGGCGGGAAGGTGGCGTCGGTAACGGCGCGGATGGTGTCCTGGGCATGCGCCGCGCCGGCGCTCCAGGCAAGGCCCAGCGTCAGGGCGGCGGTCAACAATGTGCGGCGAGTGGTCATGGTGAGTCCTATGCGAGTGGGTACGGCGATGGGTACGGCTAGGGGGATGCGTCTGAACAATGCGGCTGAACAAGGCGGCCTGGAGATGCGGCGGAACAGGCGGCCAGGGGATACCTTCAATGGACCTTCAGGCGGTCGGAAATGCGGCGCGCCGCTGCCACGGTCATGGCGATCAGCGCGTCGGGCCGTTGGGCCGCGCGCGTGGACGGCGCCATCAAGGTGATCGAGGCCACGGCCTGATTGGGCCGCTGGAATATCGGGACGCTGACGCCCCACACGCCGGCATCCACTTCGCTATCGGTGACGGCGTAGCCCTGCCCACGTATGCGTTCCAGCTCGTCTTCCAGGCGCGAGGGGGCGACCCCTGCTTCGTCGGCCAGATAGGCCAGGGCGGCTTGCAGGCGGCCCAGCGGCATGAAGGCCAACAATGACTTGGCGGATGCGCCCCGCGCCAACGGCAGGCCGCGCCCCTTGGTGAACGAACACCGCAGCGGGTGCTGACTTTCGATCATGTCCAGGCACACGGCCTGGTCCTTGACGGCGACCAGCAAGCCGATGGTCTCGCCGGATGCGGCGGCCAGCGACGCCATGTCGGGCTGCGCTTCGTGTATCAAAAAGGAAGACTGGTCAAAGCCCCACGCCAGCTGAACGCAGAGCGGGCCCGGGCCGTATTCGCCTTCGTGTTCGGCGACGAAACCCCAGCGCTTTAGCAAGGCAACCTGGCGATACAGCGTGCTTTGGGCCAGCCCGGTTTTTTCGGCCAGGGCGGCGATCGTCAACGGGCCATCGTGCCGGGCCAGCGTGGCCAACACGTACAGGACACGATCCGCGCCCGCTCCCACCGAGGGTTCCGACATCAACTCTGCTCCCAGCAATAAGGAGGCGAGATTATCAATTCATGGTGGTTCTTCGCCGGATTTTTCCCGAAGGATGAGAATAAGCAGGGAAAACCCCAGATAAGTACGAAAAAAAAGACCGCAATGCGGTCTTTTTAATGTGTCCCTTTCTCGGGGCCGGCAGCGGAGCATTGCAGCGGCTGGACGCCGCTGCGTCCTGCCCGTTTACGGTGCGGCAGGCGTGTCGTAGTTGTTCAGCTTGACGCCGGATACACCGCCCACGTTGGGCGCGGCGGCAGGAGCCGAGGCACCGCCGGCGGGCGCCGGCGCAGCGGCCGCCGGCGTGGCGCCCGGCGCAACACCCATCGACGCGCCAGAAGTTTCCCCTGCCGGCTGTGCGGCGCCTTGCGCGCTGCCCTGCGCGGCGGGGTCCGCACCCGTCGCGGCATCGGCCTCAACCGGCGCGGGGCTGGCCGCGCGGCGCGCCCGCTTGGCCTCGTCCGCCTGGGCCACCTTGGTGGTCAGGTACGTCGCCACCGCCGCCGATTTGCCGTTGCGCGCCCAGTCAGCAGCGCTTTGATTCTTCAGGTCGCGCGTGGTGACGTCCGCCCCCGCCTTGATCAGAAGATCGACCATTTCGCGGTTGCCGCCCAGCGCCGCCATCATCAGGGGCGTTTCGCCGCCCGGGGCGGGCGCGTTCACCATGGCTTTCTTACCCAGCAGCATGCGCGCCATTTCCATCTGCCCCTTGGACGCGGCGTAGTGCAGCGGCGTCCAGCCCAGACGGTTGATCTGGGCGCCCCTCGCAATCAGCTTTTTGGCGCGCTCGGTCTGGCCGGCAATGGCCAGGTACATCAGCGGGGTTTCGCCGGCCGGGTTCTCGGCGTTCACGTCCGTGCGCTTGTCGGCCGCGATCACGTCAAACACCTTCCAGGCGCCATCGACCACCGCGCGCATCAGGGCGGGCTGCCCGTTCTGGTAGCGCACGTTGGGGTCGGCCCCTTGCGCCAGCAGGTCCTTGACGTCGTCCGGGTAATCGTTGGCCACGTACACCCACCAGTCGCCCGGATTAGCGGCCTGGGCCAGCGGCGCGGCGCAAGCGCCGAAGGCAATGGCCAGCGCCAACAGCGCGCCTCGGCATTGCGACAAGACAGGGCGGAAAGTCGGTGTGTGGGCGGTCATGGCTATCCTGGATGGGAAGGAACGAGGGTTATGTGGGCGTCGGCCTGAAGGCGGGTTTCTGGCCTGGCCGATGGTGTTTATTCAAACCCTACGTCTTTGAAGGGTATGTCTTTACGCGCTGCTTGCTCTTACTTCTTGATCTTGCTGAACAGCTTGAAGAAGTTTTCCGTGGACGCGCGCGCCACCTCGGCTACCGGGATGCCTCGCAGGTCCGCGATCTTTTCGGCCACGTGAATCACCTTCGACGGGTCATTCAGCTTGCCGCGATACGGCACCGGCGCCAGGTACGGGGAATCGGTTTCGATCAGCAGGCGGTCCAGCGGCACTTTGCTGGCCACTTCGTGCACGATCTGCGCGTTCTTGAACGTGACGATGCCCGACAACGAGATATAGAAATTCTGATCCAGCGCCGCCTGGGCCACTTCCCAGGTTTCGGTGAAACAGTGCATCACGCCGCCCACCTCGGCCGCCTTTTCTTCCTTGAGCATGCGCACCGTGTCTTCGGCGGACGAACGCGTGTGCACGATCAGCGGCAGGCCGGTGTCGCGCGCGGCGCGGATATGCCGGCGAAAGCGTTCGCGCTGCCAATCCAGCGGTTCGGACAAACGGTAGTAATCCAGCCCGGTTTCGCCGATGGCCACCACCTTGGGGTGCTGCGACAAGCGCGCCAGCTCTTCGGGCGACGGATCGGGCGTGTCTTCGTAATCGGGGTGCACGCCCACCGAGGCCCACAGGTTGGGCTGGGGTTCCACCAGCGACATCAGGCCGGGCCAATCGGGCATGTTGACGCTGACGACCAGTGCGTGGCTGACCTGGTTGGCGGCCATGCGCTCAAGAATGGCCGGCAGATCGGCGGCCAGCTCAGGAAAATTCAAATGACAGTGCGAATCGACGTACATGATGTGACTACATAAAGTGATCGCGGCGCGGCCTGTGCGAAAGAAACATCGCGACAGGCAAAGCGCCGCTGAATCAGGGACTTACGCCTGGCAGGATAGCACCACGCGTTGCAGGGTGGCGTGCGCGAAAAGCTTGGCGTTCAGGGGGTGGGTGGCCAGCGCGCGCTGCCGCGTCAGCCAGCGCGCCGCCTCGGCCACGCGGGCCGTGTTCATGCGCGCGGCCACCTGGGCCACGCCCGCCCCCAACGCCGGAAAGTACCGCACGGGCGCGCCGGCGCTGGCCAGCATCAAGTCCGTATACAGGCGTTGCAGGGCGTCGATCCATTCAGTGGCCGGCACCTTTTCCAGCGTTTCGGCCATCGTGCCGACATCGGGCGCCTGCCCCTGCGCCAAGGGGTTGATCAGTTGCGACAGCCAGGGCGGACAAGGCGTATCGCCCGCCTGCGCCAGTCGCAACGCCGCCAGGGGCGCGCCGCCCGCGGCGGCCAGCCATTCCCGCGCGGGCTCGACGTTTTGCGCCCGTAGCCATTGCAGCGCGGTATCGGGGTCAGGCGCCGGCAAGGGCAGGCGCCGGCAGCGCGATACCAAGGTCGGCAGCAGGCGGTCGGGGGCGTCGGCAACCAGCAGGAAAACGGTGTGCGGCGGGGGTTCTTCCAGCACCTTGAGCAAGGCGTTGGACGACACCACGTTCAGGGCGTGCGCGGGGTACAACAGCGCCACGCGCCATCCGCCCCGGTGCGTGGCGGTATTGAACCAGGACTCCAGCGACCGGATCTGGTCGATGCGAATTTCCTTGGACGGAGCACGCTTGGCCGCGCCCGAGGTCGGTTCGGCGTCTTCGGCGGGTTCGGCGGCGTCCGCGCCCTCTTCGACTGCCACGGCTTCGGGCCGGATGCGGCGCAGGTCGGGGTGGTTGCCGCTGGCAAACCAGGCACAGGCCGCGCAATGGCCGCAGGCCAGACCGTTTTCGGGCGTTTCACACAGCAGGCTGGCGGCGGCGGCAATCGCGAAATCCAGCTTGCCGATGCCGGCCAGGCCGTGCACCAGCCACGCGTGCGCAAAGCGGTCGCGGTTGCCCAGCCAGGCGCGCGCCGTTTCCATCTGCCACGGCAGGAACTGGGGCGCGCTCATGTTGTCACGGCCAGCAGCGCCCGCAGCCCGGCTTCCAGTTCCGTACGGATCTGGGCGATGGACCGGGTGGAATCAATGATGTGAATGCGGTGGGGGTTGGCCTGGGCGCGGGCGTGATACGCCTGCCGGGTGCGCTCGAAGAAGGCGGCGCCTTCGCGTTCGAAGCGGTCGGGCTCGCGCGCATCGGCAAGGCGGGCGCGCGCCACTTCCAGGGGGACGTCAAACAGCCAGGTGCGGTCGGGTTGGCCCGCGTGCATCCATTGTTCCAGCACGGCGACCCGTTCCGCGCCCAGCTCGCGGCCACCGCCCTGGTAGGCGTAGGTGGCGTCGGTATAGCGGTCGCACACCACCCAGGCGCCACGCGCCAGCGCCGGCTCGATGACTTGGCGGACATGTTCGCAGCGGGCCGCGAACATCAGCAGGGTTTCGGTATCCAGGCCCATCTGATCGGTCAGCACCAGCGCGCGCAGCTTTTCGCCCAGGGGCGTGCCGCCCGGCTCGCGCGTGGAAACCACGTCCAGCCCCTGACCGCGCAGAAAGTCCGCGATCCAGTCGGTGTGCGTGCTTTTACCGGCGCCGTCCACGCCCTCCAGCGTAATGAAGCGTCCGCGAGAGGTCATTGGTCTTGTCCTTCAGGTGTGTCGGTTTCGGAGTCCGCCGCCGTGCCAGGGCCCTCAGGCACGGTGACGGGCGCGGTGGCCGGCGCAGTCGCGGGCGTCAACGCGGGGGTGGGCGTCGGGGTTGGGGTTGGGCGTGCGCCCTGGCCCAGGATGTAGCGCGACACGTTGCGATTGTGGCCGGACAGGTTCTCGGCGAATTCGCTGGTGCCATTGCCGCGCGACACAAAGAACAGGTACTTGTGCTGCTCGGGCTGCACCGCCGCCAGCAGCGCCGCCCTGCCCGCCGCCGCGATGGGGGTGGGCGGCAGCCCGGGTCGCGTGTAGGTGTTCCACGGCGTGTCGGTCTGCAAATCTCGCTTGCGGATCCGGCCCTGGTAAGCGTCGCCCATGCCGTAGATCACGGTGGGGTCGGTTTGCAAGAGCATGCCGATCTTCAGGCGGTTGGTGAACACGCCGGACACGCGGCGCCGGTCAGGCCCGTGCCCCGTTTCCTTTTCGATAATGGACGCCAGCACCAGGGCCTCGTAAGGCGTGGCCACGGGCAGGTCCGCCTGCCGCTTGGCCCAGGTGTCCTGCAAGATGCGCTGGCCTTCCTGATAGGAACGGCGCAGCAGGTCGTAGTCGGTGCTGCCGGGGGTAAAGATGTAGGTGTCGGGAAAGAACAGCCCCTCGGGATGCTTGATGTCGGACCCCAGGCGCGCCATCAGCTCTTCGTCGCTGACTTCGCCCAGCGTCTGCTTGACGTCGGGGTGCTCGCGCAGCGCCTGGCGGATCTGGCGGAACGTCCAGCCCTCAAGAAAGGTGATCTGGCGCTGGGTCATGTCGCCACGCGCCATGCGCTCCAGCAGTTGCCAGGGCGAGTCGCCGTTGATGGCCTGATAGCCGCCCGCCTTCAGCAGCTTGTCCTGTTCGGACAGGCGCGCCATCCAGACAAAGCCGGGCTCCCAGATGGGTACGCCCACGGCGTTCAGCGCGCGCGCGACCGTGCGCGGGCTACTGCCCGGGTCCACCACAAAGTCGATTCTGTCGGCGGGTAGATGCATGGGTCGATGCATCCAGCTCCAGGCGGCGCCAACCGCGGCGGCGGCGGCGATCACGATCAGCAGGAATGACCACAAGACGTAAAAACGGAGTCGCTTCTTCATAAGTCCCAGAAGTTTAATGGATCGCGCGGGCCTGTCGTGGCAAAACCGGGGCCGGACGTTACGGCACGGCCCTTTGCGCGGCGTGGGCAAGGGCCAATGACGCGGTGAAGGCGGCTATCATCTGCACTTTGATGACGTGATCTCAACCGCCGCCATGCACGCTTTCTATTCTTCGATCCCTGCCAGCGCCGAAGGTTGCGCGCCGGGTGCGCCGTGCGCGCCGCTGGATGATTTTCTGGTCTTCAGCGCGTCCGGCGCCGACGCGCTGCCTTTCCTGCACGGCCAACTGACGCAAGACGTTACCGGCCTGCCGCTGGACACCGCCCGCCTGGCGGGCTACTGCACGGCCAAGGGCCGCCTGCTGGCCACCCTGGTCATGTGGCGCGCCGCCCCTGGCGCCGACGACGCACCGCAACTGTATGGGCTGGTGCGCCGCGACCTTTCTGAAGCGCTGCTCAAGCGCCTGTCCATGTTCGTGCTGCGCGCCAAGGTCAAGCTGGCCGCCACCGCCTTGAACGTGGCCGGCGTGCAGGCCACCACCGAACAGGCGGCCGCCCTGGAAGCCGTGACGGGCGCCCTGCCCCGCGCACCGTGGCAACGCGTGGACCTGCCGTCGGGCACCTGGATTGCCGCGCCCTCGGCCAATACCCGCCTGCGCTGGTGGTGGATCGCGTCCGATGAACAGCTGGCCCAGTCTTCGGCTTTGGCGGGCGCGCTTAGCCTGGTTCCCGCTACGCATTGGCAGGTGGCCGATCTTGCCGCGGGCATTCCGTGGATTGCCTCGGCAACACAGGACGTATTCATCCCGCAGACTGTGAACCTGGAACTGGTTCAGGGCGTGAGCTTCACCAAGGGCTGTTACCCCGGCCAGGAAGTGGTGGCGCGCAGCCATTACCGAGGCACGGTGAAGCGGCGCATGGCGTACGGCACCATCGATCAGGCGGGCGGGCAAAGCGCGGCGCTGGCCGGCGTGGACGTGTTCGACGCCACCCAGCCGGGCGAACCCATCGGCCGGGTCGTGGATGCCGCCAGCGAAGCCGGCGTGGCTTCAGTGCTGTTCGAAACGACGCTTGCCGCGCTGCCCCAGGGGGACCTGCGCCTGGGCGCCGAAGACGGCCCGCGCATCACGGTTGGGCCGCTGCCGTATTCCATTACGCCGTGAGTTGAGGCGGACGCGGACGCCGGCCCGGGCGCGGCCGGCGGCGCGTTATTGCATTACGCCGCAGCAACCGGACGCGGGCGTGCCGTGCGCCGCCGCGCGTCCCACATCACGTCAGACCGCCACCCCAAACAGCGCGCCGACGCCGGCCGTTGCCGCCATCGCAAAAGCGCCCAACAGCGTCACGCGCAGCGCGGCCGGCCCTTTCGGGGCCCCGCCCGCCTGCGCGGCCAGCGTGCCCAGCGCGGCCAGGCACAGCACCGATGCGCCGATCACCCAGCCGATCAATTGCGGCACCGGCGCCGTCACGGCCACGACCAAGGGCAGCGCCGCACCGGCCGCGAACGACGCGGCTGACGCCACGGCGGCCTGCACGGGCCGCGCGCGGTTATGCACGGAGATGCCCAGTTCGTCGCGCGCATGCGCGTCCAGCGCGTCATGGCGGGTCAGTTGCCGCGCCACCTGCGTCGCCAGTTGCCGGGTCAGGCCCCGCTCTACATAGATATCAATCAGTTCGGCAAGCTCTTCTTCCGAATTGCCCTTCAGTGAGCGCTGTTCCATCCGCAGGTCCGCCGCCTCGGTGTCGGCCTGCGAGCGGACGGACACGTATTCACCGACCGCCATGGACAAGGCGCCGGCCACCAGCCCCGCCAGCCCCGACGTCAGAATTGCGCCATGCGAGGCCTGCGCGGCAGCCACCCCGGTGATCAGGCTGGCGGTGGACACGATGCCGTCGTTGGCGCCCAGCACGGCGGCGCGCAGCCAGTTGCTGCGGAAAATTCGGTGGTGTTCTTTGGCAGGCATTACCCGGTACCCATGCAACGCGTGACAAGCGCGTCACGCATCTGCCCCGGGAACGGGCCAGACGCGTGGCGCGCCGGAGTCATCGCGGCGTCACGCGCACCGCGGTCAGCAAGCCTATCACGCAAAGCGTGGCTTGCTCACCTTCGTAGGCGTGCACTTCGACCTGGCAGATCGACAGACGCTTGCCCGGCTTGACCACGCGGCCGCTGGCCACGTAGCGGTCACCCTTGGCCGGCGCCAGGAAGTTCATCTTGAACTCCGATGTCAGTACATCTTCGCCCGGGCCAAACAGCGTGTAGGCGGCGTAACCGCCCGCGCTGTCGGCGATTGTGGTGGAGATGCCGGCGTGCAGAAAACCGTTTTGCTGGCAAAGGTCGGCCCGGTAAGGCAGGCCGATATCCACCCTGCCCGGCTCCACCACATCCAGCTGCGCGCCCAGCAGCCGCATGACGGTCTGCTGGTCGAAGCTGGCCTTGACCCGCGCGGCGGGATCAGCCGACGCTTGTGGCGCGGCCATGTCAGTCTTGCTCGCGCTTGACCAGGTTGACGATGCTGGAGAAATCCAGCCTGCCCGAGCCGCCCGCGCTATGCAGCGAATACAGGTTGCGGGCCAGCTCGCCCAGCGGGATTGAGGCGCGCGTGGACAGCGCGGCCTCGGCGGCCAGACCCAGGTCCTTAAGCATCAGGTCCACGCCGAAACCGCCGGCGTAACCCTTGGACGCGGGCGCATGGTCCATCACGCCCGGCCAGGGGTTGTAGAGCTCGGTCGCCCAGTTGCGGCCCGAGCTCTTGGCGATGATGTCCGACAGGACCTTCGGATCCAGCCCGTTGGCCACGCCCAGCGCCAGGGCCTCGGACGTACCGGCCATCAGGATGCCCAGCAGCATGTTGTTGCAGATCTTGGCCACCTGACCGGCACCGCCGGGGCCGGCATGGAAGATGTTCTTGCCCATTTTCTCCAGCACGGGCCGGGCGCGTTCCAGCGCGGCCGCGGGGCCGCCCACAATGAACGTCAGCGTGCCCGCCGCCGCGCCCGCCGTGCCGCCGGACACCGGCGCATCGATCATGGCGATGCCGCGCACGTCGGCGGCCTGCGCCACCTTGCGGGCCGTGTCCGGGGCAATGGTGCTGCAATCGATCACCAACGCGCTGGACGAAATCTTGCCCAGCAGGTCCTGATCCAGGTACAGCCCTTCGACGTGCTTGCTGGCGGGCAGCATGGTCACGACGACGTCCGCGCCCTTGACCGCTTCGGCCGCCGACTCCGCGGCGCTGGCGCCGGCATCGGTCAGCAGCTTCACCGCTGCCGGCACCAGGTCAAAGACCTTGAGGCTATGTCCGGCCTTGATCAGATTCAATGCCATGGGCGCGCCCATGTTGCCCAAACCGATAAACGCGATACTGCTCATGATGTTTTGTCTCCTGGTGCTATGGCTATGGCTATGGCTATGGCTGTTGCTATTGCTTTAGGTATGGATTCAATGTGACCCGGATGACGGGCTTGGCTTGCCTATCGGAGCACGCGGAGCAAGCGGAGCAAGCGGAGCACGCGGAGCACGCGGGGCACGCAGCGATACGCGCCGGGGATCGCCGACCCGCGCGTGCGGGCCGGCCCCGGCTATCAGCGCCCTTCCTGCCCCAGGTCGGCCAAGGGATGCGGCTCGCCCTCGCGCCAGGGTTCCTCGAAAAACTTCTGGACCCAGGCGTCGGTTGCCACGTCGATCACCGCCGGGCTCCAGCGCGGCTTCTTGTCCTTGTCGATCAGCAAGGCGCGAATGCCCTCGGCAAAATCTCCATGGGCCGTGCACGCCAGGGCCGCGATGTACTCGGCGCGGAACACGTCGTCCAGCGACCGCAGGCGCATGCGTTGCTGCAAGGCGAAGGCCAATCGCACCGACCCAGGCGAACCGGCCAGCATGGTCGTCGCCGCGCGCGCCAGCCAGGGGTCGTCATGGTCTTTCAGCTGCGCCAGTTCTTCGTAGATCTCGTCCAGGCGGTTGCCCGTGCACAGGTTGTTGATCAGGAACGAATGCTGGCGCAGGTGCCCGGGTTCCAGCGGAGTCTGGGGCTCCAGCGCGGTGAGCGCGCGGCGCAGCAAGCCATCGTTGATGGAGCGCGGCGCCATGGCCTCGTCCGAGGCGCCGGCCGGCTTGCCCGCCCACGGCTGTTCTTCCAGCGACGCCAGCAGGCGCGGCCAGTCGGCATGGTTCAGGCGGAAGTCCGCCAGGCCCGCGAAGAACGCGTCGGCCGTATTCATCTGCGCGCCGGTCAGCGCCAGGAACAGGCCGATGCGGCCCGGCATGCGGTTCAGCAGCCAGCTGCCGCCCACGTCCGGAAACAGGCCGATCGAGACTTCCGGCATCGCCAGGCGCGAGCTTTCGCTGACAACGCGGTGGCTGGCGCCCATCATCAAGCCGATGCCGCCGCCCATGACGATGCCATGGCCCCAGCACAGCACGGGCTTCGGATACGTGTGAATGCGGTAATCCAGCCGGTATTCGTGCTCGAAAAAGCGGCGCGCGTAGGCGTTGCTCCAGCCGCTTTTACCCGCGTTTTCGCTCATGCTGCGGTAAAGGCCATGCAGGTCACCGCCTGCGCAGAAGGCCTTGTCGCCCGCGCCTTGCAAGACCACCAGGGCCACGCCCGGATCGCGCGCCCATTGGTCCAGGCGCTCGGCCAGCAAGTCCACCATTTCCAGCGACAGGCCGTTCAGGGTTTGCGGCGCGTTCAGCGTCGCTATCCCGAACCGCATGCCGTTCGCCGCGCTTCTTTCTTCGAACAACACCGGTGCATTCATCTTATGTCGGCTCCTTTTTCCAACAATTGGCGGGCAATGATCACGCGCATGATCTCGTTGGTGCCCTCCAGAATCTGATGAACGCGAGTATCGCGCACCAGACGCTCCAAGGGATAGTCCTTCAAGTATCCATAACCGCCGTGAATCTGTTGCGCGTCCAGGCAGATCTGGAAGCCCATGTCGGTGGCAAAGCGCTTGGCCATGGCGCAATAGGTGGCCGCGTCCGGCGCGCCGCCGTCCAGCTTGCAGGCGGCCAGGCGCACCATCTGGCGCGCCGCCACCAGGTGGGTGGCCATGTCCGCCAGCTTGAATTGCAGCGCCTGGAATTCCGCCAGACGGCGGTTGAACTGCCGACGTTCGTCCATGTAGCGGCGGGCGGCGTCCAGCGCGCCTTGGGCGGCGCCCACCGAGCAGGTGCCGATATTGATGCGGCCGCCGTCCAGGCCCTTCATGGCGATCTTGAAGCCTTCGCCCTCCTGGCCCAGCAGGTTTGCGGCCGGCACGCGGACGTTTTCAAAGGTGATGGGACGAGTGGACTGGCTGTTCCAGCCCATTTTTTCTTCCTTGCGGCCGTAGCTGATGCCCGGGCTGTCGGCCGGCACGGCAAACGCGCTGATACCGCCCGCGCCCTCGCCGCCCGTGCGCGCCATGACGACCAGCAGGTCCGTATCGCCCCCGCCTGAAATGAACGCCTTGGCGCCGTTCAACACGTAGTCGTCACCCTGGCGCTGCGCGCGCGTGGACAGGGACGCGGCATCCGATCCGGCGCCTGGTTCGGTCAGGCAGTAAGAAGCCAGTTTCTGGCCGCTGGCCAAGAGCGGGCCCCAGGCCTCGCGCAAGCCGGGCTGGCCCCATTGGCCGACCATCCAGGTGGCCATGTTGTGTATCGTCAGGAAAGCGGTGGTGGACGGGTCCACGGCGGCCATTTCCTCGAATACCAGCGTGGCGTCCAAGCGCGGCAGGCCCAGGCCGCCGATCTCTTCGCTGGCGTAGATGGCGCAAAAGCCCATTTCGCCGGCCCGGGCGAATGCCTCGCGCGGAAAGATGCCTTCAGCGTCCCAGCGCGCGGCGTGAGGGGCCAATTCGCCCTCGGCGTAGTCGCGGGCGGCCTGCGCAAACGCGCGCTGCTCGTCGGTCAGTTCCAAGTCCACAGCCTGTCTCCTGTTGGTGTCGGTATTGTCTGTTGGCGTTGCGGGTCGTCTCGTGAACGCCCGCCCATCGCCGTGGCAAGATGGATTCTGGCATGACGTTAACGTAAACGTAAATATGAAACCGCGTTTATGTTACGCCGGATGCTTGGGAGGTATTTGTCTTGTTGGTGACAATGTCCGGCGGCGCCGACCTGCCGTGGCGGCGCTTACGGAAGGCGGGTGGCAGAAGGCGGGCAGCAGAAGGCGGGTTGCAGACCGCGGGTGGCAGATGGCGGGTGGCAGACGGCGGCTTAACAAGGCGGCCCACACGAACCTGCCTACAGCAAGCCCGCGGGGCGCACCCGGCCGTTCTTGGCCGTCTTGGCGCGTCGGTGTTCGGCGCGGCGGCGGCGTGATTCCTGCGGGTCGAAGCTCAGGCCCCGGTAGATTTCGACGCGATCGCCGTCAAACAGCCGCGACTGCGGCTCGGCGGCGCGGCCAAACACGCCCACCCCGCGTTCCCAGGGTTGCACCACCGGAAACGCCTGACCAAAGCCGCTGGCCGCCAGCGCGTCCGCCACCGTGGCCCCCTCAGGCAGGCGCAGTTCGCGCAGCCACACGTGACCGGGCAAGGCATAGCAGACGCTGACGTTCAGCAACACCGCGTCAGATGGCTCATTCGCCATATTTGGCCTGTGCCCGCTTGGTGAAGGAATCGATGAAGCTGGTGGCGATGCGGTTGAACACCGGCCCCACCACCATTTCCAGCGCGCGGTTCGAAAACGCGTATTCCATGGTGAACAGGACTTTGCAGGCATCTTCCGCCAGCGCCTGGAATTCCCAGTGGCCGACCAGGCTGGAGAATGGGCCATCCACCAGTTCCAGGTCGATCCGGTCGGGATAGACATGGGTATTGCGCGTGGTGAAGCGCTGCTTCATGCCCGCGAAACTGATCAGGATGGAGGCCTGCATGCCATGTTCATCGCGGCTTTGCACCTCGGCCCCGCCGCACCACGGCATGAACTCGGGGTACTTCTCCACGTCGGCAACCAGGTCGAACATCTGGGCGGCGCTGTAAGGCACCAGGACGGATCGTTGTACTTTGTGCATCGACTATCGCAAATGGCTAGAATGGCAAGATTTTACCGGCACCGCGCAACATGAGCCTAATGTGGCGCTTTGCAGCCCGCAAATTGCCGTTATGAGCAAAAAAGGCGTTATGCGCAAAAAGGCGTTATGAGCATTATCGACAACCGCAAGGCCACGCACGACTATTTCATCGAAGACCGCTACGAAGCCGGCCTTGTCCTGCAAGGCTGGGAAGTCAAAGCGATTCGCGACGGCCGCGTGCAGCTCAAGGAAAGCTACGTCATCGTACGCGATGGCGAACTGTACCTGCTGGGCATGCACGTCAGCCCACTGCCCACGGCGTCCACCCACATCCACCCCGATGCCATGCGCACGCGCAAGCTGCTGCTCAAGGCCGAGGAAATCAGCAAGCTGATCGGCAAGGTCGAGCAGCGCGGCTACACGCTGGTGCCGCTGAACCTGCACTACAAGAATGGCCGCATCAAGCTGGACTTCGCGCTGGGCCGGGGCAAGAAGCTGTTCGACAAGCGCGACACCGCGCGCGAAAAAGATTGGCAGCGCGAGAAAGAACGCATCATGAAGCACGACACGCGCGCGCCCCGCAAAGACAAAGACGATTGATTCAGGCCGCGGCCGGCATGGCCAGGCGCTCTGCCTGCTCGGCCGGCCCCACGATGCGGTTGCGCCCCGCCGCCTTGGCGGCATAGAGCTTGCGGTCGGCGCGTTCGAAGAACGCTTGCAGGTTTTCGCCGGGCACCCATTCGGCCACGCCCGCGCTGAACGTGTACGAAATGGTGCTGCCGCCATGCGCGCAAGGCGTGCGCCGCACGGAATCCAGCAAGCGCGCCGCCACATCCAGCACGGCGTCGCCGCGCATATCCGGAAATAGCACGCCGAATTCCTCGCCGCCGACGCGCCCGACATGGTCGCCGGTGCGCAAGGTGGCCGTGGCCAGCAGGCCAAAATGGCGCAGCACGGCATCGCCCGCCACATGGCCGTGCGTGTCGTTGATGCGCTTGAAATGGTCGATATCCAATAGCAGCAGGGTCAGCGGACGCCGCGTGCGCAGTGCCTGGGCGCAATAGCGTTCGGCCTGCAACCACCACGCCTTGCGCGACATCAGGCCGGTCAGGAAATCGGTGTTGGCCTCTTGCTCGCGGTCGGCCAGCATGCGGTCGTGGATGATCATGATGGTGCCCAGCGTCAGGCACGGCATGATCAGCACGCCCAGCGTCAGGAAGGCGATGTTCCAGACGTTGGGCTCCATCAAGGATTCGGGCAGCGCCAGGTCCAGCGCGTAGATCGCGGCCCGCAACGCACAGACCGCGGCCGAGATCAGCGCCACGGTCCACACGAAGCGATAGCTGTAGCGCGAACGATGCACCGGCATATTGCGCTGGACGGTGACGGCCACCGCAACCAGGAAGCCCATTTGCAGCAGCGACATCGCCACGATGCGCGGGCCGATGCGCCAGTCCACATACGTATAGGCCAGCAACACCACCAGCGCCACCAGGCATGCCAGCGTCATCAGGTGCTTGGGCACGCTAAGCCCCAGCAAGCGCCGCACGCCCGAGTAGTACGAAAACAGCGCCAGGCCCACGGCCGCGTTGGGCACCACGACCGACACCAGCCAGGGCGCCGACGTGTTCTGAAGCGCAAACGTAAAAAACGCCAACAGCGTAAGCAAGTTGGCGCGTATGGTTTCGCGGATGCCGGCCATGCCGCTGCGAGCCAGCGACCCCAGCACGCAGAGCGATAGCACCCCCGCCAGTGCTGCTATCAGAAGCAAATTAACGGGAGCGATCATGGGCGGCGCGCCGCTAAGCGCGGTATCAGGTGTTGCGCGTGGACTTCACGATGGTCATGGCCGAGGCGATCATGCCGCCGACGTCGGACATGTTGGCCGGCAGGATCAGCGTATTGCCTTCCTTGGCCACGTTGGCGAACGCCTCGACGTAGCGCTCGGCCACCTTCAGGTTCACCGCTTCCATGCCGCCCGGCTGGCGCACGGCATCGGCCACTTGGGTAATGGCCTTGGCGGTGGCTTCGGCAATGGCCAGCACCGCGGCGGCCTCGCCCTGCGCCTGGTTGATCTGTGCCTGCTTCTCGCCTTCGGAGCGGGCAATGGCGGCTTCACGTTCGCCGGTGGCGATGTTGATCTGTTCCTGGCGGCGGCCTTCCGAGGCTGCGATCAGCGCACGCTTTTCACGTTCGGCGGTGATCTGCGCCTGCATCGAACGCAGGATTTCGTTGGGCGGCGTCAAATCCTTGATTTCGTAGCGCAGCACTTTCACGCCCCAGTTCAGCGCGGCCTCGTCCAGCGACGACACGATGTTGCTGTTGATGGAATCGCGTTCTTCGAACGTGCGGTCCAGTTCCATCTTGCCGATGACCGAGCGCAGGGTGGTCTGTGCCAGCTGCGTGATGGCCGAAATGTAGTTCGACGAACCATACGACGCGCGCATCGGATCGGTCACCTGGAAATACAGCACGCCGTCCACTTGCAGCTGCGTGTTGTCACGCGTGATGCAGACCTGGCTGGGCACGTCCAGCGGGATTTCCTTCAGCGAGTGCTTATAGGAAACGCGTTCGATAAAGGGGATGACAAAACCGGCACCCGGCGACAAGACACGGTCGAACTTGCCCAGGCGCTCGACCACCCAGGCGTGCTGTTGGGGCACGATGGCGATCGACTTGATGACGATCAGGATCGCCAGCGCGACGACGACGAGCAGGACGATAGTGGATGTATCGATCATGATTGAAACCTCTTCTGAGTTAATGCAATGGCGTCGGACACCAAGCCCCGGACGCCTGCTGCGGGCCGCGCGAGGCGCGAGCCGGTCTTACCGGGTTGAACCCGGCGCGCCCATGGGCTTGAGCACCAGGGTCGAGCCGCGCAGTTCGGTAATGGTGTGTTCTCCGGCGTGGGGCGCATGCCCCGGGGCCAGTTCGGCCTGCCAGTGCGCGCCGCGATACCAGACACGCGCCGTGCGCTGTTCGGACCACGATTCCACGGAAACCGTCTGGCCGATGTCCAGGTTCACGTCCGCGTTGCGCGCGGAGTTGACCTCGCGCTTTTTCAGCACGCGCGTCTTGCGCAGCGCCAACAGGCCCAGCATCAAGACCACGCCACACGCCACCAATTGCCATTCAAGCCCCGTGCCGAGCCACGCGGCAGCGCCGGCCGCCGCCAGCCCCAAGGCCACCAGCAGCAAATAGAAAGTACCCGTCGCCAATTCCCCGATTAGGGCCAGCGCGGCCAATCCCAGCCAGATCCACATAGTCTTAACGTCGCCTGAAAGGATGATTCGTGAGCGGATTGTACGTATTTCCGGGACGTAACGGGAAAGCCCGTTGGCCTCGGTCCGGGCGGCGCTGGATTATGATGTGCGCCTGACGCGCCGATCCCACCCGGATGGCCCGCGTCCGCCTTTTCAAGCACATCGATCCATGACCGCTGCAACACCTTCCGCCCTACCCGTCCTGATCCTGCATACCGGCGATCCGGACGACACGCTTAAAAGCCAGTTCGGCGGCTATGCCGAACAACTGACCCAGGCCGCCGGCCTGGCGGCCGACGCGGTTGAAATCGTTGCCGTGCACGAAGGTCAACGCCCGCAATCGCCCGCGCACTATCGCGCGGCACTCATCACCGGATCGCCCGCCATGGTCACCGATAAGGAGCCCTGGAGCGAAGACACCGCCGCCTGGCTGCGCGAGGCCGCCGCCGCCGAGCTGCCCATGTTCGGCGTGTGCTACGGCCACCAGCTACTGGCCTATGCGCTGGGCGGCAAGGTGGGCTACAACCCGGCCGGCCGCGAAGTCGGCACGCAAACCGTCGAACTGCTGCCGCCGGCCTCGGGCGACAAGTTGCTGGCCGGCCTGCCCGGCACCTTTCCCGCGCAGATGCTGCACGCCCAGACCGTGTTGCAGCCTCCGCCCGGCGCCGCCGTGCTGGCGCGCTCTGACCTGGACGAACACCAGATGATCCGCATCGGCCGCAATGTGTTCTCGACCCAATTTCACCCCGAGTTCGGACCCGATTTCATTCGCGCCCACCTGGATCGCTATGGCCGTCGTTATGCGGCGGAAAACCTGGACCTGCCGGACCTGACCGCGAACGTGCGCGCCACGCCCGTGGCGGGCGGGCTGCTGCGCCGCTTCCTGGACGCTTACGCGCCGGCCTGAACGGCGGCGCGCAACATCCGGAGTGCGGGGCTAGTCGGCGACTGAGACCATGAACCTAAAGCGCAATCCATTACGCGCATGTCAGGAGTCTTCGATGAGCCCTACCGCCGCCGCCGCAAGCAAACCGCCATCCGCCGCAGCCGTTTTAAGCAAACAGCTTTTAAGCAAACAGCATGCCGCCGCCGTCGAGCGCGCCTGCCGCGCCCTTGAGGCCGAGCAGCCGCCCGACCTGTCCACGCTGGCCGAACAGGCCGGCATGAGCCGCTTTCACTTTCACCGCGTGTTCAAGGCGGCGACCGGCATCACGCCCAAGGCCTACGCCAACGCGCTGCGAGCGGCCCGCGCGCGCCAGCAGCTGGAAAGCAGTGCCAGCGTCACCGACGCCATGTACGACGCCGGCTTCAATTCCAGCGGCCGGTTCTACGAAGCCGCTCCCGCCATCCTGGGCATGACGCCCACGGCCTTTCGCAGGAACGGCGAAGGCATCGATATCCGCTTCGCGGTGGCGCAGTGTTCGCTGGGCGCCTTGCTGGTGGCGGCCACCGGCACGGGCATCTGCGACATTTCGCTGGACGCCGACCCGGAACACCTGGTGCGCAACCTGCAAGACCGCTTCAAGGCCGCGCGCCTGATCGGCGCGGATGCCGAGTTTGAAACCTGGGTGGCCGCCGTGGTCAGCTTCGTCGAAGACCCGTCGCGCGGGCTGGACCTGCCGCTGGACGTGCGCGGCACCGCCTTTCAGCGCCGGGTATGGGAGGCGTTGCGCGACATTCCGGTGGGCACCACGGTCACCTACACGCAGGTGGCCGAACGCATCGGGGCACCTCGCGCCGTGCGGGCCGTGGCACGCGCCTGCGCCACCAACTCCATCGCGCTGGCCATCCCGTGCCACCGCGTGGTGCGCACGGACGGGTCGATGGCGGGTTACCGCTGGGGTATCGACCGCAAGCGGGAGCTGATCGCGCGGGAATTGAAAGCGGCGTAGTGGCTGGCCCGCGCATCGTTCGCTAAAGAAAAAAACCCCGCGTCCTGATCGGACGCGGGGTTTTTTATTGGAACGGCCAGGCGCTTATTGCTTGGCCAGACGCTGCCAAGTGTCGACAACCGTATCCGGGTTGAGCGACATCGACAGGATGCCTTCGTCCTTGAGCCATTGCGCGAAGTCGGGGTGGTCGCTGGGGCCTTGGCCGCAGATACCCACGTACTTGTTGGCGGCCAGGCAAGCCTTGATCGCGCGGCGCAGCATGAACTTCACGGCTTCGTCGCGTTCGTCGAAGTCGGCGGCCAGGAGCTCCATGCCGGAATCGCGGTCCAGGCCCAGCGTGAGCTGGGTCATGTCGTTGGAACCGATCGAGAAACCGTCGAAGAATTGCAGGAATTCGTCGGCCAGGATGGCGTTGGACGGCACTTCGCACATCATGATCAGCTTCAGGCCGTTTTCACCACGAGCCAGCCCGTGCTTGGCCAGCAGGTTCACGACCTTTTCGGCCTGACCCAGCGTGCGCACGAACGGCACCATGATTTCAACGTTGGTCAGGCCCATGTCGTCGCGAACCTTCTTGAGCGCTTCGCATTCCATGCGGAAGCACTCGGCGAAGTCCTCGGCGATGTAGCGCGATGCGCCACGGAAGCCCAGCATGGGGTTCTCTTCCTCGGGCTCGTAGCGCGAACCGCCCACCAGCTTGCGGTATTCGTTGGACTTGAAGTCCGACATGCGCACGATGACCGGCTTGGGATAGAACGCGGCGGCAATCGTCGCCACGCCTTCCGCCATCTTCTCAACGAAGAACGCGCGCGGGCTGGCGTGCCCACGGGCAGCCGATTCCACGGCCTTCTTCAGTTCGCCGTCCACGTTCGGGTAGTCCAGGACTGCCTTCGGGTGGATGCCGATGTTGTTGTTGATGATGAATTCCAGACGTGCAAGACCGACGCCGCCGTTCGGAATCTGCGCAAAGTCGAACGCCAGCTGGGGGTTACCCACGTTCATCATGATCTTCAGATCGATGGCCGGCATTTCGCCACGGCGCACTTCTTCGACTTCGGTTTCGATCAGGCCGTCATAGATGCGGCCTTCGTCGCCTTCGGCGCAAGACACGGTCACGGACTGGCCTTCCTTGAGCAGGTCGGTGGCGTTGCCGCAACCCACCACTGCCGGAATGCCGAGTTCGCGCGCGATGATCGCGGCGTGGCAGGTACGGCCGCCACGGTTCGTGACGATGGCCGAGGCGCGCTTCATCACGGGTTCCCAGTTGGGATCGGTCATGTCGGTGACCAGCACGTCGCCCGGCTGGACCTTGTCCATGTCGGAGATGTCGCCCACCACGCGCACGGGACCGGCGCCGATCTTCTGGCCGATTGCGCGACCGGTGATCAGGACCTGGCCGGTGGCCTTCAGGCGATAACGCTGCTGGACGTCGTTGGCGCCCTGCTGCGACTTCACCGTTTCCGGTCGCGCTTGCAGGATGTAGATCTTGCCGTCGACACCGTCACGGCCCCATTCGATGTCCATCGGGCGCTTGTAGTGCTGCTCGATGATGACGGCGTAGCGGGCCAGTTCGTTAACTTCGTCGTCGGTCAGCGAGTAGCGGTTGCGCTCAGACACCGGCACGTCAACGGTACGGACCGCGCGGCCTTCCGGACGCTCGGGGTCGAATTCCATCTTGATCAGCTTGGAGCCGATGCGGCGGCCGACGATGGGGAACTTGCCTTGCGCCAGCGTGGGCTTGAAGACGTAGAACTCGTCGGGGTTGACCGCGCCTTGCACGACGGTTTCGCCCAGGCCGTAGGACGACGTGATGAACACGACGTCTTCAAAGCCCGATTCGGTGTCGATGGTGAACATGACGCCGGCGCTGCCCTTGTCGGAACGCACCATGCGCTGGATGCCGGCCGACAGGGCCACATCGGCGTGGGCGTAGCCCTTGTGCACGCGATAGGAAATGGCGCGGTCGTTGTACAGCGAGGCGAACACGTGGCGGATCTTGTCCAGCACGTCGTCGATGCCCACAACGTTCAGGAAGGTTTCCTGCTGGCCGGCGAACGAGGCGTCGGGCAGGTCTTCCGCCGTGGCTGACGAGCGCACGGCAAACGAGCCCTTGCCGTCAGCGTCGAGCTTGGCAAAGGCCGTGCGGATTTGTGCTTCGAATTCGGCCGAGAACGGCGCTTCGACGATCCATTGGCGGATCTGCGCGCCGGCGGTGGCCAGCTCGCGCACGTCTTCGGGGTTCAGCGTGGTCAGGCGTTCTGCGATGCGCTTGTCCAGGCCCGAGGCCTTCAGAAAATCACGGAACGCGTCGGCGGTCGTGGCAAAGCCGCCCGGCACGCGGACACCCGCGCCAGACAGCTGGCTGATCATTTCGCCTAGTGATGCGTTCTTGCCTCCTACCGAGTCCACGTCCGTCATGCGGAGCTGCTCGAACAAAACAACATACGACATTGAAGTCACCTTTTACAATGGAATGAAAGCGAGTTAGGTCAAAGCACGAAGCAAGCACAAAAACTGCTTTTTTCAGACGCTGACCAAACTGGCCTTGGACCGCCCTTGGGGTGACTTATAGGGGCCTGATTGTACTCGGTGGAGTACCCTGGGCTATCTGACTGGTTGGAATTTTTTACACATGACATCTACCCCGATCGCACGCACGGTATACATCGTTTCCGACAGCACCGGCATCACTGCCGAGACCTTCAGCCAGTCGGTGCTGTCCCAGTTCGAAGAGGTGGAATTCAAGCCGATTCGGCTGCCGTTCGTCGACACCCTGGAGAAGGCGGCCGAGGTCGCCATGCGGATTGACCGCAGCGCCCTGGAAGCCGGGGTGCCCCCGATTGTGTTCAGCACCTTGGTCAACCCCGAGATCCTGGCGCGTGTTCGCCAGGCGAACGGCATCTTCATGGACCTGTTCGGCACCTTCGTCAGCCATATCGAACAGGCGCTGGGCCTGAAGTCCAGCCATTCGATCGGCCGGTCGCACATGCAGGCCAATTCCGAAAAGTACCGCAACCGTATCGACGCCATCAACTTCAGCCTGGCCCACGACGACGGCCAGTTCGTCAACCAGCTGGACCAGGCCGACGTCATTCTGGTGGGCGTGTCGCGCTGCGGCAAGACCCCCACCAGCCTGTACCTGGCAATGCAATATGCCATCAAGGCCGCCAACTTCCCGCTGACGCCGGACGACTTCGAGCGCGGCACCCTGCCCTCGACCATTGCGCCGCACCGCGCCAAGCTGTTCGGCCTGTCGATCCAGCCCGAGCGCCTGGCGGAAGTTCGCAACGAACGCCGTCCCAACAGCCGCTATTCCCAGCTGGAACAATGCCGCTACGAAGTGGCGGAAGCTGAACGCATGATGCGCCGTGAAGGCATTTCATGGCTGTCCAGCACCACCAAGTCCATTGAAGAAATCGCAACGACGGTGTTGCAGGAAGTGGGCCTGGATCGGGGCTGAAAAAAACTTGGGCGCACCGATGGTGCGCCCAGGTTTGACCTATTCAAAACTGTAGGTTTTGGTCAGAAGCCCGGCATCCGCTCGGGACTTGCCGCGCCCCAATAGCGCAGGCCGCGCATCTCGTTTTCGGCAAGTTCTGGCGGGTCGACCAGCTGCATCGACAACTTGCCCACCGCGCCGGTGGCGCCGTACACCTCGGCCATGACGCGTACATAACGCGTCTGCCCAGCGTCCAGCATGAAGCTCACGCCGTCGCCGGTCCAATGCAGGTTGGTGACCACATAGCTGCCGGCGGGGCGATCAACGAAGAAAAAGCTGCCCGGCTTGTTGCGGCCTACCACGACATCGTTGACGCGCAGTTTCTGCTGCGCCGCCGCCAGGTTGGTGGGCTGCGGCTGATAAAAATAAATCCGCCCATTGCCTTCGGCAATCGGCGGCAAGCGGCCATGCAGTGCATCAAACTTCGGGCCCGCGCATCCCGCCAGCAACACGGCGACGGCAATCGCCGCTACACCCTTGATCCACGCTTTCATTGACGCATCTCCACAGGCAAAGTGACGGGACGAGACAGCGCCATGTACGCGCTTTCGCCCGGCAGGTAAAAACCCAGCAGCTTGCCGGATGACGCCACCAGATAAGCTTCACCCTGCCGTCGGGTCTGAATGGTGAATAAGCCGCCCATCGAACGGTAGACGTCGCCCTGCGGCAACGCTCCGACGCGGCGCCACTGCGACGCCGCGGGCAAGGTCACGTTGCTGTCGTTCGGCAAGGCTGCGATAACGACGCGCGACAGCTGAATGGTGTGGACCGGATCGGCAGAGGCCACGGGCGTCATGCCGACTTTCTGCGTGCTGACCGACATGCACGCGGTCAGTGCAAGCGCGCAGGTGGAAGCCAACAGCAGCGCCCGGCCGGTGTGTGCCACACCGGACACATGCGCCTGCGCCATCCACGCCTTCATTTTCGGAACCGGCGACGCCGTCATAGCCATCTCGCAGAAATTTAAAGCGTGAAGTATATGAGTGCGACTGGATTTTACAAAACGTGCCTTAATAACGGACGGCCTGCCGGTCGTGCCGGCCCGCGCCCCAGTAGCGCAAGCTAACCCTGTCTGGTCGTTCGCGTGATCGCCCGCGCGTCGTATTCGCGCCGTATTCGCGCCGTATTTGCACCGTATTTGCGTCGCAATTGAGCCTTAAGCAGGCGCGAGTATAAGCGGGGCCAGATCGTTGGACCGGCTCAAAAAAGGGAAAAAACGACGGATTATTCAGTATTCAGCGCGAGAGAGCGCCTGTCGCCGCTGCTCGAACAAACAGATCGCAGCGGCCGCACCGACGTTCAAGGACTCGACGGCGGCCATGTCGTGCGGGATGCAGACCTTGAGCCGGGCGGCGGCAAGCAAAGCGGGATCCACGCCCTGGCCCTCGTGCCCGAAGACCCAGGCGCACCGGGCCGGCAACGCGCCTTCGTAAAGGTTCTGTGCGCCGTCCAGCGCGGTTGCCACCAGCGGCACGCGCAGGCTGGGCAACAAGCCAGCCAGGTCAACGTGTTCATGGATGTCCAGGGCGAAGTGTGCGCCTTGGCCGCTGCGCAAGACCTTGGGCGACCACGCGGCGGCGGTACCGGTTGCCAGGAACACGCGTTTCACGCCCGCCGCCGCGCAGGTGCGCAGCAGCGTGCCGACGTTGCCGGGGTCTTGGATACGATCGAACAGAACGCAGTTTTCGTCGATATCGGCCGGCATTTCCAACGGCTCGGGGGTGACCAGAAAGGCCACGCCCTGCCCGCTTTCCACGCTGGCCAACGATTGCATCAGGCGCGCGTCCAGCGCCAGGCAGCGGGCGTCGGGAACGGCGGCTGCCAACGCGGCAATATCGGGTTGCGCCAGGCGGTCCACATCGAAGATGGCCCGGTCCGGCGCGCCGTGGTGGTGCAACCAGGCTTGGCACAGGTGCACGCCGTCCAGCAACACGGGCGCGCCGCGCTTGCCGGCCGTGCCGGCCAGTTTGGCCAGGGCCTTGACTGCGGGGTTCTCGCGGGAACTGATGTGCTTCATGACGCCAGGCCAAACGCCTTGATCGGGGCGAAGCTGCGGCGGTGTTCGGCGCAGGGGCCGTGTTCGCGCAGCATTTGCAGGTGCAGCGCGGTGCCGTAGCCCTTGTGCTGGTCAAAAGCGTATTGCGGATACAGGCTGTGCAGGCGCACCAGATCGGCATCGCGCGCGGTCTTGGCCAGGATGGAGGCGGCGGAAATTGCCGGCACCAGCGCATCGCCCTTGATGACCGTCTGCACGGTGCAACCGAGCTTGGGCGCCTGGTTGCCGTCCACCAAGGCAAGCTGGGCGGGCAAGGACAAGCCCTGCACCGCCCGCTGCATGGCCAGCATCGTGGCCCGCAGGATATTCAGGGTATCGATTTCCTGCACGCTGGCACTGGCAACGCACCAGGCCAGGGCGTATTCCTGGATCTCAAGCGCCAGCGCCTCGCGGGTGGCGGCTTTAAGCACTTTGGAATCGGCCAGCCCATCGATGGGCCGGGCCGGGTTCAGGATCACGGCCGCCGCGTAGACCGCGCCGGCAAGCGGCCCACGGCCCGCCTCGTCCACGCCCGCCGTCACCATGGCGGGCTGCACGGGGGCCGCGAACAGTTCAGGCTGCTCCACCCGCCACCTCCAGAATCGCCTGGGCCGCCAGGGCCGGCGTGTCGCGCAGCAATTCCTGGTGCATGGCGGTAAAGCGGGCTTCGACCCGGGCGATCAGCGCGTCGTCGGTCAACGATGCCCACGTGGCCTCGGCCAGCTTTTCGGGCGTGGCGTCGTCTTGCAGCAATTCAGGCACCGCGAAATCGCGCAGCAGCACGTTGGGCAGGCCCACCCACGGTAGATACGGCCGCTGCTGCCCCGACTTCCACGTCATGATGCGGCGCATCCAGGGCGACAACACGTACGAGATCACCATGGGGCGCTTGTACAGCGCCGTTTCCAACGTGGCCGTGCCGCTGGCCACCAACACCGCGTTAGCCGCTTCCATCACGGACCAGGCAACGGGCGCCTTGCGATCGCCGCCGGCGCCATGCAGGTCGTCCGCGGTAATGCAGCGCAGGCCGGGCACCGGATGCTCGGCCAGAATCGCCTGGAATTCGGCGCGGCGCTGGTCGTTGACCATGGGCACGACGCATTGCAGGGCGGGATCTTTCTTCATCAACAGCTGGGCGGCTTGCAGGAAGCGCGGGGCCAGCAGGCGGATTTCGGAGGAGCGGCTACCGGGCAAAATCGCCAGCACGCGCGCGTTCGGGCCGATACCCAGGCTTGCGCGCGCCGCAGCGCGATCCGGCTGCATCGGGATGGCACCCGCCAAGGGGTGACCCACGTAGGTGACCGGAATATTCTCTTTGCGGTAGATCTCTTCCTCGAACGGGAAAAGCACCAGCATGTGAGACACGGATTCACGGATCTTGTGGATGCGTTCGTAGCGCCACGCCCAGATGGACGGGCCAACGAAATGCACCGTGGGGGTACCGGCCAGGCGCAATTGGTGTTCCAGCCGCAGGTTGAAATCGGGGGCATCAATGCCCACGAAGACCTTGGGCGGCTCGGCCAGCCAGCGGCGCTTGACGTCGCGATAGGTGCTCAGCAGGCTGGGCAGGCGCTTGAGCGCGTCGACGTAGCCAAACACGGTCAGCGCATGCATGGGATGCCAGACGTCAAATTCGCGGGCCTGCATTTGCGGGCCGCCGATGCCTTCGCACCGCACGCCGGCATCGCGCGCTTGCAGACCGGCAATGATCCGACCGGCCAGCAAGTCGCCCGAAGGCTCGCCGGCCACCATGCCGATCCGCGTATTCATGGACGGATGATGCCGCGCGAGGCGACGTCCAGAAAATCGAGCATCGTTTGCAGATGCTCGGCCGCTTCGGGACTTTCTTGTTGGCGTTTGTACAGTTCAGCGCGCGCGGCGTCCAGCGGCAAACCACGGCGATAGATGATCTTGTAGGCTTCGCGCAGTGCCGAAATCATCACGGGGGTAAAACCGCGACGCTTCAGGCCTTCGACGTTGATGCCCACGGGCCGGCACGGGTTGCCCGCCGCCAGCACGAACGGAGGCGAATCCTGCATCAGCGAACTGTTGCCGCCCGTCATCGTGTGGGCGCCCACGCGTGCAAACTGGTGCACGCCGGTCAGGCCGCCGATGATGGCCCAGTCGCCCACATGTACGTGCCCACCCAGTTGCACCGAGTTGGCCAGAATGGTGTGGCTGCCGACGTGGCAATCATGCGCCACGTGCACGTACGCCATGATCCAGTTGTCACTGCCCAGCGTCGTCTCACCGCCATCCTGCACGGTGCCCGTGTTCAGCGTGACAAATTCGCGCACGGTATTGCGGTCGCCGATCGTCAGACGCGTCTTTTCACCGGCGTACTTCTTGTCTTGCGGCATGCCGCCGATCGAGCAGTAGCGGTAAAAACGGTTGTCGCGGCCGATAGTCGTGACGCCGTCAACCATGCAGTACGGGCCGATTTCGGTCCCCGCGCCGATGGTGACGTCTGGTCCCACCATTGCGAACGGGCCGATGATGGCGCTCGGGTCGATTTTTGCCGCTGGATCAACGACTGCGGTGGGATGGATGTTTCCTGCCATTTACTCTTCCAGGCTGCGAATCGCGCACATCAGCTTGGCGGACGCCACTTCTTGCCCGTCAACCGTGGCGCGCGCGGCGTACTTACAGATGCTGCGGCTCAGGCGTTCGGCTTCGACTTCGATGCGCAGTTGATCACCCGGCACAACGGGGCGGCGAAAGCGCGCGCCGTCGACGCCGACCAGGTAGTAAGCCGTCTTCGAGCTATCGCACTTGAGGCCGCCGTTTTCGTCCGTGAACGAGAACAGCGCCGAGGCTTGCGCCATGGCTTCCACGATAAGCACGCCCGGCATCACCGGATGGTGGGGGAAGTGGCCGTTGAAAAACGGTTCATTGATCGAGACATTCTTGATGGCGACAATGGATTTGCCGGGCACCATTTCGACGACGCGATCAATCAGCAGCATCGGATAACGATGCGGCAGCCTCTCCATGATCCCCTTGATGTCGAGTTCCATTTTTCTATGCTTTCCTGCGAGATGAAATGATTTTGGCGCGTGCACGCCCAGGCGGCAATTGCGCGCTCTAGTCTTTTTCCAGCGTGCGCACGCGACGGCGCAGTTGCGCCAACTGTTGTATCACGGCGGCGTTGCGCTGCCAGTCGCCATGCTCGGCATACGGGAACACCCCGGTATAGCGGCCTGGCTTGGTGATGCTGGAGGTGACCGCCGTGCCACCCGAGATGTGCACGTCGTCGCCCAAGGTCAAATGGCCCGACAGCATCGCGGCGCCGCCGATGGTGCAGCGTTCGCCGATGGTGGTGGAGCCGGCGATGCCCACGCACGCCGCCACGGCGGTATGCGCGCCGATGCGCACGTTGTGCGCCACCATGATCTGGTTGTCCAGCTTGACGCCGTCCGACACCACGGTGTCGTCCAACGCGCCCCGGTCGACGGTGGTGTTGGCACCGATTTCGACATCGTTGCCCACGGACACGCCGCCCAGCTGGGGAATCTTGCCCCAGGCGCCCTGCCCCAGCGTCGGGTCCGGCGCAAAGCCGAAACCGTCGGCGCCCAACACGGCGCCGCTGTGGATGATGGCCCGCTCGCCCACTTTCACGCCTTCGTAAAGGGTGACGTGTGCGTGCAGGCGGCTGCCCGCGCCGATGGACGAGCCTTCTCCGACCACGCAGCCCGGTCCCAGGACCGTGTCGCGACCGATGCGAGCGCCCGCCTCGATCACGCAATTGGGGCCGATACGCACGCCCTCTTCAAGGACGGCATCGGGCGCAACCACGGCGGACGGATGCGTGGAACCCGGCAACGCCGGCCGACGCGCAGCGTCAAACCATTGCGCCACACGGGCATACAGCAGATAGGGGTGTTTGCAGACGACCAGCGCAAAGGGCGGCCGATCGGCGCCCTGTGCTTCCAGCGCCTCGGCCACGTCGGCCGAGACAATGACCGCCCCGGCTTGCGTGGTGGTCAGTTGGCTCTGGTAGCGGGGGTTGGCCAGGAAAGTGATTTCCCGGCTACCCGCCGAAGACAGCGTCCCGATACCGCAGACCTTGAAAGGTTCTGCGCCCTGGGGCGCGCTGATGCGCCAGTCCATACCCTGGGTATTGGCGGCGCTCAACAGTGCTTCAAGAGTCGGCGCGCGAGCAAGATCCAGTAAAACCGGCATGGTGTGACGGGTGCTGCTTACTTGCCCAGGCTCTGAATCACCTTGTCGGTGATGTCGATGCGCGGGTTGACCGTCACGGCGTCCTGGATGATCAGGTCGTAGCTTTCTTGCTCGGCGATGCGCTTGATGGCCTCGTTGGCCTTCGTGACGATGCCCGAGAACTCTTCATTGCGGCGGCGATTGAAGTCTTCCTGGAATTCACGACGCTTGCGTTGCAGGTCGGTATCCAGGTTGGACAGTTCGCGCTGGCGCTTGACGCGGTCGGATTCCGACAGAACCGGAGCGTCCTTGTCGAACTTCTCGGCTTGCGAACGCAAGCTGTTGTTCAGGCGCTGGAGCTCGTCGTCGCGCTTCTTGAATTCGGCTTCGATCTTGCTTTGCGCCGTCTTGGCCGGGCCCGATTCACGCAGGATTCGCTCGGTATTGACGAAGCCGATCTTGGTGTTTTGAGCCTGTGCAGGAATCGCAGCAGCCGAACCGAGAATGAGAGCACCCACCAGGGCAATGGAGCCGCCCAGCTTGCCACGGCGCTTGGCGCGCGGCGTATTCGATGATTTAAGTGCGAAATCAGACATCATGAAAATCTCACCTTCCAGTAAGGCAAAGCCAAAGTGTGTATTGTGCCACTAAACAGCAAGGGAGCCGGGCCCGGGGGCCCCTCCCTTGTTTTCAAGCGTAACGGCGCGCTTAGAAACCGGTACCGATCTGGAACTGGAAGCTTTGCTTGTCGTCACCCTGCTTGGAGTTAAGCGGACGGGCGTAAGACAGCTGCAACGGTCCCATCGGCGACTGCCACGACAGGCCGACACCCGCCGAGAAACGCCAGCCGCAAGGATCCTCGACTTCGGTGTTGTCGCGGCCGCGGGTGCAACTAAGACCACTGCCGGCTGCGACCTGGCCCGCATCGCTGAAGATGAACCAACGCAGCGTGCGGTCCTTGGTGGCGCCCGGGAACGGCAGATACAACTGCGCGTTGGCCACGATACGGCGCGTACCGCCCAGGTAGTCGCCGGTAAGCGTATCGCGCGGACCCAGCGACGAGCCCTCATACCCGCGAACGGTGCCAATACCGCCGGCATACACGTTCTTGATGACCGGGTAATCCTTGCTGCCGTAACTGCGGCCCCAGTCCACCATGCCGTTCAAGGCCAGGGTGTACGACCCCCCCAGCGGCACGAAGTACTGCTGTTGGCCCGTCAACATCGTGTATTGCAGGTCGACGGTGGACACGTCGGCCTTCAGGCGGGTGTACGACCCCTTGGTCGGCGCCAGCGCGCTGTCACGCGTGTCCTTGGACCAGCCGGTGCTGAAGATGACCGAGTTGGTCGAATCGCCATACTGACCCACAAAGTCCCTGTACGCCTGCGGCGAATTCGTGAACAGGTCGATCTGGTTGTGTTCGTAGTTGGCGCCCAGGAAGATCCGGTCGTATTCCGAAATCGGAATACCGAAGTTCATGCCCAGGCCGATGGCCTTGACGCGGTAGTCGCCGTCGTTGTTGTTCCAGGGCTCGGTCACGCGGTAGTACGCGGACGTGGTGCGGCTGATGCCTTCCTTGGTCCAGTACGGGTCGGTGTGCGACAGCACGACCGCGCGGTTCGTCTTGCTGGTGTTCAATTGCAGCGTCAGGTTGGTGCCGCTGCCGAAAACGTTGTCTTCGCTGATACCGGCCGACAGAATCGCCTTTTCGGACGAGCCGTAGCCCACGCCCAGGTTGATCATGCCGGTGGGCTTTTCTTTCACGTCGACGTTCACATCGACCTGGTCGGGCGAACCCGGAACCGGATCGGTCTTGACGTTGACGTCGCTGAAGTAACCCAGGCGGTCAACGCGGTCGCGGGACGTCTTGATGTCTTTGGCGTCGTACCAGGCGGCTTCCTGCTGGCGCATTTCGCGGCGCACAACTTCGTCGCGCGTGCGGGTGTTGCCACCGATCTGGATGCGGCGCACATACACACGGCGGCTCGGGTCGACGTAGAACGTCAGGTCGGCTTCGTGCTTGGCGCGGTCCAGTTGCGGGTTCGGGTTGACGTTGGCGAACGCGTAGCCCAATTCGCCCAGGTAGTCGGTAATGGCCTTGGCCGAGTCGTTGGCCTTGGCGGCCGAGAACGTCTCGTTGGGCTTGGTCTGCACCAGCGCGTTGATTTCCTTGTCCAGGCCCAGCAGGTTGCCGGCCAGTTTCACGCTGCGCACCTTGTAGGGTTCGCCTTCGTGAACGGTAATCGTGATGCGGATGTCCTTGCGGTCGGGCGAGATGGTGACCTGCGGGGGTTCGACCGTGAATTCCAGGTACCCCTGGTCCAGGTAGAACGAACGCAGGCGTTCCAGGTCGCCTTCCAGCTTTTCGCGGGAATACTTGTCGGTATCGGTGTACCAGGTCAGCCAGCCCGGCGTCGTCAGCTTGAACTCGTCAAGCAGGTCGCTTTCCGAGAACGCCTTGTTGCCGACGAAGCGGATTTCCTGGATGCGGGCAACGTCGCCTTCGAACACGTCGAAGCTCACGCCCACGCGATTACGCGGCAGCGGGGTCACGGTGGAGGTGACTTCGACGCCGTACTTGCCCTTGGACAGGTATTGCTGCTTCAGTTCGTATTCCGCGCGCTCGAGCATCGAGCGGTCGAATATGCGGCCTTCGGCAAAACCGACCTGCCCCAGCGACGTGGTGATCGCCTTGGAGTCGAATTCGCGCATGCCGTTGAAGTTGACGGAGGCGATCGTCGGGCGTTCTTGCACGACGACCACAACAACGTTGTTATCCGTCTGGATCTGCACGTCGGTGAAAAAGCCCGTGCCGTACAGGCGGCGAATGGCCTCGGTAGCCTCTTCTTCGGTGAATTTCTCGCCCACCTTGACGGGGAGATAACCGAAGACGGTGCCGGCGTCAGTCCGTTGAATACCCTCTACGCGGATATCCCGCACGACAAAAGGGTCGAAGGCTTGGGCCATGGCCGGCAGCATTAATGCGGCGATGAGACCCGGCAGTACACCCTTTTTGTGATGAAACATCCGGCGAAAAGACATCCTTGAGTATCCTCGGTCGTGCAAATGGCGGGGGATTTTATGCTAAATCGCGTTTACGTGAATAAACGCGTGAAATCGTTGAACAGCGCAAGGCCCATCAGGCCTGCCAATAAACCTATGCCGGCGCGCTGTCCGATATCGATCCACCTCGCTGGCGGCGGGCTACCCCGCACAATTTCGACGAGATAGTACAGCAGATGGCCGCCATCCAGCATAGGAATGGGCAGCAAATTTAGTACGCCCAGGCTGATACTGATCAAGGCAATATAGGCGATATACGCAACAATGCCGATTCGGGCGGTCTGGCCGGCATAGTCGGCAATGGTGACCGGGCCGCTGACGTTGCGCCACGAGACATCGCCCGTGACCATGCGGCCCATCATGCGCAGCGAGAACCAGGCGGTATCCCAGGTGCGAACCGCGCCGCGCCATACGCTTTCGAACAGGCCATAGCGGACCGTGACCATCGGCACGTCGCCGCCCAACTGCACGCCCAGCCGGCCGATTTCCTGGCCATTGACTGTTTCGGCGCGCGGCGTCACGTTCAGCGAAATATTGGCGCCATCGCGCAGCAGGGTCAGCGTTAGCGTCTGGCCGGCACTTTGCTGGATTTGCTTGATGACCGATCCCGTTTCCGGCGTGGGTTGGCCATTGATGGCCACAATCAGGTCACCGGTACGCATACCCGCCGCCTGCCCTTCCCCGCCGTCGTTCACGGCGCGCACGCCGGGCTTGGGTTGAGCCAGGCGGATGCCGGCCGCAGCCAGGGGATCCCCCGAGGACGGGTCCATGGCGTTGGGCGGTAGATTGAGTTCGCGTTGCTGGACGGCGCCGGATGGCGTGCTGACTTCGATCAGCGCGCGGCCGCCGGTGGACATGACGTCCATCAGGCGCCAGCGGGCGTCAGACCACGAAGCAATTTCCTGGCCGTCCACGGCCAGGATGCGGTCACCCGCAAGCAGGCCGGCATTCGCGGCGGGCGTCTCGGCAGCGGGTTGGGCGATGATGGCCTGCGGTTCGTCCGTACCGGCCATGTTCAGGCCGGCGTACAGGAAAACCGCCAGGATCAGGTTGAAGATGGGGCCGGCGGCAACGATGGCGATGCGCTTGCCCACGGATTTGTTGTTGAACGCGCTGGCGGCCTCGGCCGGGCTGGCCCCGGCGGGCGCGTCGTCCTGCATTTTGACGTAGCCGCCCAGCGGCAAGGCAGAAACGGCCCATTCGGTACCGTTTTTATCCGTGCGACGCAAGATGACCTTGCCAAAGCCCAGCGAAAACCGCAGCACCTTGACGCCGCAAAGCCGAGCCACCCAATAGTGCCCCAGCTCATGGAAGGTGATCAGGGAGCCAAGCGCTACCGCAAAGGCCAGCAGGGTGAAAAGCATCGGGATCGGGATCTAGGGAATCAGAAGCAAGCGGGGCCAGCCATCAGGCCAGCCCAAGGTTACCGGCGAAGATGCGCGCGTCGGCATCCAGCGCCAGCACTTCGTCAAGACTGTTGAGCGTAACAGATGCCCGGGCGGCTTGCCACTCCAGGGTGGCTTCGATGACGCGCGCGATCCAGGTGTAGGGCAGGCGGCCATCCAGGAAGGCCGCCACGGCGACTTCATTGGCGGCGTTCAGCGCCACGCAGGCGCCCTGCCCGGCCCGCAGCGCGGCGAAAGACAGCGCCAGGCAGGGAAACCGGGCCAGATCAGGCTTTTCGAAATCCAGCCGGCCCAGACGCGTGAGGTCCAGCGGGCCAACGCCGCTTGCCAGGCGATCCGGAAAGCCCAGCCCGTAGGCGATGGGCGTGCGCATGTCGGGCTGCCCCAGCTGCGCCAGCACCGAACCGTCGTCGTATTCGACCATCGAATGCACGACGCTTTGCGGGTGCACCACGACTTCGATGCGATCGGGCGGCATGGCGAACAGCCAATGCGCCTCGATCACTTCCAGACCTTTGTTCAGCATGGTGGCCGAGTCCACCGAGATCTTGCGGCCCATGCTCCAGTTCGGATGGGCGCACGCCTGGGCGGGCGTCACATCGTGCAGGTCTTCAAGGTCGCGCCCCCGGAAGGGGCCGCCAGAGGCCGTCAGGAGCAGACGGCGCACGCCCGGCGCGGGTGCATCGGGCGCCTGCGCGCGCCCGCCGTGGGGCAGGCATTGAAAAATGGCATTGTGTTCGCTGTCGATGGGCAGCAGCTCGGCGCCGTGGTCGCGAATGGCCTGCATGAACAATGACCCGGCAGCGACCAGGGCTTCCTTGTTGGCCAACAACACGCGCTTGCCGCTGCGGGCCGCCGCCAGCGCCGCGGGCAAACCGGCAGCGCCGACGATGGCGGCCATGACGGAATCGCATTCAGGGTCAGCCGCGGTGTCCGCCAGCGCCTGGGCGCCGACGCGGATTTCGGGCATCGCCCGCTTGCTTTTCCAGGCGGCGGTGAATTGCTTGCGGGCCGCGTCATCCGGCACCACCACAACGGCGGCGTGGCTGGCCTGCGCCTGTTCCGCCAGGCGTTCCATCCGGCTGTACGCGGACAGCGCGTAAACCGCCAACCGATCGGGGTGGCGGGCAATCACATCCAGCGTGCTTTCACCGATCGACCCGGTCGACCCCAGCACGACGACGCGTTGAAAAGCCGTCAAAACAACACTCCAGACAAAAGTAGCGCAAACGGCGCAACCGGAAGAATCGCATCGATGCGGTCATAAACCCCACCATGGCCCGGCAGCAGCGTGCTGGAATCCTTGCGGCCGGCGCGGCGCTTGAGCAGCGATTCGAACAGGTCGCCAACGATGGACACCACGCCCAGCAACGCAGCGATGGGCAACGCCAGCCCGAAGCTCCAGCGTTCAACCAGCGCATGGCCGAACGAGCCGTCCCACAAGCTGGACAAGCCGATCCAGATCACGGCGCCCAACACGCCCGCAATGGCGCCCTCAATGGTCTTGCCCGGGCTGACCCGAGGGGCCAGTTTACGCTTGCCGAACGCCCGGCCGGCGAAATAAGCGGCAATGTCGGCCACCCAAACCAGCGCCAACAGCGACACCACGAACCCCGCGCCGCGCGCGATGAACATCTGCGCCAGCACGGCCCAGGCCGCAAACGCGGCGGGGACCGAAAAGACGGACCAGCCCAGGCTGGCAGGCGAAGCGTCGGAACGGCCCTGGATTACGGCCGTGAAGCCGCCCAACAACCAGACGGCCGCCACGGCCGGCACCACATAGCGCAACACCCACGCAGGATCGCGCCAGCCCACGCCGTTGCCCGCCAGCCAGGCCGACGCCAACGCCAGCATGCCGCAAAACAACAGCACGGCGACGCCGATGGCAATCAGGGGGGACGGGGGCTGGGGCAGCGTCAAGCGCAGCCATTCCCAGTTGGCGCACGCGGCGGCCAGGGCCAGCAAGGCAACAAACCACCAGGGATTCGCGCTGATCATCGCGGCGGCCAGAATGGCCAACAGGATGACGGCGGTAACGATACGCTGGCCCAACATATGACGGTCTCCTCGTGTGCTGCTCTGGAAAGACGCGCTTGTCGCGGTCTGCTTACTGCGCGCCGGTTTCGCTGACTTGCGCGCTGGTGCGGCCGAAGCGGCGTTCGCGGGTGCGATACCAGTCAAACGCCGCCTGCAACTCGGCGGCGCCGAAGTCCGGCCAATAGCGATCCGTGAAGTAGAACTCCGCGTAGGCCATCTGCCAGATCAGGAAATTGGAAATGCGCTGCTCACCGCCGGTGCGGATGAACAGGTCGGGCTCGGGCGCCCAGGACATCGACAAGTGGCGGGCCAGCCGCTCTTCGTCGACCCGCTCGGGGTGGGCGGCCAGATCAGGTTCGGCCGCGAGCATCGCGCGCGTGGCTTGAAGAATGTCCCAGCGGCCCCCGTAGTTGGCCGCCACGGTCAGGTGCAGGCGGTCGTTGTGGGCGGTGCGCGCCTGCGCGGCCAGGATCAGCTCTTGCAAGCGGGGCTCGAACGCGCTCAGGTCACCGATGACGTGCAAGCGCACGCCCTGCTCTTCGAGCTTGCCGATTTCGCGTTCAAGCGCCTGCACGAACAGGCGCATCAGCAGCGAAACTTCTTCGGCGGGCCGGCGCCAGTTTTCGGAACTGAACGCAAACAGCGTCAGATAGCGCACGCCCGCGCGGCCGCAGGCTTCAACCACCCGGCGCACCGCCTGCACGCCCTTGGCGTGGCCGGCCGTGCGAGGCAGCAGCCGTCGCGTAGCCCATCGCCCGTTGCCGTCCATGATGATGGCCACGTGTTCTGGGATGTCGCGAGTATCGGGAACCGCCTGGGTCGAACTGGTTGCCATGGATGTGGGACTTAAGCGCGGAAAGCCGGCCAATATCGAAACTACGGGAGAAAAACCTGCGCCGTCGTTCCATTGCTGCGTAAGGGTGCTGCGAAGCAATGGTAAGGACGGCGCATGGGCAAGAAAATCCTGACGCCGGAGCGATACGGCCAAGCCGCCCGCCCCGAAGCAATCACGGATTATACGGTCATGATTTCCGCTTCTTTCTGGACGACCATCTTGTCGATGTCGGCCACGGCGCGATCGGTCAGCTTCTGGACATCGTCCTGCGCACGACGTTCGTCGTCCTCGGAGATTTCCTTGTCCTTGACCAGCTTCTTCAGGGCTTCGTTCGCTTCACGGCGCAGGTTGCGCACGGCGATCTTGGCGTCTTCGCCTTCGCTGCGCACAACCTTGGTCAGGTCGCGGCGGCGCTCTTCGGTCAGGGCGGGCATCGGCACGCGGATGGTGTCGCCCATCGAGATCGGGTTCAGGCCCAGATCCGATTCACGGATGGCCTTTTCGATCGGGCCGGCCATGTGCTTTTCGTAGGGCTGCACGCTGATGGTGCGGGCGTCCACGAGGTTCACGTTGGCGACCTGGCCAACTGGCACCGGCGAGCCGTAGTACTCGACCTGCACGTGGTCCAGGATGCCGGTGTGGGCGCGGCCCGTCCGGATCTTGCCCAGGTTGATCTTGAGCGTATCAAGCGACTTGGCCATCCTGGCTTCGGCGGATTTGCGAATTTCTGCTGCGCTCATGGAATTTCCTTTTCTTTAAACGTGTACCAACGTGCCTTCGTCTTCGCCGCTGACCACTCGCTTGAGCGCGCCGGACTTATTGATCGAAAACACTTTGATCGGCAGTTTCTGGTCACGGCACAGTGCGAAGGCCGTGGCGTCCATGACTTCCAGACGGCGCACGATCGCTTCATCGAAGCTGATCCGCGCATAGCGCGTCGCGGTGGGATCCTTGTTGGGATCCGCACTGTAGATGCCGTCCACTTTGGTGGCTTTCAACACGATCTCCGCGCCGATTTCGGCGCCACGCAAGGCGGCGGCGGTGTCGGTCGTGAAGAAGGGGTTGCCCGTGCCCGCGGCGAAGATGACGACCTTGCCCTCTTCGAGGTAGCGCAAAGCCTTCGGGCGGATGTAGGGTTCGACGACCTGATCGATGTTCAGGGCGGATTGTACGCGGGTGTCGATGCCCTTGTGCTTCAGCGCGTCTTGCAGGGCAAGCGCGTTCATGATGGTGGCCATCATGCCCATGTAGTCGGCGGTGGCGCGGTCCATGCCCTGCGCACCCGGGGCGACGCCACGGAAAATGTTACCTCCGCCAATGACGATGGCCAGTTCGACGCCCGTGGCGGCGACTTCGGCGATCTCATCGGTCATGCGGACGATGGTGGAACGGTTGATGCCAAAAGCATCCTCGCCCATCAGCGCCTCGCCGGAGAGTTTGAGAAGAACCCGTTTGTATGCTCTGCTGCTCATAGGTGATATCCCGAAGAACAATCCGACGAAAGTGTAAGACAAGAATGAGGGTGACCCTCAATGCCCCAGGGCTGACTATCTGCCGGGCGCTGCTGCACCCGGACCGGCCCCTCGGCGTAAAAAGGCCGGACTAGAATTTAATCTAGTGCCGGCCTTTAAGCACTACCCCTGACGGTTAGGCTGCGCCGGCGGCGGCAGCGGCAACCTCAGCGGCAAAGTCGCTGGTCTTCTTCTCGATACCTTCGCCGACAACAAACAGCACGAACTTGCTGATCGAAGCGCCATTGGCCTTCAGGTGCTGCTCAACCGTGTGCTTGTCGTTCTTGACGAAAGGTTGCGACAGCAGGGTCACTTCCTTCAAGAACTTGGCGACCGAACCTTCAACCATCTTGGCGACGATGTCAGCCGGCTTGCCGGATTCGGCGGCTTTCTGCTCGGCAACCGAACGCTCGGCGGCGATGTCGGCCGGGTTCACGCCGTCGGCGTTCAGGGCCTTGGGCTTCGTGGCGGCGATGTGCATCGCCAGGTCCTTGCCCACTTCTTCGGCGCCGGAGTATTCCACCAGCACGCCGATCTTGCCGCCGTGCACGTAGCTTGCCAGCGCATTCGGCGTTTCGATGCGCTCGAAGCGGCGAATCGAGATGTTTTCGCCGATCTTGCCGATCAAGGCGGTACGGGTCGTTTCAACGGTGCCTTCACCGAACGGCAGGGCCGACAGAGCGGCGACGTCGGCCGGGTTCTGCGTGGCAACCAGTTCAGCCAGCTTGTTCACGAAGCCGACGAAGTCGTCGTTCTTGGCAACGAAGTCGGTTTCGCAGTTGATTTCGACCACGGCGCCTTTCTTGGCGTCGGCGGAGATGAACAGACCGATCAGGCCCTCGGCGGTGACGCGGGCAGCGGCCTTGCTGGCCTTGTTGCCCAGCTTGACGCGCAGGATTTCCTCGGCACGAGCCAGGTCGCCTTCGGCTTCCGTCAAGGCCTTCTTGCACTCCATCATGGGCGCGTCGGTCTTCTCGCGCAGTTCCTTGACCAGGGCAGCGGTAATTTCAGCCATGTTTGCTCCAATTTTTGCTAAGACACGCCCCGGCTCGCCGGGGCAGTGATTTGATTCGATGGGACGCCCGCCAGTGGCGGGCCAGGAAGATGGGAGCCCACCTTCGCAGTGCCGGCGAGGCGGGAGCGGTTCTGTTTCAAAAGCCGCCCCCGAACACTAATCGCCGGACATGACAGCAGGCTTAGGCCTGGTTGTCCTGCACTTCAACGAACTCTTCCTGACCTTCGCCTTGCTCTTCGACCAGACCATTGATGTTCTGTTCGCGGCCTTCCAGCACGGCGTCGGCGATGCCCTTGGCGTACAGCGCGATGGCCTTGGCCGAGTCATCGTTACCGGGGATGACATAGTCGATGCCGTCCGGCGAGTGGTTGGTGTCAACCACGGCGACGACGGGGATACCCAGCGTCTTGGCTTCGGCGATGGCGATCTTGTGGTAGCCGACGTCGATGACGAACATGGCGTCAGGCAGACCGTTCATGTCCTTGATACCGCCGATCGACTTGTTCAGCTTGTCCAGTTCGCGTTGGAACAGCAGGCCTTCCTTCTTGATCATGCGCTCGGCGCCGCCTTCAGCGACGACGACTTCCATGTCCTTCAGGCGCTTGACCGAGGTCTTGACCGTCTTGAAGTTGGTCAGCATGCCGCCGAGCCAGCGAGCGTCGACGAAGGGCATGCCGCAACGAGCGGCTTCAGAGGCGACCAGCTCGCGAGCAGCGCGCTTGGTGCCGACAAACAGGATGTTGCCGCCGCGAGCAGCCAGCTGCTTCACGAACTTGGTGGCTTCCTGGTACTTATCAACCGTCTTTTCCAGGTTGATGATGTGAATCTTGTTGCGGTGACCGAAGATGTACGGAGCCATCTTGGGGTTCCAGTAACGGGTCTGGTGACCAAAGTGGACACCCGCTTCCAGCATTTCGCGCATCAAAGACATGTAATTCTCCAAGGGTTGGTTTCTTGCGCCGCACCTGCATCAGCATCTGGCTGACACCCTGGGTGGTGAGACGCGCGATTTCCCGCAACACGCGGGATGGACAAAATTTTAACCGGGCCGACCGATCACTGCCGCAATAAAACTACTGCTTCCGCGATAAACCCAGACGACCGACACAACAGGAACCCTGCACCGCACACTTGCCCATGCTTGTTCTACACAAGCAGGCGCTGAGCCAGACACTCCAGGAGATTCCTGGAAGTTTCCGGGGTTCAGCGCACCCGGACTTGTTTTGTTGGCAGCGAAATCCAGCTCTTCACATTCAGGCTTGACGCCCTCTTGCGCATCAGGCCGCCAGGGCATTTCTTCAAAAAACCCGAAGGTTTTCAAGAACTTAATCTGGCGCCCATACCGAACCTGCATCGCCGCTCAAAAACATGACCGGGCTTACAAGCACGCCGTGCCCCAACTTGAGTAAGATTCCAGCCGCCCCACTTGGCTTAAGGCCACAACAGCCCACCCGCCCCGCCTCAGAACCTGACTGCCTGCCCGATTTCGCTCCACAACCTTCGCTTGCGGTGAAACTTCAGGACATGCCGCCGATCTCATGAAACAGATCGTTTGGGCCATTGAATGGCCTTGAGAAGTGAACCCAGCTTTGAGCCCTACCTTCGTCGGGATCGGCTCTTGCCGTAACCCGATTGCTCCCCAAAATTTTAGGGAAGCCTATAATTCTACTATTCTTTCAAGCAGACATTCAAGCGAGAGATCGTCAAGTTACTCCATGGGCACAATTACCAATCCGGCCGACCTGGCCAAGATGCGCGCCGCCTGCCAGGACGCCGCCAAAGTCCTCGATTTCATCACCCCCTACGTCAAGCCGGGGGTCACAACCGGCGAGCTGGACCGCCTTTGCCTGGAATACCTGACTGATGAATTGAAGGTCAAGTCCGCCACGGTGGGCTACGCCCCGCCCGGCTACCCGCCCTTCACCGGCGCCATCTGTACGTCCGTGAACCACCAGGTGTGCCACGGCATCCCGGGCGACAAGGTCCTGAAAAATGGGGACTCTCTCAATATTGACGTCACCATCATCAAAGACGGCTGGTTCGGCGACACCAGCCGCATGTACGCCGTGGGCGAACAGTCCATCTTGTCGCGCCGCCTGACTGAAATCACCTTCGAATGCATGTGGAAGGGAATCCAGCAGGTCAAGAACGGCGCCACCCTGGGCGACGTGGGCAACGCCATTCAGAAGCACGCGGAAGCCAACGGCTTTTCGGTGGTGCGTGAATTCTGCGGCCACGGCATCGGCCAGCGCTTCCATGAAGATCCCCAAGTGCTGCATTATGGCAAGCCGGGCACCGGCGTGAAACTGGAAACGGGCATGTTGTTCACCATTGAACCCATGATCAACGCCGGCCGCCGCGAAATCCGCCAGCTTGCCGATGGCTGGACGGTGGTCACGCGCGACCACAGCCTGTCCGCCCAATGGGAACACGCCGTCTGCGTCACGGAAACCGGCTATGAAGTGCTGACGCTGTCGCCCGGCATGCCGCCCCCGCCGGCCTTCATCACCGAGCCCATCGTCATCCCCGCCGTGTAAGGCTCCGCCGCCCGCCCATGACCGCCGAATTCCTAAGCTCCCTGCGCGAGCGCATCCAGCAGTCCCGGCGCGCCGCGGTGGCGCAGTTTCGCGAGCACGAACGCCCGGACACCTTGCTGTCCGAATTGCGGCGCATCGTGGACGCCGCCCTGCGCGACCTGGTCAAGCACTACCCGCTGCCGATGGGCGCCACGCTGGCGGCGGTGGGCGGTTATGGCCGCGGCGAACTGTATCCGCATTCCGATGTTGACCTGCTGATCCTGTTGCCGCACGCCCCCACGCGCGAAGAAGAAACCGCGATTGAACGACTGGTGGCCTCGCTGTGGGACCTGGGCCTGGAGCCCGGCCACAGCGTGCGCACCATTGAAGATTGCGAACGCGAGGCCGACGCCGACATCACCGTGGAAACGGCGTTGCTGGAATCGCGCTGGCTGGCGGGCAGCCGCATCCTGATGCGCAAGTTCGACGCGGCCACCAAGTCGCGGCTGGATCCGCGCGCCTTCTTCCGCGCCAAGCGGGTCGAGATGCAGCAGCGCCACGCGCGCTACCACGACACCCCCTACGCGCTGGAACCGAACTGCAAGGAATCGCCCGGCGGCCTGCGCGATCTGCAAGTGATTCTGTGGATGGCGCGCGCGGCGGGCTTTGGCGACAGCTGGCGGTCGGTCGCGCAAGCGGGCCTTTTGACCCCTTCCGAGGCGCGCGATCTGCGCAAGGCCGAGCAGGCATTCAAGCGCCTGCGCATTGAATTGCATCTGCTGTCGAACCGCCGCGAGGACCGCGTGCTGTTCGATTTGCAGCCGGCGCTGGCCGAGGTCTACGGCATTCATGCCACCGCCACGCGACGCGGCAGCGAACTGCTGATGCAGCGCTATTACTGGGCGGCGCGGCTGGTAACGCAGCTGAACGGCATCCTGGTGCAGAACATCGAAGAACGGCTGTTTCCGCGCCCCGATAGCGACGCGCGCGATATCGACGACGATTTCCGCAACCTGCGCGACCGCCTGGACATCATTCGCGACGACGGTTTCGAACGCAATCCCACTCTGCTGCTGCGCGCCTTCCTGGTGATGCAGCAGCATCCCGAACTGACCGGCATGTCGGCGCGCACGCTGCGCGCCATCTGGCATTCGCGCCACCGCATCGACGCGCAGTTCCGCCGCAATCCGGTCAACCGCAAGCTGTTCCTGCAAATACTTCAGCAGCCGCGCGGCATCGTGCACGAACTGCGGCGCATGACCATGCTGAACATCCTGCCCCGCTACCTGCCGGTGTTTCGCCGCATTGTGGGCCAGATGCAGCACGACCTTTTCCACGCCTACACGGTGGACCAGCACACGCTGGCGGTGGTGCGCAACCTGCGCCGCTTCACCATGCCCGAGCACGCCCAGGAATATCCGCTGGCCAGCCAGCTGATTGCCGGGCTGGACCGGCACTGGCTGCTGTACGTGGCGGCGCTGTTTCATGACATCGCCAAAGGCCGGGGTGGCGACCATTCCGAACTGGGCGCCCGCGAAGTGCGCAAGTTTGCGCAAGACCACGGCATGGACCCGGAAGACGCCAAGCTGGTGGAATTCCTGGTGCGCCAGCATCTGCTGATGTCTGCCGTTGCACAAAAGCGTGACCTTTCCGACCCGGCGGTGGTGCAGGAATTTGCCACCACGGTCAAAGACGAACGCCACTTGACGGCGCTGTACCTGCTGACGGTGGCCGATATCCGGGGCACCAGCCCCAAGGTATGGAACGCCTGGAAGGGCAAGCTGCTGGAAGATTTGTACAAGCTGACGCTGGCGGCCCTGGGCGGCGCCCACGCGGACGCGCACACCGTGCTGACCGAGCGCAAGGAAGAAGCGGCGCGCCTGACGCGCCGGGCCGGCCTGCGCGACGACGCCCGCGAGGCCTTCTGGAACCAGCTGGACGTGGCCTACTTCCTGCGCCACGACGCCTCGGACATTGCCTGGCACACGCGCCACCTGTATCACCAGGTGGCGCCCGCGCAAGCCGTGGTCAAGGCCCGCCCCACCGAGCAAGGCGAAGGCCTGCAGATCATGGTCTACACGCGCGACGCGCCGGACCTGTTCGTGGCGATCTGCGGCTACTTCGACGCCAAGAGCCTGTCCATTCAAGACGCGCGCATCCACACCACCCGCCATGGTTGGGCGCTGGACAGCTTTATCGTGCTGCTGCCCGAAGGCGCCAGCGACCTGCGCGCGCAAGCCACGCTGGTGGAACACGAACTGGCTGAACGCCTGAAGGACCCGCACGCGGCGGCGCAGGCACAGCCCAACCGGGGTGGCCATTACGGCCGCAACCGGCAATCGCGCGTGTCGCGGGTGTTTCCCGTCATGCCGCAGGCCGAGTTGCAACCGGATGAGCGCAGCACGTCGTGGCGCTTGTCCGTCACGGCCACCGACCGCCCCGGCCTGCTGCACGCCCTGGCGCGCGTGTTCGCCCGACACGAAATCAACCTGCTGATGGCCAAGATCATGACGCTAGGCGACCGCGTGGAAGACGTGTTCATCGTGGACGGGTCCACCCTGGCCCGCCCCCGCAGCCAGATGCAGTTTGAACGCGACATCCTTGATGCGCTGGCCGGCGACGAGGCGCAACAACGGGTCGCTTGATCTGACCGCACCCGCCGCATCGCCAGACCCCGCCCGGACCGCATACAATCCGGGTTTTCGGCCAGGCGATGCCCGCTCTCATGCAGCTCAACGACTATCTGCGCGTCTTTGGTGGCAGCTTCTTTTTTGCGCTGGCCACGCTCTTGCCCTTCCTGAACCCGCCCGCGATCGCGCCGATTTTCCTGTCGCTGACCGAAGGCGCCTCGTCGGCCACGCGCGTGGTGCTGGCCAAGCGCGTGGCCATCAACGTGTGCCTGATGCTGATCGTGGCCATGGTGGCCGGCAACGTGCTGCTCAGTTTCTTCGGCATTTCGTTGTCGATCGTGCGCGTGGGCGGCGGCATGCTGGTGATCGCCAGCGCCTGGCGGCTGGTGAATTCGCCCGACGCCGATACCGAGCGCGTGGCCCGCATGGCGGAATCGTTCACGCCCGAAATGGCCAAGGCGCGCGCGTTCTACCCGCTGACCTTTCCCATCAGCTGCGGCCCGGGCTCGATTGCCGCCGCCATCACCGTGGGCGTGTCACTGCGTGATCAGAACCATGTGCTGAGCCTGGTACGCCTGGGCGGCTCGATTCCGGGCATCATCGCGGTGTCGCTCACCCTGTATATCTGCCTGCGCTTTGCCGCCCAGATGCTGCACCGGCTGGGCGACAACGGCACGGCCGTGTTCATGCGGCTGTCCGCCTTCATCATGCTGTGCCTGGGCGTACAGATCTTCTGGGAAGGCGCCCGCGACCTGATGCTGGGTTTGTTGACGCAGGTAATGCAACCAATTCCGGTTCCCAAAGCCTAAGCGTTGGCCGGGCCGTAAGCCCGCATCGACAATCTCAAGACAAGCTAAAAAAAAATGACTACCCGCTCTGAACGCCTGCTACGCCTGATTGCCCTGTTTTGCTTCGGCGCCGTTGGCGTCGCCCTGATTTCCCAACACGTCTTTGACATGCCGCCCTGCGCCTGGTGCGTGCTGCAACGCCTGATCTATCTGGTGATCGGCGTGGTGGCGCTGGTGGGCGGCTTTGGTGGCGGCCGTGCGCTGACCCGCATCGCCGGCGCGCTGGCGGCGCTGCTGTCGTTGTCCGGCGTGGTAGCGGCCTGGTATCAGTACACCGTGGCGGCCAACATGCTGTCATGCGACCAGACATTTGCCGACCGCTTCATGACCGGCATCGGCCTGGAAGGCAACGTGCCCTGGGTGTTCGGCATCTTTGCCACCTGCATGGACGCCAAGGTGCCGGTGCTGGGCATTGAATACGCTCTGTGGAGCCTGGCGCTTTTCGTGATCCTGTTCTTCATGGCGTTGCCGGTGGTCTTCGGGCGCGCGCCTGCTCGCCCGGGGCTGTGACTGCCCTGAAATTTCTGACCGGCTATCCGGAACCCCTGCTCGTCCAGGCCCAGACGCTGCTTGAGCGCGGCAAGCTGGGCGACGCCCTGCTTGCGCGCTACCCGGATGGACCACACGATATCCGCACCGACCGCGCGCTGTACCAGTACGTGACCGACCTGAAGAACACGTATCTGCGCAATGGCGACCAGATCAACAAGGTGGCGTACGACAGCAAGATTCATGTGATCCAGCACGCGCTGGGCCAGCACACGTACATCTCGCGCGTGCAGGGCGGGAAATTGCGCGCCAAGCACGAGATCCGGGTAGCGACGCTGTTCAAGACCGTCCCCGCGCAGTTCCTGAAGATGATCACCGTGCATGAATTGGCGCACCTGAAAGAGAAGGACCATAACAAGGCCTTCTACAACCTGTGCCTGCGGATGGAACCGCACTACCACCAGTACGAATTCGATCTGCGGCTGTACCTGACGCATCTGGAAGCAACGCGCGAAACGCTGTGGGCGCCGCAGAGCTGAAGGCGGTGCAGCGAACCTACCCACGCATTGGTCGTACCAATTCTGCTTGAAAATATAGCGCCTTAGGCGAACCCGGTGCGAGTTGGACGGCAATTCTTGGGTATCATTGCCTCCGGCGCCTGATTGGCATGCGCCGTCGCCCGCACAGGGCGGCAAATTGGTCGTACCAATATCTCATGCGCCTGTCAGACCAAGTCGCTGAAAAGCTGTTATCCCTGATCCAGGCCCGGGACATCCCGCCGGGCGGAAGGTTGCCCGCCGAACGCGGCCTGGCGCAAAGCCTGGGCGTATCGCGCACGGCGTTGCGTGAAGCGATCCAGAAGCTGTCCAGCCACGGCATCCTGATCAGCCGCGTCGGCGCCGGCACTTTCCTGGCGGCCGACGCGCATCAATGGCCGCAGGAATCGATGTCGCCGCTGGCCGCGCTGATGCAGCATGACCCGCAGTACCGCTATGACGTGCTGGAAACGCGCTGCGCGCTGGAAACCAGCACCGCCGGCTATGCCGCCCAGCGCGCCACCGATGCGGACAAAGCCAAGATCCAACGCTGCTTCGACCAGATGGTCGACTACCAGCAACGCGGCAATGCCGAGCTCTCGGCCCACGCCGACGCGCAGTTTCACCTGGCCATCGCCGAAGCCTCGCACAACCTGGTGCTGCTGCAAGTCATGCGGGGGCTGTTCGACCTGATGCTGTCCACGGTGGCGCAAAACCGCCGCATCATGGTCATCCAGGACAGCCCGGCCTCGCACGACAAGCTGACGCATCAACATCAGGCGCTGATGCAGAGCATCCTGGATGGCGACCCCGATCAGGCGCGCGCCGTCATCGGCCAGCATCTGGACTACATCCGCGCCACGCTCGTCAAAATGGACGAAGACGCCGCCCGCCGCGACCGCGCCACCCGCTTGCCCTTCCCGCCCCCGACTCTGCCCCAACCATGACGCCACCCACCGCCCCCAACACCGGCAGCCAGCTGCTTACCCAATTGCGCGCCGTGGTCGGCCACGGGCATGTACTGACCGGCGATTCGGCCACGCGCCGCTTTCGTCGCGGCCATCGTACGGGCGAAGGCCGCGTGCTTGCCGTGGTACGGCCGGGCACGCTGCTGGAGCAGTGGCGCGTGCTGCAAGCCGTGGTGCAATCTGGCCGCATCGTCATCATGCAGGCGGCCAACACCGGCCTGACCGGCGGGTCCACGCCCGATGGCGATCAGTACGACCGCGAGATCGTGCTGATCAGCACGCTGCGCATTCCCGGTGTGCAAGTGATCCGCGACGGGCGGCAGGTGGTGTGTCTGCCCGGCGCCACGCTGGACCGGCTGGAGCAGACGCTGGCGCCGCTGGGCCGCGAGCCGCATTCGGTAATCGGGTCGTCCTGCATCGGGGCGTCGGTGCTGGGCGGGGTGTGCAATAACTCGGGCGGCGCCTTGCTGCGGCGCGGGCCCGCCTATACCGAACTGGCGCTGTATGCGCGCGTGAATGACGACGGCTCGCTTGCCTTGGTCAACCATCTGGGTATTGACCTGGGGCAGACCCCCGAAGAGATCCTGACCCGTTTGCAGGCCGGCGACTATGGTCCCGGCGATATCCGCGATGACGTGGGCGCGGCGTCGGACCCCAACTATGCCGAGCATGTGCGCCAGATCGATGCGCCCACGCCGGCGCGCTTCAATGCCGACCCCTCACGCCTGCACGAAGCCTCGGGCTCGGCCGGCCGCGTCTGCCTGTTCGCGGTGCGGCTGGACACGTTCGAGCGCGAGCCCAGCACGGTGTTTTATATCGGCAGCAATCTGCCCGACGACCTGACCGCCGTGCGCCGGGAACTGCTGGCCAATCTTGCACGGCTGCCGATCGCGGGCGAATACATCCATCGCGACGCATTCGACATCGGCGCGCGCTACGGCAAAGACGTGTTTCTGCTGATCGACAAACTGGGCACGGCACGCGTGCCCAAGGCATTCGCCATCAAGAGCCGACTGGACGGCATTGCGGAACGACTGGGCTTGCCCGGCGTGGTTGACCGCGCGATACAGGCCGTGGTGGCCCTGCTGCCGAATCATCTGCCGCGCCGCATGCGCGACTACCGCGACCGCTACGAACACCATCTGCTGCTGCGCGTGTCCAACGATACGGCCGAGGCCACGCGCGCCTTCCTCACGACGCATTTCGCGGGCCGCACGGATGCGGCGTTCTTTGAATGCGACGCCGAGGAAGGACGCAAAGCCTTCCTGCATCGCTTCGCCATCGCGGGTGCGGCAATCCGCTATCGCGACACGCATCGCTTAACGGTGCAGGACATCGTGCCGCTGGACATCGCGCTGCGCCGCAATGACCACGAATGGGTCGAGACGCTGCCGGCTGACATGGAACGCGACATCGTGCACAAGCTGTATTACGGGCACTTCTTCTGCCACGTGTTTCACCAGGACTACATCGTGCGCAAGGGCGTCGACCCGGTCGCGATGGAGCACCGCATGTGGGCATTGCTGGACGCGCGGCAGGCGGAATATCCGGCCGAGCACAACGTGGGTCACTTGTATGTCGCCAAGCCGGCGTTGGCCGCGTTCTATCGCGAACTGGACCCCACCAACACATTCAACCCCGGCATCGGGCACACATCAAAACTGTTGAATTGGGGCGCCTGCTGCGGCCAGCAAGGGCTGCCGGCCGCTTACCGCGGCCAAGAGGATGGCCGCGGCGCGCAGGGGTAGATCAGGCGTCGTTGGCAGCGTAGCCCATGTTGAATTGCAGGCCGCTGGCGCCTTCGTCCTGGCCGGGTTCGGCGCGCGACTGACCCAGGCGGGCCAGGTATTCGGCGGTGATGTCGCCCGTGACATATTCGCCGTCGAAGCACGAAGCCTCGAAGCGCTGCATCTTGGGGTTCAGGTCACGCACCGACTGCTGCATGTCGGACAGGTCCTGGTAGATCAACGAATCAGCACCGATGGCGCGGGCGATTTCTTCGTCGCTGCGGCCGGTGGCGATCAGCTCCGATTGCGTGGGCATGTCGATGCCGTACACGTTCGGGAAACGCACCGGAGGCGCGGCGGAGGCGAAATACACCTTGTTGGCGCCGGCGGCGCGCGCCATGTCGACGATTTCGCGGCTGGTGGTGCCACGCACGATGGAGTCATCAACCAGCAGCACGTTCTTGCCCTTGAACTCCATGCCGATGGCGTTGAGCTTCTGGCGCACGGACTTACGGCGCACAGCCTGGCCCGGCATGATGAACGTGCGGCCCACGTAACGGTTCTTGATGAGCCCTTCGCGGTAGTCCAGGTTCAGGCGCGCGGCCAGCTGCATGGCGGCGGGACGCGAGGAATCCGGAATCGGCATGACGACATCGATGTCGCCCAGGCGCATGTTGCGCGCGACCTTGTCGGCCAGGTATTCACCCATGCGCAGGCGGGCGTCGTAGACCGACACGCCGTCGATCAGCGAATCCGGACGCGCAAAGTACACGTATTCGAAAATGCAGGGCACCAGCTGCGGGTTTTCGGCACACTGGCGGCTGACGAAGCGGCCGTCCAGGTCGACGAACACAGCCTCGCCGGGCTCGACGTCGCGCACGAAGACAAAGCCACTGCCTTCCAGCGCCACGGATTCCGAGGCCACCATCCATTCAACGCCTTCGTCGGTTTCCATGCGGCCGATACACAACGGGCGGATGCCGTTGGGGTCGCGGAAGGCCAGCAGGCCGTAACCGGAAATCTGCGCCACGACGGCATAGGCGCCACGCACGCGCTTATGCACGGCCGACACCGCGCGGAAGATCGCGTCGTCGTCCAGCGACACACCGTTGGCCGACGATTGCAGTTCGTGCGCCAGCACGTTCAGCAGCACTTCGGAATCGGAGTTCGTGTTGATGTGGCGGCGGTCGACGCGGTACAGCGATTCACGCAGTTCACGCCAGTTGGTCAGGTTGCCGTTGTGGGCAAACATGATGCCGAACGGGGCGTTGACGTAGAACGGCTGGGCCTCTTCCTCGCTGGCGCTGGAGCCCGCGGTGGGATAGCGGACCTGGCCGACGCCGGACGTACCCGGCAACGAACGCATGTTGCGCGTACGGAAAACGTCGCGCACCAGGCCGTGAGCCTTGTACATATTGAATTGGTTGCCTTGCGACGTCGCGATGCCCGCGGCGTCCTGCCCGCGATGCTGCAACAACAGCAAGCTGTCATAGAGCAGCTGGTTGACCGGCCCGCGCCCGATGACCCCTACGATTCCACACATGGTGAGATTTCCTGGTTGATTTGAAGCTAATCAATACGGCAGCCACGTCGCCAAAGACGGCGGCAGCCACGTTTTGATATGTTTGATGGCCTCGATGGCCGAATGCGAAAACATGGCGTCCTTCCACCACGGCTCTTGGGGTAGCGGCGTATAGCCGGCAGCGGCAACCAGCGCCAGCACGATCAGCAGACCACGGGCCAGCCCGAACATTCCGCCCAGGCCGTGATCGGCCGGGCTGAGTCCGGTACTGCGGATCAAGGCGGCTAGCGTCATGTTGACCAAACCCACACCGAGCAGCACTAGGATGAACACCACGGCGTATGAGACTCCCATGCGCAGCAGCGTCGTTTCAATATAGGGCTCAAGCCACGTATATACCGTGGGGCCCCACCATATCGCGGCCACAAAGGCCAGCAGATAGGCGACCAGCGACAGCACCTCTTTGAGCAGGCCGCGCACCAGGCCCAGCACACCCGAGACCGCCAGGATGGCCAGCACGACGAAGTCGAAACCGGTCACTATTGGGCGGCGATAAAACCATTGTCATAGCCCAAGGTGCGCAAGCGCGCCTGGGCCGCCTGTGCCGCTTCGCGCGAGGGGAACGGCCCCACGCGCAAACGGTACTGCTGCTTGCCTCCGATGGAGGCCTGTTCAACGAATGCATTGGTAACGCCGGCCTGATGCAGTTTGCCGCGGCGCGATTGGGCATCTTCCGACGTGGTGTACGCCGCGATCTGCAAGACGAAATTGCCCTTGGCGGCTGGCTTGGGGGTGGCGGCCGGCGCCGAAGCGGCCGGTGCAGAGCGCCCTTCCAGCAGTGCCAATGCGCGCGCGCCGTCATCGGAGCGCGTGTCGGGCTTGGCCGGCGTGGCGGGTTTGGCTTCCGGCTTGGCCTCGGGCTTGGGTTCCGGCTTGGGCTTGGCTTCGGGCTTGGGCGGCACCAGCGGCGGCGTGACCTGCACCGTGGTCCCCTGCGCGGTGGACGCCGTCGCGGTGGGCGGCGTGGACGTCACGGCAGGCGGCGTGGGCACCGGGGTTTCCGTGGGCGCGGCGCCTGTAGCTGCGCCGTTCCCGGCGGTGGCGCCCGATGCGGCTGCGCCCGACCCGGCGGCCTGCGGCTCGCTTACCTGCGGTTGGAAGGGGGTGTTGCGGTCCGGCACGCGGATGGGGATGTTGTCGGCAACCGGCACCGGCTGCGAATCAAGCACCATGGGCAGGATGATGACCGCCGCCAGCACAAGGGCGACGGCGCCTGCCAACCTGCGCCGCGCACGGCCGCGCAACTGCGCAGCCTGAACCTCGCTAGGCACTGCCGCCCGTTTAGAGGACTGCGCCTGGTCGGCAGGATCTTTGCGATTGAAAAAACCCATGGAAGAGAATTCCTTGCGGCGCCTTGCGGCAATATGGCGGCGGGCCGCCATGACCCGTTTTGCCTATGCCTTGCGACCCAGAGCCTGCAAAACCGAGGCCACGGTGAGAAACGACCCAAACACGACGATTCTATCATTCTCGACCGCCCGTTCGCGCGCCGCCGCAAAGGCTTGCGCGGGATCGTCGAAGGCGGCGATGCTGGGCGTTTCCGCCCCCGCGGGCGATGGCGGCAAGGCGGCGGCAACCTTGTCGGCCAGCGCCTGGCCCGACGTGCCGCGCGGCCCCGGAAGCCCTGCGCAATACCAGTGGTCGATACGGGTGCCCAGCTTGGCGATGACGCCGGCCAGGTCCTTATCGTTCAGCATGCCGAACACCGCGTGGGTGTACGGATGAAAGCCCATGTTGTCCAGATTTTGCGCCAGCACGGCGGCGGCATGCGGGTTGTGCGCCACGTCCAGAATCACCGACGGCTGGCCGGGCAGAATCTGGAAACGGCCCGGCAACGAGGCTTGCAGCAAGCCCAGCCGCACCGCCTGCTGCTGCACCGGCAGCCGGTCGCGCACCGATTCCAGCGCGGCCAGCGCGGCCGAGGCGTTCAGCAACTGGTTGGCGCCGCGCAGCGCCGGGTACGCCAGCGCGCTGCGGCGCTGCTCACGCCCGCCATACGCCCATTGCTGGCGGTCGCCGGAATAGTTGTAGTCGCGCCCGAACAGCCAGAGATCCGCGCCGATTTTTTCAACGTGATCCAGGAGCGATTGCGGCGGCACCGGGTCGCTGCAAATGGCCGGGCGGTCGGCGCGGTAGATGTGGGCCTTTTCGAAGCCGATTTTCTCGCGCGTGTCGCCCAGCCAGTCGGTGTGGTCCAGGTCTACGCTGGTGACGATGGCGCAATCGGCGTCGACGATATTGACGGCGTCCAGCCGCCCGCCCAGCCCCACTTCCAGCACGATGGCGTCAAGCCGCGTTTGCGAGAACAGCCGCAGGATGGCCAGCGTGGTGAATTCAAAGTAGGTCAGCGAGACCTCGCCGCGCGCCGCCTCGACCGCCTGGAACTGCACGATCAGGTCGGCGTCCGAGGCGATCTGGCCGTTGACGCGGGCACGTTCGTTGAAGTCGATCAGGTGGGGCGACGTGTACAGCCCGACCTTGTACCCGGCCGCCAGCAGGATGGCTTCCAGCATCGCACAGGTGGAACCCTTGCCGTTGGTGCCGCCCACCACGAACTTCACGCCCGACAACTCAAGCCCCATGCGCGTGGCCACGTCGCGCACGCGGTCCAGGCCCATGTCGATCGCGGTGGCGTGAATGGATTCCAGGTACTGGAGCCAGTCGGACAGGGTGGCGGAAGCGTCAGGCGAAGAAACGGGGGACATGTCGGGGCCGAGAGAGGAGATCAGCGCGGGATTTTACCAGTCGATGCCCGGTGTTTTCCCTAATCCCCTAGGGCGCGCCACGGTATCCGTTCCGAAAAAGCGCTTGCCGATGTTTTTCGCATACGTGAAAATGAATTTACGTATGAAAACTTAGACGGACGAACATGACGCAATCTTCAACCCCCCGCTGGCTGGTTCGCGAAGCCGACATCCCCGGCTATCACCCCGCCAATCACACCGGCACCTTGAACCGCCGGCTGATCAGCCCCGAGACGGTCGGCGCGCGCGGCGTGGAAGTGCTGCTGGGCGTGATTGAAAAAGGCCAGGGCGCGCTGCCGCATGCGCATCCGGGCATCGAACAGGTCTGTTATCTGCTGTCCGGCACCGCGCGCGCGCAGGTGGCGGACGAAACGGCCGACATGGTGGCGGGCGACTGCTGCTACTTCCCACCCGACATCCCCCACGTATTTACCGTGACCAGCGACGAGCCCGCCAGGCTGCTGGTGATCTACACCCCTCCGTACGAAGAATCCCCCGACCGCGTGATCCGGGACTTTCCGGCGCCCTCGCCCGCCGCCTGACGCGGCGCGGCAACAAGCAGCGGACGCAGAGCCGCGCTTGCATTCCCTGTCTATAAAAACTGGAGACAAACCCATGCACCCCTTCCGTCTATTCGGCACCGCCCTGCTCAGCGGCGCGGCAATGTTGGCCGCGCCCCTGGCGCACGCGGCCGACTACCCGAACAAGCCCATCACCTTGATCGTGCCCTTCCCGGCCGGTTCAGGCACCGACGCCGTCGGCCGCATCTTCGGCCAGGAACTGTCTACCATCCTGGGCCAACAGATCGTCGTCGAGAACAAGCCGGGCGCCAACGCGACGATCGCCGCCAGCTATGTGGCGCGCGCCAAGCCGGACGGCTACACGCTGTTCGTCACCACCAATACGTCGCACTCCGCCGCGCCCTGGTTGATGAAGAACGTGTCCTACGACCCCGTCAAGGATTTCACACCCATCGCGCGGGGCGGCAACCTGCCCTTCATCCTGGTGGTGAACCCGAAACGGCCCTGGAAGAACGTGGCCGAACTGGTGGCCGACGCGAAGAAGAACCCCGGCCGCATCACCTACGCCAGCGGCAACAGCACGGGCATCGTCGCGGGCGCGACGCTGGCGGACCGCGCCAAGATCGACATCCTGCACGTGCCGTACAAGGGCACGCCGCAGGGGCTGACCGACGTGGTGGGTGGCCAGGTGGATTTCATGTTCACCGACCTGGCTTCCGGCCTGCCCTTCGTGCAGTCGGGCCAGCTGCGGGCGCTAGCCGTGTCCACCGCCGACCGCAGCGCCATCGTGCCGGACCTGCCGTCCATGGCCGAGGCCGGCGTGAAGGACTTTGACCTGAATTCCTGGAACGGCTACTTCGGCCCGGCCGGCCTGCCGCCCGAGGTGGTCGCCAAACTGAATGCCGCCATCAACCAGGTGGTTGCCAAGCCCGACGTGAAAAAGCGCCTGGCGGGCCTGGGTTTCGACGCCTTTTCAGGCACGCCGCAGGAGTTCGCCACGTTCGTCAGCGAACAGCGCGACCTGTGGGGCAAGCTGATCAAAGACGCGGGGATCCAACAACAATGACGCAGCATTCAGCCGCTGATGCCGTGCCAGGGGCGGTGCCTGGCGTAGCCGCCGGCGACGCAGTTGAACCCGGCTTCGGGACGACATCCGACACCGCCCCGGCCACCGGGCTTGCGCCTGCCGCCAGTGGCCCGCTGGCCGGCGTGCGCATCCTGGACCTGAGCTCGGTCGTGATGGGCCCGTACGCCACGCAGACGCTGGCGGACCTGGGCGCCGATGTCATCAAGGTGGAATCGCCCGCGGGCGACAACATGCGCGCCGTGGGCCCCATGCGCAATCCGGGCATGGGCCACCTGTACCTGCACCTGAACCGCAACAAACGGTCCATCGTGCTGGACCTGAAGACGCCCGAGGGCTTGGCGGCCTGCCTGAAACTGGCCGAAACCTGCGACGCGCTGCTCTACAACATCCGGCCGCAGGCCATGGCGCGGCTGGGCTTGTCTTACGAGGCGGTGGCCGCGCGTAACCCGCGCATCGTCTACCTGGGCGCCTACGGCTTCGGCGAGGCCGGCCCCTACGCCGGCCGCCCCGCCTACGACGACCTGATCCAGGGGCAGACGGGCATCGCCGCGCTATCTGCCCAGCAAAGCGGCGACGTGCCGCGCTATGCGCCGCTGACGCTTGCGGACCGCGCGGTGGGCCTGCACGTGGGCATCGCGCTCGTGTCCGCCGTGCTGCACGCCAAGACCACGGGGCGCGGCCAGCAGGTCGAGATCCCGATGTTTGAAGGCATGGCGCACCTGGTGCTGGGCGATCACCTGGGTGGGGCGACCTTTGAGCCGCCGCTGGGCCCAACCGGCTATGCCCGGCTGCTGGCGCCGCACCGCCGCCCTTACGCCACGGCCGACGGTTATCTGTGCTTGCTGATCTACAACGACAAGCACTGGCGCAACTTCTTCAAGCTGATCGAGCAACCGGAATTGGCCCAGGACCCGCGCTTTTGCACACATGGCGCGCGGGCGGCGCACATCAGCGAGGTCTACGCCTTCGTGGCCGATGTGATCCGTACCCGCAGCACCGACCACTGGCTGGCAGCGATGGCCGGCGCCGACATTCCGGCCTCGCAGCTGTACACCGTGGACGACCTGCTGCAAGACGAGCACCTGGCCGCCACCGACTTCATCCGCCACATCGACCACCCCAGCGAAGGCCCGCTGCGCACCCCCGCGCCGCTGGGCCATTACCAAGGCACGCCGACATCGCTGCGCCGGCCCGCCCCCCGGCTGGGCGAACACAGCCGCGAGGTGCTGGCGCAGGCCGGCTACGACGACGCCCGGATCGACGACCTGCTCGCCCGTGGCATTACCCAGGACGGAAACGACTGATGGACTTTGCTTTCACCCCCGACCAATTGGCGTTGCGCGACGCTGTTTCGCGCATCTGTGACCGCTACCCCGACGAATACTGGCTGGAGCGCGACCGCGAAGGCGGCTTTCCCGAGCCCCTGCATGCCGATCTGGCCCGCGACGGCTGGCTGGGCATTGCGATGCCGCAGGAATACGGCGGCGCGGGCCTGGGCATGACCGAAGCCGCGCTGATGATGCAGACCATCGCCGCGTCCGGCGCGGGATTTACCGGCGCGTCGGCCGTGCACATGAACATCTTCGGGCTGAACCCGGTAGTGGTGTTCGGCAGCGACGAGCAGCGTGGCCGCTGGCTGGAACCGCTGATCGCCGGCCGCGAAAAAGCCTGCTTCGCGGTGACCGAGCCCGATGCCGGGCTGGACACCACCAAGCTGTCCACCCGCGCCGTGCGCCAGGGCGACGAATACGTGGTGCACGGGCGCAAGATCTGGATATCGACGGCGCAAGTCGCCACCAAAATGCTGCTGCTGGCGCGCACCACGCCGTTGTCCGAAGTGGACAAGCCCACCCAGGGCCTGTCGCTGTTCTATACGGACCTGGACCGCGAAAAGATCGAAGTGCGCGAGATCGAGAAAATGGGCCGCAAAGCCGTGGACTCGAACATGCTGTTCATCGATGGCCTGCGCATCCCCGTGGCCGACCGCATCGGCGAAGAAGGCCGGGGCTTTGAATACATCCTGCACGGCTTGAACCCCGAACGCATCCTGATCGCCGCCGAAGCCGTGGGCATCGGTCGCGCGGCGCTGGACCGGGCGGTGAAATATGCCGGCGAACGCACCGTGTTCGGCCGCCCGATTGGCCAGAACCAGGGCATCCAGCACCCGCTGGCGCAAGCCTGGATGCAGCTGGAGGCCGCGGACTTGATGGTCTTCAAGGCCGCCAGCCTGTACGACGCCGGCCAGCCTTGCGGCCCCTACGCCAACACGGCCAAATATCTGGCGGCCGAAGCCGGCTACAACGCCTGCCAGACGGCGGTGATGACGCTGGGTGGCATGGGCTACGCCAAGGAATACCACGTGGAACGACTGCTGCGCGAGAGCTTCATTCCGCGCATTGCGCCCGTCAGCCCGCAGCTGATCATGTGCTTTATCGCCGAAAAGGTGCTGGGGCTGCCGAAGTCGTATTGAGGATTCAGGGGCGGCCCACCCCGGCCCGCCCCAGCCCGCGCCGTCAGGCCTGCTGTTCCAGCGCCGTGCAGGCCGCCCGCAGGATGCGCGCATAGGCCTCTTGCTGCGGCTCGATGCGGTAGATCGGGCCGCCCACCGAAATCGCATAGTGCTCGCCCGACAGCGTGACGGGCCACGCGATGGCGCCCACGTCGGCGATCGATTCCCCGCTGTTCATGAACCAGCCGCGTTGCCGCGAGCGTTGAAGATCGTCTTCCAGCGCCTCGGCGGTAACCAGCGTGCGCTCGTTGTAGCGCGTCATCGGCGTGCCGGCCAGAACGGCCTGGCGCGCGGCCTCGTCCATTAGCGACATCAGCGCCTTGCCCAGCGAATTAGCGTGTACGTCCTTGAACTCGCCGGCAACAGGCGCGTATCGGATGGTATGGGGCGAATCCAGCACGTCCAGATAAACGACGCGGCTGTCTTGCGTGAGCTTGGCGAAAACCACGGTTTCGCGGGTGGCGTCGCGCAATTCGGCCAGGCTGGGATAGACGCGGTCCAGAACCGGGTCGGCACGCGCGATGCGTTGCGCCATGGCAAGCAGCCGACCCGTGGGGTAGTACCCCTGGCGCCGGCCGGTTTCGTACAGATAGCCCAGGCCGGTCAGGGTGCGGATCAGCGCCAGGCAGCTGGACACCGGAACGTCAAGCAGACGGGCCAGTTCCGACAAGGGCAACGCGCGCTTTTCGCGGGCAAAGGTTTCGATGATTTCGATGACTCGCAGCGCCGTCTTGACACTCATTGCCCGATCCAAACTGATTAGCACGTGAAAGACCCAGCCCCGCCGGGGGCTAAAGTTCCCTGCAAAGGTGCCGTAATCGTAGCTGAGAATTCCCTGAAAACAGCGCGTTCCTCCGAGACGCCCACATCGCCGCTGGAGTGATCATGGCCGTAACCCCCCTAGCCCCCGCTACGTTCGCACCCGCTGCGCCCGTGTTGGCCCCCGTTGCAGCCGAACCGGCTGTAAGCGTGACGCCCGCCGCCGCCGCCACGAACAGCGGCGCCTCCGACAGTGCCACGTCGGACCAATCAGATTCGCAGAAGCTGCCGCTGGACAAGGCGCTGGACGAAATCAACGACCAGATGAAGGCGTGGTCGACTCAGCTTCAGTTCGAGATAGACCCGAACGTGCATCAGGTGGTGGTGTCGGTGGTGGACGCGGAGTCGGGCGATGTCATTCGCACGATCCCCAGTGAAACCGTGCTGAAGATCGCCAAAATGATCGTGAACATGCAAGGCAATGGCATCAAGACTTCGGCGTAAGTGACCCTTAAAACGGTGTTTTCCATGCAAGTTGGCGCCATTTCGTGAGGGAAACCCCGAATTAGGCCCGCCTTATGCCCTTACCCGGCCAATCGCCGGCACCATATTTTTGACAGAATCGCATCGCTAGGAAGGAATTTCACATGGCTTCTATTACCAACCTTGGGTCCGTGTCCGGCTTGCCGCTGGAAAAGATCCTGTCGGATTTGCAAGACGCCGAGACGAAAAAGCTCGAGGTCTACACGACCCGCGCCCAAAGCTACCAAACCCGTATCGACGCTTACTCGCAACTGCAAAGCGCGTTGGAAGCCCTTCAGTCGTCTGCCGCCGTACTGGGCAAGACCGAAACGATGGCTGCCATCAAGGGCAGCGTGACCGGCGGTTCCGCCCTGACGGCCACCGTGGCCGCGGAAGGCGCGGTGGCTGGCCAATACACCATCGAAGTGAAAAACCTGGCGCGTGCCCAAAGCCTGCAATCGTCGGCCGTGGCCGACCGCACGGCCAAGAACGGCGCCACCGGCACGTTTGAAATCGAGCTGGCCGACGGCACCAAACGTACCATCGACCTGAAAGACGACACGTCGCTGAACGGAATCGTCAAAGCCATCAACGCCGATGACAAGGCAGGCCTGCGCGCCACGGTCATCAACGACGGCAACGGCAACAACTTCCTGATGCTGACCGCGCGCGATACGGGCGAAAAGGCGTCGGTCAAGTCCATTACCGTCAACGGCGACCAGTCGCTGAAAGACATCCTGACGTTCAGCACCGACGCCGGCGGCGTCACCAGCGGCATGACGGCCACCAAGGGCCAGGACGCCGAAGTCATCATCAACGGCATCGCGGTCAAGAGCGGGTCGAACAACATTTCGACCGCCATCGACGGCATCACGCTGAACCTGGCTGAAAAGACAGACGCCGACAAGCCGATCACGCTGAAGCTCGAAGCCGACACGACGGTCGCCAGCAAGGCCGTGCAGGACTTCGTCACCAAGTACAAGACGCTGCAAACCACGATCAAGAACCTGACGTCGTTCGATGCCAAGGCCTCCACCAACCAGCCGCTGACCGGCGACGGCACGACGCGTTCGATCCAGTCGGCCCTGTCCGGCGCGCTGCAAGGCGTTCTGGGCAGCGGCACGCTGAAATCGATGGCCGATCTGGGCATCACCACCGATGCCACCGCCCGCGAACTGAAGCTGGACACGACCAAGCTGACCAAGGCACTGACGGAAAACCCGGCAGACGTCACCAAGCTGCTGACCGGCGAAAACGGGCTGGCCAAGAACATCGACGCCGCCCTCAAGGACGTGCTGGGTTCGACGGGTTCGCTCAAGACGCGCAAGGACGGCTTGGCCAAGTCCATCACCGCCGTGGATGCGCAGAAAGCACGGGCCAAGGCGTCCAGCGACGCTGAAATCCAACGGATGCGCGCGCAGTTTGTTGCGCTGGACACCTTCTACATGAAGATGCAAAGCACAGGCAGCTACCTGACCCAGCAGTTTGAGGCAATGAATAAGTCCAACAAGTAATTTATAGAAGATGCATTAAATGACGTATGCCGCCCGACGGCCCTCAGGGTCTTATTCTGTTCGTTCCTACGCCGATATCGGTCTGGAAACGCAAGTCCTGGGCGCAAGCCCGGAGCGGCTGATCACCCTGCTGTATCTGGGTGCGCGGGCGGCCATCGGGCAGGCACGTATCCATTTGAACGAAGGCCGGATCGCCGAACGCGGCGCCGCCATCTCGAAAGCGATCAAGATCGTCGATGAAGGTCTGAAGACGGGGCTTAATATGGAGGCCGGCGGCGACATCGCCGCCAACCTCGCCCTGCTGTACGACTACATCATCCGCACGCTGCTGACGGCGAACCTGAAGGCGGATGCCGAACAGCTGGATATCGCCGACCGGCTGCTGGCCGATCTGGCCGAAGCCTGGCAGACCTCCATCGACCGGCCCGCCGGTGGCATGGAGCCTTAATGGCCCGAACCATGTCCCTAGCCAGCCTGCGCACGCCCGAGATTTCCATGACGTCCCTTACCCAGTCCCCTCCCTCCATCCTGGAAAACTACCAGGAGATTGCGACCATCACGGGGGAAATGCTGTCAGCCGCCCAGGCCGGCGACTGGGATCTGGCAATGGTTCACGGCCAGCAATACTGCGAGCGCGTCGAGCTCCTGCGCCAGACCGAACAGAAGGCGCCGCTGGACGAAGCCACGCGCGCCATGAAGTACGACCTGCTTGTGCGCATCCTGGAAAATGACGCGCTGACGCGTGAGCTGGCCATTCCCCAACTGGCCCGCCTGGGCGAATTGCTGGGGCGCATGAAGCGCCAGCAGACGCTGTTGTCGGCCTACGGATACCAGCAGGCGCCTGAAGAATGAGCGTCGGTCCCGCCGCACTCGGTAACGTCCTGGTGCAGCGGTTGGACGCCGTGCTTGGCACGACGATGTCCGCCGCGAATGCCAACCAGGTTTCAGGCGCCCGGCCGGACGCCGTCAGCCAGCCTGGCGGCCCGGAAAAGCCCGGGTCGTCGGAAGGGTCCACCCGCGATCCCCGGCAAGGCATACAAACTGGCGGCGCCCGAGGCGACCGCCAGAATACCGTTGTCGACGCCAAGACCGCCGCCGCGCTGGCGCTGGCCGCGCGCGGGCTGGTCACCAGCAGCGACACCACCGCGTCCGCGCCGACCACGCTAGGCACCACTGCCCGCACGATTCTTGCCCTGTTGGCGCAATTTCCGGAAGCCGCGCCCGCCGTCCAGGGACGCGCGCCGCTGTGGAACGCCAATGGCGGCGCGGCCGGGCAAGCCTCCGCACAAGCCGGCTCCCAACCCGCGCCCGCAAACGGCCAGCCCCCCCAGCCCGGACAAGCCGCGCAGACGTTGCCGGGCGCCCCGCAGGCGGGCGCTACCGCGAATACCGCCACGCCCTCGGCCGCCCCTTCTGCCGCGACGGCCGGCGCCGATGCGGCCGTCGGCACCAAAGCCGCCCGCCCTGGCGGCCACGCCGACACGGCCGCCACGCGCGGCGCCGACGCCACGGCCCATGCCGCGCTTGCCGCCGGGGGCCCGTCGGCCCGCCTGTTGGGGCAGGCATTGCGCCAGGCCTTGCAGACCAGCGGGCTGTTCTACGAATCGCACCTGACCGACATGGTGTTCGGCCGCACCAACCCGGACGCGCTGCAAAAAGAGCCCCAGGCCAACCTGACCAAAGACCCCGCCCAGCAGAACGCGGCACTGGCGCGCAACCGTGCCGAAGCCCCCGCCGCCAACCGCACGGCCGGTGGTGGCGACGCGGCAACGGGCGCCGGGTCCTCGACCAGCCCGGCGCCTGGCACGCCCGTCGCGGGCATCCATCAGGACCTGACCGTGCTGGTGCGCCAACAGCTGGACGTGCTGGCCAACCAGTCCCTGACCTGGCAAGGCGAAGCCTGGCCCGGCACGCCGATGGAATGGGAAGTGGAACGCGACCCCTACGGTGGCGATCCCGATTCGGCCACGCCCACCTGGGCCACCCGCTTGAAGCTGGACCTGCCGCGCCTGGGTCTGGTGGATGCCCGCCTGAACCTGGCGGGCGACCAGATCGTCTTGCAACTGGTCGCGCCGCTGGCGGCCGGTGAAATCAATGATGCGTCCGACCAGCTGCGCTCGCGCCTGTTGGCCGCCGGCCTGACGCTGAGCAACCTGGCGGTCAGCGTGACCGACCCGCGCCCCGTCATCCCGACCGACTTCTGATGAGCACCCTCTCCTATTCCGAGGACGGCGTCCCCGCTGGCGGCCCCAATGCCAACCGCAATGCGGCCGTCGCCATTTCCTACGACGACAAGGACGGCGCGCCGCGCGTGGTGGCCAAGGGCTACGGCCAGCTTGCCGACACCATCGTGCGCGCCGCCGAGGAAAACGGCCTGTATGTGCATGAGTCCCGGGAACTGGTCGGCTTGCTCATGCAAGTGGACCTGGACGCACATATTCCTCCCCAACTGTACGTAGCGGTGGCAGAATTGCTGGCCTGGCTGTACCGCCTGGAATCGCGCGAGCTTCCCCAAGCGGCGCCGCCCGCCTGACCCCACTTTCTAAGGACCACCATCGTGTTGGAAGCCAGCGACCCGGAATTCCTGCTGACCCGGCCGGAAGACATGCGTTCCGCCCTGTTCGAGCTGACGCACCCCGACAGCCACATCCTGGTGCGCGACGCCGCCGACCGCGAGATGGCGGTGCTGGTGCTGGGCGCCGACAAGCAGACGCGCCAGTTCTTCTGGCGGCCCCGCGACTACGCGGGCGCCGACTTCGAACAGTCCGACAGCATGGGGTTGTTAAGCGGCACGACGTTCCACTTCCACGCCACCGCCTATGGCGGCGTGCAGATCCGCTTTCGCGTCCAGCGCCCCGAAGTCATTCATTTCGATGACGGCAGCGCGGCGTTGATGTCGCCGTTTCCCGATCGTCTGGCCCGCATCCAGCGACGCAAGATGTTCCGCGCCTCGCTGGTCACCGGCGCCGGGCAGTGCCAGGCCACATGGCAAGCCGAGCCCAAGGCCCGCCCCTTGAGCTTCACGGTGCGCGATATTTCCGTTGACGGCGTGGGCTTGCGCGCCGGGCTGGCGGTGCCCGCCCTGCCCGAGCGCGGCACCGTCATGGAAGACGTGCAACTGGACTTCGGCGACCTCGGCAAGCTCAGCGCCAACCTGGAAGTGCGTAACGTCTACCCGATTTCCGGCCAGCCGATGGTCCAGCCCGACAGCCTGGACGAAGCGCCGCGGCATTTGTCGCTGACCGGCGAACCGCCGATGAGCCACGTGGGCGCCGTGTTCCTGAACCTGGACGCGCGCCAGGAAAACTGGCTGCAAAAAGTGGTGTGGCGTCTGGAGAAAGGCGCGCAGCGCAACTGACCCGCCAAGCCCGCCCCCTAAAAGCAAAAAGGCCTTTCCACCGGAAAGGCCTTTTTTCGGATCGACGCCGCCGTCAGGCGACGCACCCGCCATGCAGGTCTTGCACGCCTTACACGGCCATCGACGAGATTTCCTTGTAGGCCGCAACCAGCTTGTTGCGCACCTGCACCGCCGTCTGAAAGCCAAGGCTGGCTTTCTGCATGTCGATGATCACATCATTCAGCGAAATATCCGGCGCGCCCATTTCAAAGGCCTTCGCCTGCGCCGACGAAGCGTTCTGCGCCGAGGTCACGCGGCGGATCGAGCGCTGCAACTCGGCGGCAAAACCGTCGGGCTGGCCAACCGATTCTCCGGCGGCCAGATTGCCGGTTTCCGCCTTGCTCACGACGGTGCGCATCTGCTGGAGCATGCTTTCGATGCCGTTCAAGCCTGAGACAGCCATTACCTGATTCCTTGCTGGTGGGGCGATTCGCCAATGTTGCCGCAAAGCGTACCGCCGATCGCGCACGCCCATAGCGATTAAAAACCGCCAAAAACCCCGACATTTCAACGAATGCCCACAGCCGGGGCCGGATCAGCCCATTCGCTATCGACATAGAGGATAAGTAACGCCAAAAACCGGCTGTTTTCATCGATTGGGATTGTCGACCCAAGGGCAATAATCCAGGCTCTCCCCAGACCAGAAGCACGTTGCATGTGTAATCTGCCCTACCCAGACATGAAGTCCTTTTCCTTGCGCCGCGCAGCCAGCGGGAGCCGTCGATGAATCAGCAGGCCACTCTGAGTTCGTCGCTGCTGGCGAAGTTCCCTGTGCTGGAAAAGGTCCGCGCACTGCCCAAGCCCGTCTTGCTTGGCGCGGCGGCCGCCGTCGTCGCGCTGATCATCGCCGCGGTGATGTGGAGCAGCGAGCCCAAGTACAAGGTCCTGTTCTCGAACCTGGACGACCGCGACGGCGGCGCCATCGTAACGGCCCTGGGCACCATGAACGTGCCCTACCGCTACAACGAGACGGGCACCGCGCTGCTGGTGCCGGCCGACCGCGTCTACGACGCCCGGCTGCAACTGGCTTCGCAAGGCTTGCCGCGCGGCGGTTCCGTCGGCTTCGAACTGATGGACAACGCCCGCTTCGGCGCCAGCCAGTTCGCGGAACAGATCAACTACCAGCGCGGTCTGGAAGGCGAGCTGGCCCGTTCGATCGAAGCCATGCACACCGTGCAACACGCCCGCGTTCACCTGGCCATGCCGCGCCAGTCGCTGTTCGTGCGTGAACGCCAGGCGCCCACCGCGTCCGTGCTGCTGAACGTCTACCCGGGCCGCAGCCTGAGCGATGCGCAGGTCTCGGCCATTTCGTGGCTGGTGGCCTCCAGCGTGCCCGAGCTGACCGCCGAAAACGTCTCCATCGTCGACCAGAACGGCCGCCTGCTGTCCGCGCCGCTGGGCGAAGGACGCGGCATGGACGCTGACCAGATGCGCTTCGTGCGCGAAATGGAACAGCGCACCGTCGAACGCATCCTGACGATCCTGAACCCCCTGGTCGGCCCCGGCAACGTGCACGCACAAGCCAGCGCCGACGTGGACTTCGCCCGCCGCGAAGAAACGTCCGAGGTCTACCGCCCCAACCAGGAACCTGGCCAGGCCGCCGTGCGCAGCCAGCAAACCAGCGATTCCACGCAGCGCGGCGTCAGCCCCGCCCAGGGCGTGCCGGGCGCCCTGTCGAACCAGGCGCCTCCCAACGCGCAAGCGCCGCTGGCCAACCCGCCCGCGCAGCAGCCGCCGCGTCCGGGCCAGCCGCCCGCCGCGGCCGGTGCCCAGCAACAGCAGCAACAACAACAGCAGCAAACCGGCACCCAGGCGGCCACGGCCAACCTGAACGAGCGCCGCGACGCCACCACCAACTATGAAGTGGACCGCACCATCAGCCACATCAAGCAGCCGGTGGGCAACCTGAAGCGCCTGTCGGTGGCTGTGGTGGTGAACTACATCCGCGACAAGGACGGCGAGCCGCAAGCCCTGCCGCCCGAAGAACTGAGCAAGCTGACCAATCTGGTTCGTGAAGCCATGGGCTATTCCGAAACGCGTGGCGACTCGCTGAACCTGGTCAACAGCCAGTTCAACGATGGCCCGCCGCCGCTGCCGATGTGGCGCGATCCGGAAATGATTGCCCTGTTCAAGACGATCCTGGCATGGCTGGTGGGTCTGGTGGTTGCGTTCTGGCTGTATCGCAAGATTCGCCGCTCGGTCACCGAGTACCTGTACCCGCCGGTGGATCCGGAAATGGCTGAAGCCGAGCGTCAGGAAGCCGCTCGCGAAGCCCAGGACGCCGCCCGCAGCAAGGAACTCAGCCGTTACGAAGACAACCTGGAACGCGCCCGCACGATGGCCAACAAGGATCCGCGCGCCGTCGCGATGGTTCTGCGCACCTGGATGAGCAAAGATGAAAAATGATTCCACTCCGATGGACGGCATGACGCGCAGCGCCGTCCTGATGATGTCGCTGGGCGAGGACGCCGCAGCCGAGGTCTTCAAGTACCTGAGCGCCCGTGAAGTGCAGCAGGTGGGCGCGGCGATGGCCAGCCTGAAGCAGGTCACCCGCAACGACGTGGCCGTGGTGCTGGAAGAATTCCGCCAGGAAGCGGACCAGTTCATGGCCGTCACGCTGGGCTCGGACGACTACATCCGCAGCGTGCTGACCAAGGCGCTGGGCAGCGACCGCGCGGCCGGCCTGATCGAAGACATCCTGGAAGCCGGCGACGGCGGCAGCGGCATCGACGCGCTGAACTGGCTGGACCCGAACACCGTGGCCGAGCTGATCGGCGACGAACACCCGCAGATCATCGCAACGATCCTGGTGCACCTGGAGCGCGACCGCGCGGCCGGCGTGCTGGCTTTGTTGACCGACCGCCTGCGCAACGACGTCATGCTGCGCATCGCCACGTTTGGCGGCGTGCAGCCGGCGGCCTTGTCCGAGCTGACCGAAGTGCTTAATTCCGTGCTGGCCGGCCAGGGCGCCAAGCGTAGCAAGATGGGCGGCGTGCGCACCGCGGCCGAGATCCTGAACATGATGAATTCCTCGGACGAGGAAACCGTCGTGGCCAGCCTGCGCGAACGCGACAACGACCTGGCGCAGAAGATCATCGACGAGATGTTCGTGTTCGACAACTTGCTGGACGTCGAAGACCGCGCCATCCAGCTCATCCTCAAGGAAATCGACAACGACACGCTCATGGTCGCGCTCAAGGGCGCCCAGGAAGAGCTGCGCGCGAAGTTCCTGCGCAACATGTCCAGCCGTGCCGCCGAAATGCTGCGCGAGGACCTGGAAGCGCAAGGCCCGATCCGCATGTCGAAGGTGGAAGGCGAGCAGAAGAAGATCCTGCAAATCGCCCGCCGCCTGGCCGAGAGCGGCCAGATCGTGCTGGGCAATTCCGGAGACGACGCGTATGTCTGAAGCGGACAACGGCGCGACGACGCTCATCTCGCGCAGTGCCGCCTGGCGGCGCTGGCAGATGCTGTCGTTCGACGAGCCGGCGACCGTCGAAGCGGAGCCCGAACCGGAACCCGACCCCGGTCCGGACCCCGCGGTAGTGATGGCGCAGCTGCGCGCCCAGGCCGTGGCCGAAGGGCGCGAGGAAGGCTACGCGCAAGGCCATGCGGCCGGCGTCGAAGCCGGGCAGCAGGCGGGCCACGAAACGGGTTATGCCGCGGGCCGCGAAGCCGGTTACGCCGAAGGGCTGGCCCAGGCGCGCCAGCAAGGCGCTGAGGAAGCGCAGCGCCTGAACGCGCTGGTGCAGGCCTGCGCCGCGTCCGTGGGCGCGCTGGAAGAAAAGATGGGCCAGAGTCTGCTGACGCTGGCGCTGGACATCGCGCAGCAGGTCGTGCGCACCACCCTGTCAGAACAACCCGAAACCGTGATCGCCGCCGTGCGCGATGTGCTGCACATCAACCCGTCGGCCGGCGGCCAGATGCGCTTGTGGGCCAACCCCGAAGACATCGAACTGATCCGCCTGCACCTGGCGGACGAATTGAAAGAAGGCCATTGGCGCGTGCTGGCCGATGAGTCCATCGCGCGCGGCGGCTGCCGCGCCGAAACGCCTTTTGGCGATATCGACGCCACCTTGCAAACCCGCTGGCGCCGCGTTGCGGCCTCGCTGGGCCGCAACGTGTCTTGGGAGGATCCGGCGTGAACGGCGATCAGGCATCGGCGCAGACCGGCCAACCCGCCCTGCCCGCGACCTCCGCGAGCACGGTGCCGGTGCTGGACCGCTGGAAGACGCAGCTGGAGATCGGATCGATCCGCGCGGCGTCCACCGACCCCTGGCTGGTCAGCGGCAAGATCACCCGCGCCACCGGCCTGGTGCTGCATGCCACCGGCCTGCGCCTGCCCGTGGGCGCCGCCGCCCGCATCGAAATCGCGCGCGGCCACGATCACTGGGCGGATGCCGAAGTGGTGGGCTTTGACGGCCACACCCTGTACCTGATGCCGCAGGCCGATATTTCCGGCCTGCCGCCCGGCGCGCGCGTCGTGCCCGGCGAGCCGCCCGTGCAACGCGCGATCCCGCTGCCGCGCAAGGCCGAATTGAATGGCAATGCCAAGCCCCAACTGGGCCGTCACCTGCCGGTGGGCAACGCGTTGCTGGGCCGCGTGCTGGACGGCGCGGGCCGCCCGCTGGACGGGCTGGGCCCATTGACGGGGGCCGAACTGGCGCCCTTGTCCGCGCTGCCCATCAACCCCTTGTCGCGCGCGCCGATCGATACCGTGCTGGACACGGGCGTGCGCGCCATCAACGGTTTGTTGACGGTGGGACGCGGCCAGCGCATGGGCCTGTTCGCAGGTTCCGGCGTGGGTAAATCCGTGTTGCTGGGCATGATGGCCCGCTACACCAAGGCCGACGTCATCGTCGTGGGCCTGATCGGCGAACGCGGCCGCGAAGTCAAGGAATTCATCGAACACAACCTGGGCCCCGAGGGCCTGGCGCGCTCGGTCGTCGTGGCCGCGCCCGCCGACGTGTCCGCGTTGCTGCGCCTGCAAGGCGCGGCCTATGCCACGCGTCTGGCCGAGCACTTCCGCGACCAGGGGCTGGACGTCTTGCTGATCATGGATTCGCTGACGCGCTACGCCATGGCTCAACGCGAAATCGCGCTGGCCATCGGCGAGCCGCCCGCTACCAAGGGCTATCCGCCGTCGGTGTTCGCCAAGCTGCCGATGCTGGTCGAACGCGCCGGCATGGGCGCACCGGGTCCGTCCGGCAAGGCCGGTTCCATCACCGCGTTCTACACGGTGTTGGCCGAAGGCGACGACCAGCAAGACCCCATCGCCGATTCGGCTCGCGCCATTCTGGACGGCCACGTGGTGCTGTCGCGCCATCTGGCCGAAGCCGGTCACTACCCCGCCATCGATATCGAGGCGTCGATCTCGCGAGCCATGACGTCGCTGATCACGCCGCAGCAGTTCGCCGTGGTGCGCCGCTTCAAGCAGAACCTGTCGCGCTACCAGCGCAACCGTGACCTGATCGCGGTGGGCGCCTACGCGGCGGGCAACGATCCGCAGCTGGACGAAGCCATCGCCCGCTATCCGCGCCTGGAAGCCTTCTTGCAGCAAGACATCGGCGAGAACATCGGCTACGACGAAGCCGTCAACCAGTTGCGCGCCAGTTTCGAGTTAAGGGACACCTATGCCTAGCCAATTGCCCTTGGACATGTTGATCAACCTGGCCAAGGAAAGCACGGATGAAGCCGCGCGCCTGTTGGGCCGCCTCAGCGCCGAACGCACCAATGCCGAGCGCCAGCTGGGCATGTTGAGCGACTATCGCCAGGACTATCTGGAACGTCTGCAACAGGCCATGACGACCGGCATGTCGGCCAGCGATTGCCACAACTACCAGCGCTTTATCGGCACCCTGGACGACGCCATCGGCCAGCAGCAGGCCGTGTTGCGCCAGGCCGATGACAACCTGGCCAAGGGCCGCCAGTACTGGCAGCAGGAAAAGCGCAAGCTCAGCTCGTACGACGCCCTGGCGCAGCGCGAACTGCGCGCCCAGGCCGTCGTGGAATCCCGCCGCGAACAACGCGCCAATGATGAATATTCCGCCCGCCTGGTCCAGCGCCAGGCCGGGATGCATTAAGCAATACCTAACAGGAAGCCCCAGATGACCGCTCCCCTGCCCCTGCCCACCGTCGCGCCTTTTGCGCCCACGTCCATCGCCGACGCGCTGGGCGCCAAGTCCGCGCCCGCGAACAAGAAAGGCCCAAGCTTTTCCGACGTGCTGGCCCAGCAGCGCCCGAAGCCGTCCGCCGATTCGCGCCCCGCGAACAACGGCGCCAAGACGCCCGCCAAGAATGCAAACACCGGTGACGCCGGCAGCGAAGCAGCCGGCAAGGCCGAATCAGCCGCCGCCGGCGCCATCGACGAGGCCGTGAAGACCGCCACGTCCGCCGAAGCCGGCGCGCTGGCCGTGGCCGCCTCGCAGCAGCCGGTTGCCGCACTGCCGCAGCAAACGCTGGAACTGGCGGCGCAGGCCGCCGAACAGGTGCAGCTGGCACGCGGCACCGCCGAATCCGCCGCCGCCGCGATGAGCAACGGCGCAGCCGTTCTGACCGCCGCGCTGACCGCCGCCGACGCACCCGCCACCCCACGCACGCCGGTTGCCGCCACCGCCGTCCAGGCGGAAGCTGCCCTTGCCGCCGCCGCGCGCGACGCCCAGGCCGCGCAACCCATCCTGACCACCGCGGTCAAACCGGGAAGCGCCGTGCCCCCGGTCGCGGACGCCGCACCGGCCGCCAAGCCCGCCGCGCCCACGGCGGCCAAGGCCGATGCGCCGCGTCTGGCACCCGAGATCCCGTTGCCGCGCGTGGCGCGCGACACGCACGCCGCTGCCGCCGAGCACACGACGACGTTGCCCGCCCACACCGAAGAAGAATTGACGGCCGCCCTGAACAGCACCGCGCAGCAATTCCAGGCGCCGCAACATGGCGCCACGCCGCAGGACAACCTGGCCCAGGCACTTGCCGCCGCCAGCCAGCGCCAGGCCGCGCCGGTCGTGAACCAGGCCGCCATCGCGCCGCCGGCCGTGCCGCTGGTGATGCAGGTCGCCACGCCCGTTGGCGGCACGCACTGGGGCACCGAGCTGGGTCAGCAAGTGGTCATGATGAGCACCAACGCACGTCAGGGCATGCAGACCGCCGAGCTGCGCCTGGACCCGCCCGACCTGGGCCCCTTGCGCGTCAGCCTGAACCTGTCCGACGGCGTGGCCAGCGCGTCGTTCGTTTCAGCGCATGCCTCCGTGCGCCAGGCCATCGAAACCGCGATCCCGCAACTGCAACAGGCCTTGGCGCAAGCCGGCATCTCGCTGGGCCAGACCAGCGTGGGTGAACAGGCCGCGCAGCAGGAATTCGCACAGCAACAAGGCAACGGCGGATCGCAACGGCAGTCGGGCAATGGATCGGCGCTTGCCGATGCATCGGCCGATATCGCCGCGCCCACCGTCACCGTGTCGCGCAACGCCAACGCACTGGTCGACACCTTTGCCTGACAAACACCCGGCCCGCGACCGGCAACGGCAGCGGGCGGTGCAGCAATAGCTTGAGATACGCGGCTTTCGCCCTGTTTTTCGCCTCCAAGGCGACACGCACTTTGGGGCAGAATGCTTTCATCCACTAAGAATCCGTTTTCACCAGCGGCTTAATACGCATCGAAACCGAGATGGCGACTACCAAACCTATTACCGCGCCGTCGGGCGCCAAGAAATCCGGCGGCATCGGCGTCCTTCGCCTGCTGCTGGGCCTTCTGGTCCTGCTCATCGTTGCAGGCGCCAGCGCCGGCGCAACCTGGTTCATCACGCAGCGCATGCAGCAACCGCCCGCCGGCGCCGCCGTGCAATTGGGCGTGGGCCAAGTGCCCGGCGGCCAGCCTGGCCAACCGGGTGTGGCAGGCCAACCCGGCCAGCCTGGCCAAGGCCCGCAAGCCACGCCGACCACGTTTGTTGCGCCGCCGGCCGGCCCCATCGCCGTGCCCGCGCCGATCTTCGTGCCAATCGAAGCATTCACCGTCACGCTGCAAAACGCCGACACCGAACGCATCATGCACGTTGGCCTGACCCTGCGCGTCAGCGACGAGCAAACCCGCACGCGCCTGGAAAAGTACATGCCTGAAGTGCGCAGCCGCATCCTGATGGTGCTGTCGTCGCAATCGCCCACCGGCGTGCAGACCCAGCAAGGCAAGACCGATATGGCCAACGCGATCAAGGTCGCGGTCAACCGTCCGTTCTCGCCGTTGCCTGACGGCCAGTATGTCACCGACGTACTGTTCACGGCGTTCGTGGTGCAATAAGCATGGCCTACGAGGCATTTCTTTCGCAGGACGAAGTCGATGCGCTGCTTGCCGGCGTTACCGGCGAGAGCGATAGCAAGTCGGCGGCCGCGAACTCCAATGATGGCGCGCGTGCCTATGACCTGAGCTCGCCCGAGCGCGTCGTGCGCCGCCGCATGCAGACGCTGGAGCTCATCAACGAGCGCTTTGCGCGGCACATGCGCAACGTGCTGTTGAACTTCATGCGCCGCAGCGCCGACATCACCGTCGGCTCGATCAAGATCCAGAAGTACGCGGACTTCGAACGCAACCTGCCCGTGCCCAGCAATCTGAACATGATTCAGATGAAGCCGCTGCGTGGCACGGCGCTGTTCACGTATGACCCGAACCTGGTGTTCCTGGTCATCGACAGCCTGTTCGGTGGCGATGGCCGCTACCACACGCGCGTCGAAGGCCGGGACTTCACCACGACCGAGCAGCGCATCATCCGGCGCCTGCTCAACCTGACCCTGGAAAGCTACGGCAAGTCCTGGGACCCCGTCTATCCGATTGAATTCGAGTACGTGCGCTCGGAGATGCACACCAAGTTCGCCAGCATCACCGGCAACAATGAAGTGGTGGTCGTCACCTCGTTCCATATCGAATTCGGCGCGACCGGCGGCGACCTGAACATCTGCCTGCCCTACTCCATGATCGAGCCGGTGCGCGATCTGCTGACGCGTCCGCTGCAGGAAACCACGCTGGAAGAAGTTGACCAGCGCTGGTCGCAGCAGCTGTCGCGCCAGGTGCGCAGCGCCGATATCGACGTGGTGGCGGAATTTGCGCGCATCCCGTCCTCGATCCGCGAACTGATGAATTTGAAGGTGGGCGACGTCCTTCCCGTGGACGTGCCCGAGACCATCATTGCCAATGTGGACGGCGTACCGCTGATGGAATGCGGCTACGGCGTCTTCAACGGCCAGTACGCGCTACGCGTACAGAACATGTTTACCTACGATACCGATTCAAACGAGGCCCCCGACCATGACTGACAAGAACGAGCCTGGCTCCGGCTCGTCCCCGGCCGACGACTGGGCCGACGCGCTCGCCGAACAATCCCGCGCCAACCCGCCCACGCAAGCCGACGGCTTAAAGCCGCAGGACGACTGGGCGGCCGCGATGGCTGAACAAACCGCCTCCGCGCCCGCAGCCGCTGCGCCGGCGCCCGCACCGGCACCGGCTGCTCCCGCACCGGCCGCCGCGCCCGCTGCCCCCGCCGCGCAATCGGCGGCGCAGTCGGTGTTCAAGCCGCTGGCCGGCGCCACAAGCGGCACCGGTACCGACATCGACCTGATCATGGACGTTCCCGTCCAGTTGACGGTTGAACTGGGACGCACCCGCCTGACCATCAAGAACCTGCTCCAGCTGGGCCAGGGTTCCGTGGTCGAGCTGGACGGCCTGGCCGGCGAGCCGATGGACATCTTCGTGAACGGCTACCTCATCGCCCAGGGCGAAGTCGTGGTCGTCGAAGACAAGTACGGCATCCGCTTGACCGACATCATCACCCCGTCCGAGCGGATCAACCGCTTGAACAACCGCCGCTAGCAGTTCGGCGCCATGACTGAATCCGCCCTGCTGCGCGTCATCATCGGCCTGGTGCTGGTGGTGGCCGCCATCCTGGTATCGGCCTGGCTGGCGCGGCGGGCTGGATTGACCCAGCGCGGCGGCGGCAACCTGCTCAAGCAAGTGGCCAGCCTGCCCGTTGGCGCGCGCCAAAGCATCGTCGTCGTTGAAATCGACAACACCTGGCTGGTGGTGGGCGTAGGCCCGAACCAGCTCACCACGCTGCACACCCTGCCCGCCGGCCAGATGCCGGAGGGTTCGCCCTTGCCCGCCGCGGCCTTCGCGGCCAAGCTGGGCCAGGCGCTCAAGCGCCGCTAGCGCGACACGCGCATCTTTGCGACACCCATGAGCTTTCTCTCTCGCACGACACTCCTGCCTGCTCGCCCGCGCGCGCTGCCCCTGCTGGCCGCCGCCGCGGTGCTGGGCCTGGCCTTCTTTCCGGCCGGAGTCGTCGCCCAGGCCACCCTGCCCGCCCTGACGGCCACCCCCGGCCCCAACGGTTCGGAGACGTATTCGCTCAGCATGCAGACCATGCTGCTAATGACGTCCCTGTCGTTCCTGCCGGCCGCCTTGTTGATGATGACGGGCTTCACCCGCATCATCATCGTGCTGGGCCTCTTGCGCAGCGCGATGGGTACGGCGATGTCGCCGCCCAACCACGTGCTGATCGGGCTGGCGCTGTTCCTGACCTTCTATACGATGTCGCCGGTGTTCGACAAGATCTACGCCGACGCCTACAAACCCTTGTCCGAAGGGTCGATCCAGTTTGAAACCGCGGTGGAACGCGCCGCCGGTCCGCTCCGTACGTTCATGCTGCACCAGACCCGCGAGAACGATCTGTCGCTGTTCGCCAACCTGGCCAAGCAACCCGCGCTGGAAGACCCATCGCAGGTGCCGCTGCGCATCCTGGTGCCCGCCTTCATCACCAGCGAATTGAAGACGGCGTTCCAGATCGGTTTCACGATCTTCATCCCGTTCCTGATCATCGACCTGGTGGTGGCCAGCGTGCTGATGGCGCTGGGCATGATGATGGTGCCGCCCGTGACCGTGGCGCTGCCGTTCAAGTTGATGCTGTTCGTGCTAGCCGATGGCTGGAACCTGCTGATGGGCTCCCTGGCCCAAAGCTTCTACCAATAACGCCGGAGCAATCGCCATGACCGCTGAAACCGTCATGACCATGGCCTACCAGGCGATGAAGATCGTCCTGGCGATGGCCGGCCCGCTGCTGCTGGTGGTGCTGGTGGTGGGCCTGGTCATCAGTATTTTCCAGGCGGCCACGCAGATCAACGAAATGACGCTGTCGTTCATTCCGAAGCTGCTGGCCATGTGCGGCGTGCTGGTGCTGCTGGGCCCGTGGCTCATCGGCGTCATGGTCGACTACATCCGGCAGCTGATCGGCCAGATTCCCATGCTGGTGTCCTGAGCGGCCCGCGCCGCCCGGCCCCGGACGTTTCCCCATGATCGCCTTCACGCTCGAACAGCTCAACGGCTGGATCGGCCAGTTTCTCTGGCCCTTCGTGCGTATCCTGGCGCTGATCGGCACCGCACCGCTGTTCTCGGAATCCGCCGTTCCCGTCAAGGTGAAGGTCGGCCTGTCTTTCGTGCTGGCCGTGGCGGTAAGCCCCGCGCTGGACCCCATGCCGCCGATCTCACCGGGCTCGTATGCCGGGCTGTGGATGGTGATGCAGCAGGTGCTGATCGGCATCGCCATGGGCTTCACGATGCGCATCGTATTCGCCGCCGTGCAGACGGCCGGCGAATTCGTCGGCCTGCAAATGGGCTTGTCGTTCGCCTCGTTCTTCGACCCCAGCGCCGGCGCCAACACCGCTGTGCTGTCGCGCCTGTTCAACATGGTGGCGATGCTGACCTTCCTGGCGCTGGACGGCCACCTGCTGGTGCTGGCCGCCCTGGTGCGATCGTTCGACACGCTGCCGGTGGCCGCGATCCAGCTGCACCAGAACGGCTGGGGCGTCGTGGTGGAATGGGGCAAGACTGTCTTCGTCTCTGGCCTGCTGCTGGCACTGCCGCTGATTTGCGCGCTGCTGACCATCAACCTGGCGATGGGCATCCTGAACCGCGCCGCCCAGCAACTGTCCGTGTTCTCGGTAGGCTTTCCGGTCACCCTCATCATCGGCGTCACCGTGCTGACGGTGGTGCTACCCCACGCGGGGCCGTTTCTGGAAACGCTATTCGAATCGGGGCTGGGCGCGATGAGCCGCGTGGTGGATGCGTTGGCGGGCCGGTAGGGCCTTGCCCCTAAGATGCTGGCGGGTTGGTAGGACGGCGCCGCCTCGACGCTGGAGGACCGATAGGACCGCGCCGCCTTGACGCTAGAAGACCGATAGGGCCGCGCCGCTGCGACGCTGGAGGACCGATAGGACCGCGCCGCCTTGACGCTAGCAGACCGATAGGACCGCGCCGCCTTGAAGCTGGCAGACCGATAGGACCGCGCCGCTGCGACGCTAGCAGACCGATAGGGCCGCGCCTCCTCGACGCAGGCGAGATTGATCGATTTCGCTGCTGCTGGCTAGATCCATCAAAACGCCTTCACCAGCCGCCACACCACGGCTTGACCGCCTACCGAGGCAGAATCTGGCCATGCATGAAGGTCCGCTCACGTTCCTGCGCCACGCCGTCGCACTTCCAGATGCCCGGCCAGGGACAAGGCGTGCCGGACGCCGCAGTCATGCCTGTGTTCGCAGTGCCCTGGCTTGACGAGGCGCCCGCCGCGCCGGGACGCAGGCGAATGGATTCGACGATCGCGTCCCACAACGCCACGGCCTCCGCGTCCGATACAAACGCGGGCGGCGGCGGGTTGCCTTGGTTGTCGCGATTGCGCTCCAGGACGCCCAACTGTGCGGCCAGATTCGGCTCCGTGATCGAGTCATCCTTGCCCTGCGATTCCCAGGTAAACGAGTAAAGCCGCTGCCCTTCCTGGCTGCCCGCCGTGGCGTATTCCTCGGCCTGGATCGGGCCGATGTTGCGCTCGCCTTTGCGCAAGGTGGTCATGCCCGCGACCAGCTTGGCGACGCCCATCAGGAAGCCGCCCATCCTTTCCAGCAAGCGGTTTTCTTCGGCGCCGGTGCTGGAGCGGAATAGGAACTGCGCGCCGGGATGGTTGGGGAAGGTCACGCCAATTCGAAAGCTCTCCACTTGGAATGCGCTGCCGGCGATGAAGCCGCCGTCGATGCAAAAGCCGGGGTCGGTCGGAATTTCCAACGGTTCGCGTGAACGCAGGTTGCTGGTCCAGTTTCTTACGTACCCAAAAGTCATCTCTTCGCGATCGGGCGATACAAGATGTTCCAACCGCAAAATACGTCCCGCCGGTTGTGCCACCGCATAGATCTCAAGGCGGTAGGCCTCCAAACTGTAGTCCGCGTACCAGGAAGAGAGTCCCATCGCGTCGGGACCGAAGGCGATGCGACGTAAGAACAAACTGCCGTTACTCTTTTGATGCGGCTGTGCCTTGAGATCACGCTCTCTTGCAGCGAGGACGTCGCCAAGTGCCGAAGCCCGTTCTGTCATCCACTTCAGCGGGTCACCCCACAGCCTGTAACTGGGTCTGATAACTGCATTCGCGGGAAGGTCGATCACATACCGGCCAAAACAGTGCGTGATCCATCCATCTTTATTCACGTTGGAACTCCGGGATGGGGTCGGGAACGCGGCGCAGCCGGGCAAAGCCAGGGAAGTGGCAACGCCAGCAGCAATCAGTGCTCGAAACACGGGATTCATATCGCTGCCTATCAGAACGCTTTGACCAGCCGCCACGGCACTACACGCCCGTCGACCAGCGGTAGGATCTGGCCATGCATGAAGGTCCGCTCACGTTCCTGCGCCGCGCCGTCGCACTTCCAGATGCCAGGCCACGGACAAGGCGTGCCGGACGCCGCAGTCATGCCTGTGTTCGCAGTGCCCTGGCTTGACGAGGCGCCCGCCGCGCCGGGACGCAAGCGAATGGATTCGACGATCGCGTCCCACAACGCCACGGCCTCCGCGTCCGATACAAACGCGGGCGGCGGCGGGTTGCCTTGGTTGTCGCGGTCGCGCCCCAGGACGCCCAACTGTGCGGCGAGATTCGGCTCCGTGATCGAGTCATCCTTGCCCTGCGATTCCCAGGTAAAGGAGTAAAGCCGCTGCCCTTCCTGGCTACCCGCCGTGGCGTATTCCTCGGCCTGGATCGGGCCGATGTTGCGCTCGCCTTTGCGCAAGGTGGTCATGCCCGCGACCAGCTTGGCAACGCCCATCAGGAAGCCGCCCATCCTTTCCAGCAAGCGGTTCTCTTCGGCGCCGGTGCTGGAGCGGAATAGGAACTGCGCGCCGGGATGGTTGGGGAAGGTCACGCCAACCTCGAACTCTTCGACTTGGAATGCGCTGCCGGCGATGAAGGCTCCGTCGATGCAAAAGCCGGGGTCGGTAGGAATTTCCAGCGGTTCGCGCGAACGCAGGTTACTGGTCCAGGTCTTTGCGCGTTGCATCGCGCGCTCTTCGCGGTCAGGTGATATCGGAACTTTTAGGCGGAACACTCGGCCGGCGGGCTCAGCAACAGCGTAGGTGTCTAGAAGATACGCCTCGTCGCTAAAGTCCACGTACCAAGAATAAAGACCCGTTGATGTCGGGCTAAGCGCAACGCGACGAACGAACATGGTCCCACCTGATTTCAAGTGAGGTTGCGCTTTCAATTCACGCTCTCGAACATTCATGACGTCATCAAGCGCCGATGCCGGATCTTTGAGTGATTCCAGCTGGATACCCCACAGCTTATAACTTGGCCTAACGACAGCATCCGGTGGAAGATCGATAACATACCGACCAAAGCAGTGCGTAATCCATTCGTCTTTTTTCACGACGACATTCCGAGAGTGAGTTGAAAAGGAGGTGCAGCCGGAGAGCATCAGGAAAGCCGCCAAGCCAACAGCAATCAACGCTCGACTTTGGTTGGTCATGTCGCCCCCTTGTCAGAAGGATGCCAGTTTGCGAGCTGCGCAATTTTTATGATGCTGAATATTGCCGCCCATTGAGCGCGCTCATCAACATAGCTATCTGCGTGTTCGTAACCCTCGTCTTTGTTGTAGTCGCCGTAGCCTTTACTGCCGTGCCGGAAACTTGCTTTTATGCCGCTTCTTCCCGGCAACCGGCCGGAATCTGTTGACACGGTTCCATCTCCTCCACTGCCGTGAGTGTCCTGGCCCTGCGCAGTCCAAGCCGGCGTCGTAGGGATCAAAGTGGGGAGCTTGCGTTCGAACCAATCCTGGTAGCTGCCATTGCCATCGTCGCGAGGCTGGGCACCGAACATTTCCAAGGGTGTGGGATCGCCTTGCCAGATAATCTCGCGCCAACTATGCAATCCATCATCGGCCCCGTAATGGGCATACGTGTGGGGGTGATAGCCTCCGGCCGCCAGGGCACCTTGAAATTTGGCAACTTGATCCAGTTGGATTTTGAAGGTCTTCCGCAGATCCAAGTCAATCGCCGACCCCTCCGACTTCTCCAACATATTCAAATACTTCGTGTTCTGCTCCGGCACCAAGCCATACCACGCCTCAGTCCTATAAATTTCCTCGTACGGATTCCCGCGTTGCGGATAGGCGCGGGGAACACCGGCTGCGTCTTTCAACACCTGCCCCTTGGCATCGCGCAGGAACAGCCATGGCATGCCGCCTCGGTGCTGCGTCGTGGGTAGCAATTCCAGGCCGCCCGGTGAACGCCCCACGACCGCGGTGACCTCGCCGGCGTTGGATCCCAGGATGATCTGAACCGCGCCTTCGTAGCCGCAGCGCATGTGGTGATAGGCTGCCGGTGCGCCGCTGGCGGGCTGCACGCCGTGGACTACGCCCAGCACGCGGTCGTACCCCTGCAACTGGGTCAGCGCGCGGCTGACGATGCCGCCCATCGAGTGCGTGACCAGGATCACCTTCATGCTGTCGGCTTGCTCGGCGCTGATGCCGCCTTCGTCGCGGTAATGGGCTAGCACCGTGTTTTCGATGTAGTCGCGGATGTCTGCTGCGGAATCCGCATTGGATTGCAGCCAGTTGTAGCCGCCGCACCAGACGTCGAACTGGTATTTGCCGGCGCGGATCAGTTCATCTTCTGTCAGCGCGGTGACCTGGCCCCGTTCCTCGCCGTATTCCGCTGGTTCGCGCAGGCTTTCTTCGTTCCACCATTCCTGAATTTTTCGAGCGCGATAGATGTTGTCCAGCCGTTGTTCCAAGCGGGCCAGGAACGGGTGGTAGTACATCTTGTGAGCGCTGCCCCACCCGCGTCGTCGCGCCGCGTCGGCGTTTAGCCCAGAATCGCCCAGACTGATCGGGCCGCTGCCGTCCACCTCGACGGCCACCGGATCCAACAGCTTCTGGCGAACTTTTGGACCCCGACTCCACCAGGTGAAGATCGCAGCAATCAGCCCGAAAATATCGGCAATTGAAAAGCTGGTATTCGGCGGTTGCCATACCGTCGCCTTGGTCGCTTTGTTCCGCAAATTCGTACCCATAACCCCGGGCAGAAACACCACTGGTATCGGCGCCGGCACGGAGCACAGCAGCACCTTGTCGCGCTTGTCTTCTGTCGGCGTCAGGCGTGTTGAATACACTCGCCGGCCCAGGTCGTCGCGTGTACACGGAATCAGCACCTCGTCGTCGGGCAGCATCGGCTTCATGCATTTTCCTTGCGATTGTCTTGTGCGTCGGAATCAGCCGACACGGTGCGCATGCTGACCAGGTCCATCAACAGATCCTGCTGCCTGGGCAGGCGGCCCTGGGCGTCGGTGACCACCTGCAAGATGGCGCCGTCACCCCGGCGCAATTCCACCTTGGTGTGCGCCAGCGGCTCTAGGCTGGCGGCGTCTCGCACGACGTAGGCGTCGTCGAAGGGCGTTGCGTCCCAGGTGTTGAATTCCATTGACGCGCTGCTTGGCCCCGAAAAAACGTGCTGCGCGGCCTTCACCGTGAATGTGCCCGGCATGCCCAGTTCGATATTGCCGTCGGCAATCTTGATCGTCGCCCCGCCGCACAACAGCGTGATGTGTTTGTCGGCGGCGACCAGCACGTGTTGTTGGCTGGACGTGATTTCCGCGCTTTGATCGGCCTGGATGCGAATGGCGTTGTGCTGCGCCTGTAGCAGCATTTCGCCTTGATGCGCGATCTGGCGCAGGGCACCGCCTTGCGAGAACAGGCCCAGGTCACCGCCCGCGTTCAGCACGATCTTGTCGCCCGCGCTGACCTGCTGATGCTGCTGCGCGACGCTGTCCACATTGCCACCGGCCGACATCACGATGCCTGCCGGGGTGGCGGCGGCGATGCCGGCTGGGGCGCTTAGCGCGATGGCGCCAGCGTCGCCTTGGCCCGCGTCGTCCGACTGGTTATTGGCGCCGTGGCCCAGGTCGCGCACCGCATGCGACAGGGATTGCTGCGGCTGGGCGTCGTGGGCAACGCCCTCGTGCTTTTCGGCGTAATCCCCCAGGTTGCGGGCGAGTTCCAGCGCCGCTTGCAATGCCGCGACGATATCGGACCGGTCCAACTGCCCGCCCTTGGCGCGCAGTTGCGTCTCGGCCGTCAACAACAACCCCTTCGCCGCCCGCAGCGCTCCGTGTTCATCCGTGCGCAGTTCGAACCCTTCACCGCGAGCTTGCCCACCGCTTGGACGCGGGTGCGTCAAATAGCCCAGATGCAGCTGCGTGTCGCCGTGTTCACTCATCAACGCCGCGCTGATCTGCGCGGACGTGTCATCCAGCCGCAATTCGTTCGCGCGATCGCCCCTGAATTCCTTGCTCTTAATGGTGTTCAGGACGTTGTGCCGTGGCAGTTCATACGGTGGCAGATTGGTCGCCCGGAAAGTTCTGCCGATTATCAGCGGCTGGTCCGGGTCGCCGTTTGCGAATTGCACGATGACCTCTTGTCCGATGCGAGGTATCGCCATGTGACCCCACTGCGCACCGGCCCAGTTTTGCGATACGCGAATCCAGCACGAGCTATGTTCGTCGTGCTCGCCCAAGCGATCCCACGGGAATTGGACTTTGACGCGGCCCCATTCGTCGCAATAGATCTCTTCATTGGGCGGGCCGACCACCGTCGCCATCTGATGGCCGTCGATGCGGGGTTTGGGTAAGGGCTCGGGTTTCCAGTCGACCTTGTCGGGCACCAGTTCAGCGGTGTAGCGGTATTGTGTGCCGTGCTCCGGGCGATATTCCGAGCGGTGCATCGGGCCATGATCCAGCCCGCCTTGCTGACCGTTTTCGGCTCCGAACCCGTCTTCTTCCTGGCTGGCAGGCTGCACGCCCCGATGTTGCATCCGCACGGGTCGCCAGCCGTGGTTCCAATCTTCACGAGGATGGCCGACCAGATCAAATGCCACGCCAGGAACCAGGCGCGCGTCGTCCCCTTCGACCACCGCCACGCGCGCGTCGCGGCGGCGGCCCAGCAAGCGCGTCTGGGTAAACGGCCGACCTGCTTCGTCGCGTTTGTAGCGGCCGGGATAGTCGTAGCGTTCGTACCGGGCATCCTGATGAGAAAGATCCGATGCAACCGGCGAATGTTCCTGGCTATAGCGCGGATGCGTGTAGGTGTAGTCGCGTTGCGTCTGCACGGCGGTGCGCACGCGCTCTGCATAAGAAAACCGATGCAACGCGGGTTCCGCCTGATCACCGCCCGGCATTGGGTTGTAAACCACCGGCCCGCCCGCGATCTCGCCGTGGATGTAAATCCGGTCGCCATGAATCAAGCGGTGCCCATGCGCGGAATGCGCGTAGCGATAGAAATACCCTTCCTCGGCCGCTAGCCTGTCGATAAACGCCAAGTCCGTGTCGCCTGCCTGCACGCAATATTCGCGCGGCAGGTGGGCATCGGTAGTGATCTGCTCGTAGTCGGTAATGCCTTGGCGCTTGATCACGTCCGCCATGATCTCCGGCACGCAAAGATGCTGATAGATGCGCCAGTCCGAACACAGCGCGGCACGCGCCAAAGACGGTTCCAGCACCAGCCGATACCGCGTGCGCCGAAAGCCCGTGTCGCCTTGAACGAATTCAGTGACGACGCCGTGTACGTGGCGCACCGGCAGCGCCCCGCGCCATATCGTGAACAGGGCCGGCTGATCCAGCAGCGCGCCGAAATCCACCGCGGGATCAAAGCTGGACAATTCCACGAATAGCCGATACGTCTCGGACAGCGCCTCGTCCAGCGTGAATTCAATGACGTCAAACGCCGCGCCGCTGGCGGGCGTGAACGTAAAGCGATAAATGTGCGCCTGCAATGACACTGGCCCCTCCCGGACGAATCCAATGAGAGGGGCCAGTGTGCGCAGCCAAGGCGCTGCGCGTCTATAGGAGGCTTACGAAATCGGCTACGGGTGGCCCGTCAGGCGGAACACGCGGATGGTCTCGCGCAGCGCGCCGGACTGAGTGCCCAGCTGCATCACCGCGCCGCCCAGTTCCTGCACCAGCGCCGTGTTCTGCACGGTCATCACGTCCATCTGCGACACGGCGGTATCCACCTGCTCGATGCCGCTGGATTGTTCCTGAGACGCTTGCGAGATCTCGCCGATGATGTCTGTGACCCGATTCACGGCGGCCACGATTTCTTCCATGGTCGCGCCGGCCTGCTCCGCTTGCGCCGAGCCTTCCGACACGCGGTCCACGGAGTCCTCGATCAACCCCTTGATCTCCTTGGCCGCCTGCGCGCTTTTTTGCGCCAGGCTGCGCACCTCGCCCGCCACCACCGCAAAGCCCTTGCCAGTTTCACCGGCGCGGGCCGCTTCCACCGCGGCGTTCAGTGCCAGGATGTTGGTCTGGAACGCGATGCCTTCAATGATGCTGACAATGTCCGAGATCTTGCGCGAGCTGGCCGAAATACCGTGCATGGTGTCCACCACCTGGCCCACCGCCACGCCGCCGCGCCGCGCCACGTCCATACTGCTGGCCGCCAACTGATTGGCCTGGCGGGCGTTGTCCGCGTTCTGGCGCACGGTGGACGTCAGCTGTTCCATGCTGGCGGCGGTCTGCTGCAATGAAGACGCCTGCCCTTCCGTGCGGCCGGCCAGTTCCTGGTTGCCGCGCGCGATGTGCACGGCTGCATGGGTCGTGCCTTCGATGCCGCGATAGACGTCTTGCGCGATGCCGATCAGGCTCTTGCGCATGACTTCCAGCGAGAACTTCAAGCTGCCGACTTCGTCATCCGAGTCCGCAATGATTTGCGTGGTCAGGTTGCCGGCGGCGACCTGACGCGCCATGTTGGCCGCGTCCAGCATCGGGTCCAGCAAGGAACGCGACAAGCTCCAACCCATGCCGAAGATGGCGATCACGCCCAGCGCGATTGCCCCGCAACCCAGGCCGGCGCCCCACGCGCCCAGGCTGTCCCAATTGGCGTGCAGGCCGTACGCGCCCGCGCCCGCCACGATGCCGGCGGACACCAGGGCATGGCGGAACATCCGGCTGCGCACGCTGCGCCGGAACGGAAACGCGATCACATCCAGGCCACGCCGCCAGCCGGCGCGCACCGGCCGACCGCGCTTGATGCGGACGCCGTGCGCCGTGCCCTCGCGAATGCGGGCGTAGAGTTCTTCGGCCATCTCGATCTGTTCGTCGGACGGGCGCACGCGCACGGACGAATACGCCACCACTTCGTCGTTCTCGACGATGGGCGTGGCGTTGGCCAGCACCCAGTAGTAGCCACCGTCCTTGCGACGATTCTTGACCAGGCCCAACCACGACTCGCCGGCTTCCAGCGTTTCCCACAGATCTTCGTAGGCTTCGGGCGGCATGTCGGGATGGCGCACGATGTTGTGCGGCTTGCCGATCAGTTCTTCGCGGGTAAAACCGCTGACTTCGACAAAAGCCGGGTTCGCGTAAACGATGCGGCCCTTGGTGTCGGTGCGCGAGATCAGATACTGATCTTCGCGCAGCTTGGTTTCCACATCGTTGATGGGTAGGTTTACGCGCACAGCTAGTCTCCAGTGACATCTATAGAGCAGCGAATGATTAGCAGCGAGCAAACCGGCCGTAACGCCCCGGATAAACCTGTCCCCGCCCGGTTTGTCTGATGGACGCGCCCGCGAGCGCCGCCCTATCGTCAAACACTGTTCACCGCCCTTCCCCAGGCGTTATTGTTATTAACGGTCTTATTTTCGAAAACTTAACGTGCGTATTAATTCGCCGCGTGGGCGTCGGCACGTCAGAGCATTGCAACGTCACAGCATTGCAACGTCACGACATTGCATCGTGACGCCATCCGGCATGACGTTCCCGCCGAGGTCTGCCCCGGCGGGAAAGCTGTGGGAATCAGCCCTGCGTCAGCGTCGGCGACGCGTAGCCGCTGAGTTGATGCGCGGGCACTTCAATGACTTCACCCGCGTTGATCTTGAACACGGCCACGGCTTCGGCCAGGCGATGCGCCTGGTCTTGCAGCGAACCGGCGGCAGCGGCCGCTTCTTCCACCAACGCCGCGTTCTGCTGCGTCACTTCATCCATTTGCGACACGGCGCGGTTGACCTGGTCGATGCCGCTGGACTGCTCTTCCGAGGCCGCCGAGATCTCGCCCATGATGTCGGTCACGCGCTTCACCGAGGCCACGATTTCCTGCATCGTCGCACCGGCGCGTTCCACCTGCTGCGAACCGGCGCCGACCTTGTGCACCGAGTCTTCGATCAAGCCCTTGATTTCCTTGGCGGCCTGAGCGCTGCGCTGGGCCAACGAGCGCACTTCGCCCGCCACCACCGCAAAGCCCTTGCCTTGCTCGCCGGCGCGCGCCGCTTCCACGGCGGCGTTCAGCGCCAGAATGTTCGTCTGGAAAGCGATGCCGTCAATGACGGACACGATTTCCGAGATCTTGCGCGAGCTGGCGGAAATGCCCTGCATCGTGCTGACCACTTCCGACACCGCAGAACCACCACGCTCGGCCACGTCCGACGCGCTGGCGGCCAGCTGATTGGCCTGGCGCGCGTTGTCGGCGTTCTGCTTCACGGTAGACGCCAGTTCTTCCATCGACGCCGCGGTTTCTTCCAGCGATGCCGCCTGCTCTTCCGTGCGGCTGGACAAGTCCGTGTTGCCGGCCGCGATCTCGCGCGAGCCCACGGTGATCTCATCCACGCCACGGCGCACCGTCGCCACCGTGCGCGACAGGCTTTCCTGCATGCGCTTGACGGCAGCCATCAGCTGGCCGATTTCGTTGTGCGATTTGACTTCCACGCGGCTGGTCAGGTCGCCCGCGGCGATCTTGTCGAAGTGCTGGCCGGCTTCGACCAAGGGGCGCACCACCAGGCGGCCGAACAGAATGCGGCAGAACACCATCAACAACAGGGCCAGGCCCACGGCGACGCCCACGGCAACCATGGCGCGGTTGAAGTTGGCTTCGGCCTGGTCGATCGTGGCTTGCTGCTGGTCGCCGATGTACTTGCTGAAGTCGCTGATCGCCTCGATGAAGGCGGCGCTGCGCGGCGTGCCGTATTCGTTGTTCACCATGTAGAACGTCGAATAGTCTTCGCTGCGCAGGGCTTCGACCATCGTGTCGACGCCGTCGTCAATGTACGAGCGATAGCGACGCACCAGGTTCATCGACAGCTGGCGGCCGGTGTCGTCCTGAAGCATGTTTTTCTGGAAGTCCGAGAAGCGGCTGCGCACGCCCGTCAGCAGGTCGGTAGCGCCCTTGAGCGCGGCGGCTGCATCGCGTGCCGAGTTCTCGCCGCTGCCCCAACCCGATTCCTGCAAGTGGCGCGCGGCCACCATCAGGCTGACGCGGGCGCGCAGCATGTCGCTGTTGATGACCTCGACCTGCTTGGCACGTTCGGTCAGCGCGTTGACTTCGCGGATGGACTCGTAGTTGTGCTGCAAGAAGAATGCCGCCAGACCGCCGACGGCCGCGATCAAAATCGCGAAGAACGCCATGACCCACAGCAGCATCGTACCGACGCGGGCGTCGCGCAGCCGTAGCTTGCGTTTCACCTTGGGTGCGCGCGCGGCCTTTTTCTTGCCGCCTTTGCCGGCCTTTGCGCCGGATTCGAGACTCGCTTCCATATTATTTCCCCATCCCTCAGGAACTGCTCTGACCAAATGAAAAACCACCTTGTGGACACGCCCTGTTACACGGCGGGTACATTCAAGGCGACGTACATTGCGGCGCCCGCCGCAATGCTCTCTACCGGACTCCAGCGCTACTTGCCTTTCGGCGCCAACACGGCCGGTTCGCCCGGACCAGGTATGTAGATGGTTTGGACCTCGGGTTCGGCCATGGGCTGCGCCCAATCCTGACGCACGTCAGGCATGGGCGCGGGGCCCAGCAACTTCTGGCGTTCCCAAGGTTCCAGCAGAATATTGGTGCTGTCGACCAGCCGCATCAGGCGGCCATCGGGGCCGAACTGCAGCAGCGCTTCCTTGCGGCTGTACAGCCCATCGGCGACAAACGTGATCTTGAAGGACCAGAGGGCAAGCTGCGTGCCGTCGGTCTGTCTGTATAGCTTGTCAGGCGGCGCGGTGAGCGCGCGCGAGGCTTCTTCCAGCGTCGTCTGGCCGGGAGTCAGGGTGCCCAGCTTGCCGGGGTCAAAGTTATGACCCGTGGCCGCGCAGCCGCCCAACAACAACGCGATGGCGGCGGCCGCCAGAAGATGTCTATAGCCTCGCATACCTTACCTGTTCGCCGGCTGCGCCGGCATCAAAAAGATTCCCAGTCGTCGTCGGACGGCGCCGCGCGGCGGCTGGGCGCGGGCGCCGGCTTGGCCTCGCCGGCGGAAGCCGCCGGGCGCGGCGCGGGACGGCGCAACGGACGTGTCGCGGTGGCGCCTTCGGCGGCTGCCGCCGGCTTGGCGCGCGGGGCATGCGTCAGGCGCACGGCCGGCGCGGCGCGTGCCGGTGCCGGCGCTTCGGCAGGCGCCTCGGGCGCGGCAGCCGGTGCGGCCACGCGCGGCGCGCGACGCTGCGGTTGCTGCTGCGCCAGCTGGCGAGCCGGCACTTCGATGACTTCGCCCGCGTTGATCTTGAACACGGCCACGGCCTGGACCAGGCGTTCAGCCTGCTCTTGCAGCGAACCCGCCGCGGCGGCCGCTTCTTCCACCAACGCCGCGTTCTGCTGCGTGACTTCGTCCATCTGCGACACGGCGCGATTGACCTGGTCGATGCCGCTGGACTGCTCGTCCGAGGCTGCCGAGATTTCGCCCATGATGTCCGTCACACGCTTCACCGAGGCCACGATTTCCTGCATGGTCGCGCCTGCGCGTTCGACCTGCTGCGAGCCCGCGCCAACCTTGTTGACGGAGTCTTCGATCAAGCCCTTGATTTCCTTGGCGGCCTGCGCGCTGCGCTGCGCCAGCGAGCGCACTTCGCCCGCCACCACCGCAAAGCCCTTGCCCTGCTCGCCCGCGCGCGCCGCTTCCACGGCGGCGTTCAGCGCCAGGATGTTGGTCTGGAAAGCGATGCCGTCGATGACGGAAACGATTTCCGAGATCTTGCGCGAGCTGGCCGAGATGTCGTGCATGGTGTTGACCACTTCCGACACCGCCGACCCGCCCCGCTCGGCCACGTCCGACGCGCTGGCGGCCAGTTGATTGGCCTGGCGCGCGTTGTCGGCGTTCTGCTTGACGGTGGACGCCAGCTGTTCCATCGACGCGGCGGTTTCCTGCAGGGAAGCGGCCTGCTGCTCGGTGCGGCTGGACAGGTCTGTGTTGCCGGCCGAGATTTCACGCGAGCCCACGTTGATCTCGTCCACGCCCCGGCGCACGGCCGAGACAGTGCGCGTCAGGCTTTCCTGCATGCGCTTGACGGCCGCCATCAGATGGCCGATTTCGTTGGACGAGGTGGCTTCCACGCGCACGGTCAGGTCGCCGCCCGCGATCTTGTCAAAGCTCTCGCTGACGGCACGCAAGGGGCGCAGGATCACGCGGTTCATGAATAGGAAGGCGCCCAGCGACACGGCCAGGATCAGCACGGCCAGGCCCAGGTACACAAACGTCATCGTGGACGCCTGCGAGCGGGCGGCCTGTACTTCTTGTTCGCTGAACGTATTGATGTTGCCGGCAAAATCGCTCAGCTGCTTGAAGAACGCACCGCTGGCGGCGCCCGCCTTGGTGTTCTTCAGCGTCAGGTACGTCGCAGCGTCGCCCTTGTCCAGCGCGCCCATCATGGCTTGCAAGGCGCCCGAGAAGGCGTTGAACGTCGAAATCAGTTCCCCTTCCGCCGTCTTGCCCATGGTCGTCAGCTTGGGCACGGCCTTGAACGCTTCCATCTTCTTGTTGGCGTCGCCGATCAGTTGCTGCACGGTGCGCGAGTTGTCGGCGGCGCCGTTCGCGTCGCCCGCCGCACGTTGCGCGGCGGCGATGTCGGCACGGATCGTGGCGCGCAGCATCTGCGTGTACGCGTCCTTGATCAGATTGCTTTGCTGCACGCTCAGCGAATCCAGCGCGTTGATCGTGACAGCACTGGCCTGCATGCTGTTCCAGCCCAAACCAATTGCAACCAGTGCGGCGACGGCAACTGCCAACTGAGCGAGCATCAAGCCCGTGCGCACCTTCAGATTGCTAAACATGTTCCAAGAGTTCCGGTAGTCGTCCCGACGGCACGCTGTGGCCGCCGGTCCGTAAAGGGGAAGTACTGTTCGTAATCGACTGCCTGTTCAATGCACTGACGTGGGGTGCGTCAGAAAGACTCCCAATCATCGTCCGCGGGCGGCGGACGGCGGCTGGCGGATGACGCGGCAGGCGACGTTGCCGCCCCGCCCGCGCCGGCACCGTCAGCGCGCGTCGCCGGGCGGCGCAACGGACGCACCACCGTCGCGGCGGTAGCCGCCGGCTTGGGGCGCGCCACCTGGGTCTTGCGCGGCGCGGGCGCAGGCGCGGGTGCGGCCTGCGTCGGCGTTTCGTATTCGTCGTCCGACTCGTGCGCTGCGGGCTCGGCCGCGGCCGGCATCGGCTTGGCCAGGCGCGCGGCAGGGGCGCGATGGGCGCTGGACGTGGGGGACGCTGGTTGGCCCTGGGTCGACCCATGGGCCTTTACCGACGACTGCGACGATTGCGACGACTGCGACGACTGCGACGACGATACGCGCGGGGCGCTTTGCTGCGCGGCAAGTTGACGCGCCGGCACTTCGATGACTTCGCCCGCATTGATCTTGAACACCGCCACGGCTTCCGCCAGGCGTTGGGCCTGCTCTTGCAGCGAGCCCGCCGCGGCGGCCGCTTCTTCCACCAGCGCCGCGTTCTGCTGCGTGACTTCGTCCATCTGCGACACGGCGCGGTTGACCTGGTCGATGCCGCTGGATTGTTCTTCCGACGCGGCCGAGATCTCGCCCATGATGTCCGTCACGCGCTTCACCGACGCCACGATTTCCTGCATGGTCGCGCCCGCGCGTTCCACCTGCTGCGAACCGGCGCCAACCTTGCTGACCGAGTCTTCGATCAAGCCCTTGATTTCCTTGGCGGCCTGCGCGCTGCGCTGCGCCAACGAGCGCACCTCGCCCGCCACCACCGCAAAGCCCTTGCCCTGCTCGCCCGCGCGCGCCGCTTCCACGGCGGCGTTCAGCGCCAGGATGTTGGTCTGGAAGGCAATGCCGTCGATCACAGACACGATTTCGGAAATCTTGCGCGAGCTGGCGGAAATGCCCTGCATCGTGCTGACCACTTCCGACACCGCCGAACCACCGCGCTCGGCCACGTCCGACGCGCTGGCGGCCAGCTGATTGGCCTGGCGCGCGTTGTCGGCGTTCTGCTTGACGGTGGACGCCAGTTGTTCCATCGATGCCGCGGTTTCTTCCAGCGACGCCGCCTGTTGTTCCGTACGGCTGGACAGGTCGGTGTTGCCGGCGGAAATTTCCCGCGCGCCCACGTTGATCTCGTCCACGCCACGGCGCACGGTTGCCACGGTGCGCGTCAGGCTCTCCTGCATGCGCTTGATGGCGGCAAACAGCTGGCCGATTTCATTGGTGCTGCGTACGTCGATACGGCCGGTAAAGTCGCCACCCGAAATCTTGTCAAAGTGCTCGCCGGCCTGATGCAACGGACGCAGCACGGTGCGGTTGATGAACAGCCAGCAGCCCAGCGCCAACAGCAGCGACACCGCCAGCAGCGCAATGGTCACCGTGCGCGAGATGCGGTGGTCAGCCTCTGCCTGCACCACCAATTCGTCGGTGCGCGCATCGACAAACTGCAAGACGCCATACACGCCTTCGCGGAAGGCCGTGTTGGCGGCGCCGCCAGCGTCGTTCAGGTCCAGATAATCTTGAATGGCCAGGTTCGCCAACGCGGCGGCCTGACGCTTGTAGACGTCTTCGAACTGCTTGTAGGCGGCTTCCAGCTTTTGCACCTGCGCATCCGAACCCGGCATGCGGGGCGCCTTGCGGAAGGCTTCAAGCTGTTGGTTGCCTTCCTGCATCAACGCGTCGGCGCGCTTGGCCTGCGAGGTGGCCTGCTCGGTCTTGCCCTGCTGCATGTCCATCAGCGAATTGGCCAGCAGCAAGCGGCCCCGCAGGAACGCGGCGTAGGCGCGATTCAGTTGGGTCGCCTGATTGGAGTAGGCGTCATTGACCTGTTCCAGCTTGGCGTTGCTGGAATTGAGCCCCAACCACGCCACGCCGTTCGACGCGAACATGGCGGCCGTGAAGAGCAACAGCACCAGGACGATACAGGTGCGGACTTTCAAATTGACAAGCATGAAATACCCGAGCGTTAAGCAACGTGAAACGACACAACCTACCCTGAACGCAACCACGGACGCCCCGGTCCTTGACCGGAAGCGTCCGAGAGTGGCGCAGTAGGCCCAAGCCCTACCCGGGCCCGGCCTGGAAAAACTGCCGCTTATTTGCGGCTGAAAAGGCTGGATCCCTGGATGGTCAGGAACGCGCCGGAAGCCGCTTGCAGCGCCACCTGGCGCAAGGCAAGCTGGCTGGTGCCGGCGTAGTAGTCCAGATCTTCCAGGTCCGACAGCGTCTTGGAATACGTCAGGCCCTTCTTCGTGCCGGTCGCGTCCAGCGCTTCCAGCTCGTTCATGCGGGCGCCGACCGAAGCGGCCACGGTCAGGACGTTGTCGTAGTTGTTCGACAACTTCTTGTTGGCCGTCGCCAGTTCGTTGTTCAGCTTGGCCAGGGCAACTTCATCACCGGCGATCGGCGAATCCAGCACCTTGATCAGGCTGTCCAGCGTGTTGAACATATCCAGGTCCGCCGACTGCACGGACTCGACATTGATCACATCGCCGTTGGCCGGCGTGCCCTTGATCACAACCGACACGCCACCGAAGTCGATGGCAGCGCCATCGGTATAGGGCGTGGCGGCGGCGGGCGGCGCGGGCGTGACGACGGGCGGCACGGGCGGATTGGCATTCGGGTCCGTCGTGGTGACGCGGTAGCCCATGCTGCCGGTGGTGGGGTCCGCTTCGAACTGGACCTGGAAATTCTTGCCGATGTTGGCCGAACCGGGCGTGACCGAGACCGTGCTGAACTGCGCAGTGCCGGTGTTGCCGTTGGCGGCGGTGCTGACGTAAGCCTGCGAACCGGGGTTGGCGCGGCCGAACACATCGCTGCCCAGGTCGCTGGTGGACAACTGGCGCGACTGGTCCACCTGCACCGTGCGTTCGCCGGTGGCGCCGCTGTAGACGATCTTGCCCGTGGTGTCCTGCGAATAAGGCACCACGCCGCCCTGATAGCCCGAGAACACGTACTGGCCGTTGCCGTCCGTGCTGTTCGCCAGGCCCAGCAATGCGTCGCGGGCGCTTTTCAGCGCGGTCGACAAGGCTTGGCGATCGCTGTCGGCGAACGTGCCGTTACCGGCCTGGATGACGCGGGTACGCACGTCCTGCAATGCCGTGGTGATCGAGTCCAGGACGTTGCTTTCCTGCCCCAGATTGGTCATGGCCGTGTCACGGTTCATGCCGTACGTGCTGTTCATGCTCTGGGTCTGCGCCACGCCGATGGACAGCGAGGCCGACAGGGGATCATCCGCGGGCGTCAGGAACTTGCGACCGCTGCCGACCTGTTCAACCAGGCGGTTCATGTCGGATTCCTGAGCCATAATGCCGCTCAGGCCGTTCGCGTACATCATCGAGGTGCTCAAGCGCATGGTCCAACTCCGAATTGCTTTGTAGTCATCACAGTAAAGATCGCCTTAGCCGCGCAGGCCCAACAACGTGTCGAACACGGTGCTGGCCACATCGATGAGGCGGGCGCTGGCCTGGTACTGCTCTTGATAGATCGACAGGCTGACGTATTCTTCATTCAGGTTCACGCCCGACACCGCCTGCTGGGCAGCCGTCGTCTGCTTGATCAGGTTGGCCTGCGCCGTGGCGGCCGTCTTGACCTGGGCGGTCTGCACGCCCACCGTGTTCACCACCTGGGCAAACATGTCGGCGGTGCTCATCGTGCCGTGGCCCAGCACCTTGGCGTTTTGCAGTTGCGCCAGCTTCAGGGCGTTCTTGCCGTTGGCGTCGCCGCCATCGGCGTCGGCCGCAGCCACTTTTTCCGGGTCGCTGATCAGCACGTTGATGTCGCGCGCGGCATCGCGGGTGGGCGACAGCGACCACTTGTCGCCGGCTTGCGGCGGCGCACTGATCGTCAGCGTCACGCCCATCTCGGCGTCCAGGTTCAGCGTGGCGTTCGGCGGCGTGCCGGTCGCGGGGCCGTTGTACACGCGCGAGCCTTCCGGCATGCGCAGCACCTGGTAGTTGGTGCCGTCAAACGAGATCTCGTAGTCCTTGGCGTTGATGTTGTTCAACGTGGTGAACTGGCCGGTGATCTGGGCGTTGCTCTTGTTCGCGGTGTTGGGCACGCCGGTGGGCGAGCCGATGCTGAAAAAGTCGGTGCCCGGGTTGCCGTTCTGGTCCAGGCCCTGCTTGTGTTGCTCGTTGAACGACAGAGCCAGGCCAACGGCCATCTGGCCCAGCTGGTTCTGCATCGTGTCCAGCGACGTTGCGCGAAACTGCAACAGGCCGCCCAGGCTGCCGCCCGTGACGTCGCTGTCGCTCATTTCAACGGCCACCGTCTTGCCCGAGCCGGCCGGCAGCGTGTAGGCCACGACCGTGCGGCTGGCGTCCTTGGACGAAGCCACCGCTTGCAGCGGATACAGCGTCGTGCCGGACAGCAGCGACTGGCCGCCCTTGGTCAACGAAATATTGATCTTGTTGCCCTGCTCGTAGGTGGTGATGCCTACGATCTGGTTCAGTTCCAACACCGCCTGGTCGCGCTGGTCGAGCAGGTCGTTGGGGGGGCTGCCGTTGGCCTTGCCGGCCGCCAGCGAAATCTGGGTGTTCAGATCGTCGATGCGGCTCAGGTAGCTGTTGACCTGCTCCACCGTCGTGGTGATCTGCGTGTTCAACCCTTCACGCTGGTTCTGCATCTCGGAATAGGCCGAGCGGATCTGCGTGGTCAGGCTGTTGGCCTTGCCCAGCAGGTCGGCGCGGGCCGCCGGGTCGGCCGGCTTGCTGGCCACCGTGTTCATGCTGGTGAAGAAGTCGGTCAGGCCCGGGGCGATGCCCACCGTGCGGTCGGCAAACAGATTGTTGATCTGCGACACCTGCGAGAACTGCGTCTGCAATTGCGCACCGCTGCCTTGCGCGCCGACCAGCTGCTTGTACAGGAAGCTGTCGTAGCTGCGCTCAACCGTGTCCACTTGCACGCCGCGGCCGATGTAACCGTTGGCGGTGGCTTGGGCGCCGGCGGTCGAGGTCAGGACGCGCTGGCGGTTGTAGCCCACCGTGGTGGCATTGTTGATGTTGTGGCTGGCGGTTGCCAGGCCCGCCTGGGCGGCGTTCAGCCCGCCCAGCGCTGTTTTGTACAAGTTCATGCTGACAATGCCCCGTATGTAACCGCAGCTGATATTTCTGGATACTCCAATAACGGCAGGAGATCGTCCAAATTTAGAGTCCTTCCAACATCTGGCGAGAAATTTCCACGTTGGAGGCCGCGCCGCGCAACTGGCCCATGATGCCGATCAATTTTTGTGCATAACGCGGGTCGGTTGCGTAGCCCGCGTCCTGGATCTTGCGAGCCGCGTCGATCTCGTTGCGCGCCTGGGTAACGGCCTCGTAGCGCGGGCTGTTGCCGATCAGGCGGGCGTAGTCCGAGAACGACTCCTCGTAAGAGGAATAGGCACGGAACGGCTGCGTCACCTTTTTGGCAACGCCGCCTTCGTATTCGGTGGTCAGCACGTTGACGACCTTGCCGCTCCAGCTTGCGCCGGCCTTGATGCCGAACAGGTTGTAGCTGGTGCTGCCGTCCGGGTGCTTGATTTCGCGCTTGCCCCAGCCCGATTCCAGCGCCGCCTGACCCATGATCAGACGCGCCGGCACGCCGCTTTGCTGCGACGCCAGGTTGGCCGCGCGCGACATCTTCGACACGAAGTCCACCACGTGCTCGGGTGCGCCTTCGGCGGCGGCCAGCGCGCGGTCGCTGGGCCGGTTGTTGCGCATCACGTTCAGCAGCGCCGACACTTCGCGCGAACCGCCCGTGCGGAAGTCCAGGTCGCCGCCCTGCCCGATTGCGCGCACGGCCTCGTCGGACATGTCCGACGGCTTGCCCTGCTGCATCTGCGAAAGGATGGATTGCGTCAGGCCGATGCCGGGCGAGGCCAGGTGCAGCGCCAATTGCTCGTCTGCCATGGACTGCATCATCTGCGTCTGCTGCGAATCGAACAGACCTTCCTTGGGCGTGGCCTCGCGCATGCGCTTGACCATCATTTGCAGGAACAGGGCCTCGAACTGTTTGGCCACCTGCTTTTGCTGCTCGGTGCCGGCAGGATCCTTCTTGACGTCGCGTTTCAGGTCCGACAAGCGGCCCATGTCAAAGACGGATTCCTGACGGCCCGCGCCGCCCGCCGCATCTTGGGTAATTGCCATGGCCGTCAGATGATTTCCAGTTCGGCGCGCAAGGCGCCCGCGGTTTTCATAGCTTGCAGGATGGCCAGCAGGTCTTGCGGTGTGGCGCCCAGGGCGTTCAGGCCCTTGACCACGTCAGCCAGGTTGGCGCTGGTGCTTACGCGCTGCAACGAGCCATTGTCCTGGCGCACTTCGATCTGCGTGTTGGGCACCACCACCGTCTGACCTTCCGTGAAAGGCGTGTCCGGCTGCGACACCTGGTTCTGGCGGTTGATGATGACCGACAGGTTGCCGTGCGCCACGGCGGCTTCTTCGATCATGACCGTGCGGTTCATTACGACCGAACCGGTGCGGGCATTGATGATGACCTTGGCCACCGTGGGCGCGCGCGCCACCTGCAAGTCTTCCACTTGCGACAGGAAGCGCGCCTGCGAGGACTGCTCCATCGGCGTGCGCACCTGCACCACGCGCCCGTCCAGCGCGGTGGCCGTGCCTTGGCCGAACTTGCGGTTCAGCGCCTGCGCCACGTTCTGCGCGGTGCCGAAGTCGGTGTTGTTCAGTTCGACGTGGATGTAGCCGTCGCGCGAGAACGTGGTGGGCACGCCGCGTTCGACGATGGCGCCCGCGCTGATGCGGCCGCCGTTCAATTGGTTGATCTGCACACTGGAGCCACCGGCCGACGCGCCCGCGCCGCCGACCAGGATGTTGCCCTGGGCGATGGCGTAGACCTGGCTGTCGGCCCCCTTAAGCGGGGTCATCAGCAAGGTGCCGCCGCGCAGGCTCTTGGCGTTACCCATGGACGACACCACCACGTCCAGCGTCTGGCCGGGCCGTGCGAACGCGGGCAAGGTGGTGGTGACCATCACGGCCGCCACGTTCTTCAATTGCATGTTGCTGCCGGCCGGCACGGTGATGCCCAGCTGCGACAGCATGTTGGTCAGGCTTTGCTGCGTGAAAGGCGTCTGGCGAACCTGATCGCCGCTGCCGTCCAGGCCCACGACAAGGCCGTAGCCGATCAGCTGGTTGCCCCGCACGCCCTGGATCGAGGCCAGGTCCTTGAGCCGCTCGGCGTGCACCGCGCCGGCGCCGGCCACCAGCCCTACCGCCACGCACACACGGGCGAACAGGGACAGCATGGCGGATATCGAGGTGGGTTTTGTCATGGTCAGAACGGCGAAGCAAGCAGGAAGAAGCGTTGCAGCCAGCCCATGGTCTGAACTTCGTCCATGACGCCCTTGCTGCGATATTCGATGCGGGCGTCGGCCACCTGCGTGGACGACACGGTGTTCGTGCCGGTGATGGAGCGCGGATCGACCACCCCGGCGAAGCGAACGTATTCGCTGCCGCGGTTGATCGCGATCTGCTTCTCGCCAGCCACCTGCAAATTGCCGTTCGACATCACGCCCACGACCGTCGTGGTGATGGTGCCGGTAAAGGCATTGTTGGCGGTGCTGTCGCCCTTGCCCTGCGCCACGTTGCCACCCTTGGCGTCGGTGTTCAGGTTGGCGCCGGCCCAGCTATCCATGAAGGACGGGGCTGCCGCGATACCCAGCGTGGCCGATCCGGTGCGGTTCGTATTCGTCGCCACGTTCTTGGACGCATTGGTGCGCTCGTTCAGCACGATGGTGACGATGTCGCCCACATTGCGCGGACGGCGATCCTCGAACAAGGGATAGTTGCCGTACGTGGTGGGCTGATAGATCGACCCCGTCGGCTGCGCCATTGGCATGGGCGGCGGCGGCGGTGCGGCCGTGGTCGGCCCGGTCACGATGGGCTCGGGCGGAATCATGGCGCAACCGGCCGCCAGCATAGCCAGCGCCGCAGCGAATACCAGACGCAGGACAGACATGGGCATCACAGTTGGGTCAGGCGGGCCAGCATCTCGTCAGAGGTCTTGACGGCCTTGCTGTTCATTTCGTAGGCGCGCTGCGTCGTGATCATGTTGACCAGTTCTTCAGCCACGTTCACGTTCGACGTTTCAACGTAGTTCTGCATGATCGAACCCGCGCCGTCCACACCCGGTTGCAGCAGGTTGGCGGGGCCCGACGCATCCGTTTCCAGATACAGGTTTTCGCCGATGCTTTGCAGGCCGGTGGGGTTGATGAAGGTGGCGATCTGCAACTGGCCGATCTGCACGTTCACGCCGGCGGCGCCCGGTTGGGTCACCGAGACGATGCCGTCCTTGCCGATCGAGATGGACAAGGCGTTGTCCGGCACGTTCATGGGCGGCTGGATGACGTAGCCGCTGACGGTGGTCAGCTGGCCGTTCTGGTCGCGTTGCAGCGCGCCGTCACGGGTGTAGCCCTGCGTGCCGTCGGGCAGTTCCACTTGCAGGAAGCCACGGCCGTTGATGGCGATGTCCATTTCGCCGCCCGTGTTGTTCAGGTTGCCGGCGGTGTGGATGCGCTCGGTGGCGGCCACGCGGGCGCCCGTGCCCAATTGCAGGCCGGACGGCAGTTGCGTGGCGTCGCCCACTTGGGCGCCGGGCTGGCGCAGCGTTTGGTACATCAGGTCCTGGAACACGGCGCGGCCGCGCTTGAACCCGTTGGTGGAAACGTTGGCCAAGTTGTTCGAGATCACGTCCATGGAGGTCTGTTGACCTTCCAGGCCCGTTTTGGCAATCCACAACGAACGCATCATGATGAAGTTACTCCTGGTGCCGCGGCGGCGCCGCGCGCGAAATTGGTTTGAATCAGCGGCCGAATCAGCTGACGGACAAAATGCCGTTGGCGCGTTCCGCGTTACGGTCCGACTGCTGGATCACCTGCATCTGCTGCTCGAAGCGGCGGGCGTTTTCAATCATGCCCACCATCGCTTTCATCGGATTGGTGTTGCTGCCTTCCAGCACGCCGGACAACAGGCGCAGGCTGGGGTCCGCCGGCGCGGGCGGCGCGGGCTGGCCATTGACCGGCGCCAGGCGGAACACGCCGTCGTCGCCATGCACCAGTTGCGCGTTGTTCGGGTTGGCCAGCTTCAGGCGACCGAGGTTCAGAATATTGTTCGGGCCGTCGCCGGCGCCGATGGCCGTGATGGTGCCGTCGGACGTGATCGTCAGCGAGGCCTGGTCGGGCACATCGATGGGGCCGCCCTGGTCGGACAGCACCGGTTGGCCCAGCGACGTCTGCAACAGGCCGTTGATGCCCACTTGCAGGCTGCCGCCGCGCGTATAGGCTTCGCCTTGCGGCGTCTGCACGGCGATCCAGCCGTTCTCGCTGGCCAGGGCCACGTCCAGGTCACGGCCCGTGGTCTGCATGTTGCCCATTTCAAAGCTGTTGCCGGGGGTCGAGGCCACCGTCGAAACACGCGTGGGCAGGCTCACTCCGTCCGTCACGGGAACCGAGCGGTACAGCGCGATCTGCTCGCGAAAGCCCGTCGTGTTCACGTTGGCCATGTTGTTGGAAATCGCGGCCTGCTGCTCAGTGATACGTGCCGCGCCATTCATGGCGGTGTAGATGATTCTGTCCATTGCCTATTCCGTCGGTGTCGTCGCGAGCCAGCTTTACTTCAGGTTCATCAGGACTTGCATGATTTCGTCCTGGGTCTTGATGGTTTGCGAGTTGGCCTGATACGTGCGCTGGGCAATGATCATGTTGACCAGTTCCTTGCTCATGTCGACGTTGGACGCTTCCGTCGCCTGACCCACCACCTTGGACATGCCGTTGGTGCCCGGCTGGCCCAGGATCGGTTGGCCCGAGGCGGACGTTTCCGTCCACGCGTTGTTGCCCACCGGTTGCAGGCCTTGCAGGTTGGCGAAGTCGGCCAGCACGATGTTGCCGACCACTTGCGTTTCGCCGTTGGTGTAGCTGGCCACCAGGCTGCCGTCGCCGCCGATGTTGATGCCGCTGAATTCACCGGAGGTGTAGCCGTCGGGCTTGGCAACCAGCTTGTAGTTGCTGCCGTACTGCGTGGTGCCGGTGTAGTTCATGGCGATGCTGATGGGGTCGGCGGGCGTGGTGGTGCCGCCGGGCTGGGCAAAGCTCAAGGTCACGACCGGGGCGCTGGTCAGCGCGCCGGCCTTGTTGAACGTGAACTGCTGGGGCGTGCCCCAGACACCGCCCGCTTCGGTCGTGGGCGCCATGGCCTGGCCGTCCATCGTGTAGTAGACGTCGTACACGCTGTTGCCGGCGGCATCCGCCGGGCGCTTGACGAAGTACTGCATCACCTGGTGCGAGTTACCCAGCGAATCGAACACCGTCATGGGCGACGCGTTGGTGTAGCTGTTGGACACCGTGGGGTCGAACGGACGGCCGATTTCGGTGACGGCGGCGGTGTAGTTGACGTAGCCGGGGATCTGGCTGATGTCGCCAGAAGTGATTGCACCACCCGCCCCAATTACCACTTCATTCGGAGCCGTGCCATAAGTAGCAGCCGGCGGCACCGCGCCCGACCACACCACCGCACCCAGCGGGTCGCGGGTAAAGGTATAAGCCGTGCCGCCCAGGGACACGCTGCCGTCGACAGCCGGGGCCGTGACGGTATCAACCGGGTAGACCACCTTGGCGTTGGCGTCCAGGTTGGCCACGGTCGTGCCGGTGGCGGTGGCGCGCGGCGCCACGTTGGCCGTCGGCAGTTGCAGTTCGACCGGGTTCGCGCCGATGGCGCCGGCGGGGTAGCCCGTCAGGCGATAGCCCTGCGCGTTGACGATGAAGTTGTTCTTGTCGACCAGGAATTCGCCATTGCGCGAATACATCACCGCGCCGCTGGTGTCCGTCAGGCGGAACATGCCCTTGGCGCCGTCGATGGCGATGTCGTATTCGCCACCACCGCCCTGCACCGTACCCACGGTGAAGCGTTGGTTGATGGCGGCGACCTTGACGCCCAGGCCGACGCGCGAGCTGGCGTACACGTCAGCAAACGAGGCCGTGGCCGACTTGAAGCCGACCGTGCCCGAGTTGGCGATGTTGTTGCCGATCACGTCCAGGTTCTGCGCAGCGGCGTTCAAGCCGCTTAGTCCTTGTCCGAAGCCCATGTTTTCTCTCGCTAATTAATGATGTGGAGCCGTCGCCCGTGCGCCGGCATCGATTCAAATCCGCCCGGTTCAGGCGCCGATAACCTTGCGCACGTCCAACATGCTGGTCTGGCCTTCCAGGCCCAGGTCCAGACGCAGTCCGTTCGTCGAGTAAGCCACGCTCTTGACCTGGCCGTAGCTCAGGACTTCCGCGTTCACCTTCTTGCCGTCGCCGTCGGTTGCCAGCACGGACACGGTGTACGCGCCCGGCTCCAATGCCACGCCGCCGTCGTTCTTGCCATCCCAGTTCAGGGTGTAGACGCCAGTCTTCTGTTCGCCCATTTCAATGGTGCGCACCACGGCGCCGTTCGCGTCGGCGATACGAACCTGGACCTTCTGCGCATCGCTTTGCAGATCCAGGCCGTAGGGGGTGACGACGCGCTCGGCGGCGTTGTCGCCGTCCACGCCGACCTTGACCTTGGAACCCGGGATCAACACGCCCTTGCCGATCATCGACACGGCGTTCATCGACTGGGACACATCGATCTGGCCGCTGATGGCCAGGATGGTGCTTTTCAGGTTGGTGATACCTTCCACCGTTGCGATCTGCGCCATCTGCGAAGTCAGCTCGGCGTTTTGCATCGGGTTCAGCGGGTCCTGGTTCTGCAGCTGCGTCATCAGCAGCTTCAGGAACTGGTCTTGCAGGCCCTGCGACGTGATGGAGCTGCCGGCGCCCGCCTGGGCCAGGCCCAAGCCGGTGGTGCTGGTGTTTTGATCGACGGTGGTCATGGATTCACTCTGAGCGGAAATTAGGATTGACCGATGGTCAACGTCTTTTGCATCAAGGACTTGGCGGTGTTCAGCACTTCGACGTTCGCCTGGTACGAGCGCGACGCCGCGATCATGTTGACCGTTTCGGCCACGGGATCGACGTTGGGCATGCTGACGTAGCCCTGGGCGTCGGCCAGCGGATGCTTGGGGTCATAGATCTGCTTGAGCGGCGACGGGTCCTGGATGACGCCGGCGACGCGCACGCCGCCGATCTCCTGCCCCATGGCCTGGCCGGCGGCCGGGTTGACCTGGAATACAACCTGGCGCGCGCGGTACGGCTGGCCGTCCGGGCCCACCACGCTGTCGGCGTTGGCCAGGTTGCTGGCCGTGACGTTCATGCGCTGCGACTGCGCGCTGAGCGCCGAACCGGCGATATCGAAAATGCTCAACAAGGACATTGCCTGTTGCTCCCTTTATGGATCAATCCTGAATGGCGGTCTGCATGGTCCGGATGCGGCCGGAGATCATTTGCATCGTGCTCTGGTAGTGCAAGGTGTTGTCGGCGAACTGCACGCGTTCGATGTCCATGTCCACCGTGTTGCCGTCCATGCTGGGCTGGTAAGGCAAACGGAACAGCAGGTCCGTCGGGCCCTGCGACACGGCCTTGGCCGGAATGTGGCGCGCGGAGGTCAGCGTCAACGACGTATCGGCCAGGCGCTTGGAATCTTCCATCGCGTTCTGCATCGCCGTCTTGAAGTCGAAATCGCGGGCCTTGTAGTTCGGCGTGTCGGCGTTGGCGATGTTGGACGACAACACTTCCTGGCGCTGCGCGCGCAGTCCCAAAGCCTGCTGGTAGAACCGGAAATCTTCGTTAAGCCTGTCTAGCATCGTGGCGCCTTCGTGCGTTGCAATACGGATAGAGCACGGGACTTCGGACACACCGTTATCCCATTGGGTGACGGAATCATAGGGGCCGACGGTGAAACACAATCAGCCAAATAACCCGCCATTTCTCATCCAATTCACGTATTGCCAAGCGGCCCGGACTCTTACAATTCAGTCATCATGAAAATCTCCGCACGACTTCTCCTCGCGCGCGCAAGCGGCCTTCTTGTCCTGGCATTGGCAGGCAACGAAGCCGCGCTGGCGCAAGACGCCGCCAGCCAGCCGCCCGAGGCCATCGTCATCGCGGCGCAAGACTATCTGCTTGAACAACTGGCCGCCCTGCCCGGCCAGCCTTCGGTGGCGATCGACCCGCCCCGGGTGGACCGGCTGGCGCCCTGCGACGCGATGTCCCCGTTTATGCCGTCGGGCATGAAGCTGCGTTCGCGCATGACGGTGGGCGTGCGCTGCAATGGGCCCAAGCCCTGGACGACGTATGTGCAGGCCACTGTCAGCGTGCCCGGGTACTATTACGTCGCTTCACGCATGATCGCGGCGGGCCAGGCGCTGACGCCGGACGACCTTGCCCCCCGGGACGGCGACCTGGTGTCGCTGCCGCCCGGCGCCATCACCGACCCGCAAACCGTCGTGGGCATGTCGGCCGCCTATCGCATCAACGCCGGCCAGCCGGTGCGCGGCTCGTCGCTGCGCAACGCGCAGTCGGTCATGCGGGGCGCCAACGTGCGCATCAACGCGCGGGGCAACGGATTCGTGGTCAGTAGCGAGGGGCAGGCACTGGACAATGCAGCGCCGGGCGCCACGGTGCAGGTGCGTACCGCCAGCGGCCAGGTGGTCAGCGGCGTGGTGCGCAACGCGGGTCTGGTGGAAATACAACTGTAGGGTCTGTTACAAATCGCGCGACACCATTGGGCAAGCTGCCCTAAAGTTCCTTCCGGCCCTGTCGTTACAGAGACAATAGTAGGCGTATCCGTCGCAAACCGACCCAGGACGCCCTGCGGAGAAAACCTTGAAAATCAATTCGACCACCAACCGGCCCCTGTCGGCCGACGCCGTGAGCCAGCGCCCGGATTCCGCGGTTGCGCAAGCCTATGGCGCAAGCACTCCCTCGGGCTCCAGCAGCTCGCAAGTGGCGTTGAGTTCGGCGTCGCGCAAGATGCTGGCCCTGCAAGACGGTTCGAACGACATCAACGTCGAGCGCGTGGCCGCCATCCGTGCCGCCATTGCCTCGGGCCAGTTGAAGATCGATACCGGCCGCATTGCCGACAGCCTGATCGCCAGCGCGCGTGATCTGCTGAAGTAATCCTGTCCACCGCCCTATCCTCCTTCGAAGCATGACCATGAACCCCGTCGATTCCCTCCAGGCCTGCATGCGTCAGGAAGACGCGCTGATTACCGAGTTTTCAGCCATTCTGGAAGAAGAGACCGAGGTTCTGGTCGGGCCGGGCAACGTCGGCGCGCTGCAAGCCATCACCGAGCGAAAGTCGCGAGTGGCCCAGCAGCTGGTGGACCTGAGCGGCACGCGCGACGGCCTGTTGGCCGAAATCGGGCTGCCCATTGGCCACGCCGGCACCGAGCAGGCGGCCGTGCTGCATCCGCAGTTGTCGGGCATCTGGCACGCGCTGCTGACCAAGTCGGCTTCGGCCAACGAGATCAACCTGCGCAATGGCGCGTTGATTGATGTGCATCTGCGCTATACGCAGCAGTCGCTGGACGCGCTGCGCGACGTGAACGGCGCAGGCGGCAAGAACGCAACCTATGACGCGTACGGCCGAGGTGCACGCGGCGCGCCTAATCGCAAACCCATCGTCGCCGGCTGATCCGGCGAATAGTCCCTGGCGCGGCATGCGCGCCAACATACGTGAATTCTTGTGAAAGCGCGCGGAATCCCTGACGGGATACCGCGCGCTTTTTGTTGGACAGCAGTGCCGGGGCTTCGGCTGGGCTTGAGCCCGGCGCTGGGGCTCTGGGGCTATGGGGCTATGGGGCTATGGGGCTATGGGGCGCTGGGGCGCTGGGGCTCTGGGGCGTTGGGGCGCTGGGGCGCTGGGGCGCTGGGGCGCTGGGGCGCTGGGGCGCTGGGGCGCTGGGGCGCTGGGGCGCTGGGGCTTTGGGGCTTTGGGGCTTTGGGGCTTTGGAGCTTTGGAGCTCTGGGGCTTTGGAGCTTTGGAGCTTTGGAGCTTTCGAGCTTTGGAGCTCTGGGGCTTTGCCTTGGCTTCGGCCCTGGACTTCAGGCCCCCGCAGCCATCTCCAGCATGGCGAACATTTTCAGGATCGCCACGGGCAGCAGGCGGCCCGACAGCTTGCGTTCCGAACCCATGATGCCGGACAGCGGGCCGCGCACGACGGCGGCGGACGGCGAATGCGCCATCTGCCAGCAGGCCGCGCCCAGTTGGCCGGCCATCAATGACTGGCGCGCCAGCGTGTGGGCGCCGTCGACGGTGGGCAGCGCCTGCCACGCGTTGGCCATGTAGCGGAAGCCGGCCTTGGCTTCGTCCTGCAACACCAGCCAGCGCGCGACGGTGGCGGCGTCGGCCTGGGACGCGGGCAGGTTGGTCAGCCCGAACAGCTGTGCGGCGATCTCGCCGCTGACCGTATCGATCAGACGCGCACACACCAGACGGATGGGCGCGGTTTCGGAGCGGCCCGGCAGGGTGATTTCGGTGCCCGACGCCCACAGCGCCAGCGGCACGGCCTGGCCGCCCTGCTCGTGCGTCAGGCCGGGCATGTCGCCGGGCTGGCCCACGGGCAGATAGCCCACGCTTTTGCCGACGGCATTCAGGTTGGTCGGGCATTCGTCCTGCACCACGCGCATGCCGCCCGGGCAGCGCGCCACCCACGAGGCGCCCTGCTCGCTTAACGACTGCCACAAGGCCGACGTGCCGGCCTCCAGCAGATGCACCATCGGCAGCCGCGGCAGTTGTTCGCCCAGCCAGCGCACGCGCGCTTGCAAGGCCGGGCCGGCATCCGCCAGACCCGCCGCGCCGGGCGCGAACGAGGTCAACATGCCGTGGGCCAACGCCAGCTGCTGCGCGGGCGCGGCCAGGGCCACGCCCCGGTCGCTCATCAGCAGCGCCCCCATCAACACACCACCCGGCAAGCCCTCGCCCTTCATGCTGGTCTTGCCGTGCATGGCCAGCAGGTGGCGGTTGCAGGTGGCCGAGAATTCACGCCGCACCATGGCCAGCGGGTCGTCGCCCAAGGCCGCCAGGCTGGCGCCCGCGCCATCGCCGACATAGTCGCGCCAGGACGCCCGGGCTTGTACGCAGGCCGGGTCGCTGTCGAGCATGGCGATCGTGTCATCCAGATTCTGCGCGGCGGCGATCGACGCCGGTCCGCCTTGCGGGCGCAGGATGGCCGAGGCCAGCAATTGGCGGCGGCGGGCAGGATCAACGGCGTCGGCCTCGCGGGCGGCCGGCACCAGCGACGCCAGGTCCGCCTCGCTGGGCGTATACAGGGCGCGCGCGCGCTCGACCATGGCAAAAGCGCGGTCGATCAGCACGTCGGCGCGCGCCAGTTCCATGTGTTCGGGCACCTTCTGCCCCACCGACATGTAGTGGATGGGCAGGCGGTGGCGGATGGCCGTGTCCAGCGCCGCGCCCAGGCGGGTGGCTTCGTCCAGCTTGGTGATGATGCAGCCGGCCACGTCTTCGCCCACGCCGTTGCGGTAGGCGTGCGCCACTTCGTCCAGCGTGTCGCCCTGGCTGGCGGCGTTCAGCACCAGCAGGCGGCGCACGGGCTTGCCGGCGCTGGTCAGCATCGCGGCCTGCTCGGCCACCAGGCGGTCGCGCTGGCTGATGCCGGTGGTATCGATCAGCACGATCTTGCGGTTGCCCAGTTCGGCAAGAATGCGGCGCAGTTCGCCGGCGTCGCGCACGGAATGCGCGGGCACGCCCATCAGGCGGCCGTAAATCTGCAATTGTTCCAATGCGCCGATCCGGAACAGGTCGGTCGTCAACATCGCGACCTGGTCGCGGCCTTCGCGGGCTACGCAACGGGCGGCCAGCTTGGCCAGCGTGGTGGTCTTGCCGACGCCCGTCGGGCCGACCAGCGCGTACACGCCGCCGGCCAGGAATTCGTCTTCGGAGGCCACCACGGGCAGGTGGGTGACCAGTTCATTGCGCGCCCACGCCTGGGCGGCGTCGGACGACAGCCCTTGCGGCAGGCGGTCCACCAGCGTGCGCACCAGCTTTGTGCTGAACCCGGCATCCAGCAGGCTGCGGAACAGCGCGGCGGCGGCGGCTTCACGAGTCGCGCCGGGGCGGCCACCCCAAAGCAATCCGTCCATCCGCGTTTCCAGCGCACCGCGCAAGGCGCTGATGGCATCCTGCAAACCGGCCGTGGTGTCCGGCGGCAACGACGGCGGTGCCTGACGCAACGGCGCGTCCGGCATGCGGGCCATGGACGGCGCGGGTGCGGACGGCGCGGGTGCAGCGGCTGCGGTGACCGCGGCGCGCGCGGTGGTCGAAGACGCGGCGGGTGCATACGCGGCGGGTGCGACGGCCGGGGATGCAGCGGGCGCATAAGCAGCCGGTGCGGCGGACGATGATGCGGCGGGCGCATAAGCGGCGGTTGCGGCGGCCGAGGGCGCGGCGGGCGAATACGCGGCGGTTGCGGCGGCCGAGGACGCGGCGGGCGAATACGCGGCGGGTGCGGCGGCCGAGGACGCGGCGGGCGAATACGCGGCGGGTGCGGCGGCCGAGGACGCGGCGGGCGAATACGCGGCCGGTGCATTGGCCGACGATGCAGCATGCGCGGGGGCCGACGATGCGGGCGCATACGCGGCGGGTATCGCGGCGGAAGTCGCAGCAAGCGGCGACGCGGCAGCAAGCGGCGACGCGGCAGCCATCGACGTGGCGTGCGTCGGCGCGCCTGGACGGGCTGGTGCCAAGGCCGGCAGCTCGACGCGGGTCGCGGCGCCTACCAGCGGGGCGACCGGTGTGGAAACTGGTTGCGAAGCAATAGGTTGCGCGGCCGACGACTGCGCGGTCGCGGGTTGCAGCGGCGTCGGATACGACGCCGCCGAGGGCATCGCTGCCGAACTCGCCTCAACGGGCGAGCCGTCTTCTTCCGGCTGGGCCGACGACGCAAATGCCGATTGATACGCGGCAATCGAGCGCGACGGCGTCGTGTAGCCGGGTTGCGGCATGGCGGGCGGCGCCGCCGTGTAGGGGCGCGCTTCTTGCCGTTCGGGCGCGGCGCCATAAGCTGCGGCGGGCTGCGCGCCATAAGGTGCAGCGGGCTGCGCGCCGTAAGGTGCAGTGGGCTGCGCGCCGTAAGCCGAGGCGGGCTGCGCGCCATAAGGTGCAGTGGGCTGCGCGCCGTAAGCCGAGGCGGGCTGCGCGCCATAAGGTGCAGTGGGCTGCGCGCCGTAAGGTGAGACCGCCGGACCCTGCGGACGCGAATCCGAAGGCGCGGCAGCCGCCGCCCCGGACGCGCCAGCGCGCGACGACATGTCGCGTTGCGGCGTGTCCGACGCAGAATCCTCGAACGCGCCATCCACCGTGGCCAGTACTTCCACGCCGCCGTCCACGCTGCGGTTGGACACGATCAGCGCGTCCGGGCCCAGCGCCAGGCGCACCTGGCGCATCACGTCACGGCTGTTGGCGCCTACAAAGCGGCTTATCTTCATTACCCATTACTCCCGCCGATCAGCGCGGTCACGCGGACCATGCGCTCATCCGGTATTTCCGTATTCGACAACACGCCCAGCTGCGGCAAATGGTGGCGCAGGAAGCGCGACAGCGGCGCGCGCAAGACTGGCGATACCAGCAGCACCGGCGCATTGCCCTGCGCTTCCTGGCGCTCGACCGCCGCCTGCGTTTCGCGCAGCAGCGTGTCGGCCAGGCCGGGCTCCAGGCCGCCGCTGGTCGTCATTGCCTGCGACAGCACGCGTTCCAGCTTCACGTCCAGCCCAATGACCCGTAACTCGCCTTCGCCCGGGAACCACTGCTGCGTGATCGCGCGGCCCAGCGAGCGGCGCGTCAGCATGATCAGTTCGTTGATGTCGGGTTGACCGCCCGTGGCCGCCGCCTGCGCCGCCAGGCGCGGGCCGTGCTCGGACAGCGTATCGATAATGGTGCGCATGTCGCGGATCGGCACTTCTTCCGACAGCAAGCCTTGCAGCACCTTCTGCAACGCCGTCAACGACAGCGTCTTGGGCACCAGGTCTTCCACCAGCTTGGGCGCGTCGCGGCCAATGCGGTCCAGCAGCTGCTGCACTTCCTGGCGACCCAGCAGGTTCGAACCATGGCGGTGCATCAGGTGATTCAAGTGCGTGGCCACCACCGTGCCCGCGTCCACCACCGTGTAACCGGCCACCTGCGCCTGATCGCGCAAGCCCCCATCGATCCACAGCGCCGGCAAGCCGAACGCCGGATCGGTGGTGGGCGTGCCCTTGATCTGAATGGTGACGCCGCCCGGGTCGATGGCCAGCCACTGACCCGGCATCGCCACGCCATGGCCCACTTCCACGCCCGACAGCAAGATGCGGTAATCGTTGGGCTTCAGTTCCAGGTTGTCGCGAATGTGCACAACAGGCGGCAAAAAGCCCACGTCCTGCGCGAACTTCTTGCGCAGGCTGCGGATGCGATGCAGCAGCTCGCCGTTCTGCGCGTGGTCCACCAGCGGGATCAGGCGATAGCCCACTTCCAGCCCCAGCTGGTCCACCATGGACACATCGTCCCAACTGGCTTCGGCGGCTGCCGCCTGCGCTTGTGTGATCGCGGCCGGCGGCACCACTTCCGCGGCTTGCGCAGCAGCCAGGCGCCGCTTGTGCAAGGCCCAGCCACCGTAGCCCAGCGCGGCGGCCAGCGTCAGGAACGCCACGTGCGGCATGTTGGGGATCAGGCCCATGATGCCGATGATGCCGGCCGTCAGGAACAGCACGGCCGGGTTCGAGAACAGCTGGCTCATGATCTGCTGGCCAACGTCCTGGTCGGTCGACACGCGCGACACCACCACGCCGGCCGCCGTCGAAATCACCAGCGCCGGAATCTGCGCGACCAGGCCGTCGCCGATGGTCAGCAGCGTGTAGACGCGGCCCGACTCGGCCATCGACATATCGTGCTGGGCCACGCCCACGATCAGGCCGCCAATTACGTTGATCACCATGATCAGCAGGCCGGCGATGGCGTCACCGCGCACGAACTTGCTGGCGCCGTCCATCGACCCGAAGAAGTCGGATTCCTGGGACACTTCGGCGCGGCGCTTGCGCGCTTCGTCTTCGCCGATCAGGCCCGCGTTCAGGTCGGCGTCGATGGCCATCTGCTTGCCGGGCATCGCGTCCAGGGTGAAGCGCGCGCCCACTTCGGCGATACGGCCCGCACCCTTGGTGATAACGATGAAGTTGATGATGGTCAGGATCACGAACACGATGATCCCGACCGCAAAGTTGCCTCCCACCAGGAAGTGGCCAAACGCCTCGATCACCTTGCCCGCCGCGTCGGGGCCGGTGTGGCCGTGCAGCAGCACGACGCGGGTGGACGCCACGTTCAGCGACAGGCGCAGCAACGTTGCAAACAGCAGCACGGCCGGAAAGGCGGCAAAGTCCAGCGGCTTGCGCGTGAACATGGCCACCAGCAGGATCATCACCGACAGCGCAATGTTGAAGGTGAACAGCAGGTCGAGCAGGAACGTGGGCAGGGGCAGCACCATCATGCCCAGCACCATCACGATCAGGACCGGGCCTGCCAGAAGCCGCGCATGGCCGGCCCCGCTACTCTTCAACATGGTGAGCAAAGCGCTCATACCTTAGACTCCTTGTGCTGCGGTTTTTGCTTGCGGGTCCAGCTCGGCGGGCACGGCCAGACGGGTCGGGGCCGTCGGTTGGACGCCCCATCCCGACCGCCACGAACGCAGCTGGAAGACCCACGCCAGCACTTCCGCCACCGCGGTATATAGCTCGGCCGGGATTTCCTTACCCAGGTCGACGTGTTGATGCAATGCGCGCGCCAACGGCGGCGCTTCCAATGTGGGAATACGGTTTTCGGCAGCCAGCTCGCGGATCTTGGCAGCGATCAGGCCGGTGCCCTTGGCAATCACGCGCGGGGCGCCGCTTTTTTCCTCGTCGTACTTCAACGCCACGGCGTAGTGGGTCGGGTTGGTCACGACCACATCCGCCTTGGGCACCTCCGACATCATCCGGCGCCGCGCCGCCTGGCGCTGCTGCTGCCGGATACGCGCCTTCACGTGCGGATCGCCTTCGCTTTCCTTGTGTTCCTGGCGCACATCCTCTTTGGACATGCGCAGCTTTTTCAAATGGCTCCAGATCTGCCATGGCACATCCAGCAGCACAATCACCAGCAGCGAGGACACGATCAACGCGCAGCAGATCGCCACCAGCGACAGCGCCTTGATCAGCGCGGCCGACGGGGCCACGTGCATCAGGCCCAGCATGTCGTCGTGGTAGCGCCAGATGACCCAGACGGCCACCCCACCCACCAGCAACGCCTTGGCCAGCGCCTTGATCAGTTCGACCACCGTCTGCGACGAGAACATCCGCTTCAGGCCGGCGAACAGGCTCAGCTTCGAAAAGTTGGCTTGCAAGGGCTTGCCGGAAATCACGATGCCGCCCAGCAACACGCTGGACAGCACGGCCACCACCGCCAGGACGCCGAATACGGGCAGCAAGGCGGTCAGGGCGTGGCCGAAGCCGATCACGGCCTGCTCCACCATCACGCCCGGGTCCGTCACGATGCGCTGGTCGAACGCCAGGCCGTTGTGCAGCACGCCGCTCATGCCCTGGTACAGCGAACCGCCCAGCGCCCAGATCACCCCGACACCGGCGGCCAGCATCATGAACGTTCCCAGTTCGCGGGAACGCGCAATCTGCCCCTCCTCGCGCGCCTTTTCCAGGCGCCTGGGAGAGGCTGCTTCTGATTTCTCGAGGTCGCTTTCTTCAGCCATGCTCTGCGGTGTCGTTGCGGCTCGCGGATTTTCGGATTACGAGCCGCCCGCCGAGATTCTAGGATTGCCCGGGGTTGGGCGATAAGCCAAGAAGCGGGAAGAAAGCGGCGCTATTCGCCGTTGCGCGCGATAGCGGGTGCGCGGGCGCCGTCCAGCGCCGCCTGGAAGCGCACGTAGTCCAGCCCGATACGGACGGCGCCCCAGTGTTCCGACCCCAAATAAAGCGGGACAGAAATGTCGTTGACGATCTCGCCGGTATCGCGCGAATAGGTCTGGAACAGCATCGCCCCGGTATTGGCCGCCAGCCGCGCACCAACCGGATCGTCAAAGATGCGCTTGTGCCGCGCCCGCGCAATGTCCTGTTGCGGGTCGCCGGTGGGCGGATGCGAAAAGCGCCCGTTATGGGCGGGCGCATAGCCGCGCGCATCCACCACCAAGGTGTAGATGCCGCCCGGCACGGCGTCCAGCACCTCGTCCAGCAGTTGCGTCAGGGCGTCGTCGATGGCCCGGTCGTAACGCGTGTGATAGCGCGGCGGTTCGCTGCCCGCGATGCGCTGGTAGTGGCGGTCGAACACGTCCACGCCCCGGCGCCGGGCATCGTCCAGCAGGCGCGTCGCCGCATCGCGAAAACTCTCGACCACCTCGCACAGCTGGTCGAAGGCGGTACGGCCGGTGCGCACGTCCGCCAGCACCTCCTGCACGCTTTCCGTCTGGCGGCGGATGCGATCGATCTCGTCCGACATGCTGCCGACGCGGCCCAGCACATCGGCGCTCAAGGCGGCGATGCGGCCCACTTCCTGGCTCATGCCGTGGTTGGTGGCGTCAACGTCGCCAATGGCCTGCACGACCTCGTTCACTTGCAGGTTCATGCTGCCGAAATCGCGCACGAAGCGCTCGAAGTCGGTGCAAGTGCGACCCAGCACGGCGCCGGATGCATCCACGTCTTCGCGCAGCGTGCCGGTTTGCCGCTGGGTGGTGTCCACCAGGTCCAGCATTTCAACCGTATGCCGGCCGATATCGTTGGTCGCGGCGTTCACGCGTTCGGCCAGCCGCCCCACTTCGCTGGCCACCACCGCAAAGCCCCGCCCCGCGTCCCCTGCCCTGGCCGCTTCCACGCCGGCATTCAAGGCCAGCAGCTGGGTTTGCAGCGCAATGTCCTTGATGAGCTTGCTGATGTCCGCCACCGAGCGCGCGCGCACGGTCAGTTGACCCACCACTTCGGTAAACGCGGCCATTTCGCGCGTCATCCGATCGACCCGGGATTTGACGTCGGACAGCTCGTCCAGCGCCGCTTCGGCCGCATGCAGGTTCTTGCCGGATACGTCGGCAATCTGGCGTGCATGTTCGGACGTGGACGCCGACAACGCGGCAATCTGCGCGCCGCTGTCGGCCAACGCGCCCGCCGCCCGCGCCTGCTCTTGCGCCAGGGCCGAGCAGCGCCCCGCCTGGTATTGCGTGCGGGCCGCGTTCAACGCGATTTCAATGCTGGATTGCCTGACGGTGACCACGCGCCCGCGCATGCGCGACAGGAAACGATGCAGGGGAAATACCGCGGGACTTAAGGAAAAGGTGCGTTCCGACAACGTGCCGTCGCCCCGGTTCAAGCGGCGTAACAGTGCCCACATGCCGCCGAGGCGGAATACGGATCTGGCCATGATGGACCTCCTTGTGCTGGCCCGGACCGCCTTCTGTGGGCGTCCGTTGCCTGGCGCGCGGCGCGCGCCTTGTCTCGTACTGCAAGGCCCCCCTGCTTATTCTTCTATGCACGCGCCGCCGGCGGCCAGGCCGGGCGGCGCGATGGGTCGATCAGAACCCCAGGCTGGCCAGCAGGTCATCAACCTGGTCCTGGCTGGTCACCACATCGGTCTTGCCCTGCGGGCTGATCTGCGGACCGTTCAACAGGCTGTTGGCCTCGTCGCGGCGTTCCTGCGGCACGTTGTCCAGCAGCACCTGCAACAGCTCGCGCTCAATCGCGCCGACCACGTCCATCATGCGCATGATGACCTGGCCCGTAAGGTCCTGGAAATCCTGCGCCATGATGATTTCCATCAGCTTGGACTGCGTCTGCTGGGTCTGCTTGGGCACGTCCGCCAGGAAGGCGCGCGTGTCCTTGACCAGTTCGCGCGCTTCGGGCATCTCCAGGGGCTGGTCGTACCACTGCTGCCAGCGGCTATCCAGCGCCTGCGCCGAACGCGACATACCGTCCTGGATGGGGCCGGCCTGCTCGGTGGCGTTCAGCACGCGGTTGGCGGCCTGTTCGGTCATCTGCGCCACATAGCGCAGGCGATCGCGCGCATCGGGGATGGCGTTGGCGGCGTCTTTGATGGCCTGATCCAGGCCCAGCTCGCGCATGCTGTCGCGCAACATACGCGTCAACGAGGCGATCCGATGGATCAAATCAGGGTTTTCGCCGGCGGGTTCTACATGTTCCGTTGTGCTCATTGCACACCTCAGCCCGCAATTTTCTCGAAGATCTTGGTGAGCTTTTCTTCCAGCGTTGCCGCGGTGAAAGGCTTGACCACGTAACCGTTGGCGCCGGCCTGAGCCGCCGCGACGATGTTTTCCTTTTTGGCTTCAGCCGTCACCATCAGCACCGGCAACGAGGCGAGCGATGCGTCGGCGCGGATCTGCTTGAGCATTTCCAGGCCGTCCAGGTTGGGCATGTTCCAGTCGGACACGACGAATTGGAAGCCGCCGTTACGCAGCTTTTCCAGACCGATCGCGCCGTCTTCGGCCTCGTCGACGTTCTCGAAACCCAGCTCTTTGAGCAGGTTGCGGATGATCCGTCGCATGGTGGGGAAGTCATCCACCACCAGAATCTTGATGCCCTTGTCTACCATCTTTCACTCCAGAAGAAATTTGCTTGAGATCGATCGGGGTGCAGTCGCGTTACACGCGGTGCCCACGGTCGCCCAGGCGAGTCAGAATGCGTTCGCTAATTGCCGACAGCGCAACCACTTCGTCGGCCGCGCCAATGGCGATGGCCTCGCGCGGCATGCCGAACACCACGCAGCTGGCTTCGTCTTGCGCGATGGTGTGCGCGCCCGCGCGGTGCATGGCCAGCATGCCGGCCGCGCCGTCCTTGCCCATGCCGGTCAGGATGACGCCGATGGCGTTCTTGCCCGCGGCCACGGCAGCGGAATTGAACAACACGTCCACCGACGGGCGGTGGCGGTTGACCGGTTCGCTGGCTTCCAGTTCGATTACGTAGTTGGCGCCGCTACGGCCCAGGCGCATGTGCGTGTCGCCACCCGGCGCCAGATACACGTGGCCCGGCAGCACGCGGTCGCCATGGACCGCTTCGCGCACCGTCACCGCGCACAGCGCATCCAGCCGCTGCGCGAACGAACGCGTGAAGCCGGCGGGCATGTGCTGCGTAATAAGAATGGCGGGGCTGTCCGGCGGCAAGGGTTGCAGCACTTCGCGGATGGCCTCGGTGCCGCCCGTGGAGGCGCCCACGATCACCAGCTTTTCCGAGCTGGCCAGCGGCCGACGCAACATCGGCGCGGGCGCGGCCGGCGCGGCGTGCGGCGTGGGCGCGCGCAACTTGGCGCGCGAGGCGGCACGGATCTTGTCGGCGATGATCTCGGTGTATTCCAGCAGGCCGTCGCGGATGCCCAGCTTGGGCTTGGTCACGAAGTCGATGGCGCCCAGCTCCAGCGCGCGCAGCGTGATTTCACCGCCGCGCTCGGTCAGCGACGACACCATCACCACCGGCATCGGCCGCAGGCGCATCAGCTTTTCCAGGAAATCCAGCCCGTCCATGCGGGGCATTTCCACGTCCAGCGTCAGCACGTCTGGGTTGTGGCGCTTGATCAGGTCGCGGGCCACCAGCGGGTCGGGCGCGGTCGCAACGACTTCCATGTCCGGCTGGCTGTTGATGATTTCGGTCATCAGCCCGCGCACCAGCGCGGAGTCGTCTACACACAAAACGCTTATTTTTTTCATTGCTTGCTGCCTCGACCCGTTCAGGCCTTACTCGCACATTCGTAGACGGTCTGCCCGCGCAGACGAAAATCACGGCTGATGTAGGTGAAGTTCTCGGAGTGCCCCGCAAACAGCAGGCCGCCCGGCTTGAGCAGCGGCGCAAAGCGCTCCAGGATCTTCGCCTGTGTCGGCTTATCGAAATAAATCATGACGTTGCGGCAGAAAATCACGTCGAACTTTTCGTTGATCGGCCAGCTGGGCGCCAACAGGTTCAACGTTTCGTACCGCACCATGTCGGCAATCTCGGGGCGCACGCGGACTTGGCCGGCGTTGGCGCCACGGCCCTTCAGGAAGAAGCGGCGCAGGCGCTCGTCTTCCATCTTGGCCACGCGTTCGGCCGGATACACGGCGGCGCGCGCGCGGTTCAGCACGTTGGTGTCGATGTCGGTGGCCAGCACCGTGGACGATGCCGCGCGCGGGCCCAGGGCCTCGACCAGCGTCATCGCAATCGAATAAGGTTCTTCGCCCGTGGACGCCGCACAGCACCACACCGACACCGGGCCGCCGCGCTTTTGCGCGAAGTCGGCCAGGATGGGAAAGTGATGCGACTCGCGGAAAAAAGCCGTCAGGTTCGTCGTCAGGGCATTGACGAATTCTTCCCACTCGTGGGCGTCGGGCTCGTTTTCCAGCTGGTCCAGATAGCTGCCGAAGTCGTGGCGGCCCAGCGCGCGCAAGCGTCGGGCCAGGCGGCTGTAGACCATTTCACGCTTGTGCGTGCCCAGCGAGATGCCCGCGCGCGCGTGGATCATCTTGCGGACGCGGGAAAAGTCCGCGTCACGAAAATCGAATTGGCGGTCCACCGAGATGGACGGCGCCTGGGTTGCCGCAGTTGCCACGCGATTCCTCAGTGCCCAAGCGCAAACGCGTCAGGCGCTTGCAAACGAGAGTCTTCATCGGACGGGCGCGCCGAAGACAGGCGATGCGCCGGTACTTCGATGACTTCGCCCGCATTGATCTTGAACACCGCCACGGCTTCCGCCAGGCGTTGGGCCTGCTCTTGCAGCGAGCCCGCCGCGGCGGCCGCTTCTTCCACCAGCGCCGCGTTCTGCTGCGTGACTTCGTCCATCTGCGACACGGCGCGGTTGACCTGGTCGATGCCGCTGGATTGTTCTTCCGAGGCCGCCGAGATCTCGCCCATGATGTCCGTCACGCGCTTCACCGACGCCACGATTTCCTGCATGGTCGCGCCCGCGCGTTCCACCTGCTGCGAACCGGCGCCAACCTTACTGACCGAGTCTTCGATCAAGCCCTTGATTTCCTTGGCGGCCTGCGCGCTGCGCTGCGCCAACGAGCGCACCTCGCCCGCCACCACCGCAAAGCCCTTGCCCTGCTCGCCCGCGCGAGCCGCTTCCACGGCGGCGTTCAGCGCCAGGATGTTGGTCTGGAAGGCAATGCCGTCGATCACAGACACGATTTCCGAGATCTTGCGCGAGCTGGCCGAGATGTCGTGCATGGTGTTGACCACTTCCGACACCGCCGAACCGCCCCGCTCGGCAACGTCCGACGCGCTGGCGGCAAGCTGATTGGCCTGGCGCGCGTTGTCGGCGTTTTGCTTCACCGTGGACGCCAGCTGCTCCATGGACGCGGCGGTTTCTTCCAGGGACGCCGCCTGCTGTTCGGTACGGCTGGACAGGTCCGTGTTGCCGGCCGCGATTTCATGCGAGCCCACGTTGATTTCGTCCACGCCCCGACGCACGGTCGACACCGTGCGCGTCAGGCTTTCCTGCATGCGTTTCAAGGCGGCAAACAGCTGGCCGATTTCATTGGTGTTGCGCACGTCCACGCGCGCGGTCAGGTCGCCGCCCGCGATGCGGTCAAAGTGATGACCGGCCTCTTTCAGCGGCAGCAGCACGCGGCGGCGCAGGAAGATATAGGTGGCGAACACCAGCAGCGCGGCGATCACGCCACCGGCGGCCACGGCGATCAACACAAATTGGTAACGCACCTGCGCCACTTCGTGCGCGTCCAGCATCTTGCTGGCGCGCCAGAAATCAAAGCCTTCGACGGCGCGGGCAAAGCGCCCTTCCAGCGCGTCCTGCACCGTCTGCACCTGCTTCTGGTAGGCGGGCATGTCGGCCTTTTCCAGCGCGGCGACCAGCGGGGTCAAGCCCTGCTGCACCAGCGCGGCGTACGACGCTTCGATTTCTTTCAGCGATTCGGCGGCTTCCGCCGGTTGCGGCAGGCTCTTGTAATACTCGTATTCGGCCTGGCCCTTGTTCATGGACGCCTTGGCGCGTTCCAGCAAACCGGTGGCTTCCGCCGACAGGCCCGTCGTCAGCAAGGTGGCCTGGCCCACGCTGCCCACGATGTCGGCATAGTTGGCGGTGGCGGCGCGGCCCAGGCCGCTCATCGTGTCCTTGTAGCTGTACACGACGCGGCCCACCGCGTCGTCCAGTTCCTGCGCTTGCTTGATTTCGGCCAGGGTGCCATTGCTGATGCGCAGGGACAGCACGCCCAGCGCCGCCCCAATCACCAACATGAATGAGAAGAACGCCAGCACCCACAACAGGCTGCTGCGTATCGTCATGTTCGCGAAAAACTTGCGCATCTCAAGAACCACCCTTTGACTGCAATCGTTAAAGGAAAGCGCCACATCGGATTGAATATGGCGCCTCTACCCCGCGTTCCGGCCGGATTCCGATCAGGAAGCGACCTTCTCCACCAGCGCCATTTCATCGCTGGTCATCATCTTTTCGATGTCGACCAGGATCAGCATGCGTTCGTCCACCGTGCCCAGACCGGTCAGGTATTCGGTGGACAAGGTGGCGCCGAATTCCGGTGCCGGACGAATCTGGCCGGCGTTCAACATCAGCACGTCGGACACGCCGTCAACCACGATGCCGACCACGCGGCGATCCAGGTTGAGAATGATGACGACGGTCTGCTCGTTGTAGTCGACGCGACCCAGGTTGAACTTGATGCGCAGGTCCACGATCGGGACGATGATGCCGCGCAGGTTCGTCACGCCCTTGATGAACGTGGGAACGTTGGCGATACGGGTCACCGTGTCGGCGTCGTAGCCGCGGATTTCCTGCACCTTCAGGATGTCGATGCCGTACTCTTCGTCGCCCAGCGTGAAGACGAGGAATTCGCTGCCGACATCTTCGTTGCGCGCGGATTGCGCTTGCGGTTTGGCTGCCATGATTTTTTATTGCTCCATCAATTCAGAATGGCTTCGGGCTGCGACCAACGCTCACGGTTGGCGCGCGCAAGCGCAAATACGTCGACAATCAGGGCCACGCTGCCATCACCCAGGATGGTGGCGGCCGAGATGCCAGGCACCTTGCGGTAGTTGGATTCCAGGTTCTTGACCACCACCTGGTGCTGACCGATCAGGTGATCCACCAGCAGTGCAAAACGGCGGTCTTCGGCCTGCATGATGACCGCGATGGCCTGCGTGGGATCGGTCTGCGCCTGGGCAACCGAGAACACGCGGTGCATCTCGACCAGCGGCAGGTATTCGCCGCGCACATGCATGACGCGTTCGTTGCCCGCCACCGAGTAGATCTGGTCGTTGGTCGGTTGCAGCGATTCGGTAACGTGGTTCAGCGGCAGGATGAAGGTTTCTTCGCCCACCCGAACCGACATGCCGTCCAGAATGGCCAGCGTCAGCGGCAGCACGATGCGCGTGGTGGTGCCGTTGCCCGGCTCGCACGACAGCTGCACGTGGCCGCCCATGTCCTGGATGTTGCGGCGCACGACGTCCATGCCCACGCCGCGGCCCGAGATGTCCGTGACCTTTTCGGCCGTGGAGAAACCCGGCGCGAAGATCAGTTGCCAGATTTCATCGTCTGGCGAATTCTCGTTGACGGCCAGACCCTGTGCCATGGCTTTCTTCAAGATCTTTTCGCGGTTCAAGCCACCGCCGTCATCGCTGACTTCGATGACGATGTTGCCGCCGTTGTGTTGCGCGGACAGCACCAGCTGGCCAACCGGGTCCTTGCCGGCGGCGATACGCTTTTCGGGCGTTTCGATACCGTGGTCCAGGCTGTTGCGCACCAAGTGCGTCAGCGGGTCGATGATGCGTTCGATCAGGCTCTTGTCCAGCTCGGTCGCGCGGCCGTAGGTCTGCAATTCGATCTGCTTGCCCATCTTGCCGGCGATATCGCGCACCAGACGCGGGAAGCGGCTGAACACGTAGTCCATCGGCATCATGCGGATCGACATCACCGCTTCCTGCAAGTCGCGGGCGTTGCGTTCCAGCTGTTCCATGCCGTTGAGCAAGCGGTCGTGCAGCACCGGGTCCAGCGTGGACGCGGTCTGCGCCAGCATGGCTTGCGTGATGACCAGCTCGCCCACCAGGTTGATGACCTGGTCGACTTTTTCAACGCCCACCCGAATCGACGTGGATTCCTTGTCGGCATGCGCGGGCGCAGCCGGACGCGAGGCGCGGGCGGCGGCTTGCGTGATGGCGTCGGCCGCGGCGGCGGTGTCGGCGACCGACGGCACGGGCTCGGCGGCGACGGGCGCCGGGGCGGCTGCCGGTGCCGGGGCCGCTGCCACGGGTTCGGCCACGGGCGTGGCGGCCTGGGCGGCGGGCGCGGCTTCGCGGGTGATGGACAACTGGTCGCCGTCAACGATGAAGCAGCACACCGCTTCGATATCGTCCGGCGTGCACGTGCTGTCCATCCACACGGTCAAGGCGCCGTTGGCACGTTCGCTGGCGCGCACGTTGCCCAGGTTGCCCATTTCTTCGAGCAGCGACGCGGCGTCCTTGTCGGACACCTTGGTGATCCTGACCTTGAGCGGCAAGTCGCCGGCGTCAGCCGCCGGCGTCTGTACGGGTTCGGGCGCGGGGGCCGGCGCAGCGGCGACAGGCGCGGGCGCAGGGGCCACGACGGGCGCGGGGGCCGCCGGCGCGGCCACGGCCGCGGCGGGGTCCTTATGCTCCAGCGCCAGCTGCCTCAATACGGCGCAGATACGCTCAAACACGGCTTCATCGGGCTCTTCGGAGGCCCGGTAGGCATCCAGTTGGCTTTTGAGCACGTCTTTCGTTTCCAAGAAGATATCAATCATGTCCGTGCGCAGCGCCATTTCGCCGCGACGGATTGCGTCAAGAAGGTTTTCAAGCAGGTGGGTGGTGCCCGCCAGCTGCGTAAAACAGCCGAATGTCGCCGCGCCGCCCTTGATCGAATGCGCCGCGCGGAAGATGGCATTGAGCTGTTCAATGTCGGGAGACCCTACGTCGAGCTCCAGCAGCAGCTGCTCCATCTGCGCGAGCAGCTCATCCGCCTCGTCGAAAAAGGTCTCGTAAAACTGACTGAGGTCCAAACCAGAACTCATGACCCGTACGCCTTCATAAATGAACCTGCTTTACGCGCCGGCCTGCTCATCGAGCAGCTCGGTCGCCAATTCCACCAGCACATCGGGGTCGACCGGCTTGGACAGCCAGCCACAAACGCCCAGATCCCGAGCGGCCATCTTGCTACCCACATCGTCTTCGGTGGTCAGCACCAGCACCGGTACATCCAGGTACTGGTCCAGCTCACGCAGGCCTTGAATCAATTCAAGCCCGCCCTTGACGGGCATATTCCAGTCGCTGACCACGAGGTCCACCGGATGGCTCTTGGCCACCTCCAGCGCTTCCTGGCCGTTGCCGGCCGTCAACACTTTCCACCCCGCGCCCGTCAACGTCGCCTGGACGATCATCCGCATCGTCGCCGAGTCGTCCGCCACCAGAATCGTTGCCGCCATTGCTATCGAACCCCCTGAACCGGCGGCGCGTTCGCCGCTTCGCCTTGATTGGTTGCCGTCGTGGCCTGGGCGGCGGCTTGCACCGCCTCCACGGCCGTCCCCACCTCGCGAGCATCTTTGGCGCTTACGTCCGCGGCTGCGGCGTTCTCGTTTTCGATGCGCTTCTGGGTGTTCATATTGAGCACCACGAGGCTGATACGTCTATTAACGGCTGCATACGGATCATCTTTAACCAGACTCATGCTGGAAGACAGACCCTGGATGCGCATGACCTTGCTTTCGTTCATGCCGCCGGCCACCAATTCCTGGCGCGAGGCATTGGCGCGGTCCGCCGACAGTTCCCAGTTGCTATAGGCGCGCTCACCGCGCGCGTACTGCGAGGCGTCGGTGTGGCCCGAGATACTGACGCGGTTAGGCAGCTCGTTCAGCACCGGCCCCAGTTCGCGCAGAATGTCGCGCATGTACGGCTGCACTTCGGCGCGGCCTGTGGCGAACATCGGGCGGTTCTGGTTGTCGATGATCTGGATGCGCAGGCCCTCGGTCGTCAGGTCGATCAGCAGCTGCGGCCTGAAGCTTTTCAGGACGGGGCTGGTCTCGATGACGTTTTCAAGGCGGCGCTTCAGGTTTTCAAGGCGGTGCTGTTCGCGCCGTTCGGCGTCGCCCATGGGCTGGGATTCGACCCGGTTGCCCTGGCCTTTGCGCACATCGCCCTCGCTGCGCAAGGGGTCGCGGCCGCCGCCGGGCACGGCGCTGGTCTCGGCCGAGCTGCTGGGCCCGCCCGTGATCGCCACGCGCAGCGGCATGCGGAAGTATTCCGCGATGCCCTTGAGCTCTTCGCGCGGCACGATGCTGATCAGCCACATCACCAGGAAGAACGCCATCATCGCCGTGATGAAGTCGGCGTAGGCGATCTTCCAGCTGCCGCCATGGTGCCCGCCGCCCTTGACCTTCTTGCGGCGGATCACCACACGGTGGTTGTTTACGGTGCTCATCGCCCGCTCCGTCAGGCCTTGCCGGTCGACTTGGTTTGCCGGACGTGCTCTTCCAGCTCACCAAAGGTCGGACGCACGGACGAGAACAGCACCTTGCGGCCAAATTCCACCGCCAGTTGCGGCGGGTAGCCGTTCATGCTGGCCAGCAGCGTGGTCTTGATGCATTCCAGCACTTTCATGGCCTCGTCATTGCGGCGCTCGACCCGCGAGGCCAGCGGCCCCACGAAACCGTACGCCAGCAAGATGCCCAGGAACGTGCCGACCATGGCCTTGGAAATCAGGTCGCCCAGGATGGCGGGCGGCTGGTCCACTGCCGCCAGCGCCTTGATCACGCCCAGCACCGCGGCCACGATACCGAAGGCCGGCAGGCCGTCAGCCATCTGTTGCAGCGCGTGCGCGGGCACTTCGCGTTCATGGCGATAGGTCTCGATTTCCTCGTCCATGAGCGTTTCGATTTCAAACGAGCTCATGTTGCCGCTGATCATGATGCGCAGGTAGTCCGTAATGAACTCCATGAGCTTCGCGTCTTTGGCAATGCGCGGATATTCGCTGAAGATCGGGCTGGAAGCCGGGTCCTCAATATGCGATTCGATGGCCATCAGGCCTTCACGGCGCGCTTTATTCAACAACACGTACAGCAGAGCCATCAGCTCCATGTACACGTCCTTGCTGTAGCGCGAGCTTTTAAGCGCGTCAGGCAGCGCCTTCTTGACCAGCATCAGCGATTTTTTGCTGTTGCCGGCAAGGAAAGCCCCAAAGGCCGCACCAAAGATCAGTGTCAGCTCGAAGGGCTGGTAAAGCGCGCCCAAGTGGCCGCCCAGCGCTATGAAGCTGCCGACGACCGACACGATCACCACGAGAAAACCGATAACAATCAACACATCAGGCCCCTGCCAACGAAGTCTAAAACTGGCGTCAATGATCCCCTGTTCCCCCCGACCCAAAAAGGCGGGTTACGGGGAGTTTTCCAGGGCTTTTGATGTATTTGGACGCGCGCCTGGCGCGTCCGGGTCACGGACGGACAGCGCCGAGCGCGGGCACCGGACGGGTGCCGGCACGTGCTTTGGCGGCCGCGCGCGTCTTGCCGGCGCGAGGAGGCGGACGGCAGATCGCGCACACGAAATCCGAGTGCGGATCGTGGGCATGGGCGATGAAATGGCCACCGCATTGGCGGCAGGCGGACAGCTGGAGCATGCCGCTGTCGAAGAAACGCACAAGCATCCAGGCACGGGTGAAGCTCAACACCGGTTCCGAGCTTTCGGCCGTGTCCAGGCCGGCGTTTTCCAGGTAAAGGCGATAGGCGTCGATGATGGCGCGGATGCCTTTGCTGCTGGTGCGCGCGTTCAGGAACGAATAAACGTTGTAGAACAGCGACGAGTGAATATTCGGCAGCCAGGTCATGAACCAGTCCACCGAGAACGGCAGCATGCCCTTGGGTGGCGAGCAGCCGCGAATTTCGCGGTACAAGCGTGCCAGGCGGTCGTGGCTGAGGCTGGTTTCAGCCTCCAGGACCTGAAGCCGCGCTCCCAGGGTAATCATGGAGCTGGCAAGCAGGATGTCGTCCGCTTCCTGAGATACGCTTTTGGAGGCCATTACACGAGTCCGAGTGGGTGTTGGAGCGGCCGTCAGGCCAGTTCTTCTACAGGTTGCTTGGCCAGCAAGATTGTTGCGTGAGCTTGTTGCAGCGCGCCGCCCAGAACATCATGGGTCAGGGCCGACAGCAGGCTGTAGTCATCAAAGCGGAAACGGCACAGCAGCGAACTGGAGCTGGCCAGCTTGACCAGCTGCGCCGGCGACAGGCGCATCAGGATGTCAGCGACTTCGTTACTGAATCCCAAACGAAACATGGATGCTGCATAGTCATCACGCAACATACGTTGCGCAAGTAACAGGTATGACAGATTCACTTCGCGAATGTCTGCCAGCAAAGAATTTTCGACTTGTTGCACGCCCTACTCCCTATCCCAATCCCACCCACGGGGGCTCGATAACCAAAAGCACCGGTGTCTTAGTGACACCTGGTTGCTGCTGCATCCTGTTTTAATGCGAAATGTATCATTTGTTCGCAATTTAAGTAAAATTTACCACAGGTGATGTCATTTTCTATGACTTATATGACAAATCTTTGTTGATATTGCGCAACCTGTGAGTTTCGATACACATTGACATAGAAACTCGTGACGAATTTACGTCAATTTGGCAAATAAGCATTCAAAACGTTGCGTACTTCCGGGAATGAAATGTTGTGCAGTGCCGACAATGTCACCTTGCCGATCACTAAATCCTGGTCGCTTTAGCGCAGCCGCGCGTTTGTCGACAATGTCGCAAATTGACAACGTCTGACGATGCGTCACGATGGACACCGCCTGACATTCCCGCAATGCCCCACGCAGATGACAGCTTGGTCGAATATGCCCCGCTAGTGCGGAAGCTGGCCCTGCAATTGCTCGCACGGCTACCCGCTAGTGTGGAGCTCGACGACCTGATACAGGCCGGCATGATCGGCCTGCTTGACGCCGTAAGGCGCTATCAGGAAACGGCAGACGCCCAATTCGAGACCTACGCCACGACCCGTATTCGTGGCGCGATGCTGGACGAGCTTCGCGGCCAGGACTGGCTGCCCCGCAGCGTCCGCACCAAGGCGCGCAAGATCGAGCAAGCTATCCAGCAGCTCGAGCAGCGCCTGATGCGCGCGCCTTCCGAAGCCGAGATCGCCGCCCAGCTTGAAATGCCGATCGGCGAATACCAATCGCTGCTGCACGACGCCCAAGGCGTGCAGATCGTGCATTACGAAGACTTCACCACCGAACCCGACTCCGCCTCCGGCCAGTCCGACTGGACCGCCACGCTGAACCACGGCTCGGCCGGTGGGAATCCGCTGGATGCGCTACTGGCCGGTGATTTCCGTCAGGCGCTGGTGCAGGCGATTGATGCCTTGCCTGATCGGGAGAAGTTGTTGCTGTCGCTGTGTTACGAGCAGGGGCTGAATCTGAAAGAGATCGGCGCCATCATGAATGTGACCGAGGCACGGGTGTGTCAGCTGAGGTCGCAGGCGACGGCGCGGATACGGGCGAAGTTGAAAGATCTGGCCTGGCAGGAACTGCCGCTGGAAGGGCAGATCGCGCAGATTATTTGATGGGCTCCGTAACGCAGTCGGCACTCGCCCCTGCGCTGCGGAAACCCCTGCAATTCTGGCGCTATTCGGCGCATTTGCGGTAGCGGCGCGCTGCTAGGCTATCGCCATCATTCACCTTGTTACCCGCAGGCCAGGCCATCCGCCGGCACAGCCTCTTTTCGCCCTGGAACCCGTTATGAATCACTCCGATGACCTCGTGCAGGCGCTTTCCGACGCCTATGACGAAACGCCTTACGAATCCTATGCTTTTCCGCTTACGGCGCCCGGCCACCTGCGTGCCGTGGCGGCGTTGTACGGCCTGAATGCGCCGGCGGTAGAGAACGCGCGCGTCCTGGAGTTGGGGTGTGCAGCAGGCGGCAACCTCCTGCCGTTTGCCGCGGCGCATCCGAGTGCGCACGCCACGGGCGTCGACCTGTCGGCGCAACAGATCGAGTCGGGCCAGGCGGTTATCAAGGCCATGGGGTTGAAGAACATCGACCTGCGCGCCATGAGCATTACCGACATCAACAAGGATTTCGGTCAGTTCGACTACATCATCGTGCACGGCGTATTCAGCTGGGTACCGCCCGTTGTGCGCGAAGCCATCCTGCGCGTATGCCGTGAAAACCTGGCTCCCGATGGCATCGCCTACGTCAGCTACAACACCTACCCCGGCTGGAAAGCGTCCGACGTCGTGCGCGACGCGATGATCCTGAACAGCTTTGGTGCCGAAACGCCGCAGGATCGCCTGGTGCGCGCGAAGGACATGCTAAGCATGTTGGAAAACGGGCTGTCGAACACCAACCCGTTGCGCTCGGCGCTACAACATGCGTCGCGCCAATTGCGCAGGCACTCAGACTATTACCTGGTGCACGAGTATCTTGAGGCAGTGAATTCGCCCTGCTACTTCCTGGAATTTGCAGCGGCCGCACAACAAGCGGGCCTGGCTTATCTGACTGACGCCGAGCCGCAATCGTGCATGGCCAGCAATTTCGGCGACAACGTTGCCGTCATGCATAACGCGTTGGCAGCCGACGCCTCAAGGGAAATGCGCGAGCAGTATCTGGACTTCGCCGTAGGCCGCCAGTTCCGCAAGAGCCTGCTGATTCATGAGGAGCGCGCGCAGCAGATCCTGGAAACGCCCGAAGTCAACGTGTTTGAAAAAATGCACTTTGGCGCGCGTCTGACATCGTCCGCCGCTCCGGCCGGGGCTCCGTCCAAAGAACGTCACTATCGGACCGCGCGCGGCCGAGGCATCGCCAGCAGCGATCCCACCTTTGTCGCGGTCGCGGAAGCGCTGCGCCAGGCCTGGCCGCACGCACTTAGCTTTGCGGAACTGCTGGACGCGGCCCGCGCGAAAGCCAAGAAGTCGACCACGCCGGATGAGTTGACGATTGCGGTCCTGACCCACCTGGTCGTATTCCTTAATGCAAACGCGCTGGAATACCGCCATGAACCGCTGGGCTATGTTGCGGATGCCGCGAAACCGCAGTGGATTCCCGGGCTTGCAGCCTTGAGCCAGCTGGCCGAGCAAGACGCCCTGCCCTTGGGCACCTATAACCTGTGGCATCAGCACGTGCTGTTTCCGTCGGATGACATCGGCAAGTTCGTGGTTCGCCACATCGACGGCCAGACCTCGGTGGCGGACCTGCGCACCAAGCTGCGTGATGCATTGGCCAGCGGAGACGTTGCACATCCTTCCGGCAAGTCGCTCAAGCGCGTGCGCAATCTGGACTCCATCGCCCAAACGCTGGTGGCCGAGGCCATGAGCAAGCTGCGCGCGAATGGCCTGTTGATTTAAAGCCTGCCTTGTTACAAGTGACGTGGCCACGGTTGGCCCTTAATCATTGGCCCGTCACTCCCCCTGTTTAGCGAGTAACCGAGTTTCCCAAGAGCAAAAATTTACGGATATCGAAAAAATGCCCTAAAGAATGTTTGGGCCCTGTCGTTATCCTGGCAACGGAAGAGTTTCAGCAACATCGTCGATACCTTCTCGTTACGTTTGGGCGGCCTAGCTGCCCGGTTTGAAGAAGCCTTTCTCTCTTGGGAGCCTAAACATGGCTGCAGTTATCAACACCAACTACTTGTCGCTCGTTGCTCAGAACAACCTGAACAAGTCGCAATCTTCCCTCGGTACCGCCATCGAACGCCTGTCGTCGGGCCTGCGCATCAACAGCGCCAAGGACGACGCCGCCGGTATGGCCATTGCCAACCGCTTCACCGCGAACGTCAAGGGCCTGACCCAAGCCGCTCGTAACGCCAACGACGGTATCTCGCTGGCTCAGACGACGGAAGGCGCTGCCTCCGAAATCAACACCCACCTGCAACGTGTTCGCGAACTGGCCGTGCAAGCCGGTAACAGCAGCTACTCGCAAGAACAGCTGAACTCGATGCAAGACGAAATCAACCAACGTCTGTCGGACATCGACCGCATCTCGCAACAAACCGACTTCAACGGCGTGAAGGTTCTGTCGGATTCGGCCAAGCCCCTGACGCTGCAAGTTGGCGCCAACGACGGCGAAACGATCACCCTGAACCTGTCGGAAATCAGCGTCAAGACGCTGGGTCTGGACGGCTTCAACGTGAACGGCAAGGGCGTGACCCAGAACCGTTCGGCTACCGTTACCGACGTGATCGCCCAAGGCGGCGCCCTGCAAGGCGACGGTTCCTACAAGGTCACCACGACGTTCCAAGCTGCTTCGGCCGAATCCGTGCTGGGCAAGCTGAGCGATGGCAACACGGTCGCAGTGGGCGGCGGTGCCACCTACACGTACGACGCTGCCAAGGGCAACTTCACGTTCACGAAGACGGTTGACACGACCGTTGCCGCTGACGTCACCGCCTTGGCCAACAAGATCAAGCCGACCAGCGGCACGGTGTCGGGCAGCTACGAAATCACGACGGGCAAGACCGCCACGTTCGACGTTGACGCCGCAGGCAAGATCACCATCGGCGGCAACGCTGCCTTCTTGAACGCTGATGGCGAACTGACCACCAACGACAAGAGCGGTGCTCTGACCCAAGCCACGCTGGACGACGTCCTGACCTCGGTCGGCACGGAAGCCAACAGCTCGGTCACCATCGGTGGCACGAAGTACAGCAACAGCAACACTGGCGAGCTGTCGTACACCGCCGTCGCTTCGACCGCTGACGTCCTCAGCGCCCTGGGCTCCTCGACCGCCGCGTCGACCGTGACCATGGGCTCGGGCATCACGTCCGCTTCGGTGACCTTCGCTACCGCCACGACCGACTCCGACAACACGTGGACCGACAACAAGGGCGAACTGACCAAGGTCCAAACGTACGACACGTCGTACAAGATCAACGCCGACACCGGCGAAGTGACCGTGGTTGGCGACAACAGCGCCACCGCCAAGGAATACGCCTCGGCTGCTGGTGCCAAGGTCCTGGTGGGTTCGGACGGCAAGCTGACGACCTCGACGACGTCGGCTGGCGACAAGACCACCGATCCGCTGAAGACGCTGGACGCTGCCTTCACGAAGCTGGACAAGCTGACCGGTGAACTGGGTGCCGTGCAGAACCGTCTGGAATCGACGATCTCGAACCTGAACAACGTGGTCAACAACCTGTCCAACGCTCGTTCGCGTATTCAAGACGCCGACTACGCCACGGAAGTGTCGAACATGTCCAAGGCTCAGATCCTGCAACAAGCAGGTACCTCGGTTCTGGCGCAAGCCAACCAAGTGCCGCAAACCGTTCTGTCGCTGCTGCGTTAATCAACCAGCAACGCCTGACGGCAGGATCGGTGATACCGCAAGGTTGAAACCGATCCACCCTGGCACTAGATCGCAGAAAAGCCGGCGCAAGCCGGCTTTTCTGCTTTTTGCTTTTGGCACCGTAGTCGGCAAGATCCTCGATAGGCCCAGACGCCCCACGTGCGTTGTCATTGCCCAGCTTGCAGTGCCCGTGATCGGAATATGCGTCGCGGTCCCTGGCCAGCGATCAACCAAATATAGAAGGCCGCTTTTTGCCGCCTGCTCGCTTTTTTGAAACGCGTTGCGCACCCTCATAATTTGCCACCGCACCACCTTTGTATCTATATTTTTCAGCCCCATGACCGCCACGCCTCCCGATCCCTACGCTACGCAGCATGACAGCACTACGGATCCTGATGCCACGGCGCCGGTCGATGCGCAGACGCGGCGTTTGCGGGAAGAGAACCGCGCGTTGCGGGAATTGCTGGCGGCCCAGGTGCACGCCGCGATGCCGCAGCCTCAGCCCAGTTGCCTGCGGCGTATCGGCTGGGCGTTGATCTCGGCGCCCGGCGCTGCGCTGGTGGGTTGGCGCGCCCTGTTGGGGCGGGACGAAGGCCAGCCGATGACGGGTCGGCGTGTCGGTTCCGCTACATTGACCGTGCTGTACACGTTGGCAATCTATGGCGCCTTGGTGCTGCTGGTGGTGTCGTGGAATGCGCCTAACAACGGGATCACGGGCGCCAGGTCGGCCAGCCCGGTACGTGTGCCGTTGACGCCGCTGCCGGCACTGCCCACGGAAGAAGCGCCCAGCGAATGGGAGACGACGAAGCCGCAGGGGGGCGTGTCCGTTGATGCGCCACAGACGGCTGCGCCAGCGCAATCAGCGCCGGCAACAGGCGCCCGCGCGCCCTCCACGACCAGCCCTGATGCCGCGCCCGATGCGGGTGCTTTTGCGGCCGCTGGTGCTTCTGCTGATCCCAGTGCCGCTGCTTCTGCTTCTACTGCTTCCGTTTCTGCTTCTACTGCTTCTGCTTCCGCTACTTCCGGTGTCCCGGCAGCTAACGGAACTTCTGATACCGCGGGGGCCTCTGCTGCCCCTCCCCCTGCCGCCGCTGCGCCCACCGCAGCGTCGCCCACAACCGCGAGCGCTCCCGCAGTCGCGGCCCCGACCAGTCCACGATCAACGCTGCGCATCACCGAAATTCCTGCCCGGAACCCGATGGCGTGGGTGGGGGCCCTGGACCGGGAACTGGCGCGTTGCGCCGAGCTTGGGTTTTTTGAACGTCCGGAATGCGCGTGGGCGGCTCGCAAGCAATACTGCGAACCGAATCAGGGCTGGGGCGCGGTGAAGGAATGTCCGGTGCAGCCTTAAGGCGAACACCGTACCGCGCCGATGCTGTCTTGCCTCATGCAGCGGCCAGCACCTCCCCTGTCACATTCCAGCCACGTAAAACACCCATAATCTTTTGCACAAGAAGCGCAAACCTGCGCAATAATGCGACATGTTTGAAGTGGGCTAGCCAATCGACCCAAGCTAATCGACCCAAGCTTATCGAGCCAGTCGTATCGCCCTCCGCAAACACTCTTCCACAAGGACACAAAGACCATGGATTCCATCAGCAGCACCGTCAACGCCGCACTGGCTTTGCAAGACGTGAACCTATCGCAGGAAATCCAGGCCCGCGTGCTGAAGAAGGCGCTGAACGCGCAAGCCGATACCGCGCTGACGCTGATGCAGTCGGTGGCCCCGATGGCCGTTGACGCCACGCTGGGTTCGCGCATCAATACGCACGCTTGATATCGCACGCTTGATATCGCACGCTTGATATCGCAAGCCTGATATGTCTCGGCAGATATCCCGCCCCTGATATTCACGCCTGCCCCCGGACGCCGCCCGCCACGCGGCGGCATCAAAAAAAGCGCTGGTCCTTTTACAAGGCCAGCGCTTTTTGCATTGCGGCGTCATCGTATGCGACCACGTATGCGACGACGTATGCGGCGGCGTGTGCGGCGGCGTGTGCGACGACAACCGCCGCCACACGCTGCCCGCCACACACTTACTTCTTCTTCATCGGCGGCAAGTCCGTGCACACACCCTCGGCCACTTCCGCCGCCATGCCCACCGATTCACCCAGCGTCGGGTGCGGGTGGATGGTCTTGGCGATGTCGACGACATCCGCGCCCATTTCCACGGCCAGGGCCAGTTCGCTGATCAGGTCGCCAGCGTGGGTGCCCACGATGCTGCCGCCCAGGATGCGATGCGTTTCCGCGTCGAAAATCAGCTTGGTGAAGCCTTCGTCGCGGCCGTTGGCGATGGCGCGGCCGGAAGCCGCCCACGGGAACACGCCCTTCTCGATTTTGATGCCTTGCTTCTTGGCTTCGTCTTCGGTCAGGCCCACCCATGCCACTTCCGGATCGGTGTAGGCCACCGACGGAATGACGCGGGCGTCAAAGAACGACTTCTGGCCGGCGGCGGCTTCCGCTGCCACGTGGCCTTCGTGCACGGCCTTGTGCGCCAGCATCGGCTGGCCGACGATGTCGCCAATGGCGTAGATGTGCGGCACGTTGGTGCGCATCTGGCGATCGACATCGATGAAACCGCGGTCGGTCACGGCGATGCCGGCCTTGTCGGCGCCGATCTTCTTGCCGTTGGGGCTGCGGCCCACGGCTTGCAGAACCAGGTCGTAGCGTTGCGGTTCCTTGGGCGCGCCCTCGCCTTCGAAGGTGACGTAGATGCCGTCTTTCTTGGCTTCGGCGCCCACGGTCTTCGTCTTCAACATAATGTTGTCGAAGCGATAGGCGTTTTTCTTTTGCCAGACCTTGACCAGATCGCGGTCAGCGCCTTGCATCAGGCCGTCCAGCATTTCCACGACGTCCAGGCGTGCGCCCAGCGTGGAGTACACCGTGCCCATTTCCAGGCCGATGATGCCGCCGCCCACGATCAGCATCTTCTTGGGCACTTCACGCAGCAGCAGTGCGCCGGTGGAGTCGACGACGCGGTCGTCCTTGGGCATGAAGGGCAGCTTCACCGACTGGCTGCCGGCGGCGATGATGGCTTGCTTGAAGCGCAGCGTCTGCGTCTTGCCGTCGGCGGACGTCACGGTCAGGTGGTAGGGGTCGGCGAATTCGCCCACGCCCGTCACCACGGTGACCTTGCGGGCCTTGGCCATGCCGGCCAAACCACCGGTCAGCTTGGCGACCACGCTGTCCTTGTAGCCGCGCAGCTTGTCCAGATCGATTTTGGGCTCGCCAAAGCTGATGCCATGGGCAGCCAGCTCGCGGGCTTCGTCGATGACCGCAGCGTTGTGCAACAGCGCCTTGGACGGAATGCAGCCCACGTTCAGGCAGACGCCGCCCAGCGTTGCGTAGCGTTCGACCAGGACCACGGACAGGCCCAGGTCGGCGGCGCGGAAGGCGGCGGAATAGCCGCCGGGGCCCGCGCCAAGCACCAGCATGTCATATTCACCGTCGGCCGAACCCTTGAAGCTGGACGCGACGGGTGCGGCAGCCTTGGCGGCCGGCGCCGCGGCGGCTTCGGCCTTCTTGGGGGCTTCGGCAGCCTTGGGGGCATCCTTGGCCGGGGCTTCCTTGGCGGCGGGCGCGGCGGCGGCATCCGATGCCTCCACTTCCAGCACGACCGCGCCTTCGGCAACCTTGTCGCCGACCTTGACGGCAATGGACTTCACCACGCCGCCTTGCGACGCCGGGATCTCCATCGAGGCCTTGTCCGACTCAACGGTGATCAGGCTTTGTTCGGCCTTGATCGTGTCGCCCACGGCGACCAGCACTTCGATGACTTCCACTTCCTTGAAGTCGCCGATGTCCGGCACTTTGATTTGAACGGTATTGCTCATAGGGCTCCCCGTTTACAGCGCGATGCGGCGGAAGTCGGCCAGCAAGGCGCCCAGATAGGCGTTGAAGCGGGCAGCGGAGGCGCCGTCGATGACGCGGTGGTCGTACGACAGCGACAGCGGCACGATCAGGCGCGGCACGAACTGCTTGCCGTCCCAGACGGGCTTGTGCGCGGAACGCGACACGCCCAGGATGGCCACTTCGGGCGCGTTGATGATCGGCGTGAAAGACGTGCCGCCGATACCGCCCAGGGACGAAATCGAGAAGCAGCCGCCCTGCATGTCAGCGGGCGAGATCTTGCCGTCGCGCGCCTTCTTGGACAGGTCCGTCATTTCTTGCGCGATCTGCAAGATGCCCTTCTTGTCGGCGTCGCGAATCACCGGCACCACCAGCCCGTTGGGCGTGTCGGCGGCAAAACCGATGTGGTAGTACTGCTTTAGCACCAGGTTGTCGCCGTCCAGCGACGCGTTGAACTCGGGGAATTTCTTCAAGGCGGCAACCACGGCCTTGATCAGGAAGGCCAGCATCGTGACCTTGACGCCCGACTTCTCGTTTTCCTTGTTCAGCGTGACGCGCAGCGCTTCCAGGTCGGTGATGTCCGCTTCGTCGTTGTTGGTGACGTGCGGGATCATGACCCAGTTGCGGTGCAGGTTCGCGCCGGAAATCTTCTTGATGCGCGACAGCGGCTTGGCTTCGATCGGGCCGAACTTGGTGAAGTCAACCTTGGGCCACGGCAACAGGCCCAGCGCGGCGCCATCGGCCGAACCGCCGGCTGCGGCAGCCGGTGCAGCGGCCAGCGCCTGCTTGACGAAACCGCGCACGTCGTCGGCGGTGATGCGTTCCTTGGGACCCGAACCCTTGACCTTGCTGAGGTTCACGCCCAGCTCGCGCGCGAACTTGCGCACGGACGGCGACGCGTGGGGCAGTTGGCCCGGCTTCAGGTTGGGGTCTTCCAGCGCGGCGGCAGGCGCCGGGCGCGACGCGGGCGCGGCAGCAGGCGCTTCAGCCTTGGCTTCGCTCTTGGCTTCGGCCTTGGCTTCCGGCTTGGCGTCGGACGTGGCTTCGGACTTGGCGGCAGGCGCAGCGCCGGCGTCGCCTTCGACGACGACAACAACCGAACCCTTGGCAACCTTGTCGCCCACCTTGACCTTCACTTCCTTGACCACGCCGCCTTGCGAGGCCGGGATCTCCATCGAGGCCTTGTCGGACTCAACGGTGATCAGGCTTTGCTCGGCCTTGATGGTGTCGCCCACGGCGACCATCACTTCGATGACTTCCACTTCCTTGAAGTCACCGATGTCCGGCACTTCGATATTGACCGGGCCGCTGCTGGCGGCCGGCGCGGCGGCTTCCGCCTTGGCGGCGGGAGCCGCGGCAGCAGCCTGCTTCGGCGCTTCCTTGGCGGCGGCCTTGGGGGCCTCTTCCTTGGCGGCCGGGGCGGCGCCCGAGCCTTCGGCTTCGGCTTCCACTTCCAGCACGACGGCGCCTTCGGCAACCTTGTCGCCAACCTTCACGGTGATGGACTTCACCACGCCGCCTTGCGACGCGGGGATTTCCATCGAGGCCTTGTCGGATTCCACGGTGATCAGGCTTTGTTCAGCCTTGATCGTGTCGCCCACCGCCACCAACACTTCAATGACTTCCACTTCCTTGAAGTCGCCGATATCGGGAACCTTGATTTGCACGATGTTGCTCATGTCTCTTTACCCTCAGGCGTATTGCGGGTTGGCTTTGTTCGGATTGATGCCGTACTTCTTGATGGCTTCCGCCACCTTGGCCATCGGAACCTTGCCTTCGTCTGCCAGTGCGCGCAGCGCGGCAACCACGACGAAGTGGCGATCCACTTCAAAGTGCTCACGCAGCTTGGCGCGGAAGTCCGAGCGGCCGAAACCGTCGGTGCCCAGCACCTTGTATTCGCGGCCCTTGGGCACGAACGGACGGATCTGGTCGGCAAAGAGCTTCATGTAGTCGGTCGACGCGATGATCGGGCCTTCCGTCTTGGCCAGCTGTTCCGTGACGTAAGCCACTTGCGGCTTCTTTTCGTCGGGGTGCAGCATGTTGTGGCGCTCGGCGTCCAGGCCGTTGCGGCGCAGTTCGGTGAAGCTGGTGACGCTCCACAGATCCGATGCCACGCCCCAGTCGGCGTCCAGCAGTTCCTGCGCCGCCATGACTTCGCGCAGGATCGTGCCCGAGCCCATCAGCTGCACGCGGTTCTTGCCCTTGCCGTGCGTCTTCAGCTTGTACATGCCCTTGATGATGCCTTCCTCGTCGCCCTGGGTCAGACCGGGCTGCGGGTAGTTTTCGTTCATCACCGTCAGGTAGTAATAGACGTTTTCCTGGTCTTCCACCATGCGCTTCAGGCCATGCTGGATGATCACGGCCAGCTCATGGCCGAACGTCGGGTCGTACGACACGCAGTTCGGAATGGTGGACGCCAGGATGTGGCTGTGGCCGTCTTCGTGCTGCAAGCCTTCGCCGTTCAGCGTCGTGCGGCCGGCGGTGCCGCCCAACAGGAAGCCGCGCGCCTGCATGTCGCCCGCCGCCCAGGCCAGATCGCCAATGCGCTGGAACCCGAACATCGAGTAGTAGATGAAGAACGGAATCATGATGCGGTTGTTCGAGGAATACGACGTGGCCGCCGCGATCCACGAGCTCATTGCGCCCGCTTCGTTGATGCCTTCCTGCAGAAGCTGGCCGTCGGCCGACTCCTTGTAGTACATGACCTGGTCCTTATCGACCGGCGTGTACTTCTGACCTTCCGGCGCATAGATACCGATCTGGCGGAACAGGCCTTCCATACCGAAGGTACGCGATTCGTCGGCCAGGATCGGCACGACGCGCGGGCCGAGTTCCTTGTCGCGCAGCACCTGGTTCAGGATGCGCACGAAGGCTTGCGTGGTGGAGATTTCACGGCCTTCGGCGGTGGGTTCCAGCACGGCTTTGAAGGCGTCCAGCGCGGGGGCCTTCAACTGCTCGTCGGCCTTGGCGCGACGGCGCGGCAGATAGCCGCCCAGCGCGGCGCGGCGCTCGTGCAGGTACTTCATTTCCGGCGAATCTTCGGCCGGCTTGAAGTACGGCAGGTCTTCCAGTTGGTCGTCCGGAATCGGAATGCCGAAGCGGTCGCGGAATTCGCGGATGGATTCCAGTTCCAGCTTCTTTTGCTGGTGGGTGGGGTTCTTGGCCTGGCCCACGTGACCCATGCCGTAGCCCTTGATGGTCTTGGCCAGGATGACGGTGGGTTGCCCGGTGTGGCTGGTGGCGGCGTCGAACGCGGCGTACACCTTGTGCGGGTCGTGGCCGCCACGGTTCAGGCGCCAGATGTCTTCGTCGCTCATGCGCGAGACGGCTTCCAGCAGCTTGGGGTGCTTGCCGAAGAAATGTTCACGGACGAACTTGCCGTCGTTGGCCTTGTACGCCTGGTACTCGCCGTCCACGGTTTCTTCCATGATCTGGCGCAGGATGCCTTCCTTGTCGTGCGCAAGCAGCGGGTCCCAGTAACCGCCCCAGATCAGCTTGATGACGTTCCAGCCCGAACCGCGGAAGTCGCCTTCCAGTTCCTGGATGATCTTGCCGTTGCCGCGCACCGGACCGTCCAGGCGTTGCAGGTTGCAGTTCACCACGAAGATCAGGTTGTCGAGCTTTTCACGCGCGGCCAGGGCGATGGCGCCCAGCGATTCCGGTTCGTCCATTTCGCCGTCGCCGCAGAACACCCAGACCTTGCGGTTGCTGGTGTCGGCAATGCCGCGGGCGTGCAGGTACTTCAGGAAGCGGGCTTGATAGATGGCCATCAGCGGGCCCAGGCCCATCGACACCGTCGGGAATTGCCAGAAATCCGGCATCAGCTTCGGGTGCGGGTAGGACGACAGGCCCTTGCCGTCCACTTCCTGGCGGAAGTGGTTCAGCTGTTCTTCGGTCAGGCGGCCTTCAAGGTAGGCGCGGCCGTACATGCCGGGCGACGTGTGGCCCTGGAAGTAGACCAGGTCACCGCCGTGCTTTTCGTCTTCGGCGTGCCAGAAGTGGTTCTGGCCGCAGCCGATCATGGTGGCCAGCGAGGCAAACGATGCGATGTGGCCGCCCAGGTCGCCGCCGTCCGGCGGGTTGTGCTTGTTGGCCTTGACGACCATGGCCATGGCGTTCCAGCGCACGTACGAACGGATACGCGTTTCCAGTTCCAGGTTGCCCGGATGCGCGGGCTCCAGGCCCGGCGGAATCGTGTTGACGTAAGCGGTATTCGGCGAGAACGGGATGTGGGCGCCCGAACGACGCGCTTCGTCGATCAGGCGTTCCAGCAGGTAGTGCGCGCGCTGCGGCCCTTCGCGATCAAGGACTGCCGCCAGGGCTTCGAGCCACTCCTGGGTTTCAAGGGTGTCTTCGTCGTTGGCAGCCTGCGGGGCGCCAGCCTGGGCGAAAGAGGACATCGTGTGTCTCCTGTTGGGGTTCGTCGTGACCACACCCGCTTGATGGTTCTACTCGCGGACTCTGCATGGTAGCCGGGATCATCCGGGCTACCATGTCAGGCATGGGTCGGGGTGTTTTTTCTAGAGACCTGCTTTCGGTCGGTTCCCTATCAGCCGGCATTCTAAGAAAGAAGATTAACCGGTCGCAAGGAAAATTTCATGTTGCGGTACGGCATTTCATAATGCGAAATGTTGACCATCCGCTGAACGGCCTCTGACCGGTCTTTTTATGGCCTAGGCCAAAAGCAGGGCTTGATTCCCGGCAATTCCCGCCCAACACGCACTAAAATGCGCGGTCTATCTGGCCCGAATTCCATGTCCAGCGCGCCCAAGTCCAATATTCCTACGCCGTTCCACGATCACGCCCGCACTCGCCGCCGCGGCGTGTATTGGGTCACGCCCGCCATGGTGTTGATCCTGTACATCTGTGTGATGGGGGTGTTCTTCTGGCTGCAACGCATTCATGACGATAGCGTCATGTTTGTGACGATCGACCAGGAAATGCGCCAGCAACGCCTGATATGGGTGGTGCTGGCATTGTCTTGCGTGATCGTCATCAGCCTGTTGATGCTGTGGCGCTATACCCGCTTTCGTTCCACCGCCGAGGCCGCGCTGATCGCCGAGACCGGCTTTCGCCGCGCCATGGAAAATTCCATGTCCACCGGCATGCGCGTGCTGGATATGGAAGGCCGCATCGCCTACGTGAACCCGGCGTTCTGCCGCATGATCGGCTGGAACGAAGCCGACCTGATCGGCCGCAGCCCGCCCTTTCCTTATTGGGTGCCCGGCCGCCATGAACAACACCAGCACACGCTGGACGTGCTGATGTCGGGCAAGACGCCCAGCAGCGGCCTGGAAGTGGAAGCGCAACGCCGCGACGGCTCGCGCTTCACCGCGCGCATGTATGTGTCGCCCCTGCTGGACCCCAACGGCAACCAGATCGGCTGGATGACGTCGATGACCGACATCACCGAACCCAAGCGCATCCGCGAAGCCCTGACCGCCGCGCACGAACGCTTCATGACCGTGCTGGAAGGCCTGGACGACGCCATTTCGGTTACGGCCGACACGCACGATGGCCTGGAACTGCTGTTTGCCAACCGCACCTATCGCCGCGTGTTCGGCGCACAGACGGGCGGCCACGACGAACTGCTGGCCGGCCGCCGGGGCCGTTTCACCGACGAATCGGTGGAAGTGTTCGCGCCTTCTGTACAACGCTGGTTTGAAGTGCACCACCGCATGCTGGCCTGGACGGACGGCCGCCGCGTGCGCATGCAGGTGGCGCGCGACATCACCGAGCGCCGTGGCCACGAAGAAGCGTCCCGCGTGCAACAGGAAAAGATCCAGCTGACCAGCCGCCTGACGACGATGGGCGAAATGGCCTCGTCGCTGGCGCACGAACTGAACCAGCCGCTGACCGCCATCGCCAACTACAGCATGGGCGCGGTCGCCTTGGTCAAGGCCGGCCACACCAGCCCCAACATGCTGCTGCCCGCGCTGGAAAAAGCCGCGTCGCAGGCCGAGCGCGCGGGCAAGATCATCAGCCGCATCCGCGAATTCGTGAAGCGCAGCGAGCCGCGCCGCCAGCGCGTGGCCATTGGCCGCATTGTCGACAACGCCATCGGTTTTGCCGAAATCGACGCCCGCAAGCGCCGCATCCGCATCGACAGCTTTGTGCCGTCGAATGCGCCCGACGTGCTGGCCGACCCCATCTTGATCGAACAGGTGCTGTTGAACCTGCTCAAGAACGGGCTGGAAGCCATGGAAAACAGCGAATCGGACGAATTGAAAGTCGCCGTGATCCTGCACGAGCAGCATATTGAAGTGGCCGTGGTGGACCGCGGCCATGGCCTGGCCGAGCCCGAACGCCTGTTCGAACCGTTCTTCAGCACCAAGACCCAGGGCCTGGGCATGGGGCTGAACATCTGCCGTACCATTATTGAATCGCACCACGGCCGTCTGTGGGCGGACCCCAACCCCGCTGGCGGTACTATTTTCCGCTTTACCCTGCCCTGCGCTGCTTCCCAGCCGCAGGCCCAGAATGATCAGTCCGAGGAGTTGCACGCATGAACACGCCCCACCTGTCGAGCACGGTATTCATAGTTGACGACGACGAAGCGGTCCGCGATTCGCTGCGCTGGCTGTTGGAAGCCAATGGCTATCGCGTTCGCGCCTATGCCAGCGGCGAATCCTTCCTGGAAGACTACGACGCCAGCCAGATCGGCGTGCTGATCGCCGATGTGCGCATGCCCGGCATGAGCGGCCTGGAACTCCAGGAACAGCTCATTGCCCGCAACGCCCCCCTGCCCATCGTGTTCATCACCGGCCACGGCGACGTTCCGATGGCCGTTTCCACGATGAAGAAAGGCGCTGTCGACTTCCTGGAAAAGCCCTTCAACGAATCGGACCTGCGCGAGATCGTTGCGCGCATGCTTGAGCAAGCCACGCAGCGCGTGTCCAAGCACCAGGCCCAAAAGGACCACGAAGCCATGCTGGCGCGCCTGACCGCGCGCGAGCAGCAGGTGCTGGAGCGCATCGTCGCCGGCCGCTTGAACAAGCAGATTGCCGACGATCTGGGCATCAGCATCAAGACCGTCGAGGCGCACCGCGCCAACATTATGGAAAAACTGGAAGTGACTACCGTTGCTGATTTGATGAAAGTGGCCTTGGCCAAACCCGAGGCGCATGCATGACCGCCAGGATTATTGACGGCGCGGCCCTGTCGCTGCGCATTCGTGAAGAAGTTGCCCAGCGCGTGGCCACCCTGGCGGCCAAGGGCACGCGCCCGGGTCTGGCCGTGGTGCTGGTGGGCGCGGACCCCGCGTCCCAGGTTTACGTGCGCAACAAGGTTGCCGCCTGCGAAAAAGCCGGCCTGCATTCCGTCAAGGAACAGTACCCGGCCGACATGACCGAGGCCGAACTCCTGGCCCGCATCGCCGTGTTGAACCAGGACCCGACCATCCACGGCATCCTGGTGCAGTTGCCGTTGCCCAAGCACATGGACGCCCACAAGGTCATCGAGGCCATCTCGGCCGAGAAGGACGTGGACGGGTTTCACGTCAGCAACGCCGGCCTGCTCATGACCGGCCAGCCGCTGTTCCGCCCCTGCACGCCCTACGGCGTGATGAAGATGCTGGAATCGGAAGGCGTGACGCTGCGTGGCGCGGAAGCCGTGATCGTGGGCGCCAGCAACATCGTCGGCAAGCCGATGGCCATGTTGCTGCTTGCCGCCGGCGCCACCATCACCATCTGCAATTCCAAGACGCGCGACCTGGCGGCCCAAACCCGCCGCGCCGACGTCCTGGTGGTGGCCACCGGCAAGCCCGGCATGATCGACGGTTCGATGATCAAGCCCGGCGCCGTGGTCATCGACGTGGGCATCAACCGTGGCGAAGACGGCAAGCTGTGCGGCGACGTGGACTTTGCCTCCGCCAAGGAAGTGGCCGGCGCCATCACGCCCGTGCCCGGCGGCGTGGGCCCCATGACCATCGCCATGTTGCTGGTCAACACGGTCGAAGCCGCCGAACGCGCGGCGGGCTGACGCGTTTCAGACCCATCACAAGGGCAATGCGCAGGCCGGCAACGGCTGCGCATTGCCCTTGCCGCATGTGGGCTTGACGGGCCTTGCTTTCGGGCGGATCGTCCCTATCTGATTCCTATGTCTTTTGCGGCCGTCGGTCCCATTGTTGGCGCCGTCCTGGTCCGCCCCGCCTTTTCACATCCCGATCCCGGTAACACCATGACCCAGAACCCCTTGCTTGCCCCCGTTTCCGATCTGGTCGACTACGCGGCCGTCAAGCCCGAGCACATCGTGCCGGCCGTGGAAGAACTGCTGGGCATCGCCCGCAAGGCCGTGGACCACGCCGCCGACACCACGCTGGCGCCCACCTGGGAAGCCGTGGTTGAACCGCTGGACACAGCCTCTGAACGCCTGTGGCGCGCGTGGTCGGTAGCCGGGCACCTGAACGCTGTCGTCAACACGCCCGAACTGCGCGAAGCCTATAACGCCGCGCTGCCGTTGATCACCGAATTTTCAACCTGGGTCGGGCTGCACGAAGGCCTGTACCAGCAATACCAGCGCCTGGCCGCCGCCCCCGACTTCGCATCATGGTCGCCCGTGCGCCGCCGCATCGTCGACATGGCGCTGCGCGACTTCCGCCTGAGCGGCGTGGAACTGCAAGGCGCCGACCGCGAACGCTACGCGCAGATCTCCGACCGTGAAGCCCAGGCGTCGCAGAAGTTTTCCGAAAACGTGCTGGACGCCATCGACGCCTGGTCGCTGCTGGTGGACGATGAATCGCGCCTGGCCGGCATCCCCGCCGATGTGCTGTCCGCCGCCCGCGCCGCCGCCGAAGAAGACGGCAAGACGGGCTGGAAGCTGACGCTGAAAATGCCCTGCTACCTGCCCGTGATGCAGTACGCGCAAGACCGCGCGCTGCGCGAAGCGCTGTATCGGGGCTACGGCACCGTGGCGTCCGAACAAGGCGATGCCAAGTTCGACAATTCCCCCTTGATCGAAGAACTGCTGTCGCTGCGCGCCGAAGAATCCGGCCTGCTGGGCCTGGGCACCTACGCCTCGCTGCGCTTGCAAACCCGCATGGCGCGCGACGCCGGCGAAGTCACCGTCTTTTTGCGTGACCTGGCCGCCCGCGCCAAACCGTTTGCGCAACGCGACCTGGCTGAACTCAAGGCCTACGCCACCGGCGAACTGGGCCTGGACGAGCTGCAACCCTGGGACGTGGCCTTTGCATCGGAACGCCTGCGCGAATCGCGCTATGCCTATTCCGAAGACGAAGTGAAGCAGTACTTCACCGAACCGCGTGTGCTGGCCGGCCTGTTCGACGTCATCGAAAAACTGTTCGACGTGCGTCTGACCGAAACGCCCGTCTCCACCTGGCACAGCGACGCGCGCGGCGTGCGCGTCGAGCGGGCGGATGGCGGCTTGATCGGCTATCTGTACCTGGACCTGTACGCCCGCTCGGGCAAGCAAAGCGGCGCCTGGGTCGATAGCGAACGCGCCCGCCGCGTCGTCGCGGGCCACGTGCAGACGCCCGTGGTCACCCTGACCTGCAACTTCTCGCGCCCTAACGGGGACCGCGCCGCCGTGCTTACGCACGACGACGTCATCACGCTGTTCCACGAAACCGGCCATGCGCTGCACGCGCTGCTGTCCGAGGTGGACGAGCCCGGCGCGGCGGCCTTTGCCAGCGTTGAATGGGATGCCATCGAACTGCCGTCGCAGTTCATGGAAAACTTCTGCTGGGAATGGGCCGTGGTGCAAAAGCTGTCGGCGCACGTGGACACCGGTGAACCGCTGCCGCGCGCGCTGTACGACCGCCTGGTTGCCGCGCGCAATTTCCAAAGCGGCATGCAGGCGGTGCGCCAGATCGAATTTGCCCTGTTCGACATGCTGATGCACGACCGCGCCAAGGGCGCCACCATTTCGGAAGTGCTGGCGCTGTTGCAAGAAGTGCGCCAGGAAGTGGCCGTGCTGTTCCCGCCGTCCTGGCATCGTCTGCCGCACGCGTTTTCGCACCTGTTCGCCGGCGGCTACGGCGCCGGCTACTACAGCTACAAGTGGGCGGAAGTGCTGTCGGCCGACGCGTACGAGGCCTTTGAGGAAGCAGCGGCCAAGCAGCCGGACAACCCCCTGGGCACGCTGGACCCGGAAACCGGCGCGCGCTTCCGGCGCGAAGTGCTGGCCGTGGGCGGCTCGCGCCCGGCGGCCGATTCGTTCGCCGCGTTCCGGGGCCGCGCGCCCCGCATTGACGCGCTGCTGCGCCACAGCGGAATGAGCGGCAGCTGATCTCCCTGCCCCGCGCAGAAAAAGCCCGCAGCGCTAGCATGGCTGCGGGCTTTTTTACGCCCGCGACTTCGTCCGGGCCTGCGCCAGCGGTTTTTTCTACGCCAGGCTCTACGCCCGGGCCTGCGCAGGCGCCGGCGCCGGTTCCTCCGGACGACGCGCCGACACCACCAGCCAGCGGCCATACACCGACTGATCCGACCCGGCCTGCTTCCAGAAGCGACGCACGTCTTCGTTCTCGGCCCCCTTCACCCGGCCTCGGTAATACAGGCGCGACGGCACGGCCAGCAGACGCTCGATCATGCGCTTGGGCTTGGGCTCGTTGACTTCATGCAGCGTAATGTCCGTGTAGCCGTAATGCGTCAGCAGCAGGTGCAGTTGCGGAAAGCTGAACGGGAAATACGCGATGTAGTCCACGCCACGCTGCCGGCCCACCATGGGGCGAAAGCCGGAATGAAACCCGCGCATCAGGAATTGCCACCGGGACCGCAGGTACCAGGTGTTGGGCGTCGTGACGATCAAGGTGCCCCCCGGCCGCAGCGCCTGGTACAGGCTCTGCGCCAGCACACCGGGGTTTGTCATCAGGTGGATCGCCTCGCAGCACACCACCGCATCGTAGGTGGTGTCCACCTTCAAGGGCGTGTCCAGATCGTGCTCGGTCACCGAGCGATAGCCGGCGTCGGCGGGCGGGAATTCCCACAGGCCCACGCCGTCCACGTCAATTTGCCGGCCGCGCTGGGCGGACAGCATATCGCCCAGCCACCCTGTTCCGCAGGGCGCATCCAGCACGCGGCCGGCGTTGCGGTCATGCAGGATTTCGACCACTGCGGGGTAATACGGGAACAACGGATAACGAATTGCCGTGCCGGATGCCATATCCACGTTCAGGACCTTCCTGTAGCTGTATTACTGACGAGGCTCTGAATATAGACCGCGCGCATCGCCGATGGAACGACTTTGCGACATCTCAAACACACTCCCCACAAAGCTTCACAAATCGGCCCGCGGCCCGAGGCCGAAGCGGATGTTTGCGCCAGGACAAGAACCGGGCGCGCCCAACGCCCCATGCGCCTCGCCGGCCGCCGGCCAGCCCTATCCATGCAGGTAGAATCAACGGGTTTGACCGGCTTGTTCCGGGACGGATTGTTCCTTCAACCCTTTCGGCCTTTCCTGAGACTCATGCGACACCTCATTACCGGCCGCGCCTGGCGTGGTCTGCTGCTGGCCCTTTGCGTGTTTCTTGCCGCCTGCGGCGATCGGAACGTGGACTGGACGCTGTACAACGTCAAAGGGCATTTGCCCGACCTGAAATTCTCGCTGCCCGGCGCGGGGGGCAAGACCATCAGCAGCGACGACCTGAAGGGCAAGACGGTCATGCTGTTCTTCGGCTACGCCAGCTGCCCGGACATCTGCCCCACCACCATGGCGCAGTTGACGGCCGTGCTGCAAAACCTGGGCGACAAGGCCAAGAACGTGCGCATCGTGTTCGTCAGCGTCGACCCGCATCGCGACACGCCCGACATCCTGCAAGCCTACGTCAACGCCTTCAACAACAACGCCATCGGCGTGACGGGCGACGAAAAGCAGATTGCCGACCTGGCTCGGCGCTACCGCGTGGCCTACCAGATTGAAAAGCCGCGCCCCGGCGACGACGCCGACATGTACGAGGTCACGCACAGCCGCGGCGTGTACATTTTCGACAAGGACGGGCATGCGCGGCTGCTGGCCTCGGACACCGACAGCGTTCAGGCGCTGACCAAGGATGTCGCCCAACTGATCGACATTACCTCCTGAGCCGGACACCATCCAGACCCGATGGCCCGACTTGTTGCATGGCCGCGCCACATACCAGTTGTTACAGCCGCCCCCCAAAAAGCGTGGGTATCATCAGTGCACATCGCCCCCTTTTTATTAAAGCAAGGAGTACGCGCATGAGCATTATCATCATGATCATCGTCGGGTTCATCGTGGGCTTGATCGCCCGCGCCATCATGCCCGGAGACCAGAACATGGGGATCATCATGACCACCATCCTGGGTATCATCGGCGCGGTTGTTGCCGGCTTCCTGGGTCAGACGATGGGCTGGTACGCAGAGGGCGAACCGGCTGGCTGGATCGCCTCGGTCGTGGGCGCCATCATCGTGCTGTTCGTGGTTGGCCTTGTCGCCCGCAAGCGCACGTGACACCCTGCCGGGCAAGCATCAAATAGAAAACGGGCCGATCTTTCGATCGGCCCGTTTTGTTTTGGGCGAAGGCGCTACGAACCTGCCGCCGGCGGGGTCTGCGCCGTGACCGTGCGCTCGGTCCAGCCGCCCCCCAGCACCTTGTACAAGGTAACCAGGTTGGACAGCCGGGCCAGCCGCGTATCCACCAATGCCTGTTGCGACGTGTACAGCGAACGCTGCGAATCCAGCACGCTCAGGTAGTCGTCGATGCCCTGGCGGAAACGCTGGTCGGATACGTCATAGGCGCGTTGGTTGGCGTCCACCAGCAAGCGCTGGGCCTGGATCTGGTCATCCAGCGTGCCGCGCCCGGCCAGGGCGTCGGCCACTTCACGAAAGCCCGTCTGGATGGACTTTTCGTATTGCGCCACCTGGATGTTCTTCTGCACCTTGGCCAGGTCCAGATTCGCTTGCAGCGAACCGCCCGCGAAGATCGGCACGGTGATCTGCGGCACGAAGCTCCACGCACCCGAACCGCCTTCGAACAAGCCGCCCAGGCTGGCGCTGGCGGTGCCCGCCTGGCCGGTCAGGCTGATGGTGGGGAAAAACGCCGCGCGCGCCGCACCAATGTTGGCGTTGGCGCCCTTGAGCTGATGTTCGGCCGCGCGGATGTCCGGGCGACGCGCCAGCAAGTCGGAAGGCAAGCCGGCCGGCAAGGTGGTCGGCAGCATGCCGTCGTCCAGCTTGACCGCCTGGTCCAGGGCCGCCACGATTTCCGGCGACATCGGCTGGCCCACCAGCAGCGTCAACGCGTTGCGGTCCTGCGCCGCCTGACGCGTGTATTGCGACAGGTTGCGCTGAGCCGTGCGCAGCGACACTTCCGCCTGGCTCAGGTCCAGCGCGGTGGACAGGCCCTGGTCGTAGCTTTGCTGCGTCAGCTTGAACGAGTCTTCCTGGCTCTTTAGCGTGTCCCGCGTCAGACCCAGCAATTCCTGGTCGGCGCGCAAGGTCAGATAAGCGTTGGCCACTTCGGCAATCAACGCCAGCTGCGTGGCCGTGCGCGTTTCGTCCAGCGCCAGATAGGACTCCAGCGCCTGGTCGCTCAGGCTGCGGATGCGGCCGAACAGGTCCAGCTCCCACGCGGACATCGCCGCGCCCACCTGGTAACTGCGGCTGGTGGTGGCACGGCCGCTGGGCGACAAATCCGCCGGCGTGCGCTGTGCGGATTCCTGCCCCGCCACACCCACGCTGGGGAACAGATCAGCACGCTGGATACGGTACTGCGCACGCGCCGCCTCCACGTTCAAGGCAGCCACGCGCAGGTCCCGGTTGTTGGCCAGCGACAGTTCAATCAGCTGCTGCAACAGCGGGTCGCTGAAGAAATCGCGCCAGCCGACGTCGGCGGTGGACATGCCCTGCGCCAGCGGCGAGCCATCAGCCTTGTAAGCCGGGCCCGTGGGATAGTTGGCGCTGACGGGCGCGTCGGGCCGTTCGTAGGTCGGGGCCAGCGAGCAGCCCGCCAGGGCCGCCGCCAGGGAAACAGACAACAAGGTTCTCATCTGAAGTTTCATTACGGTTGTCCTTCGGCGGACACTTCCTGCGAGCCGTTGGCGCTGGTGTCGTGCTTGTCTTGGTTTTCGCTCATGCGCTTGACCTTGAACACGCGCAGCATGATGACGAAGAAGGCCGGAACAAAGAAGATGGCCAGGAACGTGCCGGTCAGCATGCCGCCGATCACGCCGGTGCCGATGGCGTTCTGGCTGCCCGAACCCGCGCCCGACGAAATCGCCAGCGGCGTCACGCCCAGGATGAACGCCAGCGATGTCATCAAGATGGGGCGCAGGCGTTGGCGGGCGGCATGGATGGCCGACTCCGTCAGGCTTGCCCCGGACTCGAAGTGTTCCTTGGCGAATTCCACGATCAGAATCGCGTTCTTGGCCGCCAACCCCACGGTGGTCAACAACCCCACCTGGAAGTACACGTCGTTGGACAGCCCGCGCGCCAGTGTCGCCAGCAGCACGCCGATAATGCCCAGCGGCACCACCAGCATCACCGCCGTCGGGATGGACCAGCTTTCATACAGCGCGGCCAGGCACAGGAACACCACGATCAACGAAATGGCGTACAGCGCCGGCGCTTGCGACCCCGACAGGCGTTCTTCAAATGACAGCCCCGTCCATTCAAAGCCCACGCCCACCGGGAGCTTGGCCGCCAGCTTTTCCATTTCTTCCATGGCCGCGCCCGAGCTATAGCCCGGCGCTGCCTGACCCTGGATGTTGTAGGACGGCACGCCGTTATAGCGGTTCAGCTTTTGCGGGCCGAAGCTCCACGTGGCTTTCGAGAACGCCGAGAACGGCACCATGTCGCCCGCGTTGTTGCGCACGTACCATTTGTTCAGGTCTTCCGGCAGCATGCGCGAGGATGCCTCGCCCTGCGCGAACACCTTCTTCACGCGGCCACGGTCGATGAAGTCGTTGACGTACGACGAGCCCCACGCAGTGGCCAGCGTGCTGTTGATGTCCGACACGGCCACGCCCAGCGCGCGTGCTTTTTCGCGGTCGATATCCAGTTGGTACTGCGGCGCGTCTTCGATGCCGTTGGGACGCACGCCCACCAGCACCGGGCTCTTTGCGGCTTCCCCCAGCAGCTGGTTGCGCGCGGCAAGCAGCTTTTCGTGGCCCACGCCGGCGCGGTCCATCAGCTGGAAGTCAAAGCCGGTGACGTTACCCAATTCCATCACGGAAGGCGGCGGCACCACGAACAGCTGCGCGCGGCGCTCGGTCTTGCCGAAGTGCGCGTTGGCGCGTGCCGCCACGGCACCGGCCTTCAGGCTGGCGTCGCCGCGTTCTTCCCAGTCGCGCAGCTTGATGAACAGGATGGACGCGTTTTGGCCACGGCCGCCGAAGTTGAAGCCGTTAACCGCGAACACCGATGTCACGGCATCCTTTTCTTCGGTCAGCAGGTACTTGGTGGCGTCGTCGATGACGGCCTTGGTGGCTTCGGCGGTGGCGCCGGCCGGCGTCTGGATCTGGGCAAACAAAATGCCCTGGTCCTCGGCCGGCAGGAAGGCCGTGGGAATGCGCGTGAACAGCCAGCCCATGGCAATGACCAACGCCAGGTACACGACCATCAGCCGCTTGGTGCGGTTCAGCCCGCGCGCAACGGTATTGGCATAGCCGTTGCTGCTGCGTTCAAACGAGCGGTTGAACCAACCGAAGAAGCCCTTCTTGGAACCGTGATGGCCCTTCGGAATGGGCTTGAGCAAGGTGGCGCACAAGGCCGGCGTAAACACGATGGCAACCAGCACCGACAGCACCATCGACGACACGATCGTGATCGAGAACTGGCGGTAGATCACCCCGGTGGAACCGCCGAAGAACGCCATCGGAATGAACACGGCGGCCAGCACCATGGCAATACCGATCAGCGCGCCGGTGATCTGGCCCATGGATTTGCGCGTGGCCTGCTTGGGCGTCAGCCCCTCTTCGGCCATCACGCGCTCGACGTTTTCCACCACCACGATCGCGTCGTCCACCAAGAGGCCAATGGCCAGCACCATGCCGAACATCGTCAACGTGTTGATGGAATAACCGAACGCGGCCAGCACGCCGAACGTGCCCAGCAACACCACCGGCACCGCCAGCGTGGGGATGATGGTGGCGCGGAAGTTCTGCAAGAACAGGTACATCACCAGGAATACCAGGATGATGGCTTCGACCAGCGTCTTGAACACTTCGTGGATCGACAGGCTGACGAACGGCGTCGTGTCGTACGGATAGACGACGTCCATGCCCGGCGGGAAGTACGGCTTCAGGTTGTTGATGGTGTCGCGCACCGCCTGCGCCGTGTCCAGCGCGTTGGCGCCCGGCGCCAGCTTGATCGCCAGGCCCGAGGCGGGCTTGCCGTTGTAGAAGCTGTCGATAGCGTAGGTCTGGCCGCCCAGCTCGATGCGCGAGACATCGCCCAGGCGCACTTGCGAACCATCGGCATTGACCTTGAGCAGGATGCGGCCGAAGTCTTCCGGCTTCTCCAGGCGCGACGGCCCGATGATGGTGGCGTTCAGTTGCTGCCCGCGCACGGACGGCAGGCCGCCCAACTGGCCGGACGACACCTGCACGTTCTGTTCCTTGATCGCCGTCACCACGTCCACCGTGGTCAGCCCGTAGTTCACGAGCTTGGCCGGGTCCAGCCAGATTCGCATCGCGTACTGCGAGCCGAACAGCTGGAAGTCACCCACGCCCTGCGTGCGGCTGATGGGATCCTGCACGTACGAGGCCACGTAGTCGGCCAGGTCGTCCTTGGTCATCGTGCCGTCGGTGGACACGAAGCCCGCCACGATCAGGAAGTTCTTCGTAGCCTTGGTGACGCGGATGCCCTGCTGCTGCACTTCCTGCGGCAACAGCGGCTGCGCCAGCGCCAGCTTGTTCTGCACCTGCACCTGCGCCGTGTCCGGGTTGGTGCCCTGCTTGAACGTCAGCGTGATGGACATGCTGCCGTCGGAATTGCTTTCCGACGAGATGTACTGCAAGCCGTCCAGGCCATTCATCTGCTGCTCGATGACCTGCACGACGGTGTCCTGCACGGTTTGCGCGGACGCGCCCGGGTAGGTCACCGCGATGCCGATCGCGGGCGGCGCGATGTTGGGGTACTGCGAGACCGGCAATTGCAGGATGGACAGCGCGCCGGCCATCATCAGCACAATCGCGATCACCCACGCGAATACCGGCCTATCGATAAAAAACTTTGCCATGCAAGGCTCCCTGATTACTGCTTGGCCGGGGCGGCATTGGCCGCCTGCGGCTGCTGTGCGTTGGCGCCTGCCTCGGTGGCGACGACTTCGACGCCCGGACGCACCATTTGCAAGCCTTCCACGATCACCTTGTCGCCGGCGGCCAGGCCGTCGGTAACCAGCCACTTGTCGCCAATGGCGCGGTCGGTCTTCAGTTGACGCAGTTCAACCTGGTTCTTGGCGTTGACGACAAGCGCCGTCGGCAGGCCACGCTGGTTGCGCGTCACGCCGCGTTGCGGCACCAGCAGCCCGTCGGCGGCCACCCCGTCAGCCAGCCGCGCACGCACGAACATGCCGGGCAACAGGCGACGGTCGGGGTTCGGGAACACCGCGCGCAGCGTGATGGAACCGGTGCCCTGGTCGACCGTGACTTCCGAGAATTGCAGCTTGCCGGTCTGCTTGTATTGCGAGCCGTCTTCCAGCGTCAGCGTGACCAGCGCGGCTTGTTCGCCGTCTGCCTTTTTCAGTTGGCCGCTGGCCAGCGCGTCCTGCAAGCGCAGCAACTGCACGCTGGATTGGGTCACGTCAACGTAGATCGGGTCGATCTGCTGCACCGAGGCCAGGGCGCCGGTCTGGTTGGCCGTCACCAGCGCGCCTTCGGTCACCGAAGAACGGCCGATGATGCCGTCGATGGGCGACAGCACCTTGGTGTAGACAAGATTGATGCGCGCGGTGTCCAGCGCGGCCTTGGCCGACAACACATCGGCGGCGGCCTGGTCGCGCGACGCCACGGCGTTGTCGTAGGTCTGTTGGCTGACGGCGCGCGTGGCGACCAGCGGCTTGTAGCGTTCGGCCAGCAAGGCGGCCGTCTTTTGCTGCGCCTGGGCACGCGCCAATGCCGCCTTCTGGCTGTCGAGGCTGGCTTGGTAAAGCGCCGGGTCGATCTGATAAAGCTGCTGGCCGGCCTTGACCTCGCCGCCTTCGGTGAACAAACGCTTTTGCACGATGCCATTCACCTGGGGCCGCACTTCGGCCACGCGGAACGCGGACGTGCGGCCCGGCAATTCAGTGGTCAGGGAAACGGGTTGCGTGGTCAGTGTCACCACGGTGACTTGCGGTTTGCCCGCCTGCGGTGCGTCTTGTTTCTTGCCGCAAGCGGCCAGGGTGAGAGCCGATGCCGTCAGCGTGAGCACTGCCGCGCTGCGCCACATAGCGCTTTTCTTATTCATAGATATTCCCGATTTCCGACAAAAAAGGAGCCCGCCTCCGCCCACGATAAGGGGGAGGTCTTGTGCTTCGAATGGGTGGATTGGCATTGAAAACGCAAGAGGGCTTTATTGCATTGCTGCATTGCAGAACCCGCATTCTGAGTTATCCCGCCCCAGAAACAAAGGGGCGGATAAAGAAAACATCATTCCATTTATGGGACAATTTCCCGCACCGAGTCTGTGAAAGAATCTCGACATGAAACGCTTACAAGGCATGGAACTCTTCGTCGAAGTGGCCAAGACACGTAGTTTTAGCCGCGCTGCAGCAACGCTGGGCGTGCCTAAATCGACCTTGTCTCGCCAGGTGGCCGAATTGGAAAAGTCGGTGGGTCTGCGCTTGTTGAGCCGCACCACTCGCAAGGTCGAGCTGACCGACGCCGGGCGGCTGTATTTCGAACGCTGCCAGCGCATCGTGGCCGAAGCGCAGATCGCCCATGAAGAACTGCAAAAGCTGGTCGATACGCCGGCCGGGCCGCTGCGGGTCAACATGCCCGCGGATTTCGGCACCGACTTCCTGGCTGAATCGTTCATGGAGTTCTCCCGCCGCTATCCCGACGTCACGTTTTTCCTGGACCTGGCAAACCCGGACCACGCGTCGCGCGTGTTTCAGACCTGCGATATCTCGATCGAAATCGGCGAACTGCCCGACTCGACGCAAATTGCCCGGTTGCTGGGCATGCTGCCCGCCCACCTGTATGCCTCGCACGACTACCTGGAAAAGCACGGAGAACCCAAACATCCCAGTGACTTGACTCGCCATGAGTGCATTGAGTTCCGCGCGGAAGGCGCGGGCCGCGTGACGCGATGGCCGCTTAGCAACGGCGACCAGCACATTGAGTTCACGCCGGGCAACCGGTTTTCGGTCAACGGCGTCGCCATGGCGCGGCGGCTGGCCATGCTGGGCGCGGGCATCGCGGTGCTGGTGGGCGGCCAGACGGCCGAACAGCAATCAGGGCAGTTGCGGCGCGTGTTGCCGGACTGGCAACTGGGCCCCTTCCCTGTCTATGCGGTGACCGAGACGCGGCTGCTGCCGGCCAAGACCCGGATCTTCATCGAATTCCTGATGGAGCGCCTGGGCAGCAACGGGCAAGCGAAGGATACGCCCGCGTTCATGAAATAACGGTGTGTTCGAAACAGACTGAAAAATCTGCTGACGCCCGAATTCACTTGTCGGCCAGAAAGAACAGCCCGGGCGGGCCGGGCTGACTAGTTGCTGAATGATAAGAGGGCTAGAGCCCCCCTAAAAGCCTTCGTCGTCGCGCAGATACCGCCACTGACCCAGCGGCAGGTCGCCCAGCGACACACGGCCGATGCGCACGCGCTTCAAGCCCACGACTTTCAACCCGACCAGTTCGCACATGCGGCGGATCTGGCGTTTCTTGCCTTCGCGCAGCACGAAACGCAGCTGGTCGTGGTTTTGCCAGCGCACGTGCGCGGGCTTCAGCGCCTTGCCGTCCAGCGACAGGCCATGATTCAGCAATTCCAAGCCACGGTCGGGCAAGTCACCCTGCACCCGCACCAGATATTCCTTGTCCACGCTGGAGTCTTCGCCGATCAGGTGCTTGGCGATGCGCCCGTCTTGGGTCAGCACCAGCAAGCCTTGCGAATCGATGTCCAGCCGCCCAGCCACCGCCAGGCCGTCCAGGTGCGCGCGTTCAAAGCGCTGCGGATGGCGGTCGCCGGCAAAGCGCGAGCGCGAGTCGATCAGCGCCACGGCGGGCGTATAGCCTTTTTCGGCCTGGCCCGAGACATAGCCCACCGGCTTGTTGATCAGGATGGTCACGCGCGAGGTCTGACGCGCCTGCGCGGCGCGCTCCAGCGTGATGACCTGATCCGGAAACGCCTTGGCGCCCAGTTCGGACACCACTTCGCCGTCCACGCGGACCCAGCCGCGTTCGATATAGCTGTCGGCCTCGCGGCGCGAGCAGAGTCCGCGCTCGGACATGAGCTTGGAGATTCGTACTTTTTCCATGGGCGGTATTGTATGCGTTGCAAGCCGCGCGCCGCGCGCCGCACCGCCGCTATTCCATTCGACCTGCCGCAGGCACCCCGCCCGGGGCATTGCGACGCAGGCGGGGTGCCAGCGGGTTTGGCATGGGTCTTGGCATGGGTCTTGGCATAATACGCAGCCATGATCAAACCCGCCGCCCATCTCCCCCCGCTTGCTCCCGGCTGGCTGGCCGCCGCGCCGCCCGTCCTGCCCCCCGCCATGCGCCACTGGCTGTTTCGCCCCGGCGCGCTCACCGCCGGCTTGCGCCAGGTAGGCCAAGTGCGCCTGCGCGTGCTGGCCGAATACGCCGACGGCGCACCGGCTGACGAAGCCCTGGCCATGGGCATCGCCCCCGGTTCGCCCGTGTGGATCCGTGAAGTGCTGATGTCGGTGAACGCCGTGGACAGCGTGCCCGCCCGCAGCCTGACGCCGCTGCGCGCCTCGCATGGCGCATGGCAAGGCATGCGCCGCCTGCTGACCCGGCCGCTGGCCGACATGCTGTATCACGACAGCACCGTCATCCGGTCCCCCTTTGCCTGCCGCCGTTTGGCCTCGCCCGTGCCGTTCTACGCCACCGCGCGCGACGTGCTGCCCACGGACGGCCATGCGCAGGACGCCAACCGCGTGTGGGCCAGAAGGTCCGTCTTCTGGCGCCAGGGTCAGCCCTTGCTGGTGGCCGAGTGTTTCTTGCCGGGGTTCTGGAACCTGATCGCGGACCAACCCGCCCCGCCGTTGGTGCCGCATCAACGCACGGCGCGTTAGGCGTTAGGCGTGGCAGCCGGAGTCGGACCTTAACGATTCAAATCTGCCGCCAGCGCGTCATCCGGCAATCGTCGCCCGCCCGGTGTCGCCGGCCTTGAATCGCCGGCGTCGTATCGCGGGCCGTGGCTCACTCGTAGCGCCGCCCCTGCTCCAGCAGTTCAGGCGTGCCGATCACCGCGTTCAGGCCATCGAAATCCAGCATCCGTCCCTGCCACGGCGCGGTTGTGCCGTGCTGGCGCAGGCTGCCGTAATAGCCCTGCAAGGTGTGCGCCACGGCGCGCGCCGTGCCACCCGGAAAAATCACGATGCGAAAGCCCAGCGCGGTCAGCGCGTCCGCGCTTTGCACCGGCGTCTTGCCGCCCTCCACCATATTGGCCAGCAGCGGCACGCGCGCGGCAAAGCGGGCGCAGGCCGCCTGCATGTGCTCGGGCGTACGCAGGGCTTCAATGAACAGCGCGTCCGCTCCCGCTTCCAGATATGACTCGGCGCGGTCCAGCGCGGCCTCCAGCCCTTCAACCGCCACGGCGTCGGTGCGCGCCAGTATCAGCGTGGACGTTGACACCCGCGCGTCCACTGCCGCGCGCAGCTTGCCGCACATCTCGGCGGCCGGTATCACCGTTTTGCCGTCCAGATGCCCGCAGCGTTTGGGAAACGTCTGGTCTTCCAGCTGAATCATGGCCGCGCCGGCCCGTTCAAAGCCGCGCACGGTGCGCTGCGTGTTCAAGGCGTTGCCAAAGCCCGTGTCGGCATCCACGATCACCGGCGTCGCGACGCGTTCGGTGATCCGGGCCAGCGTATCCTCCACTTCCGAATACGTGGTCAGGCCGATGTCCGAGCGCCCCAGCCGCGTGTAGGCAATCGACGCGCCCGACAGGTACAGCGCGTCAAAGCCCGCCTGCTCGGCAATCAACGCCGACAAGGGGTCGTAGATGCCGGGCGCCAGCACAGCGCCCGCCGCCAACTGCATTTTCAATGTCTGCTTCATGAAGGTTCCTGTACAAGTTCGCGGCCCAGCAGCAATGCGGCGGTCGCGGCGGCGATATAGCCGCCCGCCACGGCACTAAGCAATCCATTGCCGGACAGATAGCCCGACACGTCATTGCCCGACACGCCGCGCGCGGCGCCACCGGCAGCCAGCAGGTTTGGCAACGCCCGACCATCGCGGGTCAGCACGCGGCATTGCGCATCGATATCCAGCCCACCTTGCGTATGAAACAGCGCGCCCGTGACCTTGACGGCGTGGTACGGCGCTTGCAGGGTGCGTTCAAAGCGGCGGCCATGGGGGTCGGCCCCAGCCGGGCCGACGGCTTGCAAGGTTTGTTGCAACACGCCGGCATCGCAGCCGATCAGCGCGGCCAAGGCAGGTACATCGGCACAGGTTTTCACCGCATGGCCCGCTTCGGCGGCGACGAAATCCGGGAAGCCGCGCGCCAATGCCAGGGTGCGGTCGTCGAACACGTTCCAGGCGACGCCGCCCGGCTGCGCCAACACGTGCACGGCGGCTTCGGAATAGCCCTGCGTCTCGTCATGAAAGCGCCGCCCGTCGCGGTTGATCTGCACGCCGCCGTCCATCATGACGGCCCAGGAGATCAGCGCGCCTTGTGGCGTCGCCCAGGACCCGTGCCCCTGGTAAGCGCCCAGGTCGGCCAGGTGCGCGCCCAGGGCCTTGCCCCATTCGATGGCGCTGCCGTCGTTGCCGACATGGCCGCCATAGACCGCCTCGCGCATGGCGGGCAAATGTTCGGCCACCATGGCCGCGTTGCCGCCAAATCCGTTGCAGGCCAGGATCAGCACCTGGCAGCCGATCACGTCCACGGACCCGTCGGGCCGCTCGCACCCCACGGCGGTGATGCGGCAGCTGGGGTCCACGACACCGCTAGTCCCCTCGCCCGCTTCCACCCAGATGTCGCGGGCCAGCGCGCGCGTCAACAGATGCGCGCCCGCTTGCGTGGCGGCGCGTTCCAGCGCGGTCACCAAGGCCACGCCCGTGCGTTCCGGCAAGGCGTGCATGCGGCGCGCGCTGTGTCCCGGATACAGAAAACCGTCCAGCACGTCGAACGCCAGGCCATGGCGCGCCAACATGTCCATGGCCGGGGCCGCCGCGCCCGTGTAGGCGGCAACCAGATGCGGCGCGGCCGTGCCGTGGGCCTTGGCCTGGATGTCGGCGGCGAAAAGCGCCGCGTTGTCCTCGATGCCGGCGGCGCGCTGCACCGCCGACCCCGCCGCCGGAATAAACCCCGAGGACAGCGCCGACGAACCGCTGGGCGCGGCGTCGCGCTCGATCAACACGGTTTCAATGCCCGCCCGCGCCAGCCGCAGCGCGGCGGTCAGCCCGCAAGCGCCCGCGCCGATGATCAGCACCGGCACCTGCATCATGTCGGCGTCCACCGGGCCGCCGGCGTTGCCTGCCCCGATGTCCCCGGGCGTTCCCCGCTTGACGACGGCCGCGCTCACGACGCCAGCCTGCCCAAGAAATCTTGGCACGTGATCACGTCCGCCACCGTGCGCAGGTCCGCCAGCGCGGCATCGTGCATGGCGGGCGTAGGCGCGGCGCAGCCGTCGGCCAGCACGGTCACGTGATAGTCGCGCATGTGCGCATCGCGCGCGGTGCTGGCCACGCCACCGTTGGTGACGATGCCTGCGATCACCACGCTGGAGATGCCCGCGCGGCGCAACACCCAGTCCAGCTGCGTGTTGAAGAATGCCGAATACGCCACCTTCCACACCGACACGTCGACCAGCCCGTCCAGCTCGGCCACATTCGCCTGGCCGTTTGAGCCGGCCACGAAATCGCCTTTGGCCAGAAAAGGACGCAGCTGCTTCAGGTGCGGCGAGATCATCGGTTCGCCATGCGCGTCAGGCCACAGCGTGAACTGGCTGGCCGCCACAAAACCGCCTTGCGCCTTCAGCGCGCGGGCAACCGGCGCCACGCGGGCGGGCAAGGCGCGCGCCTCCCGGCTGACGGCGCCGCCCCGGTCATAGGCGCCGCCCGGCGCCAGGAAATCGTTTTGCAGATCGATGATCAACAAGGCCGTGGTACGAGGGTCCGGGACATGCATGGTGGTCTCCTAGGCGTCCTGCCGGGTAATCAGCAAATTGCCAAGCGTGTCTACGCGGCCGGTAAAGCCGGGTTCGATCCAGATGGTGGTGTCGGGCTGCTCAAGAATCGCCGGGCCGGCCACCTCGGCGCCTACCGGCAGGTCCAGCCGCGCATAGCGCACGGCGTCGCGCCACTGGCCCGCGTGAAACACGCGCTGCGTGCCCAGCGCGGCGGGCATGTCGCGGCAGGTGGGCGCCAGCAGCGACAAATCGAATTTTGGACGCTGGCCAATTCGCGCATAGCGCAGGTTCAGGATGCGCACCGCGATGCCGCTCAAGCTGCGGCCGAACGCCGCGCGGTAGGCGCGTTCGAACGCGTCGGCAATGCCCTGGCGCGTCAAGGCGTCACGCGTGACTTCGACGCAGACGGTGTGGCTCTGGCCCACATAAAGCATGTCCAGTTCGATGCTTTCGCGCACACCCTCGAAGGCCACGCCCGCCGAATCCAGACGTTCCTGGCAGGCCGCAGCCAGGGCATCGATACGCGCCAACAGGTCATCGGTATCCAGTGCGTCCAACGCGGTGTTCAAGGTCTGCACGCCGTCGTGCCGCATGTCGGCCATGACGCAACCCAGCGCGGACGTCACGCCCGGGTAGCGCGGCACGATGCCGTGTGCGGCGTCCACTTCATTCATCATGGCGCACACATGCAGGGCGCCGCCGCCGCCGAAGGGCATGTACGCGAACTTGCGCGGATCGTGCCCGCGTTCGATGGACACCACGCGTATCGCGCCGGCCATCTTGGCGTTGGCCACCGTCAGGATCGCTTCGGCTGCCGCGTGCGCGTCCAGGCCCAGCGGCTTGGCCACATGTTCTTCGATGGCCGCGCGCGCCAGCTCTACGTTCATGGTGGCCAGCAGGCCGCCGCCCAGAGGGCGGTCGGCCGAAATGCGGCCCAGCAGCACATTGGCGTCGGTGACGGTGGGCCGGGTATTGCCGCGCCCATAGCAGGCCGGGCCGGGAATGCTGCCGGCGGATTCCGGCCCCACCTGCAACAGGCCGCCCGCGTCCACGCTGGCAATCGAGCCGCCGCCCGCGCCGATGGTTTCGATCTGGATCATCGGCGCGCGCACCACCATGCCGAAGTCGATCACGGTTTGCGCCGACAGCGAGGCCTCGCCGCCCGCCACCAGCGACACATCGAACGACGTGCCGCCCATGTCGCCGGTGACGACGTTGGGAAAGCCGGACGCGCGCGCAATCGCCGCACACGCAATCACGCCGGCCGCGGGGCCCGACAGCGCGGTGCGCACCGGCACGTCGCACGCCGTCTGCCGCGACATCACGCCGCCATTGCTCTGCACGACCAGCAGCTCGCCGTCAAAGCCGTGTTCACGCAAATCGGATTCCAGGCGCGTCAGATAACTGCCCACCACCGGCTGCAAGGCCGCGTTCAGCACCGCCGTCGAGCAGCGTTCGAATTCGCGGATTTCGGGCAGCACTTCCGTGGCGGCCGTCACATTGCCGTTAGGCCAGACCGCGCGCACCCGGGCCACCGCCTGCGCTTCGTTGACCGGGTTTGCATACGCGTTCACGAAGAACACGCACACCGCCTCGCAGCCCTGCTCCAGCAGCGCGCGCGCCGCCGCTTCCACCTGAGCCAGATCCACCGGCGTGTGCACCGTGCCGTCGGCCAGCACGCGTTCGCTGACTTCCAGGCGCAGATCGCGCGAGACGACGGGCTCGTAATTGCCACGCAGGCCCCAGGTCTGCGGTCGGTCTCGGCGGCGCATCTCCAGCACGTCGCGGAATCCCGCCGTGGTGATGATGCCGGTGCGCGCCACCTTGCGTTCCAGCAGCGCGTTGGTGCCCACCGTGGTGCCATGGACGATGGTGTTGATGGCGCCCGCGCCGTCGGCCACCCGCGCAATACCGTTCATGAAGCCACGCGCTTCCTCACCGCGCGTGGACGGCACCTTGACCACGCGCGCCGTGCCGCCCGCCTCGTCCAGCACGAACAGGTCCGTAAACGTGCCGCCCACGTCCACGCCAACCACTAGCCCCCGCGACGCGTTGTTGCCTGGGACGAAACCCCGATCTGCCGTGCTCATGCCAACTGCTCCTTCTTGATGCCGGCGATATCGCCCACATAGCCCATCTTGCGGTCGTGTTCACGCGCGGCCGTCGTGCGGCCGGCAGGGTCGCCATAGCCGCCACCGCCCGGCGTTTCCAGACGCACGCGGTCGCCGCGTTGTAGTTGAATGCCCAGCATCTTCGAGCTCATCGGCGGTGTGCGCCATTGTCCGTCCTGCTGGTACCGGAAGACGTTCAATGCAGCTACGCCGCCGCCCGCGATTCCCTTGGGCGCGCTGCGCCCGCGTTCCCCGAAGATGAACGCTTCGGCGCTGTCTTCCAGCAATTCAATTTCATAGACGGCGCCCAGGCCGCCGCGATGCTTGCCGTCGCCCGCCGAATCCGGGCGCAATGCCCACTGCGTGAAGCGTACGGGATAGGCGGCTTCCAGGATCTCCAGCGGCGGAATGGTGGCGGTGGAAATCGGCGCGTTGCCGTGGCTCAGGCCGTCGCCATCGGAATGGCCGCCGTGGCCGCCACCAAAAAAGCTGAACATCACCCAGCGCTGGCCTTTACGCGCCGCATCGCTGCGATAGCCCGCGATGGACAGCGCGTTGATCGTGCCGTAGGCCTGGGCCATGGCGCGCTCGGGCGCGGCTTGCGCCATTGCGCAGAAAATCACGTCGATCATGCGCAGAATGGTTTCGGTATAGCCGCCCACCGGGCGCGGCCGGTCGGCCGAGATAACCAGGCCATCCGGCAACACCACGTCCACCGCGTCCAGCACGCCCGCGTTGGCCGGCACGTCGGGAAACAGATGCTTCAGCGCCACGTAGCACGCCGCGATGGCGGTGGCGCGCGAGATATTGACGGGCCCCGCGCAGGCGGGCGACGTGCCGTTGAAGTCCAGCGTCAGCCGGTCGCCCTTGATGGACAGCTTCAGCGCGATGCGCAACGCCACGTCCCGCACGCCGTCGTTGTCCAGCATGTCTTCGAACGCGTACTCGCCGTCGGGCAGGCGCGCGATGTGATCGCGCATCAATCGACGCGCGCGCTGGCGCAAGGTGTCCAGCGATTCCAGCACGGTGGCGTCGCCGTATTCGTCCAGCAACCCATCCAACCGGCCCGCGCCCAGTTCCAGCGCGGCCAGTTGCCCGTTCAAGTCGCCCCACAAGCTGTCCGGCAAGCGGGTGTTGGCTTTCAGGATGGCCAGCACGTCCGGGTCCAGCACGCCCGCGCGCACGATGCGCACCGGCGGGATTTGCACCGCCTCTTGCCAGCATTCGGTGGCGGCCGGGTTGTAGTTGCCCGGCACCGCGCCGCCCACGTCGTGCCAATGCGCGGCCGACGCCAGAAAGCAGAACAGCTTCCGGTCGCGGAACACCGGGCGCACCAGCTTGAAGTCGTTAGCGTGCGTGCCGCCTTCGTACGGGTCGTTGAACAGCCAGACGTCGCCATCCACCATGCCTCCACGTTCGGCCGCCGCCTTGGCCGCCGCCTTCACGGCAAACGCCATCGCGCCCACAAAGACCGGCAGGCCGGACTTGCCCTGGATCAGCGTGGCGCCCGTGGCCGCGTCGTACATGCCGTGGCAGGCGTCGTGGGCCTCGGCAATGATGGGGTTGAACGCGCTGCGGTACAGCGTCGCGTCCATCTCATCGGCAATCTGTTCCAGACGGCCTTTCAGGACCGCCAGGGTGACGGGATCTAGCATCGTGTTCTTCCTAGGAGGTTTGGCGCTGTTTCAGCAGATTCAGCAGTCCGCCGGCCCGCACCATGTCCATCAGGAAGTCAGGTACGGGGTCGCAGGGCAATGCAGCAGGGTCGACGTTTGGGGCGCGGCCGATGCGCCCGGCGATGGGGTCGAACGTGATGCGTTCGCCCTCGGCCAGCGCATCCGCCTGCGCGCAGGTCAGCAGCAACAGGCCGACATTGAAGGCGTTGCGAAAATACAGGCCGTTGAAAGACGGGGCGATGACGGCGGCCACGCCCAGGCGCACCAGGGCCGACGCGGCTTGCTCGCGCGACGAGCCGATGCCGAAGTTGTGCCCGGCCACCAACACGTCGCCCGGCTGCACCTGCGCCGCGAATTCCGGGCGGACGCGTTGCAGGCAGTGACGCGCGATTTCGTCGATGCCGAACTTCATGTAGGCGCCTGGGGCCAGCGCGTCGGTGTCGATGTCGGCCCCCACGCGCCAGATGCGATGGGTCGATGCGGCGGGCGTCGACGTGGTCTGCGCCGCGCCGGCTTCGATGGCGGTGGGATTTGTTGCGGTGCGGTCGGTCATGCCATCACCTCGCGCGGGTCTGCAATGCGGCCGGCAACGGCCGAGGCCGCCACGGTGTAGGGCGACGCCAGGTAAACCCGCGCCGTCTCGGAGCCCATGCGGCCCTTGAAATTACGCGCGGTGGTGGAGATGACGCTGGCGCCGTCGGGAATGGACCCGCCATAGCCCGCACAGGCCCCGCATGACGTGGCCAGCACCTGCGCGCCGGCGTCTTGCAGCACTTGCATCACGCCTTCCTGTTCGGCCTGTTGCTGGTCCAGACGGCTGGCCGGCGCCACCATCAGGCTCATGCCCGGCGCCAGGCGGCGCCCGCGCAATACGCTGGCCGCGGCGCGCAGATCCTCAAGCTTGGCGCCCGTGCACGCGCCGATATAGGCCACTTGCACCGGCACATCGCGGTACTGGTCCACGTCGCGTGCGTTCGCCGGGCTGTGCGGCGCGGCCACCTGCGGCGCCAGCAAGGCCGCGTCAAAGTCGTGCCATTCGGCGTCGGCGTCCGCGTCGCTTTGCCAGCGCGCCAGGTCCAGGCTGTCGGTCACGCCCGCCTCGCGCAAGTAGGCGGCTGTGGTCTCGTCCGGCGCGATCAGGCCCACCTGCGAGCCCAGCTCGGCGCTCATGTTGGACAGGGTCATGCGTTCCTGCATGGGCAGCGCGCGCACGGCCTCGCCGCAGAACTCCACGGCTTGGTAGCGCCCGCCGTTCATGCCGTAGCGGCCGATCATGTGCAGCATCATGTCCTTGGCGGTTACGCCGGCGGCCAAGCGCCCGTTCCAGCGCATCATCAAGGTCTGCGGCACCTTGACCCAGATCTTGCCGGTGACGGCCACGCCCAGCATTTCGGTGCTGCCGATGCCGAACATATACGCGCCGAACGCGCCGCCCGTGGGCGAATGCGAATCCCCGCCCACGCAGAACATGCCGGGGCGGATGTGGCCATGCTGCGGCACGACCACATGGCAGATGCCAACCGAGTCATACACATTGGGCAGTTGCTGCCCCGCCGCCCAGTCGCGCGCAATGCGCACGATGCGGCGCGATTCATCATCGGATTCGGGCACGTAGTGGTCGATGACCAGCACGATCTTCTTCGGGTCCCATAGCGACGCGCCCAGCTCTTGCAGCATGGGCTGCAAGCGGCGCGGCCCGCTGGAGTCATGGAACATTGCGAGGTCCACGGCGCAGGTCACGATTTCGCCCTGCTGGACCGAGGCACGTCCGCAGGCGGAAGCGATCAACTTCTGGGCCAGGGTCTGGGGTGAGCGCTGCGGTGAACGCCGGGCCGAATCCGGGGGCCGGAGGGCTTGATCAACAGGCATCGCTACATCCCCAGATAGGCCCGGCGCACGTCGTCGCTGGCCATCAGTTGCGCACACGATCCGCTATAGCGCACCGCCCCGTTTTCCATCACATAGGCACGTTGCCCGGTTTCCAGCGACTGCCCCACGTTCTGTTCGACCAGCAGGATCGCCAGCCCGTCCGCGTGCAGGCGCTGGATCAGCCCGAACAGTTCTTCAACCATCAAGGGCGACAGGCCCAACGAGGGTTCGTCCAGGATCAACAAGCGCGGCTCGGCCATCAGGCCGCGCCCGATCGCCAGCATCTGCTGTTCACCGCCCGACATGGTGCCGGCCAGTTGCGCAAGCCGTTCGCGCAGCCGCGGAAAAATATCCAGCACCTTGTCCAGGTTGGCCGCGCGATGCTCGCGCGCCCGGGTAAAGGAACCCAGCTCCAGGTTTTCACGCACGCTAAGGTTGGGAAAAATACGGCGGCCTTCAGGAACCTGGATCAGCCCGGCGCGCACCACGTCACGGTAATGGCTACCGGTCAGATCGTGGCCGTCGAAACGCACCGATCCGCCCCAGGGCTTGCACAGCCCGCACACGGTGTTGTTCAACGTGGACTTGCCCGCGCCGTTGCTGCCCAGCAGGACGACGATTTCGCCTTCGCCCACCGCCAGGTCCACACCGCGCAGCACTTCCATGCGCCCGTAGCCCGCCCGCAAACCGGTCACTTCAAGCAGCGCGCTCATGACGACGCCCCTTGCGCGGCCAGCCGCGCCGCCGCGCCATGCCCCAGATAGGCTTCCACCACCGTCGGATCGCGCGTGACTTCGCCGGGCGTGCCGGACGCAATCAAACGCCCCTGCGCCAGCACCCACACGTGTTCGGCCAGGCTCATCACGGCGCGCATCACGTGTTCGATCATGAGGACGGTGACGCCATCGTCCACCAGTTTTTTCACCACTGGAATCATCTCGTCGATCTCGCTGGGATTCAGGCCGGCCAGCACTTCGTCCAGTAACAACAGGCGCGGGCGCGTGGCCAGCGCCCGGGCCAGTTCCAGCCGCTTGCGGCCGGCCACCGTCAGGTCGGCGGCGGGCTTGTCCAGCACCTTGTGCAGGTTCACGCGCGCGGCCACCTCTTCAGCGGCGGCCAGCGCCGCGCCCCGATCGCGCAGGCGCAGATGCGCGCCCACCGCAATGTTCTGGCGCACCGTCTGCGCGCCGAACGGCTGCACGATCTGGAAGGTGCGGGTCAGGCCCAGCTGCGCGGATTCGTGCGGCGCGCGTCCGGTGATGTCCTGGCCGGCAAAGCGCACCGACCCGGCGCCCGGTTTCAGAAAGCCGGACAGCAGCGCGAACAGCGTGGTCTTGCCCGCGCCGTTGGGGCCGACCAGCGCGGTCAGCGAGCCCTCGGGCACGGCCAGGTTCACGTCCTGCACGGCCTTCAGGCCACCGAACGAAATGGAAAGGTTGCTGGCTTGCAGCAGGATGTCAGGCACGGGCGCGCTCCTTGCCGAAAAGCCGGCCTAACGATTGGCCGCTGCCACTGATGCCTCGCGGCAGAAACATCACGATCAGAATCAGCACCACGCCATAGATCACCATGCTGATGCCGGGCAATTCGCCAAACAGATTGCGCGTCAGGTCAGCCAGCCCATGCAGGGCGACGGCGCCCAGCACCGGCCCCCACAAGGTGCCCATGCCGCCCACGATGGCGCCCACCAGCGCCTCCACCGATACGGCCGAGCCGAAGGCAATGCCCGGGTCGATGTACTGGAACACCTGCACGTAGAAGGCGCCGGCCGCGCTCATGAACGCCGCCGACAACGCAATGCCGCCCAATTTCACGCGCAAGGGGTTCACGCCGATGGCGCGCGCGGCGTCTTCGTTGTCGCGCACCGCTTGCAGGTACGCGCCGAAGCGCGAATGGCGCAGCCACGCCGTCACCAGCAGCGCCAGCATCACGAAGGCCAGCAGCAGATAGATATACCCACGGCGCGACGCGAACTGCATGTTCGCCGCACCTTCTTGCAGCGGCACCATCAGCCCCACCCCGCCGCCGGTGAACGACGCTGACAAGGCCAGGATGCGAAACACTTCGGCAAACGCCAGCGTCACCAGGGCAAAGTAAGACCCCTTCAGGCCGTAGCGAAACGTCAGCCCGCCCACCGCCATGCCGACCAGCGCGCCCAGTGCAATCGCCACCGGCAACGCCAACCAGGGATTGATGCCGAAGTTCAACTGGCCCAGCGCCTGCGCATAAGCGCCCACGCCAAAGAACAGCGCATGGCCAAACGACAACTGCCCGCCATACCCGCCCAGAATGTTCCAGGCCTGCGACAGCAACGCGGCGTATAGCGACATCATCACGAACGTCAGCAGCACGCCAGACTGCGCAAACGTGGCCAAGGCCGCCAGCGCAAGGCCGAACAGCGCGATGGCGCAAAGATCCCTATTCATGTCAGCCCCTCGCCCCAAACAGCCCCTGCGGGCGCAACAGCAGCACCGCGATAAAGATCGCGAAGATGCCCATCTGGCCCAACGAATCGCCCAGGAACAGGCCGCCGATGGACTCCACCACGCCAATCAACAGCCCGCCCACCAGCGCGCCCACGAAACTGCCCATGCCGCCCAGCACCACGATCGTGAAGGCCACCAGCACGAAGCCGCTGCCCACCTGCGGATTCACGTAGTACGCCGGCAGCAGGAAGCAGGCCGCCGCGCCCAGGCAGGCCATGCCGATGCCGAACGACAGCGCATAGACTTTTTCCACGTCGATGCCCATCAGCTTGGCGCCTTGCTTTTCGCGTGCCACGGCGCGGATGGCGCGGCCCAGGTCCGTACCGCGGATGATCCAGAACAGCACCGCCGCCACCGCCAGCGCGCCAACGAATGCAATGACCTTGGGCAGCGCGATCATGGCGGGCCCGATGTCTACCGTGGACAGCGTGTAGGCGGTGTCGATGCTGCGCGTGTCGGACTTGAACCACACCAGCGCCAGGTTCTCCAGCACGATGGCCAGGCCCAACGTCACCAGCAGGATGTTCTCGTCCTTGCCATGGCTGGCGCGGTTGATGACGAAGCGCTGGAGCGCATAGCCCAGCCCGAACATGCCCGCCACCACCAGCGGCAGCGCGGCATACGGGTCGATGCCCAGCCGGTCCTTGAGCAGATAGACGGCGTACAGCGCCACCATCAGCGCGGCGCCGTGGGCGAAGTTGATGATGTGCAGCACCCCGTAGATCAGGGTCAGCCCCAAGGCGATCAGCGCGTACACCGCGCCGGTCGTCAGGCCGTTCAGCACCGATGAGAAAAGGATGGCCGGGTCCAGCATGCTTGCGCTCAGCCCTTCAACGGAAAAATGGCGTCGGCCTGGCGATATTCAGCCGGGATGATCACTTTGATGTCGCCGCCGATCACCTGCGTCAGCAGCGGCTGCGCGCCGGTGTTCTGGCCGTTGACGAACTTGGTCGGGCCGTAGGGCATCAGGTTGTCGTGGAAGGTGCTGGCCGCCAGCGCGTCCGTGATGGCGGCTCGGTCGGCGGACTTGGCGCGTTCGATGGCATCGGCCAGCAGTTGCACCGCCACGTACGTCATGAACACTTCATAGCTGAAGTACGCGCCCTTTTCCTCGACGCGCGCCTTCAGCGGCGCCACGCGCGGGTCTTTCGGATTGAACCAGTGGTTGCAGTCGATGATGCCGTTGGCGATGTCAGGAAATTCCTTCAGGAACTTGTAGCTGGACGCCGCGCCCCCCAACACCGAATAAATCGCCTTGGGCTGCACCTTTTGCTGCTTCATGGCGCGCAGCAGCAGCGCGTATTCGTTGTAGTAGTTGGCGGGGATGACGATGTCCGGGTTCACCGACTTCATGCGCAGCACGATATTGTTGAAGTCGCGCGTGGGGTTCGGGTGCTTGACCACTTCCTTGACTTCAAAGCCCTGCTGCGGCAACGACTTGGACAACAGCGCCGCCGTGCCGGTGCCAAACAGCGAATCCTCGTGCACGATCATCACGGTCTTGGCCGGCTTGCCGGCAGCGTCGTTCAGCGCCACCAGGTCGGCAATGGCGCGTTCGCTACAGGCGCGGTAGCCCGGCCCGAAACGGAAGGTGTTCTTGAGCCCGCGTTCGACAATCTGGTCGGCCACGCCTACGTCCACCACATGCGGCAGGTTGTACTTGGCCGCCGTCTGCGTGGTGGCCAGGCAGATCGCGGAGGCGTACGCGCCGACGATGGCCGACACGCCCGCCTCGTTCATCTTTTCCACTTCGGCGGAGCCGGCCTCTGGGCGCGACTGCGCATCGCCCAGCACGGCCGACAGCGGCGCGCCGCCCAAGGACTTGATGCCGCCGGCCTTGTTGATGTCTTCAATGGCCAGCAGCGCGCCCAATCGGCATTGCTGGCCCGAATACGCCAAGGCGCCCGTCACCGGGTGCAGCACGCCGATCTTCACCGGTGTGGCGCCTTGCGCGCGCGCCACCCAGGGCGCGGACAACAGCGCCGTGGCGGCGGCGGAACGATAGAGGAAGGTGCGGCGCGAATTCATGGGAGATCTCCGAAGGGTTCAATGAAATTGGGCCGACAGCTCTTCGCTGACCCAGACCTTGGCGTCGATGCTGCCGACGCGCGACAGCTGCAATTGGTATTGGTATCGGTCGGGCCGGTACAGGCCCTGCAACAACTGGACGGGGCGATCGTTCACGTCGCGCACGACCCGCGTCACGGCAAGCAGCGCCGAGCCCACGGACACATCCAGATGGCGCGCCACCTGCGCATCTGCCAGACGCGCTGAAATCGTCTGCGTGGCGCCGCCGAATTCCACGCCCGCCGCTTCCAGCAGCATCAGCAAGGGCTCGCGTTCCAGATCTTCCCGCGTGAAGTCGGCCACCGCTTGCGGCACGTAGGTGGTGATGTGGGAGAGCGGCCCGGCCTCGGTGCTACGCACGCGCAGGCTTTTATGGACAGGCGCGCCAGCAGGAATGCGCAACGACTCGGCAACCGTGGGCGGCGCGGACACGAGCCTGCTGTCCAGCACCTGCACCGACGTGCGCAGGCCCATGTTGACGATGTTCTCAAGCAGCCCGGTCAGGTGCGCCTTCTGCTGCGCATTGGCGGCGGGCGCGGCCTGCGCGGCAGGGGACGCGCGCAACGGCCACGTGCCCAAGCCCGGGCGGCGCGACACCAGCCCGTCGGACACCAGCATCTCCATCGCCTTGCGGATGGTGATGCGGGCCACGTCGAACTGGGCCGCCAGGGCGTGCTCGCCCGGCAGCCCGTCCTGATCGAAACGGCCCTCTTGCAATTGCTCGCGCAACACAAGGTAGATCTGGTGGTACTTCGGCAGAGGCAGTGTGGTTCCCATGCCGGAAACTCTAGGGGTGTCCTAATGTACCGTCAATGGAACAAATGGCCGCATGGGTTGTTCTATCGGGAAAACACCAAGGTCGGGTTCGAGCGATCCCGCCTCGATCCCGCCTCGATCCCGCCTCAATACCGCCAGCGCATGTTCAACGACCCCGCATGCTCCCGATTGCCACCGCCGTACTGGCCGCTGTAGTTCAAGCCCAGCGACGCAGTACGCGCGGCCAGCCCCACGAAACCGCGGGCCGACTACTCCTGTTATCGACAGGTGCGCGAATGAACTTAGGGGGTGCGGCCAGGTTTTTTTATCGAAGGCCGCCCGCCAGACCTGTCACCAACAAAGCGCCGCGCCATGCCGGACTCGGCGGTATCATCGCTTTCCTATGCGCACCCGTCCCCGCTTCCCCATTTCCGCCCCCCGCCCCTGGCTTTGGCGCATCGGCATGGTCGCCCTGGCCGCATGGTTCACGCTGGTTGCAGGCGTGGTCCGGGCCGAGTCGTTTGACCGCCAGCTTGAAAACCAGCGCTACCAGCAATGGCTGGCCGACTTCCGGCAAGACCTGCAAACGTTGCGGCAGTCGCCTGACCCGGCCAACGCCGACATCGACAAGATGTTCGCCAAGACGTTGGTGCCCGGCTCGCGCGCGACGCAGTTGGTCAAGTCATTGGCGAAGGCGCCGGGCGGCAGCACGCACGGCGAAATTCACTTCGTGGGGATCCAGCGGGTCTTCATGGGCGCCTTGTCCCAGTCGGTGGTGGCGGGCGATGGCGGCGTGTATCCCGACACGCACGACACGTACAAATTGCAGACCTTGCGCGTGCGCTACATGCACGTGGACGGCGGTGGAAGGCTGGAGCAGTATTTCAATAACCCGGAAATCTTCACGCCTTACCGGCTGCCGGACAACGGCGTGTATGAGCGCAACGCCTATCCGTTTCTGTTGTTCGAAGACGGCCAGAGCGGGCTGCGCCTGGGCGGCGTGTCGAAGGAATTCTGGGATATGGTGAAGTTCATGGACGCCCTGCAATATGCATAAGCCGCCCAGTAGCCTGCCTGTGCCGCACAGTTTGCACACCGCCCGTACTTCGCACCCTCTGCATATTTCGCGCAGCCGGCCTATTTCGCGCACCGCGCACGCCAGGCCCATTTCGCGTTTGTTGATGCTGTTGTGCGCGGCCGCGCCGATGTTCTTCGCCACCCCGGTCCAGGCCGCGTGCGGCCCGACCGAGACCGACTTCTCGGTGCCGTCCCCCCTGCCCGCCGTGGCGGTCAATCTGGCGCTGGACGACGAGCGCGTGCTGCTGGGCAAGCGCGGTGAGCGCGTGCCGACCCATCCCAGGCTGGCCTGGATAGACGATAGTGGCGACCTGATGCCGCACACCTGGGCGGACAAGGTCGATTGGTCCGCTTACCGCGCCGGCAACAAGGCGGCCAGCGCTGCGCCCACGCGGCTGTATTTCGACCCTGACGGGCGCCTTTGCCGCGTGGAACGCTATCGGCCAATGCGCGGCGAGGCCGTGCTGGACGGCGGCTTTACGCTGGCGTACGACACCACCGGCGCGTTGACCGCGTATACGGAATACGGCGAAGCCGGCGCCCAGCCCCATCAGCCAACGCGGCGCGCGTGCCTGCAACGCGACGCCCAAGGCCGACTGACGGCGTTCTTTGACGATGGCTGTGGCGTCGCCAGCGGCAACAGCGCCGGCAGCACGGCCGCCGCCACCGGCGCCAGCCGTCACTATGTGCGCGATGCGTCCGGCGGCTTGCTGCGCGTGATTGACCTGGTGTCACCGGGGCAGCCCATGGCGGTTCAAACCCTGGATGCGCAGGGCAAGCCCGGGCCGCGTTACGTTCTTCAGGGCCCCAGCTACTTCGGGCCGGGCGGCGGCGATACGCTGGCCGCCTATGCCGCGCCGCCCGGCAAGCCGTCCGATCGCTTGTTCCCCTTGCATCGCGATGCGCTGGCGGCGCTGCCCGTCGAAGTGCCGGAAAACCCCTGGCGCGTTGTCCGCATCAAGGATGACGTGCCGCTGGACGACGACATGTTGTCCTGGGACCCCGAGACGCAGATCGTGCTGGCCGAAGGCGCGCAGAGCACGCCCGGCGGCGCGATCCTGACGCCCGCGCAACAGCAAGCGGTATGGCAGGCGATGGCGCAACACCCATGGCGCGTGTACTTCTACCAAGACCCCGCAAGCCGCGTCATGCTGCTGCCCGCCATGCCGCCGGAACAGTGGAAGGCATGCAGCGACCCGACCAACCCGGCCCCCGGCGCCTGCGTCGTAAGCTGAGGATTGGCCCACCCGGCCAATCAAGCCTTGCCCGGCCGCGTATCCACCGCCAGGCACAGCAGCGCCGTCACCAAGGCCAGCGCGACATGCCCCCCATACAGCGGTGAAAACGCCGCATGGTTCACCGCGCCGTGACCCAGCAGCAACACCGTGATCGCCACCCCCATCACGCCGCCGATCTGCCGCGTGGCCTGGTTGACGGCGCTGCCCACCGCGTAGTGCTGCGCCGGTAAACGGCTGACCGCCGCCGCCGACAAGGACGGCAACACCATTCCCACCCCGATGCCGCTAAGCAGCAGGCCCGGCAACCATTGCGTCAGATAAGCCGGCTGCTCGCCCGGCACCAGCAAAAACCACAGGCCACTGGCCGCGTAGATCAGCGACCCGGTCACCAGGAACGGCCGATGGCCCAGGCGCGCGGCCAGCCGCCCCGTCAGGATCGCCGTCGGAACCACCAGCAAAGGCCCCGGCGTTACCGCCAGCCCGGCACGCGGCAGGCTGTACTGCCACACCCCGGTCATGTAGAAAAAGAACGCAAAGAACATCATCGCGAACGCAATACCAAAGCTCAACGTTGCCAGATTCACGTAGCGATACGTGCGATGCGAAAACAACGACAGGTCCACCAGCGGATGCGGCGTCGCCCGCGCCCACGCCAGGAACGCGCCCAACGACACCACCGCCACCGCTGCCACCACCCCCAATTCCAGGCGGCTCCATGAAGGCGATTCCGACTGCACCGTCGCCAATGCCAGCGCGCCCACCGCCACCATCAACAACGTCATGCCCACGCCATCCACACGGCGGCGCGCGTCCGGCTTCACCGATTCACGCAGCAGGCCCGCCCCAAACCACAACGACAGCGCGCCCAACGGCAAGTTGATATAGAAGGCCCACGGCCAACCCGCCGCGTCCACCACGAACGCCCCCAGGCTGGGGCCGACCGCCGCCGCCAGACCGCCCACCGCCCCCCACAGGCTGACCGCCACCGCGCGCTTGGACACCGGAAACGCCGCCAGCACAATGGACAGCGACGCCGGCGTCAACAACGCCGCCCCTATCGCCTGCCACACGCGCGCGGCAATCAGCCAGCCCACGCTGCCCGCCAAGCCACACGCCGCCGACGCGGCCAGGAACAACACCACCCCGATCATGAACATGCGCTTGCGCCCATGCGTGTCCGCCAACCCGCCCGACGGAATCAACATCGCCGCGTACACCACCGTGTAGGCGTTCAACACCCAGGACATATCCGCAGCGGACGCCTCGGGAAAGCCCGCCCGCAACGCGCCAAACGCCGCGTACAACATCGTGCCGTCCAGCGACACCAGAAACACCGCAATGCTGGCCACCCAGAACACCGGCCAGGGCGAAGCCGCCGCCGGTTCGGCCGCGGGCGACGTAGAAGAATGAGTCGTAGCGTGCATGACAGCCCTAGCCCCGCGGCAGCAAATACACGGCCGGGTTGGCGGACAAACCCTGCTTGACCTGACGCGCCACCGCATCGGCCAACACTTCCTGGGCGCCCGCTTCCAACCCATCAAGCGCCTGCACCACAATGTCTTGCGGCGTGGACTTCGGCGCGTCGATGCCCCTGGTGAAATCGGTATCGACAAACCCCATGTGCAGGCCCAGCACCTGCGTCCCTTGCGCCCGCAAATCGTGACGCAGGCCGTTCGTCATCGCCCAGGCCGCCGACTTGCTCATCGCATACAAGCCCAGCGGCTGCCCATTGACCCAGCTGGCCACCGACAGCACGTTCAGCAACGCCCCGCCGCCATTTCGTGCCAGCACCGGCGCAAACGCCTGCGCCACACGCAACGACCCATACAGGTTGACCTCCAGATGACGCTGGGCCGATTCGATGGCATCCGCATCCAGAAAGCCGCCCAGCGCCGCGATGCCCGCATTGTTGATCACCAAGGTCACGTCCGTGGCCAGCGCCGCGGCCGCCGCCACATCGGCCGCGTTCGTCACGTCAAGCTTGATGGCCTGGACGCCGGGCAAGGTCACGGTGGACGGATCACGCGCCCCGGCGTACACCTTGCGCGCGCCCCGCGCCAACGCTTCGCGCGCAAAAGCCAAACCCAGGCCGCGATTGGCGCCGGTGATCAAAACGACTGCATTTTTCAAATCCATGATGATGTCCTTGGTGACACGTAAGCACTGCTGATGTTGAAGATGATGTTGATGCTGGCGTGGGTGGTGCGGGAGCCGGGTGCCGGTGCCGGGCCCGTCCTTCCCGCAACAATATGATGATCATCATATTTACGCCTGTTAAAAAGGCCGCGCATCGCGGCCCTTGGAAAAGCAGGGATTCAGTGCGCCGGGCTCACCACCTTGTGGTCGTATTGATCCAGAATCGCCTGGCGCGCCGACGCCAACACCGCCCGGCCGTCGGCGTTATCCCCCAACGCACGCGCCATCTGCAACGCCCCGACCATCGTGCTGGTCACCGCCACCGCCGCATGCTCGCCCGCATCCGCCGGCAACACCGTCCGCACCGCTTGTATCAGGCGCTGCACGCGCGCCGCCGATACCTCGCGCACCTCGGTCGACTGACGCGGCATCTCCGACGCCAATGCCGCCACCGGGCAGCCGCTTTCACACCCCTTCAGATGCGCATCGCCCAGATATGCGTCCACCCACGCACGCAACGTGCTGGCCCCCTCGGCTTCGCGCCGAGCCACGCTTTGCATCATCCGCGCCGCACCATCGCTGCCCGCCCGCTCCATCGCAGCAGCCAGCAAGGCATCACGCGACGGGAAGTGCGCATAGAACCCGCCATGCGTCAGCCCGGCTTCCTTCATGATGTCCGCCACGCCCACCCCGGCATACCCTTCCCGCCGGATCGCGCGCGCGGCGGCGTCAACGATCCGTTCGTGGGAAAGCGCTTTGCGGTTGGAAGGGCCAGGCATGATCGGGACTCTGAAATATGATGATCATCATATTAATCCCCAAAAAAACCGGCGCGCAAGAAGAATCGCCGGAAAATATGTAACGCCGGATTCGGGCGCGACGCTTAGCGCCACACCTCGGGCTCGATGCTGACCTCGCCCTTGTCGGCCGAGAAATACACGATGCCATCGGAAATATTGGCATTCAGCTGCATGGTGCGTTCCGCCAACTTGGCCAACGCCCGGCTCTGCTCCGAAGGCAGATTCACCACCTTCAAATTGCGCGTCCGTTCCAGCTTATTGCGCACGCCGTCCCACCAGATCTTGCTGGCGGACCCGCCGTAGCAATAGACGATGACCTCGTCCGCCCGCCCACAAGCCCGCAAGATGCGCCGCTCTTCCGGCTGCCCGATCTCGATCCACAACTTGACCGCGCCGGTCAGGTCCTTGACCCACAGATCGGGCTCATCGGTATCGCTCAACCCTTTGGTAAACGCCAGTTCTTCCTGCGCATGCAGCGCAAACGCCACCAGCCGCACCATCATCCGCTCATCGGTCTCGGAGGGATGACGCGCCACCGTCAGCGCGTGGCTGCCGTAGTAGTGGCGGTCGGTATCGGCAACGTTAAGTTCGGCCTTGTAGATAGTGGCGCGCAGGGCCATGGCAAAAATCCGTATAAGAAAGGGCAAATAGCGTGAAGCCCGCCATGATACCGCCTACGCAAACCCGTCAATAAACCCCAACCGAATGCCGAGCCACAAAATGCCCGTCTCCCACCGCCACCAAAGGCTCGACCAAGGGATCATCCCCCAGCTTCCTCATCGGGCTGGGAATCTCATCCACCAGCAACGACCTCTCACGATGCCGCCTTTGCGGATCCGCGATCGGCACCGCCGCCATCAGCTTCTTCGTATAGGGATGCTGCGGATTTTCAAAGATCGCCCGGCGTGGCCCGATCTCGACGATCTGCCCCAGGTACATCACCGCCACCCGATGGCTAACGCGTTCCACCACCGCCATGTCATGCGAGATAAACAGGAACGACACCCCCAGTTCGCGTTGCAGATCCAGCAGTAGATTCACGATCTGCGCCTGAATCGACACATCCAGCGCCGACACCGACTCGTCCGCGATCACGACCTTCGGATTCAGCGCCAACGCTCGCGCGATGCAGATCCGCTGACGCTGCCCACCTGAAAACTCGTGCGGATAGCGGTCGATCATTTCCGGCAGCAACCCGCACTTATCCATCAGCCAGCGCACCCGTTCTTCCGCTGCCTTGCCCTTGGCCACGTTATGGATCAGCAGTGGTTCCATAATGGAATAGCCGACCGTCATCCGCGGGTCCAGCGACGCGAACGGGTCCTGGAAAATGAACTGAATGTGCTGGCGCAGCGTCTGCATCGCGCTACCGCGCAACGCCCCGATATTCTTGCCATCGAATTCAATCGTGCCGCTCTTGCTCTTGACCAGCTGCAACAGCGACCGACCCGTCGTCGTCTTGCCGCAACCCGATTCACCTACCAGCGACAACGTCTCGCCCGGGTACAGATCAAAGCTGACCTTTTCCACCGCATGCACGCGCTTCTGCACACGACCCAGAATGCCGCCCGTAATGTCGAAACTGGTGGTCAGATCCCGCACCTTCAGCACCGGACCATTCTCGCGACGCACCGTTGACGGCGCCGCCACCGGCGCATCCACCAGCGCCGCCGGGTTCGCCACGTGCGCCGCCTCTTCCACCTTCAGCAGCGGAAACGGCGCCGGCTCATCCGTGCCATGCATCGCGCCCAAGCGCGGCACCGCCGACAACAACGCCCGCGTATACGCATGCCGCGGCCGCGCAAAAATCTCGTCCGAGCCGCCCTCTTCCACCTTGTCGCCGCGATACATCACCAGCACGCGGTCGGCCACTTCCGCCACCACGCCCATATCGTGCGTGATGAAGATCACCCCCATGTCCATCTCTTCTTGCAGCTGGCGTATCAGTTGCAGAATCTGGGCCTGGATCGTCACGTCCAACGCCGTCGTCGGTTCATCCGCAATCAGCAATTGCGGCTTGCACGACAACGCCATCGCAATCATCACCCGCTGCCGCATCCCGCCCGACAACTGGTGCGGATAACGGTCAAGAATCGCGCGCGCCTCGGGGATTCGCACCCGCTCCAGCATCCGCAACGTTTCCGCCCGCGCCGCCGCCGCGTCCAGCCCCTGGTGCAGCTGCAACGCCTCGGCAATCTGGTTGCCCGCCGTAAAGCTCGGGTTCAGCGACGTCATCGGCTCCTGGAAAATCATCGCCACGTCCGCGCCACGCACCCGTTGCAGCGTCGTGTCCGGCGCATGCGCCAGGTCCAGCACCTCGCCGTTGCGGCGGCGCAGGAACATATCGCCATTGACGATCTTGCCGCCACCGTATTCCACCAGCCGCATCAGCGCCAGCGACGTCACCGACTTGCCCGAACCGGACTCGCCCACAATCGCCAGCGTCTCGCCGCGATCGACGTGGAACGACACATTGCGCACCGCTTCCACCGTGCGTTCCGGCGTCTTGAAGCGCACCGTCAGGCCGCTGACATCAACGACGCGTTTGGGATCCATTGTTGCCATAGTCATTACTTTTCCTGACGCGGATCGAGCGCGTCGCGCAACCCGTCGCCCAACAGATTGAAGCCCAGCACCACCAGGAAAATGGCCGACCCGGGGAAGATCGACATCCAGGGCGCCTGGGTCATGAAGTTCTTGGCCGTGTTCAGCATCGAGCCCCACGACGGCGTCGGCGGTTGCAGGCCCAGCCCCAGGAACGACAGGCTGGCCTCGGCAATGATCGCCGTGGCGATGGTGATCGTGGCCTGCACGATCAGCGGCGGCATCACGTTCGGAAACACGTGCCGGCCGATGATGCGCAAGTCCGACGCGCCCAGCGCCCGCGCGCTTTGCACATAGTCTTCGTTCTTGACGGCCAGCACCTGCCCGCGCGTCAAGCGCACGAACTTCGGCGCGGCCGACACGCCGATGGCGATCATCGCGTTCGTCAGGCTGGGGCCCAGAAAGGCGGCCAGCGCAATGGCCAGGATCAGGAACGGAATCGCCAGCAGCGCTTCCGTGGCGCGCGAAATGATGCTGTCCGTCCAACCGCCGAAGTAGCCGGCGGCCAGGCCGAACGGCACCCCGACCACCAAGGCGATCAGCACCGACACCAGGCCCGCCATCAACGACGCCCGGGCGCCATAGACCATGCGGCTGAAAATGTCGCGGCCCAGCTCGTCCGTGCCCAGCCAGTACGACGCCGACGGCGCTTTGCGGATGGTGGTGAAACTGGTCTGCAAGGGATCGTGGTTGGCGATAAAAGGCGCCAGCACCGCCAACAGCACAAAGAACGCGACGATGGCCAGGCCCAGCATCGCGATGTGATTACGTTTGAATTTTCCCCAGGCGCGGTTGCGGCTGCGGGGCGGCGTGACGGCAGCGGCCGTTGCCGGGGTTGTCGTGGTTGCGCTCATGAGTGCCTCAGGCGGGGGTTGACCAGGATGTAGAGAATGTCGGCCAGCAGGTTCATCAAAATGAAGCCCACCGCCACGCAGAGCACCACGCCCTGCACCACCGCGTAATCACGGGTGAACACCGCGTCCACCACCAGCTTGCCAAAACCCGGAATCGTGAAGACCTGTTCCGTCAGCACCGCGCCGGCCAGCAGTTCGCCGAACAGCAGCGTCACCAGCGTCACGATCGGCATCAACGCATTGCGCAGCGCATGGCGCAACACCACCTGGCGCGGCGACACACCCTTGGCGCGCGCCGTGCGCACATAGTCGGCCGACAACGCTTCCAGCATCGATGAACGCGTATGCCGCATCAGGTACGCCGCGATGGCCGTGGACAGCACCAGCGACGGCATCAGCATGGTCTTGATCGACAGCCAGAAATCTTCGGCGGGCGACACATAGCCCGATGCCGGCAGCAGCTTCCATTGCACCGACACCACCATGATCAAAATGATGCCCAGCCAGAAGTTGGGGATCGACATGCCCGACAACGCCGCGATGTTCGCCCCCATTTCAATGGGTTTGCCCTTGCGCACCGCAGCCAGAATCCCCATGGGAATGCCGACCAACAGCGCAAAGAACATCGCCATGGCGGCCAGCTGCAACGTCACCGGCAGCTTCTGCGCGATCAGCGTCGTGACCGGCACGTCGGTGCGCAGCGACTTGCCCAGGTCGCCTTGCAGCACCTGCCCGGCCCAGGCCGCGTACTGCATCGGCAGGGGGTCGTTCAGGCGGTATTTGTCGCGCAGATAATCCAGCACGGCCGGGTCGCGCTCTTCACCGGCCAAGGTCAGCACCGGGTCGCCCGGCAAGATTTTCTGCAGCATGAAGACGATCATCGACACCAGTATCAGTGTCGGTATCGCGACGATCACGCGGCGCAAGATAAGTTTGAGCATGTGGGGAAAACCGTATAACAGGAACGGCGGACGGCATCAGGCCTGCATCACCTGGCGCGCGTCCGCCGCAAAAAGCCAAAGGACGCGTTGCCGCGTCCAACGCGCGCGGCAGCCATGGGGCCGCCGCGCCTCGTTCTTACTTCTGGGCGAACGTCACGCCCTTCAGGCGGATCATGCCATCCGGGTACGGCGTGAAGCCCTTGACCTTCTTGCCCATCGCGAAGGGCCACGGCTGGTAGTAGTTATACACGCCGGGCAGCTCGTCCTGGATGATGGTCATTGCCTGCTCGTAGATGGCCTTGCGGCGCGTCTCGTCGGGGACGGTACGCGCTTCGTTCAGCAGCTTGTCCACTTCCGGGTTGCAGTAGTGGCCGTCATTCAGCGCGCCCTTGCACGTCACGAAGGCGTGGATATTGCCGTCCGGGTCCACCCGGCCCGACCAACCCAGCATGACGATCTGGAAGTTGCCGCCCGACGCTTCCTTTTGCAGCGCCGCGTATTCGGTCGGGCGCAGCGACAGGTCAAAGCCGGCCTCGGACGCCATCGCCTGCACGATCTCGGCAATCGACGACGTGGTCGTGTTGTTGCCGAACACGAGTTCGGCCTTCACGCGTTCCACGCCGGCCTGCTTCAAGAGCGCCTTGGACTTCGCCACGTCACGCTGGGTAACGGGGAATTTGTCGCTGTGATAGGGGCTTGCGGGCGGGAACGGCTGTTGCGCCGGTTCAAAGATGCCGCCGCCGGCCACTTCGTTGATGGCGTTGCGGTCGATGGCGTACTGGAACGCCTGGCGCACCAGCTTGTTCTTGAACGGGTTGTCTTCAGCGCGCTTGCCGTTGCCCACGTTGAACATGAACTGCTGGAAGCCCAGGCCCGCCACCGGCGCAAACGTCAGGCTGGCGTCGGTCTTGACTTGCGGCGCGTCGGACGGGTTCAGGCGTTCAAGCAAGTCCAGGTCGCCGGCGCGCAGGTTCGACAGGCGCACCGTCGTGTCGGGGATCGGCAGGAAGGTGACGCGTTTGAACGCGTAGTCCTTGGCGCCGTAGTACTGGTCAAACTTTTCCAGCACGATGCGGTCGTTCTGGATGCGCTCGACAAACTTGTACGGGCCCGAGCACACGGGCTTGCGGCCCACGGCGGCCACGTCGGCGTCGGTGAAGGTCTTGGGCGACAGCATCATGCCGGCGCGGTCGGACAACTGCGCCAGCAAGGTGGCGTCCGGCTTCTTCAAGGTCAGCACCAGCGTCGTGGCGTCGGGCGCGTCCACTTTTTCCACCGAGCCCAGTTCGCCCTTGCGCAGGCTGTCCGGCAACGACATCGCGCGTTCCAGGTTGGCCTTGGCGGCCGCGGCGTCGAACTTCGTGCCGTCATGGAACAGCGCGTCGTCGCGCAGCTTGAAGGTCAGCACCTTGTTGTCCGGGCTGAACGACCACGACGTGGCCAGTTGCGGCACAAAGTGCAGTTTGGGGTCGATGTCCACCAGCTTGTCGCACAGCGACGTGAACACGATGCGGCCCACGTACGTGCGGGCGCGGTGCGGGTCCAGCACGTCCGGATCTTCCTGCAGGCCGATGCGGATGTTCTGCGCGCTGGCGGCGCCGGCGGCCAGCGCCAGCAGGCTGGCGCCAAAGGTCAAGGTTAAGCGTTTCATTGTGAGTTTTCCCCTTGTAGCTTGCGAGCGATTTGGTCTTAGAAGCCGACCGCCTGGCCGTCGCGACGGCTGTCGCTGGCGGCGACATAGCCCAGTTCGTTGTCGTTTTCCGACATGCGCCAGATGAACTGGCCGGCGCCAAAGTCCATGTACGGATCGTCAACGGACTTCAGAGCATGCCCCAGGTCTTTCAAGCCCGCAATGGTGGACGCCTTCATGTTGGTTTCAATGTCCAGCGTGAAGTCGCGGTTGACCTTCCAGCGCGGCGCGCAGCACGCGGCCTGCGGGTTCTGGTGGTAGTCGATCATGCGCACAACCGTCTGCATATGGCCTTGCGGTTGCATGTCGCCGCCCATCACGCCAAAGCTCATCACCGGCTTGCCGCCGCGCGTGAGGAAGCCCGGGATGATGGTGTGGAACGGGCGCTTGCCGCCTTCCACCACGTTGGCCGACTTGGGATCCATCGAGAAACCCACGCCCCGGTTCTGCATGCTGATGCCCGTGCCCGGCACGACCACGCCCGACCCGAAGCCCATGTAGTTGGACTGGATGAACGAGATCATCATGCCGTTTTCGTCGGCGGCGGTCAGGTAGATGGTGCCGCCGGCATGCGGGCGGCCGGCTTCGAAATGGGTGGCCTGGTCCAGGCGGATCAACTTGGCGCGGCTGTCCAGGTAAGCGTCCGACAGCATCTGCTCGGGCGTCACCTGCATGGCGCGCGGGTCGGCCACGTATTTGTACAGGTCGGCAAACGCCAGCTTCATGGCTTCGATCTGGATGTGCTGCGACTGCACGGAATCCACGGGGATGTCCGACATATCGAAGCGTTCCACGATGCCCAGCGCGATCAGGGCGGCAATGCCCTGGCCGTTCGGCGGGATCTCGTGCAGCTCGTAGCCACGGTACGACTTGGAAATGGGCTTGACCCAGTCCGGACGGTAATTGCGCAGGTCTTCCAGCGTCATCGCGCCGCCGCATTCCTTGCTGAAGGCGGCGATGCGTTCGGCCAGCTCGCCTTCGTAGAAGTCGCGGCCCTTGGATTCGGCGATGCGGCGCAGCGTGTTGGCGGCGTCCGGAAAGCGGAAGTGTTCGCCGACCTTGGGCGCGTGGCCCTCGGGCATGAAGGCGGCGGCATAGCCCGGCTGCGACTTCAATTCGTCGGCGGCGGCGGCCCACTTGTGCGCCACCACCGGCGGCACGGCATAGCCGCGTTCGGCGATTTCGATGGCCGGTTCGAACAGTTGTTCAAACGGCAGCTTGCCCAGCTTTTCGTGCAGCGCGGCCCAGCCGGCCACCACGCCCGGGACCGTCACGGCGTCCCAGCCGCGCTTGGGCTGGATGGCCAGGCCGTCGGGGCCCGTGCCGTACTTGGCCTTGAAGTACTCGGTGTTCCAGGCCGCCGGAGCCACGCCCGACGAATTCAAGCCATGCAGTTCCTTGCCGTCCCAGACGATGGCGAAGCAGTCGCCGCCCAGGCCGCAGGACACCGGTTCCACCAGCACGATGGTGGCGGCGGCGGCAATGGCCGCGTCAACGGCGTTGCCGCCCTTGAGCAGCATGCGCAAGCCCGCCTGGGCCGCCAGCGGGTGCGACGTGGACACCACGTTGCGCGCGAACAGCGGAATGCGTACGGAAGGATACGGATTGACCCAGTCAAAGGTTTTCATGGCTTGTCTCTAAACGGTCTGAACGGTTAAGCAGGCGAAGGTACTCTCGTGATCTAATTAAATCAATTTGATTTTTTGTTCCGTCATAAAAGAATTTTTTATGGGTCACGGCGATGAGCACCATCCGGTTTTTACGCACTTTCCTGGCCGTCGCGCACCATGGCTCTTTTTCCGAAGCGGCCGAGCAGGTGGCGCTGACCCAGGCCGCCGTCAGCTTTCAGATGCGTTCATTGGAAGCCGAGCTGGGCCGGGAACTGTTCGACCGCAGCGGCCGACTTGCCATTCTTAACGCAGCTGGCCGCGAATTGCTACCCGAAATCAAGCATTTGCTGGATTTATACGACCGGATGAGGCTGCCCCGAACCGTGCCGGGTGAACTGGCCGGGTCGGTATCGGTGGGCAGCATCGTGTCCTGCATGGGCACCTTGTCCAAGGTCGTGTCCGGGCTGAAAAAGGCGCACCCCAAGCTGGACGTGCGCATTTTGTCGGGCAAGGCCAGCGAACTGGCCGGCAAGGTCGAAGACGGCGAGCTGGACGCGGCCTTTCTGGTAGAGGCGGGCCGCAAGATGGCCAGCACGCGCTGGACCCCGCTATATGAAGAGCAGCTGGTGGTGATTGCGCCGGCGTCAGCTACCGGCGAGGACGCCCGCCAGGTGCTGGCCAACAACCCCTTCCTGCGCTTTGACCGCACCCAGCGCACCGGCTTGCAGATTGACCGGCTGCTGCGCCGCCTGGCGGTGCCGATCAATGAATTCCTGGAACTGAACGCCATCGAGACGCTGGTGGAACTGGTGCGCCAGGAAGTCGGCGTGACCCTGCTGCCGCTGATCAACGGGTCCAACTGGCAGCACAGCCCCGAACTGCGCATCCTGACGCTGCCGCAAGATTTAGGCCCGCTGTCGCGGGCCGTCGGCATGCTGGAACGGCGCGAACATGCGCGCCAGAGCATTACGGCGGCGATTTGCGAGGCGTGCGCCACGGCCTTCCGGGCGCGCGAACCGCAAACCGCCGCGTAAGGCTTACATGCCCATCGCCGGATCGGTGATGGACGGCTTACCGGTTTCCACGTGGCCGGCAAAGCGGCGCAGGTAGGACGGGTCTTCCGCCAGGCGGGCCGTGAAGTCGTACCAGTGGCCGCTGCCTTCCAGCGCCCAATGTTGTTCGACCTTGCTGCCGGCCGGCACGGTCAGCGTCCAGCGCTCGTTATTGCTGTAGTAGGCGTTGGGCGTGACGTCGAACGTGCAGGCGTCCTTGCCGCTGTTGATGAAGCTGACATAGACGTCGCCATTGGCGATGTCATAGCAGACGCGGATTTCCGGGTCCAGCTGCGACGTGCGCGCCAGCGCCAGGTCGCCCGCGAAATGCCGGTGATAGCCGTTTGGCCCCAGCACCCACAGGTCGTACTTGCCGCCGTCGGCCGCCGTGTCCCAACTGCCTTCCAGCTGCTTGCCCGGCTCCACCGTATAGCGGCGCGGCAGGCGGTCCAGATGCAGGCGGTCATACACATGGAAAACCGCCGCCTGCTTGCCCGTGTTGGAAAACAGCAGCCACATGTTGCCGGTGGTGGGCTGGCTGCGCCCGCTTGTGTGCAGCTCGTAGGGCAGCGCACGGGCGTAGCGGTAGCCCTGCTCCTGCACCGGCTTGGCCTGCGCCGAGGTGTCCGGCAAGGGCACGGCGGTCAGCGCCTGCTGGGCGGTTCGCAGCTGGTCGGCACCGGACCGGGTCAGGATGTTCAGGTCTGGCAGCTTTTCGTCGTTGGGGGTGGCGAAGTTGAAAGCGGACGTCAGGTCGCCCAGCACGGCGCGGCGCCACGGGCTGATGTTGTCTTCCGGCACCCCGAAGCGCGCTTCCAGGAAGCGCAGCACCGAGGTGTGGTCGAACGCCTGGGAATTGACCCAGCCGCCACGGCTCCACGGCGACACCACGTACATCGGCACACGCGGGCCGGGGCCATAGACGCGGTTGTCGGCCGCGTCTTGCGCCGAGGCGTGCGTGTGGCGATCCAGGTCGGTGTTGACGGTGGACGCGCCGGCCATCGAGCCGTCGGGGTTCAGCGACGGCGCGGCGGGCGACGGCACGTGGTCGAAGTAACCGTCGTTCTCGTCGAAGTTGATCAACAGGACGGTCTTGCTCCAGACGTCGGGGTTGGCCGTCAGCGCATCCAGCGTTTCCTGGATGTACCACGCGCCCTGCACCGGGCTGGACGGGCCGGGGTGTTCGGAATACGTGGCGGGCGCCACGATCCACGACACCTGCGGCAAGGTGCCGTTGTTGACGTCATCGCGCAGCGATTGCAGGAAGCCGCCGTCGGGCATGGTATTGGCCGTGCCTTTGTACAAGGGGTTGGCGCCGTCCATGCTGGGCGTCCAGGCCGGGTACGGCGAACCGTCTTCGGCGTTGCCTGCCTGTTCGTTGGCGCGGCGGTATTGCTGGAAACCGGCCAGAGAGTTGTCGCCAAAGTTCTCGGGCAGGTTCTGATAGACCTTCCAGCTGACGCCGGCCTTTTGCAGGCGTTCGGGATACGTCATCCAGGTCCAGCCCGTGGTGGACGCGCCCAGGCTGTCCCACTGGTTGCGGGTCGACGGGCCGTTGCCCTGCGCCAGCGGATCGTTGGTGCCGGTCCACAGGAACAGGCGGTTGGTGTTGGTGCCGCCGTGGGTGGAACAGTGGTAGGCGTCGCACAGCGTGAAGGCTTCGGCCAGCGAAAACTGGAACGCCACCTCGTTCTGGCGGTAATAGCCCATGGACTGGTTCTGCTTGTAGCGCGGCCACTGGTCCATGCGGCCACCGTCCCACGCCATCTGCGCGTCCATATAGTCGTGCGGCGTGCCGGACACGCGCTGCGCGTTGCCCTGCGTGCTGTCCAGGTGATACGGCATCACCACGCGGGTGCCGTTGGTCTGTTCCCACACCGAACGGTTCTGCGGCAGCGGGATCGTCATGCGGTCGCCAAAACCGCGCACGCCCTTGTACGTGCCGAAGTACATGTCGAACGAGCGGTTCTCCTGCATCAGGATCACCACGTGTTCAACGTCGTTGATCGTGCCGGTGCGGTTGTTGGCGGGAATGGCCAGCGCGCGGCGGATGGCCGGCGGGAACATCGACAGCGCGGTCAGGCCGGCAGTGGATGCGGCGGCATTGCGCAGGAAGCGGCGCTTGCCGGCGTGGATCGGGTCTTTTTCGGACTTCACGGATGCTATTCCTAGTGATCGATAAGAAGCGCGGCTCAGGGCGCGCAACGCAGTTCGGGCTTGGCCGGGGTCGGCGGCGTCACCGGCGTTTCGGTGCCGCCGTTGCCGGGCGTGCCGGCGCCGTTATCCGGCTTGCTGTCATCGCCGTCGTCGCCGCCACACGCGGCCAGGGCCGCGGTCAACATTAGCACCGCGCCGGCGCGCACGAAACCGCGCAATATCAGGGACTTGCTCATGGTTTTTCTATCCTTGCCACATCAGGGAAACAGGTCGGAAACGGACTTGCCGGACAGCGCCAGGGACTTCACTTCCGTCTCGGTCAGGGCGCGCGACCAGAAGGCCAGGTCGTCAAAATTCATCGTGTACGGGCCCTTGGTGCCGGCGCAGCAGATGCCGTAGGTGCCCTTGCCGTCTTCGTTCAGGCCGATGTGCGGGCCGAACAGGCCGGCCACTTGCGCCAGGTTCACCGAGCCCGTGGTCACGTTGCGACGCAAGAAACCGATTTCGCTGTCGTACACGTACGCCGTCATCATCTTGGCGGGCTTGTCGATGGTCATGGCGATGTACACGGGCTTGTTCGGCGTGAACTTGATGCCGTTGATATCGGCGCGCGCGCCGCCACCGGCCACGTTGAAGCGCAGCTCGGGGCCGGCCCACTGGGCGATGGTGATACCGGGGTTGCCGCCGGAGTTGTAGTCCTTGTTGCCCAGGATCGAGCGGTCGTTCGCCGTGCCGTCCGACTGATACCAGAAGCCGATGGTGAACACCGGAACGCTGTCCAGCATGCCGGCCGGGTAGTCCAGCTTGAACGCGCCCAGGGCGGCCGAGCCACGCTCGTTCTTGAACATCTTGCCGAACACGCCGCCGTCCGCGAACGCGGGCGCCTGTACGCCGTCATACGGGGTGATCGCGCCGCCGCCCGCCGCGATGTCGGTCACGTTGCCTTCAAACGGGAACAGCATCGTCAGGCCTGTGCGCAGCGACGCCAACAGCGGCACCGGCTTGGCATACACCACCGACGCATGCGTGGCGCTGCTGGCGCGGCCCGCCGACACGGTGTAGGTCAGCGTGTGCACGCCTTCCGTGTCGAACGTGAAACCGCTGTCGGTATAGGCGGCGTCGGTGCCGGGCAAGCGCGCGACCTCAACGCCGTCGCGGCTGACCACGATCTGGCCGTCGGGTTCGCCCACGCGCACCCACGACAGCGTCACGCTCTTGTTGTCCATGGACGTGCGGGCCGACAGGCGGCGCAGCGCCAGGGCTTCGGACAAGGGCGTACCCGCCATGTCGTACTGGCCGGTGGCGGGCAAGGCGCCCAGGTGCGCCAGCATCGTGGGGGCCACGTCGGCGGCGCTAGGCAACGCGTACCAGTTGCTGTCCCACGCGCCGTCGAACGAGGCGTCATCCGCGCTGCCGCCCAACAGCGTGGGCGGGTTGCTGGCCAGGAAGATGGTCTTATTCGCGGACAAGGGCAAGCCATCGGCCACGCCGGTCTTGCCCAGGCCATGGCTGGACGCCACCACCATCAGCCAGTTCTCGTTCGGATGCGCGGCGCGGCGCTCGGCGATCTGCCTGGCCAGCACGCCGATGGCCGCGTCCGTCTGGCGGATCACGGCATCGTAGTTGGCGGTAAAGCCGTTGTCCGAGGCCGCGCGTTCGGGTGCGCCGAACTGCGCAACCACCACGTCATAGCCTTCAGTGATGCGGTCGCGCGCCTGCGAGGCCACGCAATCGTCCACACCCGCGCAGTCCGTCAGCGCTTGCAGGTAACCCGCGTCGCGGTCGCTACCCACCAGACCGGCCAGCAGCGGCGAATTGAATGCGCCGGCCGTGCGCGCGTCAGGGTGCGCCAGCTTGATGCGCTGAAACAGGCTGGCCGCCTTCATCGCCTGCCCGGCCGCGTTCGAGCGCACGCCGTGCACGTCCGCCCACTGCCCCGTCAACAAAGTGGCCCAGCCGGGCGCGGACAACGTGGGCTGCTGCGTGACGTCGCCGGTCACGCCGCCCGTCCAGGCGCGGGTTGCGGCAAGCGCGCCGATGTTGGCCAGGGACTTGTCGGCCACGCCACGGCGCATGGCGTCATAGGTCAGGCCGTCCACGCCGATGAACAGCACCTTGTCGGCGCGCGGCGCGGCCGGTTCGCTGACCGGCGGTTGCGTGGGCGGCGGCGGCGCGCTGGCGTCGCCGTCATCGCCATCGTCACTGCCCCCACAGCCCGCCAATGCGCTGGTGGCCAGCAACACGGCGCACCATCTTCTCCAATCCATTGTTCGCATGCTTCTCTTCTCGTTTCATGAACACGGTTTACGCTGCGCACAGTGTGGCCAGCGAACGTGAAAGGCCCATGAAACAAAGAGCAGAAAGCTTGATCGACGGATCAGAAATTTTTGCAAGGCGGCGGGTGGATCAGGCGCCGATCTTCACCGCTGTCAGATACCCGACGGATGCGCCCCGGCCGTTGCGGTACTTGGCCTTGACCAGCGGTTCCAGCACGGGCCGCACCACATCGTGTACGTCGTTCCAGTCCGCCGTATGCTGGAAACTGCTGGTGATGTAGGTCCAGCCATTGATGTCGTCCACCGCGTGCAGCCCCGTGGATTCCGCCGCCACCGGGCAGGACAACAAGCGCGACAGCACACGCGTATCGACGTTGAACGCCCACAAGAAACTATTGACCCGGCCCATGCTGTCCTCGCCCACGAACAGCGTGCGCAGTTTCTCCGAGAACTTCAGGTTGTCGGGGTTGGATATCCGGTCGCTGCGGTGGCGGTTGCCCAAGGCGTCGGGCGCGGCCAGCATCGCGCCCACCAGTTCGGGCACGGCGCCCATGTCCACCGGCACCCATTCGCTGTCGATGCCCCGCCCGTCCGTGTCCACCTGCCCGGCTTGCAGCCGCAGTTGATAGACCGCGCCCGCGTCCGGGCCTTCTACGTGCAGGTGCGGCGAGGTGCCGTCCACCATGGACGTTTCGATGTGCGCCATCGCGGTGTACGCGATCTTGTCCTGAGCGTTGACCGTGGTGCCCTCCATCTTGGTAAAGGCCAGCGTGCCGCCCGCCAGTGCCGCGTACCGATGCGTTTCCAGAAAGGCAGCGGCCTGGCGACGGCCGGGCTTCAGGCGCACCCAGTTGTTCTTGCCATCAAAACGAATGCGGGTGTAGGCCGGGTTCTTGGGGTCGGCCGTGCGCACGTCCATGATGTCGGCGGCGACCAGCTCGTCGGCCAGTTCCTTGACCTCGGCGCTGGTCGCATGGCCCAGCCGGATCCACGTCAGCGTCCCGGCGCCGGGCCCCTTGCCCGATGTCTGCGTCCAGCGGGCCACGTACAGCGTGCCCGAGGACAGATCCGCGCGGCGGTCTGCCACGAACATGAACAGCCCGCCGTTGGTGGCGTCGTCGCCCATCAAGGCGGTGCGCTGGTCTGGCATGATCTGCACCAGTTCATGCGAAATGCGGCCCATGCAGTAGTGTTTTTTGATGCTGCCGGTGCCGTCCGGCTGCACGGTGATTTCGGGCAGGTGGCCGTAGTGATACGGGTTGGCGCGACGGGCGTCGCCATACAGGTGGCGACTGAATGCGCGGAACGATGCCGAGGTGCGCGCGGTGGTGGCGTCGGGCTCGTATTCTTCGCTGGATAAATGCGTATTCCAGGGCGACAAGCTGGCGCCGCAGGTCACCCACAGGCCATGCACGCGCGAGGTATCCACGTTGCTGTAGCGCACCAGGGTCAGTCGGCCGGTTTGCAGGTCTTGCGACAGCGTCAGCACCGCGATCGGCGATGGCAGCCGCGCCCACATGTCGTCGCCGGCCCGATTGCGCGACAGGTATTCGAACTGCACGACGGCGTAGACGGTGGCGGTGGCAGTGGCGGCGGGCGCGGGTGCCGCGGTCGTCGTCGAAGGTCTCGGGGCCGAGGCCGTCGCTTGTGGGGTCGCCGCTTTCAGGGGGGGTGTCGAAGGCGCGCCGCAGGTCGTCGGCGGACCCGTTGCGCCGTCGGCCTCGCCAAGCGGGCCGGCCAGTGTCAGCAGCGACATGCCATCCGGGCAGTCGGAAAAGAACGGGCGAGCGCGGCCGGGCACGGACGTATCGATGATGGGTGCGCCATGGATATCCAGATATCCGCCCGCCAGCACCATGCCACCCTTGCCGTCCGGCACGCGGTCCCCGGTCATGAAGAAGGCTTCGTAGCCCAGTTGCACGCGGCGCCGCGATCCGTCGGCGAAGACCAGGTCCATCGCGGATTCCACCGTCGTGCGCGCCATGCCTTCCGGCTCGGACAGGCCGGGCGCGGGCATGGAGATGAATTCGGCGGAAACGAACGGCGCCGCGCCCGGCGTGGCGAGGGATGGCCGCGCGATGGGGGTGGCGCTCGGCAATGCGGGGGTGCCGTCCTCTGACGCCCGCGCGGGGTGGCCGGCGAACAAGCTTGCCGCGCCCGCGGCACTGGCCGCGCCCAGCGGCAGCATGGGCGCGCCGCCCAGCATCTTCAATAGTCGGCGACGCTGTGTGTGATCAGGATTTTTCATGTGAACGCTCCCAGGTTCAAAGGCGAACAAGAACCGGCAATGCGCGGACAGGCGCGGGCGGAGGGGCAAGCCCGATTGCAGGCCCGGTTGCAGGCCCGGTTGCAGGCCGGGTTGCAGGCCCGGTTGCAGGCCGGGTTGCAGGCCCGGTTGCAGGCGCAGTCGCAGGGCCGGTTGCAGGCCCCGTCGCAGCCCCAATTGCAGACCCAATCGCGACGCCGACCGCAAACGCCAACGGAATCGCAAACGCCTACGCCAGCGCCAGCGCGACTGGCAACGCATGCCGGAAGACGCATCAACGGCATCAGGCAAGCCTGACGCCGCCGAGTGTAGGAGCGCGCCGACCACAGCATGGTCAGCGTTACACCTGTGAAATGATTGCCGATGCCCGAAATGCATAAGGGACCGGCAAGCCGGTCCCTTATGTCTTCCCTTAAACCGCGCGGCATCCCCGGTGGGCCATGCCGCGCTCGAACGTCCGGTCTATTGGCTATTGGCTATTGGCGGTTGCGTTGGGCCGGGCGCTTACGCGCCGATCTTCACGCCGGTCAGGTAGCCGACCGCCGCGCCAAAGCCGTCCTTGTAGTTGGCCTTGACCAGCGGTTCCAGCGTCGGCCGTACCACCGCGTGCACGCCGCCCCAATCGGCCGCGTGCTGGAAATTGCTGGTGATGTAGGTCCAGCCGTTGATTTCGTCCACCGCCTGCAAGCCGGTCGATTCCGCCGCGACCGGGCACGACAGCAATCGCGACAAGGCCTTGGTGTCGACGTTGTACGCCCACATGAAGTTGTTGACGTGGCCGCCGCTGTCCTCGCCCACGAACAGCGTACGCAGCTTTTCCGAGAACTTCAGGTTATCGGGATTCGACACGAAATCGGCGTTGTGCGTGTTGCCCAGCGCGTCCGGCGTGGCCAGCGGCTTGCCGATCAGCTCCGGCACGGCCGCCATGTCCACGGGCACCCATTCGCTGTCGATGGCGCCGCCATCGGTATCGGCCTGACCCGCTTGCAGATGCAGCTGGTACACCGCGCCGGCCGAGTTGGCTTCCACCTTCAAGCCCGCGACCTTGCCGTCGATCATCGAAGATTCAATGCGCGACATCGCGCTGTAGGCGATCTTGTCCTTGGCGTTGACGGTGGTGCCTTCCATCTTGGTGAAGGCCAGCGTGCCGCCCACCAGTGCCGCATAGCGGTGCGTTTCCAGGAACGCGGCGGCCTGGCGGCGGCCGGGTTGCAGCTTGACCCAGTTGTCCTTGCCGCTGTAGCGAATCTTCGTGAACGAGGCGTCGGCCGGGTCCGTCGTGCGCACGTCCATGATGTCGGCGGCCGTCAGCTGGTCGGCCAGTTCCTTGACCTCGGCGCTGGTCGCATGGCCCAGCTTGATCCACTTCAACGTGCCGGCGCCCGGGCCCGTGCCCGACGTTTGCGTCCATTGCGCTACGTACAAGGTGCCGGCCGACAGATCGGTCGCGCGGTCGGCCACGAACATGAACAGGCCGCCGTTGGTGGCGTCGTCGCCCATCAGCGCGGTGCGCTGGTCCGGCATCATCTGCACCAGCTCGTGCGAGATGCGGCCCATGCAGTAGTGCTTCTTGATCGTGCCGGTGCCATCCGGGTGCACGGTCACTTCGGGCATGTGGCCGTAGTGGTACGGGTTGGCCTTGTTGGGGTCGCCATACACGTTGTTGCTGTAGGCCTGGAACGACGGCGTCGTGCGTGCCGTGGTTGCATCGGGCTCGTATTCTTCGCTGGACAGATGTGTGCCCCACGGCGACAAGCTGGCGCCGCAGGTGATCCACAGGCCGTGCACCGACGACGTGTCCACGTTGCTGTACTTGACCAGGCTGAGCTTGCCCGTATTCGGGTCTTGCGACAGCGTCAGCACGGCGATGGGCGACGGCAGCAAGCCGTACATATCGTTGCCGGCCTGGTCCATCGACTGGTATTCAAACTGCACCACCGCGTACACGGCGTTGCCCGCCACGCCCGGCACCGTGGTGGGCGCGGACAAGGCCAGCAGCGAGGTGCCGTCGGGGCAATTCGAGAAGAACTGGCGCGCGCGCGCGGGCACCGAGTTGTCCATGATGGGCGCGCCTGCCAGGTTGAAATAACCGCCCGCGACGGCGGTGCCGCCCTTGCCGTCGGGCACCGTGTCGCCGGTGATGAAGAACGGTTCGTAGCCCAGTTGTACGGTGCGCTTGGAGCCATCGCTGAACGTCAGCGCCATGGCCGAGCCGACCGTCGTGCGCGCCATCAGTTCGGGGTTGGCCAGCGTGGGCGCGGCCATCGGCGTGAACGATGCCGACGTGAACGTCACCGGTGCGGGCTGCTGCGTGCCGGGGCCGGGATTGGGCTGCGGATTGCCCGTGGCGTCATCGTCATCATCGTCGCTGGAATTACAGCCGGCCAGCAACGCAGCCATGCTGACGCCGCCAATCGGCAGCATCGGCGCGCCTCCCAGCATCTTCAGGAGTCGGCGGCGATTGGCTTGATTCGTGTCTTGCATGCGGGTTCCCATTGGATCGGATAAATGCCCGGCCGTTGACGCCGAGCGGTGCCCGCATGCTAGATAGGCGCCGTGTAATCACAATGACAGAATGCTGTACGCAAGCTGAATCGACACAGCCGGTATGCATCGCGCGATTGTCACGAAGCGCCGCTATAGTCAGGCGCGTTGCTTCACCGATTCGCCGCTTCACCGCTGCACCGCTGCACCGCTTCACCGCTTCACCGCATGACCGCTTCACCGCCTCACCGCTACCCCGCATGACCGCTGCACCGCTTCACCGTTCCATCGCTTATCCGTTCCACCGCCTAACCGCCCAACCGTTTGTGTCCGCCATGCCCCTGTCGTTTCGCCCCGCCCTACCCTCCGCCCCCGCCGCGCTGCGCGTGATTGCCGTGCTGGCATTGGCCGCCGGCTTGGGTGTCTGGGCGTCGATCTTGCTGGCCCCGCGTCCGGGCGCGCTACCGCCCGCCGTGTCCGCGGCCCCGCCGCGCGCGGCCGACAACACACCGGTGGCGCTATGGTTTGGCAAAGATGAAGTGATGCGCACGCAGATCAGCGTGCTGGGCCTGATCGCGGCCGGCCCGGATGGCGCGGCGGTGCTTAGTGTGGATGGTGGCCCGCCCTTGGCGTGGCGCGCGGGCGCCGAAGTGGCGCCTGGCATCGTGCTGCGCGATATCGCAGTAGACGCCGTGACGGTCGAGCAAGGGGGAAGATCGAATCGCCTGCCAACGCCCGCCGCGCTGGCGGCGCCAGCAGGCATTACGCAGGGAAAAGAATGATGCGGGGTTGCAGACCCGGCGGCGCGTCCTTACCGCGCCCGCCGATCAGCGCTTACGGCCTGCGGGACGCCCCATCTGCTTGCGTCCCGCCATGTTCGACAGGGAAGATCCCGTCGGCTTTTGCGTGGCGGCAGCCAGCTTCTTCTGTTGAAGCGCCTTTTCAACCAACGCTGCCAAACCAGTCGAAGACTTCTCTTTTGTAGCCATTACCGCTCCTTGTAGAAGGGCCATGGTAGCAGGCGGGAGGCTTGCACCGATTCCCGCCGCTGATGGCGAAGACACTATCGGGCCCATTCAGGGGCTTCGATCAATATTCCGGTGTGTGCCCAACCGCCGCAGAATCGCCACGGAACCGTCCATTTCGAATGGGATTTGCCAGGACTTGTTGGCCAGCACGTCTATTTTCAGGATGCGCGGGTCAAAGCAGCCGGTGATCGAGTGCATTCTCAGCTTGCTGGGTTGCGGGCAACGCATCAAATCGCGAATGGCGTACGGGCGCACGGCAGATGGCGTAGGCAACATCGGCGGCGTTTCTTGAAATGGCTTCAAAGGTATTGGCCAGCACTTCGTTGCTGGCCACGGTGTCTTCGATAGCGCGCAGCAAGTGCAGCGAACGGCTGCTGTCGGCCCTGGCGCCCTCGACAATGAAGGCGATCAAGCCGCTATGAGAAATGATGGACCGCATGAGCGCTTCCGTTTTATCGGCGTCTTGCGACCCGAAGCAAGACATTTGGAAAGTATAGACACAAAGCCAAAGCCGCCACCCGTTGTGGGAAGCCGCAATGCCCGGGGTTTTTGCCGCCGCCACGCCAACGCAAGCATTACTGTCATATTTCATGTCCACAATCCCGGGCTTCTACTAGAAGACCGGAGTCGTAAAGTGCGTCAGTTACCGCGCGGGCTTGCCCGTCAGCAAGGTTTCACCCTGATCGAGATCATGGTGGTGATTGTGATCATGGGGATCCTGGCGGCCCTGATTGTGCCGCGTGTGCTGGACCGCCCGGACCAGGCGCGCCAGGTGGCGGCGCGGCAGGATATTGCGGGCATCATGCAGGCGTTGAAGCTGTACCGGCTGGACAACGGCCGCTATCCGAGCACGGCGCAGGGCCTGCGCGCGCTGGCTGAAAAACCGGATGGCGCGTCGAACTGGCGCGGCTATCTGGACAAGCTGCCCAATGACCCTTGGGGCCATCCGTATCAATACCTGAGCCCGGGCGTCAAGGGCGACATCGACGTGTTCTCGTTTGGCGCCGACAACAAGCCCGGCGGGGAAAGCGGCGATGCCGACATTGGTTCCTGGGAACTCTGAACGCGGCTTCACGCTGGTCGAGGTGCTGGTGGTGCTGGTGATCGTGGCCATCGCGGCCAGCATGGTCAGCTTGTCGATTGGCAAGCGCGACAACGGCCTGCGGACCGATGCCCAGCGGCTGGCGGACGCGTTCACTGTGGCGCAGAGCGAGGCACGCAGCGATGGCCGGTCCATCCGCTGGTTGGCCGGCGACACGGGCTGGTCGTTTGAACGCGCGGGCCGCCCACCCGGCCCCAGCGCCCAGGAAAACGTGGTCGTGCCAGTGGATCGCCTGGAAGGCGACGACATGCTGCGCCCGCAAACCTGGCGCGCGGGTGCCGTGCAATTGCGGCTGACGCCCGATCGCCCGTTGGTGTTCAACACCGAATGGGTCGCGGATCCGATCAGGCTGACCCTGCACGCGGGCGACGCCACGGTCACCCTGCAACGCGACGCCGCCGGCCGTTATGAGATCCAGTGAATTTTCCCGCCGCGAGGGCGAACGATGCGATGTGGACGTTCCGACGGACTTGGACGCCTTGCCCGATACGGGCGGCTCGCCCGAGGCCCCCGCTCTCGACATGACCCGCGCCATCCCCCCCCGCGCGCGCCGTGAACGCGGCTTCACGCTGATCGAGGTCTTGGTGGCGCTGGCCATCATCGCCGTGGCGATGGCCGCCGCGCTGCGCGCCACGGGCGTCATGACGGCCAACAACCGCGCCTTGCAGGACAAGACGCTGGCGCTGCTCGCCGCGCAGAATGCCTTGACCCAATTGCGCCTGGAACAAAGCCTGCCGCGTGCCGGCTCGCAAACGGTGCCCTGCCCGCAAGGCGGCCGCGCGTTGCAGTGCGAGCTGGTCTTCACCAATTCCATGAACCGCAGCTTCCGCCAGGTATCGGTCAACGTCCATGATGCGGCCTCGGCACGCCCGGACGCCGTGCTGCTGCAATTGGACGGCCTGCTGTCCAGCCTGCGATGACGATGCAACGTCCCGTTTCCCGCGCCGCCCGCCAGGCGGGCTTCACGCTGATCGAAGTGCTGGTCGCGTTGGCCTTGATGGCACTGGTCAGCCTGATGGCCTGGCGCGGGCTGGCCAGCGTGTCCGGCGCGCGCGACTGGATCGAGCAGCAAGCCGAAGACACCGACGCCATCGTCCGCACGCTGGGGCAGATGTCGCGCGATGTGGAACTGTCTTATTCCGGCCCCGGCTTCGACGCAGCGGGCAAGGACGCCGTCACGCTGACCAGCGGCGTGCGCCTGCTGCGCCAAAGCCAGGGCGGCCAGACGCTGGAACTGCTGCGCCCCGACCCGGACGGCAACGGCCTGTGGCAACGCGTGCAGTGGCAGGTGCGCACCGACGGCTTGTGGCGCGTCAGCGGCCCGCCCGCGCCGCGCAGCCCGCTGCCCGCCGCCGTCAACGGCGTACTGCTGCTGCCTGGCGTCAAGACGTTGAGCCTGCGCGCCTGGGTGCCCGGCGTGGGCTGGGCCAACGCCAACGCCAGCTTCGGCGCGCCGCCCACCGGCATCGAAATCGCGCTGGAACGCGGCGCGCCCGGCCAGGCGCAGCGCTACACGCGCATCCTGGAGCTGCCATGATGCGCCGCCGCAACGCGCAGAAAGTTGCCGGTGCATGCCACCCAGGCAAGCGGCAACAGGGCGCCGCCGTGATCAGCGCGCTGATCATTGTTGCCATTGTTGCGGCCTTGACCACCAGTCTGTTCCAGCGCCAGACGGCCAGCACGCGGCGCGTGGAAAACGAAATGGCGCGGGTGCAGGCGCGCGTGATGCTGGCGGGCGGCATCGATTGGGCGCGCCTGGTCATCCGCGATCACGGCAAGCGTGAAGCGACCACGCGCGGCGACCAGATCTGGGCCACGCCCATCCTGGACACGCGCATCGAGCGCCCGGGAGACGATCGCGTTGCCGTGTTCTCGGGGCGTGTGCAAGATGAACAGGGCAAGTACAACCTGAGCAATCTGGCGCGCAATGGCGTGCCGCAACCCGAGCAGGAAAAGGTGTTGCGTCGGCTGCTGGCCGCGCAGCAACTGCCCGATACCCTGGCGCCGCGCATCATCGACATCATTGCCCTGGCGCAGCCGCCCGCCCTGCCCGCCGATGCGCCGTCTGCCCCCAACGGCCAACCCGCCACCGCGCCGGACGCGCGCGCACCGCTGCCACGTGGCGTGGACGACATCGCCGCGCAACTGGGCTTGGAACCGACGGTGCGCGACGAGATGCGCCGCACCATGACCGTGCTGCCCATTGCCACCAGCGTTAACGTCAACACCGCGCCCGCCGAAGTCATCGCGGCGTTGGTGCCCGGCCTTTCGCTGGGGCAGGCGCGCGCGCTGGCGGGCGAGCGGGATCGCGGCAACTGGTTCAACAACGCGGGCGACTTCGCCAACCGGCTGGCAAGCACCGGCGTGGACGCGCCCGCCCCCACCGTCACCACGGCCAGCGGCTGGTTCCTGGCCAGCGGCACCGTCGTCTACGAACGCGCGCGAGTCGCCATGCAAGCGCTGGTGCGCAGCGCGCCGCCCGCAGCGCCCGACACGATATGGACAAGAGAAACTCCTTGAAAAACGCCTTGCGCATCGCGCTTGCCCCTTTGGATGAATTCGGCGCCGATTCCCCGCTGCCCTATGCCTGGTTCGACCGGCGCGGGCGCTGCGCCCGGCAAGGCGAGTTGCCCTTGCACGCCTTGGGCAACGGCTATCCGAACGCGGTATGCGAAGCCGTGCTGCATCCGGCCGACGTGATCGCCACCACCATCCGCGTTCCCTCGGTACCCCGCGCCCGCTTTGCCGCCGCCGTGCATAGCGCGCTGGAACCCCTGGTGCTTAGCGACCTGGACACGCTGGCCATCGGCTTCAGCCCGCGCGCCGCCGATGGCAGCGTGGCGTTGGCGTGGTCACCGCGCGAACCGGTGCGCCGCGCGTGGGCGTTGCTGAGTGCGCACGGCCTGCGTGTCGACGCGCTGATTGCACCGCAGACGCTGGTTCCGACGGTGGCCGGTCCGTCCTCGGAGGCGTCCTCCACCCCTTCCTTCGCCTTCGACGCCGATCTATCCGCCACGCCCCTACGCGATCCGGCCGACCCGCGCTGGCTGGCCCCGTCGCCGTCGTGGTCGCTGGCGATGCCGCGCCTGGCGCCGGTGCGCGCGTCGCGCTGGCGGCCCGTGTGGCGTTGGGGCGCGGCGGCGGCGGTGGTGTGGGTTGCGGGGTTGAATCTCTACGCCTCGCGGCTCAGCGCTGAAGCCGACGCCCTGACGGCGGGCATGCGTCAGCAGGTGCTGGCGGCGTTTCCTGATCTGCCTGTGGTGCTGGACCCCGCGCGGCAGGCGCAGCAAGGCCTGGACGCGCTGCAAGCCAATCGCGGCGCGGCCAGCGCGGGCGACTTCCTGCCCCTGGCGCGCGCCGCCGCCCAAACGCTGCCCTTTGCCGCCGACAAAGTCGCGCGGCTGACGTACGCCGACCAGGCGCTGACGCTGCAATTGGCCGACGCGGGGGCCGACGCGCAGCGCGTCTCCGAAACGCCCGCACTGATCCAGCAAGCCGCCGCCCTGGGCCTGAAGCTGGAACGCGGCGACACCGACAACACCTGGCGCATCACGCGCAAACAACCATGACCGCCCTTGAACGCCTGCATCGCCAGTGGCAAACCGCCGCCGGCACGTTGCGCAACACCGTAGACCCCACCCTGACCCGCGCGCGCCATCGCTATCAGGCGCTGGCCCCGCGTGAGCGGCGGCTGGTGACGGTTGCCGCCGCGCTCGTCGGCGTCGCGGTGATCTTCGTCACGCTGATCGAGCCGCCCCTGAAAACCGTGCGCAAGCTGCAAGTCGAGCTGCCCGCCCTGCGCGGCCAGGCCGCGACCGTGGCCGACTTGACGACGCAAGCCCGCGCGTTGCGGCAACGCTCGGCCACGCCGGTTGCTGTCGCCCCCACGCCCGCTGAATTAAGCGCCAGCCTGGAAGGCGCGGCGCTACCGGCTGCGATGTGGTCCTTGGGCCAGCCTGAATCCGGCAAAGGCGTGCGCTTGACGTTGAACCAGGCGCCGTCGTCCGCGTTGCTGCGCTGGCTGGATGGCGCCGCACGCGATTGGGGCCTGCAAACACAGCAAGTCGAATTGACGCGTGCCACCAATCCCAATGGCCGTCCGCTGCCGGGCCTGGTCAATGGCCACATTACGTTAGCCCCCGCCGGTGCGGGGGCCGGCCGCTGATGCCGACCCTTTCATTCAATATGCGGGGTGCCCGCTGATGGCGCGCCTCGCTTTCAACAAGCGGACTGCCGCCCTGTGGCTGGCCGGCGGCGTGTGTTTTCTGGCGGGTGCCGCCAGCGTGCTGCCGGCGCGTTGGCTGTTGGCGATGCAGCCGGACGATTCCTTGGTTTCGCTGGCGGATGCCGGCGGCACCTTGTGGCAAGGTAGCGCGTGGGTGGCGCTGGGGCCACCGGGGTCGCGGCGCGTGTTGCCGCAACCCGTGCAATGGCAGTGGCGCTGGGGCGCGATGGCGCTGGACATCACGCACCCGTGGTTGCAAGCCCCCCTGCGCGCGCGCGTGGGTTGGACCGGGGTGTCATTGCCCGCGCAATCGTTGCGCGTGCCGGCCACGGTGTTACCGGCGCTGGGCGCACCCTGGAACACGCTGGCGCCCGACGGCATGCTGGAAATCAATTGGCAAGCGCTGCGCCTGGGCGGCGACTTGCCCACCGGCAATATCGCGGACCTGCGCTGGCGTAACGCCGGCACCGCGCTGACATCCATCACACCGGTGGGTACCTACCTGCTGCGTCTGCAAGGCGCGGGAAAGTCCGGTGCAACATTGGCGCTGACGACGGAAAGCGGCCTGCTGACGGTTACGGGCCAGGGCACGGCCGGCCCGCGCGGTGTGCGCTTTGAAGGCAAGGCCACGTACGCGCCGGGTGCCACCGACGCCCAGCGGGCGGCGCTGGACGGCCTGATGTCCACCCTGGGCCGCCGTTCTGGCGATACGGTCGTTTTCAGCACGGGAAAATAGCAAACAGCCCGATCAAGCGTCGCGCGTCACCCGCACGATTTCCTCGGGTGATGTCTGCCCGCTGTCGACCCAGCGTTGGCCGTCTTGCCGCATCGTTCGCATGCCGGCGGCCATGGCGGCCTGGCGCAGTTCGCGTTCGTCGCGGCCTTCGTGGATCAAACGGCGCGCGTCGTCGTCCACGGTGAACAGTTCGTGGATGCCGGAACGGCCGCTATAGCCCGTGTGATTGCACGCCGGGCAACCCACGGGATGAAACACGCGCACGCCATCCTGCATCGACGGCTTCTTGCATTCCGGGCACAGCTTGCGCACCAGCCGCTGCGCAAGCACCCCCAGCAGCGACGAAGCCAGCAGGAAGGGTTCCACGCCCATGTCCGTCAGCCGTGTCACGGCCGAGACCGCGTCGTTGGTGTGCAGCGTCGCCAACACCAGGTGGCCCGTCAACGACGCCTGCACCGCAATCTGCGCGGTCTCCAGGTCGCGGATCTCACCGATCATGATCACGTCCGGGTCCTGCCGCAAGATGGCGCGCAGGGCCAGCGCGAAGCTCATGTCGATTTTGGCGTTCACCTGCGTCTGGCTGATGCCGGACAAGTCGTATTCGATCGGGTCTTCCACCGTCAGGATATTGCTGGTGGCCGAATCCAGCCGGCTCAACGCGGCATACAGCGTCGTGGTCTTGCCGCTGCCCGTCGGCCCCGTCACCAGTACGATGCCGTGCGGCTGCCGGATCAAGCGGTCCAGCTGCGTCAGCACATCGGGGCACATGCCCAGGCGCTCCAGCTGCAAGCGCCCCGCCTCTTTGTCCAGCAGGCGCAACACCGCGCGTTCGCCGTGGCCGGTGGGCAAGGTGGACACCCGCACGTCGATCGGCCGGCCGCCCACGCGCAGCGCAATGCGGCCGTCTTGCGGCAAGCGCTTTTCGGCAATGTCCAGGTGCGCCATGATCTTGATGCGCGAGATCAACGCCGCGTGCAGCGCCTTGCGCGGCGACACCACGTCGCGCAAGGTGCCATCCACGCGATAGCGAACCACCGAGTGCGTCTCGAAGGGTTCGATGTGGATATCGCTGGCGCCGTCGCGCGCGGCCTGCGCGAACAGCGCGTTGATCATGCGGATCACCGGCGCATCGTCCTGCGCTTCCAGCAGGTCGGCCACTTCGGGCATGTCCTGCAACAAGCGGTCCAGGTCGATTTCGTTTTCGGCCACGCCCATGACCGACGCGGCGTCTTCCGAATGGCTATAAGCCGCCGTCAAGAGCGTTTCCAGGGCCTCGTCATCCACCCGAGCCAGCGCAATGTCGCCATGGCAGCGGCGAATTTCGCGCACCGCCCATTCCGGCGTGCGCGGGCTGACGGTCAACTGCGCCTGCCCCGCGCGCAGCGACAGCACGGCGCGCTGCGCGCGTGCCCAGGCATAGGGCAAGGGGTGCGCGCTCATAGCAGCGACTCGGGGTCCACCGCCACGCTGTGCATCAGCGCGCCGGACACGCGGATCGGGCGCGCGGCATCGCGGGTGGCGTTCGCGCCCGGATACTGCCGCACGGCAAACGACTGCACCGTGGTGGGCGGCGGGCGGCGCAGCGTGTCGGCTTGTTGTTCGGGACGCAGGTCATAGGCGTTGTTCGACACCGACGGAGCCGAGCCCGGCGGCGGCAGCATCGGCGCCTGCATGTCGGGCAGCGCCCAATGCTGGCCCGGTTGCGCGGAGCCCTGCGCGCGGCGCATGTAGTCGTAGCGGTCCATCGTGACGCTGGCGCTGCGGTTGGCGTCGCGCACCACGTAGGGGCGCAGGAACACCATCAGGTTGGTCTTGGTGCGCTTGCGCGTGTCGTAGCGGAACAGCGAACCGATCACGGGCAGCGAGCCCAGGCCGGGCACGCTGTTGGACGTCAAGGTCACGTTGTCTTCCAGCAAGCCGCCCAGCACGATGATCTGGCCGTCGTCGATCAGCACGCTGGTATCGATGGCGCGCTTGTTGGTCACAATGCCCGTCGTGGCGTTCGAGCGGCTTTCGTCGATGCTGCTGACTTCCTGGTAGATGTCCAGCTTGACCGCGCCGCCTTCGGAAATCTGCGGGCGGATGTTCAGCTTCAGGCCCACGTCTTCGCGTTCGATGGTTTGGAACGGATTCGAACTGCCGTTGCTGCCCGACGTGACGTATTGGCCCGTCACGAACGGCACCGTCTTGCCCACCAGGATGCTGGCCGACTGGTTGTCCAGCGTCAGCAGGTTCGGCGTGGACAGGATGTTGGCTTCGCCCGTGTTCTGCATGGCGCGGGCCAGCACGCCCAGGTTGATGACCTGGTTGCCCAACACGTCCACCGTGCCCTTGACCACGCCCAGGCTCAGGCCGCTGCCGATGGCGTCGATGGACGTGGGCCCGGTGCCCGTGATGCCGCTGCCGCCCAGGTTGGTGCCGCCGATAAAGCTGGTGCCGTTGCTGTTGATATTGCCGGCGCCCGTCATCCACTGGATGCCGAATTCCGCCGCCTTTTGCTCGCTGACTTCAACGATCAGGCTTTCCACCAGCACCTGCGCGCGGCGTTGGTCCAGCTGGTCGATCACTTCACGCAAGCTGCGATACAGCGGTTCGGGCGCGGAAATGATCAGCGAATTGGTGGCCGGGTCGGCCTGGATGGTGGCGCCGCCGGCCGAATACGACACGGCTTGTGTGCTGTTGTCTTCCCGCGCGATGCGCTCTTGCTCGCCCGACAAGCCGCCCTTGGACGAGCCCGACATGGCCCCCATGCCCTGCCCCGCCGGCACGTTGCCGGCCGAGGTGTTTTGCGCGCGCGCGCCGGGCTGGGCACCGCCCGTGTTGCTGCCTGCCGCGCCGCCCGAGGCGCCGGGCGCCGCATTGGCCTGCCCGGTCAGCAAGCCGCCCAACACTTCGGCGATGCGCGTGGCCTGCGCGTTGCGCATGTAGACCACGTGCAGATTGCCGGCACGGTTTTGCTGCGCGTCCAGCTTCAGGATCAGGTCGCGCGCCAGCCGCGTGCGCGCCGGGCTGCCCGAACGCACCAGCACGCTGTTGCTGCGCGGGTCGGCCACCACCGCGATGCGCTGCGTGGGGTCGCTGCTTTGCGTGTCCAGCAATTGCGAGGCCAGGATGGCGATGTCGGTGGCAATGCCGGACTGCACCGGCACCACGTCGGTGTCGATGGAACTGGGCACGTCGATGCGCGCGATGACTTGCGCGATGCGTTCCAGGTTGTCGGCGTAGTCGGTGACTACCAAGGTGTTGTTGCCGGGGTACGCGTTGATGGGGTTATTCGGCGGCACCATGGGGCGCAGCACCGGCACCAGGTTGGCGGCGTTTTCGTACTTCAACGGAAACACGCGCGTCAGCATCTCGCCGCTGCTGCCCGCACCCTTGGCAAACGCGGACACGGGCACCGGGCCACGCGCGGCGTTGCCAGCTGGCGCGCCTGCTACCGCCTGCGCGGGACGCGTCTGAGCTTGCCGCGCCTGGCTCGGCGGCGTATTGCCCACCACCGCGCTGCCTTGCAGCTTGGCGTCGGCTTCGGGCACGACGCGCGTCACCCCGTCCACGTCCACAATTGCAAAGCCCTGCAGCCGTAACGCCCCCGTCAGCATGGCCAGCGCCTGCCCGCTATCAACGGGTCGGTCCGACACCAGCGTCAGCTTGCCCTTGACGCGCGGGTCCACCAGGAAGTTGCGCTGCGTAAACAACGACAGCGCGCGCAACACGGCGGGGATGTCGGTGTCGACGAAGTTCAAGCTGACACGGTTGTCCGTTTGTTGAGCATGGGCCGTGCTGATCGCCGGTCCGATTTGGCTTGCGATGAGCAAGGCGGCAAGGCTGAATTGCGCGATGTGACGCATGACGAGATAGGTGCCTTCAGACGTGAATGCAAGTGTGAAAAAACGTGAAATCGCGTCGGAGTATACGGGGTGACAGTGCAACACTACGGTCATATTTGACATGCAACATACGGGCTGCAAACCCTTTAAATTCGGGGCTCTTGCGCGTTTTTGATTCGCGCGCCGGCCCCTGCTTTCGCCATGCCTTCCTATCGATACGAAGCCACCGACGCGCTGGGCAAAATCGTGCGCGGCACGATCGATGCCGACACCGAGCGCGGCGCTCGCAACCAACTGCGCGGCCGCGGCTTGTTGCCCTTGTCCACCGCATTGGCGGCGCGCGCGCACGGGCTGGGCGCCGGCTTGCGCACGCGCTTGTCGGATGCAGACCTGGCCTGGTTGACGCGGCAGTTGGCCAGCCTGCTGGCCGCGCGCCTGCCGCTTGACGCCGCCCTGTCCGCCACGCTTGAACAAGCCGAGAAAAAACACATCGCGGCCACGCTGGGCGCGGTGCGCGATGACGTGCGCGCGGGCCATCGCTTATCCACCGCGCTGGCCGCGCGGCCGCGCGACTTTCCCGAGATCTATCGCGCGCTGATCGGCGCCGGTGAAGAATCCGGCGACCTGGCGCAAGTGATGGAAAAGCTGGCCGACTACATCGAAGAACGCAATACGCTGCGCAGCAAGGTGATGACGGCGTTCATCTACCCGGCCGTGGTCGCCAGCGTGTCGGTCATCATCGTGATCTTTCTGCTGGGCTATGTGGTGCCGCAGGTGGTGTCGGCGTTCAACCACGCCAAGCAGCAACTGCCCATGCTGACCCGCGTGATGCTGGCGCTGTCGGACTACGTGCGTGAATGGGGTGCGGTGACGGGCGCGGTGCTGGTGGCCGCCATCGTGCTGTGGCGCTACACGCTGCGCGCGCCGGCGGCGCGCCGAGCCTGGCATGCGCGTGTGCTGCGGCTGCCGCTGGCCGGCCGCTTTGTGCTGGGCGTGAACGCCGCGCGCTTTGCTTCGACATTGGCCATCTTGTGCGGCAGCGGCGTGGCCTTGTTGACGGCGTTGGAGGCGGCGCGTCGCACCTTGGGCAACGATGTGCTGCGGTTGGCGGTGGATGAAGCGTCGGCCCGCGTGCGCGAAGGCGCGGCGCTATCGGCGTCGCTGGGCGCACAGAAGGTGTTCCCGTCGCTGCTGGTGCACCTGATCGCCAGCGGCGAAAAAACCGGGCGCCTGCCCGAATTGCTGGATCGCGGTGCGCAGAACCTGTCGCGCGATCTGGAACGCCGCGCCATGGCGATGACGGCGTTGCTTGAGCCGGCGCTGATCCTGCTGATGGGCGGGTTCGTGCTGCTGATCGTGCTGGCGGTGATGATGCCGATCCTGGAAATGAACCAGCTGATCCGCTAGAAGGCAAAGGGCCAAAAAGACAAAGGCGCCCGCCCCGGTGATGGGACGAGCGCCTTTGACATTCAGCCGATGGCGGTCAACAGGCGGCGCGGATCACAGCGCCTCTTCGTCGGCTTCGCCGGTGCGGATGCGGATGGCTTGCTCAACGGGCGACACGAAGATCTTGCCGTCGCCGATCTTGCCGGTGCGCGCGGCCTTGACCACGGCTTCGATGGCGGCTTCGACCTGGTCGTCGGGCAGCACGACTTCAACGCGGATCTTGGGCAGGAAGTCCACCACGTATTCCGCGCCCCGGTACAGTTCGGTGTGGCCCTTTTGGCGGCCGAAACCCTTGACTTCGGTGACGGTCAGGCCGCTGACGCCGACTTCGGCCAGCGCCTCGCGGACTTCGTCGAGCTTGAAGGGTTTGATGATGGCGGTGACTTGTTTCACGTTGGGCGTCCTGGGTTTTTGATGTGTTGCGGCGCCCTGCCCACCGCTTGCGAGGCAGCCGGGGCGCGATGGATAAGAGAATACCACCGGGGCCCGCCATGCAAACGGGCCGCCGGCGTCATTGCGGGAGAACCCCGATCAGGCGTTGGGCCCGGCATCCGGAATGCGTTCGGCGTCGCGCATCCACACCACGGATTCCGAATCGCTGGGCGCGCGCCAGTCGCCGCGCGGCGACAGCGAGCCGCCCGAGCCGACCTTGGGCGCATTGGGCACGCAGGTACGCTTGAACTGCGTTGTACGGAAAAACCGGTCCAAAAATATCTTCAGGTTGCGCTTGATGGCGGCCAGGTCGTACTGGTTGCGCACCACGTGGCCGGCGTCCGGCCAGGCGCCCGCTTCGCGGTCACGCCAGGCGGCCAGCGACAGGAACGCCACCTTGGTGGGCGCAAACCCATAGCGCAGCGTGTAGTACAGGTTGAAATCCTGAAGCTCGTACGGGCCGATGGAATCTTCGCTTTTCTGCACGGGCTTGTCGTCGGCGCCACCCGGCACCAATTCCGGGCTGACGTCGGTGCCCAGCACGTCCAGCAGCACGCCGGCGCCGTCATCGCCCAGCCGCCCGGATTCCGCCACCCAGCGCACCAGGTGCGTGATCAGGGTCTTGGGCACGCTGGCGTTGACGCTGTAGTGCGACATGTGGTCGCCCACGCCATACGTGCACCATCCCAGTGCAAGTTCGCTAAGGTCGCCGGTGCCGATGACGATGGCGTTGCTGAAGTTGGCGATGCGGAAGAGGTGATTGGTGCGTTCGCCGGCCTGGACGTTTTCAAACGTGATGTCGTAGACCGGTTTGCCTTCCGCGTACGGGTGGCCCAGGTCTTTAAGCATTTGCAGGCAGCTGGGGCGGATATCGACTTCGGACGCCGTGCAGCCCACCACCGCCATCAGGCGGCGCGCCTGTTGCAGCGTGCGGGTGCTGGTGGCAAAGCCGGGCATCGTCACGGCCAGGATGTTGGACCGGGGCAGGCCCAGCGTGTCCATGGCCTGCGCGCAGACGAGCAGCGCGTGGGTGGAATCCAGCCCGCCGGAAATGCCGATGACCACCTTGGACATCTTGCTGGCCGACAGGCGCTGGGCCAGGGCCTGCACCTGGATGCTGTAGACCTCTTTGCAGCGCGCATCGCGCTGTTGCGGGTCGGCCGGCACATACGGAAAGCGCGCCACGCGGCGCTCAAGCGGCAGTTCGGCATCGTCCAGCGGCGGGTTCACCGGCACCGCCACCGAACGGAACTTGCGCACTTCGTCCTGATGGCGGCGCACGGACTGGCCGAACGTCGTCTGGCGCATGCGTTCGCGCGACAGGCGATCCAGGTCCACGTCCGAGAACAGCAGGTGCGAATGGTTCAGGAAGCGTTCGGATTCGCCCAGCAGTTCGCCGTTTTCATAGATGATTGCCTGGCCGTCCCAGGCCAGGTCGGTGGACGATTCGCCCCGGCCGGCCGACGTGTACATATAGGCCGACAGGCAGCGCGCGGACTGCTGCGCCACCAGTTGATGGCGGTATTGCGACTTGCCGACGACGATGTTGGACGCCGACAGGTTCACCAGCACGGTGGCGCCGGCCAGCGCGGCGAATGAGGACGGCGGGATCGGCACCCAGACGTCTTCGCAGATTTCGACGTGGAACTGGAACAGCGGCAGCTTTTCCATCTGGAACAGCAGTTCGGGCCCGAAGGGCACGGTCTGGCCCAGCAAAACGATGTCGGTGACGGCCGCGCAGTCGGCGGCGCTGAATTGGCGGGCTTCGTAGAATTCGCCGTAGTTGGGCAGGTAGCTCTTGGGCACCACGCCCAGCACGCGCCCGCCCGCGGCCACCACGGCACAGTTGAACAGCTGGTGGGACACGCGCAGCGGCGCGCCCACAATCACGGCGATATCCAAGTCGGCCGTGGCCGCCACCACCCGCGCCAACGCCTCTTCGCACTCATCCAGCAAGGCTTTCTGGTGGAACAGGTCGTCGCAGGTGTAGGCCGACAGGCCCAGCTCGGGAAACGCCACCAGCACCGCGCCGCCCTGGGCGGCCTGCTGGGCCAGTTCTATGGTTTGCGTGGCGTTGAAGGCCGGATCGGCGATGCGGCATTCGGGCACGCCGACCGCCACCCGGGCGAAGCCGTGGGAATACAGGTTGAAGAACGGGTTCGACATCGGGAGTTCGCCTGGGGTCAATGAAGACTAAATTCCAACGCGCGGATTATCTCATGGCGCCTGGCCCGGCCAGGGCTAGCCGGGCACCTTGCCGTCGCTGGGGCCACGCGGCCCCGACGCCGCGCCGTGCCCGTCCGGCAGGACCAGGCCGGGGCGATCGCGTTCGGCCGACAGTGCGGCCTGAATCGCGCTTTCGCGCAGCTGGCTGCCCATGGCGCCGAAGTCGGCACCCGACGGTTGCTGGTACAGGCGCAGGCCCAATTCGGGCAAGATGGCCAGCAGATGGTCGAAGATATCGCCCTGGATGCGCTCGTATTCCACCCAGGCGGTCACGGCGGTAAAGCAATAGACCTCGACGGGGATGCCGTCGGACGCCGGTTCCATCATGCGCACCATCATCGCCATGTCCTGGCGCACTTCGTGGTTCTGTTTCAGATACGCCAGCCCGTAGGCGCGGAAGGTGCCGATGTTGGTCAGGCGGCGGCGGTTGGCCGGCACGCTGGCCAGTTCGCCCATGGTCTGGTTGGCTTGGGCGATGTCCAGCGTCTTGGCTTGCAAATAGTCGTGCAACAGGCGGAACCGCATCAGTTGCCGGGCTTCCTCGTCGGTCAGGAAGCGCACGCTGGCCGCATCGATGCGCAGCGTGCGCTTGATGCGCCGCCCGCCGGATTCAAACATGTGGCGATAGTTGCGATAGCTTTCCGAGAACAGCTTGTAGGTCGGCACCGTGGTGACGGTGTTGTCCCAGTTCTGCACTTTGACGGTATGCAGCGCAATATCCTTGACGAAGCCGTCGGCGTTGGATTGCGGCATTTCGATCCAGTCGCCGATGCGCAGCATGTCGTTGCTGGTCAGCTGGGTGCTGGCCACCAGGGACAGCAGCGTGTCCTTGAACACCAGCAACAGCACGGCCGAGAGCGCGCCCAGGCCTGAAATCATCCACAGCGGCGAGCGGTCGATCAGGATGGAAAGCACCAGCACGGTGCACACGGCCATCAGGATCAGCTTGCCGATCTGGATATAGCCCTTGATGGACCGCGTCTGCGCGCGGGTGGTCGCGGAATAGGTGTCCTGCCAGGCGCTCAACACGCCCGAGAACGCCACGAACACGCAGATCCACGCGCCGGCATGCGCCAGCCGGCCCACCACCGACACCGCCCGCTCGGCATGCGGCACCAGGCCGATACCCATCGACACCACGGCAAACGGCACGGCGTACCACAGGTTTTGATAGGCGCGGCGGCGTTGCAGGGCCTTGTCCCAGTCGCCCCGGCCGCTCAGGACCAGCACCCGGTGCGCCAGCAGCAACACCACACGCGCCACCACCCACTGCACGAACAGCGCCGTCAGGACCAGCACGCCGGCGCCGACCAGCGTCTGCGCCCACGCCTCGTGCGGCATGTGGGCGTCCAGCTGGGTCACCAGTTCTTCCCATTCCATGGGCATATGTCTTGTACTCGCTCTACGTTCTAGAAACCAACGGGGGATTATCCGACAAGTGGCGCGCGCCGCGCGTTGCTGCCCCCAAAAATCGCGGCCCCGGCGCCCGCGCGTGCGCCCGCTTGTCGGCAGGCCCTATAATTCCGCCCATCATGGCAAACACTCCCTCCCCCGATCAAAACCAGTTCGCCAACAAGGCGCAGGCCTGGTCCGCCCGGTTCTCGGAACCGGTATCCGAACTCGTCAAACGCTATACGGCGTCCGTGGATTTCGACAAGCGCCTGGCGCGACACGACATCCAGGGCTCGCTCGCGCATGCGGACATGCTGGCCGCCCAGGGCATCATCGGCGCGCAAGACCTGGCCGACATCCAGCGCGGCATGACGCAGATCCTGTCTGAAATCGACGCCGGCAGCTTCCAATGGCTGCTGGATCTGGAAGACGTGCATCTGAATATTGAGAAGCGCCTGGTGGAACTGGTGGGCGATGCGGGCAAGCGCCTGCACACCGGCCGGTCACGCAACGACCAGGTCGCCACCGACATCCGCCTGTGGCTGCGCGACGAAATCGACAACCTGCAAGACCTGCTGCGCCAGCTGCGTCATGCGCTGGCCGCCGTCGCGCTAGACAACGCCGGCACCATCATGCCGGGCTTCACCCACCTGCAAGTTGCCCAGCCGGTCACCTTCGGCCACCACCTGCTGGCCTACGCCGAAATGTTCGGCCGCGACGCCGAACGCCTGGCCGACTGCCGCCGCCGCGTGAACCGCCTGCCGCTGGGCGCCGCCGCGCTGGCCGGCACGTCGTTCCCCATCGACCGCGAACGTGTCGCCAAGACGCTGGGCTTTGACGGCGTGTGCCGCAATTCGCTGGACGCCGTTTCCGACCGCGACTTCGCCATCGAATTCTGCGCCGCCGGCGCGCTCATCATGACGCACGTGTCGCGCCTGTCCGAAGAGCTGGTGCTGTGGATGAGCCCGCGCGTGGGCTTCATCGACCTGGCCGACCGCTTCTGCACCGGCAGCTCGATCATGCCGCAAAAGAAGAACCCCGACGTGCCTGAACTGGCCCGGGGCAAGACCGGCCGCGTCAACGGCAACCTGGTCGCCCTGCTGACCCTGATGAAGGGCCAACCCCTGGCCTACAACAAGGACAACCAGGAAGACAAGGAAGGCCTGTTCGACACCGTGGACACCGTGCGCGACACGCTGACCATCTTCGCGGACATGGCAGCCGGCATCAAGGTCAAGGCCGACAACATGCGCGCCGCCGCCCTGCAAGGCTTCGCCACCGCCACCGACCTGGCCGACTACCTGGTCAAGCGCGGCGTACCGTTCCGCGACGCCCACGAAGTGGTTGCCCACGCCGTGCGCGACTGCGAACAACGCAATTGCGACCTGGCCGACCTGTCCACCGACGAGCTCAAGGCGTATCACGCCCAGATCGGCGACGACGTCCACCACGTGCTGACACTGGAAGGCTCGGTCGCCGCCCGCAAGCACATCGGCGGCACCGCCCCCGAACGCGTCGCCGAAGAAGCCCGCCGCGTCCTGGCGGAAACGGCCCAAGGCTGATTCCGACGCCAAGCGGGTTGCGGTAAAGACAAGGCCCCCGATTGGGGGCCTTGTTGCGTTGAAGGCATGCAGGCGTATCGGCTACGCGATGGACACGTCCAGCCTGCGGCCCAGGGTTTCCAGCGCCGCTTCGACCTGTTCGATGCGTGACGAATGCCGCAGATTCAACAGGCGATCAACCTGGGGCGTATGAACGCCCAGACGTCGAGCCATCTCGGCTTTGCGAACCCCTTGGCGAATAATTTCGTTGGACAGGAACACTTTGCTGGTAACCACGGCGGGCAAGGTGACAGAGTGCTGTGTTGCGCGCGTCGGGCCAGGTAGCGGAATGGGTCGACGCTCATCGAAGTAAATCTCCAGCACGGCCTCCAGCGCTTCCAATGCGTTCTCGGCGGCATCCCGTTCATCGGTTGCGACACTGGCAGCCTCGGGAAAATCGGGAAAGAGCACCAACAACGTACCGTTCGTGTCGGGAGTCAGCGTGTAGGGATAGGTCAGCACAACGGCCTCCTTATTGTCCAGAACCCCGGTTCAGGGCGACATCAAAGCAAAATCCAAAAAACAGACCCGAAAAGCGGGCCGATCGAATCCCCTCCTTGCAGAAAGGTAGGAGATGCCTCCAGTCTGGACCAGAGGCTTTAGCAAAAAAGCGGACCGATTCACCCCCCAGCTCACACGCTTGGCCACACCTGGAAACATCCCACTACGGGCCGGCCTGGCGGCTCCGATATGATCGCAACCTCTTGCGATCCGCCTCCTTTTTTGATGCGCCCTGCTCCTTGATGCGCCCCACTGCCGCCTTACGTCGTCCTGGCCCGCCGCGCCGGCCGAAACTGCTTGTGCTTGCCCTGGCCGGGCTGCTGGCCGCCGGCTGGGGGCTGGCTGCCCAGGCGCAGACGGCGCGCAAGCCGTCGCCCTACGAAAACCAGCGCCCGTTGCGCCCGGATGAACGCGAAGCCAGGCTGGCGGAAAGCGCCAAGCGTGGCGGGCCAGGGTTTCTGAGCCAAATCCGCACAGAGGCCGAATTCCGGCAGTTGGCGCGCGTCTACAACGCCGGGACGCCTCTGGAGATTCCCCACGTGCTGTTCGTCATCGATCGGCAGCGCGGCAACCGCATCTATTACCTGGACACGCCGCGCTACACCTTGCACGAGAACTTTGCGCGTGAACGCCAGCTGCTGCCCGGCATGGACAAGGCCACGTTGATTGCGCAGTACAAGGACCCGGACCGCCGCCTGCTGTTCGGCACGCTGAGCTGGCAGCGGGACCTGCCCGGCTACACCTATGAATTCTGGGAAGGTGATCGCGTCACGCCCGCGCTGTTGCGCCTGACTGAAGATAAGCTGCGCGGCACCTTTTACGAGCCGGTACGCTTCAAGGCGAATTCCACGATGCATGAGCAGACGGCGCAATCGGCCGGACTGGCTTTCGTGACGCAAGAGGCGCTGCTGCGCGAGCAGACCTTTCTGCCACTTAATACCGGCCGCGCCCAGGGGCGTCTGCGTATTGTGAAGTCGGTGGAGGATACGCCCGACCTGGCGCCGACCGACATCGTGGTGCTGGACGAAGTGCCGGTTGCGCTGCCGCCCGTCGCCGGGCTGGTCACGCAGCGCCCGTCCACGTTGTTGTCACACGTGAATCTGCTGGCCAAGGGGTGGCGCATTCCGAACGCCTACGTGCGCGATGCCGTGGCTGTGCTGCGCCAGCATGACGGGCAATGGGTGCAGCTGACCGTGAACAGCAACGGCTATCAGGTCGAGCGCATTGCGCGACCGGACGCGGGTGCGCCGCCCCCGCCGCCGCCGCGCGTCGCCGTGGCGCTGCCCAAGCCGGACCTGTCGGTGCGCGCCATCAAGCCGCTGACCGGCATGGCCACGCGCGACAGCCGGCATTGCGGCGTCAAGGCCGCCAACCTGGGCGCGCTGAAAGCCGCCCTGCCCCCGCTGGCCAGCGTGCCGGACGGTTTTTGCATACCGTTCGCGCAGTACGTCGCGTTCATGGATCGCTTGGGCGTGCCCGAACGCGTCGCAGCGCTGGAACAGCGGCCCGACTTTATCGGCGACGCCAGCGTGCGCCGAGCCGAACTGGCCGCACTGCGCCAGGACATCGTCAACGCCACGCCCGACACCGTGCTTGCCGACGCATGGCGGGAACGCTGGAGAACGCAGTTGAAAGGGCGCGGCGTCTTCGTGCGCAGTTCGTCCAATTCCGAAGACCTGCCGGGGTTCAGCGGCGCGGGCCTGTACACCACGGTGCCCAACGTGACGCAGCCGGATGCCTTGGCGAAAGCGGTGCAGACGGTGTGGGCGTCGGTCTATAACTTCGAGGCCTACGAAGCGCGGCGCGCGGCCGGTATCGGCCAGGGTGGCGTGGTGATGGCGGTGCTGGTGCAGTCGGCGGCCGCCTCGGACAGTTCCGGCGTGATGATTACGCGCGACCCCTTCGATGCCTCGCGCCGCTACGTGACGTACATCTCGGCCAAGCGCGGCCTGGGGATCAAGGTGGTGGAAGGCAAGCGCCAGGCAGAACAGCTGATGTATTCGACGTGGTCCAAGGCGGTGCAGGTGCTGAGCCGGTCGGCCGAGGACACGCAACTGGTGGCGGACGCAGCCGGTGGCGTGCGCGAAGTACCCATCGAAGGGTCAAGACAGGTGTTGAACGATGCGCTGGTCGCGCGGCTGGCTGCCGTGGGCAACCAGATCAAAGTGCGCTTGGGCAACGTGGACCAGGATATTGAATGGGCCGTGCAAGGCGACAACATCATCGTCCTTCAGGCCCGGCCGTATATCGATGGCGGCAGGTGAACACCATCATGGCCGGCGGCGGCCGATAAAGACGGACACGGCCCGCAGCGGCCGGTAAAGACGGACACGGCCCGCAGCAGCGGCCGGTAAAGACAATTCCGGCCGGCGGCGGCAATTGCCACCACCGGCCGTGCATCGACCCGCGCAACAGCCCGCGTCAGATGTGCAGCGCGTGGCCCAGTGCTTTCAGGGCGGCTTCCTGAACGGCTTCGCCCAGCGTCGGATGCGCGTGGATGGTGCCCGCCACGTCTTCCAGCGTGGCGCCCATTTCCAGCGACTGGCCGAACGCCGTCGACAATTCCGATACCCCGCGCCCCACCGCTTGCCAGCCCACGATCAGATGGTTGTCGCGCCGTGCCACCACGCGGACAAAGCCGTCGGTGGACTCCAGCGTCATGGCGCGGCCATTGGCGGCAAACGGGAAGGACGCGGCCAGGCAGTCCAGCCCCGCGGCTTGCGCCTCATCGGGCGACAGGCCCGCCACCACGATTTCCGGGTCGGTAAAGCACACGGCGGGAATGGAGGCAGGCTGGAACTGGCGACGCTTGCCCGCCACCAGTTCCGCCACCATCTCGCCCTGCGCCATGGCGCGGTGCGCCAGCATCGGTTCGCCCGCAATATCGCCAATGGCCCAGACGTCGCGCATCGACGTGCGGCACTGGTCATCGATCCGCAGCGCATTGCCCTTGCGATCCAGTTGCAGGCTTTCCAGGCCCCAGCCCTGCGTGCGCGGTCGGCGGCCCACGGCGATCAGCACGCGGTCGGCCGGCAACAGGGTTTCAGCACCGGACGCATCCTGGATGCGCACCGCGTCGCCCGCGCCGTTCAGGCCCAGCACTTTGCGATTCAGATGCAGGGCCACGCCCATCTTGGCCAGTGCGGTGGCAACGGGCTTGGTCAGTTCGGCGTCGTAAGTCGGCAGGATGCGGTCCTGCGCTTCCACCACGGCAACTTCCGCGCCCAGCTTGCGGTACACGGTGCCCAGTTCCAGGCCGATATACCCGCCGCCCACCACCACCAACTGCTTGGGGATGGACGTGGGCGACAAGGCTTCGGTAGACGACACCACCATGCCGCCAAACGGCATCGACACCAGCGGCGTGGGTTCGGACCCGGCCGCCAGCAGCAGGTGTTCGCACTGGATGCGCAAGGTGGCGCCGTCGGCGGTGGCCACTTCGGCCGTCTTGCCGTCCAGCAGGCTGGCCCAGCCCTGCACCACCTGCACGCCGTTTTTCTTCAGCAGCGCGCCCACGCCGCCCGTCAGCTTGCCCACGATGCCGTCCTTCCAGGACACCGTGCGCGCAATGTCGATGGCCGGCTGGGATACCGAGATGCCCAGGGCAGACTCGCCCGCGTAATGGCGCGCCTTGTCGAATTCCTCGGCCGCGTGGATAAGCGCCTTGGACGGGATGCAACCGATGTTCAGGCAGGTGCCGCCCAGCTGCGCGCCCTCGACCAGGATGGTCGGCACGCCCAGCTGGCCGGCGCGGATGGCGGCCACGTACCCGCCCGGGCCGCCGCCGATCACCAGCAAGGTCGTTGTCTTTGTGATCTGGCTCATGCTTACTCCACGAAAAGCAGCGCGGGTTGTTCCAGCAGCGCGCGCACCGCCTGGATGAAGCGCGCCGCGTCCATGCCGTCCACCACGCGGTGGTCGAACGACGACGACAGGTTCATCAGCTTGCGCGCCACCACGGCGCCGTTGCGGAAGGCGGGCCGTTCAACGATCCGGTTCACGCCGACGATGCCGACCTCGGGGTGGTTGATGACCGGCGTGGTCACGATGCCGCCCAAGGGCCCCAGGCTGGTGATGGTGATGGTGGACCCGGACAGCTCGTCGCGCCCGGCCGTGCCGCTGCGCACCGCTTGCGCCAGGCGCCCGATCTCGGCCGCCATGGACCACAGGTCGCGCGCTTCGGCGTGCCTCATCACCGGCACCATCAGGCCGCCATCGCTTTGCGTGGCGATGCCGATGTGCACGGCGCCGTAACGCGTCACCACGCCGCCTTCGTCGTCATAGCGCGCATTGATCTGCGGAAAATCACGCAAGGCCACGACCATGGCGCGCGCCAACAGCGGCAGCAAGGTCAGCTTGCCGCGTGACTCGCCCCATTTCTGATTCAGCTGCACGCGCAGGTCTTCCAGTTCGGTCACGTCGATTTCCTCGACGTAGCTGAAGTGGGGGATACGGCGCTTGGACTCGGCCATCTTCTGCGCGATCTTGCGGCGCAAACCGATGACGGGCACCACGTCCTGGTCATGGCGTTCCACATACGCCGACCCGCCGCGCACCGCGTTGCCTGTGCCTTGCGCTTGCAGATAGGCGTCCAGGTCTTCATGCATGACGCGGCCGGCCGGGCCGCTGCCGGCAACAAAGCGCAGTTCGATACCCAAGTCCCAGGCGCGCTTGCGCACCGCGGGCGAGGCCAAGGGCTTGTCGCCCGGTTGGCGCGGCACGGCGGGCGCGGTGGAAGAAGCGGATGCGGATCGCGCGGCTTGTTGCCCGGGTTGATGCCCCGCTTGTCGAGAAGATTGCGCACTGGCTTGTTGATTGCCTTTTGGCTGGGCCGGTGCAGCAGCCGAGGCAGACGCCGGCGCCATGGACGCGGCGATCTGGCCCGCGATGCCGCCCGCTTTCGCGCCGGCAGTCCCGCCAGCTTCGGCTTGCGTGGACGTGGACGCGGACGTGGACGCCGACGCGTCGCCGGCCCCCGGCTTGGCCTGAGCCGATGCGCCCTGCCCCGGCGCGCCCGAACCCGGCCGCACATTGCCCTCACCTTCCACTTCCAGGCGAATCAATTCACCGCCCACGGCCATCACCTGACCCACGTCGCCACCCAGCGCAATCACCTTGCCGACGACCGGCGACGGGATTTCCACCGTGGCCTTGTCAGTCATCACATCGGCCAGCGGCTGGTCTTCGACAACCGTGTCGCCCACCTTGACGTGCCAGCCCACCAGTTCAACTTCGGCAATGCCTTCGCCAATGTCGGGCATCTTGATGATATGAATGCCCATGTCACACCTCCATCGCGCGTTTGAACGCTTCGCCAACCCGGCGCGGGCCGGGGAAGTACGCCCATTCCTGCGCGTGCGGGTAGGGAGTATCCCAACCGGTCACGCGCTCGACGGGCGCCTCCAGGTGATGGAAGCAATGCTCTTGGACCAGCGAAATCAGTTCCGCGCCGTACCCGCAGGTGCGCGTGGCTTCATGCACCACGACGCAGCGGCCGGTCTTCTTCACGGAATTGACGATGGTTTCCAGATCCAGCGGCCACAGGCTGCGCAGGTCGATGACCTCGGCGTCGATGCCGGTTTCTTCGGCGGCGGTCAAGGACACATAGACCGTGGTGCCGTAGGTCAGCACCGTCAGCGCATTGCCCGGCCGCACGATGGCGGCGGAGTCCAGCGGCACGGTGTAGTAACCGGTGGGCACCACGCTGCCGGGGCGGCCAGTCCATGGCGTCACGGGGCGATCATGGTGGCCGTCAAACGGGCCGTTATACAGCCGCTTGGGTTCCAGGAAGATCACCGGGTCATCGTTCTCGATGGACGCGATCAACAAGCCCTTGGCGTCGTAGGGGTTGGACGGCATTACCGTGCGCAGCCCGCAGACCTGCGTGAACATGGCCTCGGGGCTTTGGCTGTGGGTCTGGCCGCCGTAGATGCCGCCGCCGCAGGGCATGCGGATCGTCATCGGGGCGATGAATTCGCCCACCGAGCGATAGCGCAGGCGCGCGGCTTCGGACACGATCTGGTCCGAGGCGGGGTAGAAATAATCCGCGAACTGGATTTCGCAAACGGGCCGCAAGCCGTAGGCGCCCATGCCGACGGCGACGCCGACGATGCCACCTTCGGAAATGGGCGTGTCGAACACGCGCGAGCTGCCGTACTTGGTTTGCAGCCCTTCGGTGCACCGGAACACGCCGCCGAAATAGCCGACGTCCTGGCCGAACACCACCACGTTGTTGTCTCGCTCCAGCATCACATCCATGGCCGAGCGCAAAGCCTGGATCATGGTCATCGGCGCCGAGGCCGGACCAGCGTTGTTATCGATTGCCATGGTCAGACTCCGAGCTGCTGGCGCTGCCGGCGCAGATGCTCCGGCATGTCCTTGTAGACGTCTTCAAAGATGCTGGCGGCGCTGGGGACGTGGCCGTCCACCAGGGTGCCGTAGCTTTCCGCTTCCTTTTGGGCGGCAACGATCTCGGCGTCGAGCTCGGCGCGCACGGCGTCGTGTTCGGCGTCGGACCAGATGCCAAGGCCGATCAGGTGCTTCTTGAAGCGCTCGATCGGGTCGCCCAGCGGAAAGTGCGCCCAGTCATCGCCAGGCCGGTACTTGGAAGGGTCGTCGGAAGTCGAGTGCGGGCCGGCGCGGTACGTGACCCATTCGATCAGGGTCGGGCCCAGGTTGCGGCGGGCGCGTTCGGCGGCCCAGCGCGAAGCGGAATACACCGCCAGGAAATCGTTGCCGTCCACGCGCAGCGACGCAATGCCGCAGCCCACGCCGCGCCCCGCGAAGGTGGCGCCTTCGCCGCCGGCAATCGCCTGGAACGTCGAAATGGCCCACTGGTTATTGACCACGTTCAGGATGACGGGCGCGCGATACACGTGCGCGAAGGTCAGCGCGGTGTGGAAGTCGGCTTCGGCGGTGGCGCCATCGCCAATCCAGGCCGAGGCGATGCGGGTATCACCCTTGATGGCCGACGCCATCGCCCAGCCCACCGCCTGGATGAACTGCGTGGCCAGGTTGCCGGAAATCGTGAAGAAGCCGTTGGGTCGGTCGGAATACATGACCGGCAGCTGGCGGCCCTTGAGCGGGTCGCGCTCGTTGGACATCAGCTGGCACATCATCGTCACCAGCGACACATCGCGCGACAGCAGGATGCTTTGCTGGCGATAGGTGGGAAAACACATGTCGCCCTGTTCCAGCGCCAGCGCGTGGGCGGAGCCGATGGCTTCCTCGCCCAGGCTTTGCATGTAGAACGAGATTTTTTTCTTGCGCTGGGCCGTCAGCATGCGCCCGTCGAAGATGCGCGTCTTCAGCATGGCGCGCATGCCGGCACGCATCAGATCGTTGCTGATCTCGGGCGCCCATGGCCCGACCGCGCGGCCATCGTCGTCGATCACGCGCACCAGGCTGTACGCCAGCGCGCCGGTATCGACCGGGGCAACATCAATGGGGGGTTTGGGCACCTCGCCGGGCGGCGATAGATGCAGATAGGAAAAGTCTGTCTTGCAACCCGGACGCCCCGTGGGCTCGGGGACGTGCAACTTCAACGGCCCATACTGGCTCATATATTGTCTCCACGCTTGATCGTGTCACGCGTTTTCTTCCTACCAAGGCATTGCCAAAGGCGTGTGACCTCAAGCGCAGCCATCGTCGGCACGCGCATAGGGATAAATATGCGTGGCCGTCGACGAGATTAGCACAGGGGACAGGGTCGTTGAGAGGGCCTTGGCGGCCTGCCGGCCCGCGTTGCGCTAGGGGTTTTCCACGGTTTACCAGCGATAGCTCAGGGTGGCATACAGCGTGCGTGGCTCACCGTAACGGCACCCTGTCGCGCCGGCGCACGCCAGGTATCCGCGGTTGAAAAGGTTGCGCGCGTTCACCGTCAACGACAACCCCGACATGGACGGATCCAGGGCGCCGAAGTCATAAGCCGTCATCGCGTCGACCAGGAATTGCCCCGGCACGTTGGCGGGATAGCCGGGCAGGTTCGTCGAACTGGCGTAGCGCACACCCGCGCCGACGGTCAGACCGGTCACGCCGATGGCGCTCAGGTTGTAATCGGCCCAGACCGAGGCGCTGTGCAAAGGCACCAGCGCGATGCGCTGATCCACCAACGAGGGCACGGTGCTGCGCCTGGTGCGCGCATCGGTGTACGCGTAGCTGGCGGTAAGGTTCATGGCGCCAAGGCGCGCCTTGGCCTCCAGTTCCAGGCCGCGTGATCGGGCACGCCCGCTTTGCACGGAGTACGTGGCGTCGGTCGGATCGCTGGTCAGTGCATTCGTCTGCGTCAGGTCGTAGACGGCGGCGCTGTAAAGCATGTTGCGGCCAGGCGGTTCATAGCGCAGGCCCAGTTCAAATTGCGTGCCTTTGGTGGGTTTAAAGGCGTTGCCCGCCCGGTCAACACCCACGGTCGGCGCGAACGACTGGCTGGCGCTTGCGTATGGCGCCAAGCCGTTGTCGGCCACATAGACCAGGCCGACACGCCCGGTCGTGGCGGTATCTCGCAAGCGCGTGGTGGCGCCGGTGGTGTAGCTCTTTTGGTCCGTATCGGCCCAATCCTGGCGGCCACCCAGCACCAGCACCCATTTGTCCTGGATCTTGATCTGGTCTTGCAGGTACAAGCCCAGCGAACCGCTGCGCGTGTTGATCCCGTAATCGGCTGCGGTGTTGATGATCGGAACCGCGCCGTAGACGGGGTTGTAAATGTTGGCCAACGGGGCCACCGTACCTGCATGACGGTGCGAATCGTAGCCGCTGCGGTAATAGTCCAGGCCGGCCAGGACCGTGTGCTGGAGGGCTCCCCCGTCCAGCTTCAGTTCCAGCGATGTATCGGTCGCAACGCCGTAAGAGTGTTCGTCGCGGCTGACGACGCCGCGTCGCAACGTCTGGCCGTTGGCCTGCAAGGCGCCGAAACTCAGGTAGTCCCAATTGCCGTCGGCCGTGAAATAGCGGGCGCTTTGGCGCAGTTTTACGCGGTCGTTGAAGGCGTGTTCGAACAGATAGCCGACCGTGTAGGTGTCGGTGTCGTAGCGGTCGAAATCCGGCTCGCCGATGAACAGGTCGCGCGGCACCTGGCCGTTCAAGGTGTTGGCGGCGGGCATCGGCGCGGAAAAGCGCGTGCGAATGCGCTGGTAGCTGGCCAGCAGGGTCAGCGATGTGGCCGCCGAAGGCTGCCATGTCAGCGCGGGCGCCAGATACGTCCGGTCGTCCGGCACATGGTCCACCCAGTTGTCGGCATTGCGCGCAAGGCCGGTCAAGCGGTAGCTCCATGCACCGTCTTCAGACAGTGCGCCGGCGAAGTCGCCCGAGACCTGGCGGCGGCCGTAACTGCCGCCCTCTACGTTCAGTTCGCGCAGCGTGTCGGCCGTTGGCCGCTTGCTGACCGTGTTGACCACGCCGCCCGGGCTCAACTGCCCATACAGCACCGACGAGGCGCCGCGCAGCACTTCAACACGCTCAAGCCCATAGGGTTCCTGACCGCCATCGTAGACGCTGGATTGCAGCTTCAGGCCGTCGCGCAGTTGCCCCGAATTGCCGGCGGCCACGTTAAAGCCGCGCAGCATCAGGTCGTCCACCATGCGGCTGAACGCGGGCGATTGCGCCGACACGCCCGGCGTGTAGCCCAAGGCGTCCGCCACCGAACCCGCCTTGATGACGCGGATCTGGTCGCTGGTGACGACGGATACCGATTGCGGTGTTTCGATCAGCGCCGTGTCGGTCTTGGTGCCGGCCATTGCGCGCTGCGCCACGTAGCCGTCAACGTGACCGGTGGGAGACTCCAGCATCCCTGTGACGCGCACGGGTTCAAGCACCGTGGTGCCTTCCAGCACGCGCCGCGCGCTCAAGGTGCCGTTGGCCGTGACGGCCAGCTCCAACCCGCTGCCGGCAAGCGCGCGCCGCACGGCGTCTTCGGCCGAGTAATCGCCCACGATAGCCGGCGCATTGCGGTCGGCTACCAAGGCAGGGTCGACGGACACCGCGCGGCCGCTCTGGCGCGCGATGCGGGTCAGCGTGTCGCCCAGCGCGGCCGGCGGCAAATCAAAATGCAGGGCGGCCGGGGCCGACGCGGCGGGCGGCCTTGTCTGGGCATACGCCGAGGGAAGGGTCAGGACAATGAACAGCGCGGCAGCCAGCGGCCGCAGCGGGGGACGATAAAACATGGATTCTCCTGCAACAGTGTGGTGTTTCAGGAGGGATGTCGCACGACGCGGGCAAAAGTGTTCATTTATTTTCAGGACGCGCGAGGCACCACGTCGATGCTGACGAACCAGCCGCCCAGCGAACTGACGTCGATCGGCAAGGTCTGGCGCAACGATTCCAGCGCGCGGTCGGTGTCGTCCAGCGGAAACGCGCCCAGTACACGCAGCCGTGCGGCCGCCGGCGTTATCCGGATGATGCCGCGTCGGTAAGGCCGCAGCGCGTCGACCACTTCGCCCAAGGACCGGTCATGAACCACCAGCATGCCCGCGTGCCAGGCGGCGGCGTCCCGCAGTGCGGGGTCCGGCGAGCCCAGGCCGTGCAGATCAAAGCGCACGCCCTCGCCCGCTTGCAGGGTCCGGCGCTGGCCCGCCGCGCGTACCTCGACGCTGTGTTCGACCACGCTGGCGATGCAGGCCTCGGCCTCGCGCGCCACACTGAAGACAGTGCCCAGCGCCTGCACTTCACCATCGCGGGTGGCGACGATGAACGGACGCGCCGCATCCGGGGCCACCCGCGCATAGACCGCGCCTGCCCGCAAGCGCACCCGCCGCACGCCCGCGCTGAAATCCACGTCCACGGCCGACCGCGCGTTCAGCGTCAGCTGACTGCCATCCGGCAAGGTATAGGTGCGGCGTTCGCGCGTGCCCGTGCGCAAGTCGGCGGCCAGCGTGCGCAGGGGAATCTGGCGGTCGACCAGCGCCGCCATGCCGCCCGCGGCCAGCGCCACGGCCAGCGCATTGCGCAACGCCCGGCGCCGCGCCGGCGCGGTAAGCAAGGCCGCGCCGGCAGCGTGACGCTGCTGCACGTCGGTCAGCGTGGCAAAGGGGTCTTTGACGGCGGCGTTGACGGTTTCCCAGGCTGCCTCGTGCCGGGGATCGGATTGTTTCCATTGTTCGAAACGCGCCCGGTCGGCGCGCGGCACGCTACCGGAGGACAGCAGCACCATCCAGTCCACGGCCGATTGCAGGTCGGCGGGCAACACCGGCATGGGGGACGTCATGCAGCCAAACGCGCCGTCACGCACAGCGTGATGGCCTGCTTCATATAGCGGCGCACCGTCATCACCGATGTGCCGATGCGCGCGGCGATCTCGCTGTAGCTGAGCTCATCAAGCTGGCTATACAGGAAGGCCTGGCGCGCCTTGGGCGGCAGGCGTTGCAATGCGCGGTCGATGTGTATCAGCGCTTCGATCACCTGGGCGCGGGATTCTTCGCTGGGTACGCTGGCTTGCGGCATGGCGGCCAGGCTATCGAGATACGCGCGTTCCAGTTCGCGGCGACGCCAGAAACTGAAGAGCGTGCGTTGCGCCAGCGTGGTCAGGAATGCGCGCGGTTCGCGGATGGCGTCGGTATGCCGGCCAGCCAATACGCGCACGAACGTATCGTGCGCCAGATCGGCGGCATCATGGCGGCAACCCAGTCTGCGCCGCAGCCACTCTTGCAACCAGGAGTGATGCGCTCGATACAACTCGGCAGGGGAATGCTCCGAGGGCTGCGCGGAGGAAGACATGGAAAAACGCCAGGCAATAAATAACAATAAGAATTATTGTTATTTATTGCCTGGCGCGCAAGCGCCTCGTAAGGCGCCCTGCCAAACAACCCGCCCTTAGACGGGTCCGGTCCACTCCGTGACGAATTCGCGGAAGTCCGGGCGGTTGGCGGGCGGCACGGCGCAGCCCGGCGTGCCGATGGCCAGGTAACCCAGGAAGCGGTAGTCCAGCGAATCCAGGCCCAAGGCGTTCTGCACGTCTTCGACGTAGGTGCCCACGCCGGTGCTCCAGAACGCGGCGTAGCCCAGCATGTGCGTGGCGTTCAGGATGTTCATGACCGCGCAGCCGGTGGCCAGCAGTTGTTCGTGTTCGGGGATCTTGGTGTTGTCGTGGGCGATCTTCTGCGCCACGCCAATGAACAACGGCACGCTGGCCATCCATTCGCGCACCGACTTTTCTTTCTCGGGCGTCATGCGCGGGTCGCCGCTGCGCTTGACCGCGTCCAGTGCCACATCCGCCAGCTTGCCAATGGCCTCGCCCTGGATCACGACAAAGCGCCACGGGCGCAGCGCGCCGTGATCGGGCGCCGACATGGCGGCTTGCAGAATCTGTTCCAGCTCGTCCGGCTTGGGGGCCGGCGCGCGCAGAAATTTGAAGGAACGGCGCGAGGTCAGCGCGTGCAGCGGGGTGGCGGTGGGAGTGGTGGCAGCAGTCATTGATTCAGGCGCTTTTGTAAAAAAGACAGATTCTCATATTACGCGATGGCGTCGGGCGGATTGGGGTATCCCCTGACCGGCGGCAAGGGCATCGCGGCGAATGGAGGGTGGTTGCCCGGGGGTTCAGCCAAGATGCGTATGCCGTTCCTGGCGCTCTTCCACCTGCATTTCAGACAGGCCGTGCAAGATGCCGCAATCGTCCGTATCCGGCCGCGCCGACAGGCAGCGCTGGCGCAGTTCGGTCAGTTGGGCTTTCAGTTGCAGAAGTTCGGCGATACGTTCATCCACATGCGAGATGTGTTCGTCGAACAGCTCATTAATAGGGCCACAACCCTTTTGGTGGTTGTCGGCCAGGGACAGGATGGCGCGGATTTCGTCCTGCGTCATGTCCAGCGCCCGGCAATTGCGGATCAGCCGCAGACGCTCCAGATGGGCCTGGCCGTAACTGCGGTAATTATTAAGCCCGCGGTCGGGCGCGGGCAAAAGGCCTTCTTTTTCGTAATAACGGACGGTTTCGACCGTAGTGCCGGCCGCCGTCGCCAATTCGCCGATTCGCATGACGCCTCCTGGAACGCATTCCGAGTGAAATTTTGGGCTTGACCCTATAGTAACTCCAAGGTGTGCAATGGCGTCATCCGTTTCAACAAGGCGCAGAAGATGGCTTTTCCTCCGATCAAATCGCACGATCACCGCGCTGCCGGGCAGCCCGACGCCTGCTGCGGCGGCCATGACCATGACCACGGGGATAAGAGGCGCGACCACGCCACGCATGATCACGGCGCGCATGGCCACGCTGCGCACGGCCATGATCACAGCCAAAAACACAGCCATGACCATGGCTCGGGCAAGGATGGCCATGACCACAGCCCCGGCCATAGCCACAACCACGACCACGGGCCTGGCCACAGTCACGCCCCCGCCCCCGCCCCCGCCGCCTGCTGCGGCCATGACCATGGCGGCCAGGCCTTTGCCGCGTCGGCCGGCAGCGCGGCGACGCTTACGGCCGGCCCCGGCCAGGCGCTGGCGCGCTTGCGCATCGGGCAGATGGACTGCCCCACCGAAGAAACCCTGATCCGCAAAAAGCTCGACGGCCTGGACGTCGTGCACGCGCTGGACTTCAACCTGATGCAGCGCGTGCTGACGGTGGTGCACGCCGAAGGCGCGCTGGACCGCGTCATCGCGGCCATCAAGTCGCTGGACATGACGCCGGAACCCCTGGCCGACGGCGCGGCGGGCACCCCTGCCCCCGCTGCCAGCCGCGTGAACTGGTGGCTGATCGGCGGGGCCGGCGTGCTGGCCGCGCTGTCCGAGTTTTCGCACTTCGCGGGCTGGCATTGGGGCGTGACCGCCGCGCTGGCCGTGGCGGCCATCCTGGCTTGCGGCGTCACTACTTACCGCAAGGGCTGGATCGCCGTGCGCAACGGCAACCTGAACATCAACGCGCTGATGAGCATCGCCGTGACCGGTGCGGTGCTGATCGGCCAGTGGCCCGAAGCGGCCATGGTGATGTTCCTGTTCAACGTGGCCGAGTTGATCGAAGCCCGGTCGTTGGACCGCGCCCGCAATGCCGTGCGCGGCCTGCTGGACCTGGCGCCCGAAACCGCCACCGTGCGTCAGGCCGATGGTGCCTGGCACGAGGTGCCGGCCGCACAGTTGAACGTGGGCGACGTGGTGCGAGTACGCCCCGGCGAACGCATCGCGGCCGACGGCATCATCGTCAGCGGCCGTTCCACCGTGGACCAATCGCCGATCACCGGCGAAAGCCTGCCCGTGGAAAAAGCACAGGACGACCCCGTCTACGCGGCCACCGTAAACGCCGCCGGTTCGTTCGAATACCGTGTCACCGCGGCCGCCGGCAACACCACGCTGGCCCGCATCATCCATGCCGTTGAACAGGCGCAAGGCGCGCGCGCGCCCACGCAACGCTTCATCGACCGCTTCTCGCGCATCTACACGCCCGCCGTGGTGGCGGTGGCGCTGCTGGTGGCGACCGTGCCCCCATTGCTGTGGGGCCAGCCCTGGTTTGACGCCATCTACCGCGCACTGGCGCTGCTGATCATCGCCTGCCCCTGCGCCTTGGTGATCTCGACGCCGGTCAGCATCGTCAGCGGCCTGACGGCGGCCTCGCGTCGGGGCATCCTGATCAAGGGCGGCGTGTATCTGGAAGAAGGCCGCAACCTGAAGTGGCTGGCGCTGGACAAGACCGGCACGCTGACCCACGGCAAGCCGGTGCAGACGGACCTGCAAGACTGGGACGTATCCGACGCCACCCGCCACCCCGCGGCGTTGATCGCGGCAAGCCTGGCGGCGCGCTCGGACCACCCGGTGTCGTTGGCCGTGGCGAACGCCGCGCGCGATGCGGGCAAGACGCTGCTGGACGTGGACGCCTTCACCGCCCTGCCCGGCCGTGGCGTCAGCGCGCGGATCGACGGCGTGACCTTCCAATTGGGCAACCGCCGCCTGATGCGCGACGCGGGCGTGTCCAGCCCCAAGCTGGAAGCCCGTATGGACGAATTGGAACGCCAAGGCAAAAGCGCCATCGCGTTGACCGACGGCCAGCGGGTGCTGGCGCTGGCCGCCGTGGCCGACACCGTCAAGCCCAGCAGCGCCGAGGCCATCGCCGACCTGCACGCGCTGGGCGTGCGTACGCTGATGCTGACGGGCGACAACACGCCCACCGCGCAAGCCATCGCCCAGCAGGTGGGCATAGACGAAGCGCGGGGGGATCAGTTGCCGGAAGACAAGCTGGCCGCCATCGAAAGCAAATTGAAGGCCAACGAGGCAAGCGCCGGCAAGGTGGGCATGGTGGGCGACGGCATCAACGACGCCCCGGCGCTGGCGCGCGCCGACATCGGCTTTGCGATGGGCGCGGCTGGCACGGGAACGGCAATTGAAACGGCGGACGTCGCGTTGATGGACGACGACCTGCGCAAGATCGGGACATTTTTGCGCCTGTCACGCGCCACCCATCGCGTGCTGATCCAGAACATCGTGCTGGCGCTGGGGATCAAGGTGGTATTCCTGGCGCTAGCCATGACGGGCAACGCCACGCTGTGGATGGCCGTGTTCGCCGATGTGGGCGCCAGCCTGCTGGTGGTGGCCAATGGGTTGCGCCTGCTGCGCGCCGCGCAGTGATGCAGGCGCAGCAGCGTCGCAGTGATGCAGTGGCCCAGTGACGCAGTAACGCAGTGATGCAGTGATGCAGTGACGCGTTCGGCGGGACGGGCTTGCTTAGCCCGTCTGCTCTTCCTGCGGCCAGTCGCGCAGCACCGGCGCGTCGGGTGCGCCGGGGCCGACGTCGCGCAGGTGCTCATGTTGCAGCAGCGCCATGCGGTAGGCGTCGCGATAGGCGCCGTTGGAAAAGAACTCTTCTTTCATCAGCCCTTCGATCTGGAAGCCGCAGCGTTCGTACACGTGCACGGCGGCGGTGTTGTCCTTGTCGACAACCAGATAAACCTTATGCATGTTCAGCACGCGAAACGCATAGCCCACGGCGATGCGGGTGGCCGCCTTGGCGTAACCCCGGCCCTGGTAGCTGGGCGCAATGATGATCTGGAATTCGGCACGGCGATGGATGTAGTCGATTTCAACCAGTTCGACCAGGCCGGCGGGCTGCCCGGTATCGTGCTCGATGATGAAGCGCCGTTCGTTTTGATCGTGCAGGTGGCGGTCATAGAGTGCGACCAATTCGTCATAGGCCTCGTAAGGCTCTTCGAACCAGTAACGCATGATGACGTCGTTGTTGTTGATCTTGTGCACAAAGTGCAGGTCGCCGCGCTCTAGGGGGCGAATTTTGATATCGGATATGACCGACATAGGAACCTCCGAAAGTGTCGATATTGTATTCCGATTCGCCTCGAAACCGCCGCGCAATGGGAATTTCAGAAAATTCTTGAGTGTTCATGCGGCTTTCCGGGCGTTTATGCCTGGAAAGCCTTGTCTCTGCTGCATTTAACTATCAAGAATTTCTAAATACACCTTGCCGGCGGGCCTGGCGCGGCAGTCGGGCAACCCGGACGGCGCGGCGCTGTGTGGCGCTATTGCCAAACCCCGGCACGTCTCCAATAATCGTCCGGTCGGCAACGGCTACGCCGCAAGGCCACGACACAGATTCAAAAATCCAAGAGGAAGAAACATGCACATCCTGGTGGCTGGATTCCAGCACGAGACCAATACCTTTGCGCCGTCCAAGGCGGGGTATGACAACTTTGTCCGCGGCGAGGGTTTTCCCGCGATGGTGCGCGGCCAGGACATGCTGGCGCTGCGTTCGGTCAACATTCCGGCCGGCGGCTTCTTCAACGCCATTCAGGCAGCGGGCCACACCGTGCACCCGGTGATCTGGGCCGGCGCCAGCCCATCCGCGCACGTGACGCGCGATGCCTTTGAACGCATTGCTGGTGAAATCCTGGACGCCGCGCGGGCGGGCGGCTACGACGCCGTCTACCTGGACCTGCACGGCGCGATGGTCACTGAACACCTGGACGACGGCGAAGGCGAACTGCTGGCGCGCTTGCGCCAGATCGTCGGCCCCGCGGTGCCCGTGGTTGCCAGCCTGGACCTGCACGCCAACGTCACCGCGCAGATGCTGCAACAGGCCGACGCGCTGGTCGCGTTTCGCACCTACCCGCACGTGGACATGGCCGACACGGGCGAACACGCGGCGCGCCTGCTGCTGGCGCGTATCGCGGCGGGCGACCACTGGGCGATGCACGTGCGCCGCCTGCCCTTCCTGATTCCGATCAACGGCATGTGCACCATGCTGCAACCGTCCAAAGGCGTGTACGACGCGTTGGCGCACCTGGAGCAAACGCCGGGCGTCACATCGATATCGTTCGCGCCGGGTTTTCCGGCAGCGGATTTTCCGGAGTGCGGCCCCGTAGTGTGGGCGTACGGCACCGACGCGGCGGCCGTCGAACACGTCACCGAAACCCTATACCGGCAGGTGCTTGAGCTGGAACCGCAATGGTCGCCCGACTTCCTGGAGCCAGCCGACGCCGTGCGGCGCGCACAGGCGCTGGCCGTGGGTGCGTCGCGCCCCATCGTCATCGCGGATACGCAAGACAACCCGGGCGCGGGCGGCGACGCCAACACCACCGGCATGCTGCGCGCGCTGGTTGAGGCGGATGCACAGAACGCCGCGCTGGGACTGCTTTACGACCCGGACGCCGTGCGCGCCGCCACCGCCGCCGGCATCGGCCAGACCGTCACGTTAAGCCTAGGCGGGCAGTCCGGCGTTGCGGGCGATTCCCCGTTTACCGGGGACTTCGTCGTGGAAACGCTATCGCCCGGCAAGCTTCGTTTTGATGGCCCGATGATGCACGGCATGGACGTGGATCTGGGCGCCGTGGCGTGCTTGCGTATCGGCGGCGTGCGCGTGGTGGTCAGCGCCAGCAAGGCGCAGATGCTGGACCGCAACCTGTTTCGCGTGGGCGGTGTGCAGCCAGAGGAAATGGGGATATTGGTCGTGAAAAGCTCGGTGCACTTTCGCGCCGACTTCCAGCCGATTGCGCACGAAGTGCTGGTGGCCAAGGCGCCCGGCCCGATGCAGGCCGATCCGGCGGATTTGCCCTGGAAGCGCTTGCAACCGGGCATCCGCGTACGCCCCGAGGGGCGGCCGTTCGGGCAATGAGGCTAAAAAAAACCGTCCGGGGCGCGCGCCCCGGCCACGTTATTTCAGCTTGCCCTGCGGGCTGACAAAGTCTTCCAGCGTCAGCCCCTTTTCCTTCAGGATGGCTTCCAGCAGCGGTTGCAGCTTGCCCAGGCTTTCCTGCACCGTTTCACGCACCGTATCGACCATGACCTGCGTGCTGCGTTCGATTTCAATGTTGACGAAGTCGCCCACCTGCTTGTCTTCAAACACGGTCATGCGGCGCGTTTCGGGAATCAGCCACACTTCAAACCAGCCTTCGGTGCGGTTCACTTCCGACACGGTCAGGCTGGCGCCGTTGATGGCGATATAGCCCTTGGCGAAGACGTATTTGCGGAAGGCTTCGGGAATGCTGAAACGCATCAGGCGATTGGTGTCGGACGACTTCACCATGATGACTTCAGAGGTGAAATCCACATGGCCCGACAGCGGATGCCCACCGATCTCGGCCCCATCCTTGGCGGCGCGCTCGACGTTGGCGCGGTCGCCTTCGGCGTAGCTGCCCAGCGTGGTGATTGCCAGGCTTTGCAGCATCACGTCGAACGTGGCCTGGTTTTCGGACAGTAGTTCAGTGACGGTCAGGCAGACGCCGTCCGTCGATACGCTGGCGCCGATGGCCAGGTCAACGCAGAAACCAGGGGGAAAATCCAGCGTGAAGGTGCGCAGGCCTTCGCGGTCCGCGATCTTTGCGATCGTCGCGGTGCCTTGAACAATACCGGTGAACATACGGATCCTGAATACGGGGCGGCGGGCCCCAGAAGCAAAACATCAACGTTAACCGATATTTTGCTGCGGGCCGCCGCGCCGCATGCGGGTGGCGAGCGCCACCCGGCCGGCCATCAATGACGGATGGCGATGGTCTTCAAGGTGGTGAAGCCATACAGCGCTTCAAAGCCTTTTTCACGGCCATAGCCCGACTGGCGCGAGCCGCCAAACGGCAGTTCCACGCCGCCGCCGGCGCCGTAGTTATTGATGAAGACCTGGCCGGCGCGCAGTTGGCGGGCCAGACGCATCTGGCGGCCCCCGTCGCGCGTCCAGACGCCCGCCACCAGGCCGTACAGCGTGCCATTGGCGATTTCCAGCGCCTCTTGCTCGGTGTCGAACACCATGGCGGCCAACACAGGGCCAAACACTTCTTCCTGCGCCAGGCGGCTGTTGGGCGGCACGTCGCGGAACAGCACGGGCGGCTGGTAGTAGCCCGACTCGGGCGCACCGTCCTGAAGCTGGCCGCGCGCGGCAACCTTCAATCCTTCCGCTTCCGCTTCGGCCAGGAAACCGCGCACGCGATCGTGCTGGCGGCCGCTGATCAGCGGACCCACGTCCAGGTCCTTTTCAGCCGGGCCGGTAACGGTTGCGGCGAAGGCGTCCGACAGGCGCTTGAGCACCGTTTCGTACACGCCACGCTGAATCAATACACGGCTGCCCGCCGAGCACGTCTGGCCTGCGTTCTGGATGATGGCGGCCAGCAGCACCGGCATGGCGGCGTCCAGGTCGGCGTCATCGAACACGATCTGGGGCGACTTGCCGCCCAGTTCCAGCGTCACCGGCACGTGGTTGTCGGCCGCGGCGTGGGCCACCATCTTGCCCGTCTGCGGCGATCCCGTGAACGAAATATGGTCGATGCCGGGATGCGCCGACAGCGCCGCGCCCGCTTCATGACCGTAGCCGGTGACGATGTTCAGCGCGCCCGCCGGCAGGCCGACTTCAGCGGCGATCTCGGCCAATTTCAGCAGCGACAGGCACGCGTCTTCGGCAGGCTTGACCACGCAGGCGTTGCCGGCGGCCAGCGCCGCGCCCACGCTGCGGCCAAAGATCTGCAGCGGGTAGTTCCAGGGCACGATGTGGCCCGTCACACCATGCGCTTCGCGCACGGTCAGCACGGTGAAGCCCGGGGTGTAGGGAATGGTCTCGCCATGCAGCTTGTCGACAGCGCCGGCATAAAACTCGAAATACCTCGCCACGGCGGCGGCGTCGGCGCGCGCCTGCTTGATCGGCTTGCCGGTGTCGGCGGATTCCAGTTGGGCCAGTTCTTCCTGGCGGTCCAGCAGGGCGAAGGCGATCTTCATCAGCAGGCGGCTGCGCACGGCGGGCGCCATCTGGCCCCACTCGCCCTCAAATGCCTGGCGCGCGGCCTGCACGGCTTGGTCCACGTCCGCCTGGCCCGAGCGGGCGATCGCTTCGAAGGGTTTGCCATCGGACGGGTTCACGACGGCAATGGTTTCACCGGTGGCGGAGGCCACCCATTGGTTGGCGATAAAGTTCTTCTGAGTCACGATGTGCGGAGTAAAGTAGCGGCCGAACGGCCAGTTGCGGGAAAGGCGCCGACGCGCGCGCAGCGTTCCTGGCGCGATAAAAAGTGCCGGGTAGCAGTAGGTGTGCGGCAGCCCATATTGGCGGTGATGCGTGTTGTCTCGGATGCAGCCAGGCGGTCAGTCCGGGTTTGCCGGTTTTTGCCGAGGGCCAGGCGCCGCGGGAAACCCCGTGTCGCCGTCCGCGCGTCAGCGGCGCGGGCGATGTCGTTTACGGCAAATTACGGGAGGCCGGCATAACTTGTCAATTGAATTGACAGCTTTCTTCCCAATGCTGGGAATTTATGACTGAAGATTCGGGTAATCCCTTATCTATCAGAGGGTTACTGATCTGTACTTGCCCAGGGTCTTTGCCCGAGCGCCGCGGTGTTGTCATGGCGACTGACAAACTTCCGTTTTCTTCACGCCATTCACTTTCAGGAACGCGCCAATGAGCAACGAGCGTGACACGCAGTGGGATGCACTGCTGGAATCCGCCTCCCGCCCCCGCCCTGAGCTGGACGTGCTGGCGGACGTGGCATCCGGCCTGGGCTATGTACGCGCCGAGCGTTTTGCCGAGCGCGTCTACGAAAGCCTGTTCTATGCCATCGCCACCGGCAAGATCGCGCCGGGCAACAAGCTGCCCACCGAATTGGAACTGGCCGCGCTGTTCGAGGTGTCGCGCCCGGTGGTCCGCCAAGCGCTGGACCGCCTGCGCGAAGACCGGTTGGTGGACTCCATCCGAGGCTCCGGCACCTACGTGCGCGCCAAGCCCGATTTGATGGGCGGCATGCCCGCCGTTGACCCGGCGCGCCGCGTCGGCCACATCCTGGAAGGCCTGGAACTGCGCATGGTGATCGAACCCGAATGCGCCTACCTGGCCGCCCTGCGCCGCGGCAGCGACGACTTGCACGACATGGACCGCATGCTGACAGGCTACGAAGAGGCCGACGCCTCCGGCGCCATCGCGCATCACTACGACTACGGTTTCCACCAAGCCATCGCCGCCGCCACCAGCAACCAGCGCTTCGTGCAAGTGCTCAAGTCACTGGAGTACGACGTCAGCCACGCCGTCAACGTCATGCGCCACCTGGTCCACAGCGAACCCTGGAAACGCACCCGCGCCGCCATCGACGAACACCGCCACCTGTACCGCCTGATCCAGGCCCAAGACGCCGACGGCGCCCGCAACGTAATGCGCGCCCATATCGAAAAGGCCAAGAGCCGCATGCTGAATAGCGGGTCCGAGCATTGACTGCGTCACGACAGGCCAGTGGCGACCGCGTGTCACGCCCGGGGTCCCAGGCCCCAGGCCCCAGGTCCCAGGTCCCCATCCGGCCTTCCGCCTTCCGCGTTCCGAGCCGTCGCCACGGTATCATCTGCCCCTATTCCTGGCGCCCGCCGACGCCCCCGGAAAACTGGCCAGTCAAGTGACTGGCCCGGCTTCGGGAGGGCGGCATCGCCAAGACTCGCATGAATAAATAAAGGCCCTACTAGACACATGAAATTAGCCACCTGGAACGTGAACTCCCTGAACGTACGCCTGCAGCAGGTGCTGGATTGGCTGGCTGCCAATCCGGTCGATGTGCTGTGCATTCAGGAACTGAAGCTGACCGACGACAAGTTTCCCGAGGCGGCGTTCAAGGAAGCCGGTTACCACGCGGTCTGGGCGGGGCAGAAGACGTATAACGGCGTGGCCATTGTGTCGCGCGTGCCGGGTACTTCGATGGTGCGCAATATTCCCGGCTACGAAGATCCGCAGCAGCGGGTGTTGGCGCTGACGTTTCCCAGCCCCGAAGGCGACGTGCGGGTCGTTTGTGCGTACTGCCCCAATGGGCAGTCGGTGGATTCGGACAAGTATTTGTACAAGCTGGCCTGGTTCGATGCCATGCGCAACTGGCTGGCCGAGGAAATCAAGCAGTATCCCCGCCTGGCGGTGCTGGGCGACTACAACGTCGCCCCGGCCGATGAAGACGTGCACAACCCCGAAAAATGGGAAGGCCAGGTGCTGGTGTCCGAACCCGAACGGGCGGCCTTGCGCAGCCTGATGGAGTTGGGCCTGACCGATTCGTTCCGCCTGTTCGAGCAGCCCGAAAAGTCGTTTTCCTGGTGGGATTACCGTCAATTCGCCTTCCGCCGCAATGCCGGCCTGCGGATCGACCACGTGTTGTTGTCGGCCCCGCTGGTCAAGCGCTGCGTCGCCTGCGTCATCGACAAAGAGCCGCGCCGCAACGAGCAGCCGTCGGATCACGCGCCGGTGGTGGCCACCCTGGAATTCGTCTGAAAATAATTGCCGCACGCCGTATTGCGCGGCGCTTTATTGTTCAGGTATAGTTTTGCTCTTGCTTCATTGGGGCGGTAGCTCAGCTGGGAGAGCGTCGCGTTCGCAATGCGAAGGTCGGGAGTTCGATCCTCCTCCGCTCCACCAATATTCCAGACAAGAAAGCCTTGGACACCGCAACGTGTTCCAAGGCTTTTTTGTTTTGGCTGCCCGCCCCGGGGTCAGGCCGGAACTTAGGCCGGAACTTAGGCCGGAATTTAGGCCGGAATTTAGGCCGGATTTCAGGCCGGATCTCAGGCCGGAATTCAAGCCACCATCAGGCCGGGTCCTTGTCCAAACGGCGCACCGCCGCGCTCAGCGTAGACAGATCAAACTCCTTGGCGCCGCGACGCATGCAGCGCATCACCGCTGTGACCAGCACCGGAACAAACGCGGCAAGCAGGAACGATTCCAGCAAGAACGTCGGCTTGTCGCCCGGCGCCGGAAAGCAGAACAGGCCGGCCGCCAGCCCCGCCACGGTCGCGGTTGTTGCGGTGGCGCCATCGTGCTTGCGGCTGAACAGGCCATAGAACACCGGAAAGGCAGCGGCCGAGCACAGCAGGTCGGCCAGCAGGAACAGATACAGCACGCTGTAGCCCTGCGAGGCCACGATCATCACCGGAATCGCCAGCAGCAACACCGCCCAACGGGCAAGACGCTTCATATCCATGCCGGTGGCGCGCGGCATCAGGCGGCGCATATCCACCGCCACGATGCTGGACACGGCGCTGATGGCGGTGTCGGCCGTGCTCATGACCAACGACAGGCCCAACGGGATCAACGCAATCACGAACCAGGCGGGCGCGTGCGGCATGATGACGCTGAACAGCGCGATGGAACTATCGCCCTGCGGCGCCAGCCCCACGAACGCCAGGCCGAACAAGCCCATCAGGAAGATGAACGGCGCGGCCAGGATGCCCCCCAGCAAAAAACCATTGCGCATCGACCGCGTGTCTTTGGCGGCATAGATGCGCTGCCAGTTGCCCTGGTGAAAGATGCCGGTCAGCAAAATCGCCACGAAGAAGGTCAGGCCGGCTTTCACACCCACGGGATCGGTCAGATCCAGCAACTGTGGCGCCTTGGCTTGCAACGCTTCGATCGTCGGTAACGCCCCGCCCGCCGCCTGCCAGCCGACCACGCAAAGCAACACCAGCAGCGGCACGATGACCATCATCTGCACCTGATCGGTGAAGATCGATGACCGCAGGCCGCCATACGTGGTGTAGAGCAGCGTCGTGCCCATCACGATGGCGGCCGTGGCCCACAGCGGCACGGGCGCCAGCATGGTGACCAGCTTGGCAATGGCCGTGACCTCGGCGGACAGCGCGATGAACAGGTAGAACAGCATGATGAACAGCGCCAGCCCGTACATGGGCCGACCGTAGCGCGCCATCAGGAATTCGGTCAGCGTGTGACCATGCGGGATCAGTTCGCGCATGCGCCGGCCCAACGGAATCATGACCAGGCGCGGCGACATGGACCCCAGCGCGTAGCCGATGACCGCCGCCAAGCCGCCCCAGGTGGCGGCCTGCGCCGGCGAAAACAGAATCCACGCACCCAGCGTTGACGCCATCAGCGTCAGGATGGTGCCAAAAGCGCCCTGGCTGTTGCGCGCCACGATGTAGTCTTCCAGGGTGCCGCGCTTGCGTCGCGTATACAGCACGCTGGCGGCGGCAAAGCCACCCGAAAAAAGCAGCAGCCACATCAAGGCCGTGGTTTGGGTCAGCATGGAAAGCGGTCCTCCCTAGCCCGGCAAACGGCCGGACGCGCGTCGCGGCACCGTTCGCAAGGCGGGCCGCTGATGGATCAAAGCACTAGGGAGGGCGCGCGAGTGGCGCGATGTCCTTCCCTTCGCCGGCATTACCCGGATCAGGTTCAAAGGGTTACCGCGACGACGCGGAATCTCAGCCAGACAGGCTCCCCCAGGAATTGCCGCAAGATTAGGGTCGCGGCAAGGCATTGTCAACGCATCGATTTATGCTAAGTTCGCCCGCTTGCGGCACCTGATTGCACGCGTGCCGGTGAACCGACGAGCCCACCATGCCCATTGCCCACCCCGCCCCCGCCTTGAATGAACAACTGGTTATCGTGACGGGAGGCGCCCGCGGATTGGGCGCGCACATCACGCGGGCCTTTCTGCGAGAAGGCGCAAAGGTGGTCATCAATTACCTGAACAGCGCGCAGGCCGCACAAGCGCTGGCCGCCACCGCGTCCGACCGGACGCTGGCGGTTCAGGCCGACGTGCGCGACGCGACGGCGGTGGCCGCCATGATCGCGCAGGCGCAAAACCACTTCGGCATGCCCGTCACGACGGTGGTCAACAACGCCCTGCCCGCCTTCGCCTTCAACGGCGACGCGCGCCCGCATGCCGACACCTTGACGTGGGACCACTTGAACCAGCAGATCGAAGGTAGCGTGCGCGGCGCCCTGAACACGACGCAAGCCGCCCTGCCCGGCATGCGCCAGGCAGGGGTGGGCCGCATCATCAACATCGGCACCAACCTTGTTCAGAACCCGGTGGTGCCGTATCACGACTACACCGCCGCCAAGGCCGCGCTGCTGTCGTTCACGCGGACGCTGTCGCAGGACCTGGGGCCGGACGGCATCACGGTCAACATGGTGTCCGGCGGCCTCTTGCGCACCACCGACGCGTCGGCCGCCACCCCCGAAGCCGTGTTCGACCTGATCGCCGCCAGCACGCCGCTGCGCGCCGTCACCACGCCGGAACAATTCGCCGATGCCGTTCTGTTCTTTGCCAGCCCCTGGTCGCGCAGCGTCACCGGCCAGAACCTGGTCGTGGACGGCGGCCTGGTGAAGAACTGATCACCATGTTGCACCTGAACCTGTTCATCTTCGGCTGCGGCCACCACCGCGCGGCTTGGCGCCATCCGGCCTCGGCTGCTGAACGCCTGGGCGACATCCGCTATTACGAATCGCTGGCGCGCACGGCGGAGCGCGGCAAGCTGGACGCCATTTTCTTTGCCGACGGCCAGTCCACCGACAACATCGGCGACGGCCCGCGCTGGTACCTGGAGCCGCTGACGACCATGGCCGCCATCGCGCGCGCCACCACGCACATCGGCTTGATCAGCACGGTATCCAGCACCTTTTTCACGCCGTTCCACGCGGCGCGCATGGTGGCGTCGCTGGACCACATATCGGGCGGACGCATGGGTTGGAACGTCGTCACCTCGATGTTCGACGCCGAAGCCCGCAACCACGGCTTTGAAGCCATGCCGGGGCACGACTGGCGCTACGCGCGCGCCGAAGAATTCGTGGACGTGGCATTGCGCTTGTTCGATTCGTGGAAGGATGACGCCCTGGCCATCGATCGCGACGGCGTCTATGGCGTGCCCGAGCGCGTGCGCCCGATCCACCACCACGGCGACCACTTCGTGGTAGACGGCCCGCTAACCGTGCCGCGCCCGCCCCAAGGCCACCCGGTCCTGTTCCAGGCCGGCGCATCGGACCAGGGCCGTGACTTGGCCGCCCGGCGAGCTGAAGCGATATACGCCGTGGCCTACGACCTGCCGGCCGCGCAATCGTATTACCGCGACATCAAGCAACGCGTACGCGCCGCCGGGCGCACCGCCTTCGTGCCCATCATGCCGGGGCTGGTTACGTACGTGGGATCAACCGAAGCCGAAGCCCGCGCCAAGCAGCGCGAACTGGACGAGTTGCTGCCCAGCGACGCGTCGCTACGGCAGCTGGGCACCTTTGTGCTGCAGGATTGCAGCGCCTGGGAGCTGGATGCCCCCGTGCCCGCGCTGGTACCGCTGCCTGAGTTCACGGGCCCCAAGGGCCGCTACGCCACCATTTTGCGCATCATCGAAACCGAACAACCTACCGTGCGGCAACTGCTGGGACGCCTGGCGGCGGGCGGCGGCCATTGCACGATGGTGGGCACGCCGGAGCAAATCGCGGACCGGATGGAGCATTGGTTCCGCAACGAAGGCGCCGACGGTTTCAACCTGATGCCGCCGTCGTTGCCGGCCGGCATCGACGACTTTGTGGAACAGGTGGTGCCGGTGTTGCAGCGGCGTGGCTTGTTTCGTACGGACTACGAACACACAACGCTGCGGGGACATCTGGGGCTGGAACGGCCGGCGGGGTAGGCAAAATCGACGCCCGAAACATCATGCGTTGACGGCGGTGTAAACCGCTTGCAACGCGTGGGGCTAGCCGACGGAAGGCGCCGGTGCCGGCTGCACGTGCTTGGGCAATTGCGCTAGACGCCGCCGCTCTTGGGCGGCCGCTTTTCGATTGACCCGTTGCGTCGCGAGCAGGTCGTACAACACGACGCCAGGGTGACGGAACAGCATGGCGCCAATGGCGACCGCAAGAATGCAGGTAATGACCAGCGTCAGCCAAAGCATCTGACGCCCTCCTTAAAAAACCTACCGGTTCGGATACCGGATGAAAAATCGCGTTCAGAAAATTAACATCTGCACGCTGGAAGGTAATTTACTGCATAACCATGAAATTGGCGTGAAATGTGCACTGGAAAACACTGTTCCGTAACGCGGAGAAACTGCTCCCTTGCGCGGAGGGGTCGTCAACGGCGCTACGGACCTTCGCTTCTGATCCGCCTCGAAAACCCCACCGCATCGTCACCCGGCGCCGACAGAGCCCCTACCGCCGCCCGCTTGCGTAGCATGTCCAGCGGCCCGTGGGTGTCCAGGCCGCCCTGCTCGTAGAGGTATTCGGGCAGATAGCCCGACAGCAGCAGCCGGTAGTCCAGCGGCAGGCCGGGCACGATGGCGTTGACCATGTGATAGACCAGCGTGGTGCAGTTGGCGGTGACCGTGTGGTAGAAGCGCGGCGTGGTGGTCAGGGCGTTGGCCGTGTCCACGTAGGACAGGAACAATTGGCGCATGGCGTCGGGTGGCATTTGTACCGGGTACAGGTAGACGCTTTCGCCACGCGGCCCGGCTCGGACATACAGGATGTCGCGCTCTTCGGCGGCCACGACGCTGAGTTCGAATTGCTTGAAGAAGCCGCCTATTTCCGAGAACTGCTCGCCGCGTTCCTTGCGGATTTCAACCGAGAAGACAACGTGGCGGCCGTCGGCAAAGCCGAAGGACACCAGCGTATGGGCAATGGCCGGGCCGTCCCAGTACGACAGCGCCATGTCGACGGACACCAGCTGGTTCAGATCGTATTGGCGCGTTTCCCAGCGCACGGTGTAGTCGTCGTCGGCACGCCAATCAAAGTTGCGGACGTTTTCCAGGGTGACGACGGAGCCTTGCACGGACCCGCGCAACATGCGGGCCACGTCGTCGGCCCAGATGCGGTCGTTGGATGGCGCCAGCGTTTGCCACCAGGCACAGAGCAACGCCAGCCCGACCACGTAGGCCCAGCCGGCACGCCGCCGCCACGCGGTGGCGCGCCACACGGCAGCGATCGCCGCCACGCAAAGCGCCGTCCACGCGACGCAGGCGACGCCCTTGCCCCAGGCGCCGCCGGGCGCCTGATAGGCCAGCGCCAGGCATCCCCACAACGCGGACGCGGCCAACAGCAAAGTCAGCAACGCGCGTCCCACCATGGCCGCCGCGCGGCGCACCGCCCGCTTAGCCAACGGCATGACCACCCACGATTTCCATGACGCCGTTGATGACGAATTGCACGCCCATGCACACCAGCAAAAAGCCCATGACGCGGGAAATGGCCTCGACGCCGCTTTGTCCGATCACGGCAACGATACGGCCCGCTGATCGCAGGCACACCCAGAACAACAGGCCCAGCAACGCGAACACGATGACCGGCGTCACGGCGACGACCCACGGCGCGTATTGCGGCGTGATGGAAGCATCCACCGACGCCGCGCCGCTGATGATCATGGCGATGGTTCCCGGCCCCGCCGTGCCGGGCAAGGCCAAAGGCACGAAGGCGATGTTGGGCGTTTGCCGTGTCTGGGCGTCGGCGGCGGCTTCGGCGGCCAAAGTGCGCGGCTCGGCGGGCGGAAACAGCATGCTGAAGCCGATACTGACCACGATCAGGCCGCCCGCGATGCGCAAGCCGGGAATCGATATTCCAAAGGTATGCATGATCCACGCGCCGGCGTAGTACGTGACCAGCATCACCCCCACCACGTAGAACGCCGCTTGCGTGACCTGGCGTTCGCGTTCCTTGTAGGGAATCTGCGCGCCCAGCGACAGCAGCAGCGTCATGGAAGTCAGCGGATTGGCCAAGGGCAGCATCAGCGCCAAGCCCAGGCTGATCAGCTTGCCCAGTTGGATCAGGTCATCAATCATGGAACTCCTGATAAAAAAATGCGCAATTCGCGACAGGCGCCTTGCCGGGCGCAACGGTTCAATCGTGTAGTGCCCGCTACCTTACACACTTCCGGCTGCGTACGGCGCCATGTCAGGCGCCCTGCCAGGCGCAATGGCGGCCCGCCTCGCACCGATCCGCTTCACGAATCCATGATTATCAACGTCTATTAAACTGCTGCAATTGTCGCGGTGGCGCGCGTTGCCCAGGACCGGCGCTAAACACAGGCGCGAAATACAGGCGCAACACACGGGCGCCAGACACGGGCGCCAGACACGGACGCCAAACACGGGCGCTAAACACGGCGCCAAACACGGCGCCACACCGCAACCGTGAAGCTTGCCGCATTTTTATTTTGTGACCCGGAGTTTTCCCTTGAGCGATCTTTTTCATTTCAGCCGTGGCACCGCTCCCCTGCTGATCTCCATTCCTCACCTTGGCAGCCAGATTCCCGATGCGCAGCGCCCGCAGATGACGCCGCTGGCCTTGCAGTCCGGCGACACCGACTGGCATCTGGATACGCTGTACCAATTTGCGCAGGCGCTGGGGGCGTCGGTGCTGGGCGCGCGTTATTCGCGCTACGTGGTGGACCTGAACCGCCCGCCCAACGATGAAAGCCTGTATCCCGGCCAGACCAAAACCGGCCTGTGCCCGACGCAGACCTTTCGCGGCGAAGCGCTGTACCAGAACGAAGGCGTGCTGACCGACGCCGAGCGCGCGCACCGCCTGCAAACCTATTGGCAGCCGTATCACGCCCAGCTGCGCAGCGAACTGGATCGCATCAAGGCCGAGCACGGCACCGTGCTGCTGTGGGAGGCGCATTCCATCGCCAGCGTGCTGCCGCGCCTGTTCGAAGGCAAGCTGCCCGACCTGAACATCGGCACGTCCGACGGCGCGGCCTGCGCGCCCGACATCCTGGCCGCCGTGCAGGCGCAACTGGACAGCTGCAAGGACTACACCTGGGCGGTGAACGGACGCTTCAAGGGGGGCTACATCACGCGTCACTACGGTTCCCCGGGCGACAACGTGCACGCCATCCAACTGGAAATGTGCCAGTCCACCTACATGGACGAAACGTATCCCTACGGCTACCGCCCCGACCTGGCCGACAAGGTCATCCCGGTGGTGCAGGCGATGGTCGGCGCTGCGCTCAAGCAGACGACGGCGCGTCGCGGCTGAGCGCTGACTTTGGCTTCCTGGCCGGCGGGCGCGGCCGGCTCGTCGCCTGCACCGGACGTGGCGCCGCTTGATGCGCGCGCATGATGGGCGCGCATGATGGGCGCGCATGACGCCGCGCATGAACCGGGTGTCGGACCCGGGCGTCGGACCCGGGCGTCGGACCCGGACGTCGGACCCGGGCGTCGGACCCGGGCGTCGGACCCGCGCTAGGGACTCTTGCGGATGATGCCGACGCTGACGTTGAAGCTGGAAATCTGGCCCCACTGTTCGCGCGGTAAGCGTGGCGTTTCGACGCCCATGCCGATGTCGTAGGCCACGCCGCCGGGTCCCGCGCGCCAAGCGAACGGGGCCGGGCTGGCCCAGCCGCAGCAGACATATTCCAGCGCGGGCATGCCGAATTCGTGCATCAGATAGCCTTCCAGCTTGGCGGCGAATGAACCGCTGACGCGATAGTGCGCCTGCATCGGCTGGATGTAGGAATCGTCGTCCTGCTCGCAGCCCAGGTATTCAAGATAGACCGGCTTTTTGCCCAGGGTTTGCAGAAAGTCCTGGCACGGCGTGTCGGGCGGCGCCACGCCGGCGGCTTGGTCGCTGGCATCCCACCGTACCAACGCAACGTCGGAAGAAGCGCCGTCAGTTGCGCCGTCAGTTGCGCCGGCCGTTGCGCCGGCCGTTGCCCCGCCCGCCGCAACGCTCAGCCACAACCCGAAACACCCGACTGCCAGCGCCCCGCGAACGTGGCCCGCCCCATACCCGTTCGATCTCATCGTCATTTCCTTGCAGCGCCCGCCGCATCTCCCACACGCCAGCCCTGCGGCGCCCCATGATGCTGCGCATCAAGCTTGCCGCGCCCTTCCTCGGCCAGGAATTCCACCAGCGCGGGCAGCGATGCGTCCATGGGGCGATTAGCGTGCACCCGCATGACATAGCCCCACGACCCAGGCATCCGCAAATGCGGCACCAGCGGCACCAGCCGGCCGCTGGCCAGGTCTTCGTCGATCAGCGGCGCTCGGCCCAAGGCAATGCCCACGCCCGCGGCGGCGGCGGCCACCACGGTGCTCAGCCCGCTGAGCACCATCGGTTCCTGCCAATCGGACTCCGCCAGCCCCAGGCGCGGGCTCCAGGTTCGCCAATCGGTTTCGGGGCTGTCAATGTGCTTTTCCTCCAGCCAGCGATGCCGCAGGAACACGCGCGGGTCGTTGCGGTCGGCTTCGGGGATCAAGGCCGGGCTGCACACGGGCACCACGGTTTCGGTCATCAGCGCGATGTCGCCGGCCTCGGCCACATGCGGCCCGCCGGTGCGCACGTGCAGAAACGCCAGGTCGATGTCCTGGCTTTTCCAGGCGGGATCCTGGCTGGCGTGCAGATAGACCTGCACGCCGATGTCGGGGTGCAGTTCGATGAAGCGGCCGATGCGCGGCGCCAGCCACAGCGCCGCCAGCGACGGGTTGGCCGACACGTTCAATGTGTAGCGGCGCTTGCCCCGCGCCGTGGCGCGGACCTGGCGGCAGGCGGTGTCCAAAAGGGTCAAGGCCTGTTGTACGGAAGCCAGAAGCTCGCCGCCCGCCGGGGTGGTTTCGGCGCGGCGTACGGTGCCGCCGCGCCGCAACAGCGATACGCCCAGATCCGCCTCCAATGCCCGCAGCTGATGGCTGACCGCGCTCTTGGTGACATGCAGTTCGGCAGCCGCGCGGCTGAGGCTGCCCAGGCGGGCAACGGCTTCAAAGGCACGCAGGGCGGCCAGGGGCGGCGTGTGGCTGGGCTGATCGGACATGGGTTGAGTTTATCTCAACCCATGATTGAAAAACACTCGCTATCGCGAAGCCGGCGGATCAGCGACCATGCTGGCTCTGGATGGAGCATAGACATGTATTTCGACTCTCGGTTGTGGCGCTTGACGGCAGGATTGCGCGCCGGCATGGCGGGCGGCATTTTCCTTGGCCTGCTGGCGCTTGGCGCGGGCATTGCGCGGTATGTCTTCCTGGGCCAGTTGCTGGCCCGCGTGTTCAACGGCGCACCCTGGCAAGACTGGATCACGCCCGCGCTGTGCGTGGGCGCGATGGTGCTGCTGCGCGCGCTGTTCGACCACTGGCGCACCGTGCAGGCCAACCACACGTCTGCGCAAATACAGCAAAGCCTGCGCGGCAAGCTGTATGACCGCATCGTCGCGTTGGGACCCGCCTGGTTTGCCAACCAGCGTACCGGCGGCGTCATGTTGACGGTGGTCGATGGCGTCGAGCAGCTGCAAACGTTTTTCGGCCAGTACCTGCCGCAAGTGGCCATCGCGGCCGTCGCGCCCTTTGCGATCTTTGCCGTGATTGCGTTCTGGGACGTGCCCACGGCGCTGGTGTTTCTGGCGGCGGCACTGTTCGCCCTGTTCGGCCCCATGGCCGTGCACATGCTGGACCGCCGCGCCAGCCAGGCACGCACCCGTGCGCTGAATGCGTTCGGCGAAGACTTTCTGGATGCGGTGCAAGGCCTGCCTACCTTGAAGTCTTATGGGCAGGGCAAGGCGTGGGGCCGGCGGTTGGCCGAGCGCGCCCGCAGCCTGTCCGACAACACGTTCTGGGTGCTGTCGGTCAGCTTGCTGACGCGCGGCATCAGCGATCTGGGCGTGGCCCTGGGCGCCGCCCTGGCGCTGACCCTGGGCGCGTGGCGCGTCGCCGCCGGTGACATGAGCGTGGAAGCGCTGCTGATCGTGCTGATGGCCGGCACCGAGATTTTCCGGCCGTTGCGTGACCTGCGCTCGGTCTTGCATCGCGGCATGCTGGGCCAATCCGCGGCGGTCAGCATCCATGCGTTGATGGATGCGCAACCGCTTACGCCCGTGCCTGTGGCCGCCACCTCGTCCGTGCCCGCCTCCGTGCCCGGCTCCGTGCCCGCCTCCGTAGCCCGAGACGGCGCACAAGGCGACCGCGCCGTCGCCGCCGCTCCGGCATCCGGAAAGCTGGCGCCCACGATCGAATTCGACGACGTGGCGTTCGCCTACACGCCCGAACGCCCAGCGCATCAGGGGCTGGCGTTCAGCATCGCGGCCGGCGAACGGGTCGGCGTGGTGGGCCCCAGTGGCGCGGGCAAGTCGACCATCGTGCGCCTGCTGCTGCGCGAATGCGTGCCGCAGGCGGGCGTCATCCGCGTCGGCGGGCACGACGTCAACACGCTGGACACCCAAACGCTGCTGTCGCAGATCGCGCTGGTCAGCCAGGACATCACGCTGTTTCACGGCACCATCGACGACAACCTGCGGCTGGGTCGGCCGGACGCCACGCATGAACAGGTGCGCGCCGCCGCCCGCGCCGCGAATATCGATGACTTCATCATGGCGCTGCCCGCCGGATATGCCACGCGTATCGGCGAGCGCGGCCTGCAATTGTCGGGCGGCCAGCGCCAGCGCGTGGCCATTGCCCGCGCCCTGTTGCGCGACGCGCCGATCCTGATCCTGGACGAAGCGCTGTCATCGGTGGACACCGAAAACGAAGCGCTGATCCAGCAGGCGCTGGACCGCCTGATGGCGGGCCGCACCACGCTGATCCTGGCGCATCGGCTGGCCAGCGTGATCGGCGCCGACCGCAACCTGGTGCTGGACCACGGGCGCATCGTTGAAGCCGGCCCGCACGCGCAGTTGATGCGGCAGCGCGGGTTGTACTACCGGCTGATGCACGAACAAGCCGAGGCGCACGAGAACCCGTCGGCGGGGGTGGGGTTCGCGGCGCGGCAAGGCATGGAAGCGGGCAATGACGCAGCCGCCAACACCACCCACACCCGCGCCGCCGACCCCGCCAACCCCGTGCAAGACAACGACGACCGCACCCAAGGCCCTGCCCTGCGCCCGCTGGACGCCGACGCCCAACAAGTCGGCTGGCGTGCCACGCTAGGCACACTGTTGTCCGTGGTCAAGCCATGGCGCGGCACGTTGACGGCCACCATCCTGCTGGGCGTGGCGCGCGTGGCGGCCTTTATCGGCGTCGGCGTGTTCAGCGCCCTGATCGTGGCCGCAATCCGCGACGGCCGCGATATCGGCGGCCTGGTGGCGGGCCTGCTGGTCTGCGCGCCACTGGCCGCGCTGTTCCATTGGCTGGAGTCATGGTTGGCGCATGCGATGGCGTATCAGTTGCTGGCCGACATGCGGGTCAAGCTGTTCGACAAGCTGGAACGGCTGGCGCCCGCCTACCTGTTGCAGCGCCGTTCTGGCGACCTGGTGGCACTGGCCACGCAGGACGTCGAAATGGTCGAGTATTTCTACGCGCACACCATCGCCCCGGCCATCGTGTCGGTGCTGGTGCCGCTGTCGGTGCTGGGCTTTTTGGCCGTTTACAGCTGGCCGGTAGCGCTGGCGCTACTGCCCTTCCTGGCCTACGCGCTGATCTCGCCCGTGCGCGGCCGCCGTCACGTTGACGCCCTGGGCGACAAGGCGCGCCAGGCCTTGGGCGAAATGAGCGCGCACGCCACGGACACCATCCAGGGGCTGGCTGACCTGACCGCATTCCAGGCCACCGGCCGCCGCCGTGCCGAATTCTTGAAAGTAGCCGACGCCTACCGCGTGCGGCGCCTTGCCATCCTGCGGGACCTGTCCAAGCAGAACGCCTGGTTTGAAGTGGCGATGGGCCTGGGCGGCTTGGCGGTGGCGGTGGTGGGCGCGTTGCAGGTGTCAGCCGGCGCACTGTCGGCCGGCATGCTGCCGTTGCTGGTGCTGATCGCCATGGCGACCTTCCTGCCCGTTTCGGAAATTTCGCAGGTCAGCCGCCAGTTGGCCGACACCATCGCGGCCACGCGCCGGCTGCACGTGGTCAGCAACGAACCCGAGCCCGTGGCCGACGGACCGCTGTCGCCACCTGTCGCTACACACGGCCTGGCGCTGGCGTTTGAACACGTCAGCTTCGCGTATCCCGGCAAAGCGGAAGACACGCTGAAGGACCTTAGCTTCAAGGTGCCGGCCGGCGCCACGGTGGCCATCGTGGGCGCATCGGGTGCGGGCAAAAGCACGGTGGCCAGTCTGTTGCTGCGCTTCTGGGACCCCCGCCTGGGCGCGGTCAAGCTGGACGGCATGGACGTGCGTCAACTGCAACTGGATGGCCTGCGCGAACGCGTGGCCCTGGTTACCCAGGACACCTATCTGTTCAACGACACGCTGGAAGCAAACATCCGGCTGGCGCGGCCCGAGGCCACGCCCGACGAGGTGGGGCGCGCGCTGGCCCAGGCGGCGCTGACCGACTTCGTCAAGCAGCTGCCCGACGGCCTGGCAACGCCCGTCGGCGAACGCGGCATGCAGTTATCGGGCGGCCAGCGCCAGCGCATTTCGATTGCGCGGGCCTTCTTGAAAAATGCACCCGTGCTGATTCTGGACGAAGCGACCTCGCACCTGGACACCTTGTCCGAGCTACAGGTGCGAGGCGCGCTGGACGCGCTGATGCAGCACCGCACGACGCTGGTGATTGCGCACCGCCTGTCCACCATCCGCAATGCCGACCTGATCCTGGTGCTGGACCGCGGCACGCTGGCCGAGGCCGGCACGCACGACCAATTGCTTGCCAGGCAAGGGGCTTATGCGCGCCTGGCAAGCCACCAGGGTGGGTACGCGGTCAGTAGCGCAACGTCTCTACCGACTTAGCGTTGGCGCGCACTTCGGCGGGCGTGAACCAGACACGCTTGCTGCCGAAGTCCCGATACATGTCGAACTGGTCACGCGTGTGCGCCGACGCCGTGCCGTCCGGGGCGACAAAGCCGCTTTGGCCCGGCGCCACCACGTCCACCGCCCGCACGCCCTTGCCGTCGAACACCGTCATGTTGTTTTCGGTGCCCCGGTTCTGGGTGGACGGAAAGCTCAGCACCGCCTTGTCGTCCGCCTGCGGCACGCCCAGGAAGTTCTTGGGCGCAAACACCATCGGCGCGGCCGGGATGCGCCACGCGGCCGGGTCCTGTCCATAGGTCTTTTGCAAGTTGGCCAGGGCTTCGTCCAGTGCGGCAAGGGTCACGGATTCCGGGCGCTTGCCGTTGAAGAAGTCGTAAGTTTGCGGCACGCCGGCAGCGGGGCCGGCCAGCGCGTTGAACAACACCTTCACGCCCACCGTCAGGTTCAGTGACCCCACGGCCGGCGCGGCCGGCGTGGGGTACCCGGTAGCGCTGTACCACTTGAAGAAGTCGGCCGGCATGTCGTCGGCCAAGGTCGCGCGCAGCATGGCGCGCAGCCACGCGTCCATCACGGCCGGGCCGTTGTTGTCGTAGTAGCCCGGCTGCTTGTCGCTGGTGCCCATGCCGTCCCAGGCGGTCAGCCCGGCCACCAGCTTGGCGCGGGCATCATCGGCCGGCAAGCCCGCCACCGCCCGTTGCAGGAACGGCAGGAAATGGCGGCGGTTCACGTCGGCGTAGCTGGTGGTGCGGATCAGGTCCCACATCTGCTGCGCGCTGACCTTGCCGCCGTTGGCCGTCATGGCTTTCAGCCGCGTTTCGATTTCGGCGTAGCGGTCGGCCTGGCCCCATACGATGGCGAACAGGTCGGTTGAAGGATAGCCGCGCATGGGCTGGTTGTTCCAGTTGCCGATAAAGCCCTGGCGCGGGTTGTAGACCTGCGGATTGGTGGCAAACGGCAGCATGCCGTCCCAGTCCATTTCGCCGGTGCCGGGCACGGGCAGGCGCGGGTCGTGGCCGGGTTTGCGCTTGGGATAAAAGCCGGTGTGGGCGTAGCCGATGTTGCCGCGATCGTCCGCGTAGTACCAGTTGATGGTCAGCGCGTGGCGCGCGGCCTGCTGCTTCCATTCGTCCCAATTGCGCACCTGCGTCTTGTGCGTCCAGGCCATCAGCGATTGCAGCTCGTAGCCTTCCCAGGCGCGCGCCTTGGCGTAGGCCACATGCTGCTTGTCGTCGAACTTGGTGACGATGCCGTGCACCGTGCGGTAGACGTCCATCAGCACCGGCTGGCCGCCCTTGACCAGGATAAGCTCGGTGCGCTTTTCCATCGTCTTCCATTGGCCGTCATGGAAATAACGGGTGCGGTCGGCGGGGTCGAGCTTTTCGGCATAGATGTCGACGTCGTCGCCAAAGCCTGCCGTCGAGCCCCAGGTGACGTGGGCGTTGTGGCCGAACAGGATGCTGGGATAGGCGAACGGGGTGTTGCCCACCACGTCGAACCCTGCGCCGTGCAGGCCGATGCCATAGGTGTAGGCGGGGTTCCACCAGCCGAATTGCGGGCCGTTCAACAAGATGGACTTAGCGTCCTTGGCGTGCTCGCGGCCCACGATCCACATATTGCTGGTGGTGGGAAAGCCGGCGATGCCGGGTTGGCCTGATTCAGCGAACTGCGCCAGCATGCGGGCTGGCGCGTCGGTGGCCACGTCGTTGGACTGGTCGGACAGCACACCGCGCGTTTGCGGGTCGCGCGCCACGCGTTCCAGCATGGGCGGCGTGCCGTCGTAGCGCGGCAAGGCGTACGACAGCTTGGCCGGCGCCGGCGCCCCGGCGGACGGGGTTCCCGGCTGATACACGCCCTCTTCTTCGGGCACGGTGGTGGGCGCGCGGCTGTCGGTCATCCAGCGCAGCTGGTTGAAGATCTGCATCGCGCGAGCCTCGCCGTGCCTGTCTTTCAAGGCGGTCAGCAGGGCAAGGTTGTCGACTTCGCTGTTGGCATCCGAGAACCGGTTGGCCATGGTGCCCACAAACACCATCGCCACGTCATAGGCCGTCCAGTTGGCCGGCTGAAATTGCAGGTCGTTGAATTCCTTGGGCATCAACGTGCCGGGATCGGCCCGCACGCGCGCGATCCACGCATTCATGCCGGCGGCATAGCCGTCCAGGATCTGGCGTTCGGAATCGGGCAGCGCGGCAAGCTGGCGCTGGATGCGTTCGGGCGAAAAGTTGCCGCGTATGGATTTGTCGAACGCCACCATTTTTTCGCCCAGCACTTCTGCGACCAGGCCCTGCGTGCTGCGGCGCGCCATCTCCATCTGGAACAAGCGGTCTTGCGCGACCGCGTAGCCGTAGCCGTAGAACAGGCCATACACCGTGTCGGCGTACACGTGGGGCATGCCGTAGCCATCGCGACGGATCGTGACGGCCTTGGACGCGGCGCGGGGCGCCTGACCGGTGGCGGCGGATACGGGCGCCGAGCCTTGCATGGCCGGCGGGGCGGAATTCGCGTTCCGGGATGGCTCCAGGGCCCAGGCCGGGGCCGCGCCCACGCTGGCGCAGGCCGCCAAGACGGCGGCCGACAACAAATGCTGCTTCATTGAATCTGTCTCCAAATTGATAAGCCGCGCCCATCGTGCGAGTGCCCGGGCGCGGGATGCGGCGCCTCTGCCGAGCGCCGTCGGGGACCATGATAAGAAGGCATTACTTATAATGCCAATGCATTTATGTCATGACTTTGATGCGGAAAGGTTATGGATTTTCAAAAGCTCAAGCACTTGCTGGCGGTGGTGGAATACGGCACTTTTTCGCTGGCGGCGCAAAAGGTGAATTTGTCGCAGCCCGCCTTAAGCCGCAGCATCCAGGCGCTGGAGGCCGAGCTGGGCTTGCCGTTGCTGGACCGTGGCACGCGCCAGGTCCACCTGACGCCTTATGGCGCCTGCGTGGCGGAACGCGCGCGCCGCATGCGCTTCGAAGAAGCCGAGCTGCAACGCGAACTCAAAGCGCTGCATAGCGGCGATTCCGGCACGTTGACCATCGGGCTGAGCCCAACGCCGGCCTCGTTGCTGCTATCGCCTTTTCTGGCGCACATGGCGGCCAATCGCCCGCAGGTGCGCGTGGGCGTCGAACTGGGCGCCACGGCCGCGCTGCTGGACATGCTGCGCGCGGAACGCATCGACGCCATGGTCTGCGATGCGCGCATGCTGTATGACGCCGCCGACATCGACACGCGCCCGCTGGCGCCGCTGCGCGCCGGCATGGTGTGCCGCCCCGGCCACCCGATCCTGGCGCACAAGCACGTGGGCATCGAACACATACGGCAGTACCCGGTGGCGTCCAGCACGTTAAGCCCCGAAGTATCGCTGCGGCTTGCCGAGACGCTGGGCCCGGGCGGCGCGCCCGAACAGATGGTCACCTTGCGTTGCGAAAACCTGGACCCGCTGGTGGACCTGGCGCTGCACACCGACACGCTGCTGCTGGGCGTGATTTGCGTAACGCAGCGTGAACAGCAAGCGGGGCAACTGGTCGAAGTGCCGCTGCCGCCCGACCCGCAGCGCCAAGGCCATTACGTATTGGCGCGCCTGGCCGGGCGCACACCGTTGACGGCGCAAGATGCGCTGTACGACTTCACGCAGCAATGCTGGGCCGGCTTCGCCGCCTTCCAGCCGCGCACCCGTCGCCGTTGAAAAAAACCCACATCGAAAGCGTGTGCGCGCGGCGCCCCGTTGATTCCCTTAACTCATCTCTATAGAATCAGCAATTCGGGCGTTTGCCCATTTCTTTTTCCCTCACTTCACTTACCGCCAGGGAGGCCGCATGATGTATCACCCCATGCCGTACGCCGTCCCGCGCGTGTCCCCGCGACGCCATTAAGTCGTCGCCCGCGCGGACCCATCGCTAGACCGTTACCTAGCGACTGGTCCTCCGTGCCCGCCCCAAACACATAAACGCAGTCGCCGGCGCTCATTGCGCCCGGCATGTCATTCCCTCTTTCATCACAAGGACATCCTGGCGTGTCTTGTGCCGCCAGGCCATTGTTATGGCTAGAAAAAAAATCGACTTACGAGGACAGGCCTTCAAGGACGTCCTGGGCTTTACCTTTCGGCATTGGGCCTTCCAACCGTGGCGCACGGTCGTCATCGTGCTGCTGGCCTTGCTGTCGGCCGTGGCCGACATTCTGACGCCGATGTATGCCGGCCGCCTGGTTGACGCCGTGGCGTCCGGCTCGTCCGGCGACGAACTGGCCTGGAGCGCCGCCATCACCGCCTTCTGGCTGTTGGTGGCGCTGGGCGTGGGCGGCACGCTGCTGCGCCAGGCGGTGTTCCAGAACATCATCACGTTCACGTTGAAGATGATGAACGGCATTGTGTCGAACGCCTTTTACCGGGTGCAGCGCTTTTCGACGGATTGGCATGCCAACAGCTTTGCGGGTTCCACCGTACGCAAGATCACGCGCGGCATGTGGGCCGTGGACATCCTGAACGACACGCTGCTGATCGCGCTGTTGCCGTCGGTGGTCATGTTGGTGGGCGCCACGGCGTTGTTGGGCGCGCACTGGCCGGTGATGGGGCTGGTGGTCGGGCTGGGCTCGGTGCTGTACATCGCCGTCACCGTGGCGCTGTCGCTGGGTTATGTGGCGCCGGCCGCGCGCCTGGGCAACGCCTGGGACACGCGCATGGGCGGCGCGCTGGCCGACGCCGTCAGCTGCAACGCGGTGGTCAAGGCATTTGGCGCCGAAACGCGTGAAGAGGTGCGGCTGGATCGCGTGGTGAACAAGTGGCGCAACCGCACGCGCCGCACCTGGGTGCGCGCGACGCTGAACGGCGGCATCCAGGGCGCGATGCTGGTGGCGATGCAGGCGGCCATCCTGGGCGCCTCCTTGCTGCTGTGGTCGCGCAACCAGGCCACGGTGGGCGACATCACGTTCACGCTCACGATGTTCTTCGTGCTGCAAGGCTATCTGCGCGACGTGGGCATGCACATCCGCAACCTGCAACGCTCGGTCAACGACATGGAAGAACTGGTGGCGATGGAACGCCAGCCCTTGGGCGTGGCCGACCGGCCGGGCGCGGGAACCATCCAGGTCAAGGCGGGCGAGATCCGTTTTGAAGACGTGACCTTTCGCTATGGCGCACACAACACGCCGCTGTACGACAAGTTCTCGGCGCGCATCGCGCCGGGCGAACGCGTCGGGCTGGTGGGCCATTCCGGGTCGGGCAAGACCACGTTCATCAAGCTGATCCAGCGTCTGTATGACGTGAACGAAGGCCGCATCACAATCGACGGGCAGGACATTGCCCAGGTGAAGCAGGCGTCGCTGCGCGGCCAGATCGCGATCGTGCAGCAGGACCCCGTGCTGTTTCATCGCACGTTGGCGGAGAACATCGCCTATGCCCGCCCCGGCGCCACGCAGGCCGACATCGAAAAAGCAGCCCGGCTGGCCAGCGCGCATGATTTCATCATGTCGCTACCGAAGGGTTACGACACGCTGGTGGGCGAACGCGGCGTGAAGCTGTCGGGCGGCGAGCGCCAGCGCGTGGCGATTGCGCGGGCCTTCCTGGCGGATTCACCCATCCTGATCCTGGACGAAGCCACGTCCAGCCTGGACAGCGAAAGCGAGGTGCTGATCCAGCAGGCCATGGACCGCCTGATGGTGGGCCGCACGACGCTGGTGGTGGCGCACCGGCTGTCGACGGTGCGCGCGCTGGACCGACTGCTGGTGATGGACCATGGCCGCATCATTGAAGAAGGCAGCCATGACCAGCTGATTCGCTTGAAGGGTGGCCTGTACCGGCGCCTGTTTGAACGCCAGGCCCTGGAACTGACCAAGGGCATGACGCCGGCTGAAATGCTGCAAGACGGCGCCACGCCCCCGCCCGTGCAAGAACAGGTGGACAACGACGACGTGGACACCGGGGAATTTGCTTTCGGCAAGTAAGGGGCAAGACGCGGAAAGCGGCCGGCGCGGGGCGTCTGGCCAATGCCCAACGTCCGCCCCGCTTCCCGGCTTCAGGCCGGGCGCTGCGCGAAGGTCAGGCGCAGGCCGAAGGCAATCAGCGCCGTGCCGAAGACCATGCCTTGCACCTTTTGGGCACGGGGGCTGGCAGACATCCAGCGCCCCACCGCCCCGCCCGCCAAGGCGCATATCACATCGAACGTCAGCCCCAAGCTGACGAGTATGACGCCCAGCACCGCAAACTGTTGCCCGATGGACCCATGCGCGGGCGACACGAACTGCGGCAGCAGCACCGAGCAAAACAGCAGGGCCTTGGGGTTGAGCACATTGGTCAACACGCCGCTTAGCAAGGCGGCGCCCAGGCCCTTGCCGCGCGCGGCCGGCTGGCCGGTGGCATCAAGCACGACTGGCTTGGCGCGCAACAGCTTCACGCCCAACCACATGAGATAACAGCCGCCCACCGTGCGCGCGGCGTCGAAGGCCCAGGGATGGGTCTTGAACAAAGCTGCCAGGCCCAACGCGGCCAGGGTCACGTGCGCGGCGCGTGCAAGGGCCAGCCCCACGGCCACCGCCAGCGCCTGCCCGCGCCCGCGCAGCACGCCCGTTTCCAGCAACAGGATCATGTCCGGGCCCGGCACCACGTACACAATCAGCAACGCCCCAAGAAACAACGCCATATCGGCCATATCCGCGCTCCCGCGTATGCTCTTCAACGCGGTGATTCTAGAGAAATCGGGCTAGCATGTGCTTGCGATTCATGCCAAGCAAACTATGATGGTTGGCACATTGCGCTAATAAACTATCCCTTTGCTAAATTCCATGCCAAAACATGAACTGGACGCCTACGACCGCCGCATTCTTGAAGCCTTGCAGAAGAACGGCCGCCTGACCAATGTTGAGCTGGCCGAGCAAATTGGCCTGTCGCCATCGCCCTGCCTGCGGCGGGTGCGCATGCTGGAAGAATCGGGCGTCATTCAGGGCTACGAAGCCCGGCTGGCGCCCGACGAAGTGGGCCTGGGCCTGACCGTATTCGTTGGGGTGAAGGTCGAGCGGCACCACGAGCGCGACGCCGAGCAGTTCCGCAAGGAAGTCAGCGCCCTGCCCGAAGTCATTGCGGCGCACCTGGTATCGGGCGAGTCTGACTTCCTGCTGCAAGTGGTGGTGCCGGACCTGCGCGGATACGAGCGCTTTTTGCTGGGCACGCTATTGAAGCTGACCGGCGTGAAAGACATCCGCAGCAACTTCGCCATTCAAACCGTCAAGCCCCAAAGCCCGCTTCCGCTGGACCACCTGAGCAAGTAGCCCACGCTGTCTTCACGACGGCATATTGGCCGCCGCCTGATCCACCCGCGCGGCGCGACGGTCAAAGCGCGCCTGCGACATCGCCAGATAACGCTCGACCACGGCGGGCTCGGAGGTGCGGGGCGTGCCGCCGGGGAACGGCGGTTTGGGGTCGTATTCGATTTGCAACTGGATCAGCTTGGCGACGTCTTCCCCGCATAGCGCCGCCACCACCTTCAAGCCCATGTCGATGCCCGACGTGACGCCACCGGCCGTGTAGATGTTGCCGTCCACGCACAAGCGTTCTTCGTTGGGGATCGCACCAAAGCGCGACAGCAGTTCGCGGGCGCGCCAGTGGCTGGACGCGCGCTTGCCGCGCAGCAGCCCCGCCGCGCCCAGCAACAACGAACCGGTGCAGATGCCGAACAAATAGCGCGCCGCCAAGCCCTGCTGCCGCGTGAAGGCCACCCAATCGGCATCGACGATGGCATCATCCGTGCCCGGCCCGCCCGGCACCACCAGCAGGTCGCATTGCCGTGCCGACGCCAGCGTTTGCGTGGGCACGAATTGCAAGCCGCGATCGCACCGTACCGGATCGCGGGTTTTTGCGACAAAATCCACCGTGAAGCCCGGCGCGTTCGCCAAGACCTCGTAGGGCCCGGTCATATCCAGCTGGGTCAGCCCTTCGAACAAGAGAAAATTCACATGCATGACGATGCTCCCTTGAAAACGCCAGCGTCCAGCATAGGCGGACGCGCCCGCGCCGGTGCGCCAGAAGCGGATGAATTTGCGCCACAACGCGTGCTGTTCCTGCTGTACGACGGCTTCCAGCCGCTGGATCTGGCGGGCCCCTGGCAGGCATTCACGTCCGCCAACGAAGAGGCCGGCAAACCGCTCTACCAACTGCGCACCATCGCGGCAACGCCGGTGGTCGCCACCTGGGAACAGGGCCTGCGCATGCAGGTGGATGGCACCTTCGAACACGATGCCGATGCACCGATCGACATGATGTTCGTGCCGGGCGGCCCGGGGGTGGACCGCGCCAGCGCCCACGCCGAAACCATGGCCTGGCTGCGACGCCGCGACGCCCTTGCCCCGCGTACGTGCAGCGTTTGCACGGGCGCCTTCGTGCTGGCCGCCGCCGGCCTGCTCAATGGCCGCGCGGTCACCACGCATTGGCGGTCCGCGGACCGACTCCGGCTGATGTATCCCGCGCTGCGCGTGCAAGACGACCGCATCTTCATCGAAAGCGGCAAGTACTGGACGTCGGCGGGGGTGACGGCGGGCATCGACCTGGCGCTGGCGCTGATCGAACGCGACTTTGGCGCGGCGCTATCGCAGCAGGTGGCGCGGCGGCTGGTGGTCTTCATGCGGCGCGATGGCGATCAGCGCCAATACAGCCAGACGCTGCGCTTGCAGGACCGCGTGTCCGCGCCGTTCCGGGACCTGGTCGAGAAGATCGAGGCAAAGCTGTCGGCCCGCTGGACAGTGGACGACATGGCCGATGCCTGCCATATGTCGCGCCGCACGTTCCAGCGTAAATTTGCCGCGCACTTCGGCGTGGCGCCCACCGAAGTGCTGCGGCGCTTGCGCCAGGAACGGGCCAGCGCGTTGCAGGCGACCGGTAAGATGTCGAAAAAATCGGTCCGGCAACTTGTCGGGCCACTCCACAACAGGCCCGCTCCATGACCACACCCGCTGCCCCTTACACGCCCTTGCGCCGTGCCGTTGCGCTGTTGGCCGTGGGCCTTGCCCTGCCGCTGCTGGCCGGTTGCGATGACCCCGCCGGCCCGCCCAAGCTGACCCTGGAACAGCGCTTGTTCAAGGACCTGACGCCCAGCCGCGAGTTCAAAGGCGATCTTAACGGCCAGCCGGTGCACCTGATCGTCAACGATTGCGAGGTCTACCTGAACGAAGCCGATCCGGAAAGTTCATCCGGCGCGCGTCGCTGGACCAAGGTATTGGAGCCGGAGTTCTACCCGTCGTTCATGGACTGCCAGCGGCAGTCGCTAAGCCGCGTGGGCAAGATGGTGGAAGCCGAGATCGGTGAAATGGCGATGGGCGCGGGCGGATGCTGCGCGACCGGCGGCCGCTTCCGTTCCTCGGATGGCCGCGTATGGAAGCCGCAATAGGCCGCGTGCGCCGCGCCCGGATGCCGGGCCGCGCCGCGCCGCGACCCCGGCGCCCCGACCCGCGTCAGCCGGCCAGACCCACCGACATCCCGCCGCAGACATACAGCAGTTGCCCGGTCATGAACCCCGCCTGCCGGTCCAGAAACATCGCGACGCTGTGCGCAACTTCTTCCGGCTGACCCACCCGCTGCACCGGAATGGACGCTTCCAAGGCCAGCGTCTTCGGCGCCCCCGGGGGGTTGGACTGGTTGAACAATTCAGTGGCGATCGGCCCGGGCGCCACGGTGTTCACCGTGATGCCGTCCGCCGCCAGTTCCAGCGCCCACGTGCGCGTCATGCCGGCCAGCCCGGCCTTGGACGCGCCATAGACCGTGCGCCCGCCCTTGCCCAGCGCCGCGCGGCTGCCGATATTGACCACGCGCCCGTACTTCGCCTCGCGCATCGCAGGCAGCAGCGCCTGTAGCAGCAGCACGGGCGCGGTCAGGTTCAAGGCCAGCGTGCGCTGGAGATCGGCCTCGGTCACGTCTGCGATATCCGCCACCTGAATCATGCCGGCGTTGTTCACCAGGTGCAGCACACGGCGCTCGGCCGCAAGCGCTTGCGCGGCCTGGCGCGTGGCGGCCGCATCGCCCAGGTCGACCGAACGGAAAGTCTCGCCCGGCAGCACCGCATCGGGCGGACGGCGGCTGAAATTGACGACCTGATAGCCGTCGCGAAGCAGGCGGGCGACGATGGCGCGGCCGATGCCGCGGCTGCCGCCGGTGACAAGTGCGATGGGCGTGTTCATTGCGCGGTGATTCCTTGGTCTTTGATGAGCCCGCCCCATTTCTTGCGCTCGGCGCGTTCGAAGGCGGCCAGGTCAGGGCCGAAAAGCGTACCGGGTTTTGCACCCATGGTGGCGAAATTCGTCGCCACGGCAGCGCTTTGCAAGCCGCTGCGCGCCGCCTCGATCAGCTGCTTGACCACCGGCGCCGGCGTGTCGCGCGGGGCATACAAGGCGAACCACGCCGTCACGTCAAAACCGGGCAAGCCGGATTCGGCAACGGTCGGCAGATTGGGCACCGACGCGTCGCGTTCGGCCGACGTCACGGCCACGCCGCGCACCAGGTTGCCGTCCTTGATCTGCGCCAGCGCGCCGGGCAGGTTGTCGAACAAAAGGTCCACCTGCCCGCCCGCCACGGCCGGCAGCGACGCCGACGTGCCCTTGAACGGCACGTGCAACATCATCACGCCCGCCATCGCTTCGAAGTAGGCGCCGGTCAGGTGCACCGACGAGCCGATGCCCGGCGACGCGTAGGTCAGCTTCTTGTCGGGCGACTGCTTGGCCGCGCGGATGACGTCGGCCACCGTCTTGTAGGGCGACTTTGCGCTGACGGCAATCACGTTGGGCGTGGTGGACACCAAGGCAATCGGCACCAGATCGCGTTCGGGATCAAACGCCATGTTGCTGTACAGGAACTGGTTGATGGTCTGCGTGCCGATGGTGCCCAGGCCCAGCGTGTAGCCGTCGGCCTTGGCGCGCGCCACGTAAGCCATGCCGATGTTGCCGCCCGCGCCGGGCTTGTTTTCGACCAGCACCGTCTGCTTGAGCCCGGGTTGCAAGGCATTGGCGATGGCGCGACCAAAGATGTCGGCGCCGCCGCCCGGGGGATACGGCACCACCACGGTCACAGGGTGGTCGGGATAGCCCGCGGCATGCGCCACGGGCAACGCCAACAGCGCCAGGGCGGCCAGCGCCAGCCGGCGCCGCCCGACGCGCGGGGAAACGGATTGGGTCATGAACTTGTCTCCTGTCGAACCCGCTGTTTGCGGATTTCTTTTGAATTGAACGAGGGCGAAAACGGCAGCTTGTTACGACGCCCGCTCAAAGTACGTAAATACGTACTATAGTTATAAAAACATAGAAATCGAATAGGAGACAAGCAATGAAACGCTGGACGCAACGCCCCGAAGGATCGACCTGGGGCGACTTCGGCCCCGACGACGAGTTGGGTCGGCTGAACCTGCTGACCGAGGAAAAGGTTTTGCAGGCGGTGCGCGAAGTGCGCGCGGGCAAGGTGTTCTGCCTGTCGCTGCCGCTGGACCTGCCTGGCGGCAACGTGCTCAACCCCCGCCGCCATGCACCCACGCTGAAACCCACGTTCCGTGAAGGCACGCCGTACCTGAACTTTGCGATGTCGCAGTTGCAGCCCGAGGCCGTTGACGTGCTGTCCGACGACCAGGTCACGCTGTCGATGCAATATTCCACGCAATGGGATGGCCTGTGCCACGTCGGCGCGCTGTTCGACATCCAGGGCGACGGCGAAGCGCGCCGCGTCTACTACAACGGCTACGCCGCGGGCGTGGACGTGTTTGGCGGCACTGACCCGGATACGTCGGCCGACGCCTGCTGCCCACCCGGCGGCTCGTTCGCGCGCAAGCTCAGCGTCAGCCGCTATGCCGAAAAGGGCATGCAGGGGCGCGGCGTGCTGGTGGACCTGGAACGCGCGTTCGGCCCGGGCCGCACCTTGGTCGGTCATGAGCAGCTGCAAGCGGCCATGCGCGAACAGAATGTGCAAGTAGAAACGGGCGACATGCTGGTGCTGCGCACCGGTTTTGCCGAACGCCTGATCGAAATGAACGGCCAGCCGGACCCGCACGCGCTTGAACAGACCGGCGCGGTGCTGGACGGCGCCGACAGCGCCTTGCTGGACTGGATCAGCGCCAGCGGCGTGGCCGCCATCTGCGCCGACAACTACGCCGTGGAATCGTACCCGGCCCGCACATCCGGCCCCGGCCATTCCATCCTGCCGCTGCATCACCATTGCCTGTTCAAGCTGGGGGTGCCGCTGGCCGAGCTTTGGTATTTGAAGGACCTGGCCGATTGGCTGCACGCCAACGGGCGCAACCGCTTCCTGTTGACCGCCCCGCCGCTGCGCATGCCCGGCGCGGTGGGTTCACCCGTGACGCCCATTGCCACGGTGTAAGCCATGACGCAGCCTTTTTCGACCTTTGCCGCGCACCTGGACGCGCTGGCAGACCGCCGCCCCGACGCCAGCCTGCTGATCGACCAGAACGTGCCGATCAGCGCGCGGCAGCTACGCGATCAAAGCCGCGCGTTGGCGGCGGGCCTGGCGCATATCGGCGTGCGGCCCGGGCACCGCGTGGCGCTGTGGTTGCCCAACTGCGCCGCCTGGGTAGAGTCCTTTCTGGCGTGCGCGCATCTGGGCGCGCTGGTGCTGGCCGTCAACACGCGCTTTCGCGCGCTGGAAGTGGCCGACATATTGGGACGGGGCCAGGCAGACTGGCTGGTGTTCTGGCCGGGGTTCAAGGGCATTGATTTCGCGGGCATTCTGGCCGACGTGCCGGCACAGGAGTTGACGCGCCTGCAAGGCGTCGTGGCCATTGCCGACTCTGACGCGGGCGCCCCCTTCGCATCCCTGCATGGCAAGCCCGCGCATCGCTATGCCGACCTGCTCGCCACCCAGGCCCGGCCCCCTTCCCCGCACGGCAACGCCGGGGTGCTGTGCTTCACCACGTCCGGCACCACGTCCAAGCCCAAATTCGTATTGCACGACCAGCAAACGCTGCTGCGCCACGGTGCCACGGTGGCTGACGCTTTCGAGTACGACGACGACAGCTGCATCCTGGCCAGCGCACCGTTTTGCGGCGCGTTCGGCTTTGCCACCTTGGTGGGTGGCCTGGCGCGGGGCGTGCCGGTGGTATGCGCGCCCGTATTCAACGCCGCCGAATCGGCCGACGCCATCGCCCGCCATGCCGTCACGCACACCTATGCCAACAATGAAGCGTTGGTGGGCATGATGCAGGCGGCGCCGGCCAGCGCGTTCCAGTCCGCCCGGCTGTTCGGCTTTGCCAGTTTCACGCCCGCGCTGGACAACATGCTGGACCTGGCGCGCCAGGCCGGCGTGCCCTTGACCGGCCTGTACGGCTCCAGCGAACTGATCGCGCTGGTGGCGGGCCAGCCCCGCGATCCGGCCCAGGGCGACGTGGCGGCCCTGCACCAGCCCGGCGGCACCCTGATCTACCCCGACGCCCGCGTGCGCGCCCGCGACCCGGACAGCGGCCAAGTGCTGCCGCACGGCCAATCGGGCGAAATCGAAATCCTGTCGCCCAGCCTGATGCAAGGCTATCTGGACAACCCTGAGGCGACCCGCAACGCCGTCACCGCCGACGGCTATTTCAAGACGGGCGACCTGGGCTACACGCTGACCGAACGCCAGTTTGTGTTCCAGACCCGCATGGGCGATTCGCTGCGCTTGTCGGGCTTTCTGGTGAACCCCGTGGAAATCGAACAGGTGGTTGAAACCCTGCCTGGCGTGCGCGCCTGCCAGGTGGTGGGTGCCATGCGCCATGGCAAGTTCGTGCCCTACGCCTTTGTGCTGCTGCAAGACGGCGCGCATGCCGATCCCGCCGCCTGGACCGCCGCGTGCAAGGCGGCGATGGCCGGCTTCAAGGTGCCGGTGGGTTACACGGTGCTGGACGCCTTTCCCTCGGTGGAAAGCGCCAATTCGGTCAAGATCCAGAAACATCGGCTGCGCGACATGGCAAACGCTATGCTCTCGGATCCCTCCTCACCGCCCGCGCCCTGACCCCATGCCCGCCCGCAAGCTTTTTTCGCGCAGCCCCCAGCCGCTTTACCTGCAAGCGGCGGCGCTGTTTCGCAGCCATATCCAGAATCGAACCTGGCGGCCGGGGCAACAGATTCCGCCGCTGGAATCGCTGATGGAAACCTATGGCATCTCGCGGGCGACCATCCGGCAGGCGTTCGGCCTGTTGGAACAGGACGGGTTGATCCGGCGTTCACGCGGGTCGGGCACCTTCGTCAACGCCGAACTGCCGGAAACGCCCACGCTGCTGATACCCAAGACCTGGGCCGAAACGGTAGAACTGAGCAACCAGCTGGGCACCGTGTCGCTGGTGGAATCCAGCGCCGATTCCCCCTTGCCCGACACGCTGGGCATGCCTTGCGAGGCAGACCGCAGCGGGCTGTTCCAGTATTTGCGGCGCGTGCACACCACGGATGCCGGCCCCTTTTGCTACAGCGAAGTGTTCCTGGAAAGCGGACTGTTTCGCAAGCATCGCACCCGCATCCAGAAAAGCACCGTGGCGCCCGTGCTGGACCAGTTCTACGGCACCCGCATCACCGAAGCGCGCCAGGTGTTGAACGTGATTGAAGCCGGCCAGGAGTCGGCCGAATCCTTGCAGATTCCCGTGTCGTCCCCGGTGGCGGAGCTGCGTCGCTACGCCTGCATCGACGGTCGCGTGGTGTATTTCGCGCGGCTGGAATTTCCGTTTCGCAAAGTGCGGATGGAATTCGATTTGCTGGCCCAGCGCTGACGGGTCAAGGCCCAGGCCCCGCCCCGCCCTCGCCACCATCGCCCAAGGAGCCCATCGCCCGTCCACGCCACTTTCGCGGCCCGCCCCAAAAAAGCCAGAGCGCCATCAAGGCGCCAGCAGGTTTTCACATGATCCGGCACAAGAGGAGACAAACCATGGCTTACGCCAAGATGCCCCGGATTTCCATGCAATGCCGCAGCACGATTACCCGTTTGTTCGCCGCTTCCGCCCTGGCGGCGGCGGCTGCCACCCCGGCGTGGGCGCAGCAGCCGGCCGCCATCTCTGACGACATCGTCAGGCTGGGCCTGATCCTGGACATGAGCGGCGTGTACGCCGACGTGACGGGCAAGGGCAGCGCCACCGCCGCCGAGATGGCCATCGCCGATTTCGGTGGCACGGTGCTGGGCAAGAAGATCGACCTGATGGTGGTGGACCACCAGAACAAGGCCGACATCGCCGCCGCCAAGGCGCGCGAGTGGTACGACACGCAGAAAGTGGACGCCATCATGGACGTGGCGGGGTCCGCGCCCGCGCTGGCCGTGCTGGAAGTGGCCCGGGAAAAGAAGAAGATCGTGGTGTTCAGCGGCCCAGGCACGGAACGCATCACCAACGATTTATGCTCGCCTTATTCGGTGCACTACACCTACGACACCTGGTCGCTGGCCAACACCACGGCGCGCGCCACCGTTGAAAAGGGCGGCAAGAGCTGGTACTTCCTGACGGCCGACTACGCCTTTGGCCACACACTGCAAGCGTCCGCCACCGAGGTCGTCAAGGCCAACGGCGGCACGGTGCTGGGCGCATCGCGCCACCCTTTGGGGTCCAGCGATTTTGCGTCCTATCTGCTGCAAGCGCAGGCCAGCAAGGCGCAAGTGGTCGGCCTGGCGAACGCGGGCGGCGACACGGTTAACGCCATCAAGGCGGCCAGCGAATTCGGCCTGACCAAGGGCGGCCAGAAAATGGCCGGCCTGCTTCTGTACATCAACGACATCCACGCCATCGGCCTGGACGCCGCCGCCGGCCTCACCTTGACCGAAGCGTTCTACTGGGACATGAATGACCAGACGCGCGCCTGGTCGCAGCGCTATTACGACAAGCTCAAGAAGATGCCCAACATGAGCCAGGCGGGCACGTATTCGTCGGTGATGCACTACCTGAAGGCGGTGCAGGCGGCCGGCACCGACGCGCCGGAAGCCGTGATGAAGCAGATGAAGTCCATGCCCATCAACGACTTCTTCGCCACCAACGGCCGCATCCGCGAGGACGGGCGGATGGTGCATGACATGTACCTGTTCGAGGTCAAGCAGCCGTCGGAATCCAAGCGGCCGTGGGACTACTACAAGCTGGTCGCAACGCTGCCGGGCGACCAGGCGTTCATGCCCTTGTCGAAGTCGACCTGCCCGCTGGTGAAGAAGTAGCAAGCCCGCTCCAGGCGGTGGCGCGTCCGAATACGCTAGGATGAGCGCCACCGCTTGGAGATTTCCGCATGCCCACCGCCGCGCCGCCCCCCGGTTCCCCTTCCAACGCCGCCCCCCCTTCATCCGCTGCCCAGCGTGCAAGCGCGGCCTCGGGTTCGTCCACGGCGACCCCGTCATCCGATCCCGCCGCCGCCGCTGCGCCCGAGCCGGCGCGTGGCCCCATCGCCGCCACCATCGCCGCCGTCATCCGTGATGGCCACGTGCTACTGGTGCGCCGCGCCAACCCGCCCGACGAAAATTGCTGGGCTTTCCCCGGCGGCAAGATCCACGCCGGCGAGCCATTGGAAATCGCCACTGCGCGAGAACTGCTGGAAGAAACCGGTGTGGTGGCCGAGCCGCTGCTTGTGTTCGACGCCGTCGACGTCTTCGACCGCGACGAGGCCGGCGTGCTGCGCCGCCATTTCATCTTGATCGCCATGCTGTGCCGCTGGCAGTCCGGCGAGCCGGTCCCGGGCGACGATGCGCGCGACGCGCGGTGGGTCCCGCTGTCGGACCTGGAAGGCCACGAGCTGGCCACCAGCTTCGGCGTGGCGCGGCTGGCGCGCAAGGCGGCGGCATTGATGTCAACGTTGTGAATCCCCGGCGAAACCTCGTCGATGTTTGAACCCTATTTGTCTCGCTGGAATCTCGTGCCTGACGGCGCCCCTATCCAGACCCATGCGGCGCGCCTGCTGCGATGGGTGGTGGGCGAGGTGCGGCTTGCCGGAATGATCGGGTAAGGTGTATGCCCTTCACCCCTTATCTCTTCATTCCTGGAGTCCTGAATGACCGGATTGTTTATCGTGGTGGCGGCGCTGGCGTTTCTGATGCTGGCGGCGTATCGAGGCTATAGCGTCATTTTGTGCGCGCCCATCGCCGCCATGGGCGCGGTGCTGTTGACGGACCCTTCCGCGCTGGCCCCGGTGTTTTCGGGCATCTTCATGGAACGCATGGCGGGGTTTGCCAAGCTGTATTTCCCCGTGTTCCTGCTGGGCGCCGTGTTCGGCAAGCTGATCGAGCTCTCCGGCTTTTCGCGCGCCATCGTGCAGGCCGTGCTGCGCATGATCGGGGCCGAACGCGCCATCATCGCCATCGTGCTGGTCTGCGCGGTGCTGACCTACGGCGGCGTATCGCTGTTTGTGGTGGTGTTTGCCGTTTACCCGTTCGCGGCCGAAATGTTCCGCCAGGGCGGCATCCCCAAGCGCCTGATGCCGGGCGCCATTGCGCTGGGTGCGTTCACCTTTACGATGACGGCGCTGCCGGGCACGCCGCAGATCCAGAACATCATCCCCACCACCTTCTTTGAAACCACGACGTGGGCCGCGCCATGGCTGGGGCTGATCGGCGCTGCCTTCACGCTGACGGTGGGCGTGACGTACCTGGAATGGCGCCGCAAGCGCGCGGCGGCGGCCGGGGAAACCTATGGCACTGAACTGCGCAACGAACCCACCACCCCGGCCACGGAACGCAACCACCACCCGCTGATCGCGCTGCTGCCGCTGGTGGTCGTGGGGGTGATGAACTTCTTGCTGACGCGCTGGATTCCGGGCTGGTATCCCGCCGGTTCAGAAGTGGACCTGCCCGGCCTGGCCAAACCCATGCCCATCAACGCCGACGACCAGGTCGCGCTGTGGGCCGTAATGGGCGCGCTGATTGCCGGCATTGCCACCATCCTGCTGTTCTCGTTTTCGACCATCAAGGCGCATTTTGCCGAAGGCAGCAAAAGCGCCGTGTCGGGCGCGCTGCTGGCGTCCATGAACACGGCGGCCGAATACGGCTTTGGTGGCGTCATCGCGGCGCTGCCCGGCTTCTTGCTGGTGGCCGACGCGCTCAAGGCCATACCCGATCCGCTGGTGGGCGAAGCCGTGGCGGTGACGTCGCTGGCGGGCATCACCGGGTCCGCCTCGGGGGGCATGAGCATCGCGCTGGCCGCGATGGCGCAGACCTTTATCGACGGCGCGGTGGCCGCCGGCATCCCCATGGACGTGCTGCATCGCGTTGCCGCGATGGCCAGCGGCGGCATGGACACCTTGCCGCACAACGGCGCCGTCATCACGCTGCTGGCGGTTACCGGCCTGACGCATCGCCAGTCGTACGGCGACATCTTTGCCATCACGCTGATTTCAACGCTGTCGGTGTTTGTGGTGATTGCGGTGTACTACCTGACCGGCATCGTCTGATCGAATGCGGTGGCGAACACCTGGACCAGCCACTGCGTGAAAACGCGCACCCGCGCGGACACCTGCCGGTTCTGCGGATACAGCACCGACACCGGCATGGGCGCGGGCGGCAGGTGCGACAGCACGATGCGCAGATGGCCGGCCGCCAGTTCGCGCTCGACGCGATAGCGCGGCACCTGCACCAGGCCCAGCCCGGCCAGCGCCGCGCTGGTGTAGAGCTCGGCGCCCGTCACGCTGACCACGGACGCGGGCCGCGCCGTGACGTTGCGCCCGTCCACCATGAAATCCAGCGCAATGGCGCGCCCGCTGGCGCTGGACACATAATCCACCGCGCGGTGGTGCGCCAGATCATCCAGGCTGGCGGGGGTGCCGAAGCGCGCCAGATAGGCGGGGCTGGCCACGGTTACCTGCGGCATCAGCGCAATCTGGCGGCCCGCCAGCGAAGAATCCTGCAAGGCGCCCGCGCGCAACACGCAGTCCACGCCTTCGCGCACCAGGTCCACCAGCCGGTCGTCTTCGCCCAGGTGCAGGACAATATCGGGATAGCGTTCCAGAAAGCCGGGTAGCCCCGGCATCACGAAATACTTGGCCAGCGTGCCCTGCGCGTTAACGCGCAGCAGCCCCTTGGGCGCGGTGTTCAGGAATGCGCCGTCGGCCTCTTCCAGGTCGGCCAACAGGCGCACGCAACGCTGGTAGTAAGCCTCGCCGTCGTGCGTCAGCCGGACCTGCCGCGTGGTGCGTTCCAGCAACCGTGCGCCCAGCCGCTGTTCCATGCGCTTGATGAGGTTGGTGACGGTGGCGCGCGGGATGCGCAGGTCTTCGGCCGCCAGTGAAAAGCTGCGCCGCTCGGCGATGCGGACGAACACCTGCATTTCCTGGAATCGGTCCATGTCTTGGCGGGGATTATTAATGCAAATGAAATGAAGTTAGCGATTATCGGGTAATTATTTTCGGTTTGGAATAGTTCATGATTCGTCCCAAGCCGGGTGTTTAAGCCGAATATCACACCCGAACATCGCAGGCCGATATCCGAAGCTTCGCCTCTAGCCCAACGCCCTACGCCCTACGCCCCACGCCCTTTTTTGAATCGGAGATTCCCAATGAACAAGCAAGCCCCCGAACAAGCATCTCGACGCGTCGCCCTGGTCACTGGCGGGTCGCGCGGCATCGGCGCCGCCATCGTGCGCCGCCTGGCCGCCGACGGGTACGCCGTGGCCGTCAACTATGCCTCCAGCGCGGCGCACGCCGACACCCTGGTCAGCGACATTCGCCAGGCCGGCGGCCACGCGTTGGCGGTGCAGGCGGACGTGGCGCGCGCCGACCAGGTGCGCGCGATGTACGACAAAGTGGAAGCCGAGCTGGGCACGGTACACGCGCTGGTCAACTGCGCAGGCGTGTTGATGGTGCAGCCGCTGGCGGATACCACCGACCAGGCCTACGACCAGACGTTCGACATCAATACGCGCGGCACGTTCAACACGCTGCGCGAGGCCGCCACGCGGCTGGCGGACGGCGGCAGCATCATCAACGTGTCCAGCACCACCGTGGCAACGAACCTGCCCGGTTACGCCATCTACATTGCCAGCAAGGCGGCAGTCGAAAGCCTGACGCGCGTGTTTTCGAAGGAATTGCGCGGCCGCCGCATCACGGTCAACGCCGTGGCCCCCGGCCCCGTCGCCACCGAGCTGTTCCTGAAAGGCAAAAGCCCTGAGCTGATCGAGCACTTTGCCAAGATGCCGCCGCTGGAACGGCTGGGCCAGCCGGACGACATTTCCGGCATCGTGTCGTTCCTGGCCGGCCCGGATAGCGGCTGGATCAACGGGCAGGTGCTGCGCGCCAACGGCGGGCTGGCATAGCGATGCGCCGGCGCGGGCGGGCGGCCAGGCGCGTGCCTCGTGATAATGCGCGCGCCGCGATATGGCCACTCTGCCCCGCGCCGGCCGTGCCTTTTCAGAACCGATACTGTGCGGTTGCGACCACGGTGCGCGGCTCGCCCACCTGGATCTGCCCCGCGCTGGTGGCGGAGCCGTAGTAGGTCTTGTCGGTGATGTTGCGCATCGCCAGGCGCCAGTCCCACTTGCCTGTCCGGTAACCCACCAGCGCATCCCAGCGCGCGTAGCCGGGCAACGTGGTCAGGTTGGTGTTGTCGGCGTAGCGTTCGCCCACGAACGTCAGCCCGGTTTCGCCATACAGGCCGTCGGCCGGCTTGTAGGTCAGGAACACGCTGCCGTTGCGCCGCGCCACGTTGCTGACGCGGTTGCCCGCCATGCCGTTGTTGTCTTCGATGATGGACGCGTTCTGCAAGCCGATTCCGCCCCGCAGATACCAGTTGCCCATCAGCCGGCCGGCGGCGGTCAGCTCAATACCGCGCGACCGCTGCTTGCCGGTCAGCAGCACCAGCGTGGGGTCGTTGGGGTCGGTGGTGCGGCGGTTATAGAGTTCAAGCTGGTACAGCGCCAGCGTGGTGCTCAGTTGCCCGTCCAGCCAATCGCTTTTGACGCCCACTTCCGTCTGGCGCGTGTGTTCGGGGTCCAGGTCATTGGTGTTGCCGCGCGCGTTCGGCGTGATGCCGATGGTGCCGCCGCCCGTGGGCGAAAACGTCTTGCTATACGACGCATAGAAAGAATGGTCGCGCAGCGGCGTCCACACCAGGCCCACGCGCGGGCTGACACCGCTGCTGTCGTGCGAGGCCGATGCGTCCAGCAGGCGGTTGGTGGAATCGATGCTGAAACGATCCATGCGCACGCCCAACAGCACCTGCCATGCGTCATTCAGACGGATCTGGTCCTGCACGTAATAGCCCTGGCTCTTGACCTTGTGCCGCGCATCGCTGCTGACGGCCATGCGGCCGTTGTGCTGCAAGGACAAATCCGGGTCGTACAGGGCCAGCGCCGGAACAGGTTGCGCGCCGGGGCCGCTGGTGGCCGCGGTATACAGGGTGGGCGAACGGTCCTGCTGCGCCAGTTCCACCCCGAACAGCACGCGATGCTCGATGCCGCCGGTATGGAACAGGCCTTCCGTTTCCAGGTTGTTGGTGATGTTGCGGGTGCTCAGATCCTGCTGCCAGCGGGTGCGCGTGACCTTGCCCGTGGCGGCGTTGTAGCCGGTCAGGTAGGTGTTGTCGAAGTCGCTGTCCAGCTTGAAGACGCCCAGCGTGTAGCGCAGTTGCCAGTCGGGCGCCAGCGTGTACGCCAGCCGTGACCGGAACGACTGTGCGCGGTCGTCGATGTAGTCGCGGTCGGGGTCGCCGTAAACCGTGCCGCGGCCCACGTCGGCCGGGCGGCCATTGACGCTGGGGATGCCGCGATCCGGTGTGCGGTCGTAGCGGCTGTATTCGTACTGCACCAGCCAGTCCAGGTTGGGCGTGATGCGCCAGTTGATGGCGGGCGCCACCAGCTGACGCGTGCCGCCGATCTTGTGGCGGAAACTGTTGCTGTCTTCCTGGCCCACGTTCAGGCGCACGCTGACGTTGTCGGAGGGGTCGGCGCTCAGGTCGCCGTAGACGCTGCGCAAGTCCCAACTGCCCGTCTGCGCTTCGATGCTGGATTCACGGCCGGGCTGCGGCGCCTTGCTGACGCGGTTGACGATGCCGCCCTGGCTGCCCCGCCCGTACAACACGGCGGCCGGCCCTTTCAGCACTTCGATGCGTTCAATGTTGTGCAGGTCGCGCACGTACTGGCTGTCGTCGCGGATGCCATCCAGATAGAAGTCGTTGCTGGCGTCAAAGCCGCGTATGCGCACGGAGTCGAACCGCGTGTCCTGCGCGCTGGATACGTTGGGCATCCCGGATAGCGCGTCGCTGATCGTCGTGATGCCGTAGTTCTGCACGTTTTCAACCTTGACCGTGTCGATGGTCTGCGGCACGTAGCGGGCCGGCGTCTGCGTGCGCGTGGCGGTGGTGACTTCGGGCACGCGCGGGTCGTCGGCATTGGCCCCTTCGACACTGATGGCCGGAAGTTGCGCCGTCTGGGCTAGGGCCTGCGGCAGGGCGGATGACAGGGCCAGGGCAAGTGCCCAGGACAGGCGGCGGGGGACAAACGGCGGATGCATCGCAAAGCCCTTGATCGATTCAGGTTAACGAAAGCCGCGATGCTATCGAGAATCGATTCTATTTACAAATGAGAATTATTTTCCGTTGCCCAAGGGCAACAAGCTCATCCGTCTGCATGACGCGTCCGCCGGCACGGACCTGCCCCGCGCCCCCCCGGAAACTCGCGAATTTGCGAGCTTGCTCATCCGTTGCGGCGATGCGCCCCCTCGCCCGAGAGGGCGAGTCTTGCCATGCGTTGTTGTGGATTTTGCTTTCTTCACTCCGGAGTTTGACCTACGGCCAAGTCTGGCCAGCCGGACGAGATTTGCATGAGACGGCACCCGGAAGGTCTGGTTTAGGCTGACCCGGCAGTACTCCGACTCACCTTGATCGATTGGACGAAAGCAAATGAATCAACTCATTCATACAGACTGCCATCCCTTCACCGCCGCGGGAAACATGAAGCAGATATCCGCCTTTTATGAGGAGGGACGTCGAGTCATGTGGATGATGCTGCGTGCGCAACCGCGGCCGTGCTTCAACCACGAACTTATCGACGAAATCATGACCCTGGCGCGCGCCGCCAAGGATTCCGGCCTGCCGATCGACTTCTGGGTCACGGGCTCGCTGGTGCCGCAGATCTACAACGTGGGCGGCGACTTGAACTTCTTTGCCGAAGCCATCCGCACCGGCAAACGCGAAGCGCTGCGTGCCTACGCCCGAGCTTGCGTGGACTGCGTACACGCCGCCTCGCGCGGTTTCGATACAGGAGCAATCTCGCTGGCCATGATCGAAGGCACGGCGCTTGGCGGCGGCTTTGAAGCCGCGCTGGCGCACCACTTCGTGCTGGCGCAGAACAATGCGCGCATGGGCTTTCCGGAAATGGCGTTCAACCTGTTCCCCGGCATGGGCGGCTATTCACTGGTGGCGCGCCGGTCCGGCATGAGGCTGGCCGAAGAGCTGATCAGCTCGGGCGAATCGCACACGGCGGAATGGTTCCACGGCAAGGGGCTGGTGGACACGTTGTTCGAACCGGGCGAGGCGTATCGCGCCACCCGCACGTTCATCGACGTGATGCGGCCCAAGCTGAACGGCATACGCGCCATGCTGCGCGCTCGCCAGCGCGTGCTCAACCTGTCGCGTTCCGAACTGATGGACATCACCGAGGACTGGGTGGAAGCCGCGTTCTCGATTGACCCGAAGGACCGCGCCTACATGGAACGCCTGGTGCTGGCGCAGAACCGTCGCAGTGCCGTCAGCAGCGACGCGGCGCAGGAAGCCACCATGCACTAAGCAAGCCTGCCGCGGCGCGGGCGGCATCAAGCAATCAGATGCAGCCGGCGCCGTTGGGCCAACCAGGTGACGAATTCGGACGCGGGCATGGGCTTGGCGTACAGGTAGCCCTGCTTGGCGTCCACGCCCAGCGTGTCCAGGAACCCGGCTTCTTCGGTGGTTTCCACGCCTTCGGCGATCACCTTCAATTCCAGCGTGCGCGCCACCGCCACGATGGCGCGGGCCAACGCCTGCGACACCGGATTTTCGTTCACGCCGCGCACAAAGCTGGCGTCCAGCTTGATGGCGTCCAGCGGTATGCGCGCCAGTTGCGACAGCGACGAATAGCCGGTGCCGAAGTCGTCCAGGTGCACGCGCGCGCCCAGTTGTCGGAACTGCTTGATAAGGTCGATGGCGGCGCCCTCGTCTTCGATCAGGCAGCTTTCGGTAAGCTCGATATCCAGCATGCACGGGTCCAGCCCCGCGTCGCCGATGGCACGCATGAAGTCGCTGACCACGCCCTTGTCATCCAGCTGGCGGGCCGACATGTTGATGGCGATGCGGATGTTCAAGCCGTCGCGTTTCCAGGCGGCGGCTTGGCGCGCCGCTTCGCGCATCACCCACACGCCCAGCGGCGAGATCAGGCCGGATTCTTCGGCATAAGGGATGAAGGTGCCGGGGCAGACCATGCCGCGTTCGGGCGAGCGCCAGCGCAGCAAGGCTTCAACGCTGTGTACTTCGCCGGTGCGGCCGACCAGCTTGGGCTGGTAGTACAGCATCAGGTGGTTCTCGGCCAGGGCCTTGCGCAGGTTGGTGTCCAGCCACACGTAGTCGGCGTTGCGGCGGTCCATGTCAGGCTGAAACACGCGGTAGGTGTGGCGCCCTGCTTCCTTGGCCACGTACATGGCGATGTCGGCGCTGCGCACCACGCTGTCCAGGTCGGCGCCGTGATCGGGGTACATCGCGATGCCGATCGAACAACTGGTGTAGACCTCGATCAGGCCTTGCCGGAACGGCTCGCGCAAGCGTTCGATGATGCGTTCGGCGGTGGCTTCCAGTTCCCAGGCCTGCGCTTGTTCCTGCAACACGATGAATTCGTCGCCGCCCAGGCGGGCCAGCGTCTGGCCGGGCGACAGGCAGGTTGAGATCGCCACCGACACGGCCTTGAGCAAGCGGTCGCCAAAGCCGTGGCCGTAGTGGTCGTTGATGCGCTTGAAGTTGTCCAGATCCAGGAACAGCACGCCGCCGCGCCCCTCCTGCCCCGCCGCCAGCGCCGCCTTCAAGCGCGCGGTGATCGCGTGGCGGTTGGGCAGGTTGGTCAGCATGTCGGTGTTGGCCAGCACGCGCAGGCGTTCCTGCGCCGCGCGTTCTTCGGTAATGTCGGTGCCCGAGCAGATCAGGTAGACGCGCTTTTCACCGCTGCCGCTGGTGACGAACTTATTGCGGAAAAGGAATAGGCGCGGGCCCTTGACCGTGTTGATCAGGCGTTCCACTTCGTACGACTGCCCGCGCTTGTAGAACTCGGCGATATTGCGGCGCGAGGCAATGGCCTCTTCGCGCGTCATGAACATTTCGAACACGCTGCGTCCGACGATGTCCTGTTCGCGCTTGCCCGTGTATTCCTCGCTAAGCTTGTTGAAGCGTTGCACGCGGCCGTTCTGGTCCACGATGACGATTACCGAATTGGCCTCGGACACTACGGTTTCGGCAAACGACAGGCCTTCAACCAGGTCCTTGGCGACCGACTCGGTATCGGAATGGGCGGACGCGGTGCCGGCCCATTCATTGGGATTGATCTTGCGGCCCACCAGGTGCAAGCGCAGCACGTCGCCATACAAGGCGATGTCGATGCGTACGCTGGAGGTAATCCCCGTCAGCTTTCGAACAATGTCAGCCTGATCCGGCCTGAGCGCCATCGCGACATTCGTCGCCCCCTTGATGGCGGCCAATTCCATGGCGTCGCTATCGGCCGACAGACGCCAATAAGGGCTGTGCGTACCGAAGTGCGTGTACAGGATCGACTTTTCGTCTTGATTCTCTGTCATCGTGGTATCCCCCCACTGTCCTAGGCTGGACCGCAAAGAACATTACGGCCTAGTCCGAACAGGGTCAATACCCGTGTGCGGCGCACAAATCCTGTATTGCGAATTATTGCATCGGCTTTTCCGCCGACCGGCCGCACGAAGCACTTCCCATCGGCAATTAATGCGTGGTTTCCCCTTTGCACGAACGTGTTGTTGCGCGATGCCCGGTGGCGTTGCACAAAAAATAACGCCGAAGATTCGCGAGAATCTTCGGCGTGCGATCAACAACAATAAGGCGACACCAGGCCAATGTCCCGGTCGATGTCCCGGGCTATGTCCTGATCAATAAGGCGGGATCAGTCCCCCTTCACACCCGCCTCGTCGATCACCTTGGTCCAGCGGGCCAATTCGGCAGACACCCGGGCGCTGGCATCGGCCGGCGTCGTCCAGGTGGCGATGGCGCCCTGGTTCAACAACGAAGCCTGCACCTGCGGCTTGGCCAGAATCTTCTTCAATTCGCCGTTCAGGCGGTCGATCACCGGCGCGGGCGTATTGGCGGGCGCAACGATGCCGAACATCGAGCTGACTTCAAAGTCCTTCAGGCCCGCTTCGGCAGCAGTCGGCACATCAGGCAGCGCGTCCACGCGCTTGGGCGAGGTCACCGCCAGCGCGCGCAGCTTGCCCGCCTTGATGTTGGCCTGCGCGGCCGGCACGGTTTCGATCATGCTGAGCACCTGGCCGCCCATCAGATCGGTCATGGCGGGGCCGCTGCCCTTGTACGGCACGTGCAGGATGTCGACACCCGCCGTTCGCTTGAACATTTCGCCCGCCAGATGCTGCGGCGACCCGTTGCCGGCCGACGCCATGGTGATGTAGCCGGGCTTGGACTTGGCCAGCGCGATGAATTCGGACAGCGTCTTGGCCTGCACCGACGGGTTCACCACGAACACCAGGGGCACGGTGCCTACGATGGACACCGGCGCAAAGCTCTTTTCCACGTCATACGTGACGCGGCCGCGATACAGCGCGGCGTTGATGGAGTGGCTGGTCAGCGCGCCCATCAACAGCGTGTAGCCGTCGGGTTGCGCCTTGGCGACCTGGTCCGCGCCGATGTTGCCCGCCGCCCCCGCACGGTTTTCCACGATGACCGATTGGCCCAGCGCGCCCGTCAGTTCCTGCGCCAGCACGCGGCCGATCACGTCGGTGGCGCCTCCGGGCGGGTACGGCACGATCAGGCGGATGGGCTTGTCGGGATAGGCATCGGCCGACAAAGCTGGGGCGGACACGCCGGCGCACAAGGCCAGCAGGGAAAACAGGACGGCACGGCGCGGCCGCAGACGCAGGTCTGACATATAGGTCTCTCCAGCCGGGATGAGTATAGGAATGGACGGACGCCCGGCTCGTCAACCGCGCCAGTGTAGGAGCCGAAACTTGATTGAAGAATCAGAATTTTTCTATCGACTGATCGGAAATTTCGATCAGTATTTTGGGTTGCAGAAACCGCTTGCAGCCGCTTTCAAAGGCTGGCTATGATCTTGCACCTGGATTATCAATAATATTATCGGGACTGAATATGACGGACGAGACCAAGGGCGCCAAGCCCGCGATGGGCCCTTTTGACAGCGACAGCGCAACCGCGCAGGGCGTGGCGCGCGGGCTCACCAACTACGGCGACAAGGGCTTCTCGCTGTTCTTGCGCAAGGCGTTCATCAAGGGCGCCGGCCTGTCGGATGACGCACTGGCTCGTCCCATCATCGGCATCGTCAACACGGGCAGCAGCTACAACCCGTGCCACGGCAATGCGCCGCAGCTGATCGAAGCCGTCAAGCGCGGCGTCATGCTGGCGGGCGGCCTGCCGATGGACTTCCCGACCATCTCGGTGCACGAGAGCTTCTCGCAGCCCACCAGCATGTACCTGCGCAACCTGATGTCGATGGACACCGAGGAAATGATCCGCGCGCAGCCCATGGACGCCGTGGTGCTGATCGGCGGCTGCGACAAGACCGTGCCCGCGCAGCTGATGGGCGCCGCCTCGGCCGGCGTGCCCGCCATTCAGTTGGTGACGGGGTCGATGCTGACCGGCTCGCATCGCGGCGAACGCGTGGGCGCCTGCACCGATTGCCGCCGCTACTGGGGCCGCTATCGCGCCGATGAGATCGACGCGCCGGAAATCGCCGACGTCAACAACCAGCTGGTCGCCAGCGTGGGCACCTGTTCCGTGATGGGCACGGCCAGCACCATGGCCTGCATCACCGAGGCGCTGGGCATGATGGTGGCGGGCGGCGCGTCGGCTCCCGCCGTTACCGCCGACCGTGTGCGCGTGGCCGAACGTACCGGCGCCACTGCCGTGGCCATGGCCGCATCGCGCCTGACGCCCGACCAGATCATCAACGGCAAGTCCATCGAAAACGCCTTGCGGGTGCTGTTGTCGATCGGCGGGTCCACCAACGGCATCGTGCACCTGACCGCCATCGCCGGCCGCCTGGGTATCGACATCGATTTGGCCGGGCTGGACCGCATCAGCCGCGAAACCCCCGTGCTGGTCGACCTGAAGCCGTCGGGCCAGCACTATATGGAAGACTTCCACGACGCCGGCGGCATGCTGGCGCTGCTGCGCGAGTTGCGGCCTTTCCTGCACCTGGACGTAATGACGGTATCCGGCCGCACGCTGGGCCAGGAGCTGGATGACGCACCCGCGCCCTTCAAGCAGGACGTGATCCGCACGGCCGCCGCCCCCATCTACCCGGTGGGCGGCCTGGCCGTGCTGCGCGGCAATTTGGCCCCGGGCGGCGCCATCATCAAGCAGTCGGCCGCCAACCCCAAGCTGATGGAACACGAAGGCCGCGCCGTGGTCTTCGAAGACGCCGAGGACATGGCGCGCCGCATCGACGACGACGCGCTGGACGTGACCGCCGACGACATCCTGGTGCTCAAGCGCATCGGGCCGACCGGCGCGCCGGGCATGCCGGAAGCCGGCTACATGCCGATCCCGAAAAAGCTGGCGCGCGCCGGCGTCAAAGACATGGTGCGCATTTCGGATGGACGCATGAGCGGCACGGCGGCCGGCACCATCGTGTTGCACGTCACGCCCGAATCCGCGATCGGCGGCCCGCTGGCTTACGTGCAAAATGGCGACCGCATCCGCCTGTCGGTGGCCAACCGCGAAATTGCGCTGCTGGTGGACGATGCCGAACTGGCGCGCCGCGCGGCGGAAAAGCCCATCACCCGGCCCACCGCCGACCGAGGCTACCGCAAGCTGTTCCTGCAAACCGTAACGCAGGCCGACCAGGGCGTGGATTTCGACTTCCTGCGCGCTGGTGTTACGCATGACACCGTGCCGAAGAAATAAGTGGGCCCGGCGTCAATTACCTGGCTTGAAACCCCTGGCGTAGATCGCCGTAAAGCAAACCGACCCGGCAACCTTCCGACATGAACGCCATCACGCCCGACGCCCTGCAAGCAGAGGCCCCCGACGCCACGCAATCCGCGGTGGCAGCCCTGGAAGAAGACATCGTCTTCGGCCGGCTGCACCCGCGCGAACGCCTGACCGAAGACGAGCTGATGGCGCGCTTTTCCATGAAGCGCCATGCGGTGCGCCAGGTGCTCACCGAGCTGGAACTGTTGGGCGTGGTCGAAAAAAAGCGCAATGTCGGCGCCGTGGTGCGGACATTTTCCGCACGTGAAGTCATGGAGCTGTACGCGTTGCGCGAGGTGCTGGAAGTTCACGCCGCCAGCCAGATGCCGCTACCCGTTCCCGAAGCGCGGCTGGCGGCTTTGATCACGGTCCAACGCGAACACGACGCCGCCGTGGCCGACGGCGACGCACGCCGCGTGTTCCGCAGCAACCAACGCTTTCACCGCGAATTCTTCGGCCTGCTGGACAACGCGGTGCTGGGCCAGGCCATCGAGGAATACGCCCGCCGCACCCACCCGATCCGCTTCGGCACCCTGGTCGCCGCCGGCCCTCGCGAACGCGCCAGACAAGAACACTGGGCCATGATCCACGCACTGCGCGACGGCGACCGCGAGGCGCTGATGACAGTCTGCCGCGAACATCTGCTGCCTTCGCGCGACGCGTATCTGGCGTCGGAGCAAACGCGGCTGCGAGCGTGATGCGCGGCGCAGGCAGGGCCGATTCGGCTTAAGCCCCCGGTTCGGCCAGGACGCACGGCCTGACTGTTACCCAAGTTGGCGACTCGCATCGCAAGCCCTACTTGGAAATACGGTTAACAAGTATGTCGATGATGCCCAAGGGTAAGGTTCAGAAGCCAGTCCTCTGACTTTCCTATTCGCCCTATAGCCACTGTCTGAAAGGCCATGCGCTTTTCGTAATCGTCCTATAGCCCTGTCCCGGCGACGTGGCCGACCATGTCGGCATCTCACGTCCCGGGGGGGCTATCGTGACTCATCTGTGCGACCTGCGCTTTACCTTTGGCGTCGTCGGCGGCTTGGATTTCGAGCTTGTCGAGTTCACGTTTGACGAGGCGCTTTCCGAACCGTTTCGCCTGCACCTGGAACTGGCCAGCGCCGATGCGTCGATCGACTTTGCCCGGATCCTGGATCAACCCGCGCTGCTGACCATTTGGCGCGACGATGCCCCGTTGCGGTACATCCACGGCGTCGTGTCCCGTTTCGAACAAGGCACGACCGGCTTTCGCCGCACGCGCTACCGCGCCACCGTGGAACCGCAGCTGGCCCGCGCGGGCCTGTGTTCCGATTGGCGCATCTTCCAGCACCAGTCCGTGCCCGAAATTCTGCAAAGCGTCCTGAAAGAGCACGGCATCCTTGATTACGAGCAGACGATCACGCATGAGCACCTGACACGTGAATACTGCGTGCAGGCCGGCGACACGGACCTGCACTTTGTTGAACGTCTGGCCCGAGAAGAAGGATTCTTCTACGCCTTTCACCACCACGCCAAGGGCCACCGGTTGATACACAGCGACCGCCTGCAAATACACGGCCGTATCGACGGGGATCCCGTGCTTTATCAACCGGCGCCCGGGGGTGACCAAACCGAACCCGCGCTGCGCCGGTTCTCTTATGCCGAACAAGTCCGTACCGCCCGGCAAACCCAGCGCGACTACACCTACACCCATCCGCGGTACGACCAGGAACACAGTCACGACGGCAGCGACCTGCAACATCAGCACGCCCATTACGAACGCTACGACTACCCCGGTCGCTACAAGCGCGACGAAGCGGGAAAACCCTACACAGAAAACCGATTGCGCGGCCTGCGGCGTGACGCGCGCGTCGCGACTGTCGAGGGCGACGATCCTCGTCTGGAGCCAGGACTTTCGTTCGAACTGGTCGGCCACCCACGCAACGACTTGAACCAAGGCTGGCGTCCGATACGCATGCGCCATCATGGCGTCCAGTACACCAGCCAACAAGAAGACGGCGCCGATGCGCAACGCGGCACGCAATACCGCTACACCGCGGAACTGGTGTCAAAGCACGCCGAATGGCGAGCCGAACCGTTGCCCAAGCCTCGGATCGACGGGCCGCAGATCGCCACCGTGACGGGCCCCGCGGGCGAGGAGATCTATTGCGACAACTACGGACGCGTCAAGGTGCAATTCCCCTGGGACCGCTTGGGCAAGCATGATGAGCACAGCTCATGCTGGATCCGGGTGTCGCAAAACTGGGCGGGCGCCACGTGGGGTCACATGGCAATACCCAGGATCGGACAGGAAGTCATCGTGAACTATCTGGACGGCGATGCGGACCAGCCGGTCATCACCGGCAGAACGCACATGGCGCTGCAGCTGCCGCCGTATGAGCTGCCCCGCCACAAGACACGCATGACGATCAAGAGCCAGACCCACAAGGGCCAGGGCTACAACGAACTGCGATTTGAAGACGAGCGGGACCAAGAAGAGATATACGTCCACGCGCAGAAGGACCAGAACATTCACGTCAACCACGACGAGAACACGTTTGTCGGCCATGACCGCAGCGAAAAAGTGGAAAACGACGAAACCATCGTGATCGGCCATGACCGCGAGGAAACGGTGGGCAACGATGAACGCGCCGACATTGGCCGGGATCGCCGGCACCGGATCGGCCAGGACGAGGTGCTGGAAGTCGTACGGGACCACAGCATCATCACTGGCAAGGACCGAACAGACGAAGTGGGGAACAATCGTCGCGACAAGACGTTTGCCCATCACTGGATTGAAACCGGCGGTCACGTCGAACACCGGATTCAAGGGCATCACCGCATCGAAGCCGGACAGGCGATTGAACGCGCCACCACCGTCTACCGCCTTCAAACCCGCGAGCGGATCGTATTGCAAAGCCCCGGTGGCTCGATCACGCTTGATGAAGGCGGCATCACGCTGGACGGTGTCGCCGTCAATATCAAGGGCCCGCTTAATCAGCGAGGCTCGGGCGCGGGCGTCGCGCTCAACATTGACGGCACGCCAAACGCCGACGAACCCATTTGCCTAAGCTGCTGGCTCAAGGCGGCAAAAGAGCGCACGGCCCTGATGAAGGTGGGCCCATGATTCCGTCCCAACTGCAACGGGCTCTGGCAGAAGACATACACGGCGCGCCGCCCGGGCAAGCGCGTTATTCGATGGTGTTGATCGATATGGCGGCGTTATCCGACGCGCAACGCGACAAAGTCCAGCGCGCCATGGCTGGCAAGCTCCATCCGCTCTTGCTGGACCCTGAGTTCGCGATCTTACGGCCGCTGGGCGCGATGCTGGCCGGCCCGAGCGAAGGCGGTCTTTCTTCGCTGAACGGTTTGGCATCCATAGCGAGCCCCTACGACACCGACATCGCCCAAGCCTGGATCACCAGCACCCTCAGTCCGGCCGACCTGGCCGTCCATTTAAGCCAGGCCAGTTTCGCGGTGGATCAAAACGGCGAACGTTACCTGCTGCGCTTCTACGACCCGTTGATCACCCCCGTTTTGCACAGGCAAGCCGACGCTGCCTGGGTAGACGGCGTGTTTGCACCCATCATTTCATGGTGGTTTACCGGTGCCGATCTCAAGCATCCGCAATGGCACCGCATTCCGGGCGGTGCAAATGCCCAATGCCGTCCGCCCACGCCCCTGGTGTTGACGGAGGCGCTGTGGACGGCCCTGGCGGCGAATCCGCTTGAGCACCGCTTGCTTGACGCGCTCGAACGAGCCACGGCTGACCTGTTCTCTTCCCCGTGCCGCGGGGTGCGTTTGGCGCATATTCGGACCCATCTTGCGTCGGCCCATCAGATCGGGCTGCGCCGCCATGACGATTTGATCGCCTTCGTATTCACGGCCTTGTCGCGGCCGGCCGCCAGCCTTCAGGCCGACCGCGCATGGCAGCAGGCGCTGCAGCATGCCGTCGCTGGCGGAACACCCCTAGCCGTCGCCACCTCGATCCCTACTCCGCGCAACAGGACTTCCCGATGACGATGCCGACCCTTGAATCCCCGGTGCCGGAAATTCTCCGCATCGCTGATCAGACGCGCTGCGACGCGGGCCCCAGCGCCGTGGTCGCGTGCAAGAGCGAAGTCGCCATCTTGCCCCTGCGCTATGCCGTTGTGACCGACGCCGGCCCGGGCCTGGATACCTTGGCGCCTGCGCTACCGCCCCACCTTGTCGCCGATTTTCCGCCGCTACAGGGCAAGCACGCGCGCTATGCCGTACGCACGATGCGCAGAGGCTATCTGTACCTGTTCACGAAGCGCTACACGAAGGACTGGTTCTGCGAAAGTGCCTATCGCACCTATGACACCGGTCTGTTCAAGCGTGTCTTTCCCTATGCGCCCCAGCATCACGCTCTTGAGCCGATCCATGAACCCACAGCCCGTGTGCACGATCTGCACGGCCCGGCCGAAAGCGGCCCCGGTGCCTGGACCGTGTGCCTGAAAGCCCCCGAAGACATCGAAGAACTTCGCGCGCTGTTCACGCCCGATCCCTTGACCAAGCGCATGCTGGACTTGATATCCAGCTTCAGCCCGCTACGCAATCAACTACAGAACTTCGATATCCGAAAGCTGCTGATGTCGTGCTCGCGTACGCCGGACGTGCTGGACCCCAGCATCATCGACGACACGCTGGCGGACGCCATCGCGCAAGGTCAGCCCGACACCGCGTCCGTCCTGGCAGGCCAGCTTTATTCCGATCCCGAGAACCGCTACGCGCGCCAAATCGTCGCCCTGGATCTGAAGGAAAGCGCACGCCGTGCTCGCGGCTTTGGCATCGTGCTGCACGACGCCATCGGGATCACGCAGCAGCTCAATAGCTGGCGCAACGACGCCTATGTAGCCGTGCAGCGGTACTTGGACAAGAAGGACGGCAATGGCGTCGAGAACCAGCGCAAGGTCTTGGTGGCCCAGGCGTTTATCGACGTCAAGCAGCAGTTCGAAACCCGCTCGGCCGCGCTGGAAGCCCAACATTTCATCGACATCGAGCGCGCAAGGATTTACGACCCCGGCATGGCGGTGGGCCGCAACTGGGTCTTGAACGACGACGAGCGTGAACGCTGGGACAGCGCAGCAGACCAGTACATCACCCAGTTCGAAGGCGCGATGCGCGCCAAGATGCAGGCGAAGCTGGACAGCGGTGAGTACCGGCGCAGGTTCGACAGCAAATATCTGTCTCCGGCAAAACCGGGGCAGGCGGTGCGCGTGGCGGACATGGAGGTGGAGTTGAAGACGTTCGACACGGTGTCGGCGGCCGCCGAAAACGTCGGTGCCAAGCGCGCCAAGGATCACGAACGCTGGCTCACCAGCGAACAACTGCTGAGCGCGCTGGACGTCTACGACGACCGGGATCTGACCAGCGGCTGGCGCTTTGCGGGCCAGACAGGCTTGTGCGTGCTGGGCGCGGACGGATGTTCCAGCACGGCGGACCTGATCCAACAATGGTGGACGGGAAACCCGACAGACCGCGCCAACCTGGCGATGCGCGGCTTTGCGCTGAATCAAACAGAGATTCAGGCGGAATTGCAACGCACGCTGGACGCAGCGCGCCTTCAAGCGCAAACCCAGGCGCGTGATCCTATTCTGTCTAACGACAGGATGATGCAGCAGGTGCAGGCCTGGTTCGTCGCCGTTCAACATCTGGCTGATCTATTCGACAAGGCGAACGGGTTGTTCGAAGCCTTGTCGGCGGCTGGCGAAACGAATCTGGCGGGCGGCGCCCTGGCCTGGTATTCCAGCCTGGGCCGCCAATCCCTGCGCTACGGCTCGACCGGCAAGGAATGGGCCTTCCATGGCATCACCCGAAGCTGGCTGGCGGCCAGCGTCAGCAAACGGGCGACGAACTTGCGTATCGACGAACTGACCAAGTTAGGGCGCAGCGCGGATCCCAAGCAATTGCGCGCGCAGATTGGCCGGAACACTAGATTCGCATTTGCCACCGAACTTGTGGACGCCCATCGCAGCGACTTTTACAAGCTGCGCGCCAGCAGTTGGTTGTTGTTTTTTGAAGCGGCGTTGATTGCACTGCGGGTGCGGGATATGCCCGACGATGAACGCGGCGCGGGGGAGTTGGTCGCCCATGGGCTGCTGGCCGGCGCTGCGGGGACGGAAATACTGGCGGCCGGGACGGAGCTGGTATTGCAGCATTACAGCGCCGCCAGCGTCACTGGGCGCGGCGCGACGGTGTTTCTGGGGCAGTTGAAGCTGGTCGGTGGAACGCTCGCGGCGGTGGGTGGGGTGGTGTTGATGGGGTATGACCTCAAGGATGGCCTGGGAGCATTGAAAGAAACCAAGCATGAGTTGGCATTTGCCCATTACCTTAGATTCCTGGCCGCTATTGCGATGGTGGGCAGCCAATCCAGCATTGCCTTCGCCGCCGCCGGTCCGATGCTGAAGATCCTGGCAGAGCGAGGAGGAAAATCATACGCGTTGACCTCGCTCCTTCTCGTGGCGGCAAGGGCTTCCTCATTCCTGGGAAGGCCCGCCATGTTCGCACTATTGCGTAGTCTGCTTCTGCGCAGCACGTTGATTGGGATTGCCGCCACCTTGGCTATAGCCGTTTTTGATGACGACGCGCTAGAAAAATGGTGCAAGCGCTCTACCTATCGCGGCATCGAGTACCAAGGCAACAGCCCGCACAACGAACTGGAGAATGAGTTGGCCGATTTGTACAGCGCCTTGTTGGAGATAATCTGATGTACCTGATGGAATGGATTTTGTGGCTTTCCGTCATCAAATCCGATGCCTGGCTGCAGGAACAGGCGGACGAGAATCCGAACGACCTTGCCAGCAGGCCTTTGGAACCGGTCTATGAGGATCTACTCGTCGCGGAATATGCACGATTGCGTGCCGCGCGATCTGACCACGCCGAATCCAGAAGCCCGGTATATGCCTGCGACAACACCATCCTGGAGATGCGTTGCGGCGCTATGGAAGAAAAGCGGGGATTCATGACTCTCATGTCCGCGTTTTTCTTTTGGCCCACTCTCGTCGCCATCGAGGGCATTCCTATACTTTTTACTGAGCCAAACGCTGGCCACTGGAGTATCAGCAAGGCGGCCGTTTTTCTTCTTCTTGTCGTAATGAGCGCAGCATCGCTCTACATCTACTTCAAATACCTCTTCCGCTTCACCCGCCTGGAATCCCTTACGTCCCGCCACCTGCTCATCCGATTCAACCGCATCACCCGCCAGGTCTACCTGCACCGCCCCCCCAGTTGCGGCGGTATCGCCGTGCTGCCTTGGGACGACATCCATCACGATGCAGTCCCCGGCGTGAACCTTGTCGTTGGCTGGTACCCGCCCTATTCCCCGCTGCCTTTTCCCAACATGGTTTTCGTCGGCAAGAAAAGCGTCAGCGAATTCGATATGAAAGCCGAATGGGAGTACATCCGCCGCTACATGGATGAAGGCGGTCTGGATGCGGTATCCCCGCCGCGCCTGAGTTCGCACCTGCCCTTGCCTTGGGCCGCCTTCGCGGCGCAGTTTGAGGCGTTGGGTCCGTACCTGCGTCACAGCGGCCCACTGACGTGGCTTGGAATGCTATTGATATCTCCGGCCCTGCTGGTTATCGGCCTGGGACATTGGGTGTCGCTCATATTGTGCTGGCGTCCGCGTTGGCCAAAGATCATTCGGGAAGCCGGCTTGCCCGGCAAGCCGACCCCGCCGTTGACCACCATCGACGACTACCCGCCGGACGTTCGTGCGGCGCTGCTGGAGAATGCACATCGATGGGTCGTGCGGCCCGGTTCGCCGCCACCCCGGCCCAAACGATTTTCCCTTAAGGAAAGCTGGGAAAACCGCAAGCGCTGACTGCCAATCGCTTGCCGCTAACGACCGGCAACCGACGTTGACGCCGCCCCACGAATTCCCCATGAATTCCCCATGGACGCGCCCCGTAAACGCGCTCCACGAACGCGCCCCACGAACGCGCCAAGAACACCCCCCACGAACGCGCCCGACGAACGCCCCATCACCGCCCTCTCACCTGCCCTGCAACGCCAGATATTCCCTCAGCGTCCCCACCAACGCCGCCGCCGCTGGCGACAAACTACGGTTGCGTGACGTGACCAAGCCAATCGACCTTTCCGCCACCGGCCCGATCAATGGGCGTTGCACGATCCCCGTCTGCGATACCGCGCCGGCGGCGATTTCGGGCAGGGCCGCCACACCGAAGCCGCATTCCACCATCGCCACAATGGTCGTCAGGTGCTCGGCTTCGAACGCGGGCGTGAAGCGGATGCGGTTTTGCAGGAAGGCCCATTCCGTGTATTGCCGCACGCTGCTGGGCTGCACCATCGACACGTGCGCGGCGTTGGCGGTGTCGGCCCAGCGCAGCGGACCGCCTGATTTTGCCAAGGCGTGCGACTTGGGGATCAGCAGCAAAAAGCTGTCGGACATCAGCGGCACGTAATGCAGGTCGGCGTGTTGGGGGTCGGCGGCGGTCAGGGCGAAGTCCACCTCGCCCGCGCGCACGAGGTCGAACGCGGGGCCCGACAAGGTGTCGCGCACTTTCAGGGCGACGTGGGGGTGTTCCTGCCGATAGGCCATCAGCACGCGGGGCAGCAGGCGCGCGGCCAGCGACGGCAAGGCGGCGACCGACACCTGGCCCTGTTCCGCGCTGGTCACGCCGCTGACGGCGGCAATGGCATCGCGGAAGGCGACTTGCAAGGTGGCGGCCTGCTGCATGAAGACTTCGCCCGCGGCCGTCAGCCGCACGGTGCGCGTCGTGCGGTCGAACAGGCGTACGCCCAACGCCTCTTCGATGCGTTGTATCTGCGTGGATAGCGCCGACTGCGACAAATGCAATTGGGCCGCCGCCTGACGGAAGTTCAGCGTGCGGCCCAGCACCAGCGTGGTATCGATGTCGCGCATCGAAAGATTGATCTGCATGTCCCCAAAACCTCGGTTTGTATTGATCGGGTTTGTCGATCATTCTATCCAAAAAATCTGATTCATCTATCAAACCGGCTTCTCTACACTCGCCCCCAACGACGATGCAATAACAGGAGCAAACCATGCAGACGGACGCAACTGCGCTGCCCAACCCGGGCGCGGCGCATGCAGTGGTGGTGGGTGGCGGCACGATGGGCGCGGACGTGGCGGTGGTGCTGACGCGCGCCGCCTGCCGCACCACCGTGATCGAATCGAACGCCGAACGCGCGGCGGGCCTGCCCGCGCGCGTGGCCGAAAACCTGAAAACGATCGGGCGCGAGGCCAACGCCCCGCTGCTGGCCACGGCTGCCAGCCTGGACGACGTGGACTGGTCCACCGTGGACCTGGTCATCGAATGCATACCCGAACGGCTGGACATCAAGCAGGCACTGTTCGCGGACCTGGCGCGGCGCGCGCGCCCTGACGCCATCCTGGCCAGCAACAGTTCCAGCTTTCCGATCAGCGCCATCAGCCAGGGCCTGGACACGCGCGGCCGCATGTTGGGCCTGCATTTCTTCATGCCCGCGCACCTGGTGCCGCTGGTGGAAGTGGTGCTGGGCGAAGCCAGCGATAACGCCTGCGCCGATTCGTTGATAGCTTTCATGCGCCGTTGCGGCAGCGTGCCGGTCAAGGTCAAGCAGGATTTACCGGGCTTTCTGGCCAACCGCTTGCAGCACGCGCTGTCGCGCGAGGCGTTTGACCTGATCGACCGTGGCATCGCGTCCCCGGAAGACGTGGACGCCGCCGTACGCTTCGGCTTTGGCTTTCGCTTCCTGGCGGCCGGCCCCGTCATGCAGCGCGACCACGCCGGCATCGACGTACACGCCGCCGCGGGCGCCACGATGTATCCCACGTTCTGCAACGCCGACCACCCCGCGCGCTGCCTGACCGAACGTGCCGCCGATGGCCGCCACGGCATGAAGGCGGGCGAAGGCTTCTACGCCTGGACGCCCGAAACCATTGCCGCCGAACGTGCCCGCTACGACCGTTTGCTGCGCGCCGGCCTCGACCTTATCAACCCGGAACTGCCGGAGATCCAGCCTTGAACGCCCCTGCCCTGCCGCGCGCCGCGCTGGCCGAATCCCCCGTCATCATCACCGTGGCGCCCAACGGCGCCTACAAGAAAGCCGCCGACCATCCGGCCGTGCCGCTGACCGCCGACGACTTGGCGCGCGAAGCACGCGCCTGCCTGGATGCCGGCGCCGGCATGATGCACATGCACGTGCGCAAGCCGGACGGCAGCCACCTGCTGGACGCCACCGCTTACCGCGACGCCCTGGCCGCCGTGGAACGCGCGGTGGGCCGCGAGTTGCTGGTGCAGGTCACCAGCGAAGCCGCCGGTGTGTACAAGGCGGCCGAGCAGATTGCGTTGGTGCGCGAACTGCAACCCGAAGCCGTGTCGATCGGCCTGCGCGAAATCGCCGTGCCGGACATTCCCGAGGCCGAGCTTGCAGCGTTCCTGGCCTGGTTGGCCGAGCGCCGCATCATGACGCAGATCATCCTGTACGACGAAGGCGACGTGCGGCGTTGGTTGTCGTTGCGCGCGCGCGGACTGGTGCCGCCGGGCGCGTGGTCGGTGCTGTTTGTGCTGGGACGCTACAGCGCCGGGCAGACCTCGTCGGCGTATGACCTGCTGCCCTTCCTGGGCGCGTACGATCAGTCCTTGCCCTGGGCGGTGTGCGCGTTCGGCCCCGAGGAAAACGCCTGCGTCACAACGGCGGCGGCGTTTGGCGGCCACATGCGCGTGGGCTTTGAAAACAATTTGAAGCTGCGCGACGGCAGCATCGCGCCGGACAACGCCGCGCTGGTGCGTCAGGCAGCGGACGGCGCACGCGCGCTGGGCCGCCCTATCGCCACCGCCGCCGACGCGCGCCGCATCTACGGGGCCATTGCCTGAACCCGTAGACGTATCCCCGCCGCTGCCGGATTGTGGATGGCGGATCGCGTGCCTGATGCCTCGCCGGATCAATCCGGCCAGCGCGTCCGGCACGCTTTTTTTATCGCCCGGCAATCGCGCGTGCGTCGCCGCGCCATTGCAGCGTTCTTGCCTGCCCCCGCCGCGATAGCGCCGCGCCGGGCTTGCTTATTGCAGCGCCGCAAAAGTGTTTCGCCGTCATGCAACATTGACGCAATGTAAAAGCACTGCTAAAAACTTCGACATCCGCACGTTCAATGCAATACCCCGACTGTTCAAGTGAGGTGGTGTGTGCAAAACGAGTCTGATGGCTACACCAAGCCTCAGGAGCTGCGAAGTTTTCTGTTCCTGACGGCTGTCATGGCCCCCGTCCTTACGGTCATCATCGTGGCGGGCTACGGGTTCATCGTCTGGTTCTATCAGCTGATCGCCGGCCCCCCGGGCAGCTGATGCCACGCGACGGAAACCCTTCCATGTCCGCGCTCCCCCCCAATGCGCCGCCCCCGGCGCCGCCCGAGCTGCACATCGCCAGTCTGGTTGTGCATGCCCTGCCCCACCGCCTGCCCGACGTGCGCGCCGCCATCCTGGCGATAGCGGGCTCGGACATCCACGGCGCGTCCGACACCGGCAAGCTGGTCGTCACGCTGGAAGCGCCCACCACCGACGACATGATGGCGCGGATCTCCGAGATCCAGCGCCTGGATGGCGTACTGGCTTCGGCGCTGGTCTACCAGCATGCCGACACGCTGGCCGCGATGAACGAGGAGATTGGCGATGCCCATGGCTCGTAGAGATTTCATCAAGCAATCCGCCGCCGCGGCCGCCGCCACCGTGGCCGGCATTCCCATCGTCGGCATGACGCAGAACATCGTGACCGAATCCGAGGCGGCCAAGCTGAAATGGTCGAAGGCGCCCTGTAGGTTCTGCGGGACCGGCTGCGGCGTGAACGTCGCGGTCAAGGACAACCAGGTCGTGGCCACGCACGGCGATTTCAATGCCGAGGTGAACAAGGGGCTGAATTGCGTCAAGGGCTATTTCCTGTCGAAGATCATGTACGGCAACGACCGGCTGACCACGCCGCTGTTGCGCATGAAAGACGGCAAGTACGCCAAGGACGGCGAGTTTGCCCCCGTGTCCTGGGACCAGGCCTTTGACGTGATGGCCGAACAGTTCAAGCGCGTCCTGAAAGACAAGGGACCGACCGCGGTTGGCATGTTCGGCTCGGGCCAATGGACCATCTGGGAAGGCTACGCGGCACTCAAGCTGATGAAGGCGGGGTTTCGGTCCAACAACCTGGACCCGAACGCGCGCCATTGCATGGCGTCGGCGGCGGTGGGTTTCATGCGCACCTTCGGCGCCGACGAACCCATGGGCTGTTATGACGACATCGAGAACGCCGACGCCTTCGTGCTGTGGGGCTCGAACATGGCCGAGATGCACCCCATCTTGTGGACCCGCGTGACCGACCGCCGGCTGTCCGCGCCCAAGACGCGCGTGGTGGTGCTGTCCACCTTCGAGCATCGCTCGTACGAACTGGCCGACCTGACGCTGACCTTCACGCCGCAGACCGACCTGGCCATCCTGAATTACATCGCCAACTACATCATCCAGACCAAGCGGGTGAACCGCGATTTCGTCGACAAGCACACCGTATTTCACGAAGGCAATACCGACATCGGCTATGGCCTGCGCCCCGACCATCCCTTGCAAAAGGCGGCCAAGAACGCGGACAAGGCGGGGGGATCCAAGCCCATCACCTTCGATGAATTCGCCAAGTTCGTCTCGAAATACGACTTGGAATATACGTCCAAGCTGACCGGCGTCCCGCAAAAGCAATTGCAGGATCTGGCCGAACTGTACGCCGACCCGAAAATCCGCGTGACTTCGTTCTGGACGATGGGTTTCAACCAGCACACGCGCGGCGTCTGGGCCAACAACATGGCCTACAACATCCACCTGTTGACGGGCAAGATCTCGACACCCGGCAACAGCCCGTTCTCGCTGACGGGCCAGCCGTCGGCCTGTGGCACGGCGCGCGAAGTGGGCACGTTTTCGCATCGGCTGCCGGCCGACCTGGTGGTGACGAACCCGAAGCATCGCGCCCACGCTGAAGAAATCTGGCAGCTGCCCGCCGGCACCATCCCCGACAAGGTGGGCGCGCATGCGGTGTTGCAAAACCGCATGTTGAAGGATGGCACCATCAATGCCTATTGGGTGATGGTGAACAACAACATGCAGGCCGCCGCCAACCTGATGAACGAAGGGCTGCCCGGCTACCGCAACCCGGCCAACTTCATCGTGGTGTCGGACGCCTACCCCACGGTCACGACCATTTCGGCCGACCTGATCCTGCCCACCGCCATGTGGGTGGAAAAAGAAGGCGCCTACGGAAACGCCGAACGGCGCACGCAGTTCTGGCATCAACTGGTGAACGCGCCCGGCGATGCGCGTTCCGACCTGTGGCAGCTGATGGAGTTTTCCAAGCGCTTCAAGGTGGAAGAAGTCTGGCCGGCTGACTTGCTGGCCAAGAAGCCGGAGTATCGCGGCAAGACGCTGTTTGACGTGCTGTACGCCAACGGCAAAGTCAACAAATTTCCCAATAGCGAATTGAATGCGGAATATGAAAACCAGGAAGCCCGGGCATTCGGCTTCTATGCGCAAAAGGGCTTGTTCGAGGAATATGCCGAGTTCGGCCGGGGCCATGGCCACGACCTGGCACCCTTCGACACCTACCACGAGGTGCGCGGTTTGCGCTGGCCGGTGGTCAACGGCAAGGAAACCCTGTGGCGCTACCGCGAAGGCAGCGACCCCTACGTGAAGGCGGGCGCGGGCTTTGAGTTCTACGGCCACCCGGACGGCCGCGCCATCATCTATGCCCTGCCTTACGAGCCGCCGCCTGAATCGCCGGACAAGGAATACCCCTTCTGGCTGTCTACCGGCCGCATCCTGGAACACTGGCATTCGGGGTCCATGACGCGGCGCGTGCCCGAGCTGTACCGCGCCTTTCCGAACGCGGTCTGTTTCATGCACCCGGACGACGCGCAGGCCATGGGATTGCGGCGCGGCGTGGAAGTCGAAATCGAATCGCGCCGCGGCAAGATGCGCACCCGGCTGGAAACGCGCGGACGCAACAAGCCGCCGCGTGGCCTGGTGTTCGTGCCCTGGTTCGACGCCGGCCAGCTGATCAACAAGGTGACGCTGGACGCCACCGACCCGATCTCGTTCCAGACCGACTTCAAGAAGTGCGCGGTCCGGATCGTCAAGGTTTGACGGCCACGGGGAGACAGCCATGAACCACCGCGCCGCCGCCATCGCCATCGCCCTAGTTGCGGGTGTGCTGTTGACTTCCGCCGCCCGCGCTGCCCCGCCGCTGGAGGTCGAAGACCCCATGCGGGGCCCCACGCCCATTGCCGACGAGACCGACCCGCCCTTGATCAGCCCCATCGAGAACAAGGACATCAAGCGCATGCGGACGTATTCGATGCAGCCGCCCACCATTCCGCACAAGATCGATGGCTATCAGATCGACAAGAACTACAACCGCTGCCTGTCCTGCCATGCCCGCGTGAACACCGAGGAAACCCAGGCGCCGCCGCTCAGCGTCACGCATTACATGGACCGCGACAGCAACGTGCTGGCCGAGGTGTCGCCGCGCCGGTATTTCTGTGTGCAATGCCACGTGCCGCAGGCCGAGGCCAAGCCGCTGGTGTCCAACACCTATGAGGACATCGACGTGATCCTCAAGCGCCTGACCGCCCCCGCCACAGGCAAGAAGTAACGGACAGGATGCCGCCATGGTCAAGCTTCTGAAGCGCTACTGGAACATCATCCGCCGCCCCAGCGTGCATTTCAGCCTGGGCTTTCTGACGATAGGCGGCTTTATTGGCGGCATCCTGTTCTGGGGCGCCTTCAACACCGCGATGGAGCTGACCAACACCGAAAAATTCTGCACCGGCTGCCATGAAATGCGCGACAACGTCTACGCGGAATTGAAAGGCACCATCCACTTCACCAACCGCTCGGGCGTGCGCGCGCTGTGCTCCGATTGCCATGTGCCGCACAACTGGACAGACAAGATCGCGCGCAAGATGCAGGCGTCCAAGGAAGTGTGGGGCAAGATCTTCGGCACCATCGACACGCGCGAAAAGTTCGTGGACAAGCGGCTGGAACTGGCGCAGCACGAATGGGCGCGTTTCAAGGCGAACGATTCGCTGGAATGCCGCAACTGCCACAACTACGAATACATGGACTTCACGCGCCAGAGCGTGCGTGCGCAGAATATGCATTCCACGTATCTGGCGGACAAGTCCAAGACCTGTATCGACTGCCACAAAGGCATCGCGCATACGTTGCCGCATATCCCGCCGGCGCAAACATCAAACGCAGCGCCGGCGGCCGGTGCCACCCAGGAAATCGCCAAGGCCGGGCCAGCCAAGGTGGAGCCCGCCAATGCGGCCCGCTGACGCGCCCGCGCCCCTGCTGGCCGCCAACGGCCTGTGCTGCCCGCGCGGCGGTGTGCCGGGGCAAGGCGTGGGCCCGTTGCACTTTGACGTGCATGCCGGGCAGTTACTGCATCTGCGCGGCGCCAACGGCAGCGGCAAAAGCAGCGTGCTGCGCATGCTGGCCGGTTTGCTGCGGCCCATGGCCGGCGCGTTGCAGGCGCTGGGGCGGGACGTGTTCCGCGACCCGTCGTCGTACCACGCGCGCGTGGCGTATCTGGGCCACGCCAACGCGCTGTGCGGCGACCTGACCGCGCTGGAAAATCTGCGCTACTGCCTGCATGTGGCGGGCGTGCCGCAAAGCGATGACGCCATCACGGCAGGGCTGACGGCCTGGCGCCTGAACGCCTGCCTGCACACACCGGCGGCCCGTTTGTCGCAAGGCCAGGCGCGCCGGGTGGCGTTGGCCGCCGTCATGCTGGGCGGCAAGCCGTTGTGGCTGCTGGACGAGCCCGATGCGGGGCTGGACGCGGCCAGCCTCGAACAACTGTGGACCGAACTGAATGCGCACCTGGACGATGGCGGCGCGGCGGTGGTGGCCTGCCATCGGCAGCCCGCCACCGCTTCCAATCGCTTGCAAACCCTGAACATGGATGACTACGCGGATGCTGGCTACGCTGTCTCAGTTGGTGTTGCGTGACATCCGGCTGGCCTGGCGGCGACCCGCCGACACGCTGGGCGCGACGTTGTTTTTCGTGGTTGCCGGATCGCTGTTTCCGCTGGCGGTCGGCCCCGACCCGGCGCTGCTGCGCGCCATCGGGCCCGGGGTGCTGTGGGTGTGCGCGCTGCTGGGCATCCTGCTGAGCCTGCATCGCCCGTTCTCGCAGGACCACGACACCGGCGCGCTGGAACAGCTGCTGGTCTCGCCGCATCCGTTGCCGCTGCTGGTGGGCGTGAAGCTGGCGGCGCACTGGTTTAGCGGCTGCGTGCCGTTGATACTGGCCAGCCCCATCCTGGCATTGCAATTCGATCTGCCGCCGCAAGCCATCGGCGTGCTGGTGTTGTCCCTGCTGCTGGGCACGCCCACGCTGGCGTTGGTGGGCGGCCTGGGCGCGGCGCTGACGCTGGGCCTGCGCGGCGCTGCGCTGTTGCCCCTGCTGGTGTTGCCGCTGTATGTGCCGGTGCTGATATTCGGCGCGGGCGCGGTGTCTGCCACGCATGCCGGGTTGGGCGCGGGGCCGCAGCTATCGCTGCTGGGCGCATGCCTGTGCCTGGCGATTCTGCTTTGCCCCTGGAGCGCGTCCGCCGCGCTGCGCGTGGCGTTGGAATGAGGAACCCCATGCAGAAGCGACCTGTCTTCGATTCCGGTTCCATTGCAAGAGCGGAAGCAAGCGCCGGCTATGGCTGGATGCGCTATGCCTCTGCCGCGCTGTTCTACCCGCTGGCCGGTCGGCTGATTCCCTGGCTGGCGCTGGCCGCCGCATTGTTCGGCGCGGCGGGCTTGGTCGTGGGGCTGGTCATCGCGCCGCCGGACAGCCAACAGGGCGAGGTCTACCGCATTCTGTTCATACACGTGGCGGCCGCCTGGATGTCGATGTTCCTGTACCTGGTGATGGCGGCATATGCCACGCTGGGCCTGGTCTACAACACGCGCCTGTCCTTCATGATGATGCGCGCGCTGGCGCCCACCGGCGCGCTGTTCACGTTCCTGACCTTGTGGACCGGCGCGCTGTGGGGCAAGCCCACCTGGGGCGCGTGGTGGGTCTGGGATGCGCGGCTGACCTCCGAGCTGATTCTGCAATTTCTGTACCTGGGCTTCATCGCGCTGCAAGCGGCCACCGACGATGTGCGCCGGGCCGACCGCGGCGGCGCCATCCTGCTACTGGCCGGCGTGGTCAACGTGCCGATCATCTATTTTTCGGTGCAATGGTGGAGCACCTTGCATCAGGGCGCATCTATCAGCCTGACCACCGCGCCCAGCATGGCGCGCATCATGGTGGCCGCCATGCTGCTGATGGTGGCGGCGTTCTGGCTGTACAGCGCGGCGGTGGCGCTGGCTCGCGTGCGTGGCCTGATCGCGCAACGCGAACCGGGCGCCGTGCGCCCCAGCCGACCGGAGGCGCCATGAGCTGGGACGCGTTGTTCTCGCTGCAAGGCCATGGCCCTTACCTGCTGGGCGCCTACGGCGTGACGGCGGCGTTGATGGCGCTGGAGGTATTTTCGCTATGGCGCCGCGCGCGCAAGCGGTCCGGCATGCGCAGGCCGCGCCAGCAGTTCAGCCCGCCCCCATCGCGCGGTTTGTCCGACCCACCCGCTTCGTCGGGGCGCCCATGAGTCCGTCGAAGCCCCGGTCCATGAGTCCCGCACCTGCTCCCGTCCATGAGGCCGTCCATGAGGCCCGTCCATGAGGCCGTCCATGACCCCGCGTAAGCGCCGCGCATGGGCCATCGCGGGCGGCCTGGCGTTGTTGGCGATGGCCACGGCGCTAGTGTTGAACGCGCTGCAATCGAACCTGGTGTTCTTCTTCAGCCCCAGCCAGGTCGTGGCCAACGAGGCGCCACGCAGCGGCAGCTTTCGCGTGGGGGGTTTAGTCGAACAAGGCTCGGTGCGGCGCGAACCGGACGGCGTCACCTTACGCTTCATCGTGACCGACACCGCGCACACCGTGCCCGTCACCTACCAGGGCCTGCTACCCGACTTGTTCCGCGAAGGCAAAGGCGTGGTGGTTGCCGGCAAGCTGGATGCCGACGGCGTGTTCCGCGCCACGCAGGTACTGGCCAAGCACGACGAAAACTACATGCCGCCGGAAGCCGCCGACGCGCTCAAGCGCGCGCGCAACGCCCCCAGTGGCGTCGATGGCGGCGCCGGCAAGGCCGGCGGCACGCCGGGCAGCGCGGCCAACAACCTTGCCGCTGCCGGCACCTTGCGCCCGGAGGCCCGATGATTCCCGAGATCGGCCTGTTCAGCCTGATCCTTGCCCTGCTGGTGGCGTTGGCGCAGGCGACGCTGCCACTGATCGGCGCGGCCACCGGCTGGCAGGCGGGGTTGCGCGTGGCACGCCCCGCCGCCGTGGGCCAGTTCTGCCTGACAACGCTGGCCTTCGGCTGCCTGGCGTGGTCGTTCGTCGATAACGATTTTTCGGTGTTGTATGTGGCGGGCAATTCGCATGCCGACCTGCCCGCGGCCTATCGCTTTGCCGCCGTGTGGGGCGGGCACGAGGGCTCGCTGCTGCTGTGGCTGTATCTGTTGTCTGCCTGGACGCTGGCGGTTGCGGTCTTCAGCCACCGCCTGCCCCTGCCCTTTACCGGCCGCGTGCTGGCGGTCATGGGCTGGATCAGCGTGGGCTTTCTGCTGTTCATGCTGTTCCTGTCCAACCCGTTCGAACGGTTGATGCCGCCCGCCATGGCCGGCCGCGACCTGAACCCGCTGCTGCAAGACCCCGGCATGATCGTGCACCCGCCGATGCTGTACATGGGCTACGTGGGCTTTTCCGTGGCCTTCGCGTTTGCGATTGCGGCGCTATTGTCCGGTGAGCTGGACGCGCTGTGGGCGCGCTGGGTGCGGCCCTGGACATTGGCCGCGTGGACGTTCCTGACCGTGGGCATCCTGCTGGGCAGCGCATGGGCCTACTACGTGCTGGGCTGGGGCGGCTGGTGGTTCTGGGACCCCGTCGAAAACGCGTCGTTCATGCCCTGGCTGGCCGGCACCGCGCTGATCCATTCGCTGATCGTCACCGAGCGCCGGGGCGCATTTCGCAGCTGGACGGTGCTGCTGGCCATCTGCACGTTTTCACTCAGCATCCTGGGCACGTTCCTGGTCCGGTCGGGCGTGCTGACATCCGTGCATGCGTTTGCCGTGGACCCGGGACGCGGCCTGTACATCCTGGCCTTCATGACGGTGATCGTCGGCGGCTCGCTGGCGCTGTACGCGTGGCGCGCGCCATCGGTGGGCCTGGGCGGCGGGTTTGCATTGCTGTCGCGCGAATCCCTGTTGCTGTCCAACAATGTGGTGCTGACGGTGGCGGCGGGCGCGGTGCTGTTGGGCACGCTGTACCCGGTGGTGCTGGACGTATTGGACTGGGGCAAGATATCCATCGGCCCGCCTTACTTCGAAGCGGTGTTCGTGCCGCTGATGACGCCCGCGATCTTCCTGATGGGCGTGGGCCCGGTAGCGCGCTGGAAACAGGCCGAAGTACCCGACCTGGCGCGCCGGCTGCGCGTGGCCTTCGCCGTCAGCGTGGTGACCGCCGTGGTCCTGCCGTTGGCCATGCCCGGGCCGGCGCGCCTGGGCTCGCCGCTGGTCATGCTTGGACTGTGGCTGGCCGCCTGGTCGGTGGCATCCTGCGGCGCGCACGCGTGGCAAAGGTTGAACGACGGCGCCAACGGGCGATGGCTGCGCCGCCTGGCACGGCAGCCGCGATCCTGGTATGGCATGTTGCTGGCGCACGCGGGCATCGGCGTCTTTATCGCGGGCGTCACGTTGGCCAACGGCTATGAAGTCAAGCACGAGATCCGGATGGACGTCGGCGCCACCCAGGAAGCGGGCGGCTATGCATTCACCTTTGCAGGCATCGCGCCCGCCACCGGCCCCAACTACACCGCCCAGCGCGCCCGGTTCACCGTCACGCGCGACGGCCAACCGGTGGTGACGCTGTATCCCGAAAAACGCCTGTACACCGTGCAGGACATGGCGCTAAGCCAGGCCGACATCGACACCGGCCCCACGCGCGACCTGTTCGTGGCGCTGGGCGAACCGGTGGACGATGCCGGCGGTAACACGGCCTGGACGGTGCGCATCCAGGTCAAGCCCTTCATGACGTGGATCTGGGCCGGGTGCCTGTTGATGGCGCTGGGCGGCTTGCTGGCGGCGGGCGACAAGCGCTATCGCCGGCAGCAGGAAGCCGTCGCACGCCAGAACCCGCCCGCCGTGGCACCGGCCCGGCGTCAAGCCCGGGAGGGCTATTGATGCGCTACGCGCTGCCGCTGGCTGTCTTCATGGCAATGGCCGTGTTCCTGGCGATGGGGCTGTCGCGAGACCCGCGCGCCGTGCCATCGGCCATGATCGACAAGCCCGCCCCCGCCATCAACCTGCCCGTGCTGCAATCGCCCGGCGAACGGCTGGACGTGCAAGCGCTGCGCGGCCAGGTCTGGCTGCTGAACGTGTGGGCCTCCTGGTGCGCGCCGTGCCAGGAAGAAGTGCCCGTGCTGCGCGAGGCCGCCCGGCAATATGCCATTCCGCTGTACGGGCTGAACTACAAAGATCAGCCGGACGACGCCGCCGCCTGGCTGGCACGCAACGGCAACCCGTACGTCGCGTCGGCCAGCGACACGGACGGGCGCGTGGGCATTGAATATGGCGTGTACGGCGTGCCGGAGACCTTCGTGATCGACGGCGCGGGCCGCATCCGCCACAAGCATCTGGGCTTGATCACACCCGACATCTTTCGGTCGCGGATATTGCCGATCATCGAGGCGCTGAAATGAGACGGCGGCATAAAGCCGGGATAGCAGGATTGACGGAGCTAAGGCCAACGCTGCCGTCGGAACCGGCGCGAACATCGACGGCCGTCTTGGCGTTCTTGCCGCCGTTCTTGCCGCCGTTCTTGGTGTCGTTCGTGATGCCACTCGTGATGTCACTCGTGATGCCAGTCTTGATGTCGCTCGTGATGTCATTCGCGTTGTCATTCGGCGCATCAGCTGTGCAGGCCGCTTCGCCCCCCGCCCCTGCCGCCCTGCCCGCGCTATCGCCCGCCGACCAGCAACGCGCCGACAAGCTGGCGCACGGGTTGCGCTGCCTGGTCTGCCAGAACCAGAGCCTGGCTGACTCCAACGCGCCGCTGGCGCATGACATGCGCAAGCTGATCCACGCGCAATTGGCCGACGGCCGCAGCGACGCGCAAATCATGCGTTTCTTTGAAGACCGCTATGGCGACTTCGTGCGCTACGACCCGCCCTTCAAGCCCATTACGTGGCTGCTGTGGCTGGGCCCGTTCGCCCTGCTGGCGTTGGGCTTCTGGGTGTTGCTGCGCACCCTGAAGCGGCGCGCCGTGGCGCGCGCACCGCTGACGGCCGACGAGCGCGCACGCGCCGCGAACTTTCTGGACACCGGCCCATGACCACGCTTTGGATCATCGTCGTGCTGCTGTTGCTCGCAACCTTGCTATGCCTCATCCCACCTCTGCTGCGCCGCGCGCCGTCCACCGCGCCCGCCGCTGACGAAAGCCTGCGCGCTTTCTATCTGGCGCAGCGCGAGCAATTGCAGCGCGACGTGCGCAGCGGCAGCCTGACGCCCCAGGCCAGGCTGCGCGCGGAAGAAGAATTGCAGCGAGAACTGCTGCAAGACCTGGCGGCCAGGCAGCCCCGCGTGGGGCCGGCGGGCGGCCAGCGCGCCGCCTTGGCCGCCGCCTGCCTGTTGAGCGTGCTGGTGCCCATGGCTGCCGTGTTGCTATACGGCAAGCTGGGCAATCCGCGCGCGGTGGCGGACCTGACGGCCACGCGCGCGGCGCCCGCGCATGCCAACATGGCGCGCGGCAACGCGGCGAGCGGTGTACAGAACGGTGCGGGGATCGACCCGTCGATTGGTTTGCAGAACGGTGCTGCGAGCGACCCGGCAATCGGTGCGGCGCCGAATAATCCGGCAGCCAATGACAACGACAGTGACAGCGCCAACGACATGGCCGTGGCCATCAACGCCTTGGCCCGGCGGCTGCGCGCCGCCCCGGACGATGCCGACGGCTGGTACATGCTGGCGCGGTCCTACGAAACGCTGGGGCGCTACACGGACGCCGTGGCGGCGTATCGGCAGGTGTTGCGCCGGGTGCCGGGCCAAGCCGTCGTGTTGGCGGACCTGGCCGACGCGCTGCTGTCCGCCAATCAGGGCAAGCCCGAGGCCAACGCCATCGCGGCGGTGGCCGAAGCGCTGGCCAATGACCCGGACCAGCCCAAGGCGCTGGCACTGGCCGGCATGATGGCGTTGCGCCGGGGCGACGCGGCCGAGGCGCTGGGCCATTGGCAGCGGCTGCAAGCGTTGCTGCCGGCGGACTCCGACGCGGCGCGCCAGATCCAGTCGAACATCGCGCAGGCACGCGCCATGGCGGCCGGCGCATCGGTCTTGCCGACGACTGGCGTCAAAGACGGAGCACCGGTCATGCCGGCAACTGACGCCAAAGACAACGAACCGAGCATGCCGACCCGTGGCGCCCCAGGCGGCGAACCCGTCATGCCGGCCAGCGGCCTTCAGGCCGGCGCACCGTCGGCCAACAACGCAGGCGGTAATGGCAACGCCACGGCTAGCCCCGCCCGTCTATCCGGCACGGCGCGCATCGCCGACGCCCTTCGCGATCAGGTGCAGCCCGGCGATACGGTCTTCATCCTGGCGCGCCCGGTCTCGGGCTCGCGAATGCCGCTGGCCATCACGCAGTGGCGCGTCTCTGATCTGCCGCGCGCCTTTGTGCTGGATGACGCAAGCGCCATGTCGCCGGACGCGACGCTGTCCAAGGCAAGCCGCGTCCGCGTCGAGATCCGCGTCAGCCGCTCGGGCAAGGCCGCGGCGCAGCCCGGCGACCTGTCGGGCGTGCTGCCCGACGTGGACATCCGGGCCAGCGACCTGGAGCTGGTGGCAGACACCGTGGTGCGCTGACGCGCGCCTCAGACCCGCTCGATCCGCGCCGGCAAGCCCTGGCGCACGGCCGCGCCGGAGACCCAGTCGATCCACACGTTGGCGTGCGCGCCACGCGTGGCGTCGCCAAAGCCCAGGTCGTTCAGGTTCACCCCCGCCGCCAGCGACGCGTCGTGCGGCATGGGTTTGCCGTCAATGAGGTGCGCCCGCGCGCCCAGCTCGGTATGGCCGTATCCGTGTTCGATGCCGACGGCGCCCGGCTGGATGCCATCACGCAACAGCGCCAGCCCGCTCACCGCCCCGCCCGGCGTCACGATGCGCACCGCATCGCCGTTGCGGATGCCCAGCCGTTCGCCGTCCTGGCGGTTGATCGACACGGGATTATGCGGATGCACCTGCCGAAGCCGGTTCACGCCGATAGACATCGAACTCATCAGGTTCGACTTGAACGAAGTCAGCAAGAACGGCCAATCCTGCGGGGAATACTCGGCGCGCACGTCGCGCCCATCCGCCAGGCGCGCCGGATACCACGTCGGGCAACCGCTATAACGCTCGCCCGTCATGGCGTGGCGGAACCCGGCAAGGTCTTCGCTCCATACGTGCAGCGGCTTGGTGTACGCGACGCGCGTCTGCCGGCCCGTGGCGCTTTGCACCCAGGCGTCGTCCATTTTGTCGAAGCGCCCGCCCCGGCTCATCAGCATCGCCACCTGCCGCCATTCACCAGGTTGCAGCTTGTGTTGCAGCAGGTCGCGATAGCGGTCCACACCGGTCAGGGCCATGTCTTCGTCGGTGGCCTCGGGCACGGCGCGGCCGCCCGCGAACGCGATGTTGGCCATGCCGCGCAAAAAGAAATCCTCGGGCGTGTCCAGCGCATGCTTGCCGCCGTCCTTGTCCGTGATGGCGTTGGCGCCGAAGCCCGGCATGCCCAGGCGCTTGGCGCAGGCGATCAAAAAGGTTTCCAGGCAGACCGGTTCATCGGTTGCCGTGCGCGCCACCAACGGCTGCACGGCGGGCCAGCGCACAGTGGACGCCTTGGCGACCACGTCGGCCCACGGCGCCGACACGCCCCAGCTTTCATAGGTGACGGTGTCGGGCACGATGTAGTCGGCCAGCGCGTTCGTCTCGTTGATGAACGGGTTGATCGACACCGACAGCGGCAGGATGCGCGGGTCCTTCATCTTGTCGGCCAGCAGGGTCTTGAAGCCCGCGATGCCGTAGACCGGGTTGCTCATGTGGTTGAACCACACCTTGGCGCGATACGGGTACCCCGCGAGCGCGGACGCCAGCATTTCGGAACTTAACCCGCCGGTGGCCGGATACCACGGCGCCGACGCCGGATACGCGGGCTGGCCCGCCGCCTTCTTGCGCGAAAATTCGCTGGACTTCTCGTAGGGAAAACGGTTGCGCGACAAGGCAACGCCCTTGGGCGCGGCGCGGTTGGCGAAGCCGGCGATGTTGTAGCGCGGGCCCGGGCCATAAGGCGGGAACGGGCCCGCGTCCAACACCAGGCCCCCGTCCACGTTCAGGTTGCCCACCAGGGTGTTGAGCATGGCGATGGCGTAGGCGGTGTAGAAGCCCGCGCCGCTCATCGTGCCGCCATGCGCGTCGGCCACGGCGCGCTTGCCGTAGCTGGTGAAGCGGTGCGCCAGCTGGGCGATCTTTTCCGCCGGCACGCCGCACAGGCCGGCGTATTCATCCAGCGATTTGCGATGCGATTCCTCGCGCAGCAGGGTCAGCGACGAACAGACACGCAGCGAATCGGGAGCGCCCGCCATGCCCGGGGCGGCGATGCGTTCGTCCACGAACAGCGTCGCGGGCGACGCGTCCGTGTGCGGGGCCAGCGTGCCGTCATCACGACGCACCACGTACACGTCTTCCCACTTGTCGCCGGCGTCCACGGGGCGTGGCCAGCCCAGGTCGGCGCCACGCAAAAAAGTGCCCAGGCGCGGGTGGCCGGGTTCGGCCACGACCAGATGCGTGGCGTTGGTCCACGCGGCCTCGCCCGCCGCCTTCATGGCCTGCGGGCCGGGCTGTGCCAGCGCCTTGGCGTCAAAACGTTCGTTGTCCAGAATCCAGCGGATCAAGCCCATGGCAAGAGCCAGGTCGCTGGCGGGATTCACGGGCACCCATTCGTTGCCGGAACCAGCCGACAAGCTGGACGAGGCCGGCAAGACCGGCGACACGACCACGTAGGTGAAGCTGTCCGCCTCCGGGCGCACGCGCGCTTCGGCCAACTGCCGGGCCTGACGCTGAAACGGATTGCCGGCCTGCGCGGGCGCCGCGCCGATGAAGAGGCCGAAGCGCGCATTGTCCCAGTCCGGCTTGCCGTGCGGCATGCCCTTCAGGTCGCCCAATGCGGCGCCCGCGCCCACCCGAAAGCTCTGTCCGCAATACGACCCGTGATTACTGAAATTGACCGTGCCGAAAGACTGCGCGGCAAAGCGCTGGATCAGCGGCGTGCGGCCTTCGTTGGACGCATCCGTGAACAGGAATTGGTTGACGCGCGCGCCGTACTCGGGGTTTTCCGGGTCCAGCATCGTGTCGCGGTCATAGATGGCGCGCAGCCCGTCAACGTGGCCTTCGCCGAACAGGTCGCCGCCTTCGCACACTTCCTGCACCAGCTGCTCGAACGAAATGCTTTGCCACTTTCCTTCCCCGCGCGCACCCACGCGCTTTAGCGGTTGCAGCACGCGGTACGGGCTGTGCATCTGTTCAAGCATGGCCGAGCCGCGCGCGCAGGATGTGGCGCGCCCTTCCAGCCCGTTGTCGCCGCCCAGCTGCGCGTAGACCTCGCGCACGGGCGCTTCCATGGCCGCCGGCCGCGTCGTGGCCAAGGGGTGGTATGGGTTGCCGGCCACACGCAGAATGCGGTTTTGCGCGGTGTCCACGCGCAGGCGCACGCCGCACTGCGTCCAGCAGCCCAGGCAGCTGGACGGGCTGACTGTCTGGCCCGGCTGGGCGCTTAAGACGCCGGTCAGCGGGTCGATGCGAAATTCGGGCGTCAACGAGTTGCCGCGCACCGCGTGCGCGGTCGGCACGCCGGCCGTGCCCTGGGCCAGGCCCTTGACGGCCCGCGCCACCGTTTCGCCGTAGCCCGCCGCAAAGGCGGCCATGCCACCGGCAACCATGCCGCCACGCACCATCAGCTTGCGCCGGGCGGCGTCATCCGGCGTATCCACGCCGGGCTTGTCGTCTTCGTGTTGCTTGTTCATTGCTTTGTGTTCCATGGCGGTCAGCCCGCCAAGCCGCGCTTGCGCGCCGGGTAGCTTTCCAGGGCCCAGGTCACCGCCGTGATCAGCGCCACGCACAGCCCCAGCACCCCAACCATGCCCAGCAGCCCATCGCTGCCCCACGGCATGTCGTACAGATACAGGCCCGCGCCATACTTGGGCACGCCCTGCACGCTCATGAAGACCACCCAGCGGAAGATCCAGGCGGCGCCCAGCATCATCAGCCCCAACGTGGCCGAGGGCAGCGGTGCGGCAAGCGCTTGGGCCGGCCGTTGCAACAACGCAATCATGCAAAGGCCCGTGATAACCGCGCCCGCCAGGCTGATGCGCCAGATGGGAAAGTCGGCGAACAGCCGCAACGCCGCGTCAAACGACGGGTCCGCGCCCAACAGGCCCAAGCCCGCCCAGGCGCCCGCGCCCACCGCCATCAAAATCACGGCGGACAAGCTCAGCCCGCGCAACGTCTCCACCGGCAAGGCCTTCATGCCGCCGGGCAACCAGCGGCCCACCAGGAACATGGCGCCCAACGCGCCCAGCCAGGCCGTCAACGCGAAGTTCACGGGCAGGAACGCCGTGTGCCACAGGGGCCGCGACCGCAGCACCATGACTTCGGCGCCGGTGTAGACCAGGATGGACGCGGCAGACAGCGCCAGCCCGACCGCCAACACGCGCAGCCAACCGATGCGCCCCCACCACCACGCCGCGCAAAACAGCACCGACAGGCCGACGAATACAGGCAGCAACAAGGCGCCCAGCCACATCCACGACCAGGGCGTCAGGTGCGCATAGAAGTGCCAGAATCGGCCGGGCTGATGCAAGTCGGCCAGTAGAGAAACTGGCGCGGCGATGGCGCTGACCAGCAGCACGGCCACGGCGGCTGGCAACAAACGGCGCAACGGCGAACCCGCCTGGCCGAAAGCGGCAAAGGCGGCGGTCAGCGCCGTGGTGGCCGCGATGCCGATAAGAAAGAAATACTGCACGGCCCAAGGCAGCCAGGCGGCGTCGTAAACCGGCGTGAGCAATTCCGAGATCTGCATGAAAGTCCCCTTCGATGGCTCAATGTCCGCCGGCCAGGCGCACGCCTGCCTGGCCGTCGACCTGGTGAACGAACGCGTCGGGCAAGCCGATGTAATAGACGTGGGGGTCAGTCTTCATCTCAGGTTTCAGCACCTTGATGTCGGCCTTGTGTTCCACCAGCAGCTTCGAAATGGCGCTGTCCGGGTCGTTCATGTCGCCGATGACGCGCGCGCCGCCCACGCAGCTTTCCACGCAGGCCGGCAGCAGCCCGGCTTCCAGCCGGTGTTCGCAGAACGTGCACTTGTCGGCCGTTTGCGTGTCGTGGTTGATGAAGCGGGCGTCGTACGGACAGGCTTGCACGCAATAGGCGCAGCCCACGCAGCGTTCGTTGTCGACCAGCACGATGCCGTCTTCGCGCTGAAACGTGGCCTGCACCGGGCAGACCGGTACACAGGGCGGGTTGTCGCAGTGGTTGCACAGGCGCGGCAGCATCACCATGGCGCAGGGGCCGCCATCGTCGGGAGTCACTTCGTATTGCAGGACGGTGGTGCGGAACTGGCCGATGGGCGGCAGGTTTTCCAGGGAACAGCTGACCGTACAGGACTGGCAGCCGATGCACTTGCGCATGTCGACGACCATGCCGTAGCGCCTGCCCGCCATGCCGGGGCGGCGCGGCGGCTGGCCGTTCAGGCCGGTGGCTTCGGCGTGGATGGGGATAACGGTGGCGGCGGCGCCAAGGCCGAGCAGCCCTTTGAGGAAACCGCGTTTACCCCGTAGAGGGGGTTCGGAAGAGACGGGGGATGGGGGCATTGCGGACAACTCCGGACAGGTAACTTCTTGTTGTTATTACCTTATCACCGGAAGTTATATAGACCGTTGATCTGTATCAAATCGGGGACAGAGATCCTGGCATCGTGCCCCGATGGCCCTGTTACGGCGTCAACGCGGCACGCCACGCGGCCAGCTTCATGTCGAAGGACGCGGCGGCATGGGCCGGGCTGGTGGATGGCAGATCCAGGTAGTCCAGCGCGCGGGCCTGCGGTGGCAACACCGGCAGCACGTAGCGGCGATACAGCGTCGCCGCCTTGGCGCCGTTGAAGCACACGCGGACGATGGCCGGGTGGCCGTCGAAAAAAGCGGCGAAATCATTGGGCACCAGGGTGTCGTGGCGGATGTCGGCATCCAGGCTGCCCGGCCGCTCGCAGGCATGCAGCACGTCCCACAGGGCGACGCCGGCGGCGCGTAGGGCGTGCAGCCGCAGCGGATATTCCAGCGCGGCATCAAAGCCCAGCACCTGCGCCGCAATGGGCCAGAACGCATTGCGCGGATGGCCGTAATAGCGCGCCTGACGTAGCGAGGCCACCCCCGGCATGGAGCCCAGCACCAGGACCCGCGCATCGGGCGCGGCAACCGGGGCAAAGCCCCAGACGTGGTCGGTGGCGCCGTCGGGCGCGAGAGTCTCGTCAGGTTTCATGGCGGCAGGATACGCCAGGCGACTGAAGGCGGGTACGCCGGTTGGCTCTGGCGGGACACGCCAACTGGCTCAGGCCGGCTTCAGGACAGCGCCTGCCACAGCATCCAGATCTTGCCGCTCAACACCCCCACGGCAAGGGCGACGGCCGCTACGGACAGATGCCCGGCGTGGGAACGAAGGCGGGAAAACAGAGGTGAAATCATGGCTGGAAGCATCGGGGTATCGGGTATCGAATATCGGGTGGCAGGAAGAAAAGCCGGGCCGGGCAACATCGTGCTTCCGGCGGCAAGGCTTCACGATAGGGAGACAAGCCTGCTCAAAAAATCGGATTATTCTTAAAAAACAGCGCCTCATCCTTCTGGCGGATGGCCCTTGGGATGATTCGACATTCTTCAGAATCCGCGCAAAGCACGGCTGGCTGTCGTCCGATTTATGGAACAGTCCTTATCAAAATCCGAACTACTGAAAGCGCTGTTCCGCCCTAACCTTTATCCCCATGACGAACGGCTCCGAAGGGGCCGCGCAATAGGAATAGACGCCATGAAAAAGATCCTCGGCCTGCACGCCGCCCCCCGCCCCCACTGGGTGGGCGACGGCTTCCCCGTGCGCTCGATGTTCTCGTACAACGACAAAGGCAAGAATGTCAGCCCCTTTCTGCTGCTGGATTACGCCGGCCCGGCAAAGTTCGAGCCCGCCGACCACCCGCGCGGCGTCGGCCAGCACCCCCATCGCGGTTTTGAAACCGTCACCATCGTCTACAGCGGCGAGGTGGAACATCGCGACTCCACCGGTAACGGCGGCGTCATCGGCCCCGGCGACGTGCAATGGATGACGGCCGCCTCGGGCATCTTGCATGAGGAATTCCATTCCCCGGCGTTCACGCGCACCGGCGGCGAGCTGGAAATGGTGCAGTTGTGGGTCAACCTGCCCGCCAAGGACAAGGGCGCGGCGGCGGGCTACCAAGGCATCTTGAACGCCGACATCCCGGTGGCGGTATTGCCGGACGACGCGGGCAGCGTGCGCGTCATCGCCGGCAACTTCAACGGCCACGCCGGCCCTGCCCGCACCTTCACGCCGATGGACGTGTGGGACGTACGCCTGAAGGCGGGCAAGTCCGCCACCTTCCCCGTGGCCGCCGGCCGCAACAGCATGCTGGTGGTGCTGCGCGGCACCCTGCTCATCAACGGTGAATCGGTGGCGCGTGACGCGCAGCTGGCGTTGTTTTCGCAAGACGGCGAGGACATCACCGTTGAAGCCAACAACGACGCGGTGTTCCTCGTCTTAAGCGGCGAGCCCATCGATGAACCCGTGGTGGGCTATGGCCCCTTCGTGATGAACACGCAAGCACAGATCGTCGAAGCCATCCAGGACTTCAACGCCGGGCGCTACGGGCAGATGCATTGATACAGAAGGGGTGCCGCTAAAGCAGCATGGGGTCGCGGCTGGTCACCACGATCAGCCCCACCCCTTCTTTTTTGCCTACGGACACCAGCTTGTGCGGCATTGATGAATTGAACTGGACGCAATCGCCCACATCCAGGATTTCCTTTCTGTCGCCCACCGTCAGTTCCAGCTTGCCCGCCAGCACGTACAGGATCTCCTCGCCGTCGTGATGGCTCAGAATCCGCTTTTTGGCCCGCCCGCCGTTGAACTGGCCAGGGCGGATGACAAAGGCACGCATCAGCCGGTTGCCGTTGGCACCGGCCACCAGCGACAGGTATTCGCTGGCTTCGTCGGGTCCGGCATCCTTGGCGCGCACGATGGAAAATTCGTCGCGCTGTTCCGACTTGCCGAACAAGCGATCCACGTTCACGCCCAATGCATGGGCGAGCTTGAACGCGGTTTCGATCGACGGCGTGGAAATTCCCCGCTCGACTTTGGATATGTAGCTACGCGTCAGCCCACAGGACTGTGCCAACTGCTCCAAGGTCAGGCCTGCCTGCACGCGAAGAAGCTTCAGTTTTAGCGCCACGTAGAAATCCTTCAGGATGGGTATCGGCACCGCGCGGTGGGCGGCCGGGTTGATATCCTGGGGATTGTATGCAGATTCGTGCGGCCGATCGCGCCCGCCTGCGTTCATGCGTTCAGGCGCTCATTCGTTCCAGGCGAACGGCCGCCGGCTTCCTCAAAGGGCGCTGTGTTGCATCACGCGCCCGCCGGCTCCATAGTGCCGTCTTCGCGGATAACCCCAAGGCGGCAGCCAAACTGAAGCGGCGCCTCAGTCATGGCTTGCAGTGCCTCCGGCGTCAGCCCTTGCCGTACCGCCTCGACGCGCAGGCCATCTGGCTCCACGGCCATGACGCAATAGTTGGTGAATACGCGCTTGACCACGCCCACCGCCGTCAATGGCAAGGTGCAGCGCCTTACCAGGCGGGGCACGTTGTCCTTTGTCACGTGATCCATCATGACCCAGATCTGCCTGGCGCCCACGGCCAGGTCAATGGCGCCGCCGATCGCGGGCGGCGCGCCGTCAACATTCCCGGTATTCCAATTGGCCAGGTCGCCAGATGCGGACACCTGAAAGGCGCCCAGCACCGCCACGTCGATGTGCCCGCCCCGCATCATCGCGAATGCCATGCTGGAGTCAAAGAAGGCTCCACCGGTCTTGATCGTGACGGGGCTTTTTCCCGCATTGATCAGGTCGAAGTCTTCCTCATCCGGGGCCGGTTTGGGGCCCAGGTTGAGCATGCCGTTCTCGCTATGCAGAATCACACCCCGTTCGTCGGGCAGATGATCGGCAATCAGGGTCGGCGCGCCGATGCCCAGATTCACAAAGGCATTGCGCGGCAGGCTGTGCGCGACCATTCTGGCCATGCTGTCTCGGGTCAAGGGGTTCATGCGCGCTCCGCTAGAAAAACCCTGTCTACAAAGATGCAGGGCGTGATGATGGCTTCGGGGTCCAGGTTGCCGGGAGCCAAAATTTCAGCCACCTCCACCACGACGGTGTCGGCAGCGGTGGCCATGACCGCCTGGTGATTGCGGGCCGTCTTGTTGTAGACCACATTTCCCATGGTGTCGGCGGCGCGGCCTCGCAGCAGCGCAAAATCCGCTTTCAGCGGCACCTCCAGCAAGTAGGTCTTGCCGCCGACTTCCAGCTGTTGCTTGCCATGCTCGAACAGCGTACCCACGCCGACGGGGCTCAGGAATCCGCCCAGCCCGGCCCCGGCCGCGCGAATCCGCTCAACCAGCGTGCCTTGCGGCACCAACTCCAGTTCAACCGTGCCTGCTCGATACTGCTCAGCAAACGCCGCGGCGCTTCTGGGGTAAGAGCAGATGATCTTGCGAACGATCTTCGCCTCGAACCACGCCGACAGGTCGCCCGCGCCGGAGCCGGCATTGTTTGAAATCACCGTCAGGTCGCGCACGCCAGCGGCCAAGACGGCTTCGATCAGGCGCCGGGGCAGGCCCGCCCCGCCAAAGCCGCCCACCATCACGGTGTGTCCGTCCTGCAATCCAGATAGGGCCGCGCCGGCCCCGTCCACAACGATGTTTCTCACGTCTATTCCCCTTCCGTCGTCACGCAATAATCTTTGGCCAGGTTCTTTCCGACCCGGTCCAGCAACAGCTGGCCGGTGCCGTCCGTGTAGGCGGCAAAGCGCAGTTCCGCCTGATGCATCGACAAGCGCAACGCGGGCGTGGTGCCGATCGCGCCCACGCAGCGCAGGCACTGGTCCACTCCCCAGATGGCGGTATCCACGGCAAACTTCTTGGCCTGGGCCGCCACCGTCACGGCGTCGTTGCCGTCGTTGAGATGGCGGGCCGCCTGCACCATTAGCGCGTTGGCCGCTTCCAGACGCGTGGCGACCTCGGCCAATTCCCAGCGCAAGCCCTGGTGGCCGATCAGCGGCTGGCCGAAGGTGGTTCGGTCGGCGCAATAGGCAACGGTTTCGGCCAGCGCCGAGTACAGCGTTGCGGTGCACATCGCCGCCACATGAACGCGCGCGGCGTTGATCGTGGCCATCGACGCCTTGAACGCATCGCCAGGCGCGCCCAGCATGGCCCAGTCGGGCACGGGGTGTTCCCGCAGTTCGATCTCCGCAAGCCGAAACGACGCTCCGCCCACCGTGCTGATTTCCCGGCGCGACCACGTCGGCGCGGGCGCGCCAAGGTCCACGAGGAAGCTTGCGATCGGCCCCTCGTCCTGCCCAGGCGGCACTGCTTTGGCCATCACCAGCGGCAGGTTCACGATCTGCCCATTGGTCACCCAACGCTTGGTGCCCGACAGCAGCCAACGCTGGCCAGAGCGCTCGGCGCGCATCGACAAGGCGGAAAGATCGCTGCCCGCCTGGGGTTCGGACAAGGCCGGCGCGCCCAGCAACTGCCCGCTTGCCAGCCCGGCAAGGTAAGCCTGCTGTTGCCTGGCGCTGCCCCCGCGCGCGACCCGCGTGACGGAGCCCTGAAGGTTGTTCAGCGAAAAGGCCGTGGCAAAGCTGTGTCGCGCGACCTCTTGGGCCAAGCGGACCTTGCACAGAAACGACGCGCCGAGCCCCCCCGCCGATTCGGGCGCCTGCAAGGCCAGAAAGCGTTGCGCGGCCCAGTCATGCAGGATCGTGATCGGATACGGCTCGCCCAATGTAAACGCGGCATGGGCGGCTGCGGCTACGTGCTGGTGGCAAAAGGCCCGGGCTTGTTGAATGGCACGTTGTTCGGCGTCATTGAGCAATGCGTCCAATGGGGCAAAGAACCCTAATTTTCCGGCCAGACTGGCGCCGGTCGAGGAAGAGGCAGTCATCATCGTGCTCGTTCAGGGTGCTCAGTTGACGGGAATGTTGGCGTCGACCACGAAGGTCTTCCAGTACGCGATTTCCTGGTTCACGTCTTTCTGGAATGCCTGCGGTGTTGAGCCCGGGATCGGCACCGCGCCGATCGTTGCCAGTTGCGCCTGAAAGGTCGGGCTGCGCACCAGCGTCGACACGGCCTGGCTCAAGCGCTGAACCACGCCCGCGTCCATGCCGGCCGGGCCGGTCAGGCCGAACCAGGGCGACAGTTCCATGGGGCGGGCGCCCGCCTCGGCCAACGTGGGCACGTCCGGGAAATCCGGCGACCGCTCGGGCGCCGCGATGGCCAACGCCTTCAGCCTTCCCGACTTCACGTGCGCGGCAATCGTGGCTTCGGTGAAGAAACCCACCTGCACGACGCCCGCAATCAGGTCAGTGATTGGCTGCGCGCCCCCGGGATAGCTCACGAAGGTCATCTTTACGCCGTTGTCCATATCGAACAAGGCGCCGCCAATGTGCGACGTTGCGCCGTAGGTTCCGCTGTAATTCAGCTCGCCGGGGTGTTTCCTGGCGTAGGCGATCAAGCCCTTGACATCGGGTATCGGCAGCTTGGGATCGATGACGACCAGGTTGCGCTGTTTGGCTATTTTTCCGATGTAAGTGAAGTCCTTGGCGGCGTCGTACGGCAACGTCTTGTTCAACGCTACCCCACGCGTCTGCGACGATTCCACGCTGACCAGCAAGGTGTAGCCATCAGGCGCGGCCGCGGCCACTGCCCGTGCAGCGATCACCCCACCGGCCCCGCCGCGATTCTCGACCACGACTGGCTGGCCCAGTTGTTCCGACAGGCCCTTGCCGATCAACCGCGCGATGATGTCCGTCGGCCCGCCGGGCGGAAAACCGACAAGCAGGCGAATGGGCTTGCCGGGATACGCGTCGGCCAACACATGGGAACTGGAGCCCATCGCCACCACACAAAAGCTCGCCGCCAACAGTCGTGACAATCCAAATTTCATGAACTTCCCCTTTTGTTGGCCTTGGCGTCAACGCACCGACCGTGGGGAAAGTATCGGCGCATGTACACTTTGTGTCATTAGGGAAACTACCGGGGCGCCGAAAATATTTGGTCCAAAGGCCGCCACAGACCGTGGTATCGATAACGAAAAAATCCCTAAATTCCCTGATAAAACGGGGTTTTATGCGAATTTTCAGGACCCAAGCAAGGAGTCATTGCGCGGCAAACGGCGCACTTGAAATAAGAAACGATCGGTCTATACTGCGCCAATGAACACGACACCCCCTGCACGAACCGGCCGCAGAACGCGTGCCCAGGCGTCCTTGGCGCTGGTCGAAACCCGCGACCTGCTGATCCGGGTCGGCATGCAGTTGTTGACCGAACGGGGATTCACCTCCACGGGACTGGACGCCATCCTCAAGCGCGCCACCGTCCCGAAAGGCTCCTTCTATCACTACTTCAAGAACAAGGAAGACTTCGGCCTTCAAGTGATGCAGGCTTACGACGACTACTTCGGCAGGAAGCTTGACCGCTGGCTGCTTGACGAATCCACCCCGCCCTTGCAACGCCTGCGCAATTTCGTTGACGACGCCAAGCAAGGGATGGCGCGGCATGGCTACGCTCGCGGCTGCCTGATTGGAAACTTCGGCCAGGAAGTGGGCGCGCTGCCGGAGCCGTACCGCCAGGCCATGAACGGGATTCTTCAGGAGTGGGAAGCGCGCGTGGCGGCCTGCCTGATAGCCGCCCAAGAGCAAGGCGCCCTCGGCGCGCAAGCGGATTGCGAGTCGCTTGCCCGGTTCTTCTGGATTGGCTGGGAAGGCGCGGTTCTGCGCGCCAAGATGATGCGCAGCGCCGCGCCCATGGACATCTTTCTTGATGGTTTTCTTGCGGGTCTGCCAGGCTGATCCCGCTTACGCCGGCCGACCGGCCCGGCCCCTCTTACGGAGCTTCCATGTTTAATGGCATCTTGATCGAGAAAGACGACAGCGGCTACCGCACGTCGATTCAACAGATGGAACAAAGCCGCCTGCCGCAGGCGGACGTGCTGGTCAAAGTGGACTACAGCACCTTGAACTACAAGGACGCGCTGGCCATCACGGGACAGGGCCCGATCGTACGCAGCTTCCCGATGGTGCCGGGCATCGACTTGGCCGGGGTGGTTGAACACAGCGACCACGCGGATTTCAAACCCGGACAACGCGTCATCCTGAATGGTTGGGGCGTGGGAGAGCAGCACTGGGGCGGCCTGGCCCAGTTCGCGCGGGTGGATGCGCAGTGGCTGATACCCGCGCCCGACAGCATATCGAGCCGGCAGGCAATGGCCATCGGCACCGCCGGTTATACGGCGATGCTGTGCGTCATCGCGCTGGAAAAGGCCGGCATCCGGCCGGACGCCGGCGACATCCTCGTGACCGGCGCCAATGGCGGTGTCGGCGGCTACGCCATTGCCATCTTGCACAAGCTGGGATACCGCGTCGTGGCCGCTACCGGCCGACCCAATGAACGCGATTACCTGACCGCTTTGGGCGCGGCGGACATCATCGACCGGTCGACCCTTTCCGCGCCCGGCAAGCCGCTGCAAAAAGAGCGTTGGGCCGCCGGGGTCGATTCCGTCGGCAGCCACACACTGGCCAACTTGTGCGCCAGCGTAAAGGCAGACGGCGCCGTGGCTGCCTGCGGCATGGCGCAAGGCCTGGACTTTCCGGCGTCGGTCGCACCGTTCATTCTTCGCGGCGTCAGCCTGTTAGGGGTCAATAGCGTGACGCGCCCGCGCGCCGAACGCATCCAGGCATGGAGCCGGCTTGCCACGGACTTGCCCGCCGACATCATCGACCGCATCAGCCGCGACATCCCCCTGCGCGAAGCCGTCGCCACCGCGCACGACCTGATGGCAGGCAAGGTGCAGGGGCGCGTCGTAGTGGACGTCAACGCCTGACGCGTAGGCGTTTGAACTGGGCCAGTTTGCGCGAATTCTTCCGTACCAGAATGCGCCCGACAATTACCGGGACGCGCGGCCGCTATCGCTTTTCATAGGAGCAAAGCGGCTGTTCCCGCGCCCGGGAATAGCCCCGGATTCGGCAGCGGAGGAACCGCTAGCGTATACCCGCATGGACACTTTGAGTCATAAACGACACATTACAAGCGTCCTGCGGAGCGCCGATCAGACGTCTCGCCCACCCCCTCCGGGAGCCCTGCCTTGAGAATCCTGCCGATCCTTAGCGCCTTGAGCCTTGCCGCGCTGTGCACGCAAGCCGCCCATGCCGGCGCCACGTTCGAGAACATCAAGAAGCGCGGCTTTGTCCAATGTGGCGTCACGACGGATCTGCCCGGCTTCGCCTACACCGACAGCCGCGGCGTGTGGCAAGGCATCGATGTGGACACCTGCCGCGCGATTGCAGCGGCAATGTTTGCCGACCCAGGAAAATCCAAGATCGTTCCGTTGACCACACAAGCCCGCTTTACCGCGTTGCAGTCGGGCGAGGTTGATGTGCTGACCCGCAACACGACGCAGACCATGACGCGAGACACGTCGTTGGGGCTAATTGGCGCCGGGGTCAATTACTACGACAGCCAGGGGCTGATGGCCAAGACCGCGATCGGCATCAAGAGCGCGAAAGCGCTGGATGGCGCGACGATCTGCGTTCTGCCCGGCACGACAACCGAGCTGAACCTGGCCGATTGGTTCCGAGGCAATGCCATTACCTTCAAACCGGTGGTGCTGGACAAGTTCGATGAGATCCTGCGTGCCTTCTCGGCAGGCCGATGCGATGCGATCACTGCCGACAAATCCATGCTTGCCGCCACGCGCCGCAACTTGGGCAGCGATGCCGAGTACATCATCTTTCCGGAATCGCTGTCCAAGGAACCGCTTGGGCCGATGGTGCGCCAAGGCGACGAGCAGTGGTTCAACACGGTGCGCTGGACGTTGAACGCCTTGCTGGAAGCAGAGGAATACGGCATCACGCAGGCCAATGTGGACGACATGCTGAAAAGCGCAAACCCCAACGTGCAGCGAATCCTTGGCGTCGTTCCCGGCATGGGCAAGAACCTGGGACTGGAGGACAAATGGGCCTACAACATCGTCAAACGGGTCGGCAACTACGGCGAGATCTACGAGCGTACGCTGGGAATGACAAGCGCCCTGAAACTGGAGCGTGGCATGAACGCGCTCTACAGCAAGGGCGGCATCATGTATGGCTGGCCGATCCGGTAGGCCTGGCGGCTCCCGAATCCAATCGAATCGAACCAAACCACCGAACCGACAGGACATCTCCCAGGACGCAATGATGAAAGACCACGCCAAAGACACTCGCCCGCCGGGCTTTGCCACCAAGGCGATCCACCACGGCTACGACCCTGTGGCCTTTGAAGGCGCCGTGTCGCCCCCCATCTTCCTGACATCGACCTACGCATTTGAATCCACCGAGCAATTTCAGGCGGTGTTCTCGGGCGACAGCGACCGCTGCGTATACGGTCGCCAACAAAATCCCACGCAAAAGCTGCTGGAAGATCGGCTGGCGGCGCTGGAGGGCGCCGAAGCCGCCATTGTGACGGCCTCGGGCATGGGTGCCATTGCCTCCACGTTGCTGACCTTGCTTGCGGCCGGTGATGAAATCGTCGTGCACCACACCATCTACAACACCGCCGGCGCCTTGATGGATGAGGGGCTGCCCAAGTTCGGCGTAAAAGTGGTGCGCGCCGATCTGAGCACAGCGGCCGGCACCCAGGCAGCGATCACGCCGGCCACCAAGCTGGTCTATTTCGAGACGCCCATCAATCCGTCTTGCGAAGTGCTGGACATCCAGCGTATTGCTCAGGCGGCAAAGCGCGTTGGCGCCATGGTGATCGTGGATTCAACGTTTGCATCGCCCGCGCTTCAACGCCCCATCGAACACGGGGCCGACCTGGTTATCCATTCCTTGACCAAGTACCTCAACGGGCATGGCGATATTCTGGGCGGGGTGGCGATCGGACGTCGCGACACCATTGAGGCCATACGCGCGGCCGGGGCCAAGTACCTGACCGGCGCCACGCCGTCACCGATGTCCTGCTTTCTGGTGCTGCGCGGGCTGAAGACGCTGGATATCCGCATGGAGCGCCATAGCAAAAACGCCTTGGCGGTGGCCCAGATGCTGTCCGCGCACCCGGCCGTGGCCCGCGTTATCCACCCCTTCCTGCCCGACTTTGCCGACCGCGATATCGCCCGCCGGCAGATGTCGGCCGGCAGCGGCATGGTGTCGTTCGAACTGAAAGCCGGCTTTGACGGCGTGGCGCCGATGATTGACAAGCTCAACATCATTGCGCGCGGCATCAGCCTGGGTGACACGGATTCGCTGATCTATCACACGGCGGGCATGGTCGACGCGCGCAAGAAGATCAATCCGAATCTGCGCCTGAGCCCGGGCGTGAGCCCTGGGCTGGTGCGGCTGTCGGTTGGCCTGGAAGACATCGACGATCTGCTGGACGATCTGAGACAAGCGCTGGCTTGATCCTTCGCCAGCAACACGCCGGGGCCGCGGGCGGCCGCCGGCGGCCTGCCAGGCGACCGCCCCGGTGTCGGGGTCAGCCTGCGCGTTCAAGCGTGATCGCGCGGTCCAGCATATCCAGGCGATCCTGCCCCCAGAAGACCTCACCGTCATAGACATAACTGGGCGACCCGAACACGCCCGCCGCGACCGCGTCGTCGGTGTTCTTTCTATAACGGGCTTCGATGTCCGGCTGCGCCGCCCGGTCAAAGATCGCCTGCGCCGCGTATCCCTGCTCGGCCAGAATGCGGCGCAACACCGTGGGGTCGGAAATGTCCTCGTCGTCACACCACTCGGCTTGCAGTATCCGCGTGTACAGCGGTGTGATGGGCTGGGGCACTTCCAGGGCCGCGATCACCAGTCGCGACGCCAGGTCCCCGTTGGGACACATGAACGCCGGCTGCGGGTTGACCGGCGTCTCCAACAGCCGGCACCAGCGCTTCAGTTCGGCAATGCGATAGGCCTGCCGCTCGGGCGACCGCTGGCCGAGTAGCACGCCGCCGGTACGTCGATAGACGTCTGGCAGATCGACAAGCCGATAGTTGATGCCGACGCCATGCCGCGCGGCCAGCGCGTCCAGCCGCTGCGCGCCTAGATAGGCCCAGTCGGAGTTGATCCAGAAGTAATAGTCGATGTTCTTGTCCATGGCTTAGCGCGTCGTGATGGGTTGACGGGCGTTGAACCGTTCGGGTCCGTGCATGAACAGCGCGCTGCCCGCTGCGATAACGCCAAGAATGCTCAGGTACCAGACGATGTACTTGGGATTGCCGTCGGCGTAAGCCAGCAGCGACGTAGCGATCAACGGCGCCAGGCCGCCGCCGATGGCGCCCGACACCTGCACGGCAAGCGATATTCCGCTGTAGCGCACTTCCGGCGGGAACTGCGATGAAAACAAGCTGCCCTGCGGCCCATACAAGCAACCATAGATCAAGCCCACCGCAATGATCATCGCCCAATTGATGCTGCTAGGCTGGCCGGTCTGCAGCAGCGTGAAAAAGGTGGGCGCATAGAAGATGATGGCCAGTGACCCCAGGATGAACACCGAGCGATAGCCGACGCGGTCGCCAAGAATGCCGAACAACGGCATGGTGAACAGCGCCGCTGCCGCGCCCCAGATGGTCGCGTCCAGCATCACGGCACGGGGCACGCCCAGGCTTCCCGTCGCATACGCCAAGGCAAAGGTCACCACCGTATAGAACCAGGTCACTTCGGCCAGGCGCCCGCCGATAACGGCCAACACTTCACGGGGATACTTCTTCAGCACGACCTTGGCGGGCACATCGACTTTTTCTCCCTTGTTTTCCATGTTCTGAAAGTCGGGCGATTCCACCACCTTGACCCGGATGAACCAGCCGACCAACAACAGCACGACGCTGGCCACGAAGGGCACGCGCCATCCCCAGGACAACATGTCTTCTTCGGGCAGCTGCGCTACCGCCGCCATCGCCAGCGACGACAGGATCAGTCCCGGCGCCACACCCACTTGCGGCAAGCTGCCAAAGAACCCTTTCTTGCCTTCGGGCGCATGTTCCACGGCCATCAACACGGCCCCACCCCATTCGCCGCCCACGGCAATGCCCTGCAAAAATCGCATGCAGACCAGCAACACGGCCGCCCAATAGCCGATGCTGTCGTAAGACGGGATCAGCCCGATGAGGATGGTCGGTATGCCCATCAAAAACAGCGTAATCAACAGCATGGACTTGCGACCGACCCGGTCGCCGAAATGCCCGAAGATGACGCCGCCCAGTGGCCGGGCAAAAAAGCCCACCGAATAAGTGGCGAAGGCGGCCAGCGTCCCGGTGATGGGATCGAAAGCGGGAAAGAAAATCTTGTTGAAAATCAGCGCCGCGGCGGTGCCGTACAAAAAGTAGTCATACCACTCGATCGTGGTGCCCATGAAGCTGGCAATGCCCGCCGTAACGTGCTGGCGCGACTTCCCCTTGCCACCCTGATTGGATTGGGTGTTCTTGTCGTTCATTTGGTGTTCCTTGCGGAGGTAGGCGCGGCTTATTTCGGGCCGGCAAGCCGGTCCGTCTGACGGGACCAGTAATTGAAAGTGGCTTGGACAATGGAGCGCTTGAGCAGGTAGTCGTGCGCTTCCTTCGCCAGCCTCGCGTCCACCGGCGTCAATGGGCCGAACGCCTGGGCGCGCACCTGCAAGCGCGCGGCGCGTTCCAGGTAAACGGACAGATAGGTGGCTTCCTCGACCGAAACGCCGGCGGTCAGATAGCCGTGATGGGCCAACAAAATAGACTTCTTTTGGCCCAATGCCGCCGAAATGATCACGCCCTCTTCGTCTGCGATCGGCACGCCCGGCCATTCGCCAAGAAAGGCGCAATCGTCGAACAGAGGCGCCATGTCCATCTGCGCCACCACCAAAGGCTGGCGCGCGGTGGCCAGCGTGGTCGCCCAAGGCGAATGCGTGTGGATGATCGATTGGACGTCGGGCCGATTGCGGTACACCCACAGGTGAAAACGGGTGGCCGGGTTGGCCATGCCGGTGCCGGAAATCGTATTCAGGTCCTGGTCGACCTCGATAAAGTCGTCAGGCGTGGCTTCGTCAAAGCCCAGGCCGAAGCGTAGTGTCCAATAGGCATTTGGCGTGTCCGATCGCGCGCTGATCTGCCCCGCCAAGCCCGCTTCTTGCCCCGTCATCGCCAGGATGCGACAGGCGTAGGCCAGGGTTTCATTCAAGGACCGATCCTGGCCTTTGAGGTGTTGCGCCATCTCTTGCGTGGCGCGCTCGTCGAAATACGCTTTGCTGCGGAGCTCGTCGCTCATCTCTTACCCTTTGTGAAGTCGACACGGAGTCGGTGGGCCGAGTATGAGAAGTGCGCAAAGCGACGTCGATGCGTCTGAGGCTATATCAGCTATTCAGTTATTCGGTCATACGCTTGCAAAGACGCTGCGCGATCTGCAACGTCAGCGCCGCCAGCGGAAACAGTGCGTAGCCGTCGCGGTGGATCGCCACTACCTTACGCGCCAGCCGTCCCCCGGTGATGGTAATTTTCTTCAGCCGGTGGTCCTGCAACAGGCGGTCGGGCATGCGGGTCGGCAACAGGCAGTTGCCGATGCCCGCCGACACGAGTTCCAGCGCAGAATCCACCGTGTCGGTCTCGGCCGACACCACATAGTTCAGCCGCGAATGGTGCAGCATTTTTCGCAGTGCGTAGTGCTCGGGAAAGGCCACCAGCCGCAACGGCCGCGACCAGATGTCGGTCGTCTCGTCGTAGGCGTCATCGTCGATCCGGGCGATCAGGCACATCTGGTCTTCAAACAGTGGGACGGACACCAGGCCGGGGCTGGCGACGGCCGAGTCGTACACGAAACCCAATTCCGCCTTGCCCGAGGCCACCAGGTCGACCACTTCCGGCGAACTGCGCGCCATCAAGTGCAGATTGGCATCCCCCCCTTCGTGAGCCACCGCCGACACCAGATCGCCCAGGAAGTAATAAGTCAGCGTGTGCACCGCCGCGATGCGCAGCGACGAAGACCCGGCCGAACTGGAATCCCGCGTCTTGGCAACGGTGTCATCGATCAATTGAAACGCGGGTGCCACCGCGCGGTGCAACGTGCGCCCAACGTCGCTAAGCACCATGCCCCGCCCGTTGCGATCAAAAACCGGGCGGCCCAAATAGGCTTCCAAGGCGGATATCTGCCGGCTAAGACTGGGTTGCGAAATGCCCAGTTCGTCGGCGGCGCGGGACATGGACCCGCACGCGGCAATCGTCAGAAAATACCGCAGCCGGCGATCGGAATCGCCGGTGCCCTTGTCAACGTCGGCATCGACAGGCGGAAGGTTCAATTTAGGCACGGCGCGTTTCCGAGGAGTCGATGCTGAGGCCGGCAGCGGTGCTGCCGGCGCGTAATGTCTGGATGGCGCGAGCCAGCCGCAGCACGCCCTCGTCAATGGCCGCGGGCGCCAGACTGGCGTAGCCCAGAACAAGGCCGGCGCAGCAATGCGAGCGGTGCGCCTCGCCCTTGAAATACAGGGGTGAGATGGGTCGAACGCCCACGCCGTGCTGCCGGGCCAGGCTGACCAGCTCAGGCTCGTCAGCCTCTGCCACCCCGGGCACCCACACCACCACGTGCAAGCCGGAGGCCGAACCCGCCACCTGGACGGCGTCGGGCAGGTGGCGTTCCAGGGCGCGCAGCAGGGCGACGCGGCGCGCTTCGTTTTGCCGCCGGCAACGTCGCACGTGGCGTTCATACGACCCGTCTTCAATTAACGAAGCCAGCGCCGCCTGTTCCAGCCGGGGTGCGTGCCGGTCCATCAGCCGCTTGGCCTCTCGAAACACGCTGACCAGGCTGGGTGGCAGCACCAGATAGCCCATTCGCATCTGCGGGGACAGGGCTTTGGAAAACGTGCCGACATAGATGACGGCGCCTGAATCGTCGATGGATTGCAGCGTATCGACGGGACGCATTCCATAGCGGAATTCACCGTCGTAGTCGTCTTCGACGATCCATGCCCGCTGCCTGGCCGCCCACGCCAGCAGCGCCCTGCGGCGGGCGATGGGCATCACGCCGCCCAAGGGAAACTGGTGCGACGGCGTCACGTAGACCAGGCGCGTGCGTTCTTCGGGCAGGGCCTCGGACAGCAGCCCTTGTTCGTCCACAGGCACTTCGCGCACATCCGCCCCCACGGCCTCGAACAGGCGGCGGGCCATCACGTAGCAAGGGTCTTCGACCAGCACCGTATCGTCAGCGTCCACCAGTACGCGCGCGCATAGATCGATTGCCTGTTGCGAGCCATGCACGATAAGGATCTGGTCGGCGTGACAGGCCAGCCCCCGTGCCCGGCGCAAATAGCCTTGCAGCGCCACACGCAGCGCAAGTTCACCCTGGGGAGCCTGGTAATAAAGACTAGGCTGGCGTTGTACCAAGGCTCGGTTATAGGCTTTGCGCCACGCCAGCACCGGGAAGTCGTCAAAGGCCAAGGCGCCATATAGAAAGTCAATAACGCGCGGATCGGCGCCAAAAACCTGCGGCCCATCTTTGTCGAGAAAGCCGCGCACTTTCTTGCCGTACGCCGACAAGCGCAGCACCGCATCCGGCGCTGCCATGGCCGGCCGTGGATTCACATCGGCGTGGGCGGCGCCGGCCGCCACGCGCGCGCGGCGGCCCAGGCTGGTCTCAACGTAGCCTTCGGCGGCCAGCTGTTCGTAGACCGTCGTGATCGTGGTGCGGGACACCGCCAGGTCCAGCGCCATCGCCCGCGTCGAAGGCAAGGGCATGCCCGCGCGCAAGGTGCCATCAAGGATCTGCGCCCTGATGCGTTCATAGATGCGGCGGCTGGTGTCGGCTGGGGGCTTGGCCGGGGACGTAGGCATGAGCGGCTTAACTGGCTTGAAAAAAATCAATCGGACTGGACGTTTTCATTGTGCCAGATGTGCGTCATAGTCTCGTTTTTTCTTGTCTGTGTCTGCGCGGCTTTGCGCTTGATTTCCGCTTGGCTTCTGCTTGGTTTTTTCCCCTGCCTTTTTCCTTTATGTACACCGCAACCTTCACATTCATGCCCGGGGAGTACGACAGCGCCTTCCACGAAATGGACAACGCCATCGCGGCCATCGCGCGGTCCATTCCCGGCTATCTGGGCGAGGAAGCCTGGGAAAATCCGGCGACGGGCCTGGTATCCAACGTGTATTACTGGAGTAACCGCGAAGCCCTTCAGCAGCTGATCGACCACAAGGACCACCTCAAGGCCAAACGGCAGCAGAACAAGTGGCTACGCGGTTATCAGGTGGTCATTGCCGAAGTCATCACAAGCTATGGCGACGGAGGCATCGCGCATCCGTTGAACCGCCCCGTCCAGTAACCGCGCAAGGCCGTGGAACCGGCTTTGGGCGACCGGCGGCGGGCGACCGGCTTCGGGCGACCGGCTTCGGGCGACCGGCGCCAGGAAGCCGGCAGTTGAACCCGGCGCCCTACCCCGGACGGCGCCATACCGTCGCCAGCCACGGCTGCTGGTCGCGCGGCAGGCCGTCGGGGCGGTAATAGTGTTCCAGTTCTTCGAAGCCGGCACCCGCCATCAGTGCGCGCCAGCCTTCCAGGTCGTGGTAGGCGCCGTAGCGCCCACGGTTCCAGCCTTCCTGGTTGCCGCCACGGGGGTTTGAGCAGAACAGCACGCCGCCGGGACGCAGCGCGGACCATAGCTCGCGCAACACTCGCGGCAGTTCCTGGCCGGGCACGTGGAACAGCACGGCGTTGGCGAAGATGCCGTCAAAACGTTCTGCGGGCAGCGACAGTTGCAGGAAGTCCTGATGCCAGACCTCGCAGCCGGACGCGGCGCGGGCCATCTTGACGAAGCTATGCGTGCCGTCCAGCCCCACCGGCCGATGGCCCAGCGCGGCAAACGCCATCAGGTCGCGGCCGGGGCCGCAGCCCAGATCCAGGATGTCGTACGGCGGCTCGACATGGATGTGGCGCATCAGCGCGGCGATGTTCTGCGTGACGTCGTGCCCGCGCGTGTTGGCCGCGAACGCCTCGGCGTTCTCTTCGTAGTTCGCCAAGGTCAGCGCGGTGATCTTGGCCAGGTCTTCCGGGTCGAGTTTCATCACGGCATTGTGCCTGGATTGCGGCGCGCGTTGCTCGATTCGCGCGCGGGAGCGCCGCGCGGCTTGCTGCAAGCGCTGCGCCAGCACCGCGCGGGGCGGCAGGTCGGTGGGATATTGCGCCGCTTGCACGCCGGATGGCGTCAGTTCAAGCAGCTGGATGTATTCGGTTTGCGTACCGGCGCACATGATCATGCCCAGCGGCGTCGCTTCTTCGGCCTGGCGGTCGGATTTGTCCAGCCGGCGCAGGCAGGATTCCACCTGCGGCTGGCTGATCACGGAGAACTCGTCCAGCGTCATCACAATGGCCACCAGCCGCCGAAGCTTGCGGTGAAAGAACAGCAAGTCCAGCGTGTGTTCGTCGTTGTCGATGCGCAGGCGCTTTTGCCGGGCCACGAACGCAAGGCCGACGTCCAGCTGCATCAGGAAGGACTCCATATCCGCCACGATGGCCATATGCAAGTCACGCGCCGGTGCTGCATCGGCGGGCATTGCGCACCCTGCCCGACTGCCGGATTCGCCCAGATTCCACTTCGTCACGACGACTACTCCTTAGAGACCCCAACGAAGTGTTCATCATGAAATAGAAAAGCCCGCGCGCCTACTGGGCACGCGGGCTTCTAGGACCAAGTCAGACTCAGGCGGCCAGACGGCCTTCGATTTTGGTCTTGGTGGCGGGCAGGTCTTCCGGCAAGCCTTGGGACAGTTGGCCGAACAGTTCGTGGTGCAGCGCCAGCTCGTCGCGCCAGGCGTCGGCGTCCACCGACATGACCTGCTCGAACTTGTCGGGCGTGAACTCCAGGCCAGTCCAGTCGATGTCCTGGTAGCTGGGCGATACGCCGAACACCTGGTCCACACCCTTGGATTCGCCGTCGATACGGCCCAGCATCCAGCGCAGCACGCGCATGTTTTCACCAAAGCCCGGCCAGACGAACTTGCCATCGGGGCCCTTGCGGAACCAGTTCACGCAGTAGATGCGCGGCAAGGTGGCGCCGGTGGCTTCCAGTTGCTTGCCCAGCTTGAGCCAGTGGTTGAAGTAGTCGCTCATGTTGTAGCCGCAGAACGGCAGCATGGCGAAGGGGTCGCGGCGCACCACGCCCTGCTGGCCGACGGCGGCAGCGGTGGTTTCCGAGCCCATGGTCGCGGCCATGTATACGCCTTCGACCCAGCTGCGGGCCTCGGTCACCAGCGGCACGGTGGTCGAGCGGCGGCCGCCAAAAATGAACGCGTCGATGACCACGCCCTTCGGGTTTTCCCATTCGGGGTCGATGGACGGGCATTGCGCGGCCGGCGCGGTGAAGCGCGCGTTCGGGTGCGCGGCCTTGCGGCCGGTTTCGCGGGCGATGGCGGGCGTCCAGTCCTGGCCTTGCCAGTCGATCAGGTGCGCGGGCGGCGTGTCGGTCATGCCTTCCCACCAGACGTCGCCATCATCGGTCAGCGCCACGTTGGTGAAAATGACGTTGGCCTTCAACGTGGCCATCGCGTTGAAGTTGGTCTGTTCGCTGGTGCCCGGGGCCACGCCGAAATAGCCGGCTTCCGGATTGATGGCGTGCAGGCGGCCGTCGGGGCCGGGCTTGATCCAGGCGATGTCGTCGCCGATGGTGGTGACCTTCCAGCCGTCCATGCCTTGCGGCGGGATCAGCATGGCGAAGTTGGTCTTGCCGCAGGCCGACGGGAATGCCGCCGCCACGTGGTACTTGCGGCCCTTGAGCGAGGTAACGCCCAGGATCAGCATGTGTTCGGCCAGCCAGCCCTGGTCGCGGCCCATGGTGGACGCGATACGCAGCGCAAAGCACTTCTTGCCCAGCAGCGCGTTGCCGCCATAGCCCGAGCCGAAGCTCCAGATTTCGCGGCTCTTGGGGAAATGCACGATGTACTTGGTGGGGTTGCACGGCCACGGCACATCGGCTTCGCCGGCGGCAAGCGGCTTGCCCACGGAATGCACGCAGGGCACGAAGTCGCCATCGGTGCCCAGTACGTCGTACACGGCCTTGCCCATGCGCGTCATGATGCGCATGTTCACGACCACATAGGGGCTGTCGGACAGCTCAACGCCGATGTGGGCGATGTCCGAGCCCAAGGGGCCCATCGAAAACGGCACGACGTACAGCGTGCGGCCGCGCATGGCGCCGTCGAACAGGCCGTTCAACGTGTCGCGCATTTCAGCCGGATCGGCCCAGTTGTTGGTGGGGCCGGCGTCTTCGGCGCGGTCGGAACAGATGAAGGTGCGGTCTTCCACACGCGCCACGTCGGACGGGTCCGAGCACGCCAGGAAGGAATTCGGCCGCTTGGCGGGATTGAGCCTGCGCATCGTGCCGGCCTGGACCATCTGTTCGCACAGGCGGTCGTATTCTTCTTGCGAGCCGTCGCACCAGACCACACGGTCGGGCTTGGCCAGTGCTACAAAACTGGCTACCCAGTCGATCAGGCCGCGATGCTTGACGTAGGCGGGCACGTTCAACGCTGCCAACCCCCCATCCAATGGCTTATTCATTGGGGCTATCTCCATGCTTAGACGAATGGTGATACGGCCCCAATTGCGTGGGGCCGTATGTAATTTGCGCCATCATACTTGCAGCGCGGGGCAACCCGTCAACCCATCCTCATGGACGAGATTGTCACGGGTTGAGACGAGCTCAACGGTAGCTCCCGTCGCGCAACTCTCGGCGGATGATCTTGCCGGTCGCCGTGGTTGGCAAACTGGTTACAAACCGGATGGCGCGCGGGTATTCATGGGCGGCCAGACGGGTGCGTACATGCGCCTGCAAGTCGCGCACCAAGGCGTCGTCGCCGGTGACGCCGTCATTCAACACAACATAGGCCATGACGATCTCGGTGCGTTGTTCATCGGGCACGCCCACCACGGCCGCCATGCGTACGGCGGGGTGGCCGATCAGGCAGTCTTCGATGGGCGCGGGGCCGATGCGGTAGCCCGCACTGGTGATGACGTCGTCGTTGCGGCCAACAAAGCGGATAAAGCCGCGCGCGTCGCGCACGCCCACGTCGCCCGTCAGGAGATAATCGCCCACGAACTTTTCGGCGGTGGCCCCGGGGTTGTTCCAGTAGCCCAGGAACATGACGGGGTCCGGGCGCAATACGCCGATGTTGCCCTCCTGTCCATCGGCCACTTCTACGCCCTGGTCATCCACAATAGCCACCCGGTGGCCCGGCGCGGCGCGGCCGATGGAACCGATTTCCGGGTCGAACAGCGACGAGCACGATGACACCAGCATGTTGCATTCGGTCTGGCCGTAGAACTCGTTGATGGTTACGCCCAGCACGCGGCGGCCCCAGTCGATGAGCTCGGCGCCCAGCGATTCCCCGCCGCTGGCCACCGAGCGCAGCGCCAGCGCGCCGGCGCCGTCCGGGTAGGCGGCCCCGCGCATCATCTTCAGCGCGGTGGGCGGCAGGAATGTGTGGGTGACGCCGTGGCGCGCCATCAGCTCCAGCGCGGCGCTGCCGTCGAACTTTTCAAAGCGGCGCGCCAGCACCGGCACGCCGTGGTGCCACGCGGGCAGCAGCACATCCAGCAGCCCGCCGATCCAGGCCCAGTCGGCCGGCGTCCACATCAGGGCGGCGTTTTCGGGAAAGAACTCGTGTGACATTTCCACGCCGGGCAAGTGGCCCAGCAGGACGCGATGCGCGTGCAGCGCGCCCTTGGGCTTGCCCGTGGTGCCGGACGTGTAGATGATCACGGCGGGGTCGTCGGCGCGCGTGGAGACCGGTTCGAAAACGTCCGATTCCGCGGCCAGTGCCGGATGGAACGGCACGGCGGCGCCGTCGCCATCCCCATCAATGCAATAAATGACCTTCAGGCCGGGCAGGCTGGCGCGTATCTCGCGCAGCTTGCGGCAGCCCTCGGTGTCCGTCACCAGCGCCGCCGCGCCGCTGTTGGCCAGCCGGTACTGAATGGCGTCCACGCCGAACAGCGTGAACAAGGGCACCGCCACCGCGCCCATTTTGTAAACGGCGATGTGGGTAACCGCCGTTTCAGGCGCCTGTGGCAGGTACACGGCCACGCGGTCGCCGCGCCGCACGCCATGGCGGATCAGGCTGTGGGCAAGGCGGCTGGACTGCGCCTTGATGTCATCGAACGAGTAACGCGTTTGCGCACCGTCGCTTTTTTCGAAGATCAGCGCCAGGCGGCCGCTGCCGTCCGCCCATTTGTCGCAGGCGTCCACGCCAATGTTGTAGGTGTCCGGCACCTGCCATTGGAATTCGGACACAAGCTGCTTGTAGGATTCCTTTCGGGACAGCATGGTTTTGTCTCTGATGTTGTTATGGAAATCGCCCGGGGCTTGCTGAACTTGCTTGACCCTGGCTCAATAATAAGCCTCGCCCCACCGCCCTTTTGCCGTCCGCATGGAAAAAACCCCCGTCGTTCCGATCCGCCGCCCGCCTGCCAGCGCCAAGTCCGAACAGCGCATACGCGACATCCTGCACATGGCGCGGCAGGTGTTTTCCGAGGCCGGCTTCCAGGCCGCCACCACCACCGAGATCGCCCAGCGCCTGGGCGTGTCCGAAGCCACGATCTTCACGTACTTCGGCGGCAAGCGTGAATTGTGCGTGCGGGTGATCGGCGACTGGTATGACGAAATCATCGCCAAAGTGGAAGACAACCTGCCGCACGTGCACGGGGCGCGGGCGCAGCTGCATTACCTGGTGCATACCCATTTGCGGCATCTGCTGGCCGAAGGCCCGGGGCTGTGCGCCTTCATCCTGTCCGAAGGGCGCGCGCGTAACGACGATTTCGGCGAGGTCTACGCGGGGCTGCAACGGCGCTATACGGCGCCGCTGATGCGCATCCTGGCACAGGGACAGGCCGACGGCGACATCCGGCAAGACATGCCGCTGCGCTTGCTGCGGTCCACGGTGTATGGCCCGATGGAGCACGTGCTGTGGGATGCGATGCTGCGCGGCGCGCGGGTGAACGTGGCCGCCACCGCCGACCAGTTGGTCGGGTTCTTGTGGCAGGCCCTGCAACCGCCGCACCGCGACGCGCTGGCGCTGGCGCAGTTCCGGGGCGAGGTGCGCGACGCCCTGCACCGGCTTCACGCGTCTGAAGAGACGGCCGAAGGGCTCGCGTCGGCTGCATCGCCCGCATCGCCAAACAAGGACGGCGGCACGTACTGAGGAAAGCCGTTGTAGACCTCGCCCCGTTCGGCCGCCTGCAAGGTCCAGGAATGGCGCGCGTTCGGCACGCCGCCATCCACGCGAATGACCGTGCCGTTGATGAAGGCGGCTGCGGGCGACAGCAGGAACACCACGGCCGCCGCCAATTCGGCCTCGGTGCCAAACCGTTGCAACGGCACCTTGGTCTTCAGTTCACGCAGCACCGCGCGGTAGTGGTCGTCGTAGCTGTCCATGCCGCTGGAGGCGATCCAGCCCGGCGCGACCGCATTCACGCGCACTCCCGCATAGGCCCACTCGCACGCCGCGGTTTCGGTCAGGTTCCAGACTCCGGCGCGCGCCGCGCCTGAATGCCCCATGCCGGGCATGCCACCCCAGATATCGGCCAGCATGTTCACGATGGACCCGCCGTGCTGGCGCATGTGCTGGGTGTAGACCTCGCGCGCCATCAGGAAGGTGCCGTGCAGGTTGTTCTGCACGACCGCGTTCCAGCCGTTCAGGCTGATGCGGTCCAGCGGCGCGGGGAACTGCCCGCCCGCGCAATTGAACAAGCCGTCGATAGCGCCGTGCCGCGCCAGCACGTCCGCCACCGCGCCGCGCACGCCGGCTTCATCACGGATGTCGCAGGCATGCAGGCTGAGTCCGCCGGCGGCCTCGGGGTAGATGCGAGCGATTTCCGCGCCCGCCGCTTCCAGCTTTTCCAGCTTGCGGCCCACCAGCGCCAGGTTCGCGCCCAGCGACGCCAGCTCGTGCGCGGTGCAACGGCCCAGACCGCTGCCGCCGCCAGTCACCACGACGGTCTTGCCATCGAAAAGCCCCGGTCTGAACACCGAGGCATAGCGCGACGTGGCGGCTTGGCCGCCCGCTGTCGCGCCGGACGTAGAGCGCGACGCGGGGTCCGCCTGCGCATTCGATTCTGGGTTCATGCCTCGCTCCATTATTTTTTTGAAGGTATTTTTTTAAGGATATTTTTTGAGGATAACTCAATATTTCTTTCCAACGCATCCCAGAAATCCCGATTCCGTCCTAGAATTATTGGATTGCAGCACCCCACTTCTTGAGCACAAATCAACAACCGGGAGACCCGCATGACTTCGACTGCCCCGCTGAATGTCGCGCGCGATGGCGCCATCGTTCGACTGACCCTGAACCGGCCGGACATGCGCAACGCCTTCGATGAAACGCTGATCTCCGCGCTGACCGGCGCCGTGCGTGATGCCGCGCAAGATCCCGGCGTGCGCGTGCTGCTGCTGACCGGCGCGGGCAAGGCGTTCTGCGCGGGCGGTGACCTGAACTGGATGCGCAAAATGGCCACGCACACGGATGTGGACAACCGCCAGGATGCGACCCGGCTGGCCGACATGCTGCACACGATCTGGGCGTGCCCGAAGCCCGTGGTGGCCTGCGTGAACGGCGACGCCTACGCGGGCGGCATGGGCCTGCTGTCGGCCTGCGACATCGCTATCGCGGCCGACGGCGCGCATTTCTGCCTGTCTGAAACGCGCTTGGGGCTACTGCCCGCCACCATCAGCCCGTACGTGATCCGCGCCATGGGCGAGCGCGCCGCCAACCGGTATTTCCTGACCGCTGAACGCTTCGACGCCGCCACCGCGCTGCGCTTGGGGCTGGTGCACGATGTGGTGCCGGCCGACGCCCTGGCCGACGCCGCCGACGCCATCTGCCGCGCGCTGTGCGCCAACGGGCCGGACGCCGTCAAGGCCAGCAAGCGGCTGGTACGCGATTTTGCGGGCCGGGCCATTGACGCCGAATTGATCGCCGACACGGTCGAGCGCATCGCCGCGTGCCGCGCCACCGATGAAGCGCGCGAAGGCGTGGCGGCTTTCCTGGAAAAGCGCGAGCCGTCCTGGCGACAGCTCCCTTGAGACCATGGCGGGGATAGCGGCTACACACGCCATGACATAATCCCTGGCGCATCTTCAGGAATTTTCATGCCGCACCCGACTTCCCCCTCCCCCGCCTTCCCGCCCCTCAATGCCGACCGCCTGTGGTCCCGCGTTGAAGCCTTGTCCCGGTTCACCTTGCCCGACGTCCCCTGGACACGACGGGCCTTTTCGCCCTTGTTCGACGACGCCCGCGCCTGGTTGCGCGGCCAATTCGAAGAGGCCGGCCTGGCCACGCGTCTGGACGCGGGCGGCAACCTGGTCGGCACGCGCGCCGGCCGCGACCCGGCGCGCAAGCCCATCGCCACCGGCTCGCACTGCGACACCGTGATGGAAGGCGGACGCTTTGACGGCATCATCGGCGTGCTGGCCGGCATCGAAGTGGCGCACACGCTGAACGAGCACGGCATCGAACTTGACCACCCCTTTGAAGTCATCGACTTCCTATCCGAAGAACCCAGCGACTACGGCATCTCGTGCGTGGGCAGCCGCGCCCTTAGCGGCCAGCTGTCGGCGGACATGCTGGCCGCCTGCAACCCCGCCGGCGAATCGCTGGCCCAGGGCATTGCCCGCATCGGCGGCGACCCCGCCGCGTTGACCGCGCCGCTGCGTGGCGCGGGCGGCACGGCGGCCTTTGTTGAACTGCACATCGAACAAGGCCCCGTGCTGGAAAGCCGTGGCCTGCCGATTGGCGTGGTCACCAATATCGTGGGCATCCGGCGCGTGCAGATCATTGTGCAAGGCCAACCCGACCACGCCGGCACCACGCCGATGGACATCCGCCGCGACGCCCTGGTGGGCGCGGCGCGCATCATCGACGCGGCCAGCCGCCAGGCCAGCGCCGCCAGCGGCAACCCGCATTACGTGGTGGCCACCGTGGGCCGGCTGTCGATGACGCCCAATGCCGCCAACGCCGTGCCCGGCCGCGTCGAGATGACGCTGGAAGTGCGCAGCGACAGCAACGCCGTGCTGGACAGCTTCCCCGAAACGCTGATGGACGGCGTGGCCGACGACCTGAAGGCCTTGCGCCTGACGGCCGGCTTCTCGCCACTAAGCCGCGCCCAACCCACCGACTGTTCACCCCTGGTGATGGACGCCGTGAAAGCGGCGGCGGACCAGCTGGGCTACGCGTCCATGCGCCTGCCCAGCGGCGCCGGCCACGATGCCGTGTACATGGCGCCCACCGGCCCCATCGGCATGATCTTCATCCCCTGCCTGAACGGCCGCAGCCACTGCCCCGAAGAATGGATCGAACCGTCGCAGCTGCTGGACGGCACGCGCGTGCTGTACCAGTCCGTGCTGGAACTGGACCGCGTGCTGCGCGGCGCCTGACGCGCCACACCCATTCCGCCCCCACGGTTATCGCCGGCCACGGGGCGGCGCGCTGCCATAATGGCTGCCTTGCCCCGGATGAATCCCATGGAACAGATAGAACTGAACGACAGCACCGCCGACCGCTTCCTGCTGGACGCGCCCGGCTTGTCGCTGCTGGTCTTCCATAGCCGCACCTGCGGCACCTGCCGCATTGCGCGCGAACAGCTGCCGGCGCTGGAACTGCCGGTGGAAAGGGTCTGCTGGGTGGACGCCGGGGACAACCGTGGCCTGGTCGAGCGCTACGAAGTCTTTCACCTGCCCGCCATGTTCGTGACACGCGACGGCGCCTTTTTCGGGCCGGTGCAATCGACGCTGGCCGAGTGGGACTTGCGCCAACAGATCGGCCTGGCGCTGGACAGCTACCCCGCCGAATTGCCGTGACGGCGCCCGCGTCCAAACCGCTGCGCCTGCCGCTGGACACGCTGGCCACTACCGGCATGCTGGCCCTGTGCGTGTGCTGGGGCTTTCAGCAGATCGCCATCAAGCTGGTGGCCGCCGACATCGCGCCCATCATGCAGATTGCGCTGCGATCAAGCTTTGCCGCGCTGGTGCTGGCGGTGGTGGTGTGGCGAGCCGAAGGGCTGGGCGCCGTGCGCGACGGCACGGCGCTGCCGGGCCTGCTGGTAGGCTTGCTGTTCGGCGCGGAATTCCTGTTCGTGGCCCAGGGGCTGCTGTACACAACGGCCTCGCACATGTCGGTGTTTCTATATACCGCGCCGATTTTTGCCGCGCTGGGGCTGCATTGGCTGCTGCCCGAAGAACGCATGCAGCCGCTGCAATGGCTGGGGGTCGCGATTGCTTTCGGCGGCATTGCGGTGGCGTTCCTGTTCAAGGGCGACGCGCCGCGCGAAGCGGCAGGCGCCGCCAACATGCTGCTGGGCGACGCCATGGGGTTGGCGGCGGGCTTGCTGTGGGGCGCCACCACGGTCGCCATCCGCGCAACGTCGTTGTCCGAAGCGGCCCCGTCCAAGACCTTGCTATATCAGATGGCGGTGGCGGCGGTGGGCCTCTTGGCCTATGCCGTGGCTACCGGGCAGCACGCCATCCGCCCCACGACGGCGGCCTTGACCAGCGTGGCGTTCCAGGCAGTGGTGGTGGCCTTGTCCAGTTACCTGGCGTGGTTCTGGCTACTGCGCCGTTACCTGGCGTCGCGCCTGTCGATCCTGTCGTTCATGACGCCGCTGTTCGGCGTGAGCTTCGGCGTGCTGATCCTGGATGAACCGCTGGACGCGGGCTTTGCCATCGGCGCGGTGCTGGTGCTGTCCGGCATCACGCTGGTCAGCGGCGGCGAAGTGGTCAGGCAGTGGCTGCGCGGGCGGCGGGACTGATTTGGCGGTCAGGGCGCGGGGCGCTCTATCCCGCCGCCCGATCCCGCTGCCCGATCCCGCTGCCCTGCCCCGATGCCCTGCCCCCCGGCCCCGCCCCTTTACCCGCGGGCCCGGCCCAGGTTCAGCACGATCAGCGCGGCGCCCGCCAGCACGAAGGCAAACCCCCACCAATCGGCAATGGCCGGCCGGTCGCCCACCAGCGCCATCGCCCCCAGCACGCCCACCACCGGCACCATCAACGTGGTCAACGCGGCCACCGTGGCGCTGACGCGCTCGCTCAGCACGAACCACAGCCAATAGGCCACCGCCGTACCCAGGATGATGTGAAACGACAGCGCCGCCACGATGCGGCCGTTCCAGCCCTGGGTGGGGAATGACTCGCCCGCGATCAACACGCCCGTCAGCGCGCACGCGGCGCCCACGGCCAACTGCCATGCCGTGACGACGATACGGTGGCCGTCCACGGGCCAGCGTTTCAGATACACCGTGCCCGCCGCCCACCCGAATGCGGCCACCAGCGGAAACACCAGGCCACGAGTGGCGGCCAGGTCGTGCTGCCCGAACACCGCGCGCAACACCGGCCAGGCCAGGATTGCGACGCCGATGGCGCCCAGCATCAATGCCAGCGCGCGCCGCCGGTCCAGCCGTTCGCCCAACACCAGCCAGGCCAGCAGCGCCGACATCATGGGCATCGTGAAGGTCAGCACCGCCGCGCGCGACGTGCTGGTGCTGAGCTGCGCCCAGGCCACCGCCAGGTTGAAGACCGCGACGGCCAGCACCCCGCCCACCACGATGCCCGGCCACGCATCGCGCGGCGGCAACAGCGGCAGGCGCTTGGCGCGCGCCAGCAGCAACAGCAGGACGGCGCCGCTGCCCAGCCCCAGCACGCGCAGCGTGAAGGGCGGAAAGATGGCCAGGATGATCTTCACCGCCGGCCAGTTCAGCCCCCAGAACAGGGCCAACGCCACCGGAATCAGGCGCACGCGGCTTTTTCCCGGGCGGTCAGTTCAGACAGGCTGTGGCGCTGATTGCCTTCGGCGTCGAAGTTGGCGGGGTCCAGCCAGCGTTCATAGGCGGCGCGCAGCGCGGGCCATTCGCCGTCGATGATCGAGAACCAGGCGGTGTCGCGGCTGCGGCCCTTGTAGATCGTGGCCTGGCGGAAGATGCCTTCAAACTGAAAGCCCAACCGCGCGGCGGCTTGGCGCGACGGCGCGTTCAGGCTGTCGCACTTCCATTCATAACGGCGGTAACCCAGCTCGTCGAAGGCGCGGCGCATCAGCAGGAATTGCGCTTCGGTGGCGATGCGGGTGCGCTTGAGCTGGCGCGAGAACGACACGAAGCCGACTTCGATGACGCCATTGGCGGGGTCGATGCGCATCAAGGCCAGCGTGCCGATGGCCCGCCCCGTTTCCAGGTCGATGATGGCGTGATGCAGGGGGTCGTTGCCCGCCTGGGCGGCTTCGGCAAAGGCGCGGTATGCGGCGGTGTCGGCAAACGGGCCAACGCCCATGTAGGTCCAGTCGCTATCGTCCGGCGCCCGGCTGAACGCGTCGTACAGGTCCGCGGCATGACGCTCGGCGGACAAGGGTTCCAGGCGGCAGTAACGGCCGACGGCCGGCGTCAGCGGCGGGCGCGGGCGCGCGGTCCAGGCGGGTACGTCGGGGCCGATGGGTTGTTGAAATGCATTGACGCGGGCTTGCATTGGGCGGGGCCTCATCCGGTTAAGCGCGCGCCGCCGGCCGTGGCGGACGCAACACGCAGGGCCTCACGATATCGGAATCGTGGCATCATAAAAAGCACCACGGATCTCGAATTTAATAGGGCCACGATCAATGTGGCCCGCGATCATCGCGCCATGCAACCGCCCAGCCAAAGCCTGCCCGCCAACACCGCCCTGCTGTCCAGCCCACTTGCGCGCGGCCCCGGCGCGCCGCCGCGCCAACGCCAGCTGATTCAACGCCTGAAGCAAGCCATCCTGGCCGGCCAATTGCCCGCCGGCGGCAAGCTGCCATCGTCCCGCGCGCTGTCCGAAGAGCTTGAGATCTCGCGCAATACGGTGTTGATCGCGTACGAACAATTGACGGCCGAAGGCTATGTGATTGCCGACCGCCAGGGCACCCGCGTGGCGCCGCTGTCGGCCGCGCCGCTGGCATTGGCGGCCCGCGCCGCCGGGCAGACAGCGCCCGCCGACCCGCACGCGCCGGCCGGCCGCGTCACGAACCGTGCTGCCGCCACCGCAACCACGACCGCCGCGGCGACAACCTGCCCGACGCCCCCCCCCACCGCCACCGCCACGCGCTTGTCGCGCATCGTTGCCACCCGTGGCGCCACGGACAGTTCGTGGCCGATGACCCCCGGCACGCCGGCCCTGACGCAATTCCCCATGAACGCCTGGCGCCGCGCGCAAGACCGCGCGCTGCAAGCCGCCCCCGCCACCACGCTGGGCTACGGCCATCCGACGGGTGAGCCGGCGCTGCGCGAAGCCATCGCGCAATATCTGCGGGTGTCGCGCGGTGTGCATTGCGACGCCTCGCGCATCATCATCACCGAAGGCGCGCAGGGCGCGCTGGCCCTGTGCGTGCAACTGCTGACCAACCCCGGCGACACCGCCTGGCTGGAAGAGCCCGGCTATCGCGGCGCCAAGTCGGCGTTTCATGGCGGCGACCTGAACGTGGTGGCCATGCGCGTGGACGCCGACGGCATCGTCATTCCCGAGGACGCCTGGCGCACGCATCCGCCGCGCCTGATCCAGACCACGCCCACGCATCAATACCCCACGGGCGCCGTGCTGTCGGTGGCGCGGCGGCTGGACCTGCTGGAACGCGCCGGGCGCGCGGGCGCCTGGATCATCGAAGACGACTACGACAGCGAATTCCGGCATCAGGGCGACCCCATCGCCGCCATGCAGGGGCTGTTGCCCAACGCACCCGTGCTGTATGTAGGCACATTCAGCAAGACACTTTTTCCGGCATTGCGCCTGGGCTTTCTGGTGCTGCCCGAGCCCCTGGCCCAGACCGCCCTGCCCTCCGTCATCGAGATGCTGCGCGGCGGCCACCGGCTGGAACAGCTGACGCTGGCCGCCTTCATCGACAACGGACAATTCTCGCGTCACCTGGGCCGCATGCGGCGCCTGTACCGCGAACGGCAGTCGGCCTTGCGCGACGCGCTGGCCACGCATTTCAAGGTGGATCATGAGGTCTTGGGCGGACACAGCGGCCTGCACCTGACGGTGCGCCTGCCGCCGGACTGCCCGGATCAGGCCACCGTGGCGCTGGCGCGGCAGGTGGGCATGAACCCCAGCGCGCTATCGACTTTCGCCATGGCGCCGCGCGCCGAAGACAATGGCTTGGTGATCGGCTATGGCAACACCAGCGCCGACCGCTTTCCCGCGCTGCTCAAGCGCCTGGGTGAACTGGCGCGGCAAGCGGGGCGTTAATTGACCAGGCCGCCCAACACCAGCACCGCCAGCACCGCCCAGAAGAGAAACCCCAGGATGGAGCGGCGCAGCAACGCCTTGATGGCGGCCCACAGGAACATCAGGCCCAGCACCAGCAAGACAAAATTGAAGATGGACGGGCTCATGCCCATCGCTTTCGACAGCCCGCCGTAGAAGTCGCCCAGCGCACCGCCCAAGCCGCCCAGCAGCCATTTGATGCCGCCCACCACCGCGCGCAGCGCTTCGCCCAGCATGACGCCCAGCGAGCCGAAAAATCCGTCGTCCTGCGGCATCAGCGTCGCGCGTCCATCAACATGCGCACGGCCAGCCCGGCCAGCACGGTACCCATCAGCCAGCGCTGGATCACCAACCACAACGGCCGCCCGGCCAGAAAGCCCGCGATGGACCCGGCGGTAATCGCGATGACGGCATTGACCGACAGGCTGATGACCACCTGCGTCATGCCCAGCGCCAGCGATTGGGTGAACACGCTGCCATGGTCGGGCTGGATGAACTGCGGCAACAGCGACACATACATCACCGCGATCTTGGGGTTGAGCAGGTTGGTGACCAGCCCCATCGTGAACAGCGTGCGCGGGCTGCTGCGGGGCAGTTCGCGCACCTGGAACGGCGATCGTCCCCCGGGGCGGACGGCCTGCCATGCCATGTACAGCAGGTACATGGCGCCGCCGATGCGCAAGGCGTCATAGGCGTAGGGCACCGTCAGCAGCAAGGCCGTGATGCCGAAGGCCGCGCAGCACACATAAAAGATGAACCCGACCGCCACGCCGCCCAGGGAAATCAGGCCGGCGCGGGCGCCTTGCGAGATGGATCGGGACACCAGGTAGATCATGTTGGGGCCGGGCGTCAGCACCATGCCAAGGGCCACCAGGGCGAATGTCAGAAGATGAGTCAGGTCGGGCATGATGAGCCGGCGCGGGCCGGACGATGTCGAACGGGGATGCGCACACGTTATCGCAAAACTGTATCGGAACAGGAAACTTTTTGAACGCGGCGCGGCCGCCCGGCGAACGTATCGCCGATGCCACACCGGCCCAAACCCGCGCCGTGATTGGCATCCGCAACTTTACGACCCCACGGGCGTAGCGATACAGTGGACCGATTCGTTGGACTGCATGGAGCACCGGGACATGCCGAAACGTCATCCGTCCGTGGTGGAAAGCCCGCCCGTTATTCGCGTCGGCATCGGCGGCTGGACATTCGCGCCGTGGCGCGGCGCCTTTTATCCCGAGGACCTGCCCCATGCGCGCGAGCTGGAATACGCCAGCCGGCAGCTCACCGCGATTGAAATCAACGGCACCTACTACAGCACCCAGAAGCCCGCCACTTTTGCCAAATGGCGCGACGAAACGCCGGACGGCTTCGTCTTTTCGCTAAAGGCGTCGCGCTATGCGACTAACCGACGCGAGCTTGCCGGCGCCGGCGATTCCATCCAGCGCTTCGTCCATAGCGGCATTGCCGAATTAGGGCCCAAGCTGGGGCCCGTGGTCTGGCAATTCGCGCCCACCAAGATCTTTAACGCGGAAGACTTTGGCGAATTCCTGGCGCTGCTGCCCGACAAGGTCGATGGCCTGCCGCTGCGTCATGTGCTGGACGTGCGCCACCCCAGCTTTGCCTGCGAGGAATACCTGGAGCTGGCGCGCCGCCACGGCGCCGCCACGGTCTACACGGACAGCGAAAATTTTCCGTCCATCGCCGACCGCACCGCCGATTTCGTCTACGCCCGGCTGATGCGCGCCAGCACCGCGTTCAAGGCCGGCTATGCGCCCAAGGTGCTGGACGCCTGGGCGCAAAGGCTGCACACCTGGTCGCGTGGGGCCGATCCGGCAGACCTGCCTCGGATCGGTTCCGAACCGTCCGGGCCGCCACGCGCGCAGGACGTCTACGCCTTCTTCATCAATGGCGCAAAAGAACGCGCGCCGCTTGCGGCGCGCGCCATGATCGAACGCTTGTAACGGGGGGCCAGTGCGGGGCCGCTGCCGCGCCCTTATTGCGCCACAGGCGTGCGCAGGGTGACGAATTCTTCCGCCGCCGTGGGGTGGATGCCGATGGTGTCGTCGAACACCTGCTTGGTGGCGCCTGCCTTGAGCGCCACGGCAATGCCCTGCACGATTTCTCCGGCATCGGGGCCGACCATGTGCACGCCCAGCACGCGGTCGGTCTTGGCGTCCACGATCAGCTTCATCAGCGTCTTTTCCTGCGATTCCGTCAGCGTCAGCTTCATCGGACGGAAGCGGCTTTCGAACAGCTTGATCTCGTAGCCGGCTTCGCGCGCTTCTTCCGTGGTCATGCCCACCGTGCCGATGTTCGGCAGGCTGAACACGGCGGTCGGGATCAGCTTGTAATCGACCTTGCGGTATTCCTCGGGGCGGAACAGGCGGCGCGCCACAGCCATGCCTTCCGCCAACGCCACCGGCGTCAGCGGCACGCGCCCGATCACGTCGCCAATGGCCAGGATGGAAGGCTCGGCGGTGCGGTATTCGTCGTCCACGTCGATGAAACCGTCTTCGCGCAGCTTCACGCCCGTGTTCTCCAGGCCCAGGTTGTCCAGCATCGGACGGCGGCCGGTGGCGTAGAAGACGCAATCGGTCTCGATGACCGCGCCGTCTTTCAAGGTGGCAACCAGCGAGCCATCGGGCTGCTTGTCGATGCGCGCCAGGTCGGTGAAAAAGCGCAGATCGACGCCCTTTTTCGTCAGTTCGTCGCGCAGGTGTTCGCGCACACCCTGATCAAAGCCGCGCAGGAACAGCGGGCCGCGATAGGCCTGCACGGTGTGCGCGCCCATGCCGTTGAAGATCGACGCGAATTCCACGGCGATATAACCGCCCCCCACCACCAGCACGCGGCGCGGCAACCGCGGCAGGAAGAACGCCTCGTTCGAGGTGATGGCGTGTTCCTTGCCGGGAATGTCGGGCACGCGAGGCCAGCCGCCCGTTGCCACCAGGATGTTGGCGGCGGTGTGGCGTTGTCCGTTGATCTCGACGGTGTGCGGGTCGACGATGCGGGCGTGGCCTTCCAGCAGCGTCACGCCGCTATTGACCAGCAAGTTGCGGTAAATCCCGTTAAGGCGTTCGATCTCGCGGTTTTTGTTGGCGATCAGGGTGGGCCAGTCGAACGACGGCTTGCCGACATTCCAGCCAAAGCCGTGGGCCTGCTCGAAATCTTCGCTGTAATGGGCGCCGTAGACCAGCAGCTTTTTGGGCACACAGCCCACGTTGACGCAGGTGCCGCCCAGGTAGCGGCTTTCCGCCACGGCCACGCGCGCACCAAAACCCGCTGCAAAACGGGCCGCGCGCACGCCGCCAGAACCCGCGCCGATCACAAACAGATCAAAATCGAATGCCATGTTGTTTCCTTCGCTAAAGCCCGGGGGCCCGCGTTCACTGTCCGGGAAAACCGTATTTAACACTACCGGCGCGCGCCCGGGTTCGCGCGGGCGGCCGGGGCGCGGTGCGGACGCGCCCATGCCGACGGCGATACGCCCCTGCGCCTAGGGCAAGGCAGCCGACACGGCCTCGGCGTCGATACCGTATCGGACGATGGCCTGGGCGGCCTGCGCCGGGTCTACCTGCCCGTCATCGGCCAGGGCCTTTAGCGCCGCCAGGGCGATGTGATGGCGGTCCACGCCGAAAAACGCGCGCAGCGCCGGCCGCGTATCCGAGCGGCCAAACCCGTCGGTGCCCAGGGTGACGTAGCGCCGGCCCGCCAGGAAGGGGCGGATCTGCTCGGGCACCGTCTTCATATAGTCGGTGGCGGCCACCACCGGCCCCACGCTGGCGGCCAAGGCGGTTTCGGCATGGCCGCGCCGTGCCTCGGCCTGCGGATGCAGGCGGTTCCAGCGTTCAACCTCCTGGCCGTCCCGCATCAGTTCGGAATAGCTGGTCACGCTCCAGACGTCGGCCGACACGCCGAAATCCTGCCGCAAGAGATCGGCGGCGGCCAGCGTCTCGGCCAGAATCGCGCCGCTACCCAGCAGCTGCACGCGCAAGGCGCCCGGCTCGCCTTGGCGCAGGCGATACATGCCTTGCAGGATGCCGGCCGGGGCGCCTTCGGGCATGGGCGGATGCGCGGTCTTCTCGTTGACCAGGGTCAGGTAATAGAAAACGTCTTCGCCGTCCTGGTACATCCGGCGCAGCCCGTCTTGCACGATCACCGCGATTTCATAGGCGTAGGCGGGGTCATAGGCGCGGCAGGACGGGATGACCGAGGCCAGCACGTGGCTATGGCCGTCATCGTGTTGCAGGCCCTCGCCTTCCAGCGTGGTGCGCCCCGACGTGGCGCCAAGCAGGAAGCCGCGCGCGCGGATGTCGCCCGCCGCCCACGCCAGATCGCCCACGCGTTGAAAGCCGAACATGGAATAGAAAATGTAGAAGGGAATGGTGGCCAGCCCATGCGTGCTGTGCGCGGTGCCCGCCGCGATCCACGACGACATCGCGCCGGATTCGTTGATGCCTTCCTGCAGGATCTGGCCCTTGCGATCCTCGCGATAGACGCTGAGCTGGTCCGCGTCCTGGGGCGTGTAAAGCTGGCCGACATGCGAATAGATACCCACCTGGCGAAACATGCCGTCCATGCCGAACGTGCGCGACTCGTCGGGCACGATGGGAACGACGCGCGGGCCGATATCCGGGTCTTTGAGCAACTGCGCCAACACCCGCACGAAGGCCATCGTGCTTGAAAATTCGCGGCCGTCGCTGCCCTTCAGATGCGCGGCGAACGCAGTCAGCGGCGGCGTGGACAACGGCCCCGGCCCGGCCGAACGCTGCGGTAGGTGGCCGCCGGCACGCCCGATGGCGGCCTGGAAATAGGCGTGTTCCGCGCTGTTGGGCGCGGGCTTGATATACGGAATTTCTTCAAGCTGATCGTCCGGCACGGCGATGGCGAATCGGTCGCGAAAGGCGCGCACGGCCGGGTCGGCCATTTTCTTTTGCTGGTGGTTGGTGTTGGCGGCCTCGCCTGCCGCGCCCATGCCGTACCCCTTGACGGTCTTGGCCAGGATGACGGTGGGCTGGCCCCGGTGCGCCACGGCCGCCGCATAAGCCGCATGCACTTTGGCGGGGTCGTGGCCGCCCCGGTTCAACGCGCCGATCTCGTCGTCCGACAGATGGGCCACGCGTTCCAGCAACACCGGGTCCGCCCCAAAGAAATGCTCGCGCACGTAGGCGCCGCCTCGCGCCTTGAACACCTGGTATTCGCCGTCCACGCACTGCATCATGCGGCGGCGCAGGCGGCCGTCGTGGTCCTGCGCCAGCAGCGCGTCCCAACCGGCGCCCCAGATCACCTTGATGACATTCCAGCCCGCGCCGCGATAGACACTTTCCAGTTCCTGGATGATCTTGGCGTTGCCGCGCACCGGCCCATCCAGCCGTTGCAGATTGCAATTGACCACGAAGATCAGGTTGTCCAGCTTTTCGCGCCCGGCCATCGCCACGGCGGCCAGCGTTTCGGGTTGGTCCTGTTCCCCGTCCCCCAGAAAGCCCCACACCTTGCGGCCCTGGGCGGGGATCAGCTCGCGGTCTTCCAGGTAACGCATGTAGCGCGCTTGATAGGCGGCCATCAGCGGACCCAGGCCCATGGACACCGTGGGAAATTGCCAGAAACCCGGCATGGTGCGCGGGTGCGGATAGGACGCCAGCCCCCCGCCACCGATTTCACGGCGAAAGCCGTCAAGCTGGTCTTCGGAAATTCGGCCTTCCAGGTAGGCGCGCGCATAGATGCCGGGTGCGGAATGCCCTTGTATGTAGAGCAGGTCGCCCAGGAAATCCGGCGCGGCGGCGCGAAAGAAATGGCGGTAGCCGGTTTCGTACAGCGTCGTGGCCGATGCGTAGGTGGCAATGTGGCCGCCCACGCCCGAGGTCTTGCCGGCGCGCAGCACCATGGCCATGGCATTCCAGCGCAGGTAGGCGTCCAGACGCTGCTCAATGCCGATATCGCCGGGAAACGCGGGCTGGCTCGCGGCATCGATCGTGTTGACGTAGGGCGTGACGCCCGGCGCCGCATAGCGCCCATTGGCCGCGCGGTCCTGCTGGATCAACTGGTCCAGCAAGTAGTGCGTGCGCGGCCTGCCTTCGTGGGCCAACACGGCCTGCATGGCGTCCAGCCATTCCTGGGTTTCCTGCGGGTCGGCGTCGGTGGTATCGATCGGGGTGTCCATGGGGTTCCTTTGGTGATGGGGCAGCGCCACGCAGCAAGACTTCGGCCTCTGCGTTTCACATCGTGAATTGCAATTGCATCATGTGCAATTGCAATCGTATTGCCGTGCTCGGACAATTGCAAGTGCAACTATCCTGGCTTGCGCTTTTCACTTCGATCACGCGATCCGGCCAAGCCGCTCTTACAATCGCGGCTGCATTCCCGATATCAAAAGGAACGACCGCATGGCCACGGGCAAGCCCGACGCATGGAGCCTCTTCCTGACCGCGCACGCGCTGGTGGTAGAGGAAATTGAAAACCGCCTGTCGGCAGCCGACCTGCCGCCGCTGGCGTGGTACGACGCGCTGTGGGCGCTGGAACGCGCGCCGGATGGCACGGCGCGCATGTTCGAAATGGCGGAACGCATGGTGATCGCGCGCTATAACCTGACGCGCCTGATGGACCGCATCGAGGCGGCCGGCCTGGTCGAGCGCTTTCGTTCCGACGAGGACAGGCGCGCCACCTATGCACGCCTGACGCCCAAGGGCCGCGCGCTGCGGCGGGAAATGTGGAAGGTGTACGGCCCGGCCATCGACGAGTTGTTTTTGTCGCGCTTGCCCGCCGCCCAACAAGCCGCCATGGCCAAGAGCTTTATCGACATTGCCCGCCACGTGCGGGCGTTGAACCAGGACGCTGCCTCATGAACAGTGCGCCCACGGCCGCCGGCCCCACGACCACCGGCCCCATCACCGCCGCCCCCCTGCACATCGGCATCGTTGCCTGTTCGGCCGAAGGCGCCGCGCTGTGCTATCGCACGTTGTGCGCCGAAGCTTCGCAGCGCATGGGGCCGCACGCGCACCCTGAGATTTCGCTGCACACCCATTCGCTGGCGGACTACGTGGTGTGCCTGGACAACAAGGACCTGGCCGGCGTGGGCGCGCTGATGCTGTCATCGGCCGACAAGCTGGCGCGCGCCGGGGCTGACTTGCTGATCTGCCCCGACAACACCATCCACCAGGCGCTGAAATATGTGCTGCCGCATTCGCCGCTGCCCTGGCTGCATATCGCCGAGGAAGTTGCCTTGCAGGCCGCGGCGCGAGGTTTTCGGCGCATCGGCATCCTGGGCACGCGGTGGCTGGTCGATAGCGTGGTGTACCCGGATAAGCTCGGCGCGCAAGGGCTGGAATGGGTACGCCCTGTCGAACAAGACCGGGTCACGCTGGGCCGCATCATCATGGATGAACTGGTTTACGGGGTGTTCCAGCCCACGTCGGTCGCGCGCCTGCAAGGCATTGTGCAGCGCTTGCGCGATGCCGGATGCGACGCCGTGGTGCTGGGCTGCACCGAACTGCCGCTGGTGCTGAACGACGGCAACTGCGTCTTGCCCACGCTGGATTCCACACGCATCCTGGCGCGCGCCGCGCTGTCATGCGCCCTGGCGCCGCGCTGAACGGGATGTAGGGGTTATGGGTGGGAATCTGGCGCGTTGACGGAAACAACGTTTGAAACGTCGGACAAGGTCGGAACCGTGTAAAACTGGCGGTTTGCAAGGGCGGCCGGCGCTCTGTCATGCAGGCGACAGACAGTAATTTCGGCTTGCCCCTAAGCTCAAGCAAGCGACGGAAATCAAGCTCTCCGCGCTCGGCAAACCTCGAACAAGACAGGGCCGCCCACGCGCCCGACTCGGAGACTACGCATGAGCAGCATGTTTGACCACGGCCTGGCGCGCCGCGACGCCAACTACACCCCCTTGACCCCGGTGGACTTCATTGCCCGCGCGGCCGAGGTGTATGGCCAGCGGCTGGCGGTGGTGCACGGCAAGGTACGCCGCACCTGGGCCCAGACCTACGAACGCGCGCAGCGCCTGGCCAACGCGCTGGAACGCGCCGGCATCAAGCGCGGCGACACCGTTGCCGTGATGCTGCCCAACATCCCCGCCATGGTCGAAGCCCACTTCGGCGTGCCGATGATGGGCGCGGTGCTCAATACGCTGAACACCCGGCTGGACGCCTCCAGCGTGCTGTTCATGCTGGGCCACGGGGAAGCCCGCGCGCTGATCATCGACACCGAATATGCCGACATCGCCCAGCGCGCCCGTGCCGAATTCCCGCACTTGAAAATCGTCTCGGTCCACGACCTGGACGGCGCCCCCGCCACCGTGCCGGGCGCCCCTGAGCCGGGCGCCCCTATGCCGGGCGCCCCTGAGCCGGGCGCCCCTATGCCGGGCGCCCCTGAGCCGGGCGCCCCTATGCCGGGCGCCACCGATTACGAAGCCTTCCTGGCCGACGCGCCCGCGCATTACGCCTGGCAACCGCCCGCCGACGAATGGGACGCCATCGCTCTGAACTACACCTCGGGCACCACCGGCGACCCCAAGGGCGTGGTCTACCACCATCGCGGCGCGTACCTGAACGCCGTCAGCAACATTCTTGAATGGGACATGCCCAAGCACGCGGTCTATCTTTGGACCTTGCCCATGTTCCATTGCAACGGCTGGTGCTTTCCCTGGACGGTAGCCGCGCGCGCCGGCGTGAACGTGTGCCTGCGCAAGTTCGACCCCCAGACCGTGTTCGACCTGATCCGCGCCGAAGGCGTCACGCACTACTGCGGCGCCCCCATCGTGCAAAGCGCGCTGGCCAACGCGCCGGCCGAGATGCGCGCGGGCATCACGCATACGGTGCGCACCATGGTCGCGGGTGCCGCGCCCGCACCCGCCGTCATCGCCAAGATGCGCGACATCGGCTTTGAACTGACGCACGTCTATGGGCTGACCGAAGTCTACGGTCCGGCCGCCGTCTGCGCCCGCCAGGAATCGTGGGACGCGCTGGACGACGAACGCCGCGCGCAGCTGACCGCGCGCCAGGGCGTGCGCTACCACTTGCAGACCGGCTTATCGGTACGCAACCCCGACACCATGCAGGAAGTGCCCGCCGACGAGCAGACCGTGGGCGAAATCATGTTCCGGGGCAACATCTGCATGAAGGGCTACCTGAAAAACGAACGCGCCACCGACGACGCCTTCGCGGGCGGCTGGTTTCACACCGGCGACCTGGGCGTGATGACGGCGGACGGGTACGTGCGCATCAAGGACCGCAGCAAGGACATCATTATTTCCGGTGGCGAAAACATCTCCAGCATTGAAGTGGAAGACGCGCTGTACCGACACCCCGCCGTTGCGGCGGTGGCGGTCGTGGCCATGCCCGACCCCAAGTGGGGCGAAACACCTTGCGCCTTCGTTGAACTGAAACCGGGTTGCAGCGCCACCGCCGAAGAGATCATCGCGCATTGCAAACTGCTGCTGCCCGGCTTCAAGGTGCCGCGCGCGGTGCGCTTCGGCGAACTGCCCAAGACATCCACCGGCAAGATTCAGAAGTTTGAATTGCGCGCCGCCGTGGGCGCCACGCAGGCCATTGATCTGGCCGGTCCATCCGCGACGAAGCCGTCGACGGGTCCCGCGCCTGACGCCGCCGGCGATGCCCCGGCCGCGCCGTCCACCAGCCCCGACAAAGCCGTCTGAACGCCGGCAGCCCGGCACCTTCATCAAAGGAGTTTTTCGGCCATGACGTACCAAGCCCCCGTGAAAGACATGATGTTTGTGTTGAACCACCTGGCCGGCCTGCGGCAAGTTGCCGCCCTGCCCGGCTTCGAGGAGGCCACGCCCGACACCGCGCAGGCCGTGCTGGAAGAATCCGCCCATTTCGCGGCCGACGTCCTGGCGCCGCTGAACCAACCCGCCGACCGCGAGCCCAGCACGTGGCGCGACGGCGCGGTCACGACGTCGCCCGGTTTCAAGCAAGCGTTTCGCCAGTACACCGAAGCGGGCTGGCAAGGCATGTCGCACCCCGTGGAATACGGCGGCCAGGGGCTGCCCGGCCTGATCGGCTCGCCCTGCTCTGAAATGCTGAACGCCGCCAACCTGTCGTTTGCGCTGTGCCCCCTGTTGACCAACGGCGCCATCGAAGCCCTGTTGACGGTTGGCTCGGCGGAAATGAAAACGCGCTTCATCGGCCCGATGATCTCGGGCCGGTGGACCGGCACCATGAACCTGACCGAGCCGCAAGCCGGCTCGGACCTGGCCATGATCCGCACGCGCGCGCAGCCGGTGGGCGACGGCACGTACCGGCTGTCCGGCACCAAGATCTTCATCACCTATGGCGACCACGACCTGACCGAGAACATCCTGCACCTGGTGCTGGCCCGATTGCCCGACGCGCCCGAAGGCGTCAAGGGCATTTCACTGTTCCTGGTGCCCAAGTTCCTGGTCAACGAAGACGGCTCGCTGGGCGAGCGCAACGACGTCACCTGCGTGTCCATCGAACACAAGCTGGGCATCAAGGCCAGCCCCACCGCCACCCTGCAATTTGGCGATGCGGGCGGCGCGCTGGGCTACCTGGTGGGCCAGGAAAACCGCGGGCTGGACGCCATGTTCATCATGATGAACGCGGCCCGCTATGCGGTGGGCGTGCAGGGCATCGCCATTGCCGACCGCGCCTACCAGCACGCGCTGGCCTATGCCCGCGACCGGGTGCAAAGCCGCCCGGTGGATGGGTCGTCGCGCGATGCCGTCACCATCATCCATCACCCCGACGTGCGCCGCATGCTGGGCACCATGCGCGCGCTGACCGAGGCGGGCCGCGCGCTGGCCTACGTGACGGCGGGCCACGCCGACCTGGCCCACGCCAGCCCCGACGCCGACGAGCGCAAGCGTCATCTGGCCATCCAGGAATTCCTGGTGCCCATCGTGAAGGGCTGGTGCACCGAGATGTCGCTGGACGTGACCAGCCTGGGCGTGCAGGTGCACGGCGGCATGGGCTTCATTGAGGAAACCGGCGCGGCGCAGTACTACCGCGACGCGCGCATCCTGACCATCTACGAAGGCACCACCGCAATCCAGGCCAACGACCTGGTCGGCCGCAAGACCTTGCGCGACGGCGGCGCGGTGGCGCATGCGCTGCTGGAGGCCATCCGCCAGACAGAAACCGAGCTGGAATCGCGCAGCGAACCCGCGGCCAACCTGGTGCTCAAGCCGCTGCGGCAAGCCCGGCTGGCCCTGGCCAATGTGGTGGACTTTGTGCTGGCCAACGCCGCCGGGGCGCCCAACGCCATCTTCGGGTCGGCCGTGCCCTATCTGCTGCTGGCGGGCACGACGCTGGCCGGTTGGCAGATGGCGCGCGCCCTGCTGGCCAGCCTGGACCACCAGCAGGAAGACCCCGACTTCCATCAGGCCAAGATTGCCACCGCCCAAACCTATGCGCTGCACAAGCTGACCCAGGCGCCGGGCCTGGCGGCCGTGGTGCTGGGGTCCAAGGACTACGCGGTACAGCCTTGACGTGACGACGATGGCGGCGGCGATGCCTTGCGGGGCAACGTCGCCGCCCAGAAAACTAAAGCCGTCACGCTGATGGCCGCGCCCAGCGCGCACACGCCCAGCCAGCCGGCGCGCGCGTACACCGCCGTGGACGCAATGCCGCCCAGCCCGCTACCCACCGCGTAGAACATCATGTAGCTGCCCACCAGCCGGCTATGCGACTGGGCGCTGATGCTGAAAATCATCGTTTGATTCGTCACGTGCAGCGCTTGCAGCGCCACGTCCAGCACCAGCACGCCCAGCGCCAAGGCCCATAGACTGTGATCCAGCAAGGCAATGGGCGCCCACGCCAGGCACAGCAGCACCAGGCCCGTGCCCGTAGTGCGCTGCCCCAGCCCGCGATCCGCCCAGCGGCCGGCGCGCGCAGCCATCAACACGCCCAATACGCCCACCAGCCCAAAGCCACCCACCGCCGCGTGCGACAACGAATGCGGCGGCGCGCTCAAGGGCAGCACCAGCGCCGTCCAGAACACGCTGATGGCGGCGAACATCAGCAAGGCGATCATGCCGCGCACGCGCAGCACGGGTTCAGTGGCCAGCAGCGTCGCCATGGACCGCAGCAAGTCCCGGTACGACAGCGTGGCCGTGGGCAGGCGCCGCCGAGGCAAGCGGCGCAGCAGCACCCACGCCAGCAAGGCGGCCATCACGGCGGACACCACGTACACGGCGCGCCAGCCCCAGGCGTCGGCCACCACGCCGGCCACGGTGCGCGCCAGCAACAAGCCGATCACCACCCCGCCCTGCGCGGCGCCCACCACCCGGCCCCGTTCTCCCGGCGCCGCCAGGGCGGCGGACAGCGCCAGCAGGCCTTGCGTCATCGCCGTACCCAACAGCCCCAGCGCCACCATGCCCGCCAGCAGCCACGGCGTATTGGCCGACACGGCCACCGCGCCCAGCGCCAGCACCAGCAGCCCCAGTTGCGCCAGCATCAGGCGGCGCCGGTCCAGCAGGTCGCCAAGCGGCACCACGAACAGCAGCGCCACCGCGCAGCCCAATTGCGTGGCGGTAACGACGACGCCCACGGCGCCCTCGTCCAGCAGGAACTCGCGGCCGATGGCGTCCAGCAAGGGCTGCGCGTAATACACGTTGGCCACGCTAAGCGCACAGGCCACGGCCAGCAGCATCACCAGCGAGGTAGGCAGGGGTGCTGGCGACGCATCGGCCGAGGCGTGGGCGGGCGGTGGAACATCTGGCATGGCAAGTCCTTTTGGTTTTATTACGAAACCGGAATGCTAGATCTTAAGGTTTTATAATGCAACCATTGCATCCCCACCCAAGGGTCAGACATGGTTAAACGCACCAGCCTTGAAGGCGCCGCCTGCCCGGTGGCGCGCTCGTTAGACGCCATCGGCGACTGGTGGTCGCTGTTGATCGTGCGGGACGCGTTCGATGGCGTACGCCGCTTTGGTGAATTCCAGAAAAGCCTGGGCGTGGCCAAGAACATTCTTAGCGACCGGCTGCGCACGTTGGTGGCGCACGGCATCCTGGCCGTGGCCCCCGCGTCGGACGGCAGCGCCTATCAGGAATACGTGCTGACGGACAAAGGCCGCGCGCTGTTTCCGGTCATCGTCAGCTTGCGGCAATGGGGCGAAGACCATTACTACGGCCCGGCCGAAGCCCACTCCACATTGATCGACCGCAAGCGCGGCCAGGCGGTGCGCCGCCTGGAAATCCGCGCGCAGGATGGACGCCTGCTGGAACCGGAGGACACCGTCGTGCAGAAAACCGCGCCCCCGCCCGGCTAGCCGGTTTGGTCGGGCTGCCCCGGCCACTGCCCCGTGCCCAGCGCGGTCGGCGAATACGCGCCGAATTGCCAGCGTAGCGCCAAGGCGCCGGGCCGCCGCAGCACACGGCGCACATGCACGCGCCACAGCCGTTCCGCGCCCGCGAAGCTTTGAATCTCGGGGCTGTCCAGCACCACCTCGGCGCGGCCCGATATCTGAAGCACGTCGCCACGTTCAAAGTCGATGAAGACCAAACCCGCGCGCGGGTTCGCCATCAGGTTGCCCAGGGTATTGAAGAAGCGGTTGCCGGAAAAATCGGGAATGGTCAGCACATTGCCGTCCACGCGCACAAAGCCGGGTTTGCCGCCGCGATGCGACACGTCAACCGCGCGCCCCCCTCGGGCATCATCGTCCACGTAAGAGGCCACGAAAAAGGTGTCGGCCGATTGGATCAACGCGCGCGCGGCATCGTCCAATTGATCGGTCTCGGGTCGCGCCGCCGCAAAGCGCATGGCCGGCGAGCGCGAGAAATGAAAATCGCGCGTCTGGATGTACTGCGGGCAATTGCCGAACGACTGCGCCACGGCCACATCGAAACGCTTGCCGTCCCACGCGGCGATCTGACCGTTCATGCGGTTGCGCCGACGCGTGTGCAGCTCGATTCCCAGCAGCCCCACCGCCTGCCCCGGGCCCAGGCCCGCGCGCACCGGATCATCGGCATCGGGCATGGCCGACACCCGTAACGTATGCGCATCGGGCGACATGGCAAAGCCCGGCAGGCCCTCCAGCACGCCGGCCCAGGGATCGCCCTGCCCGTCTACCGCGCCTACCACCAGGAACGGCAACTGCGCGAAAAAGTCACGATGCTGGTCGGGCATGTAATCGCGCACGATCTTCGGGCCGATCTGCGCCATGCGCTCGGCCACGCCGGCGCGCGCTTGCAACAGGCGTTCGCCCGCATGCCAGGGCAAGCCGTCGTCAAAAGAAGGATCAGTGAGAGTCATGGTGCGCTCCGGGCCAATGCGGTGATGGCGGTATCAGGCGGCCTGCAAGCCGGCGGGCGTGCGCGCCATGGGCACGAAGCCGGGCAGATTTTCGATGCGTGCGAGCCACGCGCGCACGTGGGGGTAGTCGGCCAAGGACACATTGCCTTCGGGCGCGTGCGACACGTAGGCGTAGCAGGCGACGTCCGCGATCGTCGGGCGGGAACCGGCCAGGAAGGCGCGGCCGCCAAGTTCGGCGTTCATAACGCCCAGCAAGGCATGCGCGCGTGTCAAGGTGGTTTCCACGTCGTAGGGCGCGCCAAATACCGTGATCAGCCGGGCCGTCGCCGGGCCGCTCGCCAAAGGCCCGGCTGCTACAGACAGCCAGCGCTGCACCGCCGCCGCACCGGCCGGATCGGCGGGCAGCCAAGCCTGGCCGTCGTAGCGGGCGGCCAGATAGACCAGGATGGCATTGGAATCCGCCACCACCGTGCCGTTGTCGTCGATCACCGGCACCTGGCCGAACGCGTTCAGCGCCAGGAATTCCGGGCGCTTGTGCTCGCCGCCGCGCAGATCCACGTCGACGCGCTTGTGCGGCACGTTCAGCAGCGACAGCATCAGCGCGACGCGATGCGCATGGCCGGACAAAGGGAAGCTATAGAAGGTCAACGGGGCAGCGGACATGGGAATTTCCAAGGGGGATGAACATGGCTCCATCTTGGCCCGATGCACGCCCTGCGTGAACGGCCAGCCGCGACAAGACACTATTGTCGGAATTGAAAGAACGGGTCGAAGGCACGGTCGAGGCGCCTGGTCCACCGTCCGGCGGGGCCGGGCTTCGGCCCTTCAGCGCGGCAATTCGGCCAGATCGCGCCGCAGCGCTTCCACGCAGAATTCAACAAAGCTGCGCACTTTGGCAGAGCTGCGTCGGCCCTCGGGGTACACCACGTGCACCGGCATGGGCGGCAATTCGAAATCGCGCAGCACCACCTGCAAGGCACCGCTTTTCAGGTGCCGCGCCACCTGGTACGACACCACCTGGGTCAAGCCCCAGCCTTCGCACGCGGCCAGCACGGCGGCCTGAAACGACGTGACGGCCAGTTGCGATTCCACATTCAGCCGGCGCGGCTCGCCGGCTTGCTGGAAACGCCATTGCGCGCCCCGCCCCTCCATCGCGGCCGTGATGGTGCAGAAGCGATGCAGGGCGTCGGGGTCCTGCGGTTCACCGTGTTGGCGCAGGAATTCCGGCGTGGCGCAGACCACGCGGCGCACGTGGCCCACCGGCACCGCCGTCAAGGTGGAATCGGGCAAAGCACCAATGCGCACGGCCACGTCCACGCCTTCGTCCAGCAGGTTCACCACCCGGTCCACCAGCAGGGTGCGCACCGACACGGCACGATGCGCGCGTAGATAGCCCAGCACCACCGGCATGACGTGCAGTTCGCCAAAGAAGGCGGGCGCGGTGACGTGCAGCGCACCGCGTGGCACGGCCATCGCACCAGCGGCGGCATCGTCGGCTTGTTCGACGTCTTCAAGAATGCGGCGGCAGTCGGCCGCGTAGCGCTGGCCCGCTTCGGTCAGGCGCAGGCTGCGGGTGGTGCGTACCAACAGCAAGGCGCCCAGCCGCCGTTCCAGCGCCGCAACGCTGCGCGTGACCGACGGCGCGGACATTTCCAGGCGGCGCGCGGCGGCGGCAAAGCCCTGGGCTTCGGCCACGGCCAGGAACACCGACATTTCTTGGAATCGATTCATGCTGGGACCGTGGCGGGCAAGGTGGTGGACAAGGCGGAAGGCGACGCCCAGGCAACGCTGCTGTCCCGGACACACTGCCGCACGATATCGGCCAGCGCGGCGGCCACCGGGTCTGGCTGCGCCTGGGCACGATACAGCGACAGCGTGATCGACGGCAAAGGGGGCAGGCCCCGTTCGCCCGGCGCCAGCGCCCGCACTCCGGCGGGCAGCCCTAGCGGCGTGCGCACGGCCAGGCCCAGCCCCGCCGACACGGCCGCCCACAAGCCGGCCAGGCTGGGGCTGGTGAAGGCCGCGCGCCAGCCCAAACCGGCGCGGTCCAGCGCATCGGTGGCACAGGCGCGAAACAGGCAAGGCGCCTCGAATGCCACCAGCGGCACCTCGCCGTCGCCCTCGCCTCGCGGCGGGTCGGCAAGCTGGCTGGGGCCGATCCAGCGCATGGGCAGGTCCAGCAGGCGCTCGGCGTGCGGCAGGCGCGCATCAAAGTCCCAGGCCAGCGCCAGATCCAGCTGCCCAAGCGCCATGCGTTCCAGCAGTTCGCCGTTGCGCGCCACCCGCGCTTCGATCCGCACATGGGGATGCGCGCGGGCGAATTGGCCCAGCACCCGGGGCAAGAGCATTTCGCCGAAGTCTTCCTGCATGCCCAGGCGCACGCGGCCGGACAGCTCGGCCCCTTGCACGGCGCGGGCCGCCTGGTCGTTCAGTTCCAACAGGCGGCGGCCGTAGGCCAGCATGGTCTCGCCCGCGTCGGTCAGCGCCAGTCCGCGCCCGGCCTTGCGCAGCAGCGGCACGCCGGCCTGCTCTTCCAGCTTTTTCATTTGCGCGCTGATCGCCGACGTGGAACGGCCCAGCCGGTCGGCCGCGCGGCCGAAACTGCCCAGATCGACGCCCGCAACGAAGCTGCGCAGGGTGTCCAGGTCAAAGGTTACGGGTCGCATGCATCGCCTAAATCGGAGCTGGGTGGCCTTGGATGGACTTGATAGTCCCGTTTTTCAAAACTATTTGATCAATATTTCCTGATTTTCAGAACGATAGCAGACGCGCAAACTGGCCGGGTCCTTTTTTAAAGTCCTGGAGTCCTGCATGTCCGACCTCCCCGCCCCTACGATTTTGTTGTCCGAACCATCGGCGCCCGCCGCCCACCGCTGGAAGGTGCTGGCCGTGGGCGTGGCCGCCAACGCGGCCTTTTCCGCAGCAGCCGCCGGCCTGCCGACCACGGCGGTGTTCATGCGCGCCGGTTATCGGCTGGACAACGATCAACTGGGGCTGGCGCTGGGTCTGATGGGCCTGGGCGTGGCCTTGTTTGAATTGCCGTGGGGCCTGCTGACCGACCGCTGGGGTGACCGCCCCGTCCTGTTGACCGGCCTGAGCGCCACGGCCGCCGCGCTGGCCTGGCTAAGCGTGTTCGCCTCGCCCACGGCCGGCGTGGTGCCCAGCTTGTGGCTGCTGGCAGCGGGGCTGGTGCTGGTCGGCGTGCTGGGCGGCAGCGTCAACGGCGCCAGCGGCCGGGCCGTGATGGCCTGGTTCGACGATAGCGAACGCGGTCTGGCCATGAGCATCCGCCAAACCGCCGTGCCGCTGGGCGGCGGCCTGGGTGCGCTGCTGCTGCCTTGGCTGGCGGCACGGGCCGGCTTTGCCGCCGTCTTCGGCGTACTGGCCGCGATGTGCGCGGCGGCGGCCGTGCTGGCGCTGTGCTGGCTGCGCGATCCGCCCCTTGCCGCCCGAGGCCGCCATGCCTCCGGCCGCGCCCGCCCCGCCGCGCCCAGCCCCTTGCGCGATGCGCGCGTCTGGCGCGCGGCGGCGGCGATCGGCCTGATGTGCTGCCCGCAGTTCGCGGTGCTGACCTTCGCCACGGTATTCCTGCACGACTTCAGCCAGGCGGGTATCGGCGCGCTGACTGCCGTGATGGTGGCCGTGCAACTGGGCGCGATGGTGGCGCGCATTGCCAGCGGCAGGTGGACCGATCGGCACGGCAACCGGCGCGCCTTTCTGCGCCGCTGCGCGCAACTGAGCGCGCTGATGTTCGCGGCGCTGGGCGCCGTCGCCTGGCTGGTCGGCGAGGCCCCGTCGGCGACGGGCGCGGTGATCGCCACGGCAGTCGTGCTGACCGCGGCGGGCGTGTGCGCGTCCGCCTGGCACGGAGTGGCGTATACCGAATTGGCAACGCTGGCCGGCGTCAACCGCGCGGGCACGGCGCTGGGCATGGCGAACAGCTGCGTTTATTTGGGCCTGTTCCTGACGCCGGTTGCGCTGCCCCACGTGGTGGCGGCCAGTTCGTGGCCCGCCGCCTGGGTGCTGGCGGGCGTGGCAATGCTGGCGGCCTTGCCGCTGTTGCCGCGCGCGTCATTGCGGGCGACATAGTCGCATGCGTCGCCGCAGGCGCCGGCGACTGCTATGCCTGGAATTCCCCCGTCAGCCACGCCAGAAAAGCCCGGACCGGCGGATGGCGTTCGCGCCCCGGCGCGCACAGCGCCGTGTAAGCCGCGCCGGGCACGCGCACCTGCGGCCGGTACGCGGCCAAGGTGCCGGCGCGCACGCTGTCGGACACCATGACGGAACTTGCCAGCACCAGCCCCTGCCCCGCGATGGCGGCTTGCAGCGCGTAGTGCTCTTCGGCGTACGCATGCACTGCCGAGGGTTCCCGCCATGCGGGCATGCGCGCCGCCTGGCACCACGCCAGCCAGCCTTGTTCGTACAGATCCGAATCGCGCCAGCGCACCGTCACCAGCGCAGGCGACGCTTTGGCGGCGCGCGTCTTCGACATTTGCGCGATCAGGCCGGGCGCGCCGTACACGCCAAACCACTCGGGCAGCGTCGCGGCGGTATGCAGGGCGGGATAGGCGCGTCGGCTATAGCGCACCGCCACGTCCACGCTGGCGTCTTGCAGCAGGTCCACGGGGTCGGCGCCGGTTTGCAGGTTCAGCTGGTATTGCGGAAAGGCTTGATGAAAGCGCCCCAGTCGCGGCACCAACCACAGGGCCGCGAAGGAATGTGTGGTGGACAGCGTCAAGGCGCCCGAGGCCGGTTCGGGGCGCAAGGCGTCCAGCGTTTGCGCAATATCCAGCAGCGCACCATGCACGCTGATGAAAAGGCGCGCACCCTTGTCCGTCAGTTTTACGCTTCGCGGCGCGCGGTCGAACAGCGAAAATCCCACTTGCCGTTCCAGCGCCTTGATCTGGTGCGACACCGCCGTGGGCGTCACGGCCAATTCGGCGGCGGCCAGCTTGAAACTGCGCAGCCGCGCGGCGGCCTCGAACGCGCGCAACGCGGTCACCGGCAATGTTGAAAACATGATGTTGGGGCAGTCTATGGATGAAATGAATTCATCTTAATCAAGGATTCGTCATTTGTCGTCGACATGCCGGATTTCTATATTGAAGGCACGACATTACTCGGAGCCATCATGAATCGAAATCATCCATCCCAACGCTTGCTGATCCTGGTCGGCAGCCCCCGCCGCGACGGCAACAGCGCGGCATTGGGCGCCGCCGCGCAACGTGGCGCAAACGCTGCCGGCGTATCCACCAGCCTGCTTTTCCTGGACGATTACATCCAAGGATTCCTGTCCGACCTGCGGCACCAACCCGGGCCCGATGACCGCTATTCGGAACTGTTTCTTGAACACTTCCTGCCGGCCGATGGCGTGCTGATCTGCACGCCCATTTATTGGTACGGCATGTCGGCGCAGACCAAGGCTTTCTTTGACCGTTCGTTCAGCCACTATGCCGGCAGCGGCCCCGAGCCGGAACGGGTCAAGGCGCGCATGACGGGCAAGCGCCTGGGGCTGGCAGTGGCGTCCGAGGAAACCTACCCGGGCGCAGCGCTGGGCATCGTGCACCAGGTGCAGGAATACGCGCGCTATTCGCATTCGGAATTTGTGGGCTATGTGCACGGCGCGGGCAACCTGCGCGGCGAAATCGCGGCCGATCCGCGTCAACCCTTGTTGGCGGCCGAGCAACTGGGCGCTTCGTTCTTTAGCCGGAAATATTCCGATTACCGCATCGAAACGCCCCGCCCTCACAACGTCTGGGAACCCGCGCGCACCAGCACGCCGGGCGTGCTGCCGTAGACCTGTTTGAACACGCGAGTCAGGTGCGCCTGGTCGGCAAAACCCACGGCTTGGGCCGCCTGCGCCAGTGGCACGCCGCCGCGCAACAACACCCGTGCGCGCGCCACGCGCCAATTGCGCAGCCACGCCTGCGGGGGCAGCCCGTAGCGGCGGGCAAACTGCTTGACCAGTGTGGTGCGGTGACGGTCCTGCGCGCGGGCCAGCGCCTCAAGATCCGGCGCGCAGGCGGGATCGGCGGCCATGCGATCGCGCAGCAAGGCGCAGACGTCGGACACGTCCTTGTCCGTCGACTCCGTCGTGTCGCCATGGGCGCCATGCGCGCCAAGCAGGCCGAGCAGCGCGGCCGAGATTCGGTCGCGGCGTTCGCAGTCGCGCATGGCGCCCGGCGCCAGGGCGGCCAGCCATTGCGCGCATAACGCCGGCGCACTGACGACCGGGCCCGAGACGCGCACGGTACGGCCCGGCATGGCGCGCGCGTGGTCATCGAACCACGCCGGGTCGATGTACGCCATGCGATAGGCCAGCGGCGCGTCGGACGTGCCGCCCGTATGCACCTGGCCGGGCGCAATCACCACCAAGTCGCCCGTAGCGGCCACGTGCGTGCGGCCTTGGACGGTAAAGGAACATCGGCCGCGCTCGATGGCGCCGATGGACCAGGCATCATGAAAATGCGGCGCGTAGCAATACGCGCGCAGGTCCGCGATCAAGACGTCGCCGGGCAGCTCCGCGCCACAATGCCAAATATGTTGAGATGCCGCCATCAGATAGCCGAAAGTGAATGATCAGGACTGAATAGCGCGGCATCCGCCCCGCGCTCTCATCGCCCTGCCCCGATACGCTAGCCGAAGTACCTTCCGTCCGCATTCAGCGACCGCGCCAACAGCCACGCATTGGACGGATTTTCGCCGACGCGGCGGATGGCGTAAGGCCACCAGTCGGCGCCAAACGGCAGGTAGACCCTGACGTTATAGCCCAGGCCGCGCAGCGCCATTTGCCAGTCGGGGCGCACGCCATAGAGCATTTCAAATTCGAACGCGTCGGGCGACCATCCCCGTTCGCGCGCCAACGTCATGAGGGCGCCGGCAAGCCGGTCGTCGTGCGTGCCGAAAACCGGATAAAACCCCGCTTCGCGCGCTTCGTGCGACAGCATGATGGCCGCCGCGTCCAGATACGCCTGGTCGATCCGAGCGCGGCCGGCATGGTCCAGCGCGCGCTCGGGAAACGCGCCTTTTACCAGGCGCAACGACGTATGCCGGCGCACGGCCCAGGCCAGGTCTTCGGGCGTGCGCCGCCGACGCGCCTGCAAGGTCAGGCCGACGGGCAAGCCGTCTTCCAGCAACGAGCGATGCAGCGCGCAGGTGCGATCGCGGATGGCGGAATCTTCCATATCCAGCACCATCCAGTTGCGGCCGCCGATGGCGCCGCGGGAGCTTGCAACGGCCTTGGCGATGCGGGTCGCGTTGGCGGCGCCCACCGCGTCACCGGCCATGTAGCCGATGGCGGTGGGGTCCACGGACACATGCGCGTCCAGCCCCGCCGCGCCCAGCGCGCCACAGGCTTCGATGGTTTGCGACACGTTGTGTTCGATGGCGGCGGCGTCGGCCACGTATTCGCCCAGGTAGAACAACGACGCCCGGATGCCATGCGCCTGCCACAGCCGCAACGCGGTGTGAACAGCGGCGCCCACATCCGCGCCGCCGACGAAGCGCTGCGCCAGGGACGAGCGTGCCGCCACCGCCCGCATCGCGCGCCCCATCATGGGGCTGCGCGCCAGCGCGATGGTGGTTCTTTGGAAAATGCTCATGAATGCTCCCGCTAGAGAGCCGCACTATGGCGTGGCCGGACGCGCTTGTATTGAACGCCCGTGAACGCGGGCAATGGCTCCTGGGGGACGCGGCCTCAAGGCCGAAACGGCGCCGGGTCCAGCGGCAGTTCCAGCCCGGCCATCTGCGCCGTCAGCAGCGCGGCGCTGCCGCAGGCCAGCGTGAAGCCCAGCGCGCCCTGGCCGATGTTCAGCCACAGGTTGTCGGCTGCGGGACTCTGCCCGATCAGCGGTTTGCCGGTAGGGGTGGCCGGGCGCAAGCCGGCCCAGGGAATGGCTTGCGACAAATCCAGCGCCGGAAACGCCTCGCGCACCTGACGCTTGAGCAGATCCACGCGCGCGGGATCGATATCCGCGTTGGCGCTGCCGATATCGACCATGGCGGCAATGCGCAGCACCTTGCCCACGCGCGCATAGACGATGCGGCGCTCGTAATCCGTCACGCTGATGCGAGGGGCAACCGGTTCGTCATCCGCCAAGGGCACGCTCAGGCTGTACCCCTTCAGCGGGTACAAGGGCACGTCGTGCCCCAGCGGCTTGAGCAGCGCACGGGTGCCGATCCCGGTGGCCAGCACGATGGCGTCGGCGCCGATGTCGCCATGGCGCGTGTTCACCGCGACGATGCGGCGGCCTTCGCGCTGCAAACCCGTCACGGGGTTGGACATGGCGCATTCCACATTGCCCAGCGCTTGCAGGCGGTCGAACAGCCCTTCGGTGAACTGACGGCAATCACCCGCTTCTTCGCTGGGCGTGTAGATCGCGCCAGCCAGGTTGCGGCCCATGGCGGCCAGCGCGGGCTCCATCGCCAGGGTTTGCGCCGCGTCCAGTACCTGCTGCTGAGCGCCGTGCCCGGCTTGATAGGCCACCAGCGCGCGCGCCTTGTCCAGCAAGGCCGCGCTGCGGTAGGCGATCAACTTGCCGTTTTTCAGGTGGCCAAAATCCAGGTTTTCCTGTTGCAGCAGCGTGTGCATGACGTCGCGGCTAAGGTAGGACAGGCCCAGCAACTGCGCAGTGGACGCCTTGGCCACCGACGCGCGGCAGGCCAGCGCAAATTGCACGCACCACCGCCATTGGTGGGGATCCAGCCGGGGCCGGAAGCGCAGCGGGGAATCCTGGCGCAAGAGCCAGCCGGGCACGCTGGGCAAGACGCCCGGCCCCGCCAGCGGCGCGACGTAGCTGTAGCTGAGCTGACCGCCGTTGGCGTAGCTGGATACTTCCGCCGGCCGCGCCTGGCTATCCACCAGCACCACATCGTGGCCCTGGCGCGCCAGGAAATACGCAGACGTCACGCCGACAACGCCCGCACCGATTACGCAAACGCGCATGCCTTCATCCAATCAAACAGGGAATATCCCATTTTGTAACGGCCATGGGCGGCGCGGCAAATGCCAAACGCCGCAGCATCCATAACAAAACATCATGGGATGGGGCAGGGTCAGCCGGGGCCGGTCAAGCCGCGCGATGCAGCTTGATGATGGCGGCGGCGGTGGGGTCGCGCACCAGATCGGCCAACGTGTAGCCGTTCAGCGCATCGTAGAAAGCGTTCAGGGTCTGGGCCAGCACGCCCGCCAGCCGGCAGGCGCCGTCCAGCGCACAGGGCGGTTCGCGGCAGTCGATCAGCGGCCCTTGCTGTTCCAGTTCGCGGATCAGGTCGCCCACCGGATAGGTGCACGCGTCACGCGCCAGCCGCAAACCGCCGCCCTTGCCGCGCACGGTACTGATCCAGCCGCGTTGCGACATGAAGTGCACCACTTTGACCAGGTGATTGCGCGACACGTCGAAACGCTCGGCAATTTCCGGGATGGTCACGGCCGTGGGCCGGTCGCGGCATTGCGTCAGATACATCAAGACGCGCAGGCCGAAGTCGGTGAATCGGGTCAGTTGCATGGCGGGATGGGGGTGGCCGGGCGGCCCGGCAAGTTCAGGCCGCCAGGATACACCGCTCAGGCAGGGGCGCCGCCGGTGCCAAAGGCCTCGGCGTGGATGCGCACGGGTTCCACGCCCAGCTCCAGCAAGGCAGAGCGTTGCGCGGCCATGAACGGCGCCGGGCCGCACAGGTAGTAGTCGGCGCCCGGCACAATGGCTTCGTGCGCAATGGCGCGCAGGTTCACGCGACCACGGTGGTCGTAGTCTTCACCGGCCTTATCGGCATGGCCGACTTCTTCATAGAAGACCGCCTTGCGCACATTGGCGCGCTCTGCCGCGATGCGGTTCACGTGGTCGCGCATGGCGTGCACCGCCCGGTTGCGGCAACCGTGCACGAACCGGATCTGGCGTTTGTCGTCCGTACGCACCAGGTGGTTCAGCATGGAGACCATCGGAGTCAGCCCGACGCCGCCGCTAAGCAGCACCACGGGCGCGTCGCTATCTTGTTGAAGATAAAAATCGCCTTGCGGCGGCGCCACATCCAGCACGTCGCCCTCTTGCAGCCGGTCATGCAAGGTGTTGGACACCAGGCCCGCCGGCGTGTCGGCGCCCGCGGCCTCGCGCTTGACCGAAATACGCAGGCGATCTTGCCCGGGCGCATCCGACAAACTGTATTGGCGCGGTTGCATCAGACCCAGCTTGGGAATATAGACGCGCACGGACAGGTACTGGCCGGGCCGATATTCGGGCACCGTGCCGCCATCGGACGGCGCCAGATAGAAGGAAGTGATTTCGGCGCTTTCCGGCTGCTTGCCCACGATGCGAAACGCGCGCCACCCCGTCCAGCCGCCCGGCTTGGCCGCCGACTCGGCGTACAGGCGCGATTCTTCGGCGATCAGCAAGTCCGCCAACTGCCCATACGCGGCGGCCCAGGCGTCCACCAGTTCGTCGGTGGCGGCCTCGCCCATCACTTCGCGGATGGATGCCAGCAAATGCTTGCCCACAATGGCGTAGTGCTCGGCGCGGATGCCCAGGCTGACATGCTTGTGCACGATGCGCGTCACCACGGGGGCCAGCACGGAAGGGTCGTCGATGTGTTCCGCGTAGGCGGTCACGGCACCGGCCAGCGCATGCTGCTGCTGGCCGCCGGCCTGATGGCCCTGGTTGAACACGTGCTTGAGCTCGGGATTGTGCTGAAACATGCGCGCGTAGAAATGACGCGTCAGCGCCACGCCATGGGTTTTAAGAACGGGGGCCGTGGCTTTGACCAGCGCGCGGACTTCGGGGCTCAACATCTTGCTGCTCCTTGAATTGCGATCGTGCTCGCTTTAAACATATATTTATAATACATCTTTAAGAACGAACGAGCCAATCCCGGCGCGCCTGTTATTCGATATTGCGTACCCATTCGCCAACAAGTGTTAGCGCAGGCAAGACGCAGCCGGCGCCGCCACGCCAAATTGGATACCTTGTGGCTTGGGCCGGGCCCTGCCAGACCACGGAGACCATCCATGCGTCCCCCACCATCCAGCTGGCCGCCTGCCACGGACCGGGCGGCGCGCGCAGCCGCCAATTGCCACCGGCATCCCTGGCGAGGCCGACCGTGGCCATATCCGCTGGAAAAGCCAGTTTTGCCGCCTTGATCAAGGCTTCTTTCAACGTCCACAGCAGGTAAAAACGATGGCATCGGGCCGGCCCGTCCAAGGCGGCCAGTGCCTCGGCCTCTTCCGCTGAGCAGACCCAGGCAGCCAGCGCGGCGAAATCCCGCGTGCGCAGGCGCTCAAGGTCGGCGCCCACTGCCCAGCCGTCCGGGGCGCGGACGCAGACGGCGTGGCCGCCGCTGTGGCTAAGCGACGTCACGCCGCCCGGGGGGGTGGACCGGCGCGCGTCATGCAGCAAGGCGCGGCTGACCTGCCAGTCTTCGCGGGCCTTGGGGCCGGATCGGGCGGACGCCAGCAAGGCATCATTTTCGGACAGGTCCTTCACCCGATAACGATCCGCGGCGCCTTTGTCCGCCCAATACATGAATAGTTCCTGAATTTCCACGGCAACAAGTAACCAATTACATTTCAAAGCCGTCAAACCCCTTGGGGCGGCGCCGACACAAAGTTACTACTGAAAACAAATTCCATGAGCGATGACATAGTAGAATCGCGCGCTATGTTGACGTTTTCAATCGCGCAATGGCAAGGTTGGACGCAAGGAATGGAGTCGCCCGAAGACTGGTTTCATTGGGCGCAACACCCTTACTGTCCTCTTGATGACGCACGCGCGCCCCGCCTGGACTTTCTGCCCCCGATGCAACGCCGCCGGCTCAGCCCGCTTGCCCGCGCGGTGTTCGAATGCGCGTGGCCGCTAGCGGCCGGGCGCCCGGCGATGCCTTTCGTGTTTGCCTCGCGGCACGGCGAAACCAGCCGCAACTTCGGTCTGCTGCAAGCGCTGGCGGCGGATGAACCGTTATCGCCCACTGCGTTCGGCCTGTCGGTGCACAACGCCATCGCCGCGCAGTGGTCGATCATACGCGGTGAAACCACGGAATCCGTTGCGCTGTCCGTGGACGGCGACGGCCTGGAACACGCCTTTGTCGAAGGCGCCATGCTGCTGGACCAAGGCCATGACGACGTCCTGGTGGTGCTTGCCGAAGAACGCCCGCCCGCGCCCTATGCGGCCTGGATCGATGACGTGCCCTACACCTACGCCGCCGCGTTTCGCTTGCGCGCCGGCTCGGACTGGTCGCTGGCCCTGTCCTTTGGCGCCGACAGCCACCGCCCGCCGCCCGCGCCTTCCCCCGACCCGACGGCAGCCGCGCACCCCTGGCCCAACCCCTTGAACCTGCTGCGCCACCTGACGCTGCGCACCCCCACGTGGGCGCATGCCAATCATGCCCGACGCTGGACCTGGACCCGCACCGCATGACTAGCCCACCCCAACCCCGCCAGGACTTCTGGCTTTGGCGCCTGCTGGCCACCGGCATGGCCTTCACGATGTTCGGCGTGGGCGGCGTGCTGTTGCGCGTGTTGGTCTTCCCGCCGCAGCGCCTGCTGCCGGGCGGCCGGATCGAACGCCAGCGGCGCGCGCGCTGGGCGCTGAACCGCACGTTTCGCCTGTTCATCCGGTTCATGGTCCGGGTGGGCATCCTGACCGTTGAATTCAAAGGCGCCGAACGCCTGGGCAAGCCCGGCCAGATGATCCTGGCCAACCACCCGTCGTTGCTCGATGTGGTGTTCCTGGTGGGACACGTCAAGAACGCCAACTGCATCGTCAAGCATGGGCTGGCCACCAACCCCTTTACGCGCGGGCCCGTCGCCAACGCCGGCTACATCACCAACGACGAAAGCTTCGACATGTTCGACCGCGCCGCCGATGTGCTGCGCAACGGCGAAACGCTGATCGTCTTTCCGGAAGGCACGCGTACGCCGCCTGACGCCTTGCCGCGGTTTCACCGTGGCGCCTGCGCCATTGCGCTGCGCGGCGCACGCGTCGTCACGCCCGTGGTGATCCAGATGAACCCGCGCAGCCTGACCAAGGGCGAACCTTGGTACCGGATTCCCGCGCGCCGCATGCGCTATGTCATCCAGGTGGGCGAGGACATCGACCCGTCCGTCTGGAGCAGCGCGCATCCCCTGCCCGCCGCGGGCCGCAAGATGAATGCCTGGCTGCATGCCTATTTCGAAGCCGAGTTGGCGCGCACCGCGCCGGCCGGCGCTGTCATGAACGAACACGCCACCCGGGACGGTGGCAACGGAGTCAAAGCGGGATGAATCAATTGGAACTTGAGCTCAAGACGCTCGTCATCGAATCGCTGGGGCTGGAAGACATCACCCCCGACGACATCGCGTCCGACGCCCCGCTGTTTGGCGACGGTTTGGGGCTGGATTCGGTCGATGCCCTTGAGCTGGGCCTGGCGCTGCAAAAGCGCTACAGCATCGCCATCGACCCCGAAACGCGCAACATGCGCGAGCATTTCACCAGCATCAGCAGCCTGGCGGACTTTGTCGCCGCGCAGCGCCGCGCCTAACGCAGATGGAGTCCACGATGCATACCCGTGAGGACATCTTCAATACGTTGCGCGAGGCGCTGGTCGAGCTGTTCGAGATCGAACCCGAACGCGTTACGCCGCAAGCCAATCTATATACCGATCTGGAAATCGACAGCATCGACGCCATCGACCTGATCGACCACGTGCGCCGCCAGACCGGCCGCAAGCTGGACGCGAACGACTTTCGCACGGTACGCACCGTCGAGGACGTGGTCCAGGCCATGTGGCAGAAGCAGGCTCCCGACGCATGAGGCGCGGCGTTGCGGCCGGCTTGGCCGTTGCCGGCGTCGCGTATCCCTTTGTGGTGCACGCAACGCTGGGGCGCGTCAGTCCCGCCTGGCTGGCCTTGCCGCTGGCGCTGCTGTGGTTGCTGCGTGGCGTGACCGCGCGCGCCGGGCAACCCGGCGCGCGCTTGCTGCCGGCCGTGGCGGTAACGTTCTGCGTCGTGCTGGCGCTTTGCAATTCCGAGGCCTGGCTGCGCTGGTACCCCGTGATGGTCAATGCGATGATGCTTGCCATCTTCGGCACAAGCCTGCGCGTCGGCCGTCCCGTGGTTGAACAAATCGCCCGCCTGCGCCATCCGAGCCTGCCGCCCGAGGGCGTGCGCTATACGCGCAATGTCACGCGCGCATGGTGCCTGTTTTTTGCGGGCAATGGCGCCGTTGCCGCGGCCCTGGCCGCCTGGGCGCCCTGGAGCTGGTGGGTCGCCTACAACGGCGCCATCAGCTATGGCTTGATGGGCCTGCTGATGGCAGGCGAATGGCTGCTGCGCCCGGCAGCCGCGAAGGCGGTTTGAGCCATGCGCTGGACACCGCCTGAACACCTGCTGTTGCCAGCCGCAGCCGCCCACGACGTCCTGCTGGCCGACGATCCCCCCTTGACGCGCGCGGCTTTCGCGCAGGCCAGCCTGCACGTGGCCGGCGCCTTGCAGGCACGCGCGCCGCGCCGCGTGGCGCTGTGGTTTGACGACGCCGTGGCGCTGGCCATCGCGCTGTACGCCTGCTGGCGGGCCGACGTCATCGCCGTCCTGCCCGGCGATGCGCAACCCGCCACCTGCGCCACGCTGGACGCGGATGTGGACGCCTGGCTGACCGACGCCGCCCTGCCCGTGCCGGCCTTTCGCCAATGGCGGCTGGACGGCTTGCAAGGCCACCCGCCCCTTGCGCCCGCCAGCCTGGACCCGTCGCGCACCGTGGTGTTGTGCACGTCGGGCTCCAGCGGCGCGCCCAAGCCGCTGCACAAGCAATGGCGGCAACTGTCGGCCGAGGTCCACGCCTTGCAGCGGCAATGGCCGGAACCGGACACGCCCGTGCTGGGCAGCGTATCGGCCCAGCATATGTACGGCCTGCCGTTTCGCGTGCTGTGGCCGCTGTGCGCCGGCCGCCTGATCGACCGCCTTCAGCGCCACTATCCCGAGGAATTGCAGCAAGCCAGCCTGCGCTACCCGTCCTTCACCTGGATAGCCAGCCCCGCCATGCTGCGGCGGCTGGGCCAACGGCTGGACTGGGCGCAACTGCGCGGCCGACTGCTGCGCATTCATTCGTCGGGCGGTGCGCTGCCATTGCGGGTATCCGACGACATCGAACGCGAACTTGGCCTGCGTCCCACCGAAATCTATGGCAGCTCGGAAACCGGCGCGGTTGCGTGGCGCACCGGCGCGTCTGACTGGCAAGCCCTGCCCGGCGTTGCGCTCAGCACAGGCGCCGACGGCGCGCTGCGCGTGCAGTCGCCCTGGGTCAACGCCGCCGACGAACACACTTCGGATGGCGCCCGGCTGACCGGCAGCGGCTTTGAATTGCTGGGCCGCCTGGACCGCATCGTCAAGATCGAAGAAAAACGGATCTCGTTGCCGATGCTGGAACAGGCGCTGATGCGCCATGGGTATGTGTCCGATGCGCGGGTGGGCATCGCGAGCGGCGCTACGCGCCTGACCGGGCTGATCGCGCTGTCGGGCGCGGGCCTGCATGTGCTGCGCAACCAGGGCCGCAAGACGCTGGTGGACGCGCTGCGCACGCATCTGGGCACGGGTTTTGAGTCCCTGGCCATACCGCGTTCGTGGCGGCTTTTCAGGCATCTGCCCACCAATGCGCAGGGCAAGCTGCCGCAGGCATTGTTCGACGCGGCGGCGGGCCCGCGCCCGGTGGACCCCCACGCGGTCGAAGTGCCCGCCCAACCCGACAACGAACGCCGCTACACGCTGGATATTCCGTACGACCTGGCGTTTTTCAGCGGGCATTTCCCGACGGTGCCCGTGGTGCCCGGCGTGGCCCAGATCAGCTGGGCGGTGTCGCTGGCGCAGCGCGGCTTGTGCCCGGGCCTGCAATTTGGCGGCATGGAGGCCCTGAAATTTCAGCGGCTGCTGCGTCCGGGCGATCAGGCCGTGATGGCCTTGCGCTGGGACGAGACGAAACACAAGCTGTATTTCACCTTGACGGTGGACGACGCGCCCTGCTCGTCGGGCCGCGTGATTCAAAGGGATGGCCATGCCGCAACCCCATAAGCTGTGCGCGGTCATCCCCGTCTACAACCATGGCGCGACGGTAGCCGCCGTGCACGCGCAAATGGCGACGCAGGGCTTGCCCTGCGTGCTGGTGGACGACGGTTCCGAGCCGGGCTGCGCCGCCGTGCTGGACACGCTGGCCGCGCAACCGCACACGCACCTGGTGCGCCGCGCCGTCAACGGCGGCAAGGGCGCGGCGGTACAGGACGGCCTGCGCGCCGCCTCCGCCTTGGGCTATACCCACGCCTTGCAGGTGGACGCCGACGGCCAGCACGCCCTGCACGACGCCATCGCCATGGCCGAGGCGTCGCGCGCCCAGCCGCAAGCGGTAATCTGCGGCGCGCCCGTCTACGGCGACGATGTCCCGCGCAGCCGCCTTTACGGGCGCTGGCTGACCCGCGTCTGGGTCTGGATCAACACGCTGTCGACGGACATCCCCGACGCCATGTGCGGTTTTCGTATTTACCCATTGGCGTCCGTCCTGCCCGTCATTGACCGCGCAGGCGTCGGCCGCCGCATGGATTTCGACATCGCCATCCTGGTGCGCCTGCATTGGCGCGGCGTGCCGATGGCATGGCGCCCTACTCGCGTGACGTACCCGGAAGGCGGTGTGTCGCACTTCAAGGGCCTGCGTGACAACGTGCTGATCAGCCGCATGCACGCGCGGCTGTTCTTCGGGATGCTGGGCAGATCCCCGGCCTTGCTGTGGCGCCGTCTGGCACGAGGCGCGCAGCGCCCGACACGAAGGACCCAATCTTGAGCGCCGCCGATTCCCATTGGGCCCACCAGCGCGAGCGCGGCAGCCCCGCGCTGATGCGCCTGACGGCCTGGGCCGCGCGTCACCTGGGCCGCCGCGTGGTCGCGCCCGTGGTGTGGGTGGTGGTGCTGTACTTCTACGCCTTCGGCGGGCGCGCGCGTCGCGCCATTGCGCAGTACCAGCAGCGGCTGTCCAGCACGACGACGCCCGACATGCCCCACATGCCGCCCTCGGCGCACGTGCCGCTGCCGCGCACCTTGCCCGTCTACCGCCAATACCTGGCGTTCGCCGACGCCATGCTGGACAAGCTGGACGTCTGGCAAGGCAAGATCACGCTGTCGCACCTGGACATCGCCGACCCGGACGGCTTGCATGCCCAAATGGGCGCGGGCCGTGGCCAGATACTGGTGGGCTCGCATCTGGGCAACATCGAAGTGTGCCGCGCGTTGGCTGAACGGTCGGGCGCGCTGCGCCTGAATGTGCTGGTGCACAGTAAGCACGCCGTGCATTTCAACCGCCTGCTTGATGCGGCCGGCGGGGGCTTGCGCATGATCCAGGTCAGCGAACTGGATGCCGCCACCATGCTGGACCTGGCGCAGCGCCTGGATCGCGGGGAATGGCTGGCCATTGCCGGGGACCGCGTGCCGTTGCAGGGCGACCGCACCACGCTGGTCAACTTCCTGGGTGCGCTCGCGCCGTTGCCGCAAGGGCCCTGGCTGCTGGCGGGGCTGCTGCGCTGCCCGGTCAATGTGCTGTTCTGCACCCGCCATGGCGACCGCTACCGCGTCTCCATGCAGCGCTTGTGCGACGGCATTCAATGGACGCGCGCCACGCGCCAGGAACGCATCGCCCACTGGGCACAACGCTATGCCGACCAGCTAGCCGCGCACTGCCGGCTGGCGCCGCTGCAATGGTTCAACTTCTACCCTTTCTGGAAAGACGATGCGTAAACGAGGCCTTATCGGCGCACAGGTCGACATCCAGGTGCCCTTCTTCGACGTCGACTCGCTCAATGTCGTGTGGCACGGCCACTACGTGAAGTACCTGGAGCAGGCGCGTTGCGAACTGCTGGATCAACTGGGCCACAACTACGACGCCATGCGCGCCAGTGGCTACGCGTGGCCGGTCATCGATTTGCATCTGCGCTACGCCCAGCCCGCCGAGTTCGGCCAGCGCCTGACGGTCCGCGCCGAGCTGGTGGAATGGGAAAACCGCTTGAAGATCAATTACCTGATCCTGGATACGGCAAGCGGCAAGCGGCTGACGCGCGGTACGTCGGAACAGGTGGCCGTCTGCATCGAAACCCGTGAAATGCAATTGACCTCGCCACCCGCGTTCGTGGACGCCGTGCGGCGCAAGCTGCATGCCCTGGAGGCCTCGGCATGAAGGCGCCTGCGATCAAGTCGTTTGCACTGGGGCTGAAAGGCGGCCTGAAACACGGCTTGAAACACGGCTTGAAACGCGGCCTGACACTCGCGCGACATGCGGCGCTGCGGCAGTTGCAGTTGCTCTTGCTGTTGCTGATCGTGCTGCCGTGGACCGCGCACGCTTTCAGCCTGGACGACCTGCAAGCCCAACTGCGTGCCACGCCGGTCGTGCGTGGCCATTTCATCCAGCAGAAATTCCTGCGCTCGCTGCCGCGGCCCCTGACCAGCCGTGGCGACTTCACGCTGGCGGCGGGCAAAGGGCTGTTGTGGCTGCTGCGCACGCCCATCGCCCAGGACCTGCGCATCGACGCCGGCGGCATATCGCGGCGTGATGAATCCGGGGCCTGGCAGGCCTTGCCGCAACAAACCGGCTCAGGCCGCGAGAACCGCCTGTTCCTGTCGGTGCTGGCCGGCGAAACCAAAGGCCTGCAAGACAATTTCGACCTTGCCCTGACGGGCGACGCCACGGCATGGCAGTTGATGCTGACGCCGCGGTCCGCTTTGCTGCGCCAGATTTTTGACAACATCCAGATCAACGGCGGCAAGCTGGTTGACCGCATCGAATTGCGCGAGACCCAAGGCGATCGCAGCGTCCTGCAAATGACGGATGCGGTTGCCGCCGACGCCCTGACTTCAGAAGAGCAACGTGCGTTTTCCCATTGAGCGCTGGCTACCCCGGCTGTTCAAGCTGGGTCTGCTATTGGTTCTGTGCGTGGGCGCGTGGCAATGCCGCCACGGCTGGCCGGTGTCGGCCAACCTGATGGAGCTGGTGCCGCACACCCGGGCCGACGCCACGCGGCAGTTGGCCGAAGCACGCATCCAGCAACCGCTGTCCCGCCAGTTGCTGGCCCTGGTCGCGGCGCGGCCGGGCGCGGACCCGGTGGCGCCCGCGCGCGCCTTGGCCGACCGCCTGCGCGACAGCGGCCTGTTCGCCTCGGTGCAGCTGGAATTGAATGTGGACGTGGCCGCGCTGCGCGCGCAGTTGCTGGCAGGACGCCTTGCCATGCTGCCCCCCGCCGACCGCGAACAACTGGCCGCCAACCCCGCCGCCTACGCCCAACGTCGCGCGCGCGAATTGTCCGACCCGTTTTCGTCGTCGGGGCTGGTGCCCGTGGACCAGGACTGGTTGGGGCTGACGCGGCGCGCCGAACAGGCGCTGCGGCCGGGCGGCGCGGTGCAATACGACATGGGCACCGGCACGCTGCAAGCCGAACACGACGGCAGGCGCTGGGTGATGGTGCGCGCCGAAACGCGCGCTGACGCATTCGACACCGACGCGCCACAGGGCCTGGCGGCCCGCATCGACGAAGCCCGCCAGGCGCTACAGGCCGACGGCGCGGAACTCCTGGTGGCCGGCGGCCCGCTGTACGCGGCGGCCGGGCGGGCGCAGGCCGTGGCGGAAAGTTCGTGGATCGGGTCCATCGCCATGGCCGGCATCGTCCTGGTGCTGTTGCTGGCCTTGCGCCGCGCGCGCGCGTTGCTGGCATTCATCCCGGTGGCGGTGGGCCTATTGACCGGCGCGGTCGCCTGCGTGGCGGTGTTTGGCTCGATCCATGTGCTGACGCTGGTGATCGGCGCCAGCCTGATCGGCGTGGCGGTGGACTTTCCCATGCACTGGCTGGGCAAAAGCTACGGCATGGCCGACTGGCAGGCATGGCCCGCGCTGCGCCGCGTGTTGCCCGGCCTGACCATCAGCCTGGCGGCCAGCCTGGTCGGCTACGTGGCGTTGGCCTTTACCCCGTTTCCCGCCCTGACGCAGACGGCCGTCTTTTCAGCCGCCGGCCTGTTGGGTGCCTACGCGTGCACGGTGTGCCAGCTTCCGGCATGGATGAACGGCTGGCGCCCGCGCCCATGGCCCCCGCTGTTGCATGCCGCCGAAGCGGCCTTGCGTTTGCGCGAACGCGTGGCGGGCCAACGCCTGTTGCTGGCGGTGGGCGCCCTGGCGCTGGTGGCCGCCACCGCGGGTGGCATCAGCCGGCTGGTCATCCAGGACGACCTGCGCCAATGGCTCAGCCTGCCCGCCCCGCTACTGCAACAAGCGCGCCAGATCGGCGAAATCACCGGCTTCACGCCGACCAGCCAGTTCTTTCTGGTGCGCGCGCCCGACGCGGACGAGCTGCTGCGCCGACAAGCGCAGGTGGCTCGCAAGCTGGACGCGCTGGTCCAGCGTGGTGACCTTGCCGCTTACAGCGCGCTTAGCCAGCTGGTGACGCCCGTGCAGGACCAGCTGGCGCTGGGCCAACGGCTGGCGGCACTGGCCCGGCAGCCCCAGGCCTGGAAACCATTGACCGACATCGGCATTCCGCTTGAGTCCCTGCAACAAGAACTGCAAGGCTACGCCGCGTTGCCCCCGCTGACCCTCGACGCCGCGCTGCAAGGCCCGCTGGCCGAACGCTGGCGCGGCCAATGGCTGGGCGTGCACGACGGCCAGGCAGCCGGCATGGTCACGCTGCTGGGCCTGCGCAGGGCCGCCGCCCTGGACGGCATCGCGGGCGATTTGCCGGGCGTCGAACTGGTGGACCGCAGCGGCGACTTGAATCGCATGTTTGCGTCGACCCGCATCGAAGCCGCCGAACTGAAGCTGCTGTCCTATGGCGTGGCCGCCGTGTTGCTGCTACTGACGCTGGGTCGGGCGGCCACGTGGCGCATTCTGGCGGTGCCTCTTGCCGCCACCGCCTGCGCCTTGGCCGCCTTGGGCTACCTGGGCCAGCCCCTGACCCTGTTCAGCCTGTTCGGCCTGCTGTTGGTGTCCGCCATCGGCGTGGACTACGCCATCTTCATGTTCGAACGCGTGGCGGGCGCCGCCGCCAGCCTGGTCGGCATCCTGCTGGGCGCCGTCACCACCTTGCTGTCCTTCGGTCTGCTTGCCGTCAGCCAGACGCCGGCTATCGCGAACTTCGGCATGGCCGTCGCGCTGGGCGTTGCCTTCTCTTTGCTGTGGTCTCCCTGGGTGCGTCCGCCCCAGCATGGCCGCTCCCTCTAGCTCAACCTACATGGAATCTCCCCTCATGGAACATCGTGAAGTCGTCGTCATCGGAGCGGGTCCCGCCGGTGCGGTTGCGGCGGCCCTGCTCAAGCGGCAAGGCCATGATGTCTTGATGCTGGAACGCCAGCAATTTCCGCGCTTTTCGATCGGCGAAAGCCTGCTGGCGCACTGCCTGGAATTCGTGGAAGAAGCCGGCATGATGCCCGCCGTCAACGCGGCGGGCTTTCAGGTTAAGAACGGCGCCGCCTTTGCGCGGGGCGACGACTACACCTACTTTGATTTTCGCGACAAGTTCACGGCCGGCCCCGGCACCACCTTCCAGGTGCAGCGCGCGCAGTTCGACAAAGTACTGGCCGACGATGCCGCGCGCCAGGGCGTGGACGTGCGCTACCTGCAGGAAGTCACCGCCGCGGATTTCAGCGGCGACCAACCGCTGCTGGATGTGCGCGGCGCCGACGGCGCCAGCTACCAGGTCGCAAGCCGCTTCGTGCTGGACGCCAGCGGCTATGGCCGCGTGCTGGCCCGCTTGCTGGACCTGGAACGCCCGTCGTCGATGCCGCCTCGCAAGGCGATCTTCACGCACATCGAAGACCGCATCGACGACCCCGGCTTTGACCGCGAAAAAATCCTGATCAGCGTGCATCCCGAACAGCCGGGCATCTGGTATTGGCTGATTCCGTTTTCGAACGGCCGCTGCTCGTTCGGCGTGGTCGGCGGCCAGGACCTCTTCGGCGGCCCCGATCAGGACCTGATGTCGACCCTGCGCGAGATGGCCGCTGCCGCGCCGAACCTCAAGCGCGTGCTGGCCAATGCCGTGTGGGATACGCCGGCCAACACCATCGGCGGCTATTCCGCCAGCGTCACCCGGCTGTACGGTCCCGGTTACGCGCTGCTGGGCAACGCGGCCGAATTCCTGGACCCGGTGTTTTCGTCGGGCGTGACCATCGCGCTGCGCTCGTCCAAGCTGGCCACCGACGCCCTGCACCGCCAACTGGGCGGCGAAGTGGTGGACTGGCAGGCCGATTTCGCCGACCCCTTGATGCTGGGCGTGGAAACCTTCCGCGCCTACGTGCAAGGCTGGTACAGCGGCGAATTCCAGGACGTGGTGTTCCACAAGAACCCGCAGCCCGAGATCCGGCGGATGATCAGCTCGATTCTTGCCGGCTACGCCTGGGACACCGCCAACCCCTTTGTCGCCAGCCCGCAGCGCCGCCTGCGCATGCTGAGCGAGCTTTGCCGTGGCGCCGCCACGCAAGCCGAACCCGCCTGAGACCGATGATGCAAGCCGCTTCGCCTCGCCCGCCCGTATCCGTGCACACACATGGCGTTTTTGCACGCCTGCCCTTGCCCGTACCCCGCCTTGGCGTTGTGCCGCGCTTGCCCTTGCCCGTGGGCAAGTCGGCCCGGCGCGCGCTGGCCACGGCGGCGTTGCTGGCCGTGCTGATCGGGCTGGCCGGCTGCGCCGGCGCGCCACCCTTGCCCGCCCGCGACGCCGGCTTTGCCGTGCCGCGCCAGCTGCACGTCGTGCAGGTGGCCGCCGACCAGCCCAGCGTGGACACGATGCTGGTGGTGCAGCGCGAAGGGGCGGCGCTGCGCTGGTCGCTGTTCGACCCGATGGGTGTGCCGCAAGCGCGGCAGATGCTAGAGGGCGGCCACTGGCGCAACGACGGATTCATGCGGCCCAACGCCCAGGCGCGCGATCTGTTTGCCGCGCTGATGTTCGCGTGGACGCCGCGGGCCCAGCTGGACGCCGCTTATGGCGCGGGCACATGGCGCACGCGGCAGCAAGAGGACGGCACGGCGGTACGCAGCCTGCTGGATCGCGGCGCGGTGCGCTGGACGGTGCGTTGGGCGCAGCCCTCGCAGCCCGACGTTTTTTCGATTACCGGCGCCGATGGCGTCACCTGGCGCGTCGCGCCGCTCAAGGAACAGCCGTGAACACTTGGCTAGGCACCCCCGGCATCGTCTGCGCGTTGGGCGCTGGCGTGAACGCCGTCGCCCAAGCCGCCTTCGATGGCGACACGCGCGGCATGCGCGGGCAGGCGGGCTGGGTCCGCGACCGCAGCCTGACGCTGGGCGCTTATGACGGCCCATTGCCGGCGTTTCCGGGCACCGCCGCCGACACTCGCCCCCACACCGCCGCCAACACAGATGGCGACATCCCGCCAGGCACCTCGGTCGCCGCCCCGCGCGACATGCTTGCCAAGGCCACCGCTGGCTCCTTAGACGCCCCGCCCAGCGACATCCTGGCCAAGGCCACGGCCACGGCCACGGCCGCCCCCATGCCCGACCATCTGCGCAGCCGCAACAACCGCTTGCTGCTGGCCTGCGCCGAGCAGATCGCGCCGCAATTGCAGCGCGCCATCGCCCGCCACGGACCCTCCCGCGTTGCCGTGGTGCTGGGCACCAGCACGTCGGGCGTCAACGACAACGCGCCTGCCTTCCGTACCTTGGCAGCGCAAGGCGCCTGGCCCGCCGACTACGACTACCGCCGTCAGGCCCTGTCGTCGCCCGCTGCGTTTCTGGCGGCACATCTGGGCGTAACCGGCCCGGCGTATACGCTGTCAACCGCGTGCACCTCCAGCGCGCGCGCCCTGCTGTCCGCCCGCCGGCTGCTGGCCGCCGGCCTTTGCGACGCGGTGGTGTGCGGCGGCGCCGATACGCTTTGCCGCCTGACGATCAATGGCTTTGCCACGCTGGAAGCGGTGGACGACGCGCTCTGCCAACCGTTCTCGGTCAACCGCCGAGGCATCAATATCGGCGAAGCCGGCGTGCTGTTCGTGATGCAGCGCGACGCCGATGACGCCAACGCCGTGGCGCTGCTGGGCGGCGGCGCCAGTTCCGACGCCTGGCATATGTCGGCGCCCGAGCCGTCCGGCGCGGGCGCGCGTCAGGCCATGCTGGCCGCCTTGCAGGCCGCGCGGCTTGCGCCTGCCGACATCGGCTGGGTCAACCTGCACGGCACCGGCACCCCGCACAACGACGCGATGGAAAGCCACGCCATGCATGCGGTGTTCCCGGAAGGCGTGCCCTGCGCGTCCACCAAGGCGTTGACCGGCCACACGCTAGGCGCGGCCGGCGCGATGGAAGCCGCGCTGGCCTGGATCACGCTTTCCGCCATGAATCCCGACGGCCGGCTGATGCCCCACGTCTGGGATGGCCAGGCCGACCCGGCGCTGCCCGCGCTGAATTTCAGCACGGGACAACATCGCTATGCGCCGGGCCGCCCCCGTATCGCGATGAGCAATTCCTTTGCGTTTGGCGGCAACAACGCCAGCCTGATCCTGGGAGCCCAGCCATGAAAGCCTGCCCCTGGCCCGTCGCCAGCCTGTTGCCGCATGCCGGCAACATGATCTTGCTGGACGCCGTGGACGGCTATGACGCCGACAGCCTCAGCGCCCACGCCGTCATCAAACCCGGCCCGTACTCCTTGCCGGACGGCTCGCTGCCGCCCTGGCTGGGCATGGAACTGATGGCGCAAGCCGTGGGCGCCTGGGCGGGTTGCCACGCACGCGAAGCGGGCACGTCCGTCAAGCTGGGATTCCTGCTTGGCACCCGGCGCTACGAATCCCATGCAAACGCGCTGCCCGCCGGCGCGGCCCTGACCATCCATGTCCGACGCGGCTTGATCGACGCCAGCGGCATGAGCGTTTTCGAATGCGAGTTGCGCGCGGAATCCCGCCTGCTGGCGCACGCCCGGCTGAACGTGTATCAGCCCAAGGACCCCGACGAATTTACCCAGGAAGCTTCCCCGACATGAACGCAGCCCCCATTCTTGTAACCGGATCAAGCCGCGGCATCGGCCGCGCCATTGCCATGGCGCTGGCTGACGCCGGCCACGATCTTGTCCTGCACTGCCGCCAGCAACGCGAGCAGGCCGAGGCCGTGCAGGCGGACGTCATCGCGCGCGGGCGCCAGGCGCGCGTGCTGCAATTCGATGTGTCCGACCGCGCACAATGCGCGGCCGTGCTGCAAGCGGACGTGGAAGCGCACGGCGCGTATTACGGCGTGGTGCTGAACGCCGGGCTGACACGCGACGGCGCTTTCCCGGCCTTGACGGCCGACGACTGGGACCAGGTGATGCGCACCAACCTGGACGGCTTCTACAACGTGCTGAGCCCGCTGGCCATGCCCATGATCCGGCGCCGCGCGCCGGGCCGCGTGGTCTGCATGGCGTCGGTGTCCGGGCTGGTGGGCAACCGTGGCCAGGTCAACTACAGCGCGTCCAAGGCCGGCCTGATCGGCGCGGCCAAGGCGCTGGCCGTTGAATTGGCCAAGCGCCAGATCACCGTGAACTGCGTGGCGCCGGGCCTGATCGATACCGACATGATCGACGAGCACGTACCGGTGGAAGAAATCCTGAAAGCCGTGCCGGCCCAGCGCATGGGCAAGCCCGAAGAGGTCGCCGCGACGGTGGCCTTCCTGATGTCGCCGGGCGCCGCCTACATCACGCGCCAGGTCATTGCCGTCAACGGAGGCTTGTGCTGATGAAACGGGTTGTCGTCACCGGCATGGCCGGCATCAGCGCGCTGGGTTCGGATTGGGCCAGCGTGCAGCAAGCGTTTGAATCGGGTCGCAGCGCCATCCGCACCATGCCGGATTGGTCGCGCTTTGCCGAACTGAACACGCGCCTGGCAGGGCCCGTCGAGGATTTCCAGGTGCCCTCGCACTGGACGCGCAAGCAATTGCGCAGCATGGGCCGCGTGTCGCAGCTGGCCGTGCGCGCCGCCGAGCTGGCGCTGGCCGACGCGTCGCTGCTGGGCGACCCCCGCATCACCGATGGCCGCATGGGCGTGGCCTGCGGGTCGTCGGTGGGCAGCACCGCCGAGATCCGCGCGTTCGGCAACATGCTGCTGAACGGCGTCACCGACGACCTGAACGCCAATTCCTATGTGCGCATGATGCCGCACACCACGGCGGCCAACGTGGGCATCTTCTTCGAGCTGAAGGGCCGCATCATTCCGACATCCAGCGCCTGCACCTCGGGCAGCCAGGGCATCGGCTACGCCTACGAGGCCATCCGCTATGGCCGCCAGGACATGATGCTGGCCGGCGGCGCGGAAGAACTGTGCGCCAGCGAGGCGCTGGTGTTCGACGCGCTGTACGCCACCAGCCAGCAGAACGACACGCCGGAACTGACGCCACGCCCCTACGACCGTGACCGCGACGGCCTGGTCATTGGCGAAGGCGGCGGCATGCTGGTGCTGGAATCGCTGGATCATGCGCTGGCGCGCGGGGCGCGCATCCATGCGGAAGTGGTGGGATTCGGCAGCAACTCGGACGGCACGCACATCACGCGGCCCGAAGCGGCCACGATGCGCATCGCCATGCAGATGGCGTTGACCGATGCGGGGCTGCCGCCCGAGGCCATCGGCTACGTGAACGGTCACGGCACCGCGACCGAACAAGGCGACATCGCCGAAACGCAGGCCACGCACGCGCTGTTCGGTGCCCGCATGCCGATCAGCACGCAGAAAAGCTACCTGGGCCACACGCTGGGAGCCTGCGGCGTGCTGGAGTCCTGGTTCAGCATCGAGATGTTGAACCGCGACTGGTACGCGCCCACGCTGAACCTGCGCAACATTGATCCGCGTTGCGGCGAGCTTGACTACGTGCAGGGCGAAGGCCGCCGCATGAGCAACGAATACGTCATGAACAACAACTTCGCGTTCGGCGGCATCAACACGTCACTGATCTTCCGGCGCTGGCCCTGAGCGGTGCCGGGCGTTGCCGGCCCGGCCTTGCCGGGTCGGCATTGACCTGTTCCATCTATTCGCCTTTTTCACTGAATTTTCACCTTCTGTTCGCCTTCTTTTTGCCTTCTTCCCTACTTTCACTCACGGAAAACGCACTTCATGAAGATCACCCACAAGCTCTTTGGCGCTCTGTCCCTGTCGCTGGCCTGCTCGACCCAGGTCCTGGCCGCCGACCGCACCGTCTTCCTGCCCCTGCAACCGGCCATCGAGGCCGCCCTGGCCGCCGGCAAGATCGACGGCAGCGTCAAGTTCTACCTGGCGGGCACGGGGCCCAAGGGACAGGTGCTGGAAGCCAACGTGGTCACCAACCGCAAGACCAATGCGTTTGCCAAGAAGGACCCGGAAGCGTGCCTGTGGGCGGCGCAATCGGCCGTGATCTCGCTGCATGAAGCCGCCAAGAAGGCCGGTGCGAATGCCGTGACGAACATCGTCAGCTACTATCGCAAAAACGAAACCCGCAGCAAGACCGACTACGAATGCCACGCGGGCGCCGTGGTGGCCGGCGTAGCGCTGCGCGGGGATCTGGCCCGCGTGAAGTAAGCCGGGCCGATGCCGGCCCGATGCGAGCCCGATCCGGGCCCGCCCGATTTACACTTGCGAATTGCCGCAACACCACCCAAAAGGTTCACACATGAGCACTGCTACGCTCAAGACCCGCCTGTCCGATGCCGTCAAGGACGCCATGCGCGCCAAGGCTTCCGAACGCCTGACGACGCTGCGTTTCCTGCTGGCCGCCGTCAAGCAGAAGGAAGTGGACGAGCGCCGCGACCTGAACGACGCCGAAATCACCGCCATCATCGAAAAGCAGGTCAAGCAACGGCGCGAGTCCATCGCCGCGTTCGAACAGGCCGGCCGCACGGAAACCGCCGAACAGGAAAAGGCCGAATTGCTGGTGCTGCAAGAGTTCTTGCCGCAGGCCGCAACGCCTGAAGAAGTGGCCGCCGCCATCGACGCCGCGCTGGCCGAAGTGGCCGCGCAAGGCGTGACGGGCGCGCCCGCCATGGGCAAGGTCATGGCGCTGCTCAAGCAGGCGCTGGCCGGCCGCGCCGACATGACGGCGTTGTCGCAACAGGTCAAGGCCCGTCTGGCCTGACCGGACGCCGGGCAGTTAAAACGCGCCGCCGAACAGATCCGGCTGGCGCGACTGCTCGGCGGGATCGGCAAAATTGCTCATCCCCACCCCTGCCAGTCGGTACAGCGTTTCCGGCGGCAGTTCCACCCGTTCGCATAACAGCCTGGCCAACGCCGCCAGTTCGGCCGCCGACCCCGGCGGATTCAGGCTGGTCTGGCTGCGCGTCAGGATGCGAAACCGGTCGGTCTTCAACTTCAGGACCACCGTGCGCCCCAGCGCGCCCTTCTTCAACGCCTGATCCCAGACCTTGCCCGCCATGCGGTCGATGGCGTCGCCCAGCGCGTCCAGCCGGATATCTTCCGAAAACGTGGTCTCGGCCGACACCTGCTGCAACGGCTGGTCGGTTTGCACTTCGCGTTCGTCGATGCCGCGCGCCAGCTCGTACAGGCGGCGCCCGTAGCGGCCGAAATAGTGGGCCAGCTCTTCCAGGCTGTGCGTGGCCAGGTCGCCCACCGTGTGGATGCCCAGCTGCTCCAGGCGCGCCTGCGTCACCTTGCCCACCCCGGGCACTTTGCGCACCGGCAGCGGTTGCAGAAATTCCAGCACCTTCGTGGGTCGGATGACGAATTGCCCGTCGGGCTTGTTCCAGTCGGACGCGATCTTGGCCAGGAATTTGTTGGGCGCGATGCCGGCCGATGCGGTCAGGCCGGTTTCCTCGCGGATCTGATGGCGGATGACCTGCGCCACTTCGGTCGCCGAGGGCAGCCCGCCCTTGTTATGCGTCACGTCCAGATAGGCTTCGTCCAGCGACAGGGGTTCGATCAGGTCGGTGTGGCGCGCGAATATCTGCCGGATCTGGCGCGACACCTCGCGATAGCGGTTGAAGTCCGGGGGCACGTAGATGGCTTGCGGGCACAGGCGTTCGGCGCGGATGGCGGACATGGCCGAATGAATGCCGAAGCGCCGCGCCTCGTAGGACGCCGCGCAGACGACCGAGCGCGGCCCGGTCCAGGCCACCACCACGGGCTTGCCGCGCAGGTCGGGATTGTCGCGCTGCTCCACGGACGCGTAGAACGCGTCCATGTCCACATGCACGATCTTGCGCAAGAGTTCAGACATTCCAGTGAAGACGATGGCCCCGTCGCGCTTGCACGCTGGCGGGCACTGCAAAAAAATATATTATGACCGGCTCTATCCGCTTACCCATCTTGCCCACGCTCATGACCGCACCCGCATCCCCATCTGCCTCTGCCTCCACCGACTATTTCGGCCTGACGATACCCTTCATGCACTTCATCGGGCTGGTGCCCGAGAGCGTCGCGCCGGGATTCGCCCGCACCACCCTGCCGTGGCGCCAAGACCTGACCAACAGCCGGGGCGACGTGCATGGCGGCACGCTGATGAGCGTGCTGGACTTCACCCTTAGCGCGGCGGCACGCGGGTCCGCCGACGCCACCGAAGGCATGGCCACCATCGACATGAACACCACATTCCTGTCTCCCGGCACGGGCGACCTGGTCATTGAAGCGCGCTGCCTGCGCCGTGGCGCGTCCATCGCCTTCTGTGAAGGCGACATCCGGCGCGCCGACGGCGAACTGGTGGCGCGCGCCACGGCAACGTTCAAGATCATTCGCCGCCGTCCGGGCGGCGACTGAGCGGCGCCGCCAGGGGGCTGACGCGCGCCGACCGGGTTCGGGCCGGCGCGCCGCCCTTAATTGGGCAGGTCGCGCGACGGCTTGACGGGCGGGCGCGGGTCCAGCGGCATGTAAGTGCTGCACGACGTGATGCTGTAGTAGATGGCGTCCTGCATGGCGCGCATCGCGGCGGCGTCCCAGGTGCCCTTGCCCCACATCACAATCTTCACGTCGGTGCTTGCCGGGCCATTGGCCTTGAGGTCCACGCGTGACATTTCGTTGTCGGTGTACGGGGCCAGCACGCGCACCACGCCCGACTGCGCCGCCTCGTTCAGGTCGGACACCACGCGATAGGCGTTGTCGGTGCTGCGCAGGCAGTTGTTCGACTGCCGGATCACGGTGGCGTAGGCGTCCTTGAACGCGACCGGCGCCTTGAATTCGCTGTGCGGGGATGCGCTGTCCTGCGAGATGCCCAGCGAGCAACCCGCCAGGCCCAGCGCCAGCGCCGATGCCGCGACCAGATTCCTGTACATGTAATTCTCCAGATGAATTGCCGCGATTATCCCGCAAACGGCACGGCGGCATAAGTGGGGCCGGTTCGACACCGCCCGCGCGACTATGGCATTATCGACCGCATTGAAATCGCGGAGGTCCTGCCTTGTTTTCCTTCATGACGCGCACCATTCTGGCCGCCAGCATCGTCGGCACCACGCTGGGCGCCTGCGCCACCCAGCCCCCGCCCCGCGCCTATCCCCTGAAGGACTTTTTCCGCAATCCGGAACGCGGCTTCTTCCGCCTGGCCGACGACGGCCGCACGCTGGCCTTCATGCAGCCCACCAGCGTGGACGGCAACCCCGCCCGCATGAACATCTATGTGCAGCCGCTGCAAGGCAGCCAACTGGTGGGCGAGCCCCGCCAACTGACCAGCGAAACCGCGCGCGACATCTCCAACTACTTCTGGAAGGGCGCCGACGTGGTGCTCTATCAAAAGGACTTCGGCGGCGACGAAAACTTCCACGTGCTGGCCGTGAACGCCAAGACGGGCAAGATCACCGACCTGACGCCCTATGAGGGCGCGCGCGCCAGCATCGAAGACGATCTTGAAGACGATCCCGATCACGTCCTGATCAGCCACAACCAACGCAACCCCGAGGTCTTTGACGTCTACCGCGTCAACGTCCACACCGGCGCGGCCGTGCTGGTGGCGCAGAACCCGGGCAACATCGTGGGCTGGCAAACCGACCATGCGGGCAAGGTGCGCGCCGCCGTCACCAGCGACGGCCTGAACACCACCCTGCTCTACCGCGACAACGAAGCGTCCGACTTCCGCCCGCTGATCACCACCGATTACCGCACCAACGTCAGCCCGTCGTTCTTCACGTTCGACGACAAGAAGATCTACGCGCTTAGCAACCGTGGCCGCGACAAGCTGTCGCTGGTGGTCATCGACCCCGCGCAACCCGACGCCGAAGAAGAGATCTTCACGCCCGACACCGTCGACCTGGACGGCGCGGGCTACTCGCGCAAGCGCCGCGTGCTGACGCTGGCCGCCTACCAGACCGACAAGCCGCAATACAAGTTTTTCGACGCGCAGTCCGAAGCGCTGTTCAAGAAACTGTCCGACAAGCTCAAGGGCTATGACATCGCCCTGCAAGGGTCGAACCGCGACGAAACCGTATTCATCGTGGCCGCCTACAACGACCGCACGCCGGGTTCGCGCTACTTGTATGACGCCAATGCCGACACGCTGACCAAGCTGGCCGACATCAACCCGGCCATTCCGGAAGCCGACATGTCGCAAGTGCGGCCCATCAGCTACCAAAGCCGCGACGGCCTGACCATCCACGGCTACCTGACGCTGCCCGCCGGCCGCGATCCCAAGAATCTGCCTTGCATCGTCAACCCGCACGGCGGGCCGTGGGCACGCGACGGCTGGGGCTACAACCCCGAAACCCAATTCCTGGCCAACCGGGGTTTCTGCGTGCTGCAAATGAACTTCCGTGGCTCGACGGGTTATGGCCGGGCGTTCTGGGAAGCCGGCTTCGGGCAATGGGGCCTGAAAATGCAGGACGACATCACCGATGGCGTTCAGTGGCTGGTCAAGCAAGGCATCGCCGACCCCAAGCGCATCGGCATCTATGGCGCCAGTTACGGCGGCTACGCCACGCTGGCCGGCGTGACGTTCACGCCGGACCTGTACGCGGCGGCCGTGGACTACGTGGGCGTGTCCAATCTGTTCACGTTCATGAAGTCCATTCCGCCGTACTGGAAGCCCATGCTGGACAAGATGCAGGACATGGTCGGCCACCCCGAACGCGATAAGGACCGGCTGGCCGCGACCTCGCCCGCGCTGCACGCGGACCGGATCAAGACGCCGCTGTTCGTTGCGCAAGGCGCCAAGGACCCGCGCGTGGCCAAGGACGAAAGCGACCAGATGGTGGCGGCGTTGAAGGCGCGCGGCGTTGAAGTGGAATACATGGTCAAGGACAACGAAGGCCACGGTTTCCACAACGACGAAAACAAGTTCGAGTTCTACGAAGCCATGGAAAAGTTCCTGACGGAACACCTCAAGCCTTAGTGCCCCGCGCCTTCATGAGTCACCAGCGGCGCGTTTGCCGCTGGCGCCATGCCCGCCAACCCGCCTACGTGCACGCGGCCCGCGCCGCGCGCGCCAAACGCCATTTCCACCCGGTCGCGCCCTTGCTCCTTGGCGCGGTATAGCGCCACGTCGGCGCGCGCCAGGATCACATCGGCGCTATCGCCGGGCTGGTACGTCGCCAAGCCACCGCTGGCGGTCATGGGCACTTCCACCCCTTGCAGGTACAGCGGCGTATCGCGTAGCGCATCGCAGACGCGTTGCGCGTGCACCAGCGCACGCGCCGGGTCGCAGTCCACCATCAACAGCACGAATTCCTCGCCCCCCAGGCGGCCGAAGCGGTCGGAGCCGCGCACGGCGTGCTGAGCAACCTTGGCGAAATGGCGCAGTGCGGTGTCGCCCGCCGCATGGCCGTAGCGGTCGTTGATGGATTTGAAATGGTCGATGTCCAGCACCAGCACGGCCAGCGGGCCGCCCGAGCGGCCACAGCGCTGTAATTCGCGTTCCAGTTCATCCAGGATGCTGCGACGGGAATAGGCGTGCGTCAGGCTGTCGAACGTCAGCGCTGCCTGCATCTGCTCGGATAGCCAAGTCTGCACCAGCAGCAGCAATGCCAGGAACAGCGCCGGCACGGTGACCGAGCCGCACACAATGAAGAACAGCCCCCAGGACGACGGCTCAAGCAAAGACAAAGGCGTCACGAAACCGAAGCCATAGACCGCAACCCGCGTTGCGTGCAGTGCCGCCAGCCCGAATATGGCCAGCATCAGATACAGCGTCACACCCGGCGTGCGAATCTTTGCGCGCTGCTGGTAGATCACCCGCCCGGTCAGCAGCGCGCTGATGCAGGTAAAGCCCGAATTGAGCAGCATGCGTTCTTGCAGGTGGTCCGTGCCATACAGCAGCAGCGCAAAGGCCAGCACACAAGCCGCCGTGACGCCGCAGGTGCGCGCGATATGCGGTCGCAGCCCGAAGAACTGGCGCACGCCTACGTACACCAGGCTGATCGCGCATACCCACGCTGCGTTCGACGCCATGATGTAGGCGCCCGGCGGCACAAGCTTGGCGGCGGCGAAGGCCAGCAGCGCCAGCACGGCCAGCGTGTTGGCGGCAATGAACGCGCGCACGCCCTTCACCCCGCGCGACTGGAACGGCAGCAACAGCGGTAGCGCCAAGGCCGTAGCCAACGCCCACATCAGGAAGAATAAGGAAGTCGTCATGGTTTTCTGCCGGCCGCGCTTCAGGCACGAATGCCGTCGGTTCAGGCTGCTGTTGCACTGGGTTCATGGATGGATACGCGTTACACGTCAGCATGCTTGATGCTTTTTGTTACCAGAAGGACGAAACGTCGCAGCCTCGATGAACGGCGATACGCCGTAGCGAGGGCGCGACGTTGTCCTGAACCTTTACCTACCGCGCCAAGACGATTGCGCGGCATGTCCAGAAGAATACGCCAAGCCAGGGGCGCCCGGATGCCCCTTTGCAGTATTTGACAGTTAAACCTTTCAGGTGACTGACAATCGAAAGGAACGAGGGGCAAACCCTAGATTAATTATTGTGGTTCGCCCCCGCCAGTCGGCCAAAAGCACTAACCCGGATCAACGCGGGACTGCATCACCGCGGCTTTTCGACGTTGGGCAACAAGATCGCCACTACGCCCAGCAGCGGCAGATACGCGCACACCTGGTACACATAGCCGATGCTGGTGGCGTCGGCCAGCTTGCCCAGCGCGGCCGCCCCCACTCCGCCCATGCCGAACGCAAAGCCAAAGAACAGCCCGGCAATCATGCCGACCTTGCCCGGCACCAATTCCTGCGCGTAGACGACGATGGCGGAAAACGCCGACGCCAGCACCATGCCGATGATCACCACCAGCGCCGCCGTCCAGAACAGATTGGCGTAGGGCAGCAACAAGGTGAACGGCGCCACGCCCAGGATAGACACCCAGATCACGATCTTGCGGCCGATGCGATCGCCCACCGGCCCGCCCACCACCGTGCCCACCGCCACCGCGGCCAGGAACAGGAACAGGTACAACTGGGCCTCGCGCACCGACAAGCCAAACTTGTCGATCAGATAGAACGTGAAATAGCTGTTCAGGCTGGCCAGGTAGAAGTACTTGGAAAATATCAGCACGCCCAACACCGCCAGCGCGCCGATCACCCGATTGCGCGACAGCCCGTTGCCGGCGCCCGCCGCGCGCACGCGCGGCTTCAAGATGACGCGGTTGGCGCTGTACCAACGGCCGATGCCGGTCAGCACCACGATGCCGAACAGCGCCGCGAAGGCAAACCAGGCCACGCTGCGCTGGCCGTGCGGAATGATGAATAGCGCTGCCAGCAGCGGCCCCAGCGCCGACCCCACGTTGCCCCCCACCTGGAACAGCGACTGGGCCAGGCCGTGCCGGCCGCCCGAGGCCATGCGCGCAACCCGCGACGATTCGGGGTGGAACACCGACGACCCCGTGCCGACCAGCACGGCAGCCACCAGCAGCCAGCCGAACGACGGCGCCACCGACAGCAGCAACAGCCCCGCCAGCGTGAAGCTCATCCCCACGGGTAGCGAATACGGCTTGGGATGGCGGTCGGTGTACAGGCCGATAAAGGGTTGCAGCAGCGAGGCCGCCAACTGATAGACCAAGGTGATCAGCCCAATCTGCGCGAACGACAGGCTGAATGAATCCTTCAACATGGGGTAGATGGCCAACAGGATCGACTGGATCATGTCGTTCATCAAATGCGCCACGCTGATCGCGCCCAGCACTTTATAGGCGGTAGATGACGCGGCGGATGGGGCGGAGGCCGGCGCGGAGAGTGGCGCGGCGGCAGGCGCGGGCACGTTGGCGTCCGACATGCCGGCAATGGGATTCTGGGCGGGAGTCATGGGCGGCTTTTGCGATTGGGTTGTGGTTGGCTGACAGCCAAAGCCAGCCATCAGTGTAGAAACCGGCCACGGCGAGGATCTGCCAATTTTCATCGAGCAAGTGACAAAATAGCGCCACCCTGCCCGCCGTCGCGGCGTCATCCTTTTGTTGGAAGTGACATCATGGCCACCCGTCTTGCCCCGCCCGACCCCGCCCGCAGCATCAACGCGCAGGACTACCAGGATCGCCCGCGCGTCGTCACCGCGTTGGCCAAGGAATTTCGCGCGGGCGCGCAGACGGGCGCGCACTCGCACCCGCGCGCGCAGCTGATCTACGCGGCCGAAGGCGTGATGCGGGTCACCACGCCCAGCGGCCTCTGGGCGCTGCCGCCGCTGCGCGCGCTGTGGGTGCCGGCCGGGGTGCCTCATGGCGTCGACATGGTGGGCGCCGTGTCGATGCGCTCGCTGTACATCCAGGCCGATGCCGCCGCCGCCTTCTGGCCGCAACCCCAGGTGGTGGAAGTAAGCGGGCTGCTGCGCGAACTGATCCTGACGCTGACGGCCGAGCCCATCGACTATCCGCTGGGCGGCCGGGCCGAACAGGTCGCCGCGCTGATCCTGTCCGAACTGGCGGCCGCGCGCGTGCTTCCCATCCAGATCCCGTGGCCGCGCGACCGCCGCTTGCAGACCATCTGCGCGGCCATCCTGGACCGGCCCGGCCTGCAACGCGGCATGGAAGCCTGGGGCAGCCAGGTGGGCGCCAGCGCGCGCACGCTGATCCGGCTGTTCCAGGCCGAACTGGGCCTGAATTACCGGCAATGGGTGCAGCAGGTGCGCTTGGCGGACGCGGTCTGCCGATTGTCGGAAGGCGTGCCCGTGGCGCGCATCGCCGCCGACCTGGGATACCGCAGCCCCAGCGCGTTCAGCGCCATGTTCCACCGTGCGTTGGGCGCGCCGCCGCAGCGGTATCAACAGGGCTCTTGACACCTTACCGAAAGCTGAATCGCAACATGCGCATGCAACCGGCCTTGCTGTTTGTCACCGCGCGCAATACATTTCACAGCGCAATTCCCGTCGCTCGCGCGCGCAAGCCGCGTCGCGCGTATGCTAGACCCCGTCCCTATATCTACAGCGGCACACGCCCCCCACCTGGCTTCGGCAAGTTTGGTTACTGAAACCTTATGACGCCATGGCCGGTCTATAGCGTTCTGTCCTAGAATCGCCTGCAATGAGCACCCCCCAGCAATCCTCCGCCACCCCGGGCGGCAAATCGGGCCTTCCCTGGAAACGCATCCTGGTCAAGACGGGCATCGTCGCGGCCGGCGTCGGCGCGTGCGGCGCCGTCGTGCTTGGGCTGGCACTGGCCCTGGCCTGGCCCAGCCTGCCCGACCTGCACGCCATGACCGACTACCGGCCGCGTGTGCCGCTGCGCATCTACACGGCCGACAAGGTGCTGATCGGCGAGTACGGCGAAGAGCACCGCAACGTGCTGCGGTTCGACGAGATTCCGCCGGTGATGCGCCAGGCCGTGCTGGCCGCTGAAGACGACCGCTTCTACAGCCACGGCGGCGTGGATTGGATGGGCGTGGCGCGCGCGGTGCTGACCAACGTGGTCAAGGGCTCGAAGTCGCAAGGCGGCAGCACGATCACGATGCAGGTGGCGCGCAATTTCTATCTGTCTTCCGAGAAGACGTATTCGCGCAAGCTGTACGAGCTGCTGCTCACGTTCAAGATCGAAAACGAGCTCACCAAGGACCAGATCCTTGAGCTCTACATGAACCAGATCTACCTGGGGCACCGCGCCTATGGCTTCGCGGCCGCGTCGCGCGCCTACTTCGGCAAGCCGCTGTCGGAAGTGACCCCGGCGGAAGCCGCCATGCTGGCCGGCATCCCCAAGGCCCCGTCGCGCTTTAACCCCATCACCAATTTCCCGCGTGCCGAGATCCGCCAGCACTACGTGCTGGGCCGCATGAAGACGCTGGGCTACATCACGCCCGAGCAGGCCGACGAAGCGCTCAAGCAACGCCTGACAATCCGCGGCGCCGACGGCACCAGCGCGCGCGGCTTCGCGGTGCACGGCGATTACCCGTCGGAACTGGCGCGCCAGTTGATGTATGGCGTGTTCCAGGAAGAAACGTATTCCAAGGGCATCGACGTCTACACGACCATCGATTCCAAGGCCCAGGAAGCTGCCTACCGCGCGGTGCGCGATGGCGTCATGGACTACACGCGCCGCGCCGTGTATCCCGGGCCGGAAGACCAGATCGATTTGCCTGACGGCGTTGAAAGCGATGCGCAAGCGCTGGACGAGATTCTGGACGGCGTGCAGGACAAGACGCCGGACAGCGAAGACCTGCTGGCGGCCGTGGTGCTGTCGGCCAGCCCTACCGAGGTGAAGGTGGCCCGCAGCGCGCGCGACATCATCACCATTTCGGACAAGAAGGCCCTGGCCGTGGTGGCCCGCGCCTTGAACCCGAAGGCCGGCGACAGCCAGCGCATCCGTCGCGGTTCGGTCGTGTACATCCACAAGACGGGCGGCAAGGACAGCGACACCTGGGAAATCATCAACATGCCGGCGCTGCAAGCGGCGCTGGTGTCGATGGCGCCCCAGGACGGCGCGATCCGCGCCATGATCGGCGGCTTTGACTACAACCGGGGCAACTTCAACCGCGTGACGCAGGCTTGGCGCCAGCCCGGTTCGAACATCAAGCCTTTTGTCTATGCCGCCGCCCTGGAACGCGGCTTTACCCCCGCCACGCAGATCTCGGACCAGCCGTTCATGTTGACGGCCGCGCAAACGGGCTCCAAGGACTGGCAGCCCAAGAACGACGGCAACAAGTACGAACCGATGCTGACGTTGCGCCAAGGCTTGTACCGGTCCAAGAACATGGTGTCGATCCGCATTCTGCAAGCGATTTCGCCGCAGTACGCGCAGGACTATCTGACCCGTTTCGGCTTTGACAAATCGCGCTGGCCGGCGGTGTTGCCGCTGGCGCTGGGCGCGGGTGGCGCCACGCCGTTGCAGGTGGTCAATGGCTATGGCGTCTTCGCCAACGGCGGTTATCGCGTGACGCCGTATCTGGTGGACCACGTTACCGACCGTTCTGGCAAGGTGCTGATGCAGGCCCAACCGGTCAAGGCGGGCGACGAGGCGGCGCGCGCCATCGACCCGCGCACCGCCTGGGTCATGGACGACATCCTGCGCGGCGTGACGACCAGCGGCACGGCCGCGCGCGCGCATCAGGTCCTGAAGCGCAACGACGTGGGCGGCAAGACGGGCACCACGAATGATGCGGTGGACGTCTGGTTCTCGGGCTTCACGCCTGATCTGGCCACGACCGTCTGGATGGGCTTTGACCAGCCCAAGTCCCTGGGCACCAACGAATTCGGCAGCGGCTTGGCGTTGTCCACGTGGCTGGACTACATGCAGCCGGTATTGAAGGGCATGCCCGAAGCCAAGCAGCCGCCCCGTCCGGACGGGCTGTTGGTGGATAACGGCGAATACTATTTTGCGGAATTCCCGCCCGGGCAGGCGGTGGCTTCGCTGGATTTGTCGTCGGGTGATGCGCTGACCGATTTCCTGAACAACAACCGCAGCACCGACGGGGTGGATACGTCTGTCAAGCCGCTGCCGGCCCCGGGTGGTGCCGTGCTGCCGCAAAATTCGAACAACGGCGCGGTGCAGCCGCCGTTGCAGCCCCTTCAGGCACCCAACGCCGCGAATGTCGCGCCGGCCGCGATGGCGGGTGTAGCGACTTCTGGATTACCGGCGGCGGGCGTACCGGCGGCGGGCGTACCGGCGGCGGGCGTACCGGCTTCGGGCATACCGGCTTCGGGCGTACGGGCTTCGGGCAGCGCTGACGATGCTGCTGCCCGCGCAAGCGCGGTATCCACGTCCAGCTCGGTCATCGCGCGGCCTCTGTAACCGGCCGACCTACTCCTCTACCGCCAGTTCCGTCACGACCTCGTGCGGCCAGGCGGTCAGCGATTCCAGGTCCAGGAACGTGAAGAAGCCGGACCGCCAGCCCTCGGTATCGATGTGATAGACGTTGCCCAGGACCAGCGGCGCGGCCACCGGCGTGTGCCCGGCCACCACCGCCCGCACGCCCTGGATGCCCGTGCGGTTCATCTGCCGCAAGCGGTCGCGTGACCACTGGCACGCCGCGCTGGTGCGTTTGTAGCGATCTTGCAGCGCGAATTCAAGGCGGGGCCAGAACAGCACCGGGCAATCCGCATGCAGCAGGCCCACCGCCCCCTCGCGCGTCTCGACCTCGATAGCGATGGGCAGCTTGGCAAACGCGTCGGCAAACACTTGCTGCTGGTCGGCAGGCAGGTCCAGAAACCAGCCGCCGCCGTAACCGCGCCAATTGATCACGTCCACCTGCCCCGTACGCACGTGGCGAATCGCATAGTCTTCGTGGTTGCCCTGCACCGCGAAAAACCAGGGTTGGGCCAGCCAGTGCAGCGCGGCCTCGCTTTCAGGCCCGCGATCAACCAGGTCGCCCACGGAAAACAGCCGGTCGCGAGCCGGGTCGAAACCCAGCCGGTCCAGGCTTGCCTGCAAACGCGAAAAATGCCCGTGCACGTCGCCCACCGCGAAATCGCGGCCGCGCTCGTTGCGCGGAACTTTTAAAAATCGCTGCTCCATGATGCTTCTCGACTGCCCGTTGCGGGGCGGGCAAGACCCGTCCCTTGAAACAAACCGTGGCGGCTCGCGCCCGGTCACTCCCGAGCTGTCTTTTTAACCCGCTTTAGTTGACGCCGGCCTTGCACCCCTGGCCATCCGGGGGTCAAATATTCCGTTACGAGAATCGCTATTATTCGTGATAATGTTCCGCCTTCCTCACAAACAGCTTAAAGGGGGCCGCGCGCGCCGCCGCCCCCTTCCGCCGCCATGACAGCCGCGTCCACCATTAAAACCTGGTATTGGATCCACAAGTGGACCAGCCTTGTCTGCACCATCTTCCTGCTCATCATCTGCCTGACGGGCTTGCCGCTGGTCTTTCATCACGAAATCGAACACTGGCTGGATGACGCCAAGCCGCTGTCCGACGTGCCGGCCAATACGCCGCCCGCCAACCTGGACAAGCTGGTCTCCAGCGCGTTGACCCTGTATCCAGGCGAAGTGGTTGATTACCTGTTCTTCGACCCGGACGAACCCCAGGTGTATGTCGGCATGGCCAAGAAACCGGGCGATGGCCAGGCGTCCGGGCACGCGGTCCGCATGGACGGCCGCACCGGCGACGTGCTGCTTGAAGGCCCGCTATATACCGAAGACAAGTTCTCGTTCATGGGCATCATGCTGGCCCTGCATGTGGATTTGTTTGCCGGCCTGCCCGGCGAATTGTTCCTGGGCTTCATGGGGCTGCTGTTCTGTGTGGCTATCGTGTCGGGCGTGGTGTTGTACGGCCCGTTCATGAAAAAGCTGGAGTTCGGCACTGTTCGCGCTGCCCGGTCCACGCGCCTGAAGTGGCTGGACCTGCACAACCTGCTGGGCATCGTGACGCTGGTGTGGGCCTTCGTGGTGGGCTTTACCGGCGTCATCAACGAACTGTCCACCCCGTTGTTCCGTCTGTGGCAGTCCACTGAATTGGTCCGCATTCTGGAACCCTACAAGGGGCAGACCGTGCCCACGCAGCTGGCCTCGGCGCAGCTGGCGGCCGACACGGCCAAGAAAGCCATGCCGGGCAACGAGGTGTCGTTCATCGCCTTCCCGGGCAACGCCTTCGGCAGCCCGCACCACTACATCGCCTGGATGCGCGGCGATACGCCGCTGACTTCGAAGCTGAACACGCCTGTGCTGGTCGACGGCAGAACCGGCGAACTGACCACCGTGGCCAAGATGCCGTGGTACCTGACCGCGCTGGAAGTGTCGCGCCCCCTGCACTTTGGCGATTACGCAGGCCTGCCGCTGAAGATCATCTGGGCCTTGCTTGACCTCATCACCATCGTGGTGCTGGTCAGCGGCCTGTACCTGTGGATTGCGCGGCGCCGCGCCACCGAGGCGCGCATCAACGAGCTGGTGAAAAAGCATCAGGCCGCCGCCGCCCCGCAAAGGACCCCCGCATGAGCCCCCGCCACGCCAAAGGCCGCGGCGGTCGTGGCTTCATGTTCGTATGGGGCGCGCCCATCCTGCTAGGCGTGCTCAGCGTCTTCGGCCTGCTGGCCGCGCTGTTGGGCACGGGCGCCTGGCACTGGGCGTCGTGGATCACGCTGACCATCCTGCTTGTGGTCATCGTCCGCTACTGGGTGTTCCCGCTGAAGCACTAGGCCGGCCATGGGGCCCCGCAGCCCCATTCCCGCGCCGTGTCCGGGGCCTTGGGTCTTGTGCCAGACCCTGCCCCCGGCCGGCTATCGGCCGAACTGTTCGGGATCAGGCCCCAGCCGCGCGCCGTTCTTGATGCCGTCGATCGCGGCCATCTCATCCGCTGACAATTCAAAATCAAAAATGTCGATGTTCTCGCGGATGCGGGCGGGCGTGACCGACTTCGGAATCACGATAAGACCGCTTTGCACGTGCCAGCGCAGCGTGATCTGCGCGGGTGACTTGCCGTGCTTGGCCGCCAGGTCCACGATGACTTTTTCCTTCGTCACGCCGCCCTGTGCCAGTGGGCTCCAGGATTCGGTGGCGATGCCGTGCTTGGCGTGGAAAGCCCGCAGGTCGGGCTGGGCGAAGCCCGGATGCAGCTCGATCTGGTTCACCGCCGGCGTGACGCCGGACGCTTCGATCAGCTGTTGCAGATTGGCCTGCGTGAAGTTGGACACACCGATCGAACGCGCGCGGCCGTCTGCCTTCATTTCGACCATCGCGCGCCAGGCATCCAGGAATTGGGTGCTGCCCGCCACCGGCCAGTGGATCAGGTACAGGTCCACATAAGCCAAGCCCAGCTTTTCCAGACTTTCGTCCATGGCCTTGTGCGCGTCGTCATAGCCGTGCTTGTCGTTCCACAGCTTGGTGGTGATGAACAGGTCCTTACGCGCCACGCCCGACGCGCGCAGCCCCGCGCCCACACCTGCCTCGTTGCCGTAGATGGCCGCCGTGTCCACCGACCGGTAGCCGGCCGCCAAGGCTTCCTTGACGCTGGCGGCCGCCTGGTCGTCGGGCACCTGCCAAACGCCCAGCCCCAATTGCGGGATGTTGCTGCCGTCGTTCAATTTCACTGCGGGTACCTTCGCCATAAGCCCTCCGAAACGTGCAACGCAACGCTCGCGCGGCGAATACGCGCCAGGTCGCGCAATCCAGGGGCACAGCCCGGCCAACCCCGGATTGAAGAGATAAAAAAGCGGGCTTGCCGAGCTGCGCCCGCATTGCGATACCGGTCTGACATCCCCAGGCAATGGTCCGTAAATACCAGGGGTTATCACCCAAATAATAGCGCCCGTGCCGGATAATGCCCTTCACCCCGCTCCACCCCCCGCTTTCGCCCCCCAAGGCCAGCCATGAATTCCCCTGACGCGCCCCCGAAGAATCGCGGCGGTTTTTCCACCTTGCGTACCCTATTCCCGTACTTGTGGCCGCCCGGCAAGACCGGCCTGAAGGTGCGCGTCGTGGCCGCATTGCTGTGCCTGTTCGCGGCCAAGGCGGCCACCGTCTATGTGCCGCTGATCTACAAACACGCCATCGACGAACTGGGCAAGGGCGCGCCCGGCGCGGTGACGGTGCCACTGGGCCTGATCCTGGCCTATGGCACCGCGCGCGTGTTGTCGCTGCTGTTCTCGGAATTGCGCGACGCCATCTTCGCCCGCGTCGGCCAGCACGCCATCCGCGCGGTCGGCTTGCAGATCTTTCGCCACCTGCATGCGTTGGCGTTGCGTTTTCACCTGTCGCGCCAGACCGGCGGGCTGACACGGGCCATCGAACGCGGCACCAAGGGCATCCAGACGCTGCTGTCGTTTTTGCTGTTCAACATCCTGCCCACGTTCTTTGAAATCGGGCTGGTGTGTATTGTGCTGTGGAAGATGTTCGACATCTGGCTGGCCGCGGCCACCGGCGCCACCGTCATCCTGTACATGGCCTACACGCTTGCGGTGACGGAATGGCGCGCCAAGTTCCGGCGCCAGATGAACGAAACCGATTCAGAAGCCAACACCAAGGCCATTGAAAGCCTGTTGAACTACGAGACGGTCAAGTACTTCGGCAATGAAGAGCACGAGGCGCGCCGCTACGACGCTTCCCTGACGCGCTACGAGCGCGCCGCCGTGCGCAGCCAGGTCAGCTTGTCGATTCTGAACGTGGGCCAGGCCGCGATCATTTCGGTGGGCTTGACGCTGGTGATGTGGATGGCCGCCACCGGCATCGCCCAGGGCCGCTACACGCTGGGCGACTTTGTCCTGGTCAACACCTACCTGTTGCAGCTGTACCAGCCCCTGAGCTTCTTCGGCTTCATCTACCGCGAAATCAAGCAGGCCATGATCGACATGGAACGCATGTTCGAACTCTTGGGGCAGGACCGCGAGGTGGCCGACCGCCCCGACGCCCAGCCGCTGCGCGTGGCGGGCGGCGAAGTGGAATTTCGCGACGTGTATTTTGGCTATGACGCGCGCCGCCCCATCTTGAAGGGCGTGAGCTTCACCATTGCGGCGGGCAAGACCGTGGCGGTGGTCGGCACGTCGGGCGCCGGCAAATCCACCATCGCCCGCCTGCTGTTCCGCTTCTACGACGCGGACAGCGGCGCCATCCTGGTGGACGGCCAGGACGTGCGCAACGTCACGCAGGCCAGTCTGCGCGCCGCGATCGGCGTGGTGCCGCAGGACACGGTGCTGTTCAACGACACCATTCACTACAACATCGGCTACGGCCGACCCGGCGCGACCGACGCCGAGATCGAAGCCGCGGCGCGCCTGGCGCACATCCACGACCTGATCATGACCATGCCGGACGGCTACCAGACCATGGTGGGCGAGCGCGGGCTGAAATTGTCGGGCGGGGAAAAGCAGCGCGTGGCCATCGCCCGCACCATCTTGAAGAACCCGGCCATTTTCCTGTTCGACGAGGCCACCAGCGCGCTGGACACCCACACCGAGCGCGAGATTCAGGCGAACCTGCGCGAAGTCAGCCAAGGCCGCAGCACGCTCATCATCGCGCACCGCCTGTCCACCGTGGCCGACGCCGACGAGATCATCGTGCTGTCCGAAGGGCGCATCATCGAACGCGGGCGCCATCCGCAGTTGCTGGCGCAACGCGGCGTGTACGCGGGGATGTGGGCGCGCCAGCAGGACGGCGCCGCATCAAATGAAGACGCCGACGCTACGTCAAACGAAGACGCCGACGTTGGCGACGCCCCGGCCGGCGGGCCGGCGAACAGCCCGGCGGATTGACAAGCCCCGCCGCCCTGACCGAACATCGCACCCTTTCGTAAAAGGCCCGCCATGCAGGAACCCTCACTTGCCTCCGAAGTCCGCGTCTGTGCGGCATCCGACCTGGCCAACGGCGGCCTGGGCGTCAAAGTGCCGGTATCCGACGGCGCGGGTCAGACCACCGCCTTTTTCGTCCGTTATCAGGACCGCGTGCATGGCTACCTGAACCGCTGTGCCCACGTGGGCGTGGAACTGGACTGGGAAGGCAGCTTCTTCACCCGCGCGGGTGACCTCATCATGTGCGCGCGCCATGGCGCGATCTATCAGCCCGACACCGGACTATGCGTCGGTGGGCCGTGCAAGAACGGGCGACTGACCGCGCTGACGGTGTCGGAACGCGATGGCGCCGTGTACTGGCATCCCACGGGCAAGATCGTTCCACGCGACGGCGGCTGACAGCGGACGTTGGCGGCTTGCGCAGGCGTTTTACCACGACCGCCGCCATTGCCGACTACGCCCCCGCCACGGCAGCCTGTGCCGGCGGCTGCCGTTCCGCATAGCGTCGTGCCAACACGGCGCACACCATCAGCTGCATCTGGTGAAAGATCATCAAGGGCAGCACCACCACGCCCATCTGCGACGTGCCAAACAGCACGGTGGCCAGCGGAATGCCGGACGCCAGTGACTTCTTCGACCCGCAGAATACCAGCGTGATTTCGTTCTCTTTGGACAGGCCCAGCTTGCGGCTGCCCCACGTCGTAATCACCAGCACCGAGCCCAGCAGCAATGCATTGACCAGCACCATCGTGGCCAGATCGATCGCCGGAAACGCGTGCCAGATGCCCTGCGCCACGGCTTCGCTAAAGGCCGTGTAAACGGCCAGCAAAATCGAACTGCGATCCACCTTGGACAGGGTGCGGTTGTTGCGCTGCGCCCAGGCGCCGATCCACGGCCGCAACAGGCTGCCCACCGCAAACGGCAGCAGCAGCTGCAACAGGATGCGGCCCGCGTCAGCCAGCCCGTGCCCGCCACCCTGCCGATGCAGCAACACCGCCACCAGCAACGGCGTCAACACGGTGCCCAGCAAGTTGGACGCGGTCGCCGCGCAAATGGCGCCCGGCACGTTGCCCCGCGCCATTGACGTGAAGGCAATGGAAGACTGCACCGTGGAAGACAGCGTGCACACGAACAGCACGCCCAACCACAGCGAAGGCGTCAGCAGCCCCGGGAACAAGGCCCGCAAGCCCAGCCCCAGCGCGGGAAACAGGATGAAGGTGCAGGCAAGGATCAACGCATGCAGGCGCACGTCTTTGACGCCCGCCACGATGGCATCCGTGGAAAGGCGCGCGCCGTGCAGGAAGAACAGCAGCGATATCGCCACGTTGCTGGCCACCATCATGAACGTGGCGCCCCTGCCCACGGCAGGGAAAAAACTGGCGAACGCCACGGTGGCGATCAGGATCAGGGTGAATTGGTCAGGTAAAAAGCGGCGCATGGCTAGGTTTCCAGGAAATTACGGAAAACTATAGGCGGGCCGCTTGCTATCGTGAAGCCCATTGATTACTTTGACTGTCATCGAAAAGTCCTATAACCATATCGGCGCGACATGCTTAATCCCTTGTGGCTCAAGACCTTCACGGTGGCCGCCGGCGCCCCCAGCTTTACCGAAGCCGCCCGCCGCCTGGGCCTGACGCAGCCCACCGTCAGCGAACATATCCGCCAACTGGAACAGTCCGTGAACCGGCGCCTGTTCCTGCGCGACACGCATTCGCTGGCGTTGACCAGCGACGGCCGCAGCCTGCTGGTGCACGCCGAGATCATTCTTGACGCGCACGAACGCGCCGCGCGGCTGTTCGACGCGCCGCGCCTGCGCGGTCGCGTGCGGCTGGGCACGTCGGACGACCTGGCGATGGGGCCGCTGCCCGAGGTGCTGGCCGCGTTTCGGCTGGCGCATCCCGAGGTGGAACTGGACCTGACCATCGGCGTCACCAGCGAGCTTTACAAACTGCTGGACGACAGCGAGCTGGACGTGATGATCGGCAAGCGGCGGCGCGGCGATCGCCGGGGGCAGACGCTGCACAAGGAAGCGCTGCTGTGGCGCGCCAAGGAAGGCCTGCGGTTCGCGGCGGACGCGCCGCTGCCGTTGATATTGCTGCGCGAGCCCAGCGTGACGCGTACGCTGACGCTGGACGCCCTGGCGCGCGCCGGGCGCAGCTGGCAGATCGTGTGCACCAGCACCAGCTACGCGGGCTGCCAGGCGGCCGCGCGGGCGGGGCTGGGCATTACCGTGCAGCCTTCGCATCTGTCCACGGCAGGGCTGGCCGCGCCGGGCGGCGCGACGCCATTGCCGCCCTTGCCGCAGGTGGAATTCATCGTCATCTCGGCGCCCGCGCCCAACAAACCCACGCGCGCGCTGACCAACATCCTGATGCGCAGCACCTTGACCTGACGGTGCTGCAAGGCGCGGCGGCAGCGGGCCGTCAATGCCCGCCCGCCCCGCCCCACGCTTATTCCGGCAACGGATCCGGCACGCCGTCTTCGTCCACGCTGGTCACGCGGTCCAGCGCATTGCGCGCGGCGGACATCGCTTCGATCGCGCTGCGAAAGCGGCGGCTGACAAAAATCTCGAACGGCCGGCCTTCGGGCGGCGCCGGGGCCGGGGCCGGCTCGGCGCCATCGGGGTCCAGCACCTGCTGCGCATCGGCTTCGCCTTCCTTGACCTTGGCCACCAGGCGCCGCGTCTCCAAGAACGCCCGAGGCGGCGTGCGCCCCTCGGGTTGCGTCGCGTACGCCACCACCGAAAATCCGTTGATCTTCTTCTCTAGCATTACGGTTCCCTTGCGCCGCGGCCACCGTTGGCGCAGCGTGTTCCTAGCGACAACGGCGCGGCAAACGGAAACTTAAGCGGTAGGCAAAAAGCCGGCGTTGATCTGCATCAACGCCGGCTTTTTGCCTGGGTACAGCCACACAAACGACTCTATTTTGTCGACGTAGCCGCTTCCATGCGCACGCGCACGTAATCGGCCACCTGGGCCAGCACCGTCGTCAAATGCCCGCGCAGCAAATCAAAGCCGGCGTTGCGTTCGCGCGTGGCTTCGTCCATGTACAAAGGACGACGAATTTCCACCTGCAAGCTGTGCCGGTTCAGCGCCGGCTGGCCAATCTGCGCAATCAACTGCACGCCCTTGTAAGGGTCGTTGCGCGCGACGGTATAGCCCAGGTCGCGCAGCGCCTTTTCGATCAGCGCGATGAACTCGGGTTCGCACGTCGTGCCATCCCGATCCCCCAGCACGAAGTCCGCCAGCGGATGCTCGCTTTGCCGGCCCAGGCGTTCGTAAGCGTCGTTGGGCATGGAATGCAGGTTCAGATGCCACACCGCGCCAAAGCGTTGTTCAGCTCGGCTGATCGCCTGCGACAACGCCGCGTGATAGGGCTCGTAGTAAGCCTGAATGCGATGCCGCACTTCTGCCAGGCTCAGCTTGCGATCGTAAATGGGCGTGGCCTTGTCCATGCGGCGCCAGATCAGCCCCTTGCCCAAGCGAGTCTTCTCGCCCGGGGACAGGGGCTGCGGCCACGGTTCCGCCAGCAGCTCCGGGTCCAGATCCTGCAAGGTGCGGTTCGGGTCGATGTACACGCGCGGAAAGTGCGCGGCAATTAACGTTGCGCCCAGCGTAGGCGCCGCCGACCACAACGCGTCCACGTGCGTGTCTTCGCCCTGGCGCAATTGCGCCTGCGTTGCCACCGCCCCGAAATCGTCGGGATAGCGTTCACCGCTATGCGGCGAATCACAGACCAGCGGCAAGGCCGGCCCCTGAGGTTCATGCACGGAAACCACGTTGAAATCGGCAAGCGTCATCGTCAGTCAGCCTGAATGTTGGCGGCCTTGGCCACCTTGGCGTAGCGGGCCAGGGCCTGTTCGATCTGGACCTGGAACTCTTGGGGCGTCGTGGGCATCAGCGTACCACCCACGTCTTCGGCCTTCTTGCGGAACTCGGGGTCTTGCATCGCCGCGCGCACCGCCTGGTTCAGGCGGTCGATAACGGCCTTCGGCGTACCGGCGGGAGCCACCAATCCGAACCAGCCGCCGGTGCCCATGTCGGGATAACCCAGTTCGATATAGGTCGGCACGTCAGGCAACAGCGGCGAACGCTGGGCGCCCAGCACGGCCAACGCACGCAGCTTGCCACCCTGCACTTGCGGCAGCGTGGAAGACAGGTTGTCGGTGATGGCATCCACCTGCCCGCCCATCACGTCGTTCAGCGCTGGGCCGGCCCCACGGTAAGGCACGTGCAGCAACTTGATGCCGGACAGCATCATGAAATTCTCGATGTTCACATGCCCCAGCGACCCGACGCCGGGCGACGCAAAGCTGTAGCGGTCAGCCGGCGCCTTCTTGGCCAGCGCCACGAATTCGACCATGTTCTTGGCCGGAATATTCGGGTTGATGGCCAAAATGCTGGGCACCGCCAGCACGTTGGCCACGGGCGCGAAGTCCTTGATCGGGTCGTAATTCATCTTGCGATACACGGCCGGATTCGACCCGTGCGTGCTCATCGTGGCCATGCCGATCGTGTAGCCGTCAGGCGTGGACCGCGCCACCTGCTCCATGCCCATCGAGCCGCCCGCGCCCGCCTTGTTTTCAACCACGATGGTCTGCTTGAGATCGCGCCCGGCATACTCCGCGACCAGGCGGGCAACGATGTCGGTCGAACCGCCCGCGGCGAACGGCACCACCAGCTTGATGGGACGCGAGGGGTAGTCGGCGGCTTGGGCAATGCCGGCAAAGGACAGCGTGGCGAACATGCCGGCAAGCGCAAAGCGCGCGGACCGGCCAAGCAGGCGGCAAGACATGGATCGACTCCGAAAGGGATACGTTGAAGTAAGGGTCAGAACGGGGTGTCAAACAGAGACAGGCCGCCAGTGTCCAAACTTTACGGTCCCCTTTCAAACGACTATATTGCACTCCTTCATTACCAAAGATCATGCTAAATGCGGCTACATTCGCCGTCCATGTCCGAGCTGCACGCCTTTATCGCGGCGGCACGCTTGGGAAGCTTCACCCTGGCTGCCCAGACGCTGTGCGTCACCCAAGGCGCCATCAGCCGCGCCATTTCGCGCCTGGAGGCCCATTTCGGGCAGCCGCTGATGCATCGCAACGCGCACGGCCTGACGCTGACCGAGATGGGCCAGAAGCTGTACGACGGCGCGCACACGCCGCTTCAGGCCATTGAAAAGCTCAGTGCCGAACTGCGGGCGGATGACCGCCGGCTGCGCTTGACGCTATCGACCGTGCCAACGTTGGCCAGCGCCTGGCTGGTGCCGCATTTGCCAGACTTCCATCGACGCCATCCCGATATCCAGCTTAATTTCGCGGCCTATCGGCGCAATGAGGACTTTTCGGGCACCACGCCAGACGCCAGCATCCTGGCCGGCACCCCTGATCAATGGCCCGGATGCCAAGCCGATTACGTGATCGGTCGCGAAGTGGTGGTTATTTGCCATCCCGACCGTCTTGCCGCCCGCCAGGCCCAGGGGCTATGGAGCACCCCGCACGGGTTGCTGGGCGAAGCCTTGCTCTATCACACCAACGGGCAGGACAACTGGGCGCAGTGGTTCAATGCAGCGGGGGTGCCCCGCCATGCCGTCACGCTGTCCAAGGGGTTCGATCAGGTATCCATCTTGATCCGCGCGGTCATGGCGGATATGGGGGTTGCGGTATTACAGCGCTGCCTGGTGCGCGACGAGCTTCAGTCCGGCCGGGTGGCCGCGCCCTTTCCCGATATGCCCATTCGGCTGAGCCGGGGCTATCACCTTTGCGCGCCGGCCCAGCGCCGCGATCATTACGCGCTGGAATGCTTCCGGCAATGGCTGCTGGCCACCGCACATGCCGACCCGGACGTCATCGCGGCCAGATCAGCGTCTTGAAAGGCGCGCTGCGGCATATGACACGGCCAGCGCCCACGACATGTCTGGTTTCATCGCCGGCGCTATACTTGAAACCAAATAAAACGGGCCTCTGTAAAGAGGCCCGACTTTAAGTACGGCGATAAAACGATCAAGGTGCCAGCTTGAATCCCAGGTCCACGCCCCACTTATCGGTTTCACGCAACCATTTCGCCCCGCAGCTCAGGCACCGGAAGTGATCTTCGCGACTCTCTTCGCGCCCTTTCTGCGTGGGATTGGTGAAACCTTGATGTCCCAGGTGCGAATGCGGCGCGACGCCGGCAAGGCCCGGGTTAATGCGTTGGCAAGCCAAACACATAACGCTCATTGATGCTTCCCCACAAACAGTGTTAGCAAATTGTAAGGGATTTCACCAATGTTTTTCTATCGATTTATAACAATTGAACGACAATAATTGTTAACAAGGGCGTTTAAACAACGTTAGGCATTGCCGCCAGGCAGGTGGCCAAATGATACGGCGATGTCGACGGCATGTCGGCGCGGACGACGTCCCCCTGCCCGTTCAGGCATTCGTACCACCCGCCCTCATGCACGAAATGGGCGCGAAAACTGGCCAGCCCGGACTCCAGCGCCGGCCAGTCGCCCAGCACCGCCAACGTCCGCAGGTATTCCGTCTGCGCCCAGATCCGGCGCGTGTCATCCATCACCGCACCCGACTCGTCCAACGACGCCAGCACGCCGGGGCCTTGTACGCCCACCCCATGCGTGCGCGCCCACTGCACCGCGCGCGGCAAGGTTTCCACCAGCTCAAGCCCTTCAAACACCTGCGCCGCACCGTGCACCAGCGACAGCCATTCAAACTGGTGCCCCGGTTCAAGCCGGTTGCCCGCCGTGCCTTGCAGCGCTTCGGATATGCACTGGGTGGGCCCGTGTACAAAAAACTGGCTGACGCCTTGCGCAAGCGTGCGCAGATGCTGGGCAAACAGCGCGGGTTCGGCCACCTGGGCGGCCGCCAGATACGCTTCCGTGAGGTGCATCATTGGATTTTGCGCGGGCGGGCGTAGCGGCGTCTGCCAGTCGGCGCTAAGCGCCGCATGATAGAGCCCGTCATTTGTCTTGAAGCGCGCTTCGATTGCCGATGCCGTGGCCAACATAAGCTTGCGCGCATCCGCATTACGGCTGCTCTGAAAGTACGCCGAGCAGGCCAGCACCACGAACGCGTGGGTATATAAATCCTGAGTGTCATCCAACGGCTGCGCATCAGCGTCCACGCTGTACAACCAGCCGCCTTGATCGTTGCGAAATACGCGGCACAGGGACGCAAACAAGCGGTCTGCATGCTGGCCCGCGGCGGCGCCGGATGCTTCTGAAAAAACATAGAGTTGACGCGCGCATGCCATGGCTCGATATCGGCTGGGCGGCAGCGGCTTGCCCGTTGCGGCATCCAGCGATTCGTAGGGCAGACCCAATGCGCCGTTGAAGCCCTGCCCCATCCAAAGCGGCAGGATGACGGAGTCGAAATGTGCGCGTAATGCGCGGACATGCTCCGTCAGAATAGGAGTGGTCTGTGCGGCAATCATTTTGGAACGACCCATACCCGAAAAGGGCCCCAGGTTTTGGAGCAGCAACGATAACCGAAAACTTCGTCGCAAATTTTGGAGTATTTTCCGCAGCCTCATGCACACACAGACCGGCACCACCGATCAGCTCCGTCCAGGGCGGATAAGCCCTATCGGAAGATGTTTTCCTCGACCCAGTTCTGCGCGAATACTTCCGCGCGATCTCGTGCTTCGTCTAATGAAGCGCAGTTGCCCAAGTGGGAAAACGCGGCATCCACTTCGGTGCCGCCCTCGGCCGTTACCGTCAGCAAGACGCCATATCCGCCGGTATCCATGGCCGCTGTGGAAACGTCGATCAGTACTTCCTGGTCACGATGCTGCATGTGCTACCTCCCAGTCGGTTACCTAAACGCGTGAACCACGCGTGACGTGGCGGGACCAAATCCCGCGTAATTGAATAGACCTGAAAGCGTCACGCAAGTTCATCTTACTGGCGAGATAACAAGCGCGATACGTCCGGAAGATGCCAAATCACACATTCCGTCTCAGGAGATTCCCGTACTGCCCTGTAAATACCCCCTGCGCTGCGACATAACGCGAAATCATTCGCAAACTATGCGGCAATTAGGCGCAACTTGCTTCAAACCGCAGCAAGCCGGCGCGCACAAAAGGGGGATCGATATGTGCTGCAAGAAATACCGCCGAGCGTGCCGGCGGCGCAGCGTTCAGCGCACGTGGATGGCGGTGGGCTCTTCCATGCGCAGGGCGAGCTTGCCCTTTTCGGTGATCAGCCAGCGGCCATTTTCGCCGGGCTGAATGCAGCGCAAGGTTTGAAGTGCCTGGGAAATTTCGACAGGCACTTCTGCTTGCGCGGCGCCGGGTTCGCTGCTGTCGGCCACGATGCGCAGCCAATGACCCAGTTCACCCTTCTGAAAACGATGCAATGCCATACTGATTCTCTCTTCAATGACTTTAACGATAGCATGCTCGTCAAGCCTGTCCCGCTATGCAATAAGCTTGGGCACGGACGACACCAGCAAGGCAATGCCCGACAACGTCAAGAGGCCCAGCACCACGCGCCGAAAGGTCACGTCGGTGATGCCGACATACATGCGCGCGCCCAGCAATGTGGGCACCAGCATGGCCGGCACGATGATGGCAAACAGCGGCAGCATGTCTGTCGTCACCATTCCCGTGACGATGTAGCTTGCCATCGTGACCGCCAGCATCGACAAGTTGAAGTTTTGAATAACCGAGCGCTGCACATCGCGCTCGAAGCCGCGCAAGGTGCACCACAACGTCGGAATGACGCCGGTGAAGCCGCCGATGCCGCCCATGATGCCGCCCATCGCCCCCACGACGCCATCCGCCACCTTGCCGCCGGCCGTAATGCGCGGCAAACGCGTTGCGAACAGCATGATCGGGCACCAGACCGCCAACAGAGCACCGATGAAGGTCTTGAATATCAGCGGGTCAAGATGCGGCAAGACCTTTACCCCGATGGGGATGCCCACCAAACCGCCTAGTACGAATGGCAGCAGGTTCGACCACGAAAAGCCGCGGCGCACGGTAAATGCCGCCAACAGCTGGCCGGTCAGTGCGCCGAAGACCGTCATCGCGGCAGCCAGGCGTGGGTCGATGGTCCACGCCCAGAACGACATTGCCACCATCCCAAAGCCGAACCCGGACAAGCCCTGGACGAAGCCGGCAGCCACCGCGCCCAACACGACCAGCACATATAGCGTATCCATTTCTGCCCCATTTACCCGATTTCCGCGGCGCATCCACGCGTCTTGCCAGGCCCCTCCCGGCGCGACATTCTAGTGCGTTCTACGAAGGACGCAGCGCAAGCGGGCGCTTCACGCGCGCGGCAACCGCCGAGGCGGCGACGCTGATGCCGATCAACGACAGGCCCAGCACCAGGTCGGCGGACAGGCGTTCATGGAAGACGACGGACGACACGACAAGGCCGATCACAGGTACGCACAGCATCGCGATGGAGGTGGCCACGGGCGGCAGTTTTTGCGTCATGCCCAACACCACGATGAACGTCAGCGCTGTCGCAAGCGGACCGGTGTACAGGATGATCGGCCACGCATCGGGCACGGCCAAAAAGCCGGGCGCGCCATCGCGCATCCAGGCCAGCGCCGCCAACGGAATCGTGGCTAGCGCGGTTTGCCAGGGAATCATGTCGGCGCCCAGACGCACGTGACGGTTGCCGCGCAGCTGGATGATGTTGCACGCCCACGCGAACGAGGCGCCCAGCAGCATGACCAGGCCCACCACCGTATGCGCCTGCCAAGGGCTGAACGCCGGCGCCACGATCACGCCGATGCCGGCATAGCTGAGCGCCGTCGCCAGCCATTGACCGACGTTCAGGCGTTCTTTCAAGATCAGCGCCGACAAGGGAATGACCCATATCGACGTCGCGTAGGCAACGACGGACGCCCGCCCCGGCGCCACGTACTGCAACGCCCACAACGCCAAGGCGGTGAACGCGCCCATCTGCAACAGCGCCACGCCAGCCACCAGCGGCCATTCCTGGCGCGTGGGCAACCGCAGTCGACCCAGTGCCGCCAATACCAGCACGCTGACCACGGCGGCCGACCCGAACCTGCTGGCGGCAAGCCACAACGGGCTCATGTGCGCCAGCCCCATCTTCATGACGGGCCAGTTTCCCCCCCACACCATGACCGCGCCCACCAGCGGCAAAAACTTGCGCAACGTGCTTTGCTGACTTATCACCACAGGATCTACCGCTTGAATATTCCGCACTTCGGCCCCTTTGCCGAAGAAAGAAATAGTCTATAGGGTTAACCCCAGCATATTTCACCTCATTCAGCTTCGATACACTGCTTGCGCAGCACGAACGAATTGCCAAGCCACAACAACTGGATGACTTATGCCGGAAATCAACCTGGATGCGACCGACATCCGAATCCTGAACGAACTTCAACGCGATGCGCGACTGACGAACGTCGAGCTTGCCGCCCGGGTGAACCTGTCCGCCTCGCCTTGCCTGGCGCGCGTGCGGCGGCTGGAAACCGATGGACTGATAGACCGCCGCGTCACCCTGCTCAATGCGCGCAAGCTGGGGCTGAAGGTCAACGTCTTCATCCAGATCTCGCTGGACAAGCAGCGCAAAGCCGCGCTGGATGTCTTCGAGCGCGAAATCGCCGTACTGCCTGAAATCATGGAGTGTTATCTGATGTCGGGCGACGCCGACTACCTGATTCGCGCATTGGTGCCCGACGTGGATGCGCTTGAACGCCTGATCGTCGAGCACATCACCCGCATCCCCGGCGTGGCCAGCATCCGGTCAAGCTTCGCGCTCAAGCAGGTGCTGTACACCACCGCCGTGCCGCTAGCCTGACGGATACCAGGCGACGCGTTCCGAAACTTGCGGGATCAGTCGCCCGCCCGCACAATGATTCGTCGGCGCGACATACGCGCCGGCTTCCCTCCCATCGCTTAGCAAGGAGCAACCATGCCCGAAACAGAATGGTCCCCCGGCAGTGCGCTACCCGATCGTCAGGGTTACTTCGAAGTGGAATTCGACACAGGCGAAACTGAAATCACCCGATACGGCATGCTGGGTTGGGAACCCGAAGCCGAACGCGGACGCATACTGCGGTGGCGCGGTCTGGACCCCGCCATTGAAGAAGCCGAAATCCAGCGCGAAAGCGCCGTGCGCAATAACGGCGACACCTTGCTCGGCTGACCCATAGCCCCGCCAAAAAAAACGCCGCGGAGTTAAATCCGCGGCGTTTTTCTTGGGGAAGGATTGTCGGCCGCCAGGCTTACCAATCAAGCTTCGAGATCTTGGTGCCGGCCAGCGAAACGCCCGCCATCAAGCCACCGTTGTTCATCACGAAGCCCACAATCGGCTGCTGCGCCGTATTGGTATCGATGCGGCCATTGGCGCCGATGTTCACCACGGCAACCGTGGCGTCCGCGCCGACGGTCCAGCCACTGCTGTTGCGGAACTTGTTCAAGGCGTCATCCGTCATGAACAACAACACCATGGCCTTGGACTGCGCGCCGGCCTGGAAGCCGATCGAGCCCGCCGTGGTGCTGTAGTAACCGGCATTGGAGCCGCCCACCCGCAACACGCCCTTGCCATGCTCGGCGCCCACGATGAAGCTGCCGCTGAGTACGTCGGGGAACACCAGCACACCCTTGGCGCGCGCCACCAATTCCTTCGATTGCGGCGAAGCCTCGTACAGCTTGGTCAGTGTGGCGTTGGCCGCGCTATTCATCGAATCGCGCTTTTCGGTTGAGGTAGCCGAAGACTTGGGCGTGGTCGTGGTGCAACCGGCAAACAGCACACCGGCCACTCCGATCGTCGCGGCAATACCTACACGACGCAGAACAGGAAAAGTGTCAAGCATGGAACTCTCCTTTATTGTTGTCAGCCGGTACCACTGTACCGGTCATAACCGCTGAAGCAAGGCACACGATTGTGATAAACGAAACAAAACCTACCTGTCTTCAACGCGGGCGCAATGGCCTCGGTCCAACATCCATGGGCCTGCGCGGGCCGAATCCCTTGCACTGCCTCTGCAACATTTAGTAGAGGCTACCCGGAGAGTCCGTCACGCCTGACGTTGCCGCGCAACTACAGAATGCCGTACCTCGGCTCGCCGGTGGACGCATCCACCGACACGATGCCGGACAACACCAATTCCGCGTGACGACGCGCCACGTCGGCGTCGGCGAACGTCACAAAACGGGGCAAAGACCAGCGTTGTTGCTGCGCCCCACCGTCGTCCGGGCGGCTCACGATGATCTCGATAGCCATCACGCCGGCATCCAGACTCACGATCTCACAACCCACTTGAAAACCATCGATATGGCGTTGCGGTACCGCCCTCATTCCGCGCTCCTGAAATCAAACACTCCGCGCGCAATATGCCAAAAAAACATGGTACTGAAAAGCAGTGCTTTTAGCGGGTCATGAAGCACTAGTGCACCTAGTATTCCAGCATCTTGCATACGCTTCGATCACACTAGAATTCGGTATTTCCAAGCGGAATTGCCATTTTTTTAAATCATGCAAACACGGCCGGCGGTTTACGCCGCGCGGTCGGGGGGTATATTGCAACGTTCACCAACAGGCCTTTCGTTCCATGCAAACCTTACCTTTTGAACCTGACACCGCCCCGCTTGAAGTCCTGCCCCGCGACTTGTCTGCGTACCGCGAAGGCAACACCGGCATCCCGTACGTGCATCGCTTTGAATCCGGTGTCCCCGGTCCGCACGTGCTGATCAACGCCATCACGCATGGCAACGAAATCTGTGGCATGGTCGCCGCCACGCATTTGCTGGACACCGGCGTGCGTCCCAAGATCGGCACGTTGACCGTCAGCTTTGCCCATGTCGAAGCGTATGAAGCCTTCGACATCGAGAACCCGTACGAGAACCGGCAGTTGGTGCATAACCTGAACCGCATCTGGTCGGCAGCCATGTTGGATGGGACGGAAGACAGCCCGGAACTGCGCCGCGCCCGGGAGCTTCGACCGGTGCTGGACGCCGCCGATTTTGTGCTTGATATCCATTCGACCCGCGCCCCCGTGCAGCCGTTCTGGGTCTACAACGAGATGGATCGCAATACCGCGCTGGCAGCCGCCGTTGGCGCGCCCGCCGTGCACCTGGTGATGCCGCAGCATAAATTTCCCGGCACGGGCGTTATGGGCTACGGCCATCACGGGGACCCCCTGTCCGACAGCCAAGGGGCGCTGGTCGTCGAATGCGGCCAGCACTTCGCACGCTCGGCCGCCGAATTGGCCACTGATGTGACGATGCGTTTTTTGGCCCACACCGGCCTCATCGATGCGCCCTTGAATGCCCCGCCCCCGCCCGTTCCGCAACGTTTCCGTTTGCTGGAAGTGCACATGGTCAAGTCCGAGGACTTCCATTTCACTCGCCACGTCATCGGCTTTGAAACCTTCGACAAGGGCGAACTGATCGCGATGAACGGCGACGAGGAAATCCGGTCGCCTTGCGACCGCTGCACGATCTTCATGCCTACGCGCATGCCGATCGTCGGCCGGGAAGCGGTCTACCTTACCGAGGCGATCTAAGCCGCATCGTGAAGACGTGCAGGGTGTCGGCGCGCGCCTACATATCGGGAATCAGGCGCTTGCCCATGCTGACCACTTCATCCAGATCAAAGCCCAGGCTTTCGTAGAAGCCCTGCACGGCGGCATTGCCGGTTCGGATCAGTAGATTGATCTTCGGGCACCCCATCTCCAGCAGCTTGGCTTCGACAGCGCGCATCAGCACGGTGGCATAGCCCCGCCGCTGGTGCGCGGGCGCCACCGCCAGATAATTGATCCAGGCGCGGTGCCCGTCATAGCCACCCATCAGCGTGGCGACGATCGCGCCTCGGATCTCGCCCACCAGAAACAGCTCCGGCTGCACGGTCAGCTTGCGCGCAATATCCTTGGCGGGATCGTTCCAGGGACGCGTCAGGCCGCAGTCGCGCCATAGCTGGATCAGCGCCGTTTCGTCAGCGCGTTGGTAAGGCCGGATGGCCAGGGGATCACAAGTCATGCTTCGTTCCTTCACTGTGGGAAACGAAGGCCCTGCGATACGCCTCGGAGGCAATACAGCGGCAAAGGGATACCGCAAAAACAAAAAGGCCACGAGGGGTATCGTGGCCTTCAGGGAAAGCGCCGAACGGTCGGCGCCTGTACGTGACTAGCCACTCAACGTAAACGTCGAGCGGCTCGTCGGTTGTCTGCCAGGCATGCGGCAGATAAATCATGGGCGTTCATGCAGGCAAGCTTACACGAGCGCCCCCGCCTGGATCAATACCGGCTTACTGCGCGTCGGGCGCCGGCAACGTCCCTTCCATGACCACCACGGCATGGCCTTCGACTCCGGCCCACACACCGTCGGCGCGCGGCTCGGCATGCGCCAGCAGCAGGCTTGGGCGCCCCATATCCACGCCCTGCCCTACGCGCAACGACAGCTTGCCCTGGTCCCGCAACGCCGCGCGCAGCGCCGTTACGGCGGCCGTCGCGCTACCGGTAGCGGGGTCTTCCGTCATGCGGCCGGTGAACATGCGCGCCTGGATATCGGTGGGCGCATCGATCGTGTCGCTTGCGGTATCGGTGGTGTAGACGTAAATGGACTTTGCGCCATCCAGCGGCAGCAACGCGGCGTAGCCGTGCGAATCCGGCGACGCGCGGCGCAAGGCGTCGCGGCTGGCCAACTGCGCCACCAGAAAGATCAGGCCCACCGACACGACCTGCGGCGCATGTTCGGACGTGTCCACATCCGCGGGATTCAATTTCAACGCGCGCGCCAGATCTTCCGCGGACACGACGCTGGCGCGTGACAGCGGCTGGGGCGCCAGAAGCTCGACGCTCTCCACGCCCTTGGCGCCCGAGCGCAACGCGATGCGCACCAAACCCGCTTCCTCTTCAAAGACGAACGCATCCGGCACCGGGCGCCCCGCCGTGGCCATCTCGCGCGCCAGCACCACGGCGGTGCCCACGTTCGGGTGCCCGGCGAACGGGACCTCGCGGTCAGGCGTGAATATCCGAACCGCGGCCGTATGGTTGGGATCGTTGGGCGGCAGCACGAAGCTGGTTTCCGAATAATTGAACTCTCGCGCAATGCGCTGCATCTGCGCGCCATCCAGCCCCTGCGCGTCCAACACGACAGCCAACGGGTTGCCACAATAGGTTTGGCCGGTAAACACATCGGCGGTGACATAGCGGTAGCGCATGCGGTCTTCTCTTTGGCGGTTATAAGGCGAGGAGTATGCGCGCGGTCAACCGCGTTGCGACAGGCACAGAAGGCAGGGATTTTCGCCATAACAGCGGGAGCGGAGTCGAGTACCCTGTGGTGCTGGATCACAATCGCGCGCAGCGGCACTCATGCCAAGCGCCCATTGCGTTCGCGCGCCACCGCGCCGGGCCGCAATCGCCAGCCCGAACGCGTTTACTAACTGCAAGGAATGCATCATGGAAAACCCCTTTGGCGACGCCGAAGAACCCGCAATCGGCCACCGGCAATACCTGGTCCTGATCGCGGCATCAAAAGACAACGCGTCACTTGCGCAAAAGCAGCTGGAAAACCTGAAGAAGTTTGTCGACGATCGCGCAGCACCGCTATGGATTGACGCCAAAGGCATCGGCGTGCTGTTGACCACGGACATGGTCGCTTCCGAAATCTGGCGCGTCATGTTGCCAAAGGACGCCCCGGACCTTGGCGACACCCGCAACATGCTAGTCCTGGAAATCGGCAAAGACTGGGCCGCCCGCCGCGACGACAAGATCGAACACTGGCTAGCCTCACACGTCGGCACCCCACTACCGCCCATGCCGCGTGCCGCGGCCAAGAAGCGTTAAGCGGATAACGTGCGCGCCGGTGCATTGCCAGTTTTATAGCGGCTGCATGCGCGGCATACCGCCAAGCGGGCAGTCGGTCAGGCTTCGCCCGCGATAAATGCAAGCAGGCGCGCGTTCAGCTCCGCAGGCCGATCCAGGCCGGGCAAGTGCGCCGTGCCAGCCAATTCCGTGCCTGTGCCATAAGGCAGCAATGCGGCGACTTGTCTGCTGCGCGCCCGGATATGTGGAAAGTCGCAAGCGCCCCACAATACCAGCGCCGGTACGTGAATTTCGCGCAGGCGCTGGTACGCAGCCACGTTATCGATGCTTGAGCCGCGATACGGCGCGCTCAATATGGCGCCGTTCATTTCAAGAAACAGCTTGCGCGCAGCGCCCTGCACCCGCCCTTCGTTTTCGAACGGCCCATCCAGAAACAAGCGCGCCTTCAAGGCATTGATGCGTTCCTGGTCCCCCGACGCGCCGACCCGCTTCAGTTCTTCCATCAGTTCGTGCACCGCTGGCGAATGCACCGGGTCGGCGGCGCCGGCAACCGTCGGCGAAACCAACACCAAGCCGCGCATGCGTGATGGGTGCAATAGTGCTGCGTCCAGTGCGACGCGGGCGCCTTGCGAACAACCCACCAGGATTGCCGGCTTACCTTCGGCCAGCGTATCAAGCACTGCCATCAGATCCGCAACCGCTGAATAACTTTCGGCTTCGGCATGCGTCCGTCCGTGGCCGCGACGATCATAGGCAATGGCAGTGTTCGATTCCGCGACTTGATCCGTCTGCGCCTCCCACATCCGCCTGTCGCAAACGGCGGCGTGCAGAAATACCACCGGGTCGCCACGACCCACCGTCTCGGCAAAGAGCGACGCCCGGCCACTCGTTATGTGATGTTCGCTTCGCATCTTTCAAGCCACCATGGCAGCGTCGCTGACCGTTTCCGCGCTGCCGCGCGAGGATTCACGGCAGGCGATTGCGGCCATCATCGTCGCTATGACGAGCATGGCCGTGCAGATCAGCATGCCAGCCAGGCCGTAAGCGATGCCCGACAAGGTTGCGCGGCGCGCTATGTCGGCGACCAGGGTCTTCGTGACGCCTGCCGATACGACAAGGCTAAACAACACCATGGCCAACGGCCAGCGCCGGAACACCATGGTTTGGCGCACCACTTTGAATCCGTATTCGCCTGACGATGCGGCGCGCGGCAGGCTTGGCACATACACCGCGCCGGCTGATATCGTTGGCACCCAGATCAGCCCAAGCACGCAGAACAACGCGACAAAGAACTTTGCGTCGCCACCGCTGTTCAGCGCGAAGTAGAGCCACAGCGGAATGTCGGCGGAAGCTCGCAACACCGCGCCTGCCACGACCACGAAAAGAACCAACAGCGCCAAGTGCTTTGCCTCGGCATTGGCCGCCCGCTTCGGCTGTTCGACCACGGCGTCCCTGCTGGCGACGACATCCGTCCATGCGAAGGTCATACGTGCCAATGCCAGCAAATTGATCAACGCCAGCAGCAGAAACAAAAACTGGATCGCACCGACAGATTTGAACGCCAGCAAGGCAAAAGGAAGCGATAGAAAAAACACGCACAAGGACCATGGCGCCGACGCCACCATGTGGCGGCCGCTTTTGCCAATGGCGTTGAAGGTCAACGCGATAAGACGCCTACCAGCGAGTTTTCGAGCCACGGGAACCCTTTACGAACGGAGTCTGGACGCTAGTTATACCAGCACGTTGATGAACAGAATATGTGGGCGCTGCTGGACGCATTTTGTCCCGCCGGCATGCTGTTCGGCCAAGGGGTCGTTCGGCTAAGCTGCCACAAGCTGCTGATATCAAAACCGGGAAGACCCTATGCCTTTCGCCCGCACCTACTACATGAACGAAATCAGCGAAGCGCAGTTTGCACAGCTGCTTTCGAGCGCGCTTTTCGACAAGCAGAACTTCTATATGGAAAACGTCCACGACATGGAAGCCACCCTGCTACGCGCAGGCGAATTGGTGGCGCAAGCCGGGCTGAAAAGCCGTGTCGTGAATAGGCCGTCGAACCCTTTTACAAGCTTGCATCACAGCGCAATCGCGTCCATACCCGTCATTGGACTGATATGGACTGCCGCGATGGCGGTGATGGCAGTGATGTCGGTTGCACGCCCCAGCGCCGACGTGACGTTCGTGCGCACGGCAGATCATTCGCTAAGCGTCGTTTTCAGCAGAAAAACGCGCATGGGGAAGACGGCGGAGAGACTGGGCGGCGGATAGTGAACGGCAAAAAGCGCCGGGCAGATGTCGGCGCGATAAGTGCAGATATCGGTGCAACCAACCGAAAGCGGAAATGAGAAAGGCCGTTAGTGATTTCTCACTAACGGCCTTGGAACTTCTGGTCGGGACGGCGGGATTCGAACTCGCGACCCCTTGCACCCCATGCAAGTGCGCTACCAGGCTGCGCTACGCCCCGAAAGAAAAAGAGTATAGCAGAACAAAAATAAGTTTGCACGCATTGGTGCAAAAAAAGTGCTGAATACTCAAAAAATTTGCGCTTCATGCTCGTCGTCTGCACTAGCTACTTATCAGACGGCGCACGAAGCGCAATGCACTGCTTGTTGCCGCGCGCGAAGCGGATCAGCGACGCGCGTTGCCGATAACGCTTTTCATCAATTGCGTGTTGGCGTGGAAAACGCCAGCAGGCTTATGCCACCGTGCTGACGGTGCCGTTGCTTGCGCTGGCGGCTACGTTGGCAGGCTGACCCAACGCGTCCGCCAACATCGTCGAGACGCTGGAGAGCTCGTTGCGCAGGCCCTGCATTTCGGCGCCCGACAAACGAACGGCGGCGTCTTGATCGTGTGGCATGTCGCGCGCATCGCCCAGGCGATTGCGTGCGCCGCTGATCGTGAAGCCTTGTTCGTACAACAACGAACGGATGCGGCGAATTAGCAGCACTTCGTGATGCTGATAGTAGCGGCGGTTGCCGCGCCGCTTGACCGGCTTGAGCTGGGTGAATTCCTGTTCCCAGTACCGCAAGACGTGAGGCTTGACGCCACACAGCTCGCTGACTTCACCAATGGTGAAGTAACGCTTGGCGGGAATGGGCGGCAGGGTAACGGTGGATTCAGTACGTGTCATAAGCGAATTTTATGCCGCGAGTAAGCTGGGTGCCGATAACAATTACCGACAAAGCGTATCACTCCACGGCCTCGGGTGCAGCAGGGGTCGCCTGCTCTACCACGCTCTTGAGTTTCTGACTTGCGTGGAACGTGACCACGCGGCGTGCGGCGATGGGAATGGTCTCGCCGGTTTTGGGATTACGGCCAGGGCGCGGCGGTTTGTCGCGCACCTGGAAATTGCCGAAACCCGAAAGCTTGACGGAATCACCGCGAGCCAAGGCGTCACGGATTTCTTCGAAAAAGGTATCGACGATGTCCTTGGCCTCGCGCTTGTTCAAGCCGACCCGCTCGAAGAGCAGTTCGGCAAGCTCAGCCTTGGTCAGGGTGCGTGGCTCGGCAGCAAGCATACTGTTCCCCATGGTTCATGTACGCTGGCGCGCGCCGTGGGCGCTGACCAATGCATCCTTGATGCGGGACAGGCAATCGGCCACACGGGCTTCGTCCAGGGTGACTTCAGTGTCCTGTAGCCAGAAACGGAAAGCAAGGCTTTTCTCCGTCACGGGCTCGCTGCCATGGGCCTTCTCGCGCCACACGTCAAACACCCGCGCATCCTGCACAACTGCCAGCTGCGTATCCGCCTTGACTGCTGCGAACACGGTGTCCAACATCGACTGCGTGGATACCGAAACGTCCACCCACAGCGCCAGGTCGCGCACGACCACGGGCTGGCGCGAGAGCTCGCGCACCTGGGGCAATTCGCCTTCGGACAAGGCCTGCACATCAAGTTCGAACACGACGGGCGCGTGCGCCAAGTCTGCCTGCTGCGCCCAACGCGGGTGCAGTTCGCCGACCCAGCCCACTTGCTTGCCATCCAGTTCGATGCGGGCACTGCGGCCCGGATGCAGCGCGGGATGCGCGGCGGCTTCGAAACGCAGACGACGACCGCGGGCGCCGAACAATGCTTCGACGTCCATCTTCACGTCAAAGAAATCGACCTGGCGCGTGGCAACGCCCCACTGCTCTTCAACGGCCGGCCCCCAGGCCGCGCCCGACAAGCGCATCGGCTGACGCACGCCCGCAACTTCCAGCGGACCATCTTGTGCGCTGGCGTCGCGCATGAAGACGCGGCCCAGTTCGAACACGCGCACGCGTGACTGCTTGCGGTTGGCGTTGTGGCGGATGTTGGCGACCAAGCCACCAATCAGGCTGGAACGCATGACCGACAAGTGGCTGGCGATCGGATTGACCAAGCGCACGGGCGTGTCGTTGCCGGCGTAGTCGCGTTCCCAATCGGCTTCAACGAAGCTGTAGTTCACGACTTCCTGATAATCCTGCGCGGCCGTCAGGCGACGCAGCGCATGCGCGCCGCGATGCACTTCGGGCTGCGAGAACATCTTGGCGCGCGCCATCGGCGGCACATCGGGAATGCTCTCGAAGCCATAGATGCGAGCCACTTCTTCGATCAGGTCTTCTTCGATTTCAAGGTCGAAGCGGTACGACGGCGGGCTGACGATGAAGTCATCGCCTTCAACCGTGAATTCCAGACCCAGGCTGGCGAAAATCTTGGCGACCTGCTCTTGCGTGACGGGCACGCCAAGCACACGATGGCAGCGCGCCAGACGCATGCGCACAGGCGCGCGCGTGGGCAGGTTGACGATCTGGTCGTCCACCGGGCCAACCTGGCCGCCGCAGATGTCGACGATCAGGCGCGTAATGAATTCGATGTGTTCGGGAATGCTGGCGTAGTCCACGCCGCGCTCGAAGCGATGGCTGGCTTCCGAGCTGAACTTGTAGCGGCGCGCGCGCCCCGCAATCGCCTGCGGCCACCAGAACGCGGCTTCCAGATAGACGTTCTGCGTGTCCAGCGTCACGGACGTGGCTTCACCACCCATGATGCCGGCCAGGCTTTCCACCTGATCGCCGGCCACCACCACGCCGACCTTCGGGTCCAGCGTGACGGTCTGGCCGTTCAACAGTTCCAGCGTCTCGCCTTCGCGCGCCCAGCGCACGGAGATATCGCCGCCGATCTTGTCCAGATCGAACACATGCGACGGACGGCCCAACTCAAGCATGACGTAGTTCGAGATATCGACCAGTGCCGACAGCGATCGTTGGCCGGCGCGCTCAAGGCGCGTCTTCATCCAGTCTGGCGTTGCGGCGCGGGCATTCACGCCACGAATGACGCGGCCGGCAAACCGGCCGCAAAGGTCCGGGGCATCGATCTTGACGGGCAGACGTTCTTCAAGCTGAACGGGCACGGCAACGGCCGTGGGCACCGACAACGGTGCACCCGTCAGCGCGGCCACTTCACGCGCAACGCCAAGTATCGACAGGCAGTCGGCGCGGTTAGGCGTGAGCTTGAGCGTGAAGAGCGTGTCGTCCAGGTCCAGCGCTTCGCGGATAGACTGACCGGGCACCATGTCGGCCGGCAGTTCCAACAAGCCTGCGTGGTCTTGCGACAAGCCCAGTTCGCGGGCCGAGCACAACATGCCCGACGAGTGGACGCCGCGCATTTTCGCCACGCCGATCTTCATGCCGCCGGGCAGTTCCGCGCCCACGCGGGCCAGCGGCACCTTCAGGCCGGCCGCCGCGTTCGGCGCGCCGCACACAATTTGAAGGCGTTCGCCAGAGCCATCGTCCACTTGGCAGACGCGCAGCTTGTCGGCGTCGGGGTGCGGAGCGATATCGACGATGTGGCCCACGACCACGCCGGTGAAGGCCGGTGCGGCGGGCGCCGTCTCTTCGACTTCCAGGCCAGCCATGGTGAGGCGATGCGCGAGTTCGTCGGTTGCGATGGGAGGGTTGACCAGCGTACGCAGCCAGGATTCGGGAAATTGCATGATCAGCCGTCTGTTATTCGTTGAACTGGCGCAAGAAGCGCAAATCGCCTTCGTAGAACTGGCGCAGGTCGTTGACGCCATAGCGCAACATCGTCAGGCGCTCAAGGCCGGAACCAAAGGCAAAGCCGATGTAGCGCTCGGGATCAAGGCCGAAGTTGCGCACCACTTCAGGGTGCACCTGACCCGAGCCGGAAATTTCCAGCCAGCGGCCACGGTTGGGACCCGAGGTGAACATCATGTCGATTTCGGCGGACGGCTCCGTGAACGGGAAGAACGACGGGCGGAAGCGCACGACAAGATCGTCGCTTTCAAAGAAGCAACGCAGGAAATCGGTGTACACACCCTTCAGGTCGGCAAACGAGATGTCTTCGGCGATCCAGAGCCCTTCCACCTGGTGGAACATGGGCGAGTGCGTGGCGTCGCTGTCGACGCGATAGGTGCGCCCGGGCGCAATCACCTTGATGGGCGGCTTGTGCATGCGGGCATAACGTACCTGCATGGGGCTGGTGTGCGTGCGCAGCAGCAGCGGCAGGCCGTCGGCGTCGTTCATGTCGACGTAGAACGTGTCCTGCATGGAACGCGCCGGATGGTCCAGCGGGTTGTTCAACGCGGTGAAATTGGTCCAGTCGTTTTCCACTTCGGGGCCGTCGGCCACATCGAAGCCAATGGAACGGAAGATGGCTTCCACACGTTCCCAGGTCCGGATCACCGGATGGATGCCTCCCGGCGCGCGACCGCGGCCAGGCAGGGTGACGTCAATGGTTTCAGAAGCCAGTCGGGCGTCCAGTTCCGCCTGCGCCAATGCGGCGCGGCGCGAATTCAGGAGCTCTTCGACTTGTTGCTTGGCCTGATTGATACGGGCGCCCATCTCGCGCTTTTGCTCGGGATCAAGCTTGCCCAGGCCCTTTAGCAGCACCGTCAGTGCGCCTTCCTTACCCAGGAAGCGAGCCTTTGCGTTCTCGAGCGCGGCGGCATCCGTAGCCGCGGCGAACCGTTCTTGCGCCTGGGAGACCAGGTCGTCAACCAATAGAGTCATGAAATCCAGCCTTCAAAACGCAAACGGGGCCATTACAGCCCCGTTTGCAGCGATGCGCGATGAGTTAAAGCGCGCGATCAGGCAGCCAAGGCAGCCTTGGCTTGCTGCACGATGGCGGCAAAGCCGGCCTTGTCGCGCACGGCCAGATCGGCCAGGACCTTACGATCCAGTTCAATCGAAGCCTTCTTCAGACCAGCGATGAACACGCTGTAGCTGACGCCATGTTCGCGGACAGCAGCGTTGATACGCGTGATCCACAGAGCACGGAACGTGCGCTTCTTGTTACGACGGTCGCGGTAGGCGTATTGGCCAGCGCGCATGACTGCTTGCTTGGCAATACGGAACACATTACCGCGGCGGCCACGGTAACCCTTGGCGGCGGCAATGACTTTTTTGTGACGTGCGCGGGCAGTTACGCCGCGTTTGACGCGAGGCATATTAGGTCTCCCTTATCAAGCGAAAGGCATCATGGCCTTGACGGAGGCCACGTTGGATTCATGAACGGCCGTCGAGCCGCGCAATTGACGCTTGGCCTTCGTGGTCTTCTTGGTCAGAATGTGGCGCTTGAACGCCTGACCGCGCTTGATGGAGCCGCTGCCGCGAACCTTAAAGCGCTTGGAGGCGCTTTTCTTGGTTTTCATCTTGGGCATGATGATTCCCTAAACTTAAACTCGTTGTTGATTTGACATGACGCGAGGTGCTTGGGCGCTGGTGGCTGGCAGCCCGAAGGCTGGTACCGACTCAACGGCAAAACTTGTAAACCTGTTGCCACTTCTGGGGGGTACTTCTTTCCCGAACGTCAGCCGCTAAAAAGCACGGCAGATCCGGGAAAGCCTTTGATTATATGGTGATTTCCTGGGTGTTGTCGAGCCGGAATGCGGAAAAACCCCAGGCGGGTGCGCAGCCGGCTTCCAAGCAACCCTACAAACCCGGCCGCCGGTACTGAACCGCCTGGGCAACATGACTGGCGGCAAGCACGTCGGCCCCATCAAGATCTGCGATCGTGCGGGCAACGCGCAGCGCCCGGTGCAGCGCCCGCCCGGAACCGGACAGACGCCGCATGGCCTGAAACAGCAGCGCCTGAGCATCCGCCTGCATCATGCAGTGCTGATCCAGTTCGGCGCCGCTTAGTGCGGCGTTCAGCTTGCCCTGCCGATCGTGCTGCCGCTGGCGGCAGCGCGTCACCCGATCCAGCACGTAGCCGGAAGCTTCGCCAGGCGGGCCTGCCATTGATTCGGGATCAGAGGGTGGCAGCGCCACGTGCAGGTCGATCCGGTCAAGCAGTGGCCCCGATATCTTGCCCACATAGCGAGCAACCTGGTCCGGCCTGCATACACAGGCCCGCACGGGATGCCCGCGCCATCCGCACGGGCAGGGATTCATTGCAGCGATCAATTGGAAGCGCGCCGGAAACTGAGCCGCATGTAACGCCCGCGCGATAACCACCCTGCCCGCCTCCAGGGGCTCGCGCAGGGCCTCTAGCGTACGGCGGCTGTACTCGGGTAATTCGTCCAGAAACAGCACGCCATTGTGCGCCAGGCTGATCTCGCCGGGGCGAGGCCGGCTGCCCCCGCCCACCAACGCGGCAACCGAGGCGGAATGGTGGGGTGCGCGAAACGGCGGCTGGCCCATCAACGTTTGCGGCATGCCCGCCAAGGCGGCGACGGCTGCAGCCTCCAGCGCCTGGGACCGGTCCAGCGGCGGCAGCAAACCGGGTAAACGCGAGGCCAGCATGCTTTTGCCCGCGCCGGGAGGGCCCACCATCAGCAGGCTGTGGCCACCCGCCGCCGCCACTTCAAGCGCGCGCCTTGCACCCGCCTGCCCCCGCACATCCGACAGGCACGGCCCGGGAGGCGCTTGCGGCCACGCCTTGGGGATGGCGTCGGCAAGCCGATGCGAGCCCGCTGCGTGCGCGGCGACATCGGCCAGGCTGCGCGCCGACAAAACGCGCAGGTCGGGCACCCATGCGGCCTCTTCAGCGCTGCCCGCCGGCAATATGAGCGTGGCGCCGGGCGCATCCCGCGCCACACTCAAGGCAATGACCAACGGCGCGGCAACGGGCACCAGCGCGCCGGTCAGCGATAGTTCGCCGGCAAACACCAGATCCACCAAAGAAGGATCATGCGCCTGCGGCTGCCCTGCCCCTTGGCACGCAACGGGCGCGGATAGCTGACCGGAAGCCAGCAGCAGGCCCAACGCGATGGGCAGATCAAAGCGCCCCGATTCCTTGGGGATGTCGGCCGGCGACAAATTGACAGTGATGCGGCCCGGCGGGAAATCAAACCCGCTGTTCAATATCGCGGCACGCACGCGTTCACGGCTTTCGCGCACCTCCGTGTCCGCAAGGCCCACGACGTTGAAGCTGGGCAGGCCGGGTCCCAAATGGGTCTCAACCCGAACGGCGTGCGCATGCATGCCGCTGAGCGCGCGGCTGGCAAGTACGGCAAGCGTCAAGACAGTCTCCGTGAATGCAAGACCGTCAGTATCGGCAATTCCGTCCGGCGCCATGGGCCGAGGGGGACAATGATGTCCCTTGTTCCCAGGCTCTTGTCCCTGATCAGAGGGTCCCGATCGCAATTCCCTGATCGCTTTTCCCTGATCGCTCGTCGCGTGTCGCGCACACCCTCCCCTCACCACCAAAAGCAAAACGACCGCATGACGCGGTCGCTTTGCTTTGTTCTGTGATGCGGACTGCCTGGCGGATAGCGGCTAACAGTCAACAACTAGTCGCTGACCGCGCATCACTTGTCCAGGGCGGACAAGCGCGATTCCATCTGTTGGACCTGTGCGGCAAGCTGGTCCACGCGGGCACGGGTGCGCGCCAGCAAATCGGCTTGCACGTCGAATTCTTCGCGCGTGACCAGGTCCAGCTTCGAGAACGCCTGCGTCATCATGGCGCGCACATTGCGCTCCACATCCGCAGCCGGGCTGCGGGCAATCAGGTCAGAGATATTTTTCTGGATGTCTTCCATCCACTGGGTGCGATTATTCATAGCGGCCTCTCAGGTTCTTGACGCCTCAAGTGTAGTGCCTTGCCAGCCGGCGCAGCCACGCCCGTCAGCGAGCGCCAAAAAAAAGGGCGGGCCGCATGCGGTGACCGCCCATCAAAGCACAGGAGAAAACCGGGCTGCCATGGCGGCAACCCCCTACCAACATCGTTACGGGCAACCCATCTGGCTTGCCGATTGCGCAAACAAATCCGACGACTGCTTGCATTGCGCCGCCAACTGCGTCTTGTCGGGGACGGCGGCCCACTGCGATTTGGCCGCTTCAAGCTGCTGCTTGACGCTGGCCGCAGCCGGATTGCTGCTTCCCAATTTATCCATGCACGCGTTCACTTTGGTCACGTACGCCTCACATTCAGACGGAAGCGCCGACGACGCGCTTCCCGCCGGCGAACTGGCGGCCGGCGGCGCAGCCGGCGCCGAAGTCGCGGGCGGCGCAGCGGGCGTCGCGGGCGCCGGAGTCGTTGAAGCGGCCGGCGGGGCCACCTTTTCTTCATTCTTGTTGCAGCCCGCCAGGATGCCCACTAAAGCAACCAGCGCGACAGCGCCTATCAGCTTGCGTTCAATCCTCATGGTGTCCTCTTTCCTTATTGCTTCTTATTAAGAGAGCCGGGCTGCCACCCCGCACCAGCGGGCGGCGTCGCCCACCATTTGGATGAGCTGTCTTGATTCTTGTTCACCCGTCCCCCAACAACAAGCCGACGCCTGTAAACCCTGGTATCAAGGGAATCCCTCATTTGGTGTATTGAAAAGCCGCCCGAATACCGAACGCAGCACCTTTGAAACGGGGACCACCGTTGCGCTGCAACGCTCCCCGGCCCATTGCGACCGACCTGGCAGCCGGCAAGCGAGCAAAATATCCAATACAAACCGCAACGGCCGCAGCATCAACTGGCTACAAATGCCGTTTCTGAAACATATTTCGTTGCATGCACCCAATGTCGGGCATGACGCACCACTTTGAGGCCACGAGGCGGTGCATCACGCCCTACATTGGTGCTCACCGGCACAACATGCGCGCGTGCAGCCCGCATCTCAGGCGTCAAAAAACATGGCATGGATATTGCTTGATAGACGAGGCCAACGTGCAACCATGAGAGGAAATGCCATGAAACTCATCATCGCCATCATCAAGCCCTTCAAGCTCGACGAAGTGCGGGTGGCTCTATCCGGGATCGGCGTCCAGGGCCTGACTGTTACCGAAGTAAAGGGTTTTGGCCGTCAAAAGGGCCATACCGAGCTGTATCGCGGCGCGGAATACGCCGTGGACTTTCTGCCCAAGTTGCGTGTCGAAGCCGCCGTGCCAGATCACCTTGTGGACCAGGTTATCGAGGCGATCGAGCAAGCCGCTCGTACCGGCAAGATCGGCGACGGCAAGATCTTTGCCGCCCCGCTGGAACAGGTGATCCGTATCCGCACAGGTGAAGCTGGCGAAGCTGCGCTGTAAATAAATAAAGAAAGACTCATTGGAGCCTGAAAATGGATAAAGCAGATATCTCCTGGTTGCTCGTCTCTACCCTGCTCGTATTGATGATGGCCGTACCCGGTCTGGCGATGTTCTATGGCGGCCTGGTACGCAGCAAGAACGTGCTGTCTGTGTTGCTGCAAGTGCTGTGCACGTTCGTGTTGGGCCTGGTTCTCTGGTTCATCTACGGTTATTCGCTTGCCTTCACCGAAGGCAACGCGTTCTTCGGCGGCCTGTCGCGCGCCTTCTTCTCTGGCATGTTCACACCGGCTGACGGCAAGTACGCCATGTCGAACACCCTGACCGAGCTGCTGTTTGCCTCGTTCCAGGCCACGTTCGCCGGCATCACCTGCGCGCTGATCGTGGGCAGCTTTGCCGAGCGCGCCCGTTTTTCGGCCGTGCTGGTATTCACGGTGATCTGGTTCACGTTTGCCTACGTGCCCATCGCGCACATGGTGTGGTTCGCATCCGAAACGGCGCCCGGCCTGCTGAACGCCAAGGGTGCACTGGACTTTGCCGGCGGCACCGTGGTGCACATCAACGCCGGTGTGGCCGGCCTGGTGGGTGCTTATGTAGTGGGCAAGCGCGTAGGCTACGGCCGCGAAGCGATGCAACCGCACAACCTGCCGATGACCTTCGTGGGCGCCGCCCTGCTGTGGGTGGGCTGGTTCGGCTTCAACGCGGGTTCGGCCCTGGCCGCGAACGAGAACGCCACGCTGGCCTTCTTCAACACCATGATCGCGACTGCCGGTGCCGTCCTGGCCTGGTTGTTCACGGAATGGGCCGTCAAGGGCAAGCCGTCGATGCTGGGCGCTGCGTCCGGCGCGATTGCGGGTCTGGTGGGTATCACGCCGGCAGCCGGCCTGGTCGGCCCGGTGGGCGCATTGATCATCGGTGTGATCGCCGGCATCGTCTGCGTCTGGGGTGTGAACGGCCTGAAGCGTTTGCTGCGTGCCGATGACGCGCTGGATGTGTTTGGCGTGCACGGTGTGGGCGGTATCGTCGGCGCCTTGCTGACCGGCGTGTTCAATGCCCAGGTCCTCGGTGGCCCCGGCCTGGCCGAACCCGGCATGATCGCCCACCAACTGTGGGTGCAGCTGGAAGGCGTGCTGCTGACCATCGTCTGGTCCGGTGTGGTGGCGTGGATTGCCTACAAGATCGCCAACGCCCTGTGCGGCCTGCGTGTGCCGGAAGACCAGGAACGCGAAGGCCTGGACGTGACCAGCCACGGCGAATCGGCCTATCACAGCTAAAGCGGTATAGCGGGCCTGCGGCTGACTGCCGCAGGGCTTGCCAGAAACGGCGTCGGGGGCTGCCCCGACGCCGTTTTTCATTGGCGATTCCAGATGCAAAAGCAAAGAAAAACGCCCCATTCAGGGGCGTTCAGCGTCTGGCAGGTTCGGAATGGCCTATACACGGGCCTATACACGGGCCTATACACGGGCCTATACACGGGCCTATACACGGGCCTATACACGGGCCAATACAGGCAAATTCAGCCGGCCGATTCAGGCCGGGTCCAGCGCGTCCAGGTCGACAGGCAAGGCGCGGTTTAGGGCGGTAGCTACCTTGATGCGCAAAGCGTTCGAATGCGCGCGTCGCACCTCGCGCTTGACGTCCAGCAGTTGCTGCGGGTGCATGGAAAACTCTGTCAGGCCCAGGCCCAGCAGCAGGCGCGTCATGCGTGAATCGCCTGCCATTTCGCCGCACACCGCTACCGGCTTGCCGGCGCGCTCGCCCGCGTTGATGGTGTTGGCCACCAGGCGCAACACGGCGGGATGCAGCGGGTCGTACAGTGCAGCCACATCGTGGTCGCCGCGGTCAATGGCCAATGTGTACTGGATCAGGTCGTTGGTGCCGATAGACAGGAAATCCAGCGCCTGCGCGAAGGGCTCGATGGCGATCGCGATGGCCGGCACCTCGACCATTGCGCCCACTTCCATATGCGGCGCATACGCCTGGCCGCGCGCATCAAGTTCGCGGCGGGCGGATTCGATGGCAGCCTTGGTGGCCACCACTTCGTGCATGTGCGCAATCATGGGGATCAGCAATCGCACCGGGCCGTGTGCCGATGCCCGCAAGATGGCGCGCAGCTGCGTGGCGAACATTTCCGGACGCGCCAGGCAGTAGCGGATAGCGCGCTGCCCCAACGCAGGATTGGTAGCCACGGTGGCTTCGCCGTCCAGGGTCTTGTCCGACCCGATGTCCAGCGTACGGATCGTGACGGGTCTGCCCGCCATGACCTTGACCACCGATGAATAGGCTTCGTATTGCTCTTCTTCGCCGGGCAGGTCCGGCCGGCCCATGAACAGGAATTCGCTGCGGAACAGGCCGATGCCATGCGCGCCCGAAGCCAACGCCAGCGCGGCCTCTTCAGGCAGTTCGATATTGGCGTGCAAGACGACGTCGATGCCGTCAAGCGTGACGGAGGGCTCGTCGCGCAGCAGGCCCAGTTCGGCGCGCTCATCGGCGTACACGGCCTGGCGGCGGCGGTATTCCTGAAGAATGCGGTCAGACGGATTGACCACCACCGCGCCGGCCGCGCCGTCGATGATGAGCATGTCGCCATCGCGCACCAGTTCGCGCACGTTGCCCATGGCGACCACGGCCGGCACGCCCATGCTGCGCGCCACGATGGCGGTATGGGACGTGGGGCCGCCCAGGTCGGTCACGAAAGCCGCGAAGCGGCCGCCGCGCAAACGCAGCATGTCCGCCGGAGAAATGTCGTGCGCCACAACCACCAGCGCGTCGTCCCCGCCCATGTGGGACATGTCGGGCAGGATGGCGGACGTGCCGGCAAGCACATGCAGCACACGCTCGATGACCTGGCGTACGTCGGCCCCGCGCTCGCGCAGGTACTCGTCTTCCATGGCGTCGAACTGCTGGCCCAGCATCTGGCCTTGCGTGGTCAGCGCCCATTCGGCGTTGTAGTGGCGTTCAGCGATCAGGCCCAGCGTTTGCTCGGCCAGCAAGGGGTCACCCAAGAGCAAGCTGTGCACGTTCAGCATGGCACCCAGCTCACGTGGCGCATCGGCGGGCAAAGTGTCTGCCAACTGCCGCAGCTCGTGCTGCGCCGATGCCAGGGCCTCGGTCAGGCGGCTGCTTTCGGCGGGCACGTCTTCGGGAGAGATCCGATAGTGCGCCACTTCCAGCGCCGCGGCGCCCATGACGACCGCGCGGCCGATGGCATATCCCTTGGCAACGCCTTTGCCATAAAGACAAACGACGGGGCTGGCGCGGCCAGCCCCGTCGTGGGCATTGTTCAGGGTCGTAGACGGGCCGGCCTCGGCAACGCCAGGGCCGGCGGATTCAGGGGGCGTTCTATTCCTGCTCACCGAATTTGCTGTCGAACAGAGTTTCGATTTCGGAAAGGGCTTGATCGGCGTCGTTGCCGGAAGCCTCCAGTTTGACTGTCACGCCAAGCCCCGCCGCCAGCATCATGACGCCCATGATGCTCTTGGCGTTCACGCGTTGCGCGCCACGCGAGATGAAGATCTCGCTGGAGAACTTGCTGGCCAGTTGCGTCAGCTTGGCGGCGGCCCGCGCATGCAAACCCAATTTATTGCTGATGACGATGTCTTTAGTAGGCATAGGAAATATTATGACCGCGGATTAACGCCGCAGTGTTGATCGCAGCAAAGAGGCAAACCGTCAACCGCATTTCGACCGGAAATACCAGCCGACATAATAGGGCAAATTCCTGCCCGTCAGTCTACACGCAAGACACCCTGCACGCCGCCGGCCAAGGCCTTTTCGCGTGTATCGGCAAGCGGTAGATTGCGATAGGTCAAGGCGCGCAGCAGCATGGGGGTATTCAGGCCGGCCAGGACACAGCACTGAATGCCCTGCGCCTGGGCATCGGCCACGGCGCGCTTGGAGATATTGGCGGGGGTGGCGCCGATCAGGTCAGTCAGCACCAGCACACCGGCGCCGTGATCCTGTTCAAGAATATCTTTCAGGACGGCCGGTGCCTGATCGTCGGGCCGGTCCTCGGGCAGGATGTCGTGAATGGCCAGCATGCCGTCAAGGTCGCCCATGACGTGGCTGGCGCATTCGCGCATCGCCGCGCCCAAAGGCGCGTGCACGACGATAACAATACCCGTGGTCATGACGGATTCCAGAAAGATCAGGCAGCCGGGGCAGTATTCGCCACGGCTTTTTCAAGCGCCTGGACGAACATGCCCGCGACATCGAAGCCAGTCTGTTCGGCAATCTCGACGAAACAGGTGGGGCTGGTGACGTTGACTTCGGTGACGTAATCGCCAATGACGTCCAAGCCGACCAGCAGCAGGCCGCGAGCGGCAAGCTTGGGGGCTACGGCTTCGGCGATTTCGCGATCGCGCGGGGACAATTCCTGCGCCACGCCACGGCCGCCGGCGGCCAGGTTGCCGCGCGTTTCGCCGGCCAGCGGAATACGCGCCAGCGAATACGGCACCGGCTCGCCGCCGATGAGCAGGATGCGCTTGTCACCCTTGACGATGTCAGGGATGTAGCGCTGAGCCATGATGGTGCGCGCGCCGTTGTCGGTCAGCGTTTCCAGAATGGCGTTCAGGTTGGGGTCTTTGGGTTGCAGGCGGAACACGCCCGTGCCACCCATGCCGTCAAGCGGCTTGACGATCACGTCGTGGTGCGTGTCGTGAAAGGCCTTCAGGCGAGCCATGTTGCGCGTCACCAGCGTCGGGGCGGTGAACTCGCTGATCTCGGTGATGGCCAGCTTTTCGGGATGGTTGCGAATGGCCGCGCCGCTGTTGAACACGCGGGCGCCCTGCGCTTCGGCGTATTCGAGCAGATGCGTCGAATACACGTATTCCATGTCGAATGGAGGGTCTTTTCGCATGACGACGGCGCCAAAATCCGCCAACGGCAGATCTTGCGCGGCGGACTCGGTCCACCAGTCGTGGCCGTGCAGGTCGGCATCCGCGACCAGCGCGATCGGCGTGGTAACGGCCTTGACCGTGCCGCCCTCGATGTACAGATCGCCTTGCATGGCCACGCTAAGCGTGTGACCGCGCGCCACGAGGGCACGCATCATGGCAACCGAACTGTCCTTGTACGCCTTAAGAAGCGGCAAGGGATCCAAAACGAACAAAACATGCATCGCGACACCCTGAACGTACGCCGCCTTCCCTGGCGGGAAGGCGGCTTTATGACATCGTAGCGCAGAGCCGCCCAATAAGCGAACCCGCCGGTCACGTGACGGACGGCGGGTCGGATGGGAAGCGGCCAAGCCTTCTTGCGAAGGCTATGGCTGGAACTTACGCGGCAGATTCAGGCTTGCCCGCAGCGGGCAGGGCCTTCTTCTTGGGCGCCAGCACCATGACCATCTGACGGCCTTCGAGCTTCGGCATGGCTTCGACCTGGGCAAGTTCCAGCAGATCGTCACGCACACGTTCAAGCACACGCATACCCAGTTCCTGGTGAGCCATTTCACGGCCACGGAAGCGCAGGGTCACCTTAGCCTTGTCGCCCTCTTCGAGGAAGCGGCGCAGGTTGCGCAGCTTGACTTGGTAGTCGCCCTCGTCGGTGGCCGGACGGAATTTGACTTCCTTGACCTGGATGACCTTCTGCTTGGAACGAGCTTCAGCTTGGCGCTTCTGCTCTTGGTACTTGAATTTACCGTAGTCCATCAAACGGCAGACCGGCGGCTCGGCGTTCGGCGCGATTTCCACCAGATCCACGTCGCTTTGCTCGGAAAGACGGAACGCGTCGGCAATCTTGACGATGCCCAGCTGTTCTCCGTCCAGACCTATCAGGCGCACCTCGGGGACGCGGATTTCACCGTTGATGCGATTGGCTTTTTCAGTGGCGATGTTGAAAGCTCCTAGAAATGTTAAGCAGCACTGCTATCAGGTTGATTGACGTCGCGACGGGCAGAAACATCCTCGGACAACCGCGCGACGAATTCGTCGTATGCGATGGCGCCAAGGTCCAATCCACCCAGACCGCGGACGGCTACGGTGCCGTTTTGCTTTTCCTTGTCGCCGACGACAAGAATGTACGGCACCTTTTGCAGGCTGTGCTCCCGGATTTTACGAGTGATTTTTTCACCGCGCAAATCGGACTCTACTCTAAAGCCTTGTTTTTTCAGGCTTTGTGTTATTTCAGCCGCATAATCGGCCGAAGGTTCAGAAATGCAGCATACAACGGCTTGCACCGGGGCCAGCCAAGGCGGCATCGCGCCGGCATGGTTTTCGATCAACATGCCGATGAAACGCTCAAGCGATCCCAGGATGGCACGGTGCAGCATGACGGGCGGACGACGCTGGTCGTTCTGGTCAACATACTCTGCACCAAGGCGCACGGGCATGGAGAAGTCGACCTGAATGGTACCGCATTGCCAGTGGCGGCCGATGGCGTCTTTCAGGGTGTATTCCACCTTGGGACCGTAAAACGCACCTTCCCCGGGGGAAATCTCGAATTCGCAACCCGTGCGGCGCAGGCTTTCCATCAGCGCCTGCTCGGCCGTATCCCAGACTTCGTCCGAGCCGATGCGCTTTTCAGGACGCGTGGCGACCTTGTACAGCACTTCGGTAAAGCCGAAATCGCGATAAACCCTCTGCAGCAGGGCCGTGAAGTCCGCGCATTCGTCTTGCAGTTGCTCTTCGGTACAGAAGATGTGGCCATCATCCTGCGTGAACCCGCGCACGCGCATCATGCCGTGCAGCGAACCCGACGGTTCATTGCGGTGGCACTGGCCGAATTCGCCATAGCGCAGCGGCAGTTCGCGATAGGAATGCAGGCCGGCGTTAAAAATCTGCACGTGGCCCGGGCAGTTCATCGGCTTCAGGCCATAGACGCGGTTCTCGGACTCGGTCGTGAACATGTTTTCACGATAGTTGTCCCAGTGGCCCGTCTTCTTCCACAGCGAAATATCAAGAATCTGCGGCGCCTTGACTTCCTGGTAGCCGTTGTTGTTGTAGACGGCGCGCATGTATTGCTCGACCTGCTGCCACAACGCCCAGCCCTTGGGATGCCAGAAAATCAAGCCCGGCGCTTCGTCCTGGAAGTGGAACAGGTCAAGTTCGCGGCCGATCTTGCGGTGGTCGCGGCGCTCGGCCTCTTCCAGCATGTGCAGGTAGGCTTCCTGTTCTTCCTTGGTGGCCCAGGCCGTGCCATAGATGCGCTGAAGCATCTCGTTCTTGCTGTCGCCGCGCCAGTAGGCGCCGGCTACCTTCATCAGCTTGAACACTTTCAGCTTGCCGGTGGACGGCACGTGGGGGCCGCGGCACAGGTCGATGAAATCGCCTTCGCGATACAGGCTCAGGGGCTCGTTGGACGGGATCGACGCGATGATCTCGGCCTTGTACTTTTCGCCGATACCCTTGAAGAATTCAACGGCGTCATCGCGCGACCATTCTTCACGCGTGACGACCTCATCCTTCTTGGCGAGCTCGGCCATCTTCTTTTCGATGGCGACCAGATCGTCGGGCGTGAACGGGCGCTTGTACGAGAAGTCGTAGTAGAAGCCGTTGTCGATCACCGGACCAATGGTGACCTGGGCGTCGGGGAACAGCTCCTTCACGGCATAGGCCAGCAAGTGGGCCGTCGAGTGCCGGATCAGATCCAGGCCATCGGCGTCCTTGGCGGTCACGATTGCCAGGCGCGCATCGCCTTCGATGCGATAGCTTGTGTCGACCAGCTTGGACGACTCGCCTTCAAACGTCACGCGGCCGCCCAAGGCGGCCTTGGCCAGGCCCGTACCGATCGATTGAGCCACTTCAGCGACCGTAACCGGCCCCGGATATTGGCGTTGCGAACCATCGGGCAATGTGATCTGTACCATCGGGAGTGCTTCCTGGGGTTCTTGGAACGAGAAAAAATCAATGAACGAAAACGAAAAACGCGGCCTGATAGCCGCGTTTTCTGGTTGTCTTGCTGAGTCTTACCGCTGACCTGACACGGTGAAACCCGACGCACGAAAAACTAACGCGACATAGGGCGAAAGTTCCGGGTCGTAGTTCGTGCCAGCAGGAAAAACATGATTCTGAGCCTGTTCAAACGCGCCGGGACGGCGCGTTACAAGGTTGCGCGATCGATACCAACCAAAACCGGGCCGGGAACACCCCGACCTCCAACGGATCGACCGAAATTAACGTGTCGATTGTAGCACCCTTTGCGCCTTTTCCGGGCGGCAGTCAAGCGAATATGCCCACTCTTGCGGCAGATTGAATGCTTGTTCAAGGGTGCAACGGTCCGATATTCGGGTGATTCCGGTCCGGACAGGCTTTCGAAAACGTAACCTTCCATCGCAAATTTATGACCAGGCGCGGAGCGTGCTCCGGACTTCAACTCTGGCCGAGAAAAAGCGCGACGCGGTTCGCGCTACCGGCTTGTGGAGCATCGATGAAAGCTGTCCCAATACGTGTGACCAAAGCAGCCTCTATTTCCAACCCGCCACGCTGCGGCGAAGGCGTGCGCACCGGCGCGCGCAGGCATATGCTGCTGTCGCGGCTGCCGTCGGTGATCAAGGTGGCAATACTCGACGACCATCCCGTCGTTGCCCTTGGCGTGGGCGCATACCTTGAAAGCCGCCCCGGCTTTCGGGTGCTGCACCGAGAGACATCGGCGCGCGAAATGCTTGATAAGCTGCGTCATACGCCCTGTGACGTGGCGCTGGTGGATTTTTATCTACCCCAGGAACCCTGGGACGGCGTCAACTTCCTGCGGCGGCTACGGCGGCACCACCCTGCCCTGGCCCTCATCACGTTTTCGGCGGGGAACCGGCAGGAAACGCAATACGCGGCGTATCGCGCGGGCGCCAACGGCTATCTGGCCAAGCAATGGGGAATGGTGTTGCTGCCCGAAATCATCCGAGCCGTACTCAGCAACAAAAAGACCTTTCTTTCCGTGCAGGACGGCAAGGTCCGCCCCGTGCTGCCCGACCATCCCCACGCGACGCTGACCACATCCGAAATCGAGATCCTGCGCCATATCAGCCAGGGCCTGTCGGTCACTCAGATTGCGGCGCGCCTGTCGCGCAGCAAAAAGACGATCAGCACCCACAAGCGACGCGCGATGCAAAAACTGCAACTGGCCGATGATCTGTCGCTGGCCCTATACCTGCGCGAGAAGTTCGCGGAATGAGCCCAACCCGCACAGGCGCCGCGTCAGATGATGCGGGAATAGCTGGCGCCGCTGACGGCGCTGCCCAGGTACCCGTCGAACGCCATGGCGACGGCGCGCACGAAATACCAGCCCAGCCCGGTCACCTCGACTTCGCCCGCACGCAGATTGACCAGGCCCAATTCAGCCAGGTTCGCCATTTGCAGCAATTCGCGGCTGAAGTAGTCGCCAAAGCGCACGCCGTGGCGCGCCTCGACGGCGGCGAAGTCCACCCGGCCCTGGCACATGACGTCCATGATGACGTCCCGCCTTACCAGGTCGTCGCTGGACAGGGCAAGCCCGCGTTCCACCGCGAAATGGCCGGATTCGATTGCGCCGTAATACGCGTCCAGCACCTTTGCGTTCTGGCTGTACGTGTTGCCGATGCGGCCGATGGCCGACACGCCCAGCGCGACCAGGTCCCGATCGGGCTGAGTGCTATAGCCCTGAAAATTCCGGTGCAACTGGCCGCGCTGCTTGGCGATTGCCAGCGCGTCGGTGTTCAGCGCGAAATGGTCCATGCCGATGTACGTGTAGCCCTGCTGCAGAAAGCCGTCGATGGCCGCGCCAAGCAGGCCCACCCGGGTCTCGCGGTTAGGCAGGTCCGCTTCATGGATGCGGCGTTGGGGCTTGAAGCGTTCGGGCAGGTGCGCGTAGGCGTACAGCGCAATGCGGTCGGGCCGCAACGCCACCACCTGCTTGATCGTACGCGCGAACGATTCCGCGGTTTGCAGCGGCAGCCCGTAGATCAGGTCCATGTTGACCGAGTCGTAGCCCAGCGCCCGCGCGCTTTGCATCAGCGCCCGGACGTCGTCGAAAGACTGCACCCGATGCACCGCCTTTTGCACCCGCTCGTCAAAATCCTGCACGCCGAAGCTCAGGCGGTTAAAGCCCAACTGGCGAAGGTGCGCCAGACGCTGCGGCGTGGCCGTGCGAGGATCGACTTCGATGGAAATCTCGGCATCGCTCTCGAACCGGAACGCCGATCTTAGGTCCTGCATCAAGCGGGTCAATTCCGCGTCGGACAGGAAGGTGGGCGTGCCGCCGCCAAAGTGCAGTTGCGACACCGGTACGCCCGGGCCCAGCTCCGTCACGTGCAACGCGATTTCTTGCGCCAGCGCCTCCAGGTAGCGCACCGCGCGGTCGTGATGACGCGTCACCACCTTGTTGCACGCGCAGTAATAGCAAACCGAATCGCAGAACGGAATGTGCACATATAGCGACAGCGGCTCGGCCCCACCGTTGGCGCGGCGCTGACGCAGCGCGGCGCGGTAGTCCTGTTCGCCAAAATTGCCGTGATAGCGGTCGGCGGTGGGATACGAGGTGTAGCGTGGCCCGTTCTTGTCCAGCCTCGCCAGCAATCGAGGGGGAAAGAACGGTTCGGCGGCGGCAGGCGCGGGCGATGAAACGATGGGGCTTAGGGCGGCTTGCATACCTTGGATTATTCGCCCTTGCGGGCAGCCGCAGCTTGATCTGGCGCAAACGCGGCAGCGTCTTGGCCGCGCGCCGAGTCACGCCCGTAAAATGCGGCTTTCACGTTGCACAACAAGGACGCCTCATGGGCACTGAACTGGACGGCCGCCTGCTGGCCATGCGCCAGGCGGTGGCAATTGCCATCGCCCTTTCCACCCGCAGCAGCCCGCAAGCCACCGACATGGCGCTGGAACTGCTTAACGACCTGAAGGCCGGCATGGACAACGCCCCGTCCGACAGCCCCTTCGACAAGCCCGAATGGGTGGTAGGCGCCCAGGACGAACTGGACGGTATCGCGCGCCTGGTCCGCGCCTTTACGAACGAGCCCTGAACGGGGCACGCAAGGAAGGGGCGCTGGTGCAACGCCATCGCCCGCTTCAGGGCAAGCGCACAGCTTCCTAGCTGGCCTGACCACCGGATAGGAAGGCGTAGATTCCCTCTGATCGTTTTCCCTGAAAACGCAAATTTCCCCTTCTATTTCAATAACGGCGTGCCTATATTGGTGGCCTGACCACCAGGCCATGACAACCCCACGCCACGATGAGCACCTTTCAGGCTGTCGCCGCCACCCGCTTGTACCGAATGATTGCCGACCAGATTGCCGGCCGCATCCGGGCGGGTGATTTCTTACGCGGTGCGCGCCTGCCTTCCGAACGCGAACTGGCCGAACAACTGCAGGTGAGTCGGGCGTCGATCCGCGAAGCACTGATCGCCCTGGAAATCGAAGGCTACGTCGAGGTGCGCGTGGGCACCGGCGTATTTGTCACCACCTCGCCGGACGGCGCCGCGTTTCCCGCAACGGCCAGCCTGGGCGGGCCGGCCTTGACCGAACAGGACGACATCGGGCCGTTCGACCTGCTAGAAGCCCGCATGCTGATCGAACCGGAGTGCGCGGCGCTGGCCGCGCACCAGGCCACGCCCGCGCAAATTGCCGGTATCCGCGATGCCCATGCCGCCATGTCGCTGACCGACTCGCCCGGCCGCCACGACCGCGCGTTCCACAGCGCCATCGGCGCCGCCTGCGGCAACGCGGCGCTGGCGTCAGCCGTGGCGCACCTGTGGAATCTAAGCCAGTCCAGCTCGCTGTATAGCCGCATGCAGGACTATTTCGTCACGACGCAGGCGTGGGTCGCCGCCCATGCCGAGCATCAACGCATCCTGAACGCCATCACGGCGCGAGACCCGATTCGCGCGCGCCACGCCATGCACACGCACCTGCTTGGCATCCTGGCGCGCCTGCGCGAAGACTTCGATCCCCTTACCGACCATCGAGGCAACACATGACTACGTCTACCCTGTCCATCAACGGCCAACGCCTGTGGCAGTCGCTGATGGACCTGGCGCGCATCGGCGCCACGCCTAAAGGCGGCAACTGTCGATTGGCGCTGACCGCGCTGGACGGCCAAGGCCGCGACCTTGTCACCGGCTGGATGCGCGATGCCGGCATGACCGTGCGGGTGGACCAGGTGGGCAACATCTTTGCGCGCCGCGCCGGCCGCAATAACGACCTGCCACCCGTCATGACCGGCAGCCACATCGATACGCAACCCACGGGCGGCAAGTTCGACGGCTGCTACGGCGTGCTGGCAGGTCTTGAAGTGATGCGCACGCTGAACGACGCCGGCGTCCAGACAGAAGCGCCGCTGGAAGTGGCGATCTGGACCAACGAGGAAGGCTCGCGCTTCGTGCCCGTGATGATGGGGTCCGGCGTATTCGCCGGCAAGTTCACATTGGAAACCGCGCTGTCGGCCCGCGATGCGCAGGGCATATCGGTACGCGATGAGCTGGCCGTGATCGGATATGCGGGCACCGACCCGGTTGGCGGGCGCCCGGTGGACGCGTACTTCGAGGCCCATATCGAACAGGGCCCCATCCTTGAACACGAAGAAAAGACCATCGGCGTCGTGACCGGCTCGCTGGGCCTGCGCTGGTACGACATCACAGTGACCGGCATGGAGATGCACGCGGGACCCACGCCGATGGCAATCCGCCGCGACGCGCTCTTTGCGGCCAGCTTTCTGGTGCAGACCGTCATCAACATCGCCAACGCGCACCAGCCGCATGGGCGCGGGACCGTGGGCGAGATTCACGCGTATCCGGGATCGCGCAACGTCATTCCCGGCCAGGTCCGCTTTACCGCCGACCTGCGCCACGAAGACGAAGCCACGTTGACGCGCATGGACCAGCAATGGCGCCGGGCTTGCGACGACATTGCGGTGGCCCATGGCGTGAAGGTGGACTTGAAAGACGTGCAGTATTTCCGCCCCACGCCGTTTGATACCGACCTGGTGGACAAGGTGCGGCAAGGCGCCGCCAGCCGCGGCCTGCCCGCGATGAACATCGTGACGGGCGCGGGCCACGACGCCGTCTACATGGCCGCGGTGGCGCCCACCGCCATGATCTTCGTGCCCTGCAAAGACGGCATCAGCCACAACGAAATTGAGGACGCGCAACCCGAGCATCTGGAAGCCGGCTGCAACGTCCTGCTTGACGCCATGGTGGCGCGGGCCAACGCCGCAAGATAGCGGCAGCTGTTTCTTCGCGGATCGCCGCGCGGCCGACGCCGACGTCTCCACGTCTTTCGGCACGCCGCGCGTGCACCGCCGATTTCGCCGCATTGGTGCGCGGCCTGCCTTACCCAGCACCTGTACGAAGCATGGCGGTAGCGGCTTTACCTGTAATACCCCTGAGAAACCCAGGTGGCACAAGGTTTGCTTGTCAAAGCACGGCATCGGCCGCGCAGCGGCGGTCACCTGTCAGTCCCTTTCCAGCCCGGAGGCTCGCAGTGAAATCGAAGAAATGGTTCTCCCTAAGCATCGGCGCATTGGTCCTTGCGGCCGCGCTACCCGCCTCGCAAGCCTTGGCCCAGACCAAAGGCGGCACGCTGAACATGATCGTGCAGCCCGAGCCGCCCGTGATTGTCACGGCCATCAACCAGCAAGGCCCCACGCAGTTCGTCGCAGGCAAGATCTATGAAAGCCTGCTGACCTATTCCACAGACCTGAAGCCGCAGCCCGGCCTGGCCAAGTCATGGGAAGCGGCGGCCGACGGCCTGACCTACACGTTCCACCTGCAAGACAACGTCAAGTGGCATGACGGCAAGCCGTTCACGTCGGAAGACGTGGTGTTCTCGCTTTCCGAAATGCTGCCCAAGACGCATGCCCGCGCCCGCGTCATCCTGAACAAGTTTGTCGATTCGGTGACCGCCCCGGACGCAAAAACCGTGGTGATCAAGCTGAAGACGCCCTTCCCCGCGTTCATGCTGATGTTCGAACCCGGCTTTGCGCCCATGATGCCCAAGCATCTGTACGCCGGCACGGACTTCATGACCAATCCGGCCAACCAGAAGCCCGTGGGCACCGGCCCGTTCATGTTCAAGGAATGGAAGCGCGGCGAATACATCAAGCTGACGCGCAACCCCGATTACTGGAAGCCCGGCAAGCCGTATCTGGACGAACTGGTGTTCAACGTGATTCCCGACGCAGCCTCGCGCGCCGTCGCGTTCGAACGCGGCAGCGTGGACGTGCTGCGCGGCGGCGATGTGGACAACGTCGACATCAAGCGCCTGCGCGCCCTGCCCAAGGTGGAATACACCACCGCCGGCTGGGAAATGTTCTCGCCGCAGGCCTACCTGATCTTCAACATGCGCAAGCCTCCGTTCGACAACCTGAAGGTGCGTCAGGCCATCATGGCCGCGATGAACCGCAACATGGTGGTCAACAATATTTTCTTCGGCCTGGGCAAGGTGTCCACCAGCCCCTTCGTGACGACCGAGATGTTCTACGACAAGAACATGCCGGCGATGCCGTTCGACATGAAAAAGGCGCGCGCGCTGATCAAGGAATCGGGCATCAAGCCCGAGGACTACACCATTCGCCAACTGAGCTTTCCGTACGGTTCCACCTGGGATCGCCTGGGCGAGTACACCAAGCAGGCCCTGGAACAGCTGGGCTTCAAGGTCAACGTGGAATCCACCGACGCGGGCGGCTGGGCCAGCCGCACGGGCAACTGGGACTTTGACCTGACCACCACGTTCACCTACCAGTACGGCGACCCCGCGCTGGGCGTACAGCGGCTGTATATCTCGTCGAACATCGTCAAGGGTTCGCCGTTTGCCAACGTGCAGGGCTACAGCAACCCCGAGACCGACAAGCTATGGGAAGCCGCCGCCTCTGAAGTTGACCCGGCCAAGCGCCAGGAAATCTACACCAAGCTGCAAACCACGCTGGTCAATGACGTGGCCAACGGCTACCTGGTGGATATGGAATTCCCGACCCTGTACCGCGCCAACGTGAAGAACCTGGTCAAGACCGCGATCGGGTTGAACGACTCGTTCGACGACGTCTACATCGAAAAGTAAGCGCAGCAAGACGCCGCCGCAAAGCCCTTGCGGCGGCGGATCCCGGCAGCGCATGGGCGCGCCCCCTGGCCGCCCGCGTTCAGCCCGAGAGGACATCCCAAGCATGAAATTCCTTTCCTTTTTCCTGTCCCGCGTCGGCAAGGCCCTGGTGGTCGTGCTGGGCGTGGTGATCATCAATTTCTTTTTGATCCGGCTGGCGCCCGGCGACCCGGCCGCCGTGCTGGCGGGCCAGGCCGGCGCGGGCGATGCCGCCTACGTCGATCAATTGCGCGTGGCATTCGGCCTGGACAAACCCATCCTGACGCAGCTGATGCTGTACCTGAAAGGCGTGGTCCAGCTGGACCTGGGCTTCTCGTACCGCAACCACGTCCCCGTGCTGGACCTGATCGTTGAACGCCTGCCCGCCACATTCCTGCTGATGTCCTGCGCTTTTTTGTTTTCCATCGTGCTGGGTGTCTTCCTGGGCGTGGTCGCGGCCAAGGCGCGTTACCGCAACAAGCGCCGCTGGATCGACAGTTCGGTGATGACCGGCGCGCTGCTGCTGTACGCCACGCCGCTGTTCTGGCTGTCGTTGATGGGCATTCTGCTGTTCTCCGTCGTGCTGGGCTGGCTGCCCGCCTTCGGCATGGAAACCGTCGGCTCGGGCCTGACCGGCTGGGCGCGCGCATCCGACATCGCCCAACACCTGATCCTGCCCACCGTCACCCTGGGTTGCTTCTTCATGGCCGTGTACGTGCGGCTGACGCGGGCGTCGATGTTGGAAGTGATTGGCATGGACTTCGTGAAAACGGCGCGAGCCAAGGGCGTCAGCCCCAGCCGGGTAATCCGCGTGCACGTGCTGCGCAACGCGCTGCTGCCCGTCATTACGTTCGCCGGCATCCAGCTGGGCCAGATGGCCGGCGGCGCGGTGCTGACCGAAACCGTGTTTGCCTGGCCGGGCATCGGGCGCCTGATGTTCGACGCCCTGCTCCAGCGCGACTACCAATTGCTGCTGGGCATCTTCCTGGTCACATCAATCATGGTGGTGGTGTTCAACCTGCTGACCGATGTGTTGTACCGCCTGATTGATCCGCGTATCGCCGCGGGCGCGCAGCAAGGAGCCGCCGCATGAAAGCTTTTGCCAGACGTTATATGCGCAACTACGGCGCGGTGGCGGGTCTTGCCATCATGCTGGTCGTGGTCATTGTGGCGCTGGCCGCGCCGCTGCTGTATGAAGAGTCCCCCTGGATGATGGTGGCCGACCCGCTGATTCCGCCATTCACGAACGCTGACTTCCCGTTCGGCACCGACATGCTGGGGCGCGACATCACCGCCGGCCTGGTGTGGGGCGCGCGGGTGTCCTTGATGGTGGGCCTGCTGTCAACGGCGGTGGCGCTGCTGTTCGGCATTCTGGTCGGCTCGGTGGCGGGCTACTGCGGTGGCCGCGTGGACGACGCGCTGATGCGCTTCACCGAGTTCTTCCAGACCATTCCGCAACTGGCGATGGCCGTTGTGTTGGTGGCCATCCTGAGCCCGTCGGTCTATTCCATCATGGGCGCGATCGCCGTCGTGTCCTGGCCACCCGCCGCGCGGCTGGTGCGCTCTGAATTCATGACGCTCAAGCAGCGCGAATTTGTCCAGGCGGCCATCGTCATTGGCCAGACGCCGGCGCGCATCGTCAGCACGCAGATTCTGCCCAACGCCATGTCGCCCATCATCGTGTCGGCCTCGTTCATGGTAGCCACCGCCATCCTGACGGAATCGTCCTTGTCCTTCCTGGGCCTGGGCGACCGCAACCTGATGAGCTGGGGCTTCATGATCGGCGCGGCGCGCACGATGATCCGCGAAGCCTGGTGGATGAGCGTGTGGCCCGGGGTGGCCATCCTGCTGACGGTGCTGGCCATCAACCTGATCGGCGAAGGCCTGAACGATGCCTTGAACCCCCAACTGCGCAAGCGCGGCGAATAGGAGGCCAACATGACGACCGAAGCCACGCCCTTGCTGTCCATCCAGAACCTGAGTATCGCGCTGCCTCGCGGCGGCGACCGGCCCTTTGCCGTGCAAGACGTTTCCTACGACATCCGCGCCGGCGAAATCCTGTGCATCGTGGGCGAATCCGGATCGGGTAAATCCATGAGCGCCAACGCCATCATGGGCCTGCTGCCGGACTACCTGACGCCGCAGCAGGGCCGCATCCTGTTCCGTGGCAAGGACCTGTTGCAGCAAGACGAAGCCACGTTGCAAGCCATGCGCGGCAAAGACATGGCGATGATCTTCCAGGAACCGCTGTCGGCGCTGAACCCGCTGATGACCGTGGGCGAACAGATCAGCGAAGTCATGCGCGTACACGACGCCTACCCGGGCGCCCAGCGCATGAAGCGCACGCTTGAACTGCTGGATTTCGTGGGGTTGCCGGACCCGGCCACGCTGTATCACGTGTATCCCTTCCGGCTATCCGGCGGCCAGCGCCAACGCGTGATGATCGCCATGGCCCTGGCGCTGGAGCCGGCCCTGCTGATCGCCGACGAGCCCACCACGGCGCTGGACGTCACCACGCAGGCGCAGATCCTGGCGCTGATCGCGCGCATTCAGAAAGAGAAAGGCATGGGCGTGATGTTCGTCACGCACGATTTCGGGGTGGTGGCCGAAATTGCCCACCGCGTCGCCGTCATGGAAAAAGGCGTGCTGGTGGAGCAAGGCCCCGCCGACGAAGTCCTGAACCGCCCGCGCCACCCGTACACGCAGCGGCTGATCGCGGCGGTGCCGCATCGGCGTGGCGAAGAACGCGTGGCCACCGCCAATGACGCGCCCGTGCTGGAAGTGAAAGACCTGAAGAAAACCTACGTCATTGGCCATGGCTGGCTGGGCGGCAAGCGCGAAGTGCATGCGGTGGACGGCGTCAGCTTCAGCGTCCGGCGCGGTGAAACGTTGGGCATAGTCGGCGAATCCGGTTCAGGCAAGTCCACCATCGGCAAGTGCCTGCTGAAGCTGGTGGGCATCAACGGCGGGCAACTGATCTTCAATGGCCAGGATATTGCCGCAATGTCCGAATCGCGCTTTCGCCCATTGCGCCACGATATCCAGATGATCTTCCAGGACCCTTTTGCCTCGCTCAACCCGCGCCACACCGTGGGCCGCATCATCAGCGACGGGCCCGTAGCCAACGGCGTGCCGCGCGCCAAGGCCGAGGCGCGTGTGCGCGAATTGCTGTCGCTGGTAGGGCTGGACCCGTCCGCCTTCGACCGCTACCCCAACCAGTTTTCGGGTGGGCAACGCCAGCGCATCGGCATCGCGCGGGCGCTGGCGCTGGAACCCAAGGTGCTGGTGGCCGATGAATCGGTGTCGGCGCTGGACGTCTCGGTGCAGGCGCAGGTGCTGCAACTGCTGCATGACTTGCAGCAGCGCTTGCAGATCGCGCTGGTGTTCATCACCCATGATTTGCGGGTCGCGGCGCAAATCTGCAATTCCGTGTTGGTGATGCACCGTGGCAAAGTCGTGGAATACGGTTCCCCGACCCAGATTTTCGACAAGCCACAGCATGCCTACACGCGTCAGCTGATTGCCGCCGTGCCCGGCCAACACTGGGATCCCACGCAGGCGACAATGGCCTGACCGCCGCCGCCGACACCGACACCGACACCGACACCGACACCACGACACCATGACAACTTCAGGAGCTTCCCCCGTGCAACGCCCCGCCGCCGTTCCCACCGTGCAGATCGACAACGACCGCGTCACCGTCACTGAATGGCGCTTTCCGCCCGGCGGTGAAACCGGGTGGCACCGCCACGGCATGAACTACGTGGTGGTGCCACAAACCACCGGCCCGCTGTTGCTTGAAACGCCCGACGGCGAGGTCACCAGCCAGCTCACCACCGGCATCGCCTACTATCGACCGGTTGGCGTTGAGCACAACGTCATCAACCCGAGCGACACCGAATTCGTTTTTGTCGAAATCGAAATCAAACAGGCTTGACGCGTCAGCGAGGACCACCATGAAGGCGTTTTTCTCGGAAGAACAATTGCTGCACACCCCGCAGCAGTTCATGCGCTTGGGGCGGATCAGCGCCCCTACCGATCTGCCGTCCCGCGCGGAAAGCCTGCAAGGCGCCCTGACGGCGCGCGGCATCCCCGTGCAAGCGCCTTCGGACTATGGCCGCAAACCGCTGGAAAGCATCCATAGCGCCGACTACCTGAACTTTCTGGAATCCGCCTACACGCGCTGGCAGTCGTTGAAGGCGCCCGGCGTGGACCCGGGCCCGGAAGTGTTGCCCAACCTTTCGCCTTACTACAACGGCCGGGTCGAACAGGCGGGGCGCGGGCCCTGCCCCTCTCCGTCCATCGTGGCGCAAGCGGGGTACTACCTAAGCGATTTGTCTTGCCCCATCGGGCCGCAGACGTGGCGTTCGGCGCTGCGGTCCACGCACAGCGCGGTGGCGGCCGCCGATCACGTTGCCGGCACGTCCGGCATGGCGTACGCGCTGTGCCGGCCGTCGGGCCACCACGCCCATCGGGATCGCGCCGGCGGCTTTTGTTATTTGAACAGCAGCGCGGCGGCGGCCAGCCGCCTGCTACAGACCTGGTCCAAAGTGGCGGTGCTGGATGTGGACGCCCACCATGGCGACGGCACGCAGAACATCTTCTACCAGCGCGCGGACGTAATGACGGTGTCGCTGCACGCGGACCCCGGCGCCTACTACCCTTTCTATACCGGCTACGCGGAAGAACGCGGCCACGGCGCGGGCGAAGGCTACAACCTGAACCTGCCGCTGGCGCACGGTTCAGGCAACGCCCCCTTCCTGGCCGCGCTGGACACCGCGCTGACAGCGCTGTCCGGTTACGCACCGCAGGCGCTGGTGCTGGCGTTAGGCTTCGACACCTACAAGGATGACCCCATCAGCGTGCTGAAGCTGGACATCGACGCGTACCGGGACATCGGCGCGCGCGTGGCCGGCTTGCGCTTGCCCACCGTCGTCGTGCAGGAAGGCGGCTACATGGTGCAGGCGATCGGCCCCGCGCTGGACGCGTTCCTGCAAGGCCTGGGCCACGCCGGCGCTTGACGCGCGGCAAGCACCATGGCCTCCGTTTCCGCTGCCGTCCTGCCTACGCCCGCCGCCTCGCGCAATGCCGGCATCCTGCTGTTCTTCGCCGCGCTGGTGGCCTTTGCCACCTTTGACGCGGGGTCCAAGCACATGCTGGAACGCTACCCCGCGCCGTTCCTGAACGTGATGCGGTATCTGGCGGTGATCGTTCTGGCCGTCACCATGCTGTGGCGGCATGGCAGCGGGATGCGCCTGCGCGATGCCCCGGAAAAACCCCTGCTGGTGCTGCGCGGCGTCACGCTGGCCACGGTGGCCACGTGCTTCATGACCGCACTGATCTGGATGCCGCTGTCGGAAGCCACCGCCATCTACTTCACGTCGCCGCTCATCATGGTGGCGCTGTCGCCGTGGCTGCTGGGCGAACGCGTGCGCCCCGTGCAATGGTTGGCGGTGGCCGTGGGGTTTGCCGGCATGCTGCTGATTGTGCGGCCCGGCGCCGACCTGCCGCTGTTGGGCACGCTGTTGATGGCCGTGTCCGCGATCTGCTACGCGATCTTCCAGGTTTTGACACGCAAGCTGTCGAGCAAGGTGCCCGGGCCGGTGCAGTACGCGTATACGGCGATCATCTGCCTGATCGTCACGGCGCTACCGGCGCCCTTCTTTCTGCCCGAGCCCTGGCCCACGCCCGCCGATACCGCGATCATCATCGCGCTGGGCGCATGCAGCGGCCTGGCGCAGGTGTTGTTGATTGCCGCATTCCAACGGGTCTCGGCAGCGACCCTGGCGCCGTTGAACTATTTTCAGCTGCTGCTGGCCGTGCTGTTCAGCACCTTCTGGTTCCAGCGCCCGCCCGACACGCTGGCGTTGGCGGGCATGGCGCTGATCATGGCCTCGGGCGTGTTCCTGGCCATGCGCCGCGCAAGCTAGCGCCGTCGTTCAGCTGGTTTCGCGCTGCACCAGCGTAAAGCCCAGGTCTACGTGCCGCTGGGCGATAGGCTCGCCCGCCAGATGCTGCATCAGCAAGCCCGCAGCCGACACGCCGATCTGGTAGCGCGGCGTGGCGATCGTGGACAGCGGCGGCGTCGTCCACGCCGTGCCCGCCAGGTCGTGAAAGCCGATCAGGGCCATCTGCTCGGGTACGCGCACGCACAGCCTGCCGCACTGAAACACCGCGCCTTGGGCCAGGTCATCGTTGCAGAAGAAGACGGCATCGCAATCTGGATGCTGCTGTCGCAAGGATTCCAGCAACGACGCCCCCAGACTGATCGACGACTTTTCCGGGGTCATGATCTCCAGCGTGGCGTCGTAGCAACCCGCATCGCGCAACGCCTGTCGCGCCCCTTCGCAGCGGCGCAACGAACGTGGGTCCAACTGCGCGCCGATGATGCCGATACGGCGGCGGCCACGTTCCACCAGATGGCGGCAGGCGGCATAGCCGGAATCAAACTGCGAGAAACCGACGCTCATGTCGTCGGCGCCCGCCAGCGTTTCGATGGTATGCACCGTGGCCATGTGGTGCGTGCGCAGCAAGGCCCAGGTGCCCGGGTTGTGGTCGATGCCGGTCAGGATCAAGCCGTCCGGCGAATGCTGTAGATATTTGCGCAGCAAGGCTTCTTCGGCATCCGGCGAATAGCCCGTCACCCCGATCAGCATGTGATAGCCATGCTGGTCCAGCACTTCCTTGATGCCCGAAATGATGTCCACGAACACCACGTTGCTAAGCGACGGGATCAGCACCACGATGGTCTGCGAGCGGGCCGAAGCCAGCGCGCTGGCGGCATGGTTGGGCACGTACCCCAGTTCCTGGCACACGCGCGCGATGCGCAGGCGCAGCGCCTCGGCCACTTTGTCCGGTGTGCGCAACGCGCGCGACACGGTGATGGCGCTGACGCCGGCGCGTCGCGCCACCTCTTGCATGGTGACGCGGCCAGCGTGCGAACTTCGGGGTTTACGGATGGACATTGGCCTTCGTGGTCGGGTGGGAAGCGCGTAGTCTGACGCAAAAAACAGGGGCTTGCCAAAAGCGAAATGTTAGCGCTAACATCCGCCAAAGCATAAGCGAAAAAAGCCCAGAAAAACCGGGCAGGAGACAAACATGCAAGCCTTCCCTTCCGGGCCGCGCGGCGGTTCGCCGCTGGCCCGTGCCGCCGATTGGTGTTTTGCATTGCAGACCTGGCTGATGGTGGCCTGTCTGGTCGTCATGGTCGTGCTGCTGTTCGGCAACGTGGCGCTGCGCTATCTGTTCAATTCCGGCATCAACGCGTCTGACGAGGTATCCCGCCTGGCTTTTGTCTGGCTGATCTTCCTGGGCGCCGTCATTGCGTTGCGCGAACACCAGCACATCGGCGTCACCATGCTGGTCGAGCGTTTCGGACCCGCTGCGCGCCGTGTGTCTCACATCTTTTGCCAGCTGCTGGTGCTGTGGGTGCTGTGGCTGATGGCGCAGGGCAGCTGGGTGCAGACCGTGATCGGCATGGACACCGTGCTGCCGGTCACCGGCATGCGCCTGGCGGTGTTCAACACGGCGGCGCTGTACGCGTCCGTGGCCATGGGAATCCTGACCGTCATTGATCTGGTTCGTGTGCTGGCCGGCGGCCCTTTGCCGGCGGAATCCAGCCCCGAAGACCCGCTGGTCTGACCCGGGCCAC